>CAWDTW010000100.1:0-224251 GCA_963805295.1 uncultured Alphaproteobacteria bacterium | reverse complement strand
TGGCTCATGCGCGTCGCGCCGCCTTCGAGGCGGGCTTTTTCGACCAGCGTTTCGCCAGCGCTGCGACTTCGGCCTTCAGGGGCTCGGCGTCGAATTGTTGCGGGTCGAAGTCGTCGCCGACCCACTCCTGATTTCGGCATGGCCCTCGTGGTCGGGATCTTCGAGAGCTTCGATCAGATCGCCATAGCCCCAGGGGCCGCCGACGTCCTCCGGCGGGCAGCGGCCGGCGGCCTCGATCAATCGGGGATAGGCGACGTCCGGTTCGGGGTCCGCTAGACCTTCGATCTTGATCGTATGCTCCCAGCCGTCGCCGAAGTCGTAGAGATAGCGGAGCGTCTTGATCCGGGCGTCTTCGAGAAGGTCGATGAGCCTCGCCTTGCGGGCGTCGAGCGGTCCGTCGGGCCAGTCGGGGTCGGGAAGGCCGAAACGCGCGTCTTTGGCGCGGATTTCGTAAAGGTGGCCGTTCGTCCAGCCCAATGCGGCCTGCAGGGTCAGATGCAGCCGGTCGAGCTTGATATCGGCGGGAACCTCGATCCGACGCAGAACCTTGGGCTCTACGTCGTCGAGCGTCACTTTGAGGCGGACAATGGCGGCGTTCATGCCGCCAGCTTACGACGCTCTCGTCCTCGCGCCCAGTTCCTGGGCATGAGTTCGTCGAGCCAATTCACAGGATGATCGGCGAATGCAAAACGGCTCTTGTATCCGGATTGGAGCGGATCAAGGTAACGCGCCCTCAATTCCCTTTTCCCTGGGACCACACCGTAACGCCGCGCGCCTCGCGCACATCGAGACTGACCGGCTCTTGACCGCAATCCCGACGAACTCCGCCCGCTCGATGTCAAAGCGAAGGGATGCGCCAACCGTGTTGAATTGTCGAGGCCGTCAGTAGAGGCGCGTCCCTCTGTCGTCCGATCCCCGCGACCTGATGTCGCGGGCGGACCGATCCGCCCTTGGGGAAGAAGGTCCTCGAGAACAAGGCAACGAGCAATTTCGGTCGGCTGGCGGAAGCTCGCGCAACCTCCCCGCCGCACCGCGCGCAGCCTTCCGCACGCAACGTCGACGTTGGACGTGGACGCGACGTCGGCGCCCTCGACGATAGGGTCGGCGTCGAAACCGACGGGCGCCCGACGCGTTCGCGAAAGTCCCACTATTGTTGGAATTGCCTTTGTCATAGATTGACTGGAGAAATAAACGGTCTACTGCATTCGGGCTGCTTATGATATTGCTCCTAGTCGTCGGTGGAATATTGGCCTCATACGCGCTCACGGGGTCATTCTCAGGCAGGTAGGAGCGCGTATTCCGGGCGTGGCCGCCACTGACATCGGCGACTCCGATAAATCCACAACCAAAACCCCATTAACCGCGCGGAAAAGGCCCGACCCGTAACCGGACAGTTCCGTTCTCCCGTAGCCTCCCTCTCCGACTTCTCCTGGGGCGATTGGGAGCCCCGTCAATAGTCCAGCGACCGCGACGGCCGCGCCGAAATGGTTCCATGACATCGTGAACTCCCCGTTCGCGCCGAGCACGCGTCCCCGCCAGGCCGCGCTCGAAGACCATCACAGCAGACGCTGATCGCAGGACCCCGCTAAGATATCCGCACGATCGCCGGTGATTTCGGCGACAGTCTGCCTCGGCGGCGCGATTTAAGCAAGCCCGAACCGAATTCCCGCGACGGCTTGCTCAACCCCCGTAAGCGCCTCCTCCGGCCTTGGCGCGCGGCGCGTGGGCCGCGGATCACGGCCGGTCGCAACGGCGAGACGTTCGGGAACCGCCGGCGAGCCGGGCGGACGACCAAGCGTTTCTTCAAGGGCGCAGCGGCGGCCGGGCAAGCATCCGGGCCCGCGGCTCAGGCGGGCCGTGCTTTCTTCGAGGCGGGCTTTTTCGACCAGCGCTTTGCGAGCGCTGCAACTTCGGCCTTCAGGGGCTCGGCGTCGAACAGTTGCGGGTCGAAGCCATCGCCGACCGACTTCGCATTTCGGCATGCTGCTCGTGGTCGGGATCTTCGAGAGCTTCGATCAGAGCGCCATAGCCCCAGGGGCCGCCGACGTCCTCCGGCGGGCAGCGGCCGGCGGCCTCGATCAATCGGGGATAGGCGACGTTCGGTTCGGGGTCCGTCAGACGTTTGACCTTGATCGCATGCTCCCAGCCGTCGCCGAAGTCGTAGAGCAGAACCTTGGGCTCCACGTTGTTGAGCGTGACTTTGAGGCGGGCAATGGCGGCGGTCACGCCCCAACTTACGACGCTCTCGTTCTCTCGCCCAGCGCCAGGGCATGCGTTCGTCGAGCCGATGCACAACCGATTTTCCAGCGCCCGCGGTCGCCCTTCTCCCGCAAAGGGCGGCGAAAGACGCCGTCTCACGACGGGCTGCGCGGGAGAAGGGGACGCGCGCCGTCTGCCGGGTCCCGAGGACGACGGATCGCCCGCATTCCACAAGGGCACGGCGCGAGAACCCCGCGCGAGCGGCGGTTCCTGCTCAAGGAGATCGCTCGAACATTTGCTTTGGGAAACTCGAATCCGGCGTTATCGTGGCCCCCATGGATGCGATCGACATCGGCAATGCGGGGACTGGGGCTGGCGCAGCCGGAGCGGCTCGACCGATGGCCTATGCCCGGTTTGGAGGCGGTCCTTGCCCGGAGATTGGCGCGGCGCGGGCCTTTTCGGGCGAAATCGGCGATACCCCATTGATAAGTCTCAATTCGCGGAGAGAAAGTGGATTTGGATTTCCTTCAGAAAAATTTGGATTTCCTTCCGTCCGGCTTGGATTTCGTTCAGCCTGGGCTTGGAATTCCTTCAGTCTGGCTTGGAAATCCTTCAGTAGAACTTGCAAACCCTGCCTCGCGCCCGGGACGCTCGGCCGCGCTTCGGCCGGGCCCCGAGCGGGGCCGATGGAAATGGCGCCGCAAGCCTTTGAAATCGCCCGAAACGGCGATGGAAACGGCGGGCCTGGCTCAAGCCCCCGCCGCCGCGCCGGAGGCCGGGGTCGTGGCCCGCGCCCCTCGCGGATCGCGGCCGCGCCGGACCGCGATGATCTCGGCCAGGATCGACAGCGCGATCTCCTCCGGGCCGATCGCGCCGAGGTCGAGTCCGGCCGGAGACCGCAGCGCCGCGAGCCGCGCCTCATCGACCCCGCGCCCTGCCAGCGCCTCCTTCAGCGTCTGCGCCTTCAGGCGGCTGCCGACGAACGCGACATAGGGGGCGTCGGTCGTCAGCGCGGCGTGCAGCGCTTTCTCGTCGCCGCGGCTCTGGGTCGAGACGACGATGAACCGCTCGCCGTCTCCCGAGGCTGGCAGACGATAGTCGTCGATGCGCCGGTCGACGTCGGAGAACGCGCCCTGCTCGGCCGCAGGCGCGCAGGCCGTCACGGAGAAGCCAAATCGCGGGGCGAGGTCGGCGATCGCGACGGCCACCGGGCTCGAGCCGCACAGCACGATCTCAGGCCGGGGCAGCACCGGCTCGATGAAAATGTCCATCGTGCCGTGGCTCGGGCAGGTGTTCCTGGCGAAGCGCACGCCCTCGCGCTCTTCGCCGGCGCTGACGCCGTGCTCCTGAAGCACGTCGGGCGGCTGGACGGAGATGAGCCGCGCCTGCCCGTCGGCGATGGCTTCCCGGGCCGCCTTCACCACGGCGCCGCGCGCGCAGCCGCCGCCGATCCAGCCCTCGGAAATCGTGCCGTCGCCGCGCACGATCGCCTTGGCGCCGGCCTTGGCGGCGGTCGCCGCCACCGTGCGAACGACGGTCGCGAGCGCGAAGGCTTCCCCTTTCGCCTTCAACGAGGGCACGAGCTCGAGCACGTCGGATGAGCGTTCCATCGGTCATATCCTTGCGAGATAGGGTTCGAGCGCCGCGAGGCTCTCGAGATTGTGCGCCGGCGCGAACAGATCGACATAGGGCAGCGCGGCCTGCATGCCGCGCGCGGTCGGCTCGTAGTCGCGCCAGCCGAAGAGCGGATTGAGCCAGACGATGCGGCGGCACCGCCGCGCGAGCCGCCGCATTTCGAGGCGTAGGCTTTGCGGTTCGCCGGTATCGTAGCCGTCGGAGACGATGAGGAGCGCGGTGCGCGAATTGACGACGCGCTCGGCATGCCAGCGATTGAAGTCGGCGAGGCACGCGCCGATCCGCGTGCCGCCGCCGACGCCTTGCGCCATCAGCGCGAGCCGGTCGACCGCCCGCCCGACGTCCCGCTCCCTCAGCGCGCTCGAGATGTGCACGAGACGGGTATGGAAGATGAATGCCTCGGCCTCGCGAAAGGCGTCGACCACGGCGTGGATGAAGCGCACGAAGAAGGCGGTGTAGGCCTCCATCGAGCCTGACGCGTCGAGCAGCAGCACGAGCCGCAGCGGACGATGCTTGCGCCGCCGCCAGACGAGATCGATCGGCGTTCCGCCGTGGCCGACGCTGCGATGGATCGTGCGCCGCACGTCGAGCCGCCGGCCGCTTCGCCGAGCGCGTTCGCGCCGCACCAGCCGCGCCCGCATGCGCCTCGCCAGCCGCTCGGCGAGCGCGTGAACCTTGGCCGCCTCCTCACGATCGGCGATGTGGCGGATGTCCTTGGCCCCGAGGGCGCGGGCGCTCGAGGCCTCGTCGCGCGCGTCTCCCCGCGGCGCGCTCTCTTCGAGCGTCGTCGCCGCGTGCGCCGCTCGGCGTTCCGGGTCGCGGAGCGTCCGGCCCGAACGCCCGCGGCAGTGGCCTCGGCGGAGCCTGGCGGCGCTCGCCGGCGTCGCGCACGGGCGAACGCGCCGCACGCCGACGCCGAGCCAGTACGCGTCGAACAGCGCGTCGAAGCGCCGCCACTCGGCGCGCGTCGCGCAGAACAGCGCCCGCAGCGCGGCCTCAGCGAGACGGGCCGCCCGCCGGCTTCGGAGGCGAGCACCGCCAGGGCGTCGCGGCTTTCGGCGAGCCCGATCGCGAAGCCGTTGTCGCGCAACAGCCCCGCGAAGCCGGCGATGCGCACGGCCGGCCCGCGGTTGAGGTCGACGGCTTGAACAGCGCGCGCCGCCATGGCCCGCCTCACGCGACCTTGCCGAGCAGCCGCTCGGTCGCCTCGCGGGTCATGCGCGCGCGGTCCTCGTGCGTCTTCAAGAGGCAGATCAGCGTGTCGTGAACGATCTCGGGCGCATCGCGCAGGTCCTCGACCGCGAGACCGGCGAGCATCGCCGCCCAGTCCAGCGTCTCGGCGACGCCGGGCATTTTGCGCAGGTCCTCGCGCCGGATCGCCGCGACCATGCGGGCGATCTGCGCGGCGAGCCCAGCCGCGACCCCGGGAGCGCGCGCGAGGATGATCGCCGCCTCGCGCTCGGCGTCGGGAAAATCCACATAGTGATAGAGGCAGCGCCGCCGCAGCGCGTCGGACAGCTCGCGCGTGTCGTTGGAAGTCAGCACGACGCGCGGGATCGCGCCGCGACGATCGTGCCGAGTTCGGGAATGGTGACCTGAAAGTCCGACAGCAGTTCGAGCAGGAACGCCTCGAATTCCTCGTCGGCGCGGTCGATCTCGTCGATCAGCAGCACCGGCGAGCGGCGCGCCGGATCGCCGCCAGCAGCGGGCGCTCCAGCAGGTACTTTTCGGTGAAGATCTGCTCTTCGATGCGTTCGGCGCCTTCGCCGGCGGCTTCGCGCGCCTTGATGGCGAGCAGCTGGCGCTGGTAGTTCCACTCGTAGAGCGTCGCGTTCTGATCGAGGCCCTCGTAGCATTGCAGGCGGATGAGCTCCGCGCCGTGCAGCGCGGCGAGCGCCTTGGCCACCTCCGTCTTGCCGACGCCGGCCTTGCCTTCGAGCAGCAGCGGCCGCCTGAGAAAGTCCATCATCCAGAGCGCGGTCGCCAGATCGCGGTCGGCGATGTAGCCGACCCCGGCGAGACGCTCGGCGATGTCCTCACGCGCGAGCGGCATCGACTGTCCTTCCGGCGACGGCCGGGGCGCGCCGGCCGCTACGCCGCGTGCAATCCCAGCTGGTCCGCCGCCATCCACGTCCGCCAGTGATCGTGCGGCATCGGGATGTGCGTAGCGCCGAGGAAGGCGAAGGCGTCGTTGACCGCATTGGCGAAGCAGGAACGCCGCCGACGTTCGGGCTCTCGCCGACGCCCTTGGCGCCGATGGGGTGATGCGGCGACGGCGTCGTCGTCCAGTCCGTCGTCCACTTCGGCGTCTCGACCGCGGTCGGCAGGAAGTAGTCCATGAACGAGGCGGTCAGCACGTTGCCATCTCGTCGTAGCGCATCTCCTGGCCCATCGCGATGCCGAACGCCTCGGTCAGCCCGCCGTGAACCTGGCCCTCGATGATCATCGGGTTGATGCGCGTGCCGCAGTCGTCGAGCGCGTAGAAGAGGCGGAACTTGGTCTCGCCGGTGTCGACGTCGACGTCGACGACGCAGATATAGGCGCCGAACGGATAGGTCATGTTGGGCGGATCGTAGTAGTCGACCGCCTCGAGGCCCTTCTCCATCCCCGGGGGCGTCGAGTTGTAGGCGGCCCAGGCGAGCTCCTTCATCGTCTTGAACTGCTCGGGCGCGCCCTTGACGCGGAAGCGGTCGACGTCCCATTCGAGGTCGTCGTCGTGCACCTCCAGGAGGTGGGCGGCGATCATCTGCGCCTTGGCCTTGATCTTGCGCGCGGCCACCGCGGTCGCCGCGCCGGAGACCGGCGTCGAACGCGAGCCGTAGGTGCCGAGACCATAGGGCGCGGTGTCGGTGTTGCCCTCCTCGACCGTGATGTCGTCGGCGGGAATCCCGAGCTCGCTCGCGATGATCTGGGCGTAGGTCGTCTCGTGCCCCTGGCCCTGCGACTTGGTGCCCAGGCGCGCGATCACCGACCCGGTCGGATGGACGCGGATTTCGGCGCTGTCGAACATCGCGATGCCGAGGATGTCGCAGTTCTTCGACGGGCCGGCGCCGACGATCTCGGTGAAGAACGAGACGCCGATGCCCATCAGCGCGCGAGTCTCGCCGCGCCGGAACGCCTCCTGCTTCGCCTTCTGCTCGGCGCGCAGCCTGGCGTAGCCGACCGACTCCATCGCCTTCTGCATGGCGGTGTGATAGTCGCCGGAATCGTATTCCCAGCCGAGCGCCGACTGGTAGGGGAACTGCTCGCGACGGATGAAGTTCTTCATCCGCAGTTCGGCCGGGTCCATCCCGAGCTTGCGCGCCAGAATGTCCATCGCCCGCTCGATGCAATAGGCGGCCTCGGTGACGCGGAACGAGCAGCGATAGGCGACGCCGCCCGGCGGCTTGTTGGTGTAGACGCCATCGACCGCGCAATGCGCGGTGGGGAAATCGTACGAGCCCGTGACGATGTTGAAGAACCCGGCGGGCCACTTGGACGGATCGGCGCAGGCGTCGAACGCGCCGTGGTCGGCCAGCACATGGACGCGCAGCGCCGTGACCTTGCCGTCGCGTCGGGCGGCGATTTCGGTGGTCATGTGGTAGTCGCGGGCGAACGAGGTGGAGGAGAGATTCTCGATCCGGTCCTCGACCCATTTGACCGGCCGTCCGGTCACGATCGAGGCGACGACCGAGCACATGTAGCCCGGATAGACGCCGACCTTGTTGCCGAAGCCGCCGCCGATGTCGGGCGAGATCACGTGGATCTTGTGCTCCGGAATCCCGGAGATCAACGACGCGACCGTGCGCATGACATGCGGCGCCTGGAACGTGCCCCACACCGTCAGCTCGCCGCGCACCTTGTCGAACGAGGCGACGCACTGGCAGGTCTCCAGCGGCGACGGATGCACGCGCTGATAGGAGATCAGCTCCTTGATCGTCACTTCGGCGCGCTCGAACGCGGCATCGGTCGCAGCCTTGTCGCCGATCTCCCAGGCGAAGATATGATTGTGGTGCTTGCGCGCCCGTGCGCGCCCTTGAGCTTGTCCCTGATGTCCTCGCGCAGCACCGGCGCGTCGGCGGCCATCGCCTTGAACGGATCGATCACGACCGGCAGTTCCTCGTATTCGACCTCGACCAGTTCGGCGGCGTCGGCGGCCGCCTCGCGCGTTTCGGCGACGACGAAGGCGATCTCCTGGTTCTGGAACAACACCTTGTCCTCGGCGAGCACCGCCTGCACGTCGCCCGCCAGCGTCGGCATGTAATGCAGCGCCAGCGGCTTGAGATCGGCGGCGGTCAGGACCGCGAGCACGCCGGGGACCTTCTTCGCCTGCGACACGTCGATCGACTTGATGCGCGCGTGGGCGTGCGGCGACCGGACGAGATCGCCGAACAGCATTCCCGGCAGCTTCAGGTCGTCGACGTAGTTGCCCTTGCCCTGGACGAAGCGGATGTCCTCGACGCGCTTGCGCTGGCAGCCCATGCCTTCGAGCTTTTCGGCGCGCTCTTGCGATGTGGACGGAGCGTCGTTCATTCGGCCGCCTCCCTGATTCGGCGCCGCCCAGCTTGGCGGCCGCGTACTGGATGGCCTTGACGATGTTCTGATAGCCGGTGCAGCGGCAGAGATTGCCCGAGATGCCCATGCGGATTTCCTCTTCGGTCGGGTTCGGGTTTTCCTTCAGCAGGCGATAGGCGCGGATGATCATGCCGGGCGTGCAGAAGCCGCACTGCAGGCCGTGCATCTCGCGGAAGCCTTCCTGCAGCGCATGCAGCGTCCCGCCGGGCTCGGCGATGCCCTCGATGGTGAGCATCGAGGCGCCCTCGGCCTGCACGGCGAACATGGTGCAGGATTTTACCGATTTGCCGTCGAGATCGACGGTGCAGGCGCCGCAATGGCTGGTCTCGCAGCCGATATGCGAGCCGGTGAGGCCGAGGTCTTCGCGCAGGAAATGGATCAGCAGGGTGCGCGGCTCGACCAGCCCTTCGACCGGCTGGCCGTTGACCGTCATGGACACGTGGGTTTTGGCCATCTGTTCCTCCTTCTCCTCAGCGCGCGCGCGACTTGGCGCGCTCGAGAGCGCGCAGAGCATCACGCCGGCCATCTTGGTGCGGTATTCGGCCGGGCCGCGCCTGTCCGAGGCGGCGCCGGTGATCGCCTCCGCGGCGGCGACCGCGCGCGCCACGGTCGCGGCGTCGAGCGTCGATCCGGCGAGGATGTTCGCCGCCTCTTCGGCAAACAGCGGCGTGTCGGCGACGTTGGTCAGCCCGATCGACAGACCCGCGCGACCGCCTTCGATCGTCAGCACCACCGCGGCAGCGGCGGTGGCGTAGTCGCCGATCTTTCGCTTCAGCTTCTCGTAGGCCTAGCCGTGTCCGGCCTGGGGGCAGGAATGCGGATCGCCGACACGATTTCGCCGGGCTCGAGCGCGGTGAAATAGGCGCCCTGGTAGAAGTCACGCGCCGCGACGCGCCGTTCGCCGCTCTTGCCGACGAGATGGTAGGTCGCGCCGAGACACATCATGACCGCCGGCATGTCGTTGCCCGGGTCGCCGTTGGCGACGTTGCCGCCGACGGTGCCGACTAGCGCACCTGCGGATCGGCGATGACCAGCGCCGCCTCGCGAGGATCGGCGCCTTGGCGGCGACGACCCGCGAGGCGAGCAGTTCGTGCTCGGTCGTGGTCGCGCCGATGACGAGGTCCGACCCGTCCTCGCGAACGCCTTTGAGTTCGGCGATCGCGCCGAGATCGACCAGGTCGGACGGTTTGGCGAGGCGGAGCTTCATCATCGGTATGAGGCTGTGCCCGCCCGCCAACGGCCGCGCCTCCTCGCCCAGGTCGGCCAGCAGAGCGACGGCCTCGGAAATCGATTTGGGGCGATGATAATTAAACGCGGCAGGAATCATAGGCTCCTCCCGGCCGCTGGCGACGCGAACCTCCGCATCGACTAAGCGCGGCGCATCTGCAAATCTTGTCGTGTGTCAAAATGTCGCGGCGCGGTGCGCTCGACAAGCGCCAGAGCACAAAGCGCGCCGTTTGGGCGCCAAAAGCGGTTGTCGCGCACGAACTGCGTCAGTGTCGCTGACTCGAATTTGGGCTATTCCGCGGCGTCGCGAAGCTTGGAGATGCTCGCCTTGATCTGTGCGATGCGTCCTCGGCTGACAGGAACGTAATAGCGCTCGCACGCGGCGAGTTCGACCGCCCCGCTGTCGCCATTGAATTTGGCGCCGACGATTCGCCCGAGGTCGACGATGTGGCTGCGGTGCACCCGGGCGAACCGGCGAGGGTCCAGCCGATGCTCGATTTCCCCGATCGAAAGCGAGCAGAAATACGTCGTCGCTCCGTCAAACGCCTTTGTGTAATGCGCGTCGGCGTGAATCGCGACGATCGCCTTGACCGGCAGATGGTGGACGAGCCCGTTTCGTAGGACGGGGATGTGGGCAGCCGGCCGGCGCGGCGGCGCGCCGGCGCCGCCTAAAGGCGGAAACGCGCCAAATCCGGCGTCAACGGCGCCGCCGGGCGAAGCGGCCAAATCCCCTGCCCGCGGAGCGCGGGCGGCGCTCGCCGCCTCCGAGGCTTTCGGCCGGGCTCCGGCAAAAGCAGCAGCAGAAATCCCCCCGAAACGAGGAAGGCCACGATCGCGACGACGACCGCCAACAGGTCAGGCGACAGTGCGGACGCTTGGCCATGTCCGGCGCGCGGATAGAGCGAGAGCCCCGACATCGCGGTGTAATGCATGCCGGAGATGGCGAGACCGAGCACGGTCGCTGAAAGCGGCAGCGATTGCGAGGCGCCGCCGAAGGCGAGCCACAACGCCAGCGCGGAAGCGGCGATCGCGACCGCCGCGCTCGCAATCACGAGAGGCGCTGAATTGACCATTTCAGCGCAGGCACGCAACGTCTCCATGCCGACGTAATGCATCGTCACGATGCCAAGACCCATGAACGCCGCTGCGGCGCCGATGCGCGGTATGGTCGGCGGGCCTGCGCTGACGGCAAGCACCGCCGCGCCGACAACGATCGCGCAGACGAGGAACGAGAGCAGCGTCGGCAGGACGAGATAGTCGACGGGAAAGGGAACCCGCTCGGCGAGCATTCCGACGAAATGCATCGTCCAGACGCCGAGACCGAGGCACAACGCCGCCCCGGCAAGAAGCGCCCGCTGACGTCCTCCTTCGGCGCCCGCGACCTGTACGGCGAAGCTCAGCCCGACATACGAACCCTGGATCGCCAGGACGATGGAGAGCGCGACCAGCCATGGCGAGTACGATACGGGCATCGACCGCCCCTTGTTGCTGCCCCCCGTCGTCGGATCTCTTTGAAACCAGAATATAGTACCCAAAGCGGAGCGCAGGAAGAGCGCTGTCGTCCGACCGCCGTCGCCGACTGCGTCTGCGCGGCCGAGCGTCAGTCTTCGCGAACGCCTCCGGCCGCCGCCGCAGCCGGGGTTCGGAACTGGGAGCGGTCGGGCTTCAAGTCGAGGAGCGGCGTCCCGTCGACGCAGTCAAGCCCTCTGACGTTGAGGGCGGGTCCCTCGCGACTGACCAGCCTGACGATCGACGTGCCGATCGGGTTCGGTCTCACCGGCGAGCGGATCGCGAAGGTTCCCTTCGTCGCTCCGTCGTTCCCCGGGCTCTGCCGCACGAGATCGCGGCGGATTTCGTGCAGCCAGTAAAAAACCTCGATGCGGTCGAACGCCTCGATGCCGTCCAGCGCCGCGACCCACGGCTCGTTCACCTCGACGCGGCAGATCGGCCCGTCGGGAGCGCCATAGTGGGGACACTCCATCCGCGACGCCCAGGGCGTCGTGATGACACCAATGAACACAAGGCCCGCGTCGATCCGCTCGACCCACTCGACCGCGACCTCATTTCGACGGATTTCGCCCTGCGCCGCCATCGTCACGCCCTGTCCGCCAGGGGGCGCGCCATTCTAACCCCCGATCTCAGCCAAGTCCGGTTCGCCCGCAGCCGGAAGACTCGGCGCCTCGCCCCGAGCCCGCCGCGACGCCGAAACCCTCGCTGTCGGCGAGTTTGTAGCCCGCCGCCACGACCGCCGCGCCGAACAGCCGCTCGGTCGCGTGCTCCAGTCCGCCGTCGAGCAGCCCCTTTTCTTCGGGAAAGGAGTCGGCAAGCTTCAGCTTGCGCAGGGGCGCCAGCGCTTCGGGTCGAGCCCAGAACATCGTTCCGCCGAAAAAATCGAGGCGAAATCGGTCGGGGGGAACGCCCATCTTCTCGGCGAGGTTCAGCACCGTCTCCCGATTGACCGACCAGGACAGCTCCTCCGAATAGGTTTCGCTCGGCAGGCGGAACGCGCGCGGGCCGATCATGCCGATGGAGGGATCGCGCTCGAACATGTCGACGATCGAGCCGGCGAGGCCCGGCGCGGCCAGAAGGTCGAACAGCAGCCGCCGGCGCCACAGCGCGCCCATGTAGGATCTGCGCCCGCCGTCGCTCGATTTCTTCCCGTGAACCTTGCAGACGTAGCGATAGCGATCGAGCCGGCCCCCCTCCAGGAGGACCAGGAACGGCCGCACGTCGCGGCCCCGGTTCTCCATCACCTCGATGTCCGCGTGGGGAAAGTCGCGACGGATCGTTTCGATCAGTCGTCGCGGCCGGGAACCGTCGTGACGATGAGATCGAAGGGGATAGCCAGGCGCTTGAGCACGCCGGCGATGTCGGCCCAGGTTTCCTCGTAGTAGATATGAACGACGATCGCGACCGCGCGCGATCCCTCGGCAGGGGCGCCGCGCCCCGGCGGGCTTCATCCGCCGCCCATCCGTCGAGCAGTTCGGGATGGGCGGCGATCAGATCGCCGTCCAGCGAAACGCCGATGTTGAACATGTGCTGATTGAACGTCGTGAAGCGCTTGCGCTCCGGCTTCGGGCCGTAGCAGAACACCGAAAATTCATCGAATTTCAGATATTTCTTCTTCTTGAACAGCAGCGCAAGACGAAGCCGGACCCAGAGCGAGGTCAGGACATCGAGCTTTTCGACGCGAAAGTCCTCGGCCTCGATCGAGACCTTCGCTCCCGAGGTCGGCACGACGAAATAGCCGAGGCCGATCGAGTAAGGCAGCAGGACGTTCTGGCTCGCGGCGGCGCCGATTCGCAGTTGCGCGATAAAATCCTCCGCCTCCATTCGGATCGGCGTCAGCCGGTAGGCGCGTTGAAAAGTCACTGGAGTTTGCTCATCAATGGGTTTGCCGGCGCTTCCCTAGCCGCGACGCGGGCTTTCATCAACGTCTAGCCGCGCTTGACCGCGACGGCGGCCGCATAGCCAAGATCGGTTCTCGATGCTCGAGCCGGAGACCCCTTTGTCCGCGACGCCAGCGCCATGCTGACCGCGCTCCTCGCCGCCGTCTCCGTTGCGCTCGGCGCGAACGCGCTCGATCCGGTCGCCTCGCCCTTCGCGCCGCCTCCCGCGCCGGCGCCGAAAATCTTGCGCCTGCTCGCCCCTTCCGGCGCCTTCAATGCGAAGACGCTGAAGGAGTTCGAGCGCGAAAGCGGCTACGCCGTCGCGTATGACGCCTATGGCGACCCCGCGCGAATCCCTTCGCTGATGAAGGAGCCCTACGACGTCGTCGTGCTGCCCGGGCCGGCGCTCGCCCGGGCGATCGCGGCGGGGCAATTGCGCAAGATCGAGAAAGCGGAAATTGCGAACGCCCGGCATATCGCGCCCCAAGTCGCGGCCAAGCTTGCGGCTTACGATTCGGGCGGCGCCTACGCGCTCGCCTGGGGCTGGTCGGCGATCGGACTGCTCTATGACGCCGGCAAAGCGCCGCGCCTGCTCGGCGCCGCGCCCAACTCCTGGGCGGACGCCCTCGCGCCGCAAGTCGCGCGCAAGCTCGCGCCCTGCGGCGTCGCGCTTCCCGACTCGCGCGACGAGATGTTCGTCGCCGCCTGGCGCATGCTCGGCGTCGACCCGGCGAGGGCGCGCGAACGCGACGTGAAGGCGGCGGCCGATCTCATCATCCGCGCCCGCGCCGCGGTGCGCCAGCCGGTTTCGCGCGATCCCTTGACCGCGATCGCGGGCGGCGCGGTCTGCGTCACCTTCGGCGACGCGGCGCAGGCGGAGATCGCGTCAAGACGAAGCCGCGAGGGCGGGACCGGGTACGACATCCGTTTCGCCGAACCGAGGGAAGGCGGCCCGATGACGATCGACGCGCTCGCCGAACCGCGCGACTCGCCCCTTCCGCGGGAGGCGCTCGCGCTGATCGATTTCCTGCTGCGGCCGGCAGTCGCCGCCGAGGCGACCGCTGCCGCGGGCCTCGCGAGCGCCGAAGCCGTAACGCCGTCGGAAAACTTCCGTGGGCTGTGGCCGGTCGGCGTCTATGAGCCGGCGCCTTCTTCCGTCATCGAAAAGGAATGGGCGCGCACGCTCCCTCCGGAGCGGGCGGAGGCCAAGCCACTGGGCAAGCGCGCGAGCAAACCCGCGAGCAAGCCGACAAGGACGAGACGATGACCGCCAAAGCGCCCAACATCCTCATCGTCATGGCCGATCAGATGGCGCCAGCGTTCCTGCCGATCTACGGACATGCGCTCACCCGCGCGCCGCATATGCAGGAATTGGCGCAAAGCGGCGTAGTGTTCGACAGCGCTTATTGCGCGAGCCCGCTTTGTTCGCCTTCGCGCGCGTCCTTCATGGCTGGGCTCCTGCCTTCGCGAACCCGCGTCTACGACAACGCCGCGGAATTTTCCGCCGACATCCCGACCTTCGCCCATCATCTGAGGCTGCGCGGCTATCGGACCATCCTGTCGGGCAAGATGCATTTTTGCGGCCCGGACCAGTTGCACGGCTTCGAGGAGCGGCTGACGACCGACATCTATCCGGCCGACTACGGCTGGACGCCCGACTGGGACCATCCGGACGACCGGCCGAGCTGGTACCACAACATGAGTTCGGTCGCTCAGGCCGGCGTCTGCGTGCGCACCAACCAGCTCGACTTCGACGACGAAGTCGCCTTCGCGTCCGAGCGCGCGATCTTCGAGGTCGCCCGGTCGAACGACGAGCGGCCCTTCCTGCTCGTCGCCTCGTTCACCCACCCGCATGATCCGTTCGCCGTGCCGCAGCGCTACTGGGACCTCTATCGCGACGAGGACGTCGCCATGCCCTCGCCGCCGATCGCGCCCGAGGCGCTCGATCAGCATTCGCGCCGCCTGCGCCGCGTCTGCGCGATGGACGCCGAGCCGGTGACGCAGGCTCAGGCGCGCGACGCGCGCCGCGCCTATTTCGGCGCCATCGCTTATGTCGACGACAATCTCGGCCGCCTCATGCAGGCGTTGCGTTCGACCGGCCTTGCGGAAGACACGATCGTCATTCTCACCAGCGATCACGGCGAGATGCTCGGCGAGCGCGGGCTCTGGTACAAGATGAGCTTCTTCGAGGGCGCGAGCCGCGTGCCGCTCGTCGTCGCGAGCCCCGGCCGCTTTGCGCCGCGCCGCGTCGGCGCGAGCGTCTCGCTCGTCGACGTGCTTCCGACGCTCGTCGAATTTTCCGGCGGCGACGCGGGCGCGCTGGGCTCTTCGATCGACGGCCGCAGCCTCGCGCCGCATCTCACGGGCCGCCGGGGCCACGACGAAGCGATCGGCGAATATCTCGCCGAAGGCGCCGTCGCTCCGATCGTCATGATCCGCCGGGGCGCCCTCAAATTCATTCATTCTCCGCCCGACCCCGATCAGCTCTACGACCTCGAGCGCGATCCGGGCGAACGCGACAATCTGGCGGGCGAGCCCGGCCATGCCGACAAGACCGCCGAGTTTCGCGCCGAGGTCGTCCGGCGCTGGGACCTTGCGGCGCTCGACGCGCAAGTGCGCGCGAGCCAGCGCCGCCGCCGGCTCGTCGATGCGGCGCTGGCCAAGGGCGCAATCCGCGCCTGGGATTTCCAGCCGTTCCGCGACGCCTCCAAGCAATACATGCGCAACAGCATGGATCTCGACGATCTCGAGGCGATGGCCCGCTTTCCCCGCGTGGCCCCATAGAATTCGACCGCAGGATTCGGGCGGACAGCGGGCCGACGGGGTGATAGTCCAGCGCCGAATGCGAACTCATTGGAGACCTGACGATGGCCGTTGCGACGCAGCGCCCAATGGAGGCGCGCGAATGGGCGCTTCTGGCTCTCCTGTCGCTGCTGTGGGGCGGGTCGTTCTTTTTCATCGGCGTCGCGGTCAAGGAATTGCCGCCGCTGACTCTCGTGACCTTGCGCGTCGGCCTCGCCGCCGCGCTGCTCTGGGCGAGCGCGCCGCTCATCGGCGTTTCGCCGCCCCGCAGCGTCGAAGCCGCCGCCGCGCTGGCGGTCCTGGGCTTCGGCGGCAACGCCCTGCCCTTCAGCCTGATCGCCTGGGCCCAGACGCATCTGCCGAGCGGCCTCGCCTCGATCCTCAACGCCGCTACCCCGTTGTTCACGGTGCTCGCCGCGCACGTCCTCACCAGGGAGGAGAAGCTGAACGGCCTCAAGCTCGTCGGAACCATCGCGGGGCTCGCCGGAGTGGCCTGGCTGCTCGGACCGGATCTTCTGACCGGCGCCGGCGTGAACCTCTGGGCCGAGCTTGCCGTTCTCGCCGCTTCGCTGAGCTACGCGCTCTCGGCGATTTTCGGCCGCCGCATGCGCTCGCTCGGGCTGAAGCCGATCGACGTCGCCGCCGGCCAGACGACCGCCGCGACTGTCCTTCTCGCGCCGCTGGCGCTCATGGTCGACAGGCCCTGGTCCTTGCCGATGCCGAGCGGAGCGGCGATGGCCTGCGTTCTCGCCCTCGCCGCGTTTTCGACCGCGCTCGCCTATGTCGCCTATTTCCGCATTCTCGCGGGCGCGGGGGCGACCAATGTGCTCCTGGTGACGTTGCTCGTCCCGGCGACGTCGGTCGTTCTCGGGACGCTCTTTCTGCATGAGCGGCTGATGGGACGGCAGTTCCTCGGCTTCGCGCTGATCGCGCTGGGCCTCGCCCTCATCGACGGGCGCCTGCCCCGCGCGCTCGTTCGCAAATCGAATAACCCTGACGCGGCCGCACGCGATTCGCGACTCCCCATCGGTCCCAAACCGCGCTAACCTCTCGCTCGAAGAGGCCGCGATGGCGATCCAGAGCAAGAGGCCGGTCGATGTGGCCGATCGCGCCGCGAAGCGTCGCGATCGGCGGGGCGCCGCCGCCGACCCGGCGTGGCGGCGTGAGACCTTCCGCCTGCCGCGCCTCGAGGCGAGAGCGAAGGCGCGCGAATGGTTCGAGCGCTTTCCCAAGGCCGCCTACATGACCGAGATCGAATCGTGGCGGGAGCTCGCCGACGGCGACATCGAGTTCGTCATGCGCCGGCTTCCGACCGCCGACTGACCCCGAGCCGGCAGACCACTTCTACGGTTTACGGTTGTGTGTCGCCTGGGACGCGCCTCCCCCCACCCCGGCTGCGACATGACAATAGGGAGACCCCCGGGCCCGTCTTCGCGCGGCCGGACGTCGGAACGGAATCCAAATTCGACTGAAGGAATTCCAAATCCGCCGGAACGAATTCCAAATCCGGCGGAACGAATTCCAAATTTTTCGGAACGAAATCCAAATGGACTTCTTTCCGCGAAATGAGCCTTTTCAAGGCGTTGCGACCAAATCTGCGCGACTTTCCGCATCTCCGCCCCGCGCCGCGGCCGTTTGTGGCGGGCTCGCCTCCCGGGTCTCGGGCTCGGCCGCCGCCTCGTCCGGCGCCGGACCGGCGGAGAGCGCGCTGGTCCTTGCGGGCAGCGTCTCTCGGTTTCCGTCGCCGTCGACCGGAACGGCCCGGGCGACGGTCTCGCGGCGGTCGAGCCGGTCGAGCACTTTGTCGAGTATTTTCATGAGCGGCGCGATCGCCCTGACGTCGCCCTCAGCGACCAACTCGCCCGCCGCTTGGAGCAATGGCCCGAGCCGCGAAAGGGGCAGGCGCGGGTGCGCCGAGCCGCCCTCGACCTCCCGTCTCCGCCGAACCTCGGCGACGATCTGGCGCACGCGCCGCGCCGTCAGCCGCTCCTCGCGCGCGATCTCCTGATAGGCCCAGCCCTCGCGCAACCGCGCGAAGATGCGCTCTTGCCGCGCCGCCTTGCCGTCAGCCGTCAGCCGCTTCTTCCGCGCCGGCGCCGATTTCTGTCCCCTGCCCGCTTCCATGCCTGTCTCGCTTTCCGCCGCCCCTGCGGCTTTCTGAGAAACTGAAGCGTAACATGGGTTTTGAGAACCCGGAAGGAAATGTCGGGCTCTTATGACGTTATCTGTTGATAAGGCCCCATCCCGATGGCGCCGAGGATCCAGTTTTGCGGAGTGGCCTGGTCTCCCCATGCCTCGAGCGCTCGTCTCCATCCGAGATAGTTGGGCAGGTTCTTGGTGGCGACGCCGTGGAAGCGGCGCATCCATTCCTTGAGCCGGCCGTGATAGGCGTTGACGTTGTTGATATGGAGGTCGGGGGCCTCGGGGCTGGGCTTGCCCGGCGCGGGAACGACATGGACCGGGATTTTCGCCCTGTGGGCGAAGGCCACGATCGCCTTTCCGCCGTCGCAGACGAACCGATTGGCGGGCGTGACCACGCCGTCCAGCGCCGCCGCGATCGAGGCGCGGTCGACATTGGGCAACACCGCGTCGGTGGTTGCGCCCTCGCGGTCGCGCGCCACCAGGATCGGGATGTTTTCGAAGAAGAGGCCCGGGTGCTTGGCCTTGCCGCCCCGCTTGCGCGGCGGGCGGGGAAGACCGGACCTGCGGCCCTTGAACGATTTGAGGATGAACGTCTCGTCCGCCTCGACAATGCCTCTCAGCGTCTTGGGCTTGTCCAGCGCGGGCGAGCCGAGAAACCGGTGTCGCCAGCGGAAGGCCGTGGTGGGGTGGACGTGGCAACGTTCGGCGGCCTTCGCCACGCTGGTTCCCTCGATCATCGCCTGGGCGTGGTCGAGCCATTGCTCCTTCTTGCGCAGCCCCGCCATCGGCGTCTTCGTCAGGGCGTTGAACGTGCGCCCGCAGCTCTTGCAGCGGGAGCGCGCCAGACCGTTCGCCCGTCCCCAGGCGACGATGTCGCGCCCCGCGCAATGGGGGCAACCCCGGCGTTCCACCTTCGCCTGGCCGATGTCCCCCAGCGCGTCCTCGCGAACCCGGCGCTGCTTGCGCGCGTCCCCCTCGGCAAGCGCCGCCGGCGCGTCCTCCGATCCTCGAGCCGCCGCCTCGACCGGTTCGCCAAAGCCCGACGCAACGTCCTCATCGGCCTCCTCGGCCTTGCAAAGCGCCTTCACCGCCTGTCGCCGCTGCGCTGGGGTCAACCTACCGATCCCGCCCAGCCAATCCTCAAATTCCGGGCTCTCCACCAACGCCTCCTCGAATCAGACGCGCCAAGAATAGCCCGAATCAGTACTAAACGCCAATAGAGCCAAATGTCGGGTTTTGCGGTCTTAACCTTATCGCGATTTGGCGGAGCGGGTCCGAAACTCTCCAACCGTTTGACCCCCACTCTCGTGCCGTTCCGCCGACAACGCTCGGCCTTGCCCAAAGCAGGAAACTGGCGCAGCGTATTGCTCGAACCCGCGGTCATCCGGCCGATGTCGGATGAAGCCGCCAAAGGCCTCGAGCGCACGATTGACCGGCCGAAACGCATGAGGCGGGAGGCGGGGCGAGCAGCAAGTTCGAGTATAATCGATACGAGCCGCGGATGTCCGCGATTTGACCTCGTCATGGAAGTCCAGCCTGAGAGGACAGTCGATGAACGGCGCAGAACTGCTGGCGTCGGCGCTCGAAAACGAAGGCGTGCGACAGGTCTTCGGGATACCCGGAGAAGAAAACCTTGATTTCGTCGAGGCGCTGCGCCGCTCGACGATCGAGCTTGTGCTGACGCGCCACGAGCAGGCCGCCGCCTTCATGGCCGCGACGCACGGGCGGCTGACCGGCAGGGCGGGAGTTTGCCTGGCGACGCTCGGGCCGGGCGCCCTCAACCTGACCACCGGCGCCGCTTACGCCCTGCTCGGCGCCATGCCCATGGTGATGATCACCGGCCAGAAGGGGGTCTTGAGCCGCAAGCAGGCGCGGTTCCAGGTGGTGGACATCGTCTCGGCCATGACTCCGCTGACCAAGATGGCCCGCCAGATCACGAGTTCCCTCACGATCCCATCGATAGTACGCGAGGCGTTTCGCGTTGCTGAGCAGGAGCGGCTCGGACCGGTCCATCTCGAACTTCCGGAAGATATCGCCGCCGAGTTGGGGCCGGCCCTGCCGCCCGTGCCGCCACATCCGATCGACCTGCCCGTCGCCGACGGCGTGGCCCTCGACCGGGCGGCGGCGCTCATCAGAAGGGCCGAGCGGCCCCTGGTCATGCTCGGGGCGGCCGCGAGCCGGCCCCGCTTGGCCGACGCCCTGTCCGACTTCGTGAGGCGCCTGCAGATCCCGTTCGTCAATACGCAAATGGGCAAAGGCGCAGTCGCCGGCGGGTCGGGTCTCTACATGGGCACTGCGGCCCTCTCGGAAAGAGACTACGTCCATCGGGCGATCGATCGCGCCGACCTCATCATTGCGATCGGTCACGACACTGTCGAAAAGCCGCCATTCTTCATGGGGCCGCAAGGCCCCGCGGTCTTGCACGTGGGCACTCTTCCCGCCACGGTCGAGGAGGTGTTTTTCCCCCAGGCCGAGGTGGTCGGCGACGTCGGCCCGAGCCTCAGGCTGTTGGCCGACCGGCTGGAGGGCGAACTGCCGAACGCCGGCGCGCTGCTTGGATTGCGCGAAGGCATCCTGGCGAAAATCGGCGAGCGGGCGAATGAAAGCCGCTACCCGCTGACGCCGCAGCGGATCGTCGCCGACGTGCGGCGCGTGATGCCGGAGGACGGCGTCGTCTGCCTCGATAACGGCATGTACAAGATCTGGTTCGCCCGCAACTATCGGACACACGTGGCGAATACGCTGCTCCTGGACAACGCGCTCGCCAGCATGGGCGCAGGCCTGCCGTCCGCCATCATGGCCGCCCTCCTCCATCCGACGCGCCGAGTCCTTGCGGTGTGCGGCGACGGCGGGTTCATGATGAACTCGCAGGAGCTTGAGACGGCGGTGCGGCTCGGCGTCAATCTCGTGGCCCTGGTGCTGCAGGACGACGCCTTCGGGATGATCCGCTGGAAGCAGGCGGCCGACGGCTTTCCCGATTTCGGCTTGACCTTCGGCGATCCCGATTTCGTCGCTTACGCGCGGGCCTATGGCGCAAAGAGCAGTCGAGTCGAGACCGCCGACGGCCTCGCGCCGGCGCTCGAGGCCGCGTTCGCCGACGGCGGGGTCCATCTTGTGGTTGCGCCGGTCGATTATTCGGAGAATATGCGGGTCTTCGTCGAAGAGCTGCGCGCCGAGGCGGAGGCGAACCGATAGCCGTGTGGGTCGAGGCTCGCGAGAGCGTCGACCGAAGCTCGGCCCCTCGATCCCGGCGACGGCTTCCTCCCAAAGCATGATACGATTTCGTAGAAGCGCATCATGCTCCAGCGCCCTGAAGGCGCAGGCCCGACGATGGCAATGTCGTGTGACGGGGATCACAGCCCCGGCGCTCGACATGGGCGACTGTCCTGTCGGCGCTCGTCGGGGAAGCTCCCGATGTAACATTGTCGCGCTGCGATTAACGGAGGCTTCCTTGCTTCCTGATTTGCAAATCGTGTCAGACCAGAGAAAGGTCATCACGAGTATCGCCTTGGCGGTGGTCCTCTTTTGCGTGCCGCTTTTTGTGGCTGTCGCGCTTGTCGCTGTTTTTGTAGTCTATGGAAGCGGCACGCTCGGCACCCACATTTGAAATCGACATGCTCAGCGTCGCGGCGCGGGCGAAGTAGTCGGTACACTAGGACCGGCAGGTTTCGTCGCGCGTACAGACGTGTCCGCAGATCCTCCATAAGCTTCGCGCCGGAATGGTCCGCCCGCACCAGGATCGCATCGGGGGTCGCGCGAACGAACACGTCGAAGTGGACGAAACCTGGATCGGCGGCCGCACACGCGGCGAAGGCCGAGGCGTGCACCACAAAGTTCTGGTCGTGGAAGGCTGTCTCATAGCGCGTTAGCCCGAGTTGCCGTTGAAACTGGACGGCCGACATGCCCTGAGTTTGGCTGGCGACCAGGTAGGCAGCCCAGAACCAAGTGGACAATGGCGTGTGACTGCGCTCCATGACCGTGCCGACAGTCAATCCTGTCTGACGTCGACAGGTGCGGCATGCCAGCACACCAGGGCGGGTCGAGATGCAAAACGGCTCACCCGTGACGCCACAATGCGGACAGACGAAGCCGTCCCCCCAGCGCACCTTTTCGAGGTATTCCGCGCGCAGGCGGCATCGCCAGGGAAGAGCCGCTGAAACTCCGGCAGCGACCGCGGAAACGGCAACCCCGCGTGCTGGTCGACGTCCATGAGAATCAGCGTGGGCGCATTCATACCCGCAGCCCCCTTTCAGGCAATCGCGTCCAGGGCATCGCGCCGATCGCCAGCGGGTTCAGGCCCTACTCACAGACAAACACTACCCGTGGGGGGTGTATGCGCAAACCGGACAAGCATGCTATGGTCGTGGCTGCGGTCGGGCTGGCGCGGTCCAGACGAAGGGCTTGGGTGCGGCATTGTGTTGCTCAAGGTAGGCTTCGATGGCGGCGTTGAGTTCGGCGACGCTGTGGAAGACGCCGCGTCGAATGGCGTCGTCGGTGATCAGGCCGAAGAACCGTTCGACGAGATTGATCCAGGAGGCCGATGTCGGGGTGAAGTGAAGGTGAAAGCGGGGGTGGCGCTTGAGCCAGGCCCTGACCTTGGGGTGCTTGTGGGTCGCGTAGTTGTCGACGACCAGATGCAAATCGAGCAATTTCGCGGTGTTGCGGTCGATGGTGCGCAAAAAGCGCAGAAACTCCTGATGGCGATGGCGGCGCATGCATTCGCCGATCACCTTGCCGGTGGCGACGTCGAGCGCGGCGAACAGGGTCGTCGTCCCATGGCGCTTGTAGTCGTGGGTCATCGTGCCGGCGCGGCCCTTCTTCAGCGGCAGTCCCGGCTGGGTGCGGTCGAGCGCTTGGATTTGGCTCTTCTCGTCGACCGAAAGCACCAGCGCCTTGTCCGGCGGGTCGAGGTAAAGCCCGACAATATCCTGAACTTTCTCACAAAACTTGGGGTCGCTCGAGAGCTTGAAGCTGCGCGTCAGGTGCGGCTTGAGCCCATGCGCCGCCCAGATGCGCTGCACGCTCGAATGGCTGAGACCGACCGCCTTGGCCATCTTGCGCAGAGACCCGTGCGTGCCGCCCGGCGGCTTCTCGTCCAGCGTCTTGTTGACGACCCGCTCGACCGTCGCGGCGTCCAAAGGCGGCTTGCGGCCAGGACGAGTGGCGTCGCGTTCGAGCCCCGCAGCGCCGCGCGCAAGATAGCGCTCACGCCATCGATCGACGGTTCGTTTGGTCTTGCCGGTCGCCCGAACGGTCTCCCTCACGCCGGCCCCTTGCGCCCACATCAAGACGATCCGCGCCCGCCAAACCAGCTTCTGCGGCGTGTTTCGGCCCGCCACCCAGCCTTCCAGCCGCGCCCGATCCTCAGGAGACAACCAGATGCATGATTTGTTTTCCATCCCCCTCGACTTGCACGATCGCGCGCCGCTGGGAATCCTTCCGTTAGTTACGGAACACTAGCAGCCTGTCGGACTCGAAGTCCGCTTGACCGATAACATATTGATATCGTTGAGTTTTATTTTTCTCGCCAGAAACATGAACTCCAATGAAATCAATGGCTTAACGTTTAAGTCCGACAGGCTGCTAGCCTCGCTCGCAATCCTGTTGACCGACGAAGATCACAGTAAGGAGAATCAACGCGGTGATGCGGAAGGCCGCCTGCTGGCCGTTCCAGACCTGAGACTGCCACATCGCGTACCATTCACCGCCGATCGCGGTAAAGCCCACGAACCAGATCAGGAGTCCGCCGGCGGCGCCGATATAGACAAAGCGCTTGGCCTCATGAAACATCCGCGCCTTCAATTTCCGCGCGCGCCAGAGCTCCACCGCTCCTAAGGCGAACAGGGCGGCGGTCAGTCCCTCCCCGGTGACGATCGACCAAAAGGCGATCCGCCAGATCAGAGGGATCGGGAGGGCGTGGTCCAACATTGCGCTGTCGGGCGCAACAGTGTCCATGCTGAGAACGTGCTCCACGTATTTGAGATTGGCACCCGGGTCATGAATGTTCGCGTAGGCGATCAAAGCGGTGAGAATCGCGAGCCCTCCGCTCATGATGATTTTGAGAATTCGTTCGATCATCATTTTTTTGTTCCAATCGCAGCGGCGGCCAGTCGAATTGCCTGACGCTACCGCAAACCTTATTGGTCCGATATCTTTTTCCAGCTTGAGTTTGAACGAATCTTTCCCGGCCGCGGCTTCGCGGGGTATCGCAAGGTGCGGGTCGGGCGGACGGCTCTCGCCGCCTGATCATCAACCGCCATTCAATGAGCTTGGGAGGACCGTCGCGAGGCGATCTTTCTCTTTGCAGGCACCAATCACCGGGCAGTCCAAACCTGAACCGCGAACGGCCGCTATCGCCCAACTGCAACGTGCGCCGTCGCGATCTGCTATGTCCGCTTAACGTCGACTCCGGTCGTCCGTTGCGCAGGTAAAACTTTCACCACTAGGAGCCGCTGTCCGCCAAGACGGGCTTCCCGAGGTAGGCTGGACCCGCCTAGCCGCATAGGGGCGGCGGTTACAGGATTATTTTTTCGGCTTCCACTCTCGCGCCATCCGTTGCGCTTCGGCGATCTGATCGGGCGTCATCTTGGCGGCCACTTCATCGCGACCCTTGGCCGCTAGGTCACGCAGTTCGGTATCCTCTGCTTGTAACGCCGCCAAGCTATACAACATGTACGCTCTGATATAATCCTGCGCCACACCCTGGCCTGTGGCATACATCGCGCCGAGGGTGAATTGCGCGAAGGCAAATCCCTGTTCGGCGGCCTTTCGGTACCACAATGTAGCCTTGGCATAGTCCCGCGGCACACCATTGCCGTTGGCGTACATCACGCCAAGGTTGGTTTGCGCCTTGGCATATCCCTGTTCGGCGGCTTTGCGGTACCACGCGTCGGCCTGCGCGTAATCCTGCGGCACGCCTTGACCGTTTGCGTACAACACGCCGAGGTTATACTGCGCCTCGGCATATCCGCGGTTGGCGGCCAAGCGGTACCACCGACCGGCCTGCGCGGCGTCCCGTTCCACGCCCTCGCCGTGTTCATACAATATACCGAGGTTGTATTGGGCCTCGGCATATGCCTGTTCGGCGGCCTTGCGATACCACGCTGCGGCTTGCGTATAGTCCTCCGGCACACCCAGACCACGGGCATACATTCCGCCGAGATTGTTCTGCGCGCCGGCATCTCCCTGGTCGGCGGCCTTGTGGTACCACGCGGACGCAAGCGGGTAGTCCCGAGGGACGCCATCGCCTCGGCGTACATCGCGCCGAGGTTATTCTGCGCAACCGCCAAGCCTTGGTCGGCGGCCTTTCGGTACCATGCAGCAGCCTGCGCATAGTCCTGCGGCACGCCCAGACCACGGTCGTACATCGCCCCGAGATTGTTCTGCGCGCCGGCCTCTCCCTGGTCGGCGGCCTTGCGGTACCACGCGGCGGCCTGCGCGTCGTCCTGCGGCGCGCCCTGGCCCTTGGCGTACATCGCGCCGAGATTATTCTGCGCAACCGCCAAGCCCTGGTCGGCCGCCTTTCGATACCACGCCAGGGCCTGCGCATAGTCCTGCGGCACGCCCCGACCTTCGAAGTACATGATGCCAAGGCTGTTCTGGCCGCCGGCATGTCCCTGGTCGGCGGCCTTCCGATACCACGCGACGGCCTGTAAGTCGTCCTGCGGCACGCCCAGACCACGGTCGTACATCGCCCCGAGATTGTTCTGCGCGCCGGCGTCCCCCTGGTCGGCGGCCTTGCGGTACCACGCGGCGGCCTGCGCGTCGTCCCGCGGCGCGCCCTGGCCCTTGGCGTACATCGCGCCGAGATTATTCTGCGCAACCGCCAAGCCCTGGTCGGCGGCCTTTCGGTACCACGCCAGGGCCTGCGCATCGTCCTGCGGCAGACCGCGACCGTCGTCGTACATTTCGCCGAGGATGAACTGCGCGGCGGCGACCCCTGGTCCGCGGCTTTGCGGTACCAGGCGGCGGCCTGCGCGGCGTCCTTTGGCACGCCCTGGCCGTCGTCGTACATCGCGCCGAGATAGAACTGCGCGGCTGCGTATCCCTGGTCGGCGGCCTTGCGATACCAGGCCAGGGCCTGAGCGTCGTCCTGCGGCACGCCGCGACCGTCGTCGTACATCTCGCCGAGGCTGAACTGCGCGGCGGCGACCCCCTGGTCGGCGGCCTTGCGGTACCATGTCGCGGCCTGCGTTTCGTCCTTCTGCACGCCGCGGCCACTGGCGTACATCGCGCCAAGGTTGTTCTGCGCGTCCGCATTCCCTTGGTCGGCGGCCTTGCGATACCACGCGACGGCCTGCAAGTCGTCCTGCGGCGCGCCCTCGCCGCCGTCGTACATCGCGCCGACGCTGAACTGCGCGACGGCGTCTCCCTGGTCGGCGGCCTTGCGAAACCACGCCAGGGCCTGCGCATCGTCCTGCGGCACCCCCTGGCCGCCGTGGTACAGTGCGCCGAGGCTGAACTGCGCGGGCGCATATCCCTGATCGGCGGCCTTGCTGTACCAGGTGGCGGCCTGTCCGGGGTCTAGCGGCACGCCGTGCCCGAACGCGAACATCACGCCAAGGGCGTTCTGCGCGGCGGCATAGCCCTGGTCAGCGGCCTTTCGGAACCAGGTCACGGCTTGCGCGTCGTCCTGCGGCGCGCCCTGGCCTTTGTGGTACATCTTGCCGACAGAATACTGCGCCTTGGCTTCCCCCTGCCCGGCCAACGGACGCCAAAGCCGCAGCGCCTCCGCGTAGTCGCCACGCTGAAACGCGGCCTGGCCATCTTCAAATTGTCCTGCCGACGCGACGCCGAACAAGACGAGCGAGAGAACGCCGCCGGCAAGAGAGAGATGTGATCCGCTGCTTCATTGGGCGGCCCGCCTCGCGGACGTCAAACTCGATACGATTAGACGCCCGCTTCTTTGGGAGCGTCAACCGGTTTAGCTCTGCTGGCGATCATTGGATTGGGCCGCGATCCGCAATGACCGCTCAACGTCGATACCGGAATACGGGAATAGCGCGACGGCGCCCGCCGCCGCCATCAGGCAGTCCTCGTCCATCGCCACCGCGCCGAACCGCCCCTGGAACAGATGGTTTGGCGCGCCCGCGCGTTGACGAGGCCGGCGTAGAGACGGCGCCTCCGGGAGAGCGCCAGCGCGAGCCCATCGCCGTCGTCGGGCGCGAGGATCAGATGGACGGGGATTGGGCATCAGGCAATAGGCCCAGCAGGCGACGACGAAGCGCCGGCAGGCGGGTCCCCCCTTCTCCGCGAAGCGGGAAGGCGCCGCGTAGCGGCGGATGGGGTGCGGAAAGCAGGTATGGATCGATGCAGGTTTGCGGTGACGGTTGTGCAATCCGACCTGGCCCGAAGCAGCGGACCACACCCCATCCGGCGCCATAGCCCGTCGAAAGACGGGCGTCTCTCGACGCCCTATCGCGCCACCTTCCCCAGCAAGCTGGGGAAGGGGTCCGAGCGGGGCTCGAAGACTATTTTCTCGCCGCGATTGCCGCGCTCATGTGACGTGATGCGGCAGGCCGGGGACGACAATGCGGGCGATGCGGGCCATCGGCGCAGCATTGCAGATATGCGGCAATTGGTAATAACGGGCCATCGCGGTAGGGAACAGACATGCTCAGCCTAACGCCACCGCGCGACACTCCTACTCTACCGACTCCGGCCGTTCAACGCGGATAATTTCGAGTCAGACTTTAGATTTGCTATGAATAAAAGAGGGGATAAACATGAAAAAAGCAGCTCTAACAATTGGCCTGTTCCTAGTTGGATTTCAAGCGATTGCGGCGGATTGCCCCGTGCAAATTGGTGACGAAGACTATCTCGATAAAGTGGGCAGCGCAATTAAAGCCAGCAAAAGCTGCGAGGACGGCGCCGCCATTGCTGAAGCCTGTGCGCTGGGAGCTTCTGGAGACGGTGCGATCACACCGGTCGCCGAACGCAAATGCGGCCTAGTTTTTTGGAACAAGCTCACTGCCTCGGACAAGAAGATTTACAACGGACTTCAAGCAAAATGCGACGCCAAATATAAGGACATGCAGGGCACGATGTATATAAGCGCCGCAGCCTTTTGCCGACTGAGAGTAGCGCGTCTCTTTTCTGACCTTTATTCTCCGGCAGAATAACTTGTTGAACCCCCCATTGCATTCTACGTAAAATAGAGTGCAGGGGCAGCGGCTGAGCCAGCCGAACGTCCGCTCGACGGCCCACCGACCTGAGTGATTTGATTAGGCTTCCTGCGCCGTCGAAGGGCGCAGGTTAGCTTCGGCTCGTCGCCTTCCCGATGCGGACCGCTCGCCTCACGCGCGGCCAAGGTCGAGGTCTCCCGGTTTCCGGTCGAGGAGTTTACGTACATGCCAGGGTCTTCGACCACGCGGGACCGGACATGCGCTCGCGTTGACGCGCGCCCCCGTTTCGCCTTCCGCTCATGACAAACGTCGGCGTCCCGATCGATTCTTTCGCGGCTCGATGGCTGGCCTATAGGCGCCCCTGCCGACGCTTCGCCCCCGGCCTCACGGCCGACGACGCACGGCTCGGGGCCGATGTGGTTCGCTATCCCTTCATCGTAGTGGACTGGCGCCACCTGCTCCTCGCCGGCCTCCCGGCGCACTGTCACCGTAACCCGTGCGCCCGCACAGCCGACTTGCGCGATCTCGAACGCCGCCGCGCCGGATCCCTTATACTTCAAGAGCGTCAAGCTGTAGCCCCTTCTTCGTGGCGTCGACGCTCTCCAAAACCGCGATGAATCTTCCGTCGCGAGAGCGCGGGCGAGCTTCAGCTTTCCCTTCAGCGTTGCTTCCCGCGCGACTTGCGCTTATGTTGCAACGTAGAACCAAGAGGAGCGCCAGCCATGCGCGAGATCAGCGTGCGGGACGCGAACCAGAATTTCTCGCAAGTGATCGCCGCGGCCGAACGCGGGGAGACCATCGTCGTCACCAAGAACGGCAGGCCCGTTGCCAAGATCACGCCGCAATCGCAAGACCCCGCCAGCGATCCCGAATGGCGGGCCCGCTTCGCGGCGCTCAAGGAAAGCCTGCGATTGAAGCGCGGATCGGGTCGCAGTGTTGGGGCCATCACGGAGGACGACAAATACGGCGACGATCCGGCATGATCCGCGTCGCGATCGACAGCAATATCCTCATCTATGCCGAAATCGAGCCCGATTCGGCGAAGGGAATGCGGTCCGCCGATCTGATCCTTCGGACCGCGCGGGACGGCGTCATACCCGCGCAGGCGCTCGGAGAACTTCTTCGCTTCGTTCAACGTCGCTTTCCGGCCTCCTTCGAGGATGCGATCCGGCAGGCGTCGTCTCGAGTCCGTGTTCATCACGCCGCCGACGACTGACGCAATCATCAACAAGGCGGCCGAACTGGCGCGCGCGCATCGCTTGCAGTTCTGGGATTGCGTGGTCTGCGCGGCGTCCGCGCAGGCCGGCGCGAAGGTTCTGCTGACGGAGGACATGCAGGACGGGCGGATCCTCGATGGCCTCCGTCTGATGAACCCTTTCGTCGCGGCGAACGCCAAATCGATCGACGATCTGTTGGCCGAATGACACGCGCGGCCAAGGTCGAGGTCTCCCGGTTTCCGGTCGAGGAGCTTAGGTACATGCCAGGGTCTTCGACCACGCAGGACCGGAAACGCGCTCCCGTTGACGCGCATCCCCGTTTCGCCTTCCGCTCATGACAACGGCGTCGGCGTCCCGATTGATTCTTTCGCGGCTCGATGGCTGGCCTATACGCGCCCCTGCCGACGCTTCGCCCCCGGCCTCGCGGCCGACAGCGCATGGCTCGGGGCCGATGTGGTTCGCTATTCCCTCATCGTAGCGGACTGGCGCCACCTACTCCTCGCCGGCCTCCCGGCGCAGTGTGTCTGAACTGGACCCCATTCGTGGGACCACGGGTCCTTGGATTTAAGGTGTAATCTCGCCTGCCCTTGTCCTTCAAGAATTAAGCCGCTTCTTGCTGCTTCTGCTTCTGCTGTGGGTATGTGGGCAACGCGTTTGCGTTGTCCAAGCGAAGCGGCATATCCACAGCCCTCGCCGCCGCCTCGATTTTGTCCATGCCGGCGCGCCACACCGCCATCGGCATCTGGGTGTTCATCGCCTGGTGAGGGCGTCGAAAATTGTAAAAAGTCATCCAGGAACCGATGCCGGCCCGCGCCTCGCGGCCGTCGGCGTAAGCTTTCAGATGCACCTCTTCATACTTGATCGAGCGCCACAGCCGTTCGATGAATATGTTGTCCATGAAGCGGCCGCGTCCGTCCATCGAAATCGCGACGCCGGCCGCCGCGAGCTTGCCGGCGAAAGCCTCGGCGGTGAAAGTGGAGCCCTGATCGGTATTGAAAATCCGCGGCTTTCCGAACCGAAGCAGCGCCTCCTCCAGCGCCGCCGCACAGAAGCTCGCATCGTTGGTGTTCGACAGCCGCCATGCCAGAACCGCACGGCTGGCCCAGTCGATGATCGCCACCAGATAGAGGAAGCCGCACGCCATCGGGATGTAGGTCACGTCGGCCGCCCACACGTGGTTCGGCTCGACAATCTTCAGGCCGCGCAGCAGGTAGGGGTATATCTTGTGCCCGGGCGCGGCTTTGCTCGTGCCGGGGCGTGGAACCAGCGCCTCGATCCCCATCACCCGCATCAGCCGCTGCACCCGCTTGCGGTTGACCCCACGGCCTTCCTTGTTGAGTTCGAAGGTCATTCGCCGCGAGCCGTAGAACGGAAGTTCGAGATGCAGTTCGTCGATGCGGCGCATCACCGCCAGATCGTCCGCCCTGGTGACGGGCTTGGGACGGTAGACCGCCGAGCGCGCCATACCCACAAGCGCGCATCGGCGGCGCACCGACAGGTCCTTGCCAGGCCGTTCGACCATCGCTCTTCGATCGGGCGCGCTCATCGACCTGGCCTCCTGGCCAAGAAATCCCGTTCGACCGTCAGTTGGCCGATCTTGGCGTAAAGCTTGGCCGTCTCACGCTCGCGCTCCTCCTCGCCATCGCCCGAACCGCTCGCCCCTCGCGCGAACAGGCTCGCGACGTTGTCGAGAACCTGCTTCTTCCAGGCATAAATCTGGTTCGGATGCACCCCGTGCCGCTTCGCCAGTTCCGGAACCGTCGCATCCTCCCGCAGCGCCTCAAGCGCAATCTTCGCCTTGAACGCCGCATCAAACTTCTTGCGTGACTTCGTCATTTCTCGCTCCATCGGTTGCGACAGAGCAGGACATTTCACACCTTAGCCAATGGTCCTAAATCCGGGGTCCAGTTCACGCCTCGCCTGGCGCCTCACTAAACTGCTCCCGGTGAGAAATGGGGGCTAGTCTCGTTCGCTTCAGCCTCTTGCTCCAATCGCAAAATATGCGCTCGTAGCATATCAAATCCCTCTTCGGCGACATCGCTAAACAGCGGATGCCTATGATCGGTCGAGGCTGAAGCGATCTCCGTCCAATCTTGAGGCTCTAAAGCCTTGAGGGCGGCAGGAAAGAAATCACGATCCTCCATCATGATGTGATGCCGCTCGTGCTCTATGAAGTCGCGAAGGATGGTATCCACATATTGCCGAAGGATTGCACGATCCGCCAGGACACTGTCGACCGCCTGAGCGACGCGGCGCAAACGTTCGGCCCCTTCTTGGTGCTCGCGAGCGAGATCACCAACCTTCGCAGCCGCAGCGGGATCGCGAATTCTTAGCTTGGCAAAGACCAAATCTTCTTGGGGATGGTGGTATACCTCCGGGTAAACTTTGAAATAACAGATAGTTGCGTGAATAACCTCGTAGTTGGGGCGATCCCCGCGGTCGAAAATCTCAAGCTCCCGTTCGAGGATCGCTAGCAGCTTCTCGATATTGCGATGCTCTCGGCTTAGACGCTCAATGATCATGGCGGCGATCCACAGTGTGAACCGTTCAACAATCTAATCCATGACCAGACTCAGCTTTTGACCGAGATCAAACTTGGGCCGGAATAAGGTGCGGCGATCCTGAATTTCCGAGCATCCCGATCTAAGGCTGCAGCGAAGCCCTGTCATTGTGAACAAGCGCCATCATTCGAGACCTGAGGACCGCGGAATCTCGCACACGTGGCGCAAGGTAGAACAGCTCAAGGTGAGCCAGAAACAAATGATGCGAGTGGTCGCCAAGGCATCCGAGCATGCGCAATTACGGTGACACGCCCGTGTACTGCACCCCTCGGCCTCACGAATCCCCTCATTTTGAAGGACTCGAAAACGCCTGAATTTTTGATTCTCGCGCATGACGATGTGGCGAATTGTGCGGGCGGGCGGGGATGCGCAAGTCGATCGATCGGATGGAATTGGTTCATGATTTTCTGAAGCGCGCGTTTGCGGGGAGTTTGCACGCCAAGCGGATTCTTTCGCTGGCCAATGGGACGTTGGGGGTTCTGACGGGGGCGTCGTTGGCCGTTTCGGTCATCGGGCACGCGCTGGCGCAAGCGCGCGGTCTGATGGACAGACACGCGATCAAACAGGTCGATCGCCTGCTGAGCAACGCCGGGGTCGTCGTAGGGGACCTGTTCGCGCCATGGGCGCGCGAGGTCGTGGGCCAGCGCAAGGCGATCGTCGTGGCGATGGATTGGACCGATTTCGACGCCGACAATCAGGCCACGCTCGCTTTGAACCTCATCACGCGCCACGGCCGGGCGACGCCGCTCCTGTGGCTGACGGTCGACAAGGACGAACTGAAGGACCGGCGCAACGACTTCGAAGACCTCTGCCTGACGCGTTTGAAGGCGATCCTGCCCGAGGGCGTGGCGGTGACGATCCTGGCCGATCGCGGCTTCGGCGACGTCAAACTGTTCGAATTCCTCGAAAGCCTCGGCTTCGGTTACGTCATCCGCTTTCGCGGCAACGTTCATGTGACCGCGGCGGACGGTGAGACGCGCCTGGCCGCCGACTGGGTCGGCAAGAAAGGGAGCGCGCGCCTTCTGCGCGGCGCCGAACTCACCGCCGCGCGCCACAAGGTCGGCGCGGCGGTCTGCGTCCACGCCAAGGGGATGAAGGAGGCTTGGCATCTGGCCGCCAGCGATGCGACCGCGAGCGCCTCCCAGATCGTCAACCTCTACGCCAAACGATGGACGATCGAGCCGGGGTTCCGCGACACCAAGGATTTGCGTTTCGGCATGGGCCTGAGCGTCCTGCGCATCGGCGATCCGCAACGGCGCGACCGTCTGCTGCTGCTCAACGCCCTGGCGATCCTCCTCCTGACCCTGCTCGGCGCGGCCGGCGAAAGCCTCGGCATGGACCGATCGCTCAGAACCAGCACGATCAAACGCCGCGTCCATTCGCTGTTCCGCCAGGGCTGCCTGCTCTACGATCTCATTCCCAACATGCCCGAGCGACGCTTAAGGCCGCTCGTTGAAAAATACGAAGAACTCCTAAATCAAAACAACGTCTTCACACAAACCTTCGGCCCCGCCTGAATGAGGGGATGCGTGAGCCCCTCGGCTGAGACACTGGATTTGAGTGACAGAGCTTTGGTTGTGTCCTTTCAGACGGTTTCGAGTTGGCGGAGTTCGGCTTCGAACTCAACCGGGGGTTGGTAGCCGAGCGCGGAATGCAGCCGGCCTCGATAAGGTTAAGCGAAATGCGGCGCGCGGTCTTTTGAGCGGCTTGACGCTGACGAGCCCATCGTCGCGCATGGGCCAGATGGGCGCGCGCGCTCGAATGCGGCCCGTCCTCCGCCCGCGGCGCGAGCCCCGCCGGCGCCGGGTTCAGCGCGACATAACGGGCCGCTCGCTCGCCTGCACCAACATCATCGAGAATGTCATGGGCACGGTGCGCAGGGTCTGCCGCAACGTCAAGTACTGGCGCTCGCCTTCGATGGCCCTGCGATGGGCCGCCGCCGCCATGCAGGAAGCTATCAAGGGCTTTCGTCGATTGAAGGGATACAAGCACCTGCCGGCTCTTCGCGCTGCTTGCAAAGCAAGGCCAACAGCCGCCTTCCGACGAGGCGCTTGTTCAAATCGCCGGGGCTGCGTAAATGTCAATGCGCAACGACCGCTTCGAGAATTTCAACCGACAGCGGGACATCCCCTGTTTTTAGCTCAGGCTCATCTGATAGGACTGACCGCCAAGTCATATTCGGTCGAAATGTCTTTGCCGGTGTAGTCGGGCATGAACGCCGCCGACAGTAGGGTGATGACGGCGCAAACGGCCATGTAGACCGCGATCGCGTAGCCCGAGTGATAGGCCGCGAACAGGGCCGTCGCGATGATGGGCGCGGGTCCCCCGGCGATGATCGAGGCCAGTTGATAGCCGAGCGAAGAACCGCTGAGCGCAATCGAGGCGTGAACGCCTCCGCGATCAGCGCCGCTTGCGGCCCGTATTGCATGTCATGCGGGATCAGCGACAGCACGATCGCGATGAAGACGGCCAAGGGAATCGCCGTGTCCACCATGCCGAAATACAGGAAGCCGAACACCCCGGTCGCCGCGGCGCCGATCATGTACATCCTCTTGCGGCCGATCCGGTCGGAGAGGTATCCGAATAGCGGAATTGACACGAACGAGACGACGGAGGCGACCAGAACCGCGGCCAGGATCAGGTTGCGCGACATATGCAGGGTGCCCACGGCATAGGCGAAGATGAAAGCCGTGAAAATGTAGAAGGGCGCCTGCTCCGACGTCCTGAGCAACGCCGACGGGATAATCTCCTTCGGCTGCTTCTTGATCACCTCGACGATCGGCGCCCGCTCGATCCTGTTATCGTCCAAGAGGCGCCGGAATACCGGCGTTTCCAGAATTCCAATCCTCGGCGCCTCCCGGGACCGGATGCCCGGCCCCCGGCTTCGTGCGGTTGCCAATAGTTTATCCCTATTCCCGGCGATCTTATGGCATTAACGCCCGTTGTGTATTCCGCGCTTCCGGCATTTCGAATTACGTGAATTAAAAATTACGGCGACACGCCCGTCTTTTTCTTAACATTTTCGCCACTCGCGCCCCCGCCCTGCGGTTTCCGGCCGCGTTTGCCCGGGGCGAGGGCGCGGCCGAGACTTCTCTCGATCGCTGCGACGAACGCCGCCGAGCCCAATGGCGGCCGATCGGCTCGGCTCGCGCCTGATGAGGGCGAAGGCGGCCGCGTCGGGCCCGCCCTCGATAAGGTTAAGCGAAATGCGGCGCGCGGTCTTTTGAGCGGCTTGACGCTGACGAGCCCATCGTCGCGCATGGGCCGGATGGGCGCGCACGCTCGAATACGGCCAGTCCTGCGCCCCCGGCGCGAGCCCCGCCGGCGCCGGGTTCAGCGCGACGTAGCGGGCCGCGTTCATGAGATGATCCTCGTCGAGCGCGACCTAATCGCCAGCGTCCTTGAATTTGTGGTGTTTTTCTGAATCTCTGTCGCGGCGATGCGGCGATGGTGGTGATTCGTGGCGGGCAGGGAGATTTCGGTCAAGAAATATGTGGTGAAGTTGAGCGCCGAGGAGCGCGAACGGCTGGAGGCAATGATCTGCGCGGGCAAGCATCCGGCGCAGTCGCTGACGAAGGCGCGCATTCTGTTGAAGGGGGACGTGTCGGAGGCGGGCGAAGGTTGGAGCGACAGCGCGATTTCGGCGGCGTTGGACACCAGCATCAACAATATCGGCCGCACCCGCGGTCGACTGGTCGAAGAAGGGATGGCGGCGGCGCTGACCCGCAAATACAATCCGAACTCCGCCCGGCCGCGGATTTTCGACGGGGCGGCGGAGGCGAAATTGATCGCCCTGACCTGCTCGCCGGCGCCCGAGGGGTTCGCGCGTTGGAGTTTGCGCCTGCTCGAGGAGAAGGTCGTCGAATTGAACATCGTCGAGAAGGCCAGCGACAACACGATCGGAAGGACTCTGAAAAAAACGTCCTCAAGCCCCACCGCAATCGGCAATGGGTGATCCCGCCGGACGCCAACGCCGGCTTCGCCGCCGCCATGGAAGACGTGCTGGATACTTACCAGAAGCCGCGCGATCCCGATCGCCCCCTCGTCTGTCTGGATGAAACCTCCAAGCAGTTGATCGTCGAGACGCGCGCTCCGATTCCGGCCAAACCCGGACGAGCCGTCCGGCACGATTACGAATACGAGCGAAACGGCGTAGCCAATATATTCATGATTTTCGCGCCGCTGGAGGGCTGGCGCCGCGTCAAGGTCACCGACCGCCACGCCGCCGCCGATTACGCGCAGGTGCTCAAGGAACTGTCCGACGTGCATTTTCCCGACGCCGAACAAATCAGGCTGGTCCAAGACAATCTGAGCACGCACACGCCCGCCTCGCTCTACGCGGCCTTTCCCGCGCCAGAAGCGCGCCGCCTCGCCAAACGGTTCGAATGGCACTACACCCCCAAACACGGAAGCTGGCTCGACATGGCCGAATCCGAACTCGGCGTCCTGTCGAGCCAATGTCTGAGCCGCCGCATTCCAGACAAGCCGACCCTCGAAAAAGAAGTCGCCGCCTGGGAGGACCACCGCAACAAGCATCACGCAAAAGCCAACTGGCAATTCACCACAGACGACGCCCGCGTGAAGCTCAAGAGGCTCTACCCCTCATTTTGAATGACTCGGGCGACTAGCCGAACCGGCCCTGAAACAGATGGCCGGTCTGGCGCGCGCGGGCGTTGACGAAGCCGGCATAGAGGCGGCGCCTCCGCGAGAGCGTCTACTGAACTGATTTGCCTGATTCGTCGAGAGTCTTGATTTTTCCAGGGGAAGCGAGAGTCGGAACATGGACCGGGCCACCGCCAATCTGCCAAGCGCCGACCTTGATCGGACGGCCGCCTTCTACGCCGCCCTGGGGTTCGTCATTGCCTTCAAGGACGATGGCTGGATGATCCTTGAACGAGGCGCGATCACGCTGGAGTTCTTCCCGGTCGCGGTCGATCCGCGGACGACGACCGGCAGCGCCTGCCTGCGCGTCGATGACCTGGACGCGCTCCATGCCGACTTCCGCGCTGTCGGGCAGCTGCCTGGCTTCTGCCGGACCACGCCGGGGGTGTTGCCGATCAGCGAAGCGCATGGCCTGCGGATGTTCGTGCTGATCGATCCGGACGGCAATCTCCTGCGCTGCCTCGACAATCTCTATCGCATAGGCTGACCACCCAACCGCGCTATCCGGGCGGCTGGCGGGCGTGCATCCAATCGGCGGCGGCCTGGGCCTTGCCGGCCTTTGGCGCGCCTGCCGAAAGTGATCGCCGAACAACAAGAAGCGGAGCAGTTCGGGCGGTGGGATAACGGCCGCCGCTCTGCAGTTGCGACGGATGCCATTCTTTCCGCTCTGTCCGCGATGGTCCGTCAGAACAGGCCATAACCGCGAGCCATTGCCGCCGCGAACGCCGGCAGCAGCGGAAACAGCGCCACTTCCATCCAAAGATAGCGCCGCACCTGATGGACAGCAGCGTCTGTCGGCGAGGCGCCCGCGCGCCGCCATTTCAGAAACGACAGCGTCGCGGGAACGGAGAGAAGCCGACGATGAGAATGAGGGCCGCGAGGACGCCGTACCACGCGTCGATCGCCACGACGCGGGCGGCGCCGGCGGCGTCCATACCGCGCCGCACCACCACGAATTCCGCAAACAGAACTCCGAAGAGAGCGAAGACGAAGAAATGGTGCAGGATCGCCAGAGTGAGATCAAGATCGAGCATCGGTCAGTTCCCCTTATGAGCGTTGGCGCCGCCAAACCTATTTTATCGATCCAATGCAGCATCAATTTGAGGATCGTTTCCACCAGCCGCCCGAAGGGCGAGCGCAGGGGGTTGGCGCCGTCCCTGCTCGAAGACGACGGCGGCGAGGCCATGGCAGGCATCTGCGCAAGGTTGGTCGCCGGAGGGGACAGGGAAACGAATTGGCCCGGGCCAAGCGGCGGCGCGCGACCCCTCTCCCGTCGGGAGCCCCTGGGGGAGAGGGGGGGCGCGCGCATTGAGACCGCCATTTCGCCAGGATGTGCTTGCAGAACGTTGTCGTTTATGACAACATCCGCTGAATGATCCTCATTCGGCAATGACCCACGACGACGATATGGAACTGATCCACGGCAGCGGCAACGTGTTCCGCGATCTTGGTCTTCCCAACCCTGAAGTTGAACAGCTCAGGGCGATCCTCGCCACCAAGATCATTGGCGTCCTCGACGACCAAAAACTGACGGTTCGTCGCGCCCATGAACTCACAGGCTTTGCGGCGGCGGATTTTTCGCGCGTTCGGCAAGCGAAGCTTTCCCGCTTCACCGTTGATCGGCTCATGTCGATGCTCGACAGGCTCGACCAGGACGTCGAAGTGACGGTCAGCGTTCAGCCGCGCCTGCCCACGAGCCCGGCACCGCCGCACGACGATTGAGCGATGATCTACGGCTAAGCGAAAGCAAAGCGGTTGGCCGCGGCGGATCGCCGGCGCATCGCGGAGCAACTCGATCGGTACGTCGATGACCTCGCCTCGCTTCGGGAGAACCTCGATCAAGGCGTTCGCTCCCTCGACGCCGGACGCGGCAGGGAGCTCGATGTCGAGGACCTGATCGCCGGCGCCCGGGCGTGCGGGGCCCGCCGGGTTGTGGCGCAGAGCTTCTGCGGCTGGCCGTACGCGCGAGCGGGAGGGCCGGTGAAGACAGAAGACGATCCGCTCGATCCGAGGCCGCCCCGCCAACAGAGGAATTCGCTCGCCGCGATCCGCCGTCTCGAGGACGCGGTCGCGGGCGCGACCGGGTTCGAAGGCCTCGTGCTGCGGCACGGCGCCTTCTACGGGCCGCGCTCCGGACTGTTCGAGGGGCCGACCGAACAAATCCGGCGCCGGCGCGCGCCGCTGATCGGCGAGGCGAACGGCTGGTGGTCGTTCCTGCACGTCGACGACGCCGCAGCGGCGACGGCGCTTGCGATCGAGAGGGGCGCGCCCGCCTCTACAATATCGTCGACGACGATCCGGCCCCGGTCCGCGAATGGCTGCCTGCGCTGGCCTCCATGCTCGGCGCGCCGCGGCCGCGACGGATTCCCCGGTGGCTGGCGCGGATCGCGGTCGGCGAACACATGGTCGCGATGATGACCGAGAACCGTGCGGGGTCCAATCGGAAGGCGCGGCAGGCTTTGGGTTGGACCCCGACGCATCGGTCGTGGCGACAGGGATTCGCCGAGGTGCTTGCGTCGGCGAGCGGGTGAACTTCACGCTGGAACGCGCGACCGGCGCAACAATTCCGTGCAATTGGCGCGGGACGGGCGATTGTGTGGCGGGACAAAGGCTGATAACGCTCCGCGTTCAACCACGATGAGATTCGAGGGGCAGGGCGTTTGATCGTGATCGCGGGAGCCGAGAACCATGTCCGAAGTCGCCAGGCGCCGTAGGTTTCTGCTTTTTCTCATCAAGCCGTCGCATTACGACAACGACGGCTACGTCATTCAGTGGTTCCGCTCGGCGCTGCCGTCCAATTCGCTCGCCTGTCTCTTCGGCATCGCGAAGAACTCGATGGAGAATCAGGCGCTCGGAGAGGACGTCGACGTCGAGATTTTCGTCATCGACGAGACCAACGCCCGCATAAGGCCGGACCGCATCGCACGCCAGATCAAGGATGCCGGCGGTCTCGGGCTGGTGGGCCTCGTCGGCGTGCAGTCGAACCAGTTTCCCCGCGCCATGGATATCGCACGCCCGCTGAGGGCGGCGGGCGTGCAGGTCTGCATGGGCGGCTTCCATGTCTCGGGGTGCCTGGCGATGCTGCCGGAAATGCCCGATTCGCTGCGTGAGGCGCTCGACCTCGGCGTTTCGCTGTTCGCCGGCGAGGCGGAGGGTCGGTTCGACGACGTGCTGCGCGACGCCGCCGCCGGGACGCTGAAGCCGCTATACAACTACCTCGACAATCTGCCGGGGCTCGAGGGCGCGCCCAATCCGATCCTGCCGCCGGAAAAGGTCGGCCGCACCATCGGCATGTTCTCGAGCTTCGACGCCGGGCGCGGCTGTCCGTTCCTGTGCTCGTTCTGCACCATCATCAATGTCCAGGGCCGCAAGTCGCGCTACCGCAGCGCCGACGACATCGAGCGGCTCGTGCGCTCGAACCACGCCAACGGCGTGCGCTACTTCCTCATCACCGACGACAATCTGGCGCGCAACCGCAACTGGGAGGCGATCTTCGACCGGCTCATCCGGCTGCGCGACGAGGGGCTCCATTCGCGTTTCGTCATCCAGGTCGACACGATGTGCCACAAGATCCCGCGCTTCATCGAGAAGGCGGCGGCGGCGGGGGTGAGGCGGGTGTTCATCGGCCTCGAGAACATCAATCCGGACAGTCTCAGCGGCGCCAAGAAGAAGCAGAACCACATCGCCGACTATCGCGAGATGCTGCAGGCCTGGCGCAAGGTCCGCTGCATCTCCTATTGCGGCTACATCCTCGGCTTCCCGAAGGACACGCCGGACTCGATCGTTCGCGACATCGAGGTGATCAAGCGGGAGCTGCCGCTCGACATTCTGGAATTCTCCTGCCTGACGCCGTTGCCCGGCAGCGAGGACCACGCCAAGATGACGGCGGCCGGCGCGGCGGTCGACCCGGACCTCAACAAGTTCGACCTCGAGCACGTCGTCTGCGACCACCCCCGCATGTCGCGCGCCGAGTGGCAGGAGGCCTACCGGCAGGCGTGGCGGACCTATTACACCGAGGACCACATCAAGACCGTCATCCGCCGCGCGGCGGCGGGCGGCCCGCGCGTCGAGACGGTCGCCTATCTTCTCGTCTGGTTCTGGGCGAGCTGGGAATTCTACAACATCTACCCGCTCGAGTTGGGCCTCATCCGCCGAAAAGTCCGGCGCGACCGCCGGCCCGGCATGCCGATCGAGAGCGCGCTGACCTTCTATCCGCGCTATGTCGCCGGCCTCGTCGTCAATCACGCCAAGATTTTGGGCATGTTCGCGCGGATCACCTGGTTCGCCCGGTCGGTCAAGCGCGATCCGGACGCGCGCAACTACACCGACGCGGCGCTGCGCGAATTGACCGCCGATTACGACACGCTGGAAATGTTCCAGCTCTCCGAGTTGGCACGCCAGGCCGGGGCCAAGGCGAAGCGGATCGAGGAGCGCGCCCACGGCGCCGCCCCGAAGGCGGAGGCGGCGGAGTAGCGGAAGTGTGCGGCCGCCTAAGCCCGGTCTAGCGCCGGTTTAGCGGCGGGGGTCAATCTTTTCAGGGGCTTGCCGCCCCGTTTAGCGTCGAGTTCGAATTCTGGCGGTTCTCGCGCCGTGCGGGTCAAGAAAACATATGCTATCTGTTGCTAACGAAAACGCGATCGATGCGCAGGCGACGGCGTCGAGAAGCACCTAGTGTACCGACTCTAACGCTTGTCGCCCACGGGCGACTTTCTCAAGGATGTCGGCGGCTGGCGCGGTCCAGACGAAGGGCTTGGGTGCGGCATTGTGTTGCTCAAGGTAGGCTTCGATGGCGGCGTTGAGTTCGGCGACGCTGTGGAAGACGCCGCGTCGAATGGCGTCGTCGGTGATCAGGCCGAAGAACCGTTCGACGAGATTGATCCAGGAGGCCGATGTCGGGGTGAAGTGAAGGTGAAAGCGGGGGTGGCGCTTGAGCCAGGCCCTGACCTTGGGGTGCTTGTGGGTCGCGTAGTTGTCGACGACCAGATGCAAATCGAGCAATTTCGCGGTGTTGCGGTCGATGGTGCGCAAAAAGCGCAGAAACTCCTGATGGCGATGGCGGCGCATGCATTCGCCGATCACCTTGCCGGTGGCGACGTCGAGCGCGGCGAACAGGGTCGTCATCCCATGGCGCTTGTAGTCGTGGGTCATCGTGCCGGCGCGGCCCTTCTTCAGCGGCAGTCCCGGCTGGGTGCGGTCGAGCGCTTGGATCTGGCTCTTCTCGTCGACCGAAAGCACCAGCGCCTTGTCCGGCGGGTCGAGGTAAAGCCCGACAATATCCTGAACTTTCTCACAAAACTTGGGGTCGCTCGAGAGCTTGAAGCTGCGCGTCAGGTGCGGCTTGAGCCCATGCGCCGCCCAGATGCGCTGCACGCTCGAATGGCTGAGACCGACCGCCTTGGCCATCTTGCGCAGAGACCAGTGCGTGCCGCCCGGCGGCTTCTCGTGCAGCGTCTTGTTGACGACCCGCTCGACCGTCGCGGCGTCCAAAGGCGGCTTGCGGCCAGGACGAGTGGCGTCGCGTTCGAGCCCCGCAGCGCCGCGCGCAAGATAGCGCTCACGCCATCGATCGACGGTTCGTTTGGTCTTGCCGGTCGCCCGAACGGTCTCCCTCACGCCGGCCCCTTGCGCCCACATCAAGACGATCCGCGCCCGCCAAACCAGCTTCTGCGGCGTGTTTCGGCCCGCCACCCAGCCTTCCAGCCGCGCCCGATCCTCAGGAGACAACCAGATGCATGATTCGTTTTCCATCCCCCTCAACTTGCACGATCGCGCGCCGCTGGGAATCCTTCCGTTAGTTACGGAACACTAGGGGAGGTTCCATGAGCAAACGCAAAATCATCGTGACCTGCGCCGTCACCGGCTCGATCCACACACCCTCGATGTCGCCCCACCTGCCGGTGACGGCCGAGGAGATCGCCGAAGCCGCCATCGGGGCGGCCGAGGCGGGCGCGGCGATCGTCCATCTGCACGCGCGCAGTCCGGTCGACGGGCGCCCCGACCAATCGCCCGAGGCGTTCGCGCCGTTCCTCAAAATCATCAGGCAGCGCTCGAATTGCGTGATCAACATCACCACCGGCGGCGCCCCGACGATGACGATCGAGGAACGCCTGCGGCCGGCCGCTGCGTTCAAGCCGGAAGTCGCTTCGCTCAACATGGGCTCGATGAACTTCGGCCTCTTTCCCATGCTCGAGCGCTTCAAGGACTTCCGTCATCCCTGGGAGCGGCCCTATCTCGAGGGCTCCAGGGACCGCATCTTCAAAAACACCTTCACGGACATCGAGCATATCTTGACGACCTGCGCCGACAACGGCACCCGGTTCGAGATCGAGTGCTACGACATCGGCCATCTCTATACGCTCGCCCATTTCGTCGACCGCGGCCTCGTCAAGCCGCCGTTCTTCGTCCAGAGCGTGTTCGGCATCCTCGGCGGCATCGGACCGCATCCCGAAGACGTGATGCACATGCGGCGCACGGCGGACCGGCTGTTCGGCGCCGACTACCGCTGGTCGGTGCTGGGCGCCGGCCGTAACCAGTTCGCCATCGCCGCGCAGGCGATCGCGCTCGGCGGCAACGTCCGCGTCGGGCTCGAAGATTTGCTCTGGATCGGGCCCGGGCAACTGGCGAAATCGAACGCCGAGCAGGTCGCCAAAGCCCGCCGCCTGATCGAAGAACTCGGACTCGAACTGGCGACGGCGGACGAGGCGCGGGAGATTCTGCAACTCAAAGGCGGCGACAGGGTCGAGTTCTAGGGGAGTTCGCCGTTGACGACGATCGCTCCCGTTCCAGGCGGGCGAGAGAGCCGCCACGAACCCGTGCCTCGAAGCCTGGCGCGACACCGTTGCCGCGCCCTGCGCCGCGAGATGGGGGCTCTTCTTGATCCGGCGCAAACTCTCTTGGCCGCCGTTCGATACAGTTTCTGTGGGGTCCGGGACGGCGAGGCGGTGCGAAGCGCGGAATTGCTCCGAGGGCGCAGGAGAGCGTTCATGACAAACACCAAACGCGGCGTGAAGACCGTGCTTGCGCTTGCGCTTCCTGCCTTCGCCGTCTGGCTCGCCTGCGGATTGACGATGGCGTTCGGGCGCGAGGCGCTCGGCCTCGAAACGACGCTCAGAATCCATGCGGTCGCGGCGCCGGCTTTTGCGGCGCTCGCCTCTTTCGTCTACTTCAGGCGGTTTCGCGCCGTGACTCCGCTCGCCGCCGCGGCTTTCTTCACCGCGTTCATCATCGCCCTCGACGCCGCGCTCGTCGCCCCGGTGTTCGAGAAGAGTTATGCGATGTTCTTGAGCGTCCTCGGCGCGTGGCTGCCGTTCCTGTCGATCTTCGCGGCGACGTATCTGACGGGAACGTGGATCGTTCGGCATCCTGCGGAAATCCGTCTTTGGCAAAGCGGGCGTTAAGCGGCCCGTCCTTGACGTTTCAGCGGGCGAACGTTTCGCGGGATGGCCGGTCCAAAGCCCGTCAGCCACGCGCGTCGGCGCCTCCGGCTTGTCGGCCCTGTCCCGCCCATGCAGTATCAGCCGGCGGCCATCGGAGGATCTCGGGCAGAGGGCGCGTGCTCCGGCTTCCACAGGCGGGAGCAGGGCGGGTTTGTGAAGGGCGCGGGGTCTATGAATTCACTGAGTTGATCGATCGCCGTCGCATGCACCACTTTCGGCGCCAGCGTTTTGGGGATGCTCCTGCATCTGATCGTGCCGTCGCAGGTGCTGACGGACTCCAAGGGCACGGTCGGGGCGATGGTCGGGCTCGTCACCCTGCTGCTGGCGCTGGTTCTCGGTCTCCTCGTCTTTACGGCTTTTTCGGTCTTTACGACGCAGCAGGCCGAGGCGCAGTCGCTTGGGCCGGTGGTGATCGAGCTCGATGACATCCTTGAACAATATGGGCCCGAGGCTGTCCGCGGGCGCGTGGGACTGCGGGAGGCGCTGGGGCGCTCGCGCAAGCGGTTCTTCGGCGACGTAAAGCATGGGCCACAGGCCCATACGTTCGAGGAGACCCGGGCGACGATGCATTGGATGAACACCTATTTCGATAGCCTTCAGCCCTCGACGGAAAGGCAGCGACAATTGCTGTCCTCAGCGCGGGATCTCGCGAAGAAATTCGCCGAAACGCAAATGCTGATGGCCCGCCAGCTCGCCAACCCGTTTCCGCCTTACGTGCTCATCGTGGTGGTCTGCTGGGCCTCCGCGCTCTTTCTCGGCAATGGACTGGTCGCGGCGCCGAATGCGGTGACGGTCTGCGCGCATCTGGCGGGCGCGATCGCCATTGGCAGCGCGATCTTCCTGATCCTCGAACTGAGCCACCCCTACACCGGCGTCGTCCGGCTCTCGTCCGCCCCCCTCGATAGGCTCTTGCAGGTTCTCGGAGAGGCGGACGCGAAGGGCGCTGCGTGAGCGCGCGGGATGCGACGGCGGGAAGCATTGGAGCGGGCGAAGGGAATCGGGTGTTACGGGACACTTTACTAAACCACGAACTGGGTATCCCCTTCATTGCCCCGTTGTCCGGGAGTCGCTGGAACCCGGTGGCTTGACGATGGCGTTGTAGGGCGCGGGTCCAACGGCGAGGGCTTGTTGGGCGAGGCGATGAAAGAGCAGCCCGCGGGCCTTTGATCTGCGGCGATTGAAGCGGAAGGTGAATTCGTCGAGGTAGTAGTCGAGATGTTGATGCTGGACGCCACCCTGGTGATTACCGATCAGCCATCGCTTGAGCAGCGAGGCGACGAGGTGGACGCGCGGCATGACTTCGTGGGCCGGCTCGGAGCCGCCGCTGAGGACCGTGACCTGATGCTGGTAACCGGCCGCCGCCAGTCCGGCATAACCCCTCCAGCCGTCGGTGTGAACCATCGCCCCGCGCTCCACAGCGCCTTGGACGAAGGGAAGCAGGCTATCTGTCGAGACATCTCCGATCTGCTGAAGGCGGATGCGGCCAAGCCCCCGGCCGTTCTTCTCGACTGCTATGGCGACGATGGCCTTGCTCTCGGTTTCTCGGCCTCGCGTACCCTGTTCCGGGCCACCAACATAGGTTTCATCAACCTCGATCGTACCAGACAGCAGGTCCCGGCCCGGCCGGACCATGGCGCGGCGCAGCTTGTGCAGCCAGGTCCAGGCAGTTTCGTAGCTGCCAAGCCCCAATTCCCTCTGGAGGCCGAGCGCACTGACCTCATTCTTCTGGCTGATGACGAACCACATCGCCAGAAACCACGTCCGCAACGGCTTACGGGTGCCCTCGAAGATCGTCCCGGCGGTCAGCGATGTCTGTTTGCGGCAGGCCCGACACCGCAGCCATCCCCCTGCCATCACCCATGGCTCCCCCGCCTCTCCGCAATGGGGGCAGGTGAATCCCCGAGGCCAGCGCAAACGACGGATGTACTCGCGGCAGGCCGCGTCGTCACGGAAGCGTTCGTCCATCGCCTGAAACGTGCGCGGGTAATCAAGTCCAGCGACCGGGTGTCGAGCGGTGTCCACCAGACAAGCGTACCACGTCCCTCAGGGGCAGTGAAGGGGATACCCATTAACCACGAAATTCTCTGTCCTCTCCACTCTCCCGGATCTCCGGTGTCCCCCTTCCTCGTCAATCCGGCGCAGTACGACAACCAGCGCAAACAGATGTTGTTTGGCCACGCCGACCGATTTTGGGGGTTAAGGAAACTGTCACGGTCTCCTATTGCGGCTACATCATCGGCTTCCCCGCCGACACGCCGGAATCGGTCGTCCGCCGCATCGAGATCATCAATCGCGAGCTGCCGCTCGACATTTTGCAGTTCTCGTGCCTCACCCCGTTGCCCGGCTGCGAGGACCACGCCAAGGCGGTCGCGGCGGGGGTGGACATCGACCCGGACCTCAACAAGTTCGACCTCGAACATGCGGTGACCGACCATCCGCGCATGACGCGGGCGGAATGGCAGGAGCTCTATCACACCGCCTTTGGCGCCTATTACACCGACGAGCACATGAAGACGGTGATCCGCCGCGCCGCCGCCGGCGGCCCGCGGGTCGACACGGTGGCGTTTTTGATGGTGACCTTTTGGGCGGCGAGCACGCTCTACAACTTCTATCCGCTGGAGGCCGGCCTCATCCGGCGAAAAGTGCGGCGCGACCGCCGTCCGACCCTGCCGGTGGAAAACCCGCTCGTCTTCTGTCCGAAATATTTCTGGGGGCTCCTCTCGATCCACGGCAAGGCGGCGGTGAAGCTGGCGAAAATCTGGTGGTTCATGCGCCAGGTGCTCAAGGACCCGAACGCGAAAAACTACACCGACGAGGCGCTGCGGACGTCTGACGATTACGACCATCAGGAGATGTACCAGCTCTCGGACGCCGCCCGCCAGGCCGGGGCGAAGGCGAAGCACATCGAGGAGCGCAAACACGCCCACGCCGCCGCGCGGGCGGAGGCGGCGGAGTAGGGGCTCAGACTACAAATCTGGGGGTCAGGAGTTCGAATCTCTTCGGGAGCGCCAATAAAATCAACAAGTTAGGCTGATTTCAGCACTCCGATGCTTCCCAGAAACGTCGATTGGGAAGCGCATGGGAAGCAGCGGCAGGTTTTTCTGGCGCTGCGCTCCGCATTCATCGCCCTCGCCCAGGCCGACCCGGGCGGATGCGACGCGCGCCTGTTCGACTAGCGCCAGCGACGTTGCGGGAGCGTCGATCATCATGCGCCTCGCCGACGATGCGGACAAGCTCTTCAATCGGGTCCAGGTCGCACGGCGGTGCGCCATCGCGATCTGAGATCAGCGAGAGCCGCCCCAAAAATCGCTGTGTCCTGCTGCATCAGAGCCGGCGGATCGATTTTTCGGAATGGCAACTTCCGCCCCGAGCGACCACAATTCGTTCAGACCGAGTTCAGGTTCGCTGTGATTACATCCGCAGGCCGATGAAACAAAGAAGGACATCATGTTCCGACGTGTTTTTACAGGCGGAGACGCGGGGTTAGCGCCCGCATGTCTTCAAAGGGCGAGTATCGAAAAGGGAGCAAAGACCATGAAATACTCGAAATTGGCGGCGGTGATGCTGATGGTGTTCGGCGCGTTTTTCTGCATCGCGCCCCGAAGTCAAGCTATGGAGGTCTTCAGCCTTCCCGGCCAAGCGCTGAACGATAACCTTACGCACGTGTACTATCGCGGGGGTGTCCGCCATGGAGGCGGCTATCGTCACGGTTACCGCGGCGGCGGCTATCGTCACGGTTACCGCGGCGGCGGCTACCGTTATGGTTACGGCGGCGGCCATCGTTACGGCTACGGCGGCGTCTATCGCGGCGGCTACTATGGTGGTGGATGCCGTTGCTACTGACGAGCGCGGAGCGAGCTAGGAGCCTGTCCGAATAGATGTCGTGGCTACATTCGGTATGACGAAGACACAATATATTGTGTCTCAAGGCTAGTTTTTCCGTTATTCGGACAGGCTCCTAGACTAACCGCCGAGCTGAAAAGAACATGCGTTCCTCCGATGCTGCACGGGGCTCTTGAGCGCGTAGGGGCTGCAATCACGCTTCCCGCTAGCGGCTGGCGAACTTGCGAACCGTCATGCATCTGCGTCGACATTAGCACGGGTCAAAGTAATTCTTTCCCGGCCGAGGTACCCCAGAGGGGGGGGTGTGGAATTGACTAGGTTTACGGGGACACATGCATATTTCCCCTTTCGTTTCTCGTTCGCCCCGGGCGGCCTGCCTCGCCCGGCGGCGATCGGTCATTGATTGCTTGGAGGCGATTATGCGCGAGCGGAATTTGAACTCAAGGACGACCCCGCAGGGGTCGCCGCCGGAGGCGGAGCGCTTCGCGCATCCTTGACTTCAAATTCCGCTCGCGCTCCGCTCCGCCAAGCAAACAATGACTTCATCCGCACTCATTCAGCTTCGCATCGCGTCACATAAGCGCGGCAATCGCGGCGAACGGATTTTTTTCCAGCCCGACGACTACGCGCTCTACGAGGACTGGCTCACCCAATCCTGCCGGCGCCTCGGCGTCGCCTGCTGGGCCTATTGCCTGACGCCCAATCACATCCATCTGATCCTCGCGCCCGACGACGGCGGTGGGCTCGCGCCGGCGCTCTCCCGGGGGCGCCAGCGTGATGCCGGCTTCGCCGACGCGCGGGCGCGCCGCCTGCTCGACGCGGACGCGCCCGGCCGCGATCGCCGTCTTGTTGCGCTGCCGGGCGCGGCGAACCATCACCGCCGAAGGATCGACGTCGATGACGGCGCCGCGATGAGCGCGTCGGGCAAGGAGGCCGAGCGACCGCCCATGGCCGGCGCCGACATCGAGCACCGTGTCGGTCGGAGCGGGATCGAGCAGCTCGATCGGGCGCCTCGGCGACCCCGCCGTCCTGCTTGACGAACCGGCCGACGAGATGGTGTTGGCCCGGTTGGTGTGTCATCCTAAATTCGGCGGTTTGGGTGTTTTCCGTGGGGTGAGAATCATTCATTTTCATATGCATGAGAGAAGATTTAGCGCGCTTTGGGGCTCACCCGTCGGGTGAACAATCTGCGGTTGAACCCGACGCCTCGGGCATGGGCGTCGTGGTCGACAGTTTCGCCGGTTCGGTTCGGGTCGAGTTTGACCATGAAGCGGCGCTTACGCCGCTCGGGCAATTGCCGTTCTTCATCGATTTTCTGAAGACCGCGGGGCTGTTCGAGGCGTTCGTGGCGGATTGCCCGCTGCGTTACACGAGCCCGAACGCGCCCAAGAAGCGCGACGTGCTGGGGACGACGATGTTGTCGATGTTGGCCGGGCACAAGCGCTACGCGCATATCGCGGCGCTGCGAGGCGACGGCGTGTTGCCCGAGCTTCTCGACATGAGCAAGATCGTCAGCGAGGACGCGGTTCGGCGGGCGTTCGCGGCGATCGAGGAAGAAGCGGGCGCGAACTGGCTGCGAGGTCATCTCGACCATTGCGTGGAGCCGCTTTTGAGCGAGCCGTGGATCCTCGACGTCGATACGACGGTGAAGCCGCTCTACGGCCATCAGGAAGGAGCGGTGGTCGGCTACAATCCCAAGAAGCCTGGGCGGCCCAGCCACTGCTATCACACCTATTCGATGGCGGGGACGCGATTGGTTCTCGATGTGGATGTGAGCGCGGGCGACGAGCACACTTCCAATCACAGCGCGCCTGGCCTGTGGGCGTTGTTGGATCGAACGCCGCGCGATTGTTGGCCTTCTCTTTTGCGCGGCGACAAGGGCTTCGGCAATGAGGGGATCATGGGCGAAGCCGAGCGGCGCGCTTTGCCGTATTTGTTCAAGCTACGGCTGACCGCCAAGGTCAAACGCGCGATCGAGCGTCTTTCGGGGCAGAGCGATTGGGTCGATTCGGGCCAAGGTTGGCAAGCCAAAGAGACCGAGATTCGATTGCAAGGCTGGAGCCGACAACGGCGCGTCGTCATATTGCGGCGGCGCGTGAGAGGCGCGCTGGCGACGCCCGCGATGGACGAGGATGGACCGCCTCGGCTCGCCTTCCTCGACATCGGCCCGAGCGAGGAGATGTGGGAATATCAGGTTCTCGCGACCACGCTCCTCGAGGCTCTGGAAAGCTTTGGCCAGCTCTATCGCGACCGCGGCGATGGAGAGAATGTTTTCGACGAGTTGAAGAACCAATGGGGCTGGGGCGGCTTCGTCACTCACGACCTGGCGCGCTGTCGTTTGGCGGCCCGCCTCGTGGCGTTGTTTTACGATTGGTGGAACATCTTCACGCGATTGGCCGAGCCCGATCGCCACCGAGAGGCGATCACGAGCCGACCATTGTTGTTGCACGCCATCGCCGAACGGGTGCGCCATGCGCGACAAACGACGATCAAGATCGCCAGCACGCACGCCAAGTCCGTTCCCGCCGCAAAGGCGCTTCGAGCGGTAGCCCTATTCCTAAGGCGGTTGGTCACAAATGCGGAGCAGTTGACGCCCTGGCAGCGTTGGCGCGAAATCCTCTCCCGCGCCTTCCAAGCCTTTCTCAAAGGCCGCGCCCTTCGCACGCCACCGCGCCTATGTCCATCTTGACGCAACCGCAGATTGAAACGCACCCCGCTTCACGAACGACGATCAGAGCCAACTGCCGAATTTAGGGTCATTCCATATTGCGCAAGAGGAGCGCGATGACCGAGGCCCGGAAGATTGCGGCGATCGTGGCGGCGGATGTGGTCGGCTACAGTCAACTCGCCCGCGCGGATGAAGATCGCACGCTAGCGCGGCTACGGGCGCTCCGGAGCGATCTTATTGATCCGACCATCGCCGTGCATCACGGGCGCGTAGTGAAGCGAACCGGCGACGGAATTCTGATCGAATTCCGCAGCGTGGTCGACGCCGTGCGCTGCGCCATCGAGGTGCAGAATGGTTTGGCCGAGCGCAATGCGGGACTGCCGCCCGAGCGACGCATCGAATTCCGCATCGGCGTTCATCTGGGCGACGTTGTCGAGGAGGCCGACGGCGACCTCATGGGCGACGGAGTCAATATCGCGGCGCGATTGGAACGCATCGCAGAGCCGGGCAGCATTTGTCTGTCGAACGCCGCCTACGAACAGGTACGCGACAAGGTGAAAGAACAGTACTCCGATCTTGGCGAACAGGCGCTTAAGAACATCGAGCGACCGGTGCGTATCTACTCGCTTACCTCCAGTGCGAGCAGTCTCTCGACGGTTCCCCCGGCCGAAGCGCGAACGCCGCCGACGGATCACCCATCCATTGCCGTGCTTCCCTTCATCTGTTTTTCCGATGAGCGGGAGTTCAAATTTCTGGCCGAGGCGATGACAGAGGATTTGATCACGATGTTGGCGGGGATTCCTGGCTTCATCGTGATCGCCCGGCAGTCTTCCTTCGCCTATCAGGGCCGCTCGGTCGACACCCGGCAGATCGGGCGCGAGCTCGGGGTCCGATACATCGTCGAAGGCAGTCTGCGGCCCGTGGATCACCAGATTCGCGTCGGCGCCCAACTTATCGACGCAACAAACGGGGTACAGCTCTGGGCCGACCGATTTGACGGTCACGCCGAAAATGTCCTCGAACTGCAAGATCAGATCGCGCGCGCGATCGCGGCCCGGATCGAACCAGAACTCGTTCGAGCCGAAATCGCCTTGATTCGGTGTCGGCGCGACGCCAACCCAAACGCCTGGTCACTTTACCGGCAAGGAGCTGGCATAGTCAGCCTCAAAGGCTGGAGCGAAGAAACTCTGACCCAGGCTACCACGCTCTTGCGGCAAGCGACGACTTCGGATCCTGATTTCGCCCTCGCGCATGCACAGCTTGCGCTTTTTTTGTCTTTGGGCGCGCGGCTCGGCCTCCTCGAAGACGCCGCAGCGGCCGTGACAGAGGCGCGAGTGGAAGCCGAACGGGCAGTGACGACCGACCCTGATGCGTCCGAGGTCCTGGGCTATGCCGGCTGTGCGTTGGCGGAGCTGGGCGACGTGCAGAGAGGCTCCGAGATACTGGAGCGGGCAATCGAGAACGATCCGAGTAATGCACAGGCCTGGGTCGCGCTGGGGACTACGCTATGCTTTCTTGAGAACATGGGAGACGTGGGACTCGAAAAACTGCGGCATGGCATGCGGCTCAGTCCGCGCGATCATCGGTTGGGATTCTGGGGAACCTTCTATGCGCTAGCTTTGACGAGACGTGGTCGGTTGGCGGAGGCTCACGAGGAAGCGCGAGCGGCCTGCCGTCGCGATCCGCGGTTCTATGTCGCGCATATCGTCCTGGCGTTCACGGCGGTCAGCCTTGGCAGGAAAGAGGAGGCGATCGCGGAGCTGCGCGAAGCGGGGCGATTACGCCCGCGGCTCTCGCTCGAGGAGATTCAGATTTACGTGGGCCGTGGCGCAACGCTGCTTGCGCCTTTGTGGAGCGAAGTGTCGAAATCTTCATAATGACCGCCAATAGAGCTCTCTTCCGCGACGTTCTGTGGCCGCCCAACCGCGCCTGAAAGGCAATCTCCTCATTCCGAATTCGAACTCAGTTCGAATCAACGAATCGTTTGCTCTCGAGATGCGGACGGCGTGGACGGCTCACCAACAAGGTTCTGCAGATCGGTCATTGGCCTTGCGCGGGCGACGCCAAGGGACGCGCGGCCGACTTCGCGCCGATTTCGTACCAGCCCTTCGACCGATTTACGATCCAGACCACCGACAGCATGACCGGCACTTCGATCAGCACGCCGACGACGGTCGCGAGGGCCGCCCCCGAGTTGAAGCCGAACAGGCTGATGGCGGCGGCCACGGCCAATTCGAAAAAGTTGCTGGCCCCGATCAGCGGGACGGTATGGCGACGCAATGCTGTTCGCCCATGTAGCGGTTCAGCAGATAGGCGAACCCAGCGTTGAAATAGACCTGGATCAGGATCGGAATCGCCAGCATCAAAATGATGAGCGGCTGGGCGATGATCTCCTCGCCCTGGAAACCGAACAGGAGCACCAGCGTCGCCAGCAGAGCGACCAACGAAATGGGCTGCAGCGTCGCGAGCAGGCGCGAGAGCGCCTCCGGCCCGCCGTTCGCCAGCACCCGGCGACGCAGGAGCTGCGCCACGATCACCGGCACGACGATGTAGAGCACCACCGAAAGCACCAGCGTATTCCACGGAACGGAAATCGCGGAGAGGCCAAGCAGCAGGCCGACGATCGGCGCGAAAGCGAACACCATGATGGTGTCGTTCAGCGCTACCTGAGTGAGCGTGAAATGCGGTTCGCCCCGGGTCAGGTTCTACCAGACGAACACCATCGCCGTGCACGGCGCGGAGGCCAGGATGATCAAGCCGGCGATATAGGAGCTGATCTGATCGGCGGGCAGATAGGGCCGGAACAGATGGCCGATGAAGAACGCGCCCAGCGCCGCCATCGAGAATGGCTTGACTGCCCAATTGATGAACAGGGTCACGCCAATGCCGCGCCAGTGTTGGCGAACTTCGCCAAGCGCAGCAAAATCGATCTTGATCAGCATCGGAACGATCATGAGCCAGATCAGCGCCGCCACCGGCAGATTGACCTTGGCGATTTCCGCCGCGCCGATGGCGTGGAACGCGCCAGGCGCCAGATGGCCGAGGACGACGCCCGCGACAATGCAAAGCGCGACCCACACAGTGAGATAGCGTTCGAATAGGGACATTGTGGAAATCCTATGCCGTTGCCACGCGTCTGCCGGCGCCGTCGATCACGCGCGCGCCGTCTTCCTTGACGAATTGCCCGCGTTGCGGCGGCAGCAGATCGAGAACCGCTTCGGAGGGGCGACAGAGCCGCACGCCCTTCGGCGTCACGACCAGCGGCCGGATCATCAGGATCGGGTGCGCTCCGATCGCGTCGAGCAGCGCAGCGTCGGAGAGGGACGGATCGCCGAGGCCGAGATCGTGAAACGGAGTGCCTTTCTCGCGCAGGATCTGGCGCACGGTCAGGCCTGCGCGAGCGAGCAATTGCGTCAGCAAGAGCCGCGTCGGCGGGCATTTGAGATATTCGATGATGTGCGGCTCGACCCCGGAATTGCGGATCATCGCGAGCACGTTGCGCGAAGTTCCGCATGCCGGATTGTGATAGATGATGACGTCCATCACGCGACCTCCGGCCTCCGCTTTGTCGCGCCCTCGAGCTGCCCGATCTCGCGCAACTTGGCGTTCAACGCCATCCTGTCGAGACTCCTGATCGGCAGGCTCGCAAAAATGGAAATGCGGTTCCGGAGATAGCGCGCCGCCAGGACGAACGCGGCTTCCTTCTGAATATCCGTTCCCTCGACGGCGGCAGGGTCTTCGATGCCCCAATGGGCCGTCATCGGCTGGCCCGGCCAGACCGGGCATGTTTCGGCGGCCGCGGTGTCGCAAACCGTGAAGACGAAATCCATGACGGGAGCGCCGGGCCTAGCGAATTCCTCCCAGCTTTTCGACCGCAGGCCATCGGTCGGGTACTTGTCGCTTTCAAGCACCTTGAGGGCGAAGGGATTGACGGCGGCTTTGGGGTGGCTTCCGGCCGAGAACGCGCGGAAGCGCCCTGCGCCTACTTTCCGCAGGATGCTTTCGGCGAGGATCGAACGCGCGCTGTTGCCGGTGCAGAGGAACAGGACATTCAATTGCCGTTCGGCCATCGTTTCCTCCTCAGGTTTCGCAGCAGGCCGGCGCGCAGCACGCCCCGGCCTGTTGCGTCGGGCTTCGGCCCGGCTTTTTCGCGCGGACGAACGCGCTCATGAACTTGCCGTCGACGGCGGGCGCGATCGCGTCCACATCGACGCCCTTGCCGGAAAGAAATTCGCGCGCGTCGTCGACCTTGTAGATGCGGGTCGGTTCGACGCCGATCGCCTCGAAACCGGCGGCGGCGAGCTTCATGCGGTAGTCGTTTTCGTCGAGCGCGCCGGCGATGCAGCCGACCCAGAGCAGAACGTCGCGGCGGAGCCCTTCGGGGATCGCCCCGCGGGTGACGACGTCGGAGACGGCGAAGCGTCCGCCGGGCTTCAACACCCGGAACGCCTCGCTGAGCACGCGGTCCTTGTCGGCCGAGAGGTTGATGACGCAATTGGAGATGATCACGTCGACCGAATTGTCGGGCAGCGGGATATGCTCGATTTCCCCCTCGAGGAATTCGACGTTGTTCGCGCCCGCTTTGCGCTGGTTTTCGCGCGCGAGCGCCAGCATGTCGTCGGTCATGTCGAGGCCGTAGGCCTTGCCCGAAGGGCCGACGCGGCGCGCGGAGAGGAGCACGTCGATGCCGCCGCCCGAGCCGAGGTCGAGGACCGTTTCGCCCTCCCTCAGTTCGGCGAGCGCGGTCGGATTGCCGCAGCCGAGCGAAGCCAGCACCGCCGCTTCCGGCAGCGCGCCGGTTTCGTCGTCGGCGTAAAGATTGGCGGTGATGGCGCTGACGCCGGCCCGCGCCGGGTCGGCGGCGCAAGCCGCGCCGCCGCAGCAGGAGCCGGGCGCGCGCACGTTGCGCGCGGCTTCGGCGTAGCGTTCGCGCACGATGTCCTTGATATCGATCTCCGGCACGGCCTTTCTCCTCATGGGCAGGCGCAGGTGATTTCCTCCGGGCGGATCGCCTTGTTGCGGGTGCAGCACTCGGCGAACAGGAACCCGACGATTTCCTGAAGGGCTTGGGTGTTGGCGGTGCAGCGAAGGAACGTGCTCTCGCGGCGCACCGACACGAGCCCTTCGTTCTTCAGCTTTTCGAGGTGATGCGAAAGGGTCGACGGCGGGATGGAGAGCTCGGCGCCGATTTCCCCGACGACCAGCCCTTCTGGATGCGCCGACAGCAAGAGCCGCACGATCCTGAGCCGCGTTTCCGTCCCGAGCGCGGCCAGCATGTCCGCGAAGCGGACCAATTCCGCGTCTGGATTGGCAACGTTCATATCGACCTCAATTCGGTAGTTCCATAAACATAGAATTACCGAATTGTCAAGTTTGCTCCGATCGACCGGACGGTGCGGCAAATTCCCGGGCAGGGCGAGCGTCAGATTTCGTCTGGCGCCCAGGCGCGGCTTCTGGCAACTCGGCGGCTTGCCTCAGCCGGCGCTCTCGAAGCCGTGCGCGAACTCCAGAATGATAGCGGTGATCGAGCCGAGGATTGGAGCGGGCGAAGGGAATCGAACCCTCGTATGAAGCTTGGGAAGCTTCCGTTCTACCATTGAACTACGCCCGCCCATCGCGCTCCTGGGGTCGCGCCGCACCCTCGGCCGGCGATGGCAGGAGAGGCGAGACTCGAACTCGCAACCCCCGGTTTTGGAGACCGGTGCTCTGCCAATTGAGCTACACTCCTATGCCGGCCCCTTGTGCCGCATCGCGCGCGCCGATGCAAGCGGGCGCGAAGCTGGAGGGCGCCTTTCGCCGCGGCCGATCTGTAGACGCGGTCGCTGACCGCGTCAGCCGCGATCAGCGATCGCGGCTGCAAGGCCTTGAACCCGTGCGCCGCGCCAAGCGCTATGTCGGCAAAGTCAAGACGGGCGCCGAGCGTCGGGCCGGCGCCGCGACCCAGAGCGCCTGGGGTCGAATCCGAAAGCGAAGCGGCGCGTCCATCACGCCGACTTCGCCGTCCGTCGACACGTTCGCCCGCGGGGTTCCGGGATCGACCCGCAGCTCCTTCGCCTCGAAGGCGTTGAGCTCGTCCTCGGTCTCGCGCCCGATCAGCGCCCTCAGCGCGATCAGCGCGACGTGTCGGCGACCGGTTTGCGGCGCGGTGCACACCCACAGCCGGCCGGAGTCGAGCCGGGATCGCGTGCCGAACTCCGGGCCCGACGTCCGATATCGGTTGTTGCCGACGAACAGGAAGGGCGTCACGTGCTCCAGCGCTTCCTCCCGGTCCATGTGCGCCTTGAGGCGAAGGCGAAAATAGCGCCGGACGACCGAGCGCAGCGCCATCATGAAGGCCGCCGGCTTCGGGTGGCCGCGCCGCTCCTGCTGCTCCCGCTGGCGCACGAAGTGGGGATAGAAGCCCAAGCCTGAATTGTTCACGAACACGCGGCCGTTGACCTCGCCGACGTCCACCCTCGCGAACCGGCCGGCGAACGCGTTGCGAACGGCGGCCTCGAGGTTCAGGGGAATCCCTGCGTCCTTGGCGAAGTGATTGAGCGTGCCCATCGGCAGAACGCCGAGCGCAATATCCGTTCCCGCCAGCGCCGCGGCGACGGCGCTGACGGTGCCGTCGCCGCCGCCGGCAATGACCGGCCGGCGGCCCTTGTCCGCGGCTTGCCGGGCCAAAGACGTCATGTCGTCGCCGCGCCGGGTGACGACGACCTCCGCGTCGACGCCGAATTCGGCCGAAACGCGGGCGATCGCGGCCCGAGCCTGCTCCAAATGAATGGATTTGCCGTTGAGGATGAAGCTTGGGTCGAGGATGCCCGGCTGCCGCGCCATGAACTCAGTATACGCCAAACGAAACGGCTTGCCTCGTCATGCCCTCGCGCCGGCCCTCCCGGCTGCGATGCAGCTCATGACCGTCCAGATTCCGCGACGCGGCCGGAGCGCGAGCGCAGGAGCGCCCGAGGCCGCTGACCGCGACGATGCGAATTGGCTGTGGGCCAGCCTCACGCCCCGCCGCCTGTGCGCCTTGACTTCACCCCCGCGTCTCGCCAGTTTCGCGCGCCGCCGCGCCGGGGGCCGACGGCTCGCAAGGTTGGAATGCGCACCTATCTCAGTTTCGAGACGCCGGTCGCCGAGATCGACGCCCGCATCGGCGAACTGCGCGCGGTGGCGGAGAAGGGCGATTCGCCGGCGCTCGCCGAGGAGATCGCCAGGCTCGAGGCGAAATCCGAGAAGGCGCTGGCCGATCTCTACGCCAGCCTGACGCCCTGGCAGAAGACCTTGGTCGCGCGCGCGCAGGAGAGGCCGCGCTGTTCCGACTATCTCGAGGGCCTCATCGCCGAATTCACGCCGCTGGCGGGCGACCGCTATTTCGGCGAGGACGAGGCGATCGTCGGCGGGCTCGGCCGGTTCGAAGGCGAGGCGGTCTGCGTCATCGGCCAGGAGAAGGGCCACGACACCGAGAGCCGGATCAAGCACAATTTCGGCATGGCGCGCCCCGAGGGCTATCGCAAGGCGGTGCGGCTCATGGAGCTCGCCGACCGGTTCGGCCTGCCGCTCATCGCGCTCGTCGACACCGCCGGCGCCTTTCCGGGCGTCGACGCCGAGGAGCGCGGCCAGGCCGAGGCGATCGCCCGCTCGACCGACGCCTGCCTCTCGCTCGGCGTGCCCAATGTGGCGGTCATCATCGGCGAGGGCGGCTCGGGCGGCGCGGTCGCCATCGCCACCGCCAACAAGGTGCTGATGCTCGAACACGCGATCTACACCGTCGCCTCTCCGGAAGCCTCGGCTTCGATCCTGTGGCGCGATTCCTCGCGCGCTCAGGACGCGGCGACGAGCATGAAGATCACCGCCCAGGACCTGCTGAAGTTCGGCGTCATCGACGGGATCGTCCCCGAACCCGTCGGCGGCGCCCATCGCGATTCGGCCGCCGCGGTCGCGGCGACGGGGCGGGCGATCAGCGAGGCGCTGAAGTCTTTGCAGAACATGAGCCGCGAGCAATTGCGCGAGGCTCGGGCGGAAAAGTTTCTCGCCATCGGGCGGAAGGCGTAAGCTTCCCCTTCTCCCGCAAAGCCCGTCGACAGACGGGCGTCTTTCGACGCCCTATGCGGGAGAAGGTGGCCCGAAGGGCCGGATGAGGGCCCGCGCCGATAGGCGCGCTCAAAGGCGCCGTCGCGGCATCCCCTCACCCCGGCCGTCTAATCGAGGCCGGCTGCATTCCGCGCTCGGCTACAAACCCCCGGTTGAGTTCGAAGCCGAACTCCGCCAACTCGAAACCGTCTGAAAAGACACAACCAAAGCTCTGTCACTCAAATCCAGTGTCTCAGCCGAGGGGTGCAGTACAAATCCGTAATCCGTAATCCCGTAATCCCGTAATCCGGATTCAGCACCGTCGATGGCGCCCAAACGACAAGGACGTCATCGGCGGCCTTCCCGCAGGCCTCCGCCACTTTTCGTAGAGCAGGCCCGAACGACGATAGGGCGAGTTGCGGAGCGGCCCTCAGTGGCCCGCTGCCTCAGGCAACTCATGCTCGGAAACAATGACGTAGCCCGATGCGACTTCGTATGGCGTCAGCCCGGGCTCAAGCGTCACCCGCCGGGCCGGATGCCAGATGACGCTAACGACTCTGCCTCCCTCCGCAGCTATGTGGTCCAGCTGGTCCCGGAGTCTCACTGGCTCATCGCGGACCGTATGGACACCGTATTGCTTGCGAGTCATGGCGACCCTCCTTCGGGCTCGCTTATGTAGTGCGGCACGGTTTTGAGACACCCGGCCGCGCTTGCTCAGGCGGCCGAGGGTAAGGTGGATGCAAGAGTCGGGTCAATCGCAATTCGTGGCGTCGATTGCTCCTCTCTGACCCTCGGCCAATCGGCGACACATCCAATTGGTGACACATGCATGATTATCTAATTGCCGAGTGATCGCGCGAAAAAGTCTGCAGTCCGCTGGCGCTGATCGACATCGTTCCGCAGTTTCTGCTGATCGTCGCGACCATCGCGCTCTTCCGGCCGCACGACCGGCTCGTGGCGGCCTGCCTCGTTCCCCCGACTCTGTGGGTCGCCTTCGCGGGCCTGCTCCATTTCGAGATCTGGCGGCTGAACTGACGTTCAGCGGGGAGGGCCGACCCCGACCAGACATTCGTCGCGAGCGATTGAACGTCCGAAACCCTTCAGCTAAGCGGTCGTTGCGGATCGCGACGGTGGAGGTCGCGGTTGGGGGAAAGCGCAAGTGCCTCAGTTCGTATGTTGGCGTTGCAGGATTCATGGATGATCGCTCCGCTGCACCCGAGTGCTGCATTCCGTCCGCAAAGAGAACGAAGGGCCGCCCTGGCGACGTGTCACGTTAAGCCGACGCTAACTCTGGTGCGCGGATCAGAGGCGAAGCAAGAGTTCCGCCGCAAAAAATCCTCAAGGCGCCGTTAAGCCCGCAACTTGGAATTGACGAAACATCATCAGAGCATATTCAATGAAGACGGACGCCGAGTTGAATTCAGAGAACTCTTCCGCGGCCGGGGAAACCGGCGGACAAAGCCAGGTTTGCGAATCATCGGTCGCAAGACCGCTGGCATCGGAGGCGGCGACTCCGGCGGCCGCCGCGGACGCGTCGTCGGGAGAGGGTTCCCTCGCTGCCGGCGCCCGGGATGAAGGCCAAGCGAAGACGGTAATTGCGGAGCTCGCTGAGCCTTCTGTTGAGGCGGAGAAAATTTCCTCGGCCGGGGGGACCGGCAGAGACAATCAACTTGGCGCCTCGTCGGTCGCGACCGCGTCCTCCGCCGCGGCGGCGGTCAATCCTCTCGGGGACGCATTGGCAGCCCTCGATCGCGGGGATTATGCGACGGCTCAGCGGCTTTTTGAGGCGCTCGGCCGGAAAGACGCCGCTGAAGCTATCAAGGACGCATTGGCGGCTCTCGATCGCAAGGATTATGCGACGGCTCAAGGGCTTTTTGAGGCGCTCAGCCTGAAGGGCGTATCCGACGCCCGGTATAAAACCCAACAAAAACCAGTAACATCGCCGCTGGAAGCTATTCCGTCTGTGGATGCAGCATATCGCCAGCTCTCTACCCTCAGGCAAAAAAGGCAAAAGCGCGCGGTTTAAAGCCGCTTTTACTAGTAACCGGCTTGGTGTTATTTGCGACCTTCGGTGCATTTGCTATTTATGGTTCGCCACCAAACTGGACGTTCGGCGCCACGAAAAGCCAGGCGATCGCAGGTCTTGCCTCAGCTGTTGATGTCCTCAAGGCGCGCCTGGAGGCGATCACGGGCTCAAGCGGGCGCGAGGAGGAGCGCTCCGCGATGCGCGACCTCAGCGCCGCTCTCACCCAAGTGACGATCCGGCTCGACCAGATCGACCACGAGTACGGAGCGCGTTTGGATAAGCTCAGCGAGCGCATCGACCAAAAATCCTCGTCCAGATTTGCCGATATTGCGGCGAGGCTCGATACGCTGGAGAAAAAAGTCGCCGTGCCGGCTACGCCTGCCTCCGAATTTGCCGATGTCGTGGCGAGGCTCGATAAAATGGAGAAGAGAGTCGCCGTCGCGGCTGCGCCTGCCTCCGAATTTGCCGACATCACGACGAGGCTCGATAAGTTGGAGAAGAGAGCCGCCGTCCCGGCCACGAGTTCGGCCAAGCCCTTCCCGCCTGCCACGCCGAAACAATCGACGCTCAAGACAAGAACGGAACCTTCCGCCTCGAATGAGATAGCCAGACCCGACAACCCGAGGCCTTTGCTCCGAGATTATAGCGTCGAGGATGTACAGGACGGCATTGCGGTGGTTTACAGTCGCTATGGCCCGCAACAGGTAGCGCCCGGAGATTTTATCCCTGGGGCGGGGCGCGTATTACGAATTGAGAGACGGGGCGGCGATTGGTTCGTCCTGACAAGCCTCGGCGTCATTACGAGCGGTCCGGCGCCCTACTAGTGCTGTGACTTCTAACGCTTTTCGCCCCCTTGCGACCTTTTCGAGGATTTTTTCGCCGGAAGCGGTCCAGATGAAGGGTTTGGGATTGGCATTGTGTTGTTCCGGGTAGCTTGTGATGGTCGCTTCGAGGTCGGCGACACTTGTGAAGACGCCGCGGCGAACGGCGTCCTCGGGAAATCGTTGACACATGCATGGTTCTCCAGTTGCCGGGTAAGGCGCCGGGTCTTGACTGCTCTCTGGGGCGCGCCTGACAGCGAAGCCGGTTTCCGTGTTATCGCTCTCCTCCGAGCTGTTATCTCCCTGCCACGAAAATCGATTCTGGCGGCCTCGGCGACCCCGACTCAATCGCCAGCATTTTCACGCATAATGGCGCGCCCGCGGGCGCTGGTTGGCTGTTATGGACGAATTATCTCCCTGTTCTCTCCCTGTTCCGCCGAACGGGCATTTTTCGCGCAAGATGCTGGAATAAAAAGACTTTCCGCGAAAATTCGGGACGAATCGCGGGCGATTCTCCGTGTTATCTCCCGGTTCTCAGGGAGACCTGCCTGTCATTTTGTGCTTGGACGCGGCTCGGACGGCTCTCCGAACGACCTCGGCGGCGCTCCTCGTTCCGATGCGCTACATCCCGCCGAGATGCTCCGCGACCGCGAAAATGTCCTTGTCGCCGCGGCCGCACATGTTCATCACCATCAGATGGTCCTTCGGCCGCTTCGGTGCGAGCTCGATCACCTTGGCGAGGGCGTGGGCGGGTTCGAGGGCGGGGATGATGCCCTCGAGCTTCGAACAGAGCTGGAAGGCCTCGAGCGCTTCCTTGTCGGTGGCCGAGAGGTACGTCACCCGGCCGACGTCGTGCAGCCAGGCGTGCTCCGGGCCGACGCCCGGATAGTCTAGGCCGGCGGAAATCGAGTGGCCCTCGAGGATCTGGCCGTCGTCGTCCATCAAGAGATAAGTGCGGTTGCCGTGCAGCACGCCGGGACGCCCGCCGGTGATCGAGGCGGCGTGGCCGTTGAGCTTGTCGAGCCCGTGTCCGGCGGCCTCGACGCCGAACATTTCCACGCTCTCGTCGTCGAGGAAGGGATGGAAGAGGCCGATGGCGTTCGATCCGCCGCCGATCGCGGCGACGAGGCTGTCGGGCAGGCGGCCCTCCTGCTCCAGCATCTGCGCCCGCGTCTCGGCGCCGATGACGCACTGGAAGTCGCGCACCATCATGGGGTAGGGATGCGGGCCGGCGGCGGTGCCGATGCAATAGAACGTGTCGGCGACATTGGTGACCCAGTCGCGCAGGGCCTCGTTCATCGCGTCCTTCAGCGTGCGGGCGCCGGCCTCGACCGGCCTGACCTCGGCGCCCAGCATCTTCATGCGGAAGACGTTCGGCTTCTGCCGTTCGACGTCGACCGCGCCCATGTAGACGACGCATGTGAGGCCGAAGCGGGCGCAGGCGGTCGCGGTGGCGACGCCGTGCTGGCCCGCGCCGGTCTCGGCGATGATGCGCTTCTTGCCCATGCGCCGGGCGAGCAGGATCTGGCCGAGCACGTTGTTGATCTTGTGCGCGCCGGTGTGGTTCAGCTCGTCGCGCTTGAAATAGATTTTTGCGCCGCCCAGCGTTTCGGTGAGCCGCTCGGCGAAATAGAGCGGGCTCGGCCGCCCAGCATAGTGCTTGAGGAAATGATCGAGCTCGGCCTTGAACGACGGGTCGGCCTTGGCCGCTTCATAGGCCTTTTCCAGCGAGAGGATGAGCGGCATCAGCGTCTCGGCGACGAAGCGCCCGCCGTAGATGCCGAAACGCCCGCGCTCGTCCGGGCCCTTGCGGAAGGAATTGGGTTTTTCGAGCCGGGTCATTCAAAGAACTCCTTCGGTCGCGCGGGCGAGGCCTGCGCGCGCGGCGGCGACGAAGGCCGCGATTTTCTCTTCGTCCTTGACCCCCGGCGCGCTCTCGACGCCCGAGGAGACGTCGACGCCGCTTGTGCCGGTGAGCCGGATCGCCTCGGCGACATTGGCGGGATCGAGGCCGCCCGACAGCAGCCACGGCCTGCGGGGAGCGAAATCGCGCGCGAGGCGCCAGTCGAAGGGAAGGCCGTTGCCGCCCGGCAGGACGGCGTCCCTGGGCGGCTTGGCGTCGATCAGCAGGAAGTCCGCGACGCCGTCGTAGGGCGCCGTGGCGGAAAGGTCCTCGCGCGCCCCAACCCCGACCGCCTTCATCGTCGCGCGGCCGAAGCGCACGGCGATTTCCGTCACCCGCGCCGGGCTTTCATGGCCGTGCAATTGCAACACGTCGGGCGACAGCGCTTCGACGATCAGCGACATCAGGCCGTCGTCGGCGTCGACGCTGAGCGCGACGATCCTCGCGCGCCCGCGCGCCTGCGCGCCGAGCGCGCGCGCCGTCTCGAAGCCGATGTGGCGCGGGCTTTTCGCGAAGAACACGAAGCCGACCATGTCCGCGCCGGCCGCGAGCGCGGCTTCCAGAGTCGTGGGCGTCGAAAGGCCGCAGATTTTGACGATGGGCGCCATCGGCGCCTCTTTCGGGCAAAGCGCTTCGGCTGTCAAAGGGCTAGGCGTCTTGGGGCTTCGCGCCGCGGCCGCCTCGACAAACAAGAGGGGGCTCTCGTCTCTGACCGTCCCCGTGGGGGGCTCGGGGCAGGCCTCGAGCGCAATCTCGCTGCGGCCGCATTTGTCGCAATGATTGCGGCGGCTCCAGAAAATGAGGGCCAGGAGGAACGAGTGAAGCGTATTCCAATTTCCGTGTTGTCGGCGCTGGCGCTTGTCGCGTCGGCCGGCGCCGCCTTCGCCGAAGGGGACGCGGCGGCGGGCGAATCCACCTTCAAGGTGTGCAAGACCTGCCACCGGATCGGCGAAAACGCGAAGAATTTCGTCGGCCCGGAACTCAACGGCGTCGTCGGCCGCAAGGCCGGCTCGGTGCCCGGCTACAACTATTCCGACGCCAACAAGAACTCGAGCCTCACCTGGGACGAAGCGACGCTGGCGAAATACCTCCGCAGTCCGCGCGAAGTCGTGCCCGGCACGAAGATGGCCTTCCCCGGCCTGCCCAGGGACGAGGACATCGCCAACGTCATCGCCTATCTCGAGCTGTTCGATCCCGACGGGAAGAAGAAGTAAGTTCGAAAGCGGAGGCCCGGCGCCCGGCCGTCGCGGCTCGCGCGGGGCTTTTTCATGGGCCTGCGGCCTGCGCGGCAGGAGCGAGTTCGCGCTCGATGGCGCCGATTTCTCCTTCCGCCGCCGCGCGCATCTTCGCCTCCGCGTCGCGGTAGAGAGACACGATCCGTCGGCCCTCGTCGGTCAGATGGGCGCCGCCGCCCTTCGCCCCGCCGTGATGCGCCGCGACCAGAGGCGAGGCGAAGAGCTGGTTCAGTTCATCGACCAGCAGCCAGGCGCGGCGGTAGGACATCGTGTGAGCGCGCCCCGCAGCCGATATCGATCCGGTCCTGTCGATCGATTCGAGCAGGGCGATCTTGCCCGCGCCGAGCCGGCGCCCGGCGTCGAAATCGAGCCGGATCGTCAACCGCGTCGGCATGCCTCCTCCCTCCCTTTTCGCGCCGCTGCCGACGCGATCCGTCATCGCGAATGGGCGAATTCCCAATAGAGTTGGCGCGCGCGGCGGTAGAGCGGCCCCGGCTGCAGGTCGCGATCGTCGATGCGGCGAACCGGAGTCACCTTGCCGTAGTTGCCGACGACGAAAATCTCGTCCGCCTCGTCGAAATCGGAAAAGCGCAGCGTCGCCTCGCGCGCGTCCTTGCCGTCGGTGCGCAGGAGTTTTAGCACGCGCTGCCGGGTGACGCCGTTGAGGAACGTCCCGTTGGCCGCCGGCGTCATCGCGACCCCGTCCTTCGCCAGGAACACGTTGGCGGTCGCGAGTTCCGCGACGTTGCCGAGCATGTCGCAGAGCAGGCAATTGTCGAAGCCGCGCGAACGGGCCTCCAGTAGCGCGCGCGCGTTGTTGGGATAGAGGCAGCCGGCCTTGGCGTCGGTCGGCATGGTGATCGCGAGCGGCTTGGCGAAGGGCGACCGGCTGATCGAGACGCCGGTCGGCTGCGGCAGCGGCGCCTCGTAGACGCTCAAACAGAAGCGGGTCGAATCCGGGTCCGGAGGCACCGTGCCGGCCGCGCCCTGTTCGGCCCAGTACATCGGGCGGATGTAGAGTTCCGCGCCCGGCGTGAACTTGCTCACGCCTTCGCGCGCGAGCTCGATCATCGCCTCCTCGCTCATGAACGGCTTCAGGCACATGGTCGCGGCCGAGCGGTTGAGGCGGGCGCAATGCTCGTCGAGGTCGGGCGTCACGCCCTCGAAGGCCCGCGCGCCGTCGAACACGCTCGATCCCAGCCAGAAGGCGTGCGTGCGCGCGCCGATGAACGGGCGGTTGCCCTCGATCCATTCGCCGTCGAGAAAGGTGAAGGTTTGCGACCAGGCGGCCATGATTTTCGGGCTTTTCGATTGAAAATGGAGCGGCGCGGACGCGGACAATCGCCGTTTTGCGCCTTTCAGTCCAGCGGAACGACGGCGGAGGCTTCGGCGCCGAGGATTTTCGCCGCTTCGCCGACGCGCCGGCCGCCGATCGTGCGCTCGGGCGCGATCTCGGCGAGCGGCACGAGCACGAAAGCGCGGTTGAAGAGTTCGGGATGGGGAAGCGAGAGACGGCCGATATCGAGCGCGACATCGTCATAGGCGATGATGTCGATGTCGATGGCGCGCGGGCCCCAGCGTTCGGAGGGGACGCGGCCAATCTCGACCTCGAGCCGCTTCACCCGCTCGAGCAGCGCCTCGGGCGCAAGGCTGGTCAGCGCCAGCGCGCAGGCGTTGACGAACCAGTCCTGGTCGGTCTTCCCCCAGGGAGGGGCGCGGTAGAGGCGCGAGACGGCGCGGAGCTCGATCCCCGGCTCGCTCCCCAGCGCGCCGAGCGCGCGGCGCAACGTTCCCGCCTTGTCGCCGACATTGCCGCCGAGCGAAAAAACGACGCTCGCGCGTCGGTCGGCGCCGGTCTTCGCCGGAGGCGGCGGCTCTGCGGCTGCGCTGAGCGGCTTGAAGACGTCGAGCGCGACCTTGTTCTCCGCGACGTCGTGCACCCTCAGGACCGACGCGCCCCGGACGAGCGCGATCGCGTCGGCGGCGAGCGTGCCGATGAGGCGCTGACCTGGGGCGCCCCCGACGATGCGGCCGATGAACGACTTGCGCGACAGGCCGACGAGGATCGGGCGGCCGAGGCGGCGGAAGCGGTCGAGATTCCAGATGCAGGCGTGGTTCTGCTCGGCCGTCTTGCCGAAGCCGACGCCGGGATCGAGCAGGATGCGGCTGAACGGGACGCCGGCGCGCGCAGCCAGGCTCAGCGAGCGCTCGAAGAAGCGTTCGACCTCGTCGAGGATGTCGATCGAAGCGTCCGCCGTTTCACGGTTGTGCATGACGACGAGCGCCGAGGCGGTCTCGGCGACCGCGTCCGCCATGCCGGGATCGCGCTGCAGGCCCCAGACGTCGTTGACGACCGAGGCGCCGAGCCGCGCGGCCTCGCGCGCCACCGCCGCCTTGCTGGTGTCGATCGAGACCGGCGCGTCGAGGTCGCGCGCCAGCGCCTCGAGCACGGGCGCGACGCGACGGAGTTCCTCCTCCGCAGCCACCGGCGTATGGCCCGGCCTCGTCGATTCGCCGCCGACGTCGACGATCGCCGCGCCTTCGGCGATCATGGCCTTCGCGCGCTCGACGGCGGCGGCGGCCTCGAAATGCCGTCCGCCGTCGGAGAACGAGTCCGGCGTCACGTTGAGAATGCCCATCAGCGCGGGCGCCTGTCGCAGGGCGGCGAGAAACTGATCGCGCTGGCGGGCGCGGCGGTCGAGGGTCATGGCGTCGGGGGGCTAGCGCCGGCGAGGCGACTGCGCAAGCGGGGCGCTCACGCCGCCAGCGCCGCGAGGATGCGCGCCCAGGAGCGTGCGCCCTTGTGGAACGATGTCAGCTCGTATTTCTCGTTGGGCGAATGCATGTTGTCGTCCTCGAGGGAGAAGCCGACAAGCAGGCTGTCCATCTTGAATTCGCGCTTGAAGGCGCCGACGATCGGGATCGATCCGCCGCAGCCGACGAGCGCCGCCGGCTTCCCCCATTCCGCCTCCAGCGCCCGGCGGGCGCGGCGCAACGCTTCGTTCCTCATCGGCAGCGAAATGGCGGGACTCCCGCCGTGGCTGACGAACTCGGCCTTCACGTCGGGCGGAAGGCGCGACGCGACGAAGGACCGGAACGCCTGAACAACTCGCTCGGGGCTCTGCGCGCCGACCAGGCGGAAGGAAACCTTGGCGCTCGCTTTGGCTGGCAGCACGGTCTTCGTGCCAGCGCCTGTATAGCCGCCGACGACGCCGTTGACGTCGCAGGTCGGGCGCGACCAGAGCTGCTCGAGCGGCGTGCGGTCACGCTCGCCCGCCGGCGTCGTCAGGCCGACCTCGCCGAGGAACGCCGCGGCGTCGAAATCGAGCGCGTTCCACTGCTGGCGAATCTCGTCGGGCAGCTCTTCGACCCCGTCGTAGAAGCCCGGCAGGGCGACCGCGCCGTTCGCGTCGTGCAAAGCGCCGAGGATGCGAGCGAGCGCATGGATAGGATTGACGGCCGCGCCGCCGTAAATCCCCGAGTGCAGGTCGCGGTTCGCGCCGGTGAGGATCACTTCCTCGTTGACGATGCCGCGCAGCGCCGTGGTGATCGCCGGCGTCGATGGGCCCCACATGCCGGTGTCGCAGACGAGGGCGATGTCGGCCTTCAGCGACTTGGCGTTCTTGGCGAGGAAGGCCGGCAGCGAGGGCGAGCCCGTCTCCTCCTCTCCCTCGAACAACACCGTGACGGCGCAAGGCGGTCCGCCGAATTTCTTGAAGGCGCGGCAGGCCTCGAGAAAGGTCATCAGCTGGCCTTTGTCGTCCGAGGCGCCGCGCGCCACGACGCGCTCGCCCCGCGGTCCGGCCTCCAGCTTCGGCTCGAACGGCGGGTTGCGCCAGAGATCGAGAGGATCGACCGGCTGCACGTCGTAATGGCTGTAGAACAGCACGTGCGGCGCGTCGCGCCGGGCGGACTTCGCGTGTCCGACGACGAACGGCCGTCCTTCGCTCGGCTGCTTGGCGGCCTCGAAGCCGAGTTCGGCGAGCTCAGCGACGAGCCAGTCCGCGGCCCGCTCGCAATCGGGAAAATGCGCCGGCGCGGCCGAAATCGACGGGATCGCGAGAAAGGCGAACAGCCGCTCCACCGCCGGCCCCTGTTCGGCGTCGATCGCGGATAGAATGTCGTCAATCGTAGCCATTTGCGCTCCGCCCCCTCGGCCTCGTCGTCCCGCCTTGGCCGCACCTTGTAGCAGGCCCTGCCGCCGGCTTCCAATCGCGCAAGAGAACCATCGCTCGGCGTTGGTCCTCTCGGGTCCCCTTGCCAGACGCGGGCCGGGCGTGGACCATTCGCGCCCCGACGCGGGGAGGAGCACGGTGGCGCAGCATTTCGACGCCAAGAACGCGCCGTTCGACCGGCTGAGCCCCGACGAGATCGAGATCGTCCGCGATTCGCTCGACATCACCTATTTTCGGCCGAACGAAACGATCATCGGACGGGACGGCGCGCCCGACGGCCTCTACGTCGTCATCAAGGGCGTGGTGGAGGAACGGGACGGCGACGATCTCGTCGCGCTGCGCGGACCCGGAGACACGTGCTCGATCAGCACGACGCCTATTCCGACGCTCTGATGACGGCGATGACGTGCCTGACGCTCCAGGACCTGAAGGCGCGCCACGTCCACATTCCGGGTTTCCGGGCGAAGCCCGTCGCCTGGCGCGGCGGGACTCGAGCGGCGACAAGTTCCGCCCTCACGACGGGCGCGGACTTTCGAGCGCTCGGGAACTCCAATCTCCGTCAGAAGATCTGACGGAAGATCAAAAACAGCGTGCCGGACAGGAGCATCGCGGCGGGGAGGGTCAGCACCCAGGCGAGCGCAATGCTGCCAATCGTCGACCACTGCATTCCCGAGCCGTTGGCGACCATGGTGCCGGCGACGCCCGACGACAGCACGTGGGTCGTCGACACCGGCAGGCCGAGGCCGTCGGCCGCGCCGATCGTCGCAGCCGCAATAAGCTCGGCCGCCGCGCCCTGGCCATAGGTCAGGTGGGTCTTGCCGATCTTCTCGCCTACGGTGACGACGATGCGCTTCCAGCCGATCATGGTGCCGAGACCGAGGGCGATGGCCACGGAGATCTTCACCCACAGCGGGATGAACTTGGTGGCGTAGTCGAGCTGCTTCTTGAACTCGCCGATCTCCTTTTTCTCTTCGGGCGTCAGCTCGCTCTCCTTGTCCTTGCTGAGGACCCGCAAGGCCTCCGAGGCGAGATACATGTCGTTGCGGACGTTCTGGACCTTGTCGAGCGGCGTCTTGGCGACCGAGCCGTACTGCTCAACCGAGTCGCTGATCTCTTTCACCAGCACCGCGAGCGAGGGGTAGGTGCCCTCCGAGATCTGGTGGGCGTGGATGTAGTCGGTCACGGCCGGGCGTGGATCGCCGATAATGTTGTAGCCGGCGCCGTGGGCCGCGACGACTTTCGACGCGGCCTGCGCGGCGGAGATGAACTGTTCGGCGTGGCCGGCAGGCGGAGCCCGGTTCAGCGCATAGGCTGTCGGCACGACGCCGATCAGGATCAGCATGATGAGGCCCATGCCCTTCTGTCCGTCGTTGGATCCATGGAAGAACGAAACGAGGGTGCAGGTGAGGACCAGAAGTCCGCGAATCCATAGGGTCGGCGGCTTGTTCGTGGTCGGCGCCGTATAGAGCTCCGGCGCGCGGATCACGGCCTTCATCACAAGCAGCAACAGCGCAGAGAGGACAAAGCCGAAGATCGGAGAAAAGAGCAGGGCCTCGCCGATCTTCACCACTTGGTCCCAGTCCACGCCGGACGTGCCGTCCTTGCCGCGCATCAGCGCATTGGCGACGCCGACGCCGACGATCGAGCCAATCAGCGTGTGCGAGCTCGAGGCAGGAATGCCAAGCCACCATGTGCCGAGGTTCCAGATGATCGCGGCGATGAGCAGCGCAAACACCATCGCGTAACCGGCGGCGGAGCCGACTTGCAGGATGAGTTCGACCGGCAGCAGCGAAACGATGCCGAAGGCGACGGCGCCGCTGGAAGCGAGCACGCCGAGGAGGTTCCAACAGCCTGACCAAACGACTGCGGCCTGCGCCGGCAGGGCGTGGGTGTAGATGACGGTGGCCACCGCGTTGGCGGTGTCGTGGAAGCCGTTGACGAATTCGAAGCCGAGGGCGATCAGCATCGCGACGCCGAGCAGGAGGAACGGCAGGATCGTGGTCGGACCGCCGCCTGTCGCCGAGAGATCCGAGTGGATCGAGTAGGCCATATAGAACAGGCCGCCGGCGAGGATGGCGAGAAAAATCAGCACCGCCCGCATGTCGATGGGGTGATCGAGACGCGGCTTCACCCCGGCGGGCGGCGGCCTCTGGAAATCGGCGGCGGCTGTCATGGGATCGGTCCTCGGGCGCAACGACCCGTTTTTTATCGCGACGCCGCATGACAGGACTGTGAACGCGCCGGCGAAAATGCGGCGCGCGCTCGCCTGGGGTTTCGTCGCCATTCCCCTGCTCTGGGGAATCTACGGAACCCTGGTGAACGCCATGAAGCTGTTCCAGTAGGATCGGCGCGTGAAGCGGGCCTGCTCAGCCCGCTTCCGCCAACAGCGGCAAGGGCTGGCGTCCCGGCTCGCCGTCCTTGTCGATGAGCCGGGTCGGATAGTCGCCGGTGAAGCAATGGTCGGTGAATTGCGGCTGCCTCGCGTCGCGCGCGGAATAGCCCATGGCGCGATAGATCCCTTCTATTGAAAGAAACGCAAGACTGTCGGCGCCCATGAACCGACGCATCGTCTCGAGGTCCATCCGCGCGGCCAACAGCTTGTCGCGTTCGGGCGTGTCGATCCCGTAGAAGTCCGGATGGGCGATCGGCGGCGAAGAGATGCGGAAATGGACCTCGCGCGCGCCCGCCTCGCGCATCATTCGCACGATCTTCACGCTGGTCGTGCCGCGCACGATGGAATCGTCGATCAGGACCACGCGCTTGCCCTCGACCACGGCCCGGTTGGCGTTGTGCTTCATTCGCACGCCGAGTTCGCGGATGGACTGGGTCGGTTGAATGAAGGTCCGCCCGACGTAATGGTTGCGGATGATGCCGAGTTCGAACGGCAGGCCGCACTCTCTCGCGTAGCCGATCGCGGCCGGCACGCCGGAATCCGGCACCGGCACGACGACGTCGGCGTCGGCCGGCGCCTCGCGCGCGAGTTCCGCGCCCATCGCCTTGCGGGCGTCGTAGACGGAGCGTCCGTGCACGATCGAGTCGGGCCGGGCGAAGTAGATGTACTCGAAGATGCAGGGCCGCGCCGGCTGCCGCGACAAGGGGAAGAAGCTCTTCACCCCGTCGGCGTCGATCACCACGACCTCGCCGTTCTCGATGTCGCGGATGAATTTCGCGCCGATGATGTCGAGCGCGCAGGTTTCCGAGCAGAGGATCGGGCGGCCGTCGAGTTCGCCGAGCACCAGGGGGCGGATGCCGAGCGGGTCGCGCGCGCCGATCAGCTTCTTGTTGGTGAGGGCGACAAGGGCGTAGGCGCCTTCGATCTCCGCCAGCGCCTCGACGAAGCGATCGACGATCTTGGTCCGGCGCGAGCGCGCCGCGAGCAGAAGCACGACTTCGGTGTCGGTGGTCGACTGGCAAATGGCGCCGGCGCGAATGAGTTCGCGCCTCAGCGTCAGTCCGTTGGTCAGGTTGCCGTTGTGGGCGACCGCGAGGCCGCCCGCCTCGAGTTCGGCGAACAAGGGCTGGACGTTGCGCAGCGCCGTTTCGCCGGTCGTCGAATAGCGCACATGCCCGATGGCCGCCTGGCCGGGCAGGCGATCGATCGTCGCGGCGCTGGAGAAATGATCGCCCACCAGGCCCTGGCGGCGCTCGGAATGGAATCGCGTCCCGTCGAAGGCGACGATGCCGGCCGCCTCCTGTCCGCGATGCTGAAGGGCGTGCAGGCCGAGCGCCACGATCGCCGCCGCGTCGGGATGGCCGAAGATGCCGAAAACGCCGCATTCCTCATGCAGCCGGTCTTCCTCGGGATCGACGTCCGATGCGTCTGCCGGTTCCAAGGTGCGGTCGATGGCGTCCTCGCTCGATTCGCCCGAGGCGTCGGGTCTAAAGCGAATCACTGTTTGGGCGCCGCCGCCGGACCGGTCGGCGCCGGCACGTTCTTGTTGATGATGGCGTCGAGCTTCTGCTTGTCGAGGGTCGAGTTCGGCGTCGTCGAGGAGTCCGCCTTCTTCTGGGCCGCCGGCGCGGGGGCCGGCGCGGCGGGCTTGGTCGTGACTGGCGCGGCGGAGGATTCGTCCGTCGGCTCCTCGTTCGCCGGAATCATGTTTCCGCGCGACTTGATCCAGGCGTCGATGGTCGCCGCCGCGTCCTCCGGCAGCATGGCGACGATCTTGTCTGCAGTGTCGGTGAGGACCGGGCGCATCTTGGCGGTTCTCACCCATTCCGGCTGCTGTTTTTCCGAGACCAACCAGTTGAAGATCGCAAACGCCACCACCGCGAGCAGGAAGCCGCGCGCGACGCCGAACAGAAAGCCGAGCGTGCGGTCGAGCGCGCCGATCTTGCTGTCGAGGATCGCGTCCGACAGCCGAACGGTGAACAGCGACACGACGATCAGAGTGCCGAAGAACACGATCGCTGCGGCGACCGCCTGCGCGACGACCTCCTTGTGGATGTAGGGCGTGAGGTGGGGGACCACAACCGGATAGAAGTAATAGGCGGCGGCGGCGGCGGCGGCCCATGAGGCGATCGCAAGAACTTCGCGGGAAAAGCCGCGCAGCATGGACAGGAGCGCCGAGACGAGGACGATCGCGAGTACGGCGAGATCGAGATAAGAAGGCATTCCGAAAAAACCTCATCGAGACGCTCGAAAACCCCGACGGCCTGTTGCCGCCGGCGGCGTCCGGCGGAGCGCCTTATAGCCAAGCCGCTTTAGTTCGTCACCCCGGCGCGCAGAGACTTTGCGTCCGAGCGGGCGGACTTGGTCTCGACCCCGGCAGCGGCGATCAGGGCGATCAGCGAGGCGACCGACCCGATCGGCGTCTGGCCGATCCTGACGCTCTCGCCCTCGGCCCGCGGCGAGGCCGGGGCGAAGGCGCTCATAAAGCCGAGTTTGGCCGCCTCCTTGAGGCGCAGGCCGGCATGGGCGACCGCGCGCACGGAGCCGGACAGCGCGATCTCGCCGAAGTAAACGGCGTCGTGGGGCAGCGCCGCGCCTGTGAGCGAGGAGACCAGCGCCGCCGCGGCCGCGAGATCGGCCGCGGGCTCGGCCACTCTGAGGCCCCCGGCGACGTTGAGGTAGACGTCGAATTGGCCGAGCTTCAGTCCGCCGTGCGATTCCAGCACCGCCAGCACCATGGCGAGCCGGCTCGGCTCCCAGCCGACGACTGCGCGGCGCGGGGTGCCGAGCGTCGTCGGCGCGACGAGAGCCTGAACCTCGACCAGAAGCGGCCGCGCGCCCTCGACGCCGGCGAACACGGCGGCGCCGGGGCTCGCGCCGCCGTCGCGCCCCGCCAGGAACAGAGCCGACGGGTTCGGGACCTCCGCGAGCCCGGCGCCGGTCATCTCGAAAACGCCGACCTCATCGGTCGCGCCGAAACGATTCTTGGCGGCTCTCAACAGGCGAAAGGCTTGCGCGCCGTCGCCCTCGAACGAGAAAACCGCGTCGACCATGTGTTCGACGACCCGGGGACCGGCGATCTGGCCGTCCTTGGTGACATGGCCGACGATGAGCAGCGCCGCGCCGCTCGCCTTGGCGAAGCGGATGAGCGCCTGCGCCGAGCCTCGCACCTGACTCACCGTGCCCGGAGCGGACTCGATCGCGTCGCTCCACATAGTCTGGATCGAGTCGATGACCACGAATCCGGGCGCGTCGCCAGAGCCGAGCGTCGCCACGATGTCTTCGACCAGAGTTTGGGCCGCGAGTTGCACCGGGGCCTCCGCCAGCCCGAGACGGGCCGCGCGCAGGCGCACTTGCGCCGTCGATTCCTCGCCCGAGACGTAGATGACGCGCGCGCCGGATCGCGCCACTGCAGCGCAGGCCTGGATCAGAAGCGTCGATTTCCCGATGCCCGGCTCGCCGCCGATCAGCGTCGCCGACCCGGGCACGAAGCCGCCGCCGGCGACCCGGTCGAGTTCGGCGATCCCGGTGACGATGCGCGGTTCCGTCTTCGAGGCGCCCGACAGGTCCTCGAGGGGGAAGGGCCGACCGGCCGCGCCGCGCCGCGCCGCAGCCCCGCCGACGCCGAGCGCGGCGGCTTCCTCGATGATGGTGTTCCACTCGCCGCAGGATTCGCACTTGCCCTGCCAGCGCTGGGAGATCGCCCCGCAGTTCTGGCAGACATAGGAAGAGCGAAACCTGGCCATGCGCTCGAAGTGGCAGCTTTGTTGCGGTCTGTCGAGCGATTTGAAAACGAGGGATTGACCGGCGGCTGCGCCGCCTTCCCTGCGCGGACGCGCCGACAAACCGATTCGGGCCCTCGGGGCGGCTCCCGCGACTGCGTCAAAACGCCCCGTTCCTTCGGACGGGGCGGCGCGCCTATATTGCCTTGGCGAGGGGCGGAGAGACGACGCAAAGCGAGTAAGCGGCCGGGGTGGGGCGCTCGCCGAGGTCGTCAGGAGGCGGGTCGCCGGATGGGATACGCGTTCAACCATCACATGAAAGGCGCGCCGAGGATCGGCGAGTTGCTGGCGGCGTGCTTTCCTCACTTCGACTCTCTGATCGTTCCGTTCGAGGCCGGGCAGGAGGTCGTGGGCGAAGGCGATCCGACGGAGAGCTTCTTTCTGGTGATGCGCGGGATGTTCCGCGCGGTGAAGTTCACGCGCGACGGTCGGCGACAGGTGTTCGCCTTCTACATGCCGGGCGACATTTGCGGCCTGGAGCCCGACGCGGTCCACAAATTGACGATCGAGGCGGTCGACTGCGCGGCGGTGGCGATCCTGCCCCGGCACGCCTGCCGGCTTCGCATGAACGACGACCCCAAACTCAACGCGGCGCTGTTCGACGGCGCGACGCGGGCGCTGACCCTGTCCATCGATCACATGATGATGATCGGACGCAGCTCGGCGGAGGAGCGGCTTGCCTGGTTCCTGACCATGCTTTCGGCGCGCTCGGCCGGCCCGTGCGCCTACGCGCTCGATCTGGCGATGCAGCGTCAGGACATCGCCGACTATCTCGGGTTGACGATCGAAACGGTGAGCCGGACTTTCACCGTGTTCAGGGATCGCGGCTTCCTCAGGCTGCCGAGGAAGCGCCGGGTGGAAATCCTGCGGCCGGACGCGCTCGCGCGGCTCGCCGCCGCCGACCGGGACGCGGGACCGCCCGCCGGCCTCGCACGGACGGTCGAGGAGTTGGAGGCCGCCGTCGCCTGAGCGCCAGCGACTCTCGATCGCGAATCGCGGGCCTCGAGCGAGAGCTCCCGGCCGGGCGAAGCCGCGGCGGGGCGCTTTCTCCGTCGACCAAATCCGCGGCCTTGTGAACGCATCCGAGGATGCGAGTTCAAGTGCGACAGATGGTCACGCCGTCCCCACTTGCATTGGCGGGGCCTCCCAGAAAATCCTCGCTTTGGCATCCTCTCCGTGGCGGGAGCTTGCGTCAGGCGGCGTGAGCGCATGGAATCCGACATTGGGACGGGTGGACGGCGGGCGGCCGACCATGCTTTAGAAAAACCGTCGTGCGATCCGGCCGCCGCGATGGCGATCCGTCGGAAGGCTGTGATTTCGATCGACGTTCTCGGGCTGGAGGGAGGCGGCGTCAGGGCGCTGTTCGAAACGGGGGTCGGGAGCTCGCCTCTTTATACTGGGGATGAGGAATGCAGACGGTATCTCAACCGGTATCTCAACCAAAATCGCTCTGGAGCGGCGAAGTCGGGCTTATCGGGGTCCTCGCGATCCTGGGCCTGCTCTGTCTTTATATCGCGGCGAGGACGATCGAAGGCGCCTACCAATTTCATATGGTGCTGGGGGTGATTGCGGCCGCGGCCGGCATCTTTGCGATTTTCCAGCGCTACAACGCGCGCCCGGCCGAGCGCCCGCCGCTCGAGATCAACGGTCTGCCGAACTATAATTTCGGCCCGGTGAAGTTCACGACGATCATGGCCCTGTTCTGGGGTCTGGCCGGCATGGCTGTCGGCGTCTACATCGCCTCCGAACTCGCCTTCCCCGATCTTAACCTCGCGCCCTGGTTCAACTTCGGCCGCCTGCGGCCGCTGCACACCTCGGCGGTCATTTTCGCTTTCGGCGGCAACGCGCTGATCGCGACGTCGTTCTATGTCGTGCAGCGAACGAGCCGCGCGCGTCTGGCCGGCGATCTCGCGCCGTGGTTCGTGGTGCTCGGATACAACTTCTTCATCCTGATCGCCGGCACGGGCTACCTGCTCGGCATTACCGAGAGCAAAGAGTACGCCGAGCCCGAATGGTACGCCGATCTGTGGCTGACCATCGTCTGGGTCGTCTACCTTCTGGTGTTCCTCGGCACGCTCTTCCGCCGCAAGGAGCCCCATATCTTCGTGGCGAACTGGTTCTATCTCGCCTTCATCCTGACGATCGCGATGCTGCATCTCGGCAACAACGCCGCGCTTCCGGTCTCGATGTTCTCGTCGAAGTCCTATATCGTCTGGAGCGGCGTGCAGGACGCGATGTTCCAGTGGTGGTACGGCCACAATGCGGTCGGGTTCTTCCTGACCGCCGGCTTCCTCGCCATCATGTATTACTTCGTTCCCAAGCGCGCGGAGCGGCCGATCTACTCCTATCGGCTGTCGATCATCCACTTCTGGTCGCTGATCTTCCTTTACATCTGGGCCGGCCCGCACCACCTGCACTACACCGCGCTGCCGGACTGGACGCAGACGCTGGGCATGACCTTCTCGGTCATGCTGTGGATGCCCTCGTGGGGCGGCATGATCAACGGCCTGCTGACCCTTTCGGGCGCGTGGGATAAGCTGCGCACCGATCCGGTGTTGCGCATGCTGGTGGTGTCGGTCGCCTTCTACGGCATGTCGACCTTCGAAGGCCCGGCGATGTCGATCAAGTCGGTCAACTCGCTGTCGCACTATACCGACTGGACCGTCGGCCACGTGCATTCGGGCGCGCTCGGCTGGGTCGCCTTCGTGTCGTTCGGCGCGATCTACTGCCTGGTCCCCTGGCTGTGGAACAAGCGTGATCTCTACTCGCTGCGTCTCGTTTCCTGGCACTTCTGGATCGCGACCCTCGGCATCGTGCTCTACATCACCTCGATGTGGGTGTCCGGCATCCTGCAGGGACTGATGTGGCGGAGCTACACCGCGCAAGGCTATCTCGAATATTCGTTCATCGAGACGGTTGCGGCGATGCATCCCTTCTACGTGATCCGCGCGCTCGGCGGCGGACTGTTCCTGTTGGCCTACTGCCTGATGCTCTACAACGTCTACATGACGATCACGGCGTCCGAAGAGGCGGCCCCGGCGGCCCAGCCTTCCCTGCAGCCCGCGGAATAGGATTCAGCACGATGAGCAGCTCCGCGCGGCCGCAGCACGGCAGGTCGTTTTTCTCCAGGCATCACCTGCTGGAGAAGAATCCGATCCTCCTCGTCCTCGGCATTCTCATCGTGGTCGCTATCGGCGGCCTGGTCGAGATCGTCCCTCTCTTCTATCTCAAGAGCACCATCGAAACCGTGCAGGGCATGCGGCCCTACACCCCCCTCGAACTCGCAGGCCGCAACATCTACGTGCGCGAAGGCTGCTACCTTTGCCACAGCCAGATGATCCGCGCCTTGCGCGACGAGGTGGAGCGCTACGGCCACTATTCCCTGGCAGCCGAGAGCATGTACGACCATCCGTTCCAGTGGGGCTCCAAGCGCAACGGGCCGGACATCGCCCGGGTCGGGGGCAAGTACACCGACGCCTGGCACGTGGCGCATCTGATCAACCCGCGCTCGGTCGTGCCGCAGTCGATCATGCCGAACTACGGTTTCCTCATGACGACGCCGCTCGATACGCGCGAACTGGTCGCCGACGTTCAGACCAACCGCGAAGTCGGGGTTCCGTATACGGACGACATGATGGCCAACGTCATGACCGACCTGAAGGCTCAGGTGAGCCCGGATTCGCCCGAGGCGGCGGCGCTCCTGAAGCGCTATCCGAAGGCGGCCGTGCGAAAGTTCAACCCCGCGACGCCGGAGATTACCGAAGGCGACGCGGTCGTGGCCTATCTGCAGATGCTGGGCACGCTCGTCGACTTCAAGTTATACGACGACAAGGCCAATCTGCGCTGACCGGTTAGGGGACCCCCATGTCGACAACCTACGAATGGCTGGCTGAGTTCGCGCAATCGGCCGGCACCGTCTACTGCTTCTTGTTTTTCCTCGCGACGCTCGCGTACGCGCTTTGGCCCAAGAACGGCGCGCGGTTCAATGACGCGGCCCGCACGCCGCTGCGGGAGGATTGAGCGATGGTCACGGACCCAGTTCAAGTCGACAGAGTTTCCGGCCAGACGACGACCGGGCACGAGTGGGACGGCATCCGCGAGCTCAACACCCCGCTGCCGCGCTGGTGGTTGTGGCTGTTCTATCTGACGATCGTCTTCTCGATCGGCTATTGGATCGTCTATCCCGCTTGGCCTCTGGCGACCAGCTATACCGCCGGCCTGTTCGGAACCACCAATCGCTCCGAGGTCGCGGTGGACGTGGCGGCGGGGCAGGCGGCGCGCATGCAAATGGCGGCGGGTCTGGCGAAGGCGAGCGTCGACCAGATCGCGGCCGATCCGAACCTGCAGGAGATCGCGCTCGCCGAGGGCAAGGCGGCGTTCGGCGACAATTGCACGCCGTGCCACGGCTCGGGCGGGCAGGGCCAGAAGGGCTATCCCAACCTGACCGCCGGCCGCTGGCTGTGGGGTGGAACCCTCGACCAGATCCAGACGACGATCACCCACGGCATCCGCGCCGACGATCCGGACACGCGCACGAGCGCCATGCCGGCCTTCGGCAAGGACGGTATCCTGAAGCCCGAGCAAATCAGAGAGGTCGCCAACTACGTGCGCACCCTCGCCAAGCTCCAGCCCGAACAGGGCGTCGACGTCGCCGCCGGCAAGAAGATCTTCTTGGACAACTGCACGCCCTGCCACGGCGAAGACGGAAAGGGCAACATCGACATGGGCGCGCCAAACTTGACGACTAAGGTGTGGCTCTACGGCTCGGATATCAAAGATTTGATCTACACGATCACCTATGCACGCAACAGCACGATGCCTGCGTGGGGCAGGCGTCTCGATCCGGAAACGATCAAGGCGCTTGCGGTTTATGTTCACGGCCTGGGCGGCGGCAAGTAGGATCCGGGTGACTCGAAGTGACGATCAGCGTTGAGGAGATCGACGACGACGGTCCACTGTATGCGGCAGCAAAGAAGGTCTACCCGCAGAAAGTTTGGGGGACCTATCGACGGCTGAAGTGGATTGCGTTGTGCATCGCTCTCGGCGTCTATTACATCCTGCCCTTCATACGCTGGAATCGAGGACCGAACGCGCCGAGCCAGGCGGTCCTCGTCGATATCCCCCATTCGCGCTTCTACGCCTTCTTCATCGAGCTGTGGCCGCAGGAGGTGTATTATTTCACCGGCCTGCTGATCCTCGCCGCGCTCATCCTGTTTCTGTCCAACGCGCTGTTCGGCCGGGTATGGTGCGGCTACGCCTGTCCTCAGACGGTCTGGACGGACCTCTTCTTCTGGGTCGAACGCGTCATCGAGGGCGATCGGCGCGACCGCATCAAGCTCGACGCCCAGCCCTGGACCGCGGAAAAGATCGCCAAGCGCGTCGCCAAGCATGCGGCTTGGCTCGTGATCGCCTTGCTGACCGGCGGCGCCGCGATGCTCTATTTCGTCGACGCGCCGACGCTGCTCGAGGAAATGGCGACCGGCACGGCGCCGTTCATCGCCTATCTGTGGGCCGGCATCCTCACCTTCACGACCTATTCGCTCGCCGGCCACATGCGCGAGCAGGTCTGCCTCTACATGTGCCCCTGGCCGCGCATCCAGGCGGCCCTGACCGACAACGACGCGCTCAACGTCACCTATCGATTCGACCGCGGCGAACCGCGCATGTCGGTGAAAGACGCGGCGAAGGCTCATGCGCGTCGCGAGGCCGCCGGCGACTGCATCGATTGCTTGCAGTGCGTCGCGGTCTGCCCGACGGGGGTGGACATCCGCAAGGGCCCGCAACTCGGCTGCATCCAGTGCGGCCTGTGCATCGACGCCTGCGACGCGGTGATGACCAAGGTCAAGCGGCCGACCCGGCTCATCGCCTACGACACGGACGAGAACCGCGAGCGGCGCAAACGGGGCGAGCACAACGTCTATCAGTTCGTCCGCCCGCGAACGATCATGTACGCGGCGCTGATCGTCCTCACCGGCTGCGTCATGCTTTACGCCCTGCTGACGCGCGCCAATACCCACCTCAGCGTCCTGCACGTGCGCGCGCCGCTGTTCACCCAGACGGCCGAGGGCGGCATCCGCGACGGATACACGCTGCGCTTCGCCAACAAGCTGAGCGAGCCGCAGGATTTCACCCTCGAAGTCAGCGGGGTTCCGGGCGTGACGATGTCGAGCGTCGTCGCCAAACCGCTCGCCGACGGGCGCCTCGGCGTCCGCGTCGATCCGGACGCGACCCTCGAGGTCCCGGTCTATGTGACGACGGCGCCGGACGTGACGCCCGCCGCCTCGACGCCGATCACTTTCACTTCGACCGACGCCAAGACCGGAGAGCGCAGCGTCGTGGTCGACCACTTCTTCGGCCCATGATCCGGAGGAGCGCGGACATCGGGACCGGGGAGGGGTTGCGGGCCGCGGGGGCGGGCGCATATTTGCGCGATCGCTTGGAGAGAAGCAGGTTGTGTCTGGACAGCTGACCGGACGGCACGTCCTTGCGTGGCTCGGCGCGTTCTTCTCGGTGATGTTCGCCGCGAACATCACCCTGATCTATCTCGCCCTGCATACGCTGCACGGATCGGAACTCGAAAATCCCTACGACGCGAGCCAGGCGTTCAACGGACGGATTGCCGAAGCGCGCGCCCAGGACGAGCGCGGCTGGAAGGCCGACGTCATGACCCGGGCCGAGGGGCCGGGCGAGCGGGTCATGGTCGAGTTCCGCGATCGCAACGGCGCGCCGATCTCCGATCTCGAGGTCACGGCTCGTTTCGAGCATCCGTTCGACGCCGCGAAGGACCGCCAGACGACGCTCGCCTCCGACGGCCTGAATTACGAAGGGGTCGCGACCCCGGTAGCCGCCGGGCCGCTGGACCCTGGTGATCGAGGCGAGCCGCGGGACGGAACGCCTGTTCCGCAGCGAAAACAAGTTGGCGGTAGCGGATACGGCCCCGAACTAAAGCATGATGCGATTTCGTAGAATCGCTTCATGCTTTAGAAGTCCTTGAAAACGCGGGACTATTGCGAAAAACCGGCATCCACGTTTTCGCATCCCGCTTTAGGAGCCGGTCTTGACGGAAGCGCAAGACCTCTCGCATTTCGTGCGCCATCCCGCCGAGGGCGTGGCCGCGATGGATCTGGTGGTGGACGGCGTCTACTGCGGCGCCTGCATCGTCACGATCGAAAAGGGCCTGCGCAAGGAGGCCGGCGTTCGCGGCGCGCGGGTCAATCTGGCGAGCAAGCGGGTGACCGTGGAGTGGAACGACGGCGCGCTCGACCCGCCGGTCATCCTCCGGCGGCTCGAGGCGCTCGGTTATCCCGCTCATCCGTTTGCGGCCGAAACCGTCGACAGCGTCGAGATCGAGGCGGAGAGGCGGCTCCTGCGCTGCCTCGGCGTGGCGGCCTTCGGCGCGATGAACGTCATGCTCTTGTCGATTTCGCTCTGGGCCGGCGCCGACCGCGACCCGAATTCGGCGACCCGCGATCTCTTCCATTGGCTGTCTGCGCTCGTCGCCCTTCCCACCGCGGCCTACGCCGGCCTGCCGTTCTTCGAGAGCGCGGCGAAGGCGGTCCGCGCGCGATCGGTCAACATGGACGTGCCGATCGCGCTCGCCGTCGTGCTCGCGCTTCTCATGTCGATGCTGCAGACGCTCGCCCACGAGCGCGTGGCTTATTTCGACAGCGCGCTGACGCTGCTGATGTTCCTGCTCGCCGGGCGCTTCCTCGACCAGCGGATGCGCCGGCGCACGCGCGACTTCGCCGTCAACCTGTCGGCGATCCGCGCCGACCGCGCCGTCAAGCTGTTCGAGGGGGGCGAGGCGCGCGAGACGCCGATCGCGGCGATCCGTCCCGGCGATCTCGTGCTCGTGCGCCCCGGCGAGCGTATCGCCGTCGACGGCGCGGTCGAAGACGGGTCGCTCGCAGACCGACCAGAGCCTGGTGACGGGCGAGACGGCGCCGATCGAGGTTTCTCCGGGCGCGCCGGTCTACGCCGGGACCGTCAATCTGACCGGCGCCTTGCGCGTCCGGGTGCGGAGCGCCGCGAGCGGAACCCTTCTCGACGAAGTCAACAGCCTGCTCGCCAGGGCCGTCGACCAGCGCTCCTCCTACGTGCGCCTCGCCGACCGCGCCGCGCGGCTTTACGCGCCGGTCGTCCATGTGACGGCGCTGGCGACGTTTCTCGCCTGGCTCGCGCTCGGCGCGGGCTGGCAGCAGGCGCTCCTCGTCGCGATCACGGTCCTCATCATCACCTGCCCCTGCGCGCTCGGCCTCGCCGTGCCGGCAGTGCAGGCGGTCGCCGCCGGGGAGCTGTTCCGTCACGGACTGATCCTCCATTCCGGCGAGGCGCTGGAGCGCCTGGCCGAAGCCGACACGGTCGTGTTCGACAAGACCGGCACCTTGACCCAGCCGCGACCGGCGCTCGCCAACGCCGCCGACATCGCGCAGAGCGACCTTGCGCTCGCCGGTTCGCTGGCGCTCGCGAGCAAGCATCCGCTCGCCAGGGCGATCGTCGAGGCGGCGGGCGCGAAAGAGCCGATGGCCGTCGAGGAGTTCCCCGGCGAAGGCGTCGGCGCCGTCCATGAGGGCCAGCGCCTCAAACTCGGTTCGGTCGCCTGGTGCGGAGCCGAGGCCGAGGCGGGGCCGGTCGCGGCCGCCTGGCCCGACGCCTCCCTGATCGTCCTTCGCACCCCCGAGCGCGCCGTCGTCTTTGCGGTCCGGCAGGGGCTGCGGCCCGACGCGCGCGCCGTCGTCGCCGAAATCGCCCGTCGCCACGACGTCGAGATCCTGTCGGGCGACCGCGAGCCGGCGGTGGCGCTCGCGGCCCGCGAACTCGGCGTTGCGCGGTACGAAGCCGGCCTGAAGCCGGCCGACAAGATCGCCCGGCTGAAAGCGCTCGAGAGCGGCGGCAGGCGTCCGCTGATGGTCGGCGACGGCCTCAACGACGCCCCGGCGCTCGCCGCCGCGCATGTCTCGATCTCGCCGATCGCCGCCGCCCATGTCGCCCAGGCGCATGCCGACGCGCTCTTTCTCGGCGACCGTTTGGCTCCGGTTGCGGACGCCTTGCGGATCGCCGCCAGGGCCCGCCGGCTGATGGTCGAGAATCTGGCGCTGTCGGCGGTCTATAATGCGATCGCCGTGCCTCTTTCGGTGCTCGGCTTCGTGACGCCGCTGATCGCGGCGCTGGCGATGTCCGGCTCGTCGATCCTGGTCACGCTGAACGCGCTGCGGGCGCGTCAGGCAGGGAGGCCTGGCCCATGAACGTCCTCGTCTATCTGGTGCCGATCGCGCTGGCCCTCGGCGGCCTCGGCCTCGCGGCTTTCTTATGGGCGCTCAAGCACGGCCAGTTCGACGATCTCGACGGCGCCGCCTGGCGGGCGATCAGCGACGACGATTTGCCGGAGGATGAGCGATAGGCACTACAGGGTCAAAACCCATTCAGCTTGACCGGCCGAGATTCATCGTCCGATCGATTGAACGGCAGGAATCGACGTAGACCGGACATTCGAGAATTGGTCCACCCAATCCACGTTGATCGTGGTCAGAAGCCGTTGCCAAATCGGTCATGTGCTGCGTCCCATCCGGCTGTAATATTCTACTCAAAGCGTTAGACTATTAGCACTCCCTTGTAACGAGTGCCAACGATGGCCATGTAGGCCAGCGTCGGACTGCCGCCGAGAGCCAGGGCAATTGCTCGTGAGCCGGCTGGGCAGGTCCACTGAAAGCAAGTCTCATGAAATTCCGTCCGTTACACGACCGCGTCGTCATCCGCCGCGTGGAAGGCGAGGACAAGACGAAAGGCGGCATCATCATTCCCGACACTGTTAAGGAGAAGCCGCAAGAGGGCGAGGTCATCGCCGTCGGACCCGGGGCTCGCGACGAGAGCGGCAAGCTTCAGCCTCTCGAACTGAAAGCAGGCGACCGGGTCCTGTTCGGAAAGTGGTCGGGAACCGAAGTCAAGATCGACGGTCAGGACCTCCTGATCATGAAGGAGTCCGACGTCATGGGCGTGATCGAAGGCGCGAGCGCCGCGAAGAAAATCGCGGCCTGACGCCGCGTCCGCCTCATCTCAACCTAGGAATTGAAAATCATGTCTGCGAAAGATGTAAAATTCTCCACCGATGCCCGCGACAGAATGCTGCGCGGCGTCGACGTTCTCAATAATGCGGTGAAGGTGACGCTGGGTCCTAAGGGCCGCAACGTCATTCTCGACAAGTCCTATGGGGCGCCGCGCATCACCAAGGACGGCGTGACCGTCGCCAAGGAAATCGAGCTTTCGGACAAGTTCGAGAACATGGGCGCGCAAATGGTCCGCGAGGTCGCCTCGAAGACCAATGATCTCGCCGGCGACGGCACGACCACCGCGACGGTGCTCGCCGCCTCGATCATGAAGGAAGGGCTCAAGCTCGTCGCCGCCGGCATGAACCCGATGGACCTGAAGCGCGGCATCGATATCGCCGTGACCGCGGTCGTGAAGGACATCGAACACCGCGCGAAGAAGGTCCAGTCCTCCGAAGAGATCGCCCAGATCGGCACGATCGCGGCGAACGGCGACAAGTCGATCGGCGAAATGATCGCCAAGGCGATGAAGAAGGTGGGCAACGAAGGCGTCATCACGGTCGAAGAGGCCAAGAGCCTCGAGACCGAGCTCGACGTCGTCGAGGGCATGCAGTTCGACCGCGGATATCTGTCGCCCTATTTCATCACCAACGCCGAGAAGATGGTGGCGGAGCTCGAGGAGCCCTACATCCTGCTGCATGAGAAGAAACTGTCGTCGTTGCAGCCGTTGCTGCCGCTTCTCGAGGCGGTCGTGCAGACAGGCAAGCCGCTTCTCATCATTGCCGAGGACGTTGAAGGCGAGGCGCTGGCGACGCTCGTGGTCAACAAGCTGCGCGGCGGCCTCAAGGTCGCGGCCGTCAAGGCGCCAGGCTTCGGCGATCGCCGCAAGGCGATGCTTGAAGACATCGCCATCCTCAGCGGTGGGACTCTGATTGCAGAGGACCTCGGCATCAAGCTCGAGAACGTGACGCTCCAAATGCTCGGCCGCGCCAAGCGCGTGCGCATCGAGAAGGAAAGCACGACGGTCATCGACGGCGCCGGCAAGAAGTCCGACATTGAAGGCCGCATCGCGCAAATCAAGGCGCAGGTCGAGGACACGACCTCGGACTATGACAAGGAGAAGCTACAGGAGCGTTTGGCGAAGCTCGCGGGCGGCGTCGCGGTGATCCGCGTCGGCGGCTCGACCGAAGTCGAGGTGAAAGAGAAAAAGGATCGCGTCGATGATGCGATGAACGCGACCAAGGCCGCGGTCGAGGAAGGCATCGTTGCCGGCGGAGGCGTTGCGCTCTTGCGCGCCAAGGCCGCCATTGGCAAGCTCAGCGGTGAAAACGCCGACGTCCAGGCCGGCATCAATATCGTGCTGAGGGCGCTTGAGGCGCCGGCCCGCCAAATCGTAGAGAACGCGGGCGTCGAAGGTTCGGTTGTCGTCGGCAAGATTCTCGAAAACAAGTCTCAGACCTACGGCTTCGACGCCCAGACCGAGCAGTACGTCGATATGCTGAGCGCCGGCATCGTCGATCCAGCGAAGGTTGTGCGGGTCGCCCTGCAAGACGCGGGATCGGTCGCCGGCCTCATGATCACGACCGAGGCGATGGTGGCGGAGCGGCCAAAGGCGGAAGCTCCGGCGATGCCGGGCGGCGGAATGGGCGGAATGGACTATTGACCGCCCGATAAAGCGAAGACAGGGCTGGGGCGATGCGACCCTGCTCATGATGTGTCGCGCATGTTCAAAAAGGGAGGAATCCGTCCTCCCCGAATTGGGAGGAAAGTCTCATGCAAGCATCTATTTGGTACCAGTGAGAATCGCTGAAGCGGCTCCTGCAAGGCGCCGCTGTCGGCGTGGTCGCGACTCTCATCGTCGGCTTCGGCTGAGGCGGGTGGATGCTGGGAAGCACGGCGAAGACGTTGGCGGACAGCGCCGCGAGCAGCGCCGTGGTCGCGGCGATAGCGCCGATCTGCGTCGATCAGTTCCAACGCAGCGTCGACGCCGCCAACAATCTGACGGAGCTGAAAAAGACCGACTCATGGCAACAGGCGGCGTATGTCGAAAAAGGCGCTGGGCGGTGACGCCCGGCAGCAAGGCGGTCGATGCCGGCGTGCCGCAAGCCTGCGCCGCCGCTCTCAGCAACTTGAAGTAGGTTACGAGCGCTTAGTGGAACAACGATGGGAGGCGCTCGGTGTGACGCTCACGCCGAGCGCCTCCCCCGGTAGCCGGCGCATCGATTTCGAGACCGACCGTCGAACTGGTTCTGTTTCAAGCTTTGGCTGGGGATGAAATCGGTTAGGATCGGCGCGATGGAGCGGGGCGACTGCATTCGTCTTTGAGCCACGCCCACGATGGCGGCTCGCGTCGATAGCTCGCCTGTTTGCCGCGCGAGAAAAGGCTAAGACTGCGACCGACCCGATGCAGTGGCATCAAATCGCTGATGCCTGGGACCAACTGGCGAGGCATGTCGAGTTGTTGAGGTCACCCGAGTGGCGAAAGACCGGACCGAGCGCTTACGAGGCGACTGTGTTTCGGCGTAAAGTGGCCCGCGGAATCACCGACGCCGCCAGCCTGTTCAAAGACGGACGGAGAGACCTGGATGGAATTTATCCTGATGAAATTGGTTGGGCTAAGCGTTAGGCCGGGGTCTATTTTCGGAATTCTCGACAAAGACAATCCTGGGGAACTCCCGCCAGCGCCAGGTGGCTATTGGTCGGATCACGGCACAATGACAGAGGAGAACTTCCCTTTCGCTCTGGAGGCAAAACAGGCGATCGCAAAGAGTGGATATTTCCTTGTTGGCACTGATGCTATCGAAACGATCGGCCGTTCGCCTCGTCGAGGTCCTTAGTCTAAGGCTGATCTTCGCCAGAAGAGCGCCGGCAGATGCCCCGGGTGCGCCTTTCGATCTCTGCCAGGACGGCATCGAGCGAGGCATGCGGCCCTTTCTGCATTCCGGCCATGGTTTCCAATGCGTGGCCCTCCGGGGAAATCGTGAATTGATTTGCGCCGCTCTCCGTGATGCTGCCCATTGACCGACCAAACAGATCTGTCAGCCGCCAGACTGTGCCTCGCTCTGCCGCTGTGACGATCACATCCATGTTACCCTCGGGATTCCGGCGAGTGGCACTCCTCGTCTACCCACAGACTTTCAGCGCGGGCTCTTCGTGCATGCGGCGTCGGGCAAATCACGCGACGCTGCAGTCTGCGATGGGAGACCGGGAAGGCATTGCGATACGACGAACTACCTTGGCGGTCAATTCTTGCAACAGATCACGACCACTTTGGGTTATTCAAGCAGGCGCGCCGCGGCCGCGGATGCCGCTTCCCGTTCGGCGCGAGCCCGGTGTGCACCGATCTCGTCCCAGCTTGCCATTTCTGGTAATCCGTCGGCGAGGGCGTACCGTTTCCGCCCCTCCTCTAGCTCAGACAATACCTTGAGCTCATGCAGGATCTGCACGGTTGACGGGAGTGGAATGCGCCGTCCGAAACGAAATTTAGTGGTCACGGGAATCTCCGACGAGGTGGGCGTCACAGATATCCACCGGTTCAACGAGCGAGCTTCCAGCAATACTTTCCCGCGTCGAGTGGGGTTGGATCGTCGGTGAAGATGTCCTATCCAATATAAGCATTGAAAACGTGAATACGACCCGCCAGGAAAAATATCTTTCGAAGTCGGTCCCCATTGGGGGCGAGACGGTGGGCAACTGCGCCCCACCAGGACCACAGTCGTAAGCTCTACGGTCTCGAGGCCCGCCAGCCCCGGCCGGCTCAGCGAAACGCCAAAGGCGGTGAGCCCCGCGATTGCATGTGCACGCTATTCGGCGCTGCGCGTCATCGCAGAGCTGGATGGCGAGTGATGGGAATGGGCGGATCGCATGTGAGCAGGTCTGAATGGTCGATTGGCAACCGAGGAAATCAATTGTCTGAAAACCGGCCGACACGGCGATCAGCCCGATCGGCCGTGCGATCTCAGCCACGCTGAAAGGGAGACGCATTGTGCAGTGATCCGCACGATCCGTACCTCTCAACCCCGGAGCGCGTGGACGTAGATCGACTCAGAATGCAGGTGAAGGCCGAGCAGTTCGGCGGTCAATCCCGATATGTCGAGTTTTCGCGTCGTCTGCGCCTGCACAGGGCCGCCATCGGGACCGGAGCGCTCGACCTTCTGCGTGTCATGATGACTTTACGATCCTACCGCTCCGCTGTTCGACGAGGCTCCCAAAGTCGATACGAATTAAAACGTCGAGAGTTCGTTTGACGACGGGCGCATCCGTGCCGAGCGCCGCGGCGGCGAGCCTAAAGTGCGCGGAAGGAAAGCATCGGGTCGGCGAAGGCGGTCGCCTTTGCGGCCACAGGCATCAAATTTAGTCTGGACCCAATTCTCGTCTGCCGGTGAGGCGAGCGACAACGCTTTCAAAAGTCATTGAGATTGTGGCTGAGCCGCTATCGGGAAGGATCACGACAACGCGCCCTGGCTCAATTTCGATAATGCTGACGACGCTCTCGGGATTGATCGCGATTCGCTGACCGGCATCTTGCGAGAATATCGGATATGTTGCCATCGAGGCGCTCCTCACTTTCCGCCAAGCTTATCGGAAGCCCGGGGCGGGCGCGAGCGCTTGTCAACGGGGCGAAAGTCAGTGCCAGCCGCCGTCGGGATAGGCCGGATCGGCGCGACTGCCGAAATCCGCAATGTCGTTGACGACTCGAACTGCGGGCGTGGGGGGATCTCGATGATCGGCGCCGATTATCGAGATTCGCACGCGCGAACACCCGCCGAGCGCGACGCGCGTAAAATTGCGGGCGCGACAAATCGCGCTCGGAATGGGCGGAACGGATTATTGATCGCCCGACCGCGAGACTGTGGTCGCGGAGATCCAGCCGGCCTTGGATCGCGGCGCAGGTTTGAAGGGGCGGGGTCTTCCTGCCCCTTCCAGATCAGGTTGCAACTCGCCGCCGCCGTGCGAAGGGTGAGGCCCCATCATTCCCGGTCGACGTTCCGGCGCCATGACCCGATCGGATCGGCTCCCTCGCCGATCCGGCGCGCCATTCCGCCGGCGAACGCGGCAAATCGCCGCTCACGTCGACATGGGCCGCGTCGGTCGCGGGGGGGAGTTCCTTTTCAGAGAATGTCAAATCGAGGAGGCGGCCGTCATCTGTGAGGAGTTGAACGGCGAGCCTGCCAAACACGGCTTCGAGGTCGGAGCGCGCGAGCTTAAGCTCGCCGGAGCCCATAACACCTCCGCGCGGTGCAGCGAAGCCGTCGAAATCGTAGGAGGCTCGGGCGACCGTTTCGCCTCCGATCATCACACTGCCGGCGCCCGCAATTCGACCGAGATATCCAACGATTGCGTTCGCTCTAGTGGAGACGCGCCTCATGACGCAACGCGATCGGCTTCGAGGGCCGCGGCGAGTTCGTCGGGGTTGACGAGAAACATCTCAATAGGGCGGCCTGGCGCCGACAACGCCGGAACTTGCAGCATCGTCGCAACTCGCCTGAACGCGAGAAAGGAAAGGCCGGGTATGTCTTCCTCGTCGACGACGACGCGATAGGTCCCCGCCGGCAACGGGCGATCCACCTCCGAGAGCGCGAACGCCTTGGAAAATGTGAGCGTCGCGTCCTTGCTCCGGGTCGTCATCGCCCCGCCTCAGCGCTTCCGCTTGAGCGTGCTCGCGGCGCCAGTTAGGCTTTTCACGGCGAAGGGCGAGATTGGGGCCGCGACTGCAGACTTGGCCTTCAGGTTGCGGATTTCCCGATCGCCGCGTCGCTGCTCCTTGGCCATGTTTCACTCCTTTTGGCGCGTTGAGCGCATTGGCGAAGCGCTCCTCGCACCGTGCCGATCCGGCAATATACCTTTCCTCATATAGGTACGAATAACTGCCAAATAAGAGGGGAATGGCGCCCGTTTTGTAATCAGAAAGACATCCTCGACACGTTGCACTAGAATGAAATCTGCCCGGCATCTAATATTTCCAGAGAGCAGCACTATCTATCCCATACGCAGTTGCCGTTACGCAGTTGCCGTCGCCTTGGCGAATAACGAAAGCTTCTGGCGCCTTTTCATCTCGGATTCGACACTTTGACCCCTTGACGACGCCAGCGCGCTGCTTGCGAGGATCCGCGGATGATTCCACTCACGGTCCATCATCGGACCGCCTATCGATATCGGCGACCGGTCGGTCTCTGGCCGCATCGGCTCATGCTCTGCCCGCGCGAGAGCCGCGATCTGCAGGTGATTTCATGCGTGGTGACGGTTTCGCCGACGGCTCAAGTGACATGGGCGCATGACGTCTTCGGCAACGCCATCGCGACCGCGGTGTTTCAAGGGGCGAGCGACAGTCTCGTCATCGACAGTGTGGTGGAGCTTCTCCTTGAGGGAACGGCGTGGCCGGTCTTCAACATCGCAGCTTCCGCAATCGTCTATCCCTTTCGCTATTCGGACGACGAATGGACGGACCTGGGCTCACTGACCGTACAGCAATATCCGGACTCGGCTGGACGCTTGGGGAATTGGGCGCGGGCGTTCGTCGGCGGCGACCGGACAGATACGCTCGCGCTGCTCAAGGACCTCTGCGCCGGCGTGTCCGGGTGGATTCGCTACCAGAGCCGGGACGACGAAGGCACGCAGTCGCCGATAGAGACTTTGGACCGCGGCTGGGGCTCCTGCCGGGACTTCGCCGTGCTGTTCGTCGAAGCGGCGCGGAGTCTGGGGTTCGGCGCAAGGTTGGTCTCAGGCTACCTTTTCAACCCTGATCAGATGCTCGTGGGATCGACGGACGCCGGATCGACGCACGCTTGGGGCGAAGTCTTTGTGTCGGGCGCCGGGTGGATCAGCTTCGATCCGACCAACCGCAGCGTCGGCGGCGCGAACCTTATTCCTGTCGCTGTCGCGCGCCACATTCGGCAAGCGGCGCCCGTCTGCGGAGCCTATGCGGGAAACAGCGACGCTCTCGAAGGCATGGCGGTGGAGGTCCTCGTGACCTCAAGCGCCGCGCACGCACGGCGTCAGGAATTGGAACAGTCGTTGCGCGTCAGCGCGGCGCATGGCGTAGCAGATCGCTTCTCGGCCTGACCGGATGCGGCGCTCGCTTTCGCACGCTCGCGACGAGAGACCTCGTTGACGACATGACCCATGCCGCGCTCACTCCTCTTCTCGGCCGCGAGTTTGACATTTTCTTATTTGCGTCGAGTACGCGCTGGAGTCCGTCGCACCCATCGGATAGGCCGAATCAGGTCAATTGGACCCCCGTTCGCCGCACCGTCGCGGAACGACCGCTATTTGCGCACTCCGGTCGTCCACTGAGTTGTCTACGCACCGCTAAAGCAGGGGAAGGCGCAGGTTCGATGGCCAGAGGCTCGCCGCACACGGTTGCGAAGATCTTGGAAAGCCGGGATCGGAAGCGCCGCGTGTTGATAATCGTACGCGACAGCGTTTTCGGCCTCGTTGTCCAGAAGTTGTATCAAAATGTGTCTGAAGGACCAGTGCTCGCCCAAGGATGGGCGTCGCTCCCGACGCATAAGTCGATTTACGAAAGCATCGAAATCGCGGAGCGAGCAGCAAGAGCCCAATTTGAGTGGTTGGCTTGACGACCGTCTCCTACCTTTGACTTCACGGCCGATCCCGATAGAGGGCTGCCTCTGCCGCCCGAATGAGCTTCTCCACTGCGTCCATTTCTGCTTCGGTGGCGTCCTTTCGGTAATGCGCGCGAATGGTTTTCAATGCCTCTAGGATGCGGCCCCAACTGTCCGTCAGACCGTCAAACGCCAGATACGGACCTAAGACGCTTGCAAGCGGCCTCAGCGCGCGACGATCGCACCACGAGTTTATCAGGCTTCTAAGGCGCGCAAAGAACACTGCGTTGCTGTCGATGGCTTCCATGAGATTGCGAGGTCCGAATTCGATGGCGCGGCGTATTACGGTGACAGTTACATATTTCACCATAGTATTGTGGAAAAAGCATATATCACCGGTATCGCCTTCTCAAGGGCGCTGAAGAACGGCCACTTTCGACGATCTCGACGGCGCCGTCTGGCGGGCGATCAGCGACGACGATCTTCCGGAGGACCGGCCGCAGTAGGCAGTAGGTAGGATAGGGCCGAGCCGCCCTACGGCCTGTTGCCTGGAACAGGATGAATTCAAGTCTGTCCATGGCCGACGTTGGCGAAGGAGTCGGCCCATTCTGGGCGGTGCAGGTTCCGAGGAGTTGGCCCGGCAACCGACGAAAAGACATTGTACTACATATCAAAACGTGCCCGGAATAATCGCGCAAAACCTTTCCTGTTCTCGTGCGAAAGCTTCCCTGTTCTCATGCAAAAGTCCCCTGCTCTGCGAAATGAATTCCCTGCTTCTCGTCCGGGAGTGGCGGTCGCGCGACCGTCTCGGCCGATCTCCGCGGCGGGTCGGCGCCCCGGCGGCGCGGCGCCTGTTACGCCCTGAGGCGGCTGTGAAAATTGTTGGCGAGAGTTGTCTTCTGTGCTATGTTTGTTCCCAAGGCCGTCCCCATGGGAGAGCGTCATGAGCAACAGACTTTATCCTGCGGCGCCATCGGCCTCGAAAGATGCTCGGCTCACCCCCGCCTTGCCCTTGGAGAGCTTCGCGGGACTCCTCGAGCGTGAGGCGTGGGTTGCAAACAAGAGCCGGCTCTTGCTCTAACCCTTTGAAAACGCTCAAAACGGCAATGCGCAGGGCTTGTAACGAGTTGGCATGAATGCGCTGTCGGCGCCGCATCCGCTTGGCGCCGATGCCTCGGTTTCTTGGTTAATGGCCGCTTTCACGGCACGAGCACGGCCGCCCCCTCGAGCCGGCCGGCGCGCAGGTCGTCGAGCGCCTCATTCGCCTTGGCGAGCGGGTAGGGGGTCGTCGTCGTCCGCACCCCGGCGCGCGGCGCCAGAGCCAAAAACTCCTGGCCGTCGGCGCGGGTGAGGTTCGCGACCGAAATGACGCTGCGCTCTTCCCAGAGCAGGCGATAGGGGAACGACGGGATGTCGCTCATATAGATGCCGCCGCAGACGACCCGCCCGCCCTTCTTGACCGCGGCGAGCGCGGCGGGCACGAGCGCGCCGACCGGCGCGAACAGGATCGCCGCGTCGAGCGGCTTGGGCGGCCTTTCGTCCGATCCTTCGGCCCATTCGGCGCCCATCGAGCGGGCGAAGGCTTGCCCGGCCGCATCGCCCGGCCGGGTGAAGGCGAAGACGCGACGTCCCTGCCAGCGGCACACCTGGGCGATGATGTGCGCCGCCGCGCCGAAGCCGTAGATGCCGATGACGTCGCCGTCGCCCGCGGCCTTCAGCGACCGCCAGCCGATGAGGCCGGCGCACAGCAGCGGCGCCGCCGCGACCGGATCGAGATCTTCCGCGAGCGGAAACGAGAAGGCCGCGTCGGCGATCATATGGCTCGCGAAGCCGCCGTCGCGGGTGTAGCCGGTGAAGAGCGGCGTGTCGCACAGGTTCTCGCGCGCGTTGAGGCAATAGGGGCAATGGCCGCACGCATGGCCGAGCCATGGCACGCCCACGCGGGCGCCGAGAGGCATGCCGACGCCGTCGCCCGCCGCCTCGATCCGGCCCACGATCTCGTGTCCCGGAACGATCGGCAGCTTGGGGTCGGGCAGCTCGCCGTCGACGACATGCAGGTCGGTGCGGCAGACGCCGCAGGCCTCGACCCGCACCCGGATCTGGCCCGGCCCCGGCTCGGGATCGGGCCGCTCCTCCATCGCGAGCCGCTCGCCGGCTCGCCTCAGAACCATGGCGCGCATGGTTCTCAGACTAACGCAGACAGGGTCTCAATCAAATCGGCAATTTCTGCGGCTCTCGGCCGCTCCTCAGGGCGCGCGCCGCGAACCCTGAACGGACCTGCGCAGCAGCGCGTACAGGCTTCCGCCGGTCACCGCGCCGAGAACGTAGACGACGAAGACCACCAGCGCCAGCGGCGCGCTGAGCGACGAGGCGAGGAAGGACACGCTGACGGTCTGCGTGTTCTGAGCCGAGAACACGACCGTCGCCGCCACGAAGAGGACGGCGATCGCAACATAGACCCAGCGCATCTGCGCCCCCCTCTCGCTCGGGCCGGGCGGTTGCGCCGGCTCGCGGCAGAATTCCGCCGCTCGTCAGGCCGCCCGCGCGTTGCGCAGGGCCATGCCGATCCCGATCCAGCTCGCGCCGGCGAACACGAGGTCGACGCCGAGGAAGATGCCGAGCGTGTAAACGGCCGAGAATGGCCAATGCGCCAGGATGATCAGGCCGAGAAGGAGGGTGATGACGCCCGAGACGACGACCCAGACCCAGGGCGAGCCATGCTGCATGTTGAAGGCGAGGAAGATGCGCAAAATCCCCGAGGCGACCAGCGCCGCGCCGAGGAACAAGGTCAGCCACACCGCGGTCAGCAACGGGTTGTCCCACGCGACGAAGCCGGCGACGATGTAGAGGATTCCGAGAATGAGCCAGAAAAAAATCTCCCCCAGGTCTTGACCTGAAAGGCGTTGATGACTTCGGCGACGCCGGCGATGAACATCATCACGCCGACGACCAGGACGCTCGCCACGGTCGCGATGACGACGCTGCCGAGCGCGATGATTCCGGCGACGAGGTAAACGATGCCGAGGGCGACGATCCACCCCCATTTGGCGTGCAACGGGGCGAGCGACGGAGCCGAACCGAAACCCGCCGATGCCGTGTTGGTCATGTCGATGTCCCCCTCGCAAAAGTCGTTGAAGCGCCCTCAACCCCGGTCAGGGGCGCGCGACGCGAGTGTACCACAAGCGGCGCCCAAGAAAAGGTCGCCCACCGCCGGCGCTCATCCCACGGCTTCCGCCGAGACGACGGCGCCCGCGGGGATCGCCGGATTTCCTCAGCCCTCCGGGAGCTTCCAGTCCCTGAGCCGGTTGATGAGCACGAACGACCCGGCGTCCTTGGAGGCTGCGATGTGTTCGCGCGCGGCGTGCGAAAGTTTTTCGACCAGGGACTTCTTGTAACCCTTCTGGCTTGGATCGAGCGCGATCGTGGTCACGATCACGAGAATGCGCTGCTCGCTGTCGTCGCGCCCCATCGCGGTCCACACTTTGGCGGCTCTGGCGAGCGGATGAACGAATGCCATTGTCTGCCCCATCCGCGGCGACATTTCGAGAACGGGGATCCGCGCCGCGCCAACCCCCGATCGCCAACTGTTGCGGCGCGAAGCACGCCGCTCCCGTCCGGGCGCGGGTCGCCGGGTCTCTTATTGCCCGATTGCGGCGAGGGAACAAGGGCGAAGGAGCGCAAATCTTGCGAGGCCTTTTTGGCGACGGCGGCGCCTCCCCGAGCGCCGACGGTTCCACTCGGGGCTCGGCCCGCCGCAATGAGGCGACGGTTGCGAACGGACAGCCGCGCGTCGCGCTTCGAAGGTCGGGGCGCAGAGTATAAAATCAAGTTTATTAAGCAAAGTTTAGTAGGAACTCGCACTGTTGCCTGATAACCATTGTGCTTAGCGTTGAAATCGTCATTCGGCGAGCATTGAAACGCGCTGCTTTGTCTTTCGTGCGCTGCGTGTGGCGATTGAGGAGCACGGAATGAAACGATCGATCGTCATAGGGCTTGCGCTTGCGACGGCCGTCGCGGTTCCGGCGTACGCCGTCGAGTCCCGCGGCGACGCGAAGCCGATCCACCATCGCCACGCATACCATCACCTGCACAGGGCCGTTCAACCGGCGGCGATTGCGCCGAGCGCGACCGCTCTGGTCCCGCCTGCGTCCCCGACCCCGGTCCTTTTCCCGAAGATCGCGCCCTATCCGAACGGCAAGGGCGACGAGGATGGGCTCGGCCGCAGCATCAACGACTGCAACAAGGGCTGCATCGGCGGCAACCCGGGCTGATTGCCGCGCGGGCGCGCCGCGGACGCCACCGACACGGAACGAGCCATAAAGCGTAAAGAGTGCGGCTCGTCCCCTCGCGTGAATTCTGCGGAACGGGCGCGTTGCGCGTCCGTCAGAAGCGGATGCGCAGGCCGACTGTCGGGTCGTAGTTCTCGGTGTGCAGGAACCCGTTCGCCAGGCCGCCATACACATTCGAGACCATCACGCCGGCGTAGAGGTCGACGCGCTTGACCGGCCGGTAATCGACCAGAAGCGAGACGGCGTCCTGACTGCCGGCGCACTTGCTGCTGCTGATGGAGGCGCCAGTGCCGGTGCAGGCGGCCGGCACGGTGGCGCCGAAGCTGTTCACGCTGAAGTTGAAGTTGTTCTGGTTTTGATAGTAGAAGCCGGCCGCGACGAAGAGATTGTCGTAGATCGACCACTTGAAGCCGGTCCACACCGTGTTGAGGATGCGGTTTATGTTGTAGGCGTTGGCGGTCACCGCCGAGTTCGTGTAGACGCCCTTGTTCCAGTAGCCGGCCGGGACGTCGATGCCTTCGGCGACGGTTGGGAACCCCGTGAGATAGCTGTCCGACGGGTTCGCTAGATTGGCGTAGAGCCAGCCGGCGTAGAAGGTGACCGTGTTCCACTTGTATTTGGCGACCAGCTCTACGCCGGTGTTGTTGGACAGGGTCGCCTTCAGCACCGAGTTGGGATCGTAGTAGGCGTTGTTGACGAAGATGAAGTACTGGCCGGTGTGGTCGAGCTGGGCGATGTTCGATCCGCTGAAGCTCCACAGCGACACCGCGTCCTTGGCGTAGCTGATGACGCCGTCGAGCGAGAGCGGCCCGAAGTCCACGCCGAGCTGGCCCTGGACCATGCCGTTGGTCCCATTGCCGAGGGCGTAGCCGCCGACCTGGGCCTGAGCCGCCGCGCGGAAGTTCTGATAGGTCAGGCGGTAGGTGAAGGCGGTGTTCGGCCGAACGGTTTCGGTGTCGCCGAAGCCGGGGAACGAGTTCGAGAAGCCGATCAGCGAGAAGGCGTTGGACGCGACCGGGTCATAGGCCAACTCGACGTCGAAGGCGAACGAGTTGGTGCGGCCGAAGGTCAGCGTGCCGTAGACCGCGTTGCTGAAGCCGATGAAGGCCTGCGAGTTGTCCCATTGGCCGGCGCGGCTCGAGTCGAAGTTCGTGGTCTGATAGGGCCAGTTGCCGGCCGGTCTTGCGTTGTTGTCAGCCAAGGACCGCGGACCGTTGAGGAACATGCCGGAGTACGGATTGACGCCCGCTTCGACAACTCCGATCAGCGACCAGCCGTCGGCGATGTCCTCTTCCATCTTGAGGCCAAGGACGCTGGTGCTGAGCGCATTGTAGGTCGGCGCCCATCGGTTGCCGTTGGAGTATTTTTGAATGCCGTAGGCGAGCTTGTCAGTGCTCGGGCTATACGCGGCGCCTTCGGAGAAATAGCCGACTCCGACGTCGAGCGCTCCATAAAGCGTGATGCCGGCGTAGGCGAGCGGGCAGTCGTCGGCCGACGCGTTGAGCCAATTCCAGAAGCTCGACCAGCAATCCGGCCCCGGAGTCGCCTCGGGCGCCTTCTCGGCGGGAAGTTCCGCCGCTTGGGCGAGGCTGCCGAGCCCGACCGTCGCCAGGAGGACAATGCCGAGCCTCTTCCCCACGCGCCCCCACATAGTGTAGTTAGTCGACAATCTTAATCAACTAAACGATCCCGTCAACGGTTCGTTTCATCTGGGCGCCCGCTCTCGCTCGGGTTCAGACGCTGTGGCGGCCCGGAAACGGTTCCGCCAACAATATAAAATAAGTCTCAATGGCGCCGCAAGGCGTTTTTCCAGACCGAAACGCCGCGTCATGCGAGCTTTCAGGCAGACAAACCGCGCTCGGTAAGGTTGTCCCGATGCCGCAAGCGCAATTACGCAATTTGCTCAAAGTCGAATTGCGGCGGCGCGGACGGGAGCGTCGGGCCTCGACAATAAGCGCGTCCTGCTAAAGCGGATGTTGCAGGATTATTGATCGGCCACCCGGCTTGGCAACACCAAAGTCGACAGCGAACGCCTGGCGGCGTCGAAGCCGCGGTCAGACGCTGAAGGATGGAGCGGCCGCGATGCGGCGCCGCGAACATTCGGAAGGCTCCGTTGTGACGGCTCACGTCACGTCCAGCGTCCGAGTATGGCGCGCCTGCGGAAGCGGCGAACGATCGGGAAAGGCTCCTGGCAAATTCCGGAGGTTGCGCTCCGTACTTAAAGACGTCGTTGAGCAAGCATTGAAGGCGCGCTGCCGCCTCAGACGATTCCGTCAAGGTGGGTCGTGGTGTAGGGGTTTAGATTTTCGGCCCACGCCGGAAGCGTCCGGCGCACTTCAGCTCGAACGGCAAGCATTGACAATAGAGTCTTCGGCAATAGAGTCCTCCCAATGGCTCCCATGCCCGTCGAACATACCGTGAGATTGTCATGGAAATGCATCAGGTTCGTTATTTCCTCGCGGTGGCCGAGGAGCTGAATTTCACGCGCGCAAGCGAGCAGTGCAATGTGACGCAACCCTCCTTGTCGCGGGCAATCAAGCTTCTCGAGGAGGAGCTTGGAGGGCTCCTTTTTAGCCGCGAGCGTCAATCGACACACCTTACGGATCTTGGCCACATGGTCCGCCCACACCTTCAGTCGCTTTACGATCATTCGAGGTTGGTGAAGCACCTGTCTCAAGGCTTCGTGACAAAGTTGCCGCTCAAAGTGGGGATCATGAGCACAATTTCGCCAGTTGAGATCGTCGATCTGATCGCCAATATTCGAACCCGCCATCCGGACGTGGAGCTGAGACTTTGCGATGGGAATGCAAAGGATTTGCGCGCGCGTCTTTTAGCTGGCGACCTCGAGGTCGCTATCTACGCTTTACCGGGCGCGGAACCCGACGAGCGCATTCATTCGATTCCGCTCTTTCGCGAGCAGATGGTTCTCGCCGTTCACCGCGACCATCGTCTCGTCAAAACGGGCGCATTCCCCGTTCGAGAGATGAATGGCGAGAACTATATCCACCGCATTCACTGCGAGTTCGCTGGTTATGCCGACCACATTCTCCAGCAGAAAGGGGTTACCTGCAAACCCGTCTATTGGAGCGAGCGCGACGACTGGACCTTGGCTATGGTCGCCGCCGGCTTGGGATTTGCGTTCATGCCTGCAAACTCAGTCAAACACCCCGGCGTGGTGGGTTTGCTGGTCGTCGAGCCCGAATTTTGGCGACAGGTAAGCCTTGTGAGCGTGAGAGGGCGTCGCTATTCGCCCGGGGTCGGCTCGCTGGTGCGCGAGACGATGCGGAAGACGTGGTTCGGCAAACAACCGAAGCCCGCATACATTGCTGCCTGAATTGATTGAGCGATGAAACGGCCGAGATCGATCTCACCCGGACGTGCGGCAAGTGTAACGTCGCCTCATTTGCCCTAGCTCTCGGGGTCGGCTCCTCACGCATCCCCTCATTCAGGCGGGGCCGAAGGTTTGTGTGAAGACGTTGTTTTGATTTAGGAGTTCTTCGTATTTTTCAACGAGCGGCCTTAAGCGTCGCTCGGGCATGTTGGGAATGAGATCGTAGAGCAGGCAGCCCTGGCGGAACAGCGAATGGACGCGGCGTTTGATCGTGCTGGTTCTGAGCGATCGGTCCATGCCGAGGCTTTCGCCGGCCGCGCCGAGCAGGGTCAGGAGGAGGATCGCCAAGGCGTTGAGCAGCAGCAGACGGTCGCGCCGTTGCGGATCGCCGATGCGCAGGACGCTCAGGCCCATGCCGAAACGCAAATCCTTGGTGTCGCGGAACCCCGGCTCGATCGTCCATCGTTTGGCGTAGAGGTTGACGATCTGGGAGGCGCTCGCGGTCGCATCGCTGGCGGCCAGATGCCAAGCCTCCTTCATCCCCTTGGCGTGGACGCAGACCGCCGCGCCGACCTTGTGGCGGGCGGCGGTGAGTTCGGCGCCGCGCAGAAGGCGCGCGCTCCCTTTCTTGCCGACCCAGTCGGCGGCCAGGCGCGTCTCACCGTCCGCCGCGGTCACATGAACGTTGTCGCGAAAGCGGATGACGTAACCGAAGCCGAGGCTTTCGAGGAATTCGAACAGTTTGACGTCGCCGAAGCCGCGATCGGCCAGGATCGTCACCGCCACGCCCTCGGGCAGGATCGCCTTCAAACGCGTCAGGCAGAGGTCTTCGAAGGCGTTGCGCCGGTCCTTCAGTTCGTCCTTGTCGACCGTCAGCCACAGGAGCGGCGTCGCCCGGCCGTGGCGCGTGATCAGGCTCAAAGCCAGCGTGGCCTGATTGTCGGCGTCGAAATCGGTCCAATCCATCGCCACGACGATCGCCTTGCGCTGGCCCACGACCTCGCGCGCCCATGGGGCGAACAGGTCCCCTACGACGACCCCGGCGTTGCTCAGCAGGCGATCGACCTGTTTGATCGCGTGTCTGTCCATCAGACCGCGTGCTTGCGCCAGCGCGTGCCCGATGACCGAAACGGCCAACGACGCCCCCGTCAGAACCCCCGACGTCCCATTGGCCAGCGAAAAAATCCGCTTGGCGTGCAAACTCCCCGCAAACGCGCGCTTCAGAAAATCATGAACCAATTCCATCCGATCGATCGACTTGCGCATCCCCGCCTGCCCGCACGATTCGCCACATCGTCATGCGCGAGAATCAAAAATTCAGGCGTTTTCAAGTCCTTCAAAATGAGGGGATTCGTGAGGGTCGGCTCTATAGACGGCGGCTATCGAATCGATAGCGAATAGGCATTTCACCTCGAAAACCGTTCCTGCCCTTAATTGGCCCGCGCTCATCGGCGTGAAGCCGCAGGAGACGACCTGAATGAAATGCACGAAAGCCCGTGCTTCGCTGACTTAGCGAGGGGCTCACCGCCGCTCTTGCCGCCATTTGTGTTCGAACTCCCGTAGGGGTCCGGCACAGAAAGCGCGGCGCGACCCGGTCGAATGAATGGACGACCTGCCAGCCGCCGCGGCGCCGCGTCAGGGTTCCTCCGCCGCTTCGGCAAGGCAGCTCAGAAAGTGGGCATCTCTATCGAGGATCCTTCACATGTTGTTCAGAAACACCGAGATCGACGGTCTGAACATCTTCTATCGTGAAGCCGGAGAACGAACGGCGCCGAAACTCCTCCTTCTGCACGGCTTCCCAGCCTCGTCCCATCAGTATCGCAACCTGATCCCGGCCCTCGCTGGGAGGTTTCATGTGATCGCCCCAGACTATCCGGGATTCGGGAACTCCGACATGCCGGATCCGAAGACGTTTCCCTACACGTTCGACAAGACGTCGGAGATCATCGAGTCGTTTCTGAAGAAAGTCGGCTTCGCCCGCTTTGGACTTTACGTCCAGGATTACGGCGGCCCCGTCGGCTTCCGCATCGTGACCCGTCGGCCGGAGTGGCTGGAGTGGCTGATTATCCAGAATACGAACGCTTACGAAGTCGGCTTTACAGCGGTCTGGGACGGTCTACGCGGCGCCTACTGGAAAAACAGAACAGCCGAGGCCGAGAAACCGCTCGAGGCCTTCTTGCAGCCCGAAACGGTCAAGCTTGTCTACACTCACGGCCATCCAAAGCCCGAGCTCATCAGCCCGGATAACTGGAACATGGACCTGCACTACCTCGATCGTCCCAATGCGCGGCGCGTGCAGCTCGATTTCTTCTACGACTACCGCACCAACGTGCAGCTCTACCCTAAGTGGCAGGCGTTCCTGAGAGATCGCCAGCCGAGGACGATCATCTTCTGGGGGCAGGACGACATCTTCTTCACGCGCGAAGGCGGCGAGGCATACCTCAAGGATCTTCCGAAAGCGGAAATGCACCGGCTGAATTCAGGTCACTTCGCCGTCGAAGACTGCTTACCCACCATCGTCGACAGGACAATGGCTTTCTACGAACGGGCGCCATCGGTCTGATGTCCGCAAATGGAAACACGACGGCTTCAATAGCAACCGACCAAATTTACGAAAATCGCTTTCGCCGCCGCGATCCAGTGAAAGTTCAACACGAGGAGTAACCCTATGAAGATGTCCAATCCAGCTCTAACTGATCGCCTCTGTGAAGGGAGGGCCAAGGCAAGTCGGATCAAGACTGCAGCACTGGCTGTCGCATTGTTTGGCGCGACGGCGGCTTCAGCGCTCGCGCAAAATCTCGAAACCACGGAAATCCAACCGGCGCCGGCGGCAATCGGGGCCGATGTGCCGGCGACCTATTTCGGCCCACAGCCGTCTCAGGTGCAGCGCGAACTCGTCGGCGCGTTTCAGAACCTGAAGTCCGGCAAGGTCGATTTGGACAAGGGAACCATCACCCTGCCTCTCTACCAAGGCGCGATGAAGAGCGGCGAAATCGTTTGGTACATTGTTACCGACACCGACGATAAGGGCAACGCCGATCAACTCGGCCTCAACTATTCGCCGAAATTGACCTTTGCCGACGTCGGCCGTTCTGTTCGAAAAGCAACTCTGGACGCCAAGTTTAAGCTGATCTTCGACGCTGGCGCCGTCGACTTCTCACCGAAACGGAGCGTGACGCCGGGAGACGCTCCCAATTTCTTTCCCCCGAAGCAGTTTCAGCCAAGCGGTGTTGGAGATAAGGATTACACCCCGCTCGTCAAGATTACAAACGCTGGCGGACACATTTATAATGCGCCAGTGGTCGCCTATAACGTATCAGCAGACGTCCTCAACCAATTCTGTGACGGAAACCCCGACCATAGTCTCGTTCATCAGAAGGTCGTGAAGATCTGCCCGCGTGACCAGACAGTGACGATGATGCTAACCACTGGATTTAGTTTCGCCAAGCCGGTGCTCTACCTTTCGACTGACACCAACAACAAGCTGACCGCAGCGTTGGAGGGAGCCACCTACGCCCCGGGTTTGGAAGACATCAATGGCGGCGGCGACGACAGCCTGTTCAGCCCGGTCGAGCGCATTTTCGTGTTCGCCAACGGTCCAACCGGCAAGGACAATCCGCAGCGTCAGGGCTTGAACAGCGCGCTGTCCGACGGCGGCGGCCCGCTCAACGTGCTCGGCGGCATTCCCACCGTCGCAACCGATTACAGCCCGATCTGGGATCTCAATCCATCGGTATGGACGCAAAGGGCGATTGAGCTCGGTTATCGGTCCCGCATGACGGAGGAATTCTCGATCCTCGGGTTGGTGCAGAAGGGCTGGATCACCGGGCTCGACGGCAAGAAGTTCGGATCGGTCGGCCTCGTGGTGGACTGCCCGATCGTCTACCGCTTCCTATGAGCGGGCGTCGCAACGTGGGAGTCCGGCGCCTCGCCGGGCTCCTTGGTCCCCTTCCATGGAAAGCCGCTGGAAAAGCTGTCATGCGCACGATAAGGCGACTCCTCCTGAGCTCCATTGTCATCACCGTCGCCGCCGGGCCGGCGCCAGATCGCGCTGGCGGCCGAAGCCATCATGCTGCGCGCCGGAGAAGCGACAGGACCGAACGCCGTATTCGCGTTCGACAAGGCGGCGAAGCCTCACAGGATCGTGGTGCGCACAACCCAGGCCGGCGTCGCCGGCTCGCGAATTGAAGTCTTCGTCGACAAGGCCAAGACGCCCGCATTTCGCCACCTCTTTGTGGCCGCCGAATGCAAGTTCGGCGACAGCGGCAGCAAGTGCGAGGTGATCGTCCCGGCGTCCGACCCCGCTTACGCGGCGATCCTCGCTCAGTTCAAACGCGGCCGAGTCGCCAGGGTCACCGTTGACGACGCCGGAGCCATGAAGATGGACCAGACGGCGTCGCTCAAGGGCTTCACAAAGTCGCTGCGTTGAACCCGGGTTGGTTGGAAGGAGGGCGAGCGCCGACGAAGCGCAAGGGCTGTGGCAACACCTGGAGAAGAGGAAATGATCAGGGGTCTTGTGTCCATCGCCGTAAGCCTGATCGTCATAATGCAGACCTCGAAAGCGAGCGCCGCCTCGATTGTAACCGAGTGGCTCGACCAGGCGCTGCCATATGCACAGGAAGTAGCCTGGGAGCCCACGGTCGGTTCGCGCTTTTTCGCTATCCTTCACACGGCGATGTATGACGCCTGGACCGCCTATGATCCGATGGCCGTAGGGGTCGTCTCGGGGACCACCCTCAAGGGACAAGGCGGCCCCGACAATGAAGCGAACAAACGCGAAGCGATCAGTCACGCCGCCTTCACCGTTTTGCGGACGCTTGCGCCACAGCATCGGCATGCGCTCATCGAGCGAATGCAGGCGCTCGGCTATGATCCCAACGCCGACACCCTGCCAGCCAAGGTCGGGCGGCGGGCCGCGGCGGCCGTTCTCGCCAACCGCCGCTACGACGGAGCCAACGAAGCCGGCAACTTCGCCGATACGACTGGCTACCGACCACAGACGTCCGGAGCGCCGGACGCCTGGCAACCGATCAAGTCGTTGGGAAAGCGCCAGCTTCCAACGACCCCGCAATGGAGCCGCGTCATGCCCTTCTCGCTGGCGCGCGCCGATCAATTCCGTCCCATTCCGCCGCCGGCCCCCGGAACTGCCGAATGGTCGCGGCAAATTGACGTATTGATCAAGACCAGCTGCGCGCTGACAGACAAACAGAAGGCGGAGGCGGAATATTGGGGGATTTTTGGCATGGCTCCCGCCCCCGAACTGATCGAAATGACAAAATTCGTCTCCGACACGAATGATCTGCAACTCGACGACGACGTCAAGTTGTTCTTCGTCGCCAGCAACGCGATCTTCGACGCCTCGATCGCCGCCTGGGACGCCAAGTATGGCTTCGACTATGTGCGCCCCATTACCGCGATTCGCGCGCTCGGCGACACGCTCATAAGCGCATGGCGCCGCGGTCTCTAGTCGTATTGGCATATTCCACGCCAGCCGCGTTGGCCGAGGCCGAGGATTCCGTCGTCGTTCCCGCGGGACTTGGAGAGGTGCGCGCAGCCGACTGGGAGCCCTATTTGCCTACGCCGCCATTCCCCGCCTACGTTTCCGGCCATAGCGTCTTCACCGCGGCCTGGGCCCGCGCCATGGAGCTCGCAACGGGAAAGCCGGACTTCAACTTCAAAAAGACGGTGAGACGCCTGTACGTCGAGCAGCGCGAACTGGCGCAACCCGTCACGCTATCGTATCCGACCTTCGCAACCGCCGCCGAGGCCGCCGGGATCTCTCGCATTTGGGCCGGGGTTCACTGGCCGGCGGACAATGAACGTGGCCAGGAGCTCGGTCGAAAGGTCGGCGAGAATGTTTGGCGGCGCGCCCAACAATTCGTGCTCGGCACGGCGTCCCCGGCGACGGCTGTATTCGCGGCGCTGGGCCCGCCTTTTTGGTTCCATGCCAATGAAACGCCGGACCAACCCGCCCATTTTGAAGCTGCTTCAGGCCTCGCAGTCGATTTGCCGCCAGGGGGAGCGGGCGTGTGGCGGAGCATTGTGGTCGATGCGATGCCAGCCGGCGCATACGAGCTGAAACTCAAGGCCAAGGTGACGGGCGATCAGCCGATCCGACTCAAGGTCGCCATCGAACCCAGCGAAAGGTCGCAAGCCGATCCTCTCGCAGCGAACGAGGCAATCATTCCCGCGACCGGCTCTGACGGCGTCGTGACAATTCCATGGACCAGCGACGGGGTCCGATCGTTTAAGGTGTCGATTAAAGCCCGCGCCGATGGCGGCGGGGCCCGGCTGCTCGTCTCAGCCATCAACGCTACACGCGTCTGGCCGACGGTGGCCGGGTCGCCCCGCTATTACGAGCCGAGTTCTGTGGGCCAGCCCGACCAGTAGCCAACCGGTCCGGCGACAGAAGCTCCCGGCTGATTGAGGAATTGTTTGACATGAGGCGCAGTCGGTGAAGGAGTTATTCTGTTTTCGTCGCAGGCCGGCGTTCGAGATTTCGCGTGTCTCCTCCCGGCGAGCGGGCTCGCGACACTTCAATCACGAATGCGCGTAATTGTGGGAGGGTAAAGGCGTATGCGTTGGACGGCCTGGCGTTGCAGCCCGCTCGGCGTCGCCCTGGTTGCGACCGCGATGGCGAACGCCCGCGCCGAGACGATCGAACTCCCGACCTTCAACGTCGTCGCCACCACGCCTCTCAGCGGCGGCGAAATCGACGTCGCGAAAGTCCCCGGCGCCGTGTGGCAGACGGGCGCCGAGGACATCCAGACCTATTTCAATTCGACCGTCACCCAGACCTTGGCGCGTCAGGCGCCCGGAGTGACCGTCGGCAATGTGTCGGGCAACGATTTCCAGCCCGCCGTCAGCTATCGCGGCTTCGACGCGACGCCGGTTACGGGACGGGCGGAGGGTTTGGCGGTCTACCAGAACGGCGTGCGCGTCAACGAGGCCTTCGGCGACACGGTCAACTGGGACCTGATCGCCGCCGACGCCATCGATAAGATGACGATCGTCGCCAACGACCCGATCTTCGGGCTCAACGCGCTCGGGGGCGCGCTGAGCGTGACGATGAAGAACGGCTTTACCTGGCAGGGGTTCGAAGCCGATCTGCGCGGCGGCTCGTTCGGCCGCGCCCAGGCGGCCCTGCAATTCGGCAAGCAAGTCGGCGACTATTCGGTCTATCTCGCCGCCGAAGAGATCGCCGACGGCGGATGGCGCGTAGACGGGTCCTCGCAGATCAGCCGATTTTATGGCGACGTCGGCTACAAGGCGAACGGTGCCGAGATCCATCTGAACATGACCGCAGCGAACAACATGTTCGGCGCGGCGGCCTCGACGCCGATCCAACAGCTGCAGAACTATTGGGGCAGCGTCTACACCGTTCCGCAGACGACCAACAACCAGCTCGCGATGATCGGGCTTACCGGAAGCTACGCGCAGTCGAGCGCGCTGAGCTTCCAGGGCGGGCTCTATTTCCGCTCGTTCAATCAGCAACACGTCGACGGCAACACCACCGACGTGGCGCCGTGCCCGCCCTATTCGTGCCTGAATGGAAATCCGGTCCACGACACGCTCGGTCAGTTCGTCCCCGACATTTCGCAGAACTTCGCCTTCGACCTCGGCGAGGATGACGACTTGTGGACACAGTCGCGCTCGGTCGGCGGCAACGCGCAGGCGGTCGATACCGACAAGGTGTTCGGCCATGACAACAACCTGACAGTCGGCGCGTCGCTCGATTACGGCTGGACGAATTTCTACGGAAACAGCCAGCTCGGCACGATCACCTATACCAACAATTCGTTCCCGGTGATCGGCTCGGGCTACATCCTGGACGAACCCGACAGCTATCTCGCGCCGGTGTCCGTCAATGCCACCAACACTTACGTCGGCATCTATGCGCTCGATACGTTCAACGCGACCGATGCGCTGACGCTGACCGGCGGCGCGCGGCTCAATTACGCAGCCATCAACCTGCAGGATCAGACCGGCGGCCCGGTCAACGGATATTCGACATACGCGCACGTCAATCCGGTGGTCGGCCTCACTTACAAGATGTTGCCGGACGCCACCTTCTATGCGGGATATGCGATGTCCAATCGCGCGCCAACGCCGCTCGAACTCGGCTGCGCCGACCCCGTTCACCCCTGCATCATCGATAATTTCCTCTCCTCCGACCCGCATCTTCGTGAGGTCGTCGGGCAGACCTTCGAAGCGGGCTTCCGCGGCCAGCACGCCTTCGGCGAATACGGGAAGCTGCAATGGTCGGCGGGCCTTTTCCGCACGACGCTGGCCAACGACATCCTGCCGCTGCAGAGTCCTGCCAACGGCTTCGGCTACTACGCCAATATCGGAACCACGCTGCGCCAGGGCGCCGAGCTCAGCGCCCAGTGGAGCGCCGATCGCTGGACGGGCTACGCCAATTACACCTATATCGACGCGGTCTATCTCTCGACCTTCATGGAGCCGTCGCCGTTCAATCCGGCCGCCAATGCGGCGGGCCTCATTCCCATCACCAACGGGACGCCGATCGCAGGCATCCCGCGAAACACGCTGAAGGCGGGCTTCGATTTCAACGCGACCGACAAATGGAAGATCGGCGGCGACATGGTCGCGGCCTCGAGCCAGACGATTTTCGGCGACGAGAACGGCGCTTTGCCGCCGGTTCCGGGCTATGTCGTGTTCAACGCCCACACGTCCTATCAGGTCAGCAAGCAGTTTCAGGTCTTTGGTCTCATACAGAACATTTTCAATCACCATTATGAGACCTACGGAGGGCTGTTCGACACCGGCGCGCTGCCCAACGCCGCGCCCTACCTGACCGATCCGCGCAGCCTCGGCCCCGCGATGCCCTTCGCGGTCTACGCCGGGTTGAAGTACACGATGTGACGCGCGAAAAGACGCGAAACGGGAGCGAAACGAGGCGATCGACATGCAGGGTTTGGACCTCTCACCGGTCGGGCTGTTCCTCGAGGCGGGCCTCGTCGGAAAGGCCGTCATGGCCGTCCTGTTCGTGGCCTCCCTGTGGTGCTGGGTGCTGATCGTCGAGGGCGTGATCTCGGTCGCGCGCATCCGCCGCGCGGTCCGAGGCGCGCGCGCCGACGCCGGCGCAGAGATCGCGAATTCGCTGTCGAGCGTCGCCGTCGCCGGCGTCGAGGAAGCGCACCGCCGCATTCCCGGCGAGACGGTCAGCGAACTCAGGGCGCGCATTTCGGACGCCATGGCGCGCGCCGCGCGCGAGCTCCTGACGCGTTCGGAGGGCGGGCTGCCCAACCTCGCGGTCATCTCCTCGGTCGCGCCCTTCATCGGCCTTTTCGGCACGGTCTGGGGCATCATGTCCAGCTTCGCCGCGATCTCGCAGGCCAACGACACCAGCCTGGTGACGGTCGCTCCCGGCATCGCCGAGTCGCTCGCGGCGACGGCCTACGGGCTTGCGGCGGCGATCCCCGCCTCGATCGGCTACAACCGCATCGGCGCGGCCTACGCCCGGCTCGGCCAGGAAATGGCGTCCTTCGTCGAGGAACGCGCGCTCATGCTCGTTTCGCGCCCGGCGGAGGTCGCGCGCGACGGCGGGCCGCGGCGCCGCAACGAGGCGCCCTGATGGCGATGAAGCCGCGCAAGATCGGCGAGGGCCTCTATCAGCCGCTGGCCGAGATCAACGTCACGCCGCTCGTCGACGTGATGCTGGTGCTGCTCATCATCTTCATGGTGACGGCGCCGATGCTGGCGACGGGGATCAAGGTCAACCTGCCCGGCGCGCGGACCGCCGGGCCGCTCGAGTTCGAAGGATCCGGTCGTAGTCGTCGTCGCCAGGGACGGCGCCGTCTCGGTCGGGAAGGATTCCGTTTCGCGCGATCGATTGGCGGCGACGGTCAAGACGAGGCTCGCCTCCTCCAACGGCGTCGTCCAGTTGCGCGGCGACAGGGACGCCGCCTACGGCGACGTCGTCTCGGTGATGGACGACCTGGCGGCGGGCGGCCTCACGCGCATCGCCATCGTCTCGAGCGCGCGCCGCTCCGCGCCTTCGCTCGAGCCTCAGCCAAAGCCATGACCGACGCCGCGTTCGGCGGGCGCGCCTTCGAGCCGCCGACGTTCCCGCCGCCCTGGCTGCGCCCCGCGGCAATCGCGGCCGTCGTCGCGCTCCATGCGGCGGCGCTCTCGATTTTGCCTGATCTCGCGCCGAAGCCGCTGGAGAAGCCGAGGGAGGTGGTCGTCGACGTCGAGCCCGAGGCGGCCTCGCCGCAGCCGGAACCCGCGGCGCCCGCTCTGCCGCCGCCCGAGGAGGTTCGGCCGCCTCCCCCGCTCCCGCCTGTCGCCGCGCCGCCGCCCGAACCCGCGCCGCCCGTCGTCGAAGCGCCGCCGCCCGTTTCCGTGAGCCCTCCGCCGCCGCCGCCCGAGCCGCCGCCCCCGGCACCGGTCGAACTCGCGCCGCCGAAGTTTTCGCCGCCTCCGCCGCGAGTCGAGCCGCCGAAACCGCGCCCGCTGAAGCTTGCGCCCAAACCCGCGCCCGCTGAGCCCAAGCCTGCGCAAGCACAGCCGAAGCCGACGCCGAAGCCTCGGCCGGCGCCCTCGGCCGCCTCCGCGGCGCCCGCGGCGGCGAGCGCCGCGTCGCAGTCGGCCTATGTTTCGGCGATGGCCGCCGCAATCCGCAGCCGCCTCTTTTATCCGCCGGCGGCGCGTGCGCGCGGCGCGAAGGGCGTCGTCGACGTCGCCTTCGCCATCGGCCCTTCGGGCGCGCTCGCCTCGTTCGCGATCACCCATTCGTCGGGAGACGAGGATCTCGACGCGGCGGCGCGCACCCTGGTGCAATCGGCGCATTTCCCCCCGCCGCCCGGCGGCTCGGTCCACGTCTCGACGAGCTTCAACTATGTGCCCCGCTGACGCTTCGTCTCCGCGCTTGAGAGCGCGCGTTCTCGGCTCCGGCGGGGGCGGCGGCGTGCCGCAATGGAACTGCCGCTGCCGCGTCTGCCGGCTCGCGTGGGAAGGCGACGGCCGGGTGAAGCCGCGCACCCAGTCGAGCCTCGCCGTCAGCGCCGACGGCGAACGCTGGCTCCTGCTCGACGCCTCGATCGATCTGCGCCAGCAGATCCTGGCGACGCCGGCGATCCAGCCGAAGGGCGAGGGGCGCCATTCGCCGATCGCCGCCGTGGTGCTGACCAACGCCGACGTCGATCACGCGGCCGGGCTGCTCGCGTTGCGCGAGCGCCAGCCGTTCGCGATTCTCGGCACGCGCGCGACCCTGGACACGATCGGCGCCAACCGCATCTTCGACGTCGTCGGCCGCGACATCGTCCCGCGCCGCGCCGTCAGGCTCGCCGAACCGTTCGAGCCACTGCCGAGCCTCCGGATCGAACTCTTTCCCGTGCCGGGCAAGGCGCCGCTCTGGCTCGAGGAGGGCGAGGTCAAGACCGACGAAATCGGCGAGGGCACGGTCGGCGTCGCCCTCGAGGCGGGAGGCCGCAGGCTCGTCTATGCGCCGGGCTGCGCCCGGGTGACGGACGAACTGCACGAGCGCATCGCCTGGGCCGACGCCCTCTTCTTCGACGGCACTCTCTTCGCCGACGACGAGATGATCGCATTTGGCCTCGGCGACAAGACGGGCTGCCGCATGGGCCACATGCCCGTTTCCGGCCCTGGCGGAACCCTGGAAGAACTGGCCCGCCATGCGCGCGTGCGTAAGATTCTCATCCACATCAACAATTCCAACCCGATCCTCATCGAGGGATCGCCGGAAGAAGCAAAAGTGAAGGCGGCGGGGTGGGAGGTCGCTGTCGACGGAATGGAGGTTGCCCCATGAACATGCTGATGGTGGTCGAACCGCTGAGCCCCGATGGGCTCGAGGCCGCTTTGCGCGCGATCGGCCCCGAGCGCTACCACCACCTCCATCCGTTTCACGACCTTCTGCACGACGGCAAATTGAACAAGGGCCAGGTGCAGGCCTGGGCGCTCAACCGCTACGTTTACCAGGCGGCGATCCCGCGCAAGGACGCTTCGCTGATGGGCCGCTGCGACGACCGCGAACTGCGCCGCGAATGGCTGCACCGCATCACCGACCATGACGGGTACGGCGACGACAAGGGCGGCATCGAGCGCTGGCTCGTCCTCACCGACGGATTGGGGCTCGACCGCGATTACGTCGTCTCGCAGGAGGGCGCGCTGCCGGCGACCAAATTCGCGGTCGAGGCTTACGTGCGTTTCGTGCGCGAGAAGCCTTTGCTGGAGGCCGTGGCGTCGAGCCTCACCGAACTCTTCGCCCCCTCGATCCATCGCCGCCGCATCGCCGGCATGCTCGCCAACTACAGCTTCATCGACGAGAAGGTCGTCGCCTATTTCCGCCGCCGCCTCGATCAGGCTCCGAAGGACGCGGAATTCGCGCTTCAATACGTCAAGCGCAACGCGCTGACGGCCGATCAGCAGCGGGGCGTAATCGCGGCCCTCAAATTCAAGACCGACGTCTTGTGGGCGCAACTCGACGCGCTCCACCACGCCTATGTCTGCGGCGCCGTTCCGCCCGGCGCGTTCCGGCCGAGCTGACGCGATGGCGATGGAACTCAACTCTCGATCGCGCCCACGCTTGCCGCGCGGCGTCAAGCTCCGGCATGACGACGTGAGGGGACGCTGGACACTGCTCGCGCCCGAACGCATTTTCGAGATCGACGCGACGGCCGCCGCGGTGCTCGAGCTCTGCGACGGGAAACGCGACCTCGCCGCCATCGTCGCCGAGCTCGCGCGGCGCTATACTGCGCCGCCGGCCGTGATCGAGAAGGACGTCGTCGCCATGCTCGGCGGCCTCAAGGCGAAAAGGGTGCTCGAGACATGACCGCCCACGCCGCTGCGCCGCCCGCGCCGCCGATCGGCGTCCTGGTCGAGCTGACCCATCGCTGTCCGCTCGGCTGTCCGCATTGCTCGAACCCGCTCAAGCTCGAGCGACCCGCCGCCGAACTCGACACGGAGGCGTGGAAGCGCGTGTTCGGCGAGGCCGCGGCGCTCGGCGCATTGCATGTCCACCTCTCCGGCGGCGAGCCGACCGCGCGGCGCGACATTGCCGAACTCACCCGGCACGCCGCGCTATGCGGGCTCTACACCAACCTCATCACTTCGGGCGTCGGCGTCAGCGAAAAACTCTGGAGCGAACTGGTCGAGGCCGGCCTCGACCATGCGCAGCTTTCCTTCCAGGGGGCGGACAGGGCGACCAACGACCGGCTCGGCCATTATGACGGCGCCTGGGAGAAGAAGCTGGCGTTCGCCGCGAGGGTGACCAAAGCCGGGCTTCCGCTCACCATCAACGCGGTCATCAGCCGCGCCAATCTGCATCAGGTCGGCCAATTCATCGATCTCGCGGTCGAACTCGGCGCGCGCAGGCTGGAAGTCGCCCATGCGCAGTACTACGGCTGGGCGCTCATGAACCGCGCCGCGCTGATGCCGCCGAGCAAGGAGACGATGGAGGCGATCGCGCTCGTCGAGGAGGCGCGCCCGCGGCTCGAGGGCAAGCTCGTCATCGACATGGTCGTGCCCGACTATTACGCGCGCTATCCAAAACCCTGCGCGGGCGGCTGGGGACGGATCGCGATCAACGTCTCGCCGTCGGGCAAGGCGCTGCCGTGCCACGCGGCGGAGTCGATCCCGGGCCTCGAGTTCTGGAACGTGCGGGACCGCCCTTTGAGCGAAATCTGGCGTGACAATCCGGCCTTCAGGGCCTATCGCGGAACGGAATGGATGCGCGAGCCGTGCCGTTCCTGCGAGCGTCGCACAATAGACTGGGGCGGCTGCCGCTGTCAGGCGCTGGCGCTTGTCGGAGACGCCTCGGCGACCGACCCGGCCTGCCACAAGTCGCCGGATCATGCGCGGATTGCGGCGATGGCCGCCGCGGAGGCCGAAGCGGACGCCGGCGCGATCCGCTGGCGCTCGTTCAAGGAGAAGGCCGAGGTCTGAAAAAAGATGCAACCGTCGGACGCCGCGCCGCGATGACCTTGATGCTGGCGAGCGTCGTCGACGCGGCGGAGGCCGAGCTCGCGCTCAAGGGAGGTGCCGACATCATCGACTTCGCCGACCCTCTCCGGGGCGCGCTCGGCGCGGTCCCGATCGAGGCGTTGGCGACGGGCGCCGAGGCGATCGGCAGGCGGCTACGCGTCAGCGCCGCGATCGGCGACCCGCCCTACGAACCCGAGACGCTCGGCGCGCGCGCCCATGCGCTGGCCAAGGCCGGAGTGGATATCGTGCGGCTCGGCGCGGACGCCGGCTCGCTCGACCGGCTCGAACCGGCGCTCGGCGCGCTCGCGCGCGAGATCGAGCTCGTCGCCGTGCTCATCGCCGATCGGGCGCCCGATTTCGACCTCATCCTGCGGCTGGCGTCGATCGGGTTCAAGGGCGTCCTGCTCGACGCGGCGGAGAAGAGCGGAAAGCGCCTTCTCGATCATTTCGGCCCGCCGCGTCTCGAGGCCTTCTGCGCGCTTTGCCGCCGGGTCGGGCTCAGCTCCTGGCTCGCCGGTTCGCTGCAGGCGCCCGACGTGCCGCGTCTCCTGCTCGTCGAGCCGTCGGTCCTCGGCTTTCGGAGCGCGCTCTGCGCCCGCGGACGGCGCGCCGGCCCCTTGGACCCACGGCGGTTCGCCCTCATCCGCGATCTCATTCCGCGCGAAGGCGCGGACGAGGCGAGCGACGCCATGGGCCCGGCGCCTCCAGACGAGGCGGTCGACGTCGTCTTCGTCCGCGACTTCCTCGCGAACGCCGACATCGGCGCTTACGCCCACGAGCGCGGGGCAAAGCAGCGGGTTCTGTTCAACGTCGAGGCCTCGGTGCGGCGCGCCGCCGCGCACGCGGGCGACATGCGCGCGGTCTTTTCTTACGACCTGATCCTCGACGCGATCCGCCTCGTCGTCGGGCGCGGCCACACCGACTTCATCGAGACCATCGCCGACGACGTCGCGGCCATGGTCCTCAAACACCCGCGCGTGCGAGACGTGCGCGTGCGGGTGGAAAAGCTCGACGTCGTCCCCGGCTCGGTCGGCGTCGAGATCCGGCGCGAGGGGCGGTAGGCGGCGCGGACGGCGCCGTCATTGCGAGCGAAGCGAAGCAATCCAGGGGCCACCGCCGCAGTCCTGCGATCCCCCGGATCGCCACGTCGCTTCGCTCCTCGCGATGATGGGGCGTCGTCATTGCGCGGAGCCACGGCGCGTCGAAAGACGCCCGTCTTGCGACGGGCTATCGAGCGCGGCTACAGGCGTGCTGCGACCGGGTGATCAAGAAGTTCCGAGACGCGCAAGGACGCAAGGATTCGAATGTCTCACGCGACGTCTTGGCGCGGGGGCGAGGAGGCGCGGAGCATTTCGAGCAACGCGTCGCCGGTCTGCGGTGGGGCGAAGAGATAGCCTTGGCCCAGTTCAAAGCGCGCCTGGCGGAGGAATTCGAGCTGGACTTCGCTTTCGATTCCTTCCGCGACCAGGCTGAGATCCAAGGCTCTTGCGAGATCGGCGGCAGCATGAACGATCGCGCCGGCCTTGCGGTTGAACGGCAGGGCGGCGACGAACGTGCGATCGATCTTGAGCCCGTGGATGGGCAGCCATCGAATGTGGTCGAACGAGGAAAATCCCGTTCCGAAGTCGTCCAGGATGATGGAGACGCCAAGTTCGCCTAAGCCTGCCAAGGCCGCTGTTCCGTCCGTCTCGCTGATGAGGGCGAACTCGGAGATTTCGACGTGGAGCCGGCTCGGCGAAAGCCGCGCGTCGTCCAGGGCCTTTTCGACGACGCGCAGGAGCGAACTGTCGCAGATTTGATGGGCGGAGACGTTGACCGCGATGCAGACGTCGTCCGGCCAGCGCTTCGCCTCCACGCAGGCTTCGCGCAGGATCCATTCGCCGATCTCATGGATGGCGCCCGTCCCTTCGGCGATTCCGATGAAGCGCGCCGGCGTAAGGACGCCGAAGCGGGGATGGCGCCAGCGGACCAAGGCCTCGCAGGCTTCGACGCGCCTGTTCGCGAGGCGGTAAATCGGCTGGTATTCCAGGAAGAATTCGCCCCGCTTGGCCGCGCCGACGAGGTCGTAGGCGAGTTCGCGTTGCGCTTGCGCCTTGGTATCCTCGCTCGCATTGAAGAAGTGCGCTGACACCCGACCGCTTTCGCGCTTGGCCTTGTAGAGCGCCGCGTCCGCGCAACCCAAGAGCGCCGAAGGGTCGGCGCCGTCGGAGGGCGCCTGGGCGATTCCGATGCTCGCCCGGCAGAGAACCGCGGCGCGGTCGAGGACGAAGGGCGCGTCGAAGCACTTCGCCATTTCGTCCGCCCGGCGCTCGGCGTCGTTGGCGTCGGCGCCGCCGCGCACGATCATCACGAACTCGTCGCCGCCCACGCGCGCGATCGTCTCTCCGGCGCGCACCGCCCCGGCCAGCCGGCCCGCGACCTGCCGCAGCAACTGGTCCCCGGCCTGGTGTCCGAGCCGATCGTTGATGCCCTTGAAGCTGTCGAGGTCGAGACAGAAGAGCGCAAACCTTTCGCCGTAATGCCCGAGCCGGTCGAATGCGGCGCGGAGCGCGGCTTCGAACGCCGACCGGTTCGGCAGGCCGGTGAGCGGGTCATGGAGCGCGGCGGCTTCGGCTCGCGCCTGCGCGATCACTCGATCGGCGAACTGGCGGCCGTGCGAAAGCGCCGCCCGAAGCAATATCCCCATGTAGGTGAGGACCAACAGGGCGACGAAATACTGGGTGGCGTCGCGGGCGCCGTGAATGAGGCCAAAGAGACATCCGACCGCAAGCGGAAGCGTGAAGGCGAGGACCGCGGCCGGCACGACGGCGAGCGCGAACGCGCCGCCGCAGAGCATGCCGATGCTCACGCAGGCGACGACGAGGTGATCGCCTTCCGCCGCGTCAAAAAAAAGAATGGGGGCGGCGCTCCAGATCGCGCCGAGCACGCCGGCGTAGACAATCGCTCGGCCGATGACCGTGCGGCTCGCACGCTTCGGCGAAGACCTGGAGCGGCGACGATAATGCCGCTGCCCGAGGAGCCCGAGATAGAGAGTGAGAACGGCCAACCAGACGGTGGGCGCCGCAGTCGGGGGCCGGAAGCTCAGCGCGCTGACCAGCACAACGCTGTTCAGGAGATTGGCGGCGATGATGGCCGGCGTGTAGCGCATCAAGACCGCCACCTGCGCGCCGCGCAGGCAAGCGGCGTCGCGTTCGTCGATCGCGCCGGGCTGAGCGAGGTCTCTTAAGCCCGCGATGGACGCAATCGCCCCTCGAACCCAAGGCGTCAAACGTCTCGCTCGCCCTTTTCCCATCGCAAACGCCACGCTGTCCCCCGGCCCGAGCGCCAGTCGTGAAAAGTCAAATCGGCCATCAGAGAATGAAAAGCGGATAAACGCCGGCGCTCTTTCGCTGCAAGGTCGCGGAAATGGGTTAACGAATTGTGCAGGGCGAGAGTTTTTCTTGAATTGACCATCCGACGGTGGAGGCTGTTGCGCTGGTTTGCTTGATCAGAATTTTGAATTCTGAAGGCGGTATCGTCTTCAATATTACAAAATCTATTATCATAGCTGACGTAACTGATCATTCTGGTTGAGGTGTATGCGCGGGGATCAACAGCGACGATCCAAGTCCGGCCGTCGTAAAGAGTGCGGGGACGAAACAGTTTACGCCATCGCAGGGCGACGGCCCTGGATCGCCGCGCCGCCCTTCGGGCTCGTCGTGAGGACAGCCGTTTCCGTCATTGCGAGGAGCGTGAGCGACGAAGCAATCCAGGGGATGAAAGGGGGTAGCGGTGGCCCCTGGATCGCCACGCCGCGCTGTCGGGCTCTTCGCGATGACGACTCCGGCGGAACGCGACGGCTCTAGCCTCCCGGCGTCTTGATCGCCTCCCGCTTGATGCGCAGGAGATCCGCCTTGTCGGCCTCGGTCAGCGAGGCGGAGACCGGGCAATCCTTGCTCATAATGAAATCGATGAGCGCCGGCGCTTCCGGACCGGTGGCGGTGAGGCGGCCATCGTATTGGCGTAAGAGGCCGCGCACAACATAGGCCGCATCGTCGCCGCCCGAGCAGACAAGCGTCTTCAACACCACCGCCAGGGCCTTGGCATAGGCCGCATCGTCGACGCGGGCGCTTTCCAGCGCCTTTCGCCATGCGGCGGCTTCGGGCGGCGGGTCGAAGGCAGGATCGGGATCGCAGGAGGCAAGGGTCTTGTCGGGACCGGCGCAGTCGAGACTTCCGATGAGTTCCAGCGCCCGATCGCGCAGATGGCCCGGCGGAAGAGACTCCATCTCGCGCAGGTCCTGATAGGCTTTGTCGGTCCATGGTTGGACCTTGCCCTGGTCGTCGCGCCATACAGGCCGCCATAGGTCGGGCGTATCGGGCAGTCTGACGGCCGCGGGTTCTGCAATTTCACTCGTCGAATGCGCAGCACGATTGGTGCGCCAGAGAAACGCGTTCGAAAGATCGGTCGCCTCCACGCCTGCTTTGTGCAACGACGCGCCCTGAAGCTGCGCGTCCTTGAGCGACGCGCCCTGAAGCTGCACGTCGGCGAGCGACGCGCCTTGAAGCGACGCGGAATCCAAGCTCGCGCCCTGAAGGTGCGCACCCGCGAGCAACGCGCCCTGAAGCTGGGCTTCATAGAGCGACGCGCCTTGAAGCGACGCGCCAACGAGGAACGCGCCCTGAAGTTGCGCGCCGTCGAGCGACGCGCCCTGAAGCTGCGTGGCCTGAACGTGCGCGCCCTGAAGTTGCGCGCCGTCGAGCGATGCGCCTTGAAGCGACGCGCCACTGAGGAACGCGCCCCGAAGGTGCGCGCCCTCGAGCGACGCGCCCTGAAGCCAGGCTTCAAAGAGCGACGCGCCCTGAAGCTGCGCGCTCTTGAGCGACGCGCCATGAAGCTGCGCGCTCTTGAGGGACGCGCCCTGAAGCTGAGCGCCCTCGAAGTCGACCTTCGGCAGAGTGGCGAGGTCGAAGATCGCGCCCTTCAGGTCGCGGCCGCGGGCGCGAAAGACGAAGTCGCGCGCTTTGACCTTCTCGGGATCGTCGATCTTGAGGCCCTCGTAGACGTTGAGGCCCGCCAGCACGAGCGTGCTGGAAAGGGGAAGCCAGCGGCGGCGGGTCACCTGATCGACCGTAGAATTGAATACCCATTCGTGCAGCGACACCTCTTTCGTCTGTCCCGACGCGTCGGTTGTCACGAAGGGGTGCCCGTCCGGCCAATGATCTTCCTGCCATTCACCGGGAAAAGTCGCCGCCGTCCACGAGAATAGTACTATGAGGAAGCTCAGCACGAGCCCAACGGCCGGTCCCTCCGAGCGGATCTGGGTAGAGCCGTCCATCTCGCGCCCGGACAGGATCTTGCGCCACAACCACCACACGAGCATCAGATCGGCGAGGAGCGCGAGGCGATGGGCCCAGGTGATGAAGCTGCTGTGATAGGGCAGGAACTGGATCTGCATCATGAGCAGCAGAAGGACCGGCGCGATGACCAGCGTCACCCATGCGATCGCCCGGAGAAGCCAGCCGAAGGGGCTCTCGCGGATGTCCTTCGGCCCGGCGAGAGACTGGATGAATATGTTGCTCGGCAATTGCCGCCGCAAATTGTCGCGAACGTCGGAATTCTCGTCGCCGATCTGCTTGCGCAGCGCCGCATCGAACCGCTTGCGCAGCGCCGCATCGAACCGCTTGGCCTTGTCGGTCAGCATCACCAGATGCACGAGGGTATAGGCGTGGACGATGAGGAACAGGATCGGCGCGAGGAAGAAAAAGGCGAGCAGCGGCAGTTCGATGTTGAGGAACGGCAGCTTGACCGGATTCTCGAAAAAGAGATCGGCGTGTGTCACCGCGCCGGCGGCGACCGCGAGATAGAAGAGAACAAACAGATAGGAGAGCCATAAGCCCCCGCCGACCGCCGCCGCGTCGTCGACCGTTTTCTTGATGGCCTCGAGATCGTCGGCCTTCTCGGCGATCTTCGGAAGTTCGCTCGCCTGCGCGGCCGAAACCCAGGGCGGGGCGGGACCAGGCGCCGCGGACGCCGCGCGCCCTTCAAGAGGCACGGCCTGGCCGCCGTTCGTAGCTGGGCGCCCTTCCGGCTGAGCGGGCGAATTCGGCTCCATGGCGCTTTGCCCCCAAGGATCGACGCTCTCGGCTCTTGTCGAGGCGGTTCTTTTCTATGCGAAAGACGCGCGCCATCAAACGGGCGCAGCGCACCACGTGCAGACGAGTAGTTCCAAGAGCGAGGTCAGCTCCGCGTCAGGGAATCCAAAGGGATTTGGGCCTATCGTCAATCTCATCCTGCTTTCACAACTACCGGTCCGCGTGATACCACTGCTACGCGCTTTCCCGCCCCAATTACTTCTGATTGGATTGAGAGTATCATCGACGTTACCTACGGGGAGCTTTCGTAACAGTCGCTCTATCGGAGCGAGACCTACGCGCGGGGACAGCAATCGTGACTCTCGGTATCCAATGGGTTCGGTCGGTCGGCGGGATTCGCGAGTTGGTCGTCGCCTCAGACAGCCGCCTTTCCGGCGGTCAGTGCTGGGAGGGGAATCCAAAGATCATGCTTTTACCACGAAGCGACTCCGTCCTGTCATTTGGCGGGAACACTGACGACGCCTATCCGCTAATGCTGCAGGCATGGAACGCAATCGAGATGTATGGGCCGGCAAAAGAGCGCTCCATGGACATCGCGGAACTTAAAGGTCACCTTGTGCGCGTGTTCAATCACTCGCGAACGTTCATCACTGGGTTGCCGCACGACCAAAGCGCCCCTGACCCAGCTAAAGCAATTTTCGCTTTGAGCGGCTATTCGTGGCGGACTCGAAGGTTTCACATCTGGAAACTCCATCACGACAAGGCGATTGGCAATTTCACTTTCAGGCCTGCGACTGAATGGGGCGGTCAAAAGCCAAATTCGTTGAAGCTCGTATCCTGGCTTGGCGACGATGACGCAATTGAAGAGGCCAAGCTGAGACTGGCTACTTTGCTGAAGGCACGCGGCAAGATATCCACTGGGTCCCTAGATATGGAACCTTTCGAGGTGCTGAGGGACGTCATTCGCGCGAACAAGTTTTTTTCAGTTGGCGGTCCCATTCAGGTAATCAAAGTCTATGAACATGCGAATACGCAGCCAATTGGCGTATTGTTGCCTAACAAGAAGCCTGGAAATCTATCTATATTCGGTCGTCCTTTGATGAAATACGAACGAATTCCTTGGGGCGTGATTGACCCTGATATTCCGGATCGTGCTCATCCGTTTTCGGCTGCGGAGTTGTACGAAGAGCCATATGGTGACGGTAAAACACCTACAATAGACGATGAGAACTCCGAGTCGTAAGGAAAAGGCGATGATGCGGGTCGGTGGCTAGTCGTGACGCCGGAGCGGTTTTCACCCGGACCCCGGCTTCCCGCCGCGCTCGACCTCGTCAATCCGGTCAAAGATAGTGCGCACGAAAAACAAGTCTTCCCTGTCACTGATAATCGTTTGACGGGCGCGGGTGATCGTGAGGAAATTCAGTTCGAACACTCCCTCCCAATCGAGAACTATCCAATCGTGGACGCCGGGCGGTTTGTGCGTGAATTTCAGTGCATGCGTCGGCGATATTGGCATCGTAATTTCGCATCCCGGCGAGCCCAAACCTCTCCCCCAAGGACCGCGCCGCGCCGCGTCGTCTATGTCGAAATACGTGACTACTGGGCTGTCGCTCGTCAGGAACGGATGCGGAGAGCCGTTGACCAGAATGTCGCACCCAAACCGCTCGGCAAGGACCTTTATGTGCGCGTTTAGAGAATGCGGAAACCAAGTGCCCATGGGATCGTCCGCCATGCGCTGAGCCTGATCGAGGGTCATCCCGGGCGGGTCTCGTTCGGGGCGCAGTCTCGGAATGGGGCGGACCGCGGGATTAATCCGGATAGTTCTGGCGTTGGCCACGATCTCCGACCATTGCTTGGCCATATAGTCGATCTTGTGAGGCGGTCGCGCCATCATGCCGGCGACGAAAGCGTAGAGCGCGGCAACCTCCTTCACCCCACCGTAGCCGCCCTCCTCAATGAGACGTCGGACCCGGACAAACTCCCTCTCCTGCTTTCCGAGATGCTGCTCGATGCTGAGGTCGCGCTGCCCATCGGCGAAGATAGTGTAGAGGTCCGGCATTCTGAGGATATTGGCCGGCGCCCGACGCCTGTGGTTGCCGCCATTTCTGTCGAAAAGGTGCACGAACGGCTCGTAGTGCTCAAGCTTGTTCGGATCCGTCCAGGCCTGCAAATAGCTGACAGGAACCGAATGCTGGGCTTTGTTGTCGACCATTACGTATGCGCGCGGCTGAGTGTGCCGCACACTACCAGAAATCGTTGGTCGTAGCGATGGTTGGGGCTCAACCTGAAGCCTGAGGTCACCGCCAGATAGAACAGAACGAACAGATTAGGAGAGCCATAGGCCCCCGCTGACCGAAGCCGCGTCGTCGACGGCCTTCTTGATCGGCTCGAGATCGTCGGCCTTCTCGGCTTTCTACGGAAGTTCGCGCACTTGCGCTGCTCACGCGGCCGGTTCGGCGTCCGGCGCTGCTCCACCCCCGTCCGTCGCCGGACGCGCTCCGTGCCGAGCGGGCGAATTCGGCTCCATGGCGGCGTGATCGTTCACCGATCGAAGCCCCTTGCGGATATCGAGACCAGCCTTTTCTACACAAGAAGCGGGCGCCCTCAAACGGGCACGCGGCTCGGGGCGAGTTCGACAATTTCTTCCCTCGGGACAGTGTTCGTGTTATGTTCTCGCCCGACGCTGGAGCCAGCAGCGCCTCCGGGAACACATAACACATTATGGTAGAGTTATTATGGTTGTCTTCAGGCGCATGCGAGCCGGCCGGGGCTGGGATCATCTTTCCGCCGCAGTGGCGTCGACGTTACGCAACCCGTTCGTCGGCCACCCGGAGATCGGGGCGACAAGAGACGGCAGCGACGTCAGGCCTCGGCAGGCCGAAGCGAGCGGACTGGAAATGGCGCCGCAAGGGCTTGAAAAGATTGATTTCGCGCCCGGAAATGGCACCTTCGCGGCTCGCCCCACAGTGAGGAGAGGATCGAACAGCGGGCAAGACCGGCGATCGCGCCAGTTGCAGTTTTTGGGTAACCGGGGCAAATTCCCGGGCAGGAGCGCGGGAGGAAAAATTTCAGAAGGCCGGCGCTCGCGCAAGCGCTTGATAAGATTTAATCTCGCAACTGCAGCATTTTGCTTTGTGCAGTTGCGTGCCCGGGAATTTGCCCCGGTTACGTTTTTGGCGCCTAACCCCTTGGAATTGCGGCGTCGGCGGCAGATTCGCTCGGCGTCACGCCGCCCGCGCCTTCTTCGACGCCGCGATGAGATCGACGAAGCGGCGGAAGAGGTAGTGGCTGTCGCGGGGCCCGGGCGAGGCCTCGGGGTGGTATTGCACCGAGAAGGCCGGGCGGTCGGTGAGAGCGACGCCGCAGTTCGAACCGTCGAACAGCGAGACATGGGTCTCCTCGGCGTTCGCCGGAAGCGTCGAGCGGTCGACGGCGAAGCCGTGGTTCATCGACACGATCTCGACCTTGCCGGTCGTGAAGTCCTTCACCGGGTGATTGGCCCCGTGATGGCCCTGCGGCATCTTCAACGTGCGCGCGCCGACCGCGAGCCCGAGGAGCTGATGGCCGAGGCAGATGCCAAAGAGCGGGATCTTCGTCTCCAACAGCGCCTTGATGGTCGGGACCGCATATTCGCCGGTCGCGGCCGGATCGCCCGGGCCGTTCGACAGGAACACGCCGTCGGGCCGGAGCGCAAGAATCTCCTCGGCGCTCGCGGTCGCGGGGACCACCGTCACCGCGCAGCCGCAGTCGTTGAGGAGCCTCAAAATGTTGCGCTTCACCCCGTAGTCGACCGCGACCACATGGAAGCGCGTCTCGAGCCGCTTGCCGTAGCCGCCCTCCAAGGTCCAGCTCGTCTCGTCCCAGTCGTAGCGCTGGGTCGCCCCGACCGCGGGCACGAGGTCCATGCCGTCGATGCCGGGCCAGCGTGCGGCCTCGGCGCGGAGCGCGTCGAGGTCGAAGGCGCCGTCGGGCGCATGGGCGATGACGGCGTTCGGCATGCCGCGGGAGCGGATGAGCGAGGTCAGGGCGCGGGTGTCGACGCCGGTGAGACCGATGACCCCGCGCGACTTCAGCCAGGCGTCGAGCCGCCCGCGCGCGCGGAAGCTCGACGGCTCGGCGAGGTCGGCGCGAAAGATCGCGCCGACTGCGGCCGACGCCGCCGCGGCGTTGACGACCTCGATGTCCTCGTCGTTGACCCCGACGATCCCGATATGGGGAAAGGTGAAGGTGACGATCTGCGCGGCGTAGGAGGGATCGGTGAGAATCTCCTGGTAGCCGGTCATCGCGGTGTTGAAACAGACCTCGCCGACCGCCGAGCCGGTCGCTCCGACGCCAAAGCCCTCGATCACCTCGCCGTTGGCGAGCACCAGCACGCCGGTCGCGACGCGCGGCCGCCAGCCGGCCCCATCGTCCGGACCGGCCGCGGGGTTCCGAGAATGTATTGCGCTGGTCATGGGGCTGTGCTTAACGGCCGTCCACACGGCGCGTCAAGACGACGCGCCCGACAACAGTGAGATCGAGGAACCCCATGGCGGACGCAACGCCGTTGCGCGACACAGTCACGTCCCGGATGAAAGAGGCGATGAAAAGCGGCGACAAGGTTCGCGTCGGCGCGCTGCGCCTCATCATGGCGGCGCTGAAGGAGCGCGAGATCGAGGCGCGGGGGCAGGGCAAGATCGTCAGCCGCGCCGACGAACTCGCGCTTCTGACCAAGATGGTCAAGTCGCGGCAGGAGTTGGCGGCGATCTACGCCGAGGCGGGGCGCGCCGAGCTGGCGGCTCAGGAGAACGCCGAGGTCGCCGTCATCAACGAGTTTTTGCCGAAGCAGATGGACGAGGCGGAAGTGACCGTCGCCGCCAGGGCCGCCATCGCCGCGACCGGGGCGACGAGCGTCAAGGACATGGGCAAGGTGGTCAACACGCTGAAGGAGGCCCACCCCGGCCGGATGGACTTCGCCAAGGCGAGCGCCATCGTGAAGGGCCTGCTCATGGGCTGAACGCTAAGCCGCTGAGGTTCGGAAGGACGCTGGATTGATTCTCGCGGCGGTCGGCGAGGCTTTTCATCATGCACCGGTCAAGGCCGAGTTGCACGTGTCCCAACGGCTTTCCCTTCTCCGCGTCCGCCCGCTCGCCGGAAACCGCGCGCGCGGCCGGCTGACCGCGGGGCCGTTGCGCTTTGCTTGCGCGCTCGGTCCCGCGGGGATCGTCCGGATCAAGCGTGAGGGCGACGGCGGGACGCCGGCGGGACGGTTCAGGCTGCTGTGGGGCTACTATCGACCCGACCGTCGGCGCCCGCCCGCCGCAGGCGTCCCGCTGAGGGCCATGCGACGCGACCAGGGCTGGTGCGAGGACCCTTCGAGCCCGCGCTACAACCGTCCGGCGCCCCTGCCGGCCGCGGACTGCACAGATGAGATGTGGCGCGACGATCATCTCTATGATCTTGTTTTCGTGCTCGACCAGAATTTCTCCCGCCGCGCGAAGGGACGCGGCAGCGCAATCTTCTTCCATTGCGCGCGGCCGGGCCTGACCCCCACCGCCGGCTGCGTCGCGATTTCGCCGTCCGACATGCACAAGCTCGCCCCGCGCCTTGCGCAAGGCGCCGTCATGGAAATCGGGTAGAGCTAAAGGCGTAGCGATCAAGACGCACCTTCGAGTCCCTTCGTGTCCTTTGCGGGGAATCGATCGACCACAAAGCACACGAAGGGGCACGAAGACGCGGACGCGCGCGAATTACATACGTTTCATTCACGGGGATCGCCCCAAAGGGCAGTCCGTACTCGCGATGACGATTGCCGGAGGAGCACAGTTTGCTGAACCGCATCCGCGCCGCCGCCCTTGCCTTTGTCGCCTTGCTCGCGCCTGCCGCCGCCCTCGCCGATCCCGCTCCCATCGTCTCCGAGTTTGCCACAGCCCTCCCCGTCGTCGCCAGGCACGGCATGGTCGTCACCCAGGAAGCGGCGGCGTCGCGGGTCGGTCTCGACGTGCTGCGGCTCGGGGGCAACGCGGTCGACGCGGCGGTGGCGGTCGGCTTCGCGCTCGCTGTGACGCTGCCGCGCGCCGGCAACATCGGCGGGGGCGGCTTCATGCTGATCCATCGCGCCGACCTCGGCAAGACCGTCGCCATCGACTATCGCGAGACCGCGCCCGGCGCGACGACCAAGGACGTCTTTCTCGACGCCAACGGCGAGGCCGATCCGTTCAAGTCGCGCTGGTCCGGCCTCGCCGTCGGCGTTCCCGGAACGGTCGCGGGCCTGGAGCTCGCCTGGCGCAAATACGGCTCCGGCCAATTCACTTTCGCCGACCTCGTCGCGCCGTCGATCGCGCTCGCCCGCGAGGGCCTGACCGTCGACGACGATCTCGCCGATTCGCTGCCCGCCGCCGCGCCGGTGCTCGCCAAACACCCCTCGTCGGCGCGCATCTATCTGAAACCCGACGGAACCGTTCCGCAACTCGGCGACCACATCGCTCTCGACGACCTCGCCGCGACGCTCGAGACGATCGGAACGCAAGGCGCGGCGGGCTTCTACGCCGGGCCGGTCGCGCAGAAGATCGTCGACGCGGTCCAGGCGGCGGGCGGGCGCATGACGATGGACGATCTCGCCCGTTACCGCGCCGTCGAGCGCGAGCCGGTCAGCGGCGCCTATCGCGGCCACACGATCGCCTCGATGCCGCCGCCCTCGTCGGGGGGCGCGCTCATCATCGAGATCCTCAACATTCTCGAAGGCTATCCCCTGAGCGAGCAGGGCCTCAACTCGGCCGCGTCGCTGCACGAGATGGCGGAGGCGGAAAAGCTCGCCTACGCCGACCGCGAGGCCTGGCTCGGCGATCCCGATTTCGTGACGCTTCCGCTCGCGGGCCTCGTCTCGAAGGCCTATGCCGAGAAGCTGCGCGCGCTCATCTCGCCGGACCATGCCCGCCCCGCCGGGGAGATTCGCCCCGGCGAGCCGCAGCGCTATGAGAGCGACCAGACGACGCACTTTTCCATCGTCGACGGCGAGGGCAACGCCGTCGCCAACACCTACACGCTGAACGTCTCCTACGGCTCGGGCCTCGTCGCCGACGGCACAGGCGTCCTGCTCAACAACGAGCTCGACGATTTCGCCGCCAAGCCCGGCGCTCCCAACGCCTATGGATTGATGGGCGGCGAGGCCAACGCGCCGGGGCCGTCGAAGCGGCCCCTCTCGTCGATGAGCCCGACGCTCGTCTTCAAGGACGGAAAGGTCGAACTCGTCACGGGAAGTCCCGGCGGCTCGCGCATCATCACCACCGTCCTGCAGATCATCGTCAACGTGATCGACCACGGGCTCAACGTCGCCGAGGCGGAAAACGCGCCGCGCGCCCACGACCAGCTCTGGCCCGATGAATTGCGCATCGAGCGCGGCATATCGGAAGACACGATCCGGCTCCTCGAGGCGATCGGCCACAAAGTCGTGGTGCGCGAGGCGATGGGCTCGGCCAACTCGATTCTCCGCTCGCCCGACGGCCTGCTGACGGGGGCGTCCGATCTGCGGCAGCGGGGGACGCTGGCGGTCGGGTTTTAGTGCGGAGCTCGTTCTGACCCAAGCAAAGGCGTCATTACGACCCCGAGCGTAGCGAGGGGGAAGCAATCCAGGGGATCGTAGGGTTGCGGCGGCGGCTGTGGTCCGCCGCGTCGTTTCGCTCCTCGCGATGACGGATCGGTTCGGTCGGAAAGCGTTCTGACGCCCTCCAGCGCCATTTCCTGATACGGTGCGGGCTACCGGTCAGGTCGCCTGGGCGTCGCCTCGCTCGTCGAGCGCAGCCAACTCCGCGTCGAACCAGGCCAGGTTCCGCTTCCATTGCGCCCAGTCGGGATGGCGCTCGACCAGCGGCGCGAGGATTTCGCGTCCCGCGCGCAACGCCTCGCCGGCGCCGGCCGGATCGCCGCTCGCCTTGAGGGCTGTCGCGATCTTGGCGTGGGACACGACGACGTCGCGCCGCCAGCCCGCGTTGCCGGGGTCGGCGCGCGACAGCCCCTCGCGGATCGCCAGGCCGTCGCGAAACGATTTCAGCGCCCCGGGCAGGTCGCCCTGCGCGACCAGCACGTCGCCGACACTGTTGTACGAGACCGATAGGTCGCGCCGCCAGCCCGCGTTGCCGGGGTCGGCGCGCGACAACTCCTCGAGGATCGCCAGACCGTCGCGAAACGATTTGAGCGCCCCGTTGAGGTCGCCCTGCGCGACCAGCACGTCGCCGACCTTGTTGTGCGAGACCGAGACGTCGCGCCGCCAGCCCGCGTTGCCGGGGTCGGCGCGCGACAGCCCCTCGCGGATCGCCAGACCGTCGCGAAACGATTTCAGCGCCCCGTTGAGGTCGCCCTGCGCGACCAGCACGTCGCCGACTTTCTTGTACGAGACCGAGACGTCGCGCCGCCAGCCCGCGTTGCCGGGGTCCGCGCGCGACAATTCTTCCGCGATCGCCAGACCGTCGCGAAACGATTTCAGCGCCCCGTTGAGGTCGCCCTGCGCGACCAGCACGTTGCCGACCTTCTCGTACGAGACGGAGAGGTCGCGCCGCCAGCCCGCGTTGCCGGGGTCGGCGCGCGACAGCTCTTCACAGATCGCCTGAGAGTCGCGGAAGGCTTTGAGCGCCCCGTTGAGGTCGCCCTGCGCGACCAGCACGTCGCCCACCTTGTTGTACGAGACCGAGAGGTCGCGCCGCCAGCCCGCGTTGCCGGGGTCGGCGCGCGACAGCTCCTCGCGGATCGCCAGGCCGTCGCGAAACGATTTCAGCGCCCCGTTGAGGTCGCCCTGCGCGACCAGCACGTCGCCGACTTTCTTGTACGAGACCGAGACGTCGCGCCGCCAGCCCGCGTTGCCGGGGTCCGCGCGCGACAGTTCCTCGCGGATCGCCAGGCCGTCGCGAAACGATTTGAGCGCCCCGTTGAGGTCGCCCTGCGCGACCAGCACGTCGCCGACCTTGTTGTACGAGACCGAGACGTCGCGCCGCCAGCCCGCGTTGCCGGGGTCGGCGCGCGACAGTTCCTCGCGGATCGCCAGACCGTCGCGAAACGATTTGAGCGCCCCGTTGAGGTCGCCCTGCGCGACCAGCACGTCGCCGACCCTGTTGTACGAGACCGAGAGGTCGCGCCGGCTGCCGAGGTCATGCGGGGCGGCGGCCGAGAGCCGTTCCGCCGCCGCGAGGGCGCCGCGAAAGGCCTGCATCGCCGGGTCGAGCGCACCGGTCGTCACGCAAATGTCGCCGAGTTCGATCCATGACCAGACGCGGTCGGGGTCGATCTCCAGCAGACGCCGCAAGGTCGCCTTGCGCGGCCGGGTAGTCGAAAGACGCGCGCTCGATCGCCGCCTGCTCCGCAAGCAGGGGGATCAGCCGGCGGCGGCGCTCGTCCTCCTCCTCGGCGATCTTCGTCGCGAGGATATTTCGCGCCGCGCGCGTGTCGACGACGCGCAGCTTGTCGCGCGCGGCTTGGATCGCCGCGTCGATGTCGGCGCCGTCGTTGGTCGGGGCGACGGCCGTGCGCGCGCGCTGGAGCAACGCCGCGATGCCCTGTTCGGCCTTGGCGAGCAACTGGTCGCGCGAAAGACCCAGTTCGCCGAGATTGTCGAAGATCGGCCGCAGCAACTCCGGGTCGAGGCCGCGGTCACGCGCAAGTTCCTCGCGCAGGAGCTGGCGTACGCCGTCCTCAGACAGGCCATACTTATTCCCGCCGACGATGTCGCCGTGGACGACGCCGATGACGCCCGATACGGAGACGCCGCTCGTCTCCCTATCCGACGACGGAACCATGCGCCGCCCCCGCTGCTATTTGCCCTGCAGCTTATCGAGCACGATTTTCGTCACCGGCCCCGCGATCCCTGCGAGGATCGGAGTCCCGAACGCGCTGACGACCGCGCTCGCCGCGGCGGGCACGAGCCCGACCAGTCCGTTGACGAGTGTGGCGACGACGCCGTCGTTGGCGTTTGTCCCCTTCGCCGCTTCCGTCTTGAGCGCCGCAAGTTTCGCCGCCGCGTCGGAGGGCGCTCCTTTAAGCGCATCGTCCAGAGGCCGAAACGCCATCTCGAGAGCGATCGGGCTATAGGTCTGGACGATCTTGTCGCCGCCGACGATGTCGCCTTCGACAGTGCCGATCACGCCCGAAATATTGACGCTGCTGTCGCCGCCGCCCCTGCGCTCACCGCCGCCGCCGGAGCTCGAAACATTGCTCATCTGGGCCTCCCGCTTGAGCGCCACGAAACCACTATAGCGCCTCAGACGAAAATTGAACATTGGCCGTTGGCGGCAATTGTAGGCGCGCTCGCTGAGCGCGCCCGACACGGTCATCGACCCCGCGTCTACAATCTCGACCGCGGCCGTGCCGGCCCTCATCCGGCCCTTCGGGCCACCTTCTCCCGTGAACGGGCGAAGGGTCACCCACCACCGCCCTTCTCGTCCATGAGGCTATAGAGCGTCCGCGCCTCGGGCGCGGGGCCGCGGCGGACGCCGAGCGCCTCGACCTTGACCGCGAGCCAGCGCGGCCCTTGGGCGAAGGTGAGCACGTCGCCGCAGCGCACCGAGCGGCTCGGCTTGTCGAGCGGCGTGCGCGCGCTCCCGCGCATGAGGCGCACCCCGCCGTCTTCGACGATCCGCGCGGCGAGGCTTCGCGTCTTGAAGAACCGCGCCCGCCACAGCCAGACGTCGACGCGGCAGGATTCGGCCTCTTCGCTCAACTCGTGGTCCCCGCCGCGGCGGGGCGGCGGCGCACCCGGCGGCGTCGCGTCCGGCGGGCGGAAGCCGAGGGCGGTCTCGCGCGCGGCTCGGCCGCGACGGCGGCGGCCGGCGCGGGCGCCGCGGCCGGGGGCCGCGGCGCCATCGCGCGGCGCCGCCAGAGGCTCGCCTCGGTCGGATCGCCCTTGCGGACGCGGACGAAGCCGAGCGCGCGAAGAATTTGTTCGGCCTCGCCCGGCGTCCAGCCGAGCGCCGCGAGCAGGGCAGGGGTCAGTTCGACGGCGCCTGCGCGTTCGGGCGCCGCGCGCGCAAGCGCGTCGAGCCGCTCGAGCGCGAGCACGGGCGCGGCCATGCCGGCGACGGCGCGTAAGCCCCTGAGGCTCAACGCCTCGGGCGGCGGAGGGGGATGCGGCAGGACGCCGAGGCCTTCGGCGGCGGGGCGCCAGCGGGGCGCCGCGAGTTCGGCGAACACCGCGCCGATCGCCTGCGCCTCGGGCGCCAACAGGGCGGGCAGGTACAGCGAAAAGGCGCCGAAGCGGACGCCGAAACTCTTCAGCACCCGCCGCTCGTTTTGGCTCAGCGCGCGGATATGCTCGTCCGCCCGACGCGCGGTCGAGGATCCCGGATTGCTCGACCAGCTGATAGGCGACGCCGCGGGCGAGGCCCCGGAGCCTGCCGTCGGCGATGGCCTCGGTCAGGCGCTTCAGCGCCGCGAGGCGCCGGCTCGCTTCGCCGGCGACGAAAGCCTCGAGCCGGCGGGCGGCGCGTTCGCGCTGAGGCTCCGCGCCGAAATCGCTGAGGAGCCGCACGCGGGGCTTGAACGGGCCCCCGCCGATGATCTCGCCGGCCGCGATCCCGCGCCATTCGACGAGGCCGCCGCCTTTCAGCGCGAATGCCTCGTCGCCTTCGCTCGCGAGTTCGCCCAGCCGTCGCGCGATTTCGGGGGCGACCGCCCGCTCGACGGCGCCGCGCAAGGCCCGGTTCTCCAGCTCCGAGGCGCCGCGCTCGGGCTCGAAATGGACGCCCGACAGTTTTCCGACGACATGGCCCTCGACGATCACCGCGCCGTCCGCGCCGATGCCGCCGAGGATCGGCCCGGCGTGCCGATGCAGCGAGCGCAAAAGCGTGCTGGTGCGCCGGTCGACGAAGCGCTGCATCAGCGATTGATGCAAAGTGTCGGAGAGCCGGTCCTCGAGTTCGCGCGCGCGGCCCTGCCAGGCGAGCGGATCGGCGAGCCAGTCGGCGCGGTTGGCGATGTAGGCGAGCGTGCGCACGCGCGCGAGGCGCATCGAGAGCGCGTCGATGTCGCCGTCGGCGCGGTCGAGGGCAGAGAACTGGCCCTGCATCCAGTCTTCCGGGACGCGCCGGTTTCCCTGGGTCAGATGCGCGAAGAGGCCGCCGATGAGGCGTGCGTGCTCGTCCTGCGTCGTCTTGCGGAAGTCGGGCGTCTGGCAGGCCTCCCACAGCCTCCGCAGGTTGGCGCGGTCGCGCGAGCGCCGGATGACGGTCTCGTCGGCGGAGAGCTGGCGCAGCGTCGTCTCGTCTTGGGCTTCCTCGGAGAGCCGCAGCCCCGGCGCCGGAGGCGGGGCCGCGAGCGAGCGCATGAGCCCCTGCAGGGACGAAAAATCGAGCCGCGCGTTGCGCCACTCGGCGGCCAGGACCGGCGGAAACACATGGCCCTCGACCGACCCGACGACGTCGGGGTCGAGATCGGGCGCATCGCCGGTGACGCCGAATTGGCCGTCCCTGCGGAAGCGGCCCGCGCGACCGGCGATCTGGCCGATCTCCTGGGAAAAGAGGCCGCGCGCGCGCCGTCCGTCGAACTTGCGAAGGCCCGCGAAGGCGACATGGTCGACGTCCATGTTGAGGCCCATGCCGATGGCGTCGGTCGCGACCAGGAAATCGACCTCGCCGGACTGGAAGAGCTCGACCTGGGCGTTGCGGGTGCGGGGCGAGAGCGAGCCCATCACCACCGCCGCGCCGCCGCGATGGCGGCGGATGAGTTCGGCGATGGCGTAGACCGCGTCGGCGGAGAAGGCGACCACTGCGCTGCGCCGCGGCAGGCGGGTCAGCTTCTTCGGGCCGTCGTAGCTCAACGTCGAGAGACGCTCGCGGAACTGGATTTCGGCGTCGGGGCAGAGGCGGCGGACGAGCGGAGCAACCGTCGCCGCGCCCATCAGCATCGTCTCCGACGCGCCGCGCGCATGCAGCAGGCGATGGGTGAAGACATGGCCCCGCTCGGGGTCGGCGCAGAGCTGGATTTCGTCAACCGCCAGGAATTCGACCTTCCGGTCGAGCGGCATCGCCTCGACCGTGCAGACGAAATATTGCGGATTGGCGGGGACGATCTTCTCTTCGCCGGTGATGAGCGCGACGCGGCCGGCGCCCCTCGCCTTGACCACCCGGTCGTAGATTTCGCGCGCCAAAAGCCTCAGCGGCAGGCCGATCATGCCCGAGGAATGGGCCAACATGCGCTCGACCGCGAGATGGGTCTTGCCGGTGTTGGTCGGCCCGAGGACGGCGACCAGTCGCGAGCGCTGCGGCGAGTTGTGCATGAGCCTCAATGTGGAGGATGAAGGCCCGCGCCGCAAGCTTTTGTGCTGTTCACGCCACTAAGGGGCGTACCCCCTCCGCCACGCGGAGCTTGTCATCGGGCGGCGCTTCTCGCCGACCCGTTGGCGTGGTCCCCCTCCCCGACTTCGCTTACGCTTCGTGGGGGAGGAATTCGGCCGCCGCTTCATCCTCACCTCTGGTGGACGCCCTATGGGACGGTCCAGGGGGCGTCGGTCCGGACGCCCGGCCTCGCCGACGCCGACCCCGATGCCGCGATTCACCAACCCGCCGCTGCATTCGCGCCCGCGCAGTCTTGCAGTCGCGCGCCAACTGCGCCACGCTCGGCTCAAAGGTGAGAAGACGAGGGAGGCGAAGGCGATGCATTTCGGCCAAGTCGAAGGGACGGACGTCGTCGTCCTCGATCCGCGCTTCAAGTCGCTGTTCGCCAGCTATGTGCGGGTCGAGCGGCTGTGGACCGGCGCGCGCTGGTCGGAGGGCCCGGCGTGGTTCGCCGCGGGGCGCTATCTCGTCTGGTCCGACATCCCCAACAACCGCATGCTGCGCTACATCGAACCGTCGGGCGAGGTCTCGGTGTTTCGCGAGCCCTCCAACAATTCGAACGGAAACACGGTCGACAATCAGGGGCGGCTCGTCACCTGCGAACACCTGACGCGGCGGGTGAGCCGCACGGAATTCGACGGTTCGATCGCCGTTCTCGCCGACAAGTGGAAGGGCAAGCGGCTCAATTCGCCCAACGACGTCGTGGTCAAATCGGACGAACTCGATCTGGTTTACCGATCCCTCCTACGGCATCGACGCCGACAACGAGGGCGAGCCGGCGGCGCCGGAGATCGACGGCTGCCACGTCTATCGCGTCGATCCGAAGAGCGGCGAAGTCGAGCGCGTGATCGACGACATGGTTCGCCCGAACGGCCTGGCGTTTTCGCCCGACGAGAGGCTCCTCTATGTCGCCGACACCGGCGCGAACCGCCAGGAGAACGGGCCGCAGCACATCCGGCGGTTCACCGTGTCTGAGGACGGCAAGAGCCTCAAGGGCGGCGGAATCTTCGCCGAGCCGACCGCGGGCCCGTTCGACGGCTTTCGCGTCGACCGGGCGGGGCGCATCTGGACGAGCACGGACGAAGGTGTTCACTGCTACGAGCCTGACGGAACGCAGATCGGCAAGATCCTCATTCCCGAGTTCGTCGCCAACGTGACCTTCGGCGGGGCCAAGCTGAACCGGTTGTTCATCTGCGGCACGACGTCGCTCTATTCGATCGTGCTGATGACCAACGGATCGAAGCTCGGCTGACCCGCGAGCCTGAAGGCCGGGGCATGCGACCGCAATTTGGGCGAACTCGTGTTGTACCGCATCGGGGGGAGGAGCGAATGGGCGCGGAAATCACCTTCAAACGACCCGACGGCGGCGACGCCGAAGGCTATCTGTCGAACGCGGCGCGCGGCGACGCTCCGGGCCTCGTCGTCATCCAGGAATGGTGGGGCCTCTCGGAGCAGATCAAGGCGATGTGCGACCGCTTCGCGCTCGCGGGCTTCGACGCCCTGGCGCCCGATCTCTTCAAGGGCGTGGTCGTGCCCTATCACGACTCCGAGGCGGCCGCGAAAGAAATGTCGTCGCTGAATTTCATCGACGCAACCGAAGAGACCGTGCGCGGCGCCGTCCAGTATCTGAAGCGGAACGGCGCGAAGGTCGGCCTCACCGGCTTCTGCATGGGCGGGGCGGTGGCGGTCATTGGCGCCGCCCGAATCCCTGAGCTTGCGGCCGCTGTCACTTTTTACGGCCTTCCGCCCGAAGAGGCCGTCAGGCCGGCGGACGTCAAAGTTCCGCTGCAAGGCCATTTCGCCAACAGCGACGACTGGGTTGCGCCCAAGATCGTCGACGGCTTCGAGCACGGCCTGAGGGCAGCCGGAAAGGACTTCGAGTTCTTCCGCTATGACGCCGGCCACGCCTTCGTCAACGAGCAGCGTATGGCCGTCCATGACCGCCACGCCGCGGAACTCGCCTGGGGACGCGCGACAGCGTTCTTCAAGAAGCACTTGGGATAGTTGCGCCAGGCGATTGCCAGGGAGCTTGGCCTGAAGGGCAAGGTCGTTCTCGTCGCCGGCGGCTCCAGGGGAATCGGGCTCGCCTGCGCCCAGGCGATTCCGGCCGGCGCGGCCCGTCAGTTCCTGGCGAGATCAGGAGACGGCCTTGCGGCGCGTGGCGAACGGCATCATCCGCCGGATCTGCGCCGCGCCGGCCTGCTTGGGGAGCTTTTCCGCGATTCCGTACAGCCGCTCGCGCCGATCGATCTCGCCCATCACCTCACCGGGCGTCACGCCGCTCTCGACCCAGATGACGGCGAGATGGTAGAGCATGTCGGCGCTCTCCAGGATGACCGACTCGCGGTTCATCTGCACCGCGTCGAGGCCGACCTCGATCGCCTCCTCGACCAGTTTCTTGGCCATCTTCTGCACGCCGTCGCGAAACAGCTTCGAGGTGCGTGAAACCGAGGGACTCCGATCGCGCGCTTCCAGCACTGCGGCAAAGAGCCTGTCGAGCGAATCAGTCATGGTTCGGCATTATCCTTGAATTCGACAGATAATGCCGAAGTTCCGTTCCCGTACTATGACAAGGGCGCGTCTTCCGCGAATTTTTTTGCAATCTTAATGACTTCTTGTTGAAAACTCGGCTTTCAGGCCGCCAGAGACTCGAACAGGGGGCGGCCGTCCACGCCGCCGACCAGCGGGTCGATGAGGTTTTCCGGATGCGGCATCAGGCCGAGCACGTTGAACCGCTCGTTGAACACCCCAGCAATGTTGTTCTCAGAGCCGTTCGGGTTCGAGGCTTCGTCGACACGGCCCTGCGCGTCGCAGTAGCGGAACGCCACCCGTCCGCCGCCTTCGATCGCTCTGACCGTTTCGTCGTCGGCTTCGAAATTGCCCTCGCCATGGGCGATGGCGAATTTGACCACTTGGCCCGGCGCGTAGCCGCGGGTGAAGCGGGTCGCGGCGTTCTCGACCCGCAGATGCTGCATTTTGCAGATGAATCGGCGGTCGGCGTTGCGCATCAGCACGCCCGGCAGCAGGCCCGCTTCGCAGAGGATCTGAAAGCCGTTGCAGATGCCGAGCACCAGCCCGCCGCGCGCGGCGTGGCTTGCGCACCGCCTGCATGATCGGCGAACGGGCCGCGATCGCGCCGCAGCGCAGGTAGTCGCCGTAGGAGAAGCCGCCCGGGAGGACGACGAGGTCCGTCCCCTGAGGCAGGTCATGGTCGGCGTGCCAGAGGATCGCGGGGGCGCAGCCGGCAACCTGGCGCAGGGCGCGCGCGGCGTCCTGCTCGCGATTGGATCCAGGAAAGAGAACGAGTGCGGCCTTCATCGGCGTCAGTTGATCTCGATCGCGTAATTCTCGACGATCGTGTTGGCGAGCAGCCGCTCGCAGGCCTCGCTCAGCGTCTTCTGCGCCCGGTCGCGGTCCTCGCCGTCCATCTCGATGTCGAAGATCTTGCCCTGGCGAACGGCCCTGACGCCGTCGATGGACAGCGATCGCAGCGCGCCCTCGATCGCTTTGCCCTGCGGATCGAGCACTCCGGACTTCAACGTGACGGTGACGCGCGCTTTCACGGTCTCGATCTCCGCTTGGTCAGGCCGCATTCGACGTCGGCGCCATGGTGAGCAGCGCATAGAGCGCCGTCGGATCCCGGGTCGCGCGCAACTGGGCGGCGACCGCCGCGTTGCGGAGAAGGCGCGCGCTCATCGCCAGCGCCTTGAGATGGTCCGCGCCGGCCGACTCGGGCGCGATCAGCATGAAGATGAGATCGACCGGCAACCCGTCCGGCGCATCGAAATCGATCGCCCGCTCGAGGCGGGCGAAGACCCCGAAAATCTGCTGGCATTTGGCCAGCTTGCCGTGCGGAATGGCGACGCCGTCTCCGACGCCGGTCGACCCGAGCCTTTCGCGCTGCAGCAACGCGTCGAAGATCTCGCGCGCCGGCAAGCCGGAAACGAGCGCAGCACGCTCGCTCACTTCCTGGAGAGCCTGCTTCTTGCCGTTGACCCGCAGGGCTGCGAGAACGGCGTCCGGCTTGATGAGTTGGGAAAGCGACATTTCCGTCCCGAATGTTCGGCAGCCGTCCACGCCCCCGTCGCCCGCTTTCAGTGCGGATCGAGCCACCCGATCGCGCCGTCTCTGCGCCGATAGACGATATTCACCCGTCCGCTGCCGGCGTGCTCGAAAACGACGACCGGAGCGCCAGTCAGATCGAGTTCGGCCACCGCCGAAGCGACGGAAAGGGATTTCAACGCCTCCGTTCCCTCCGCTACGACCACAGGATTGAATCCTTCGGCGGGTTCTTCCTCTTCATGGCGCGGCGCCTCCACCGTGTAGTTGGCGACCCTGCCCTGACCGTTGCCGGCCGCTGCGTGGCCTTTGAGGCGCTGCTTGTAGCGCCGCAGGCGCGCTTCGATCTTGTTGGCGGCCTGTTCGAAACAGGGATAGGGTTCATGCGCGCGCCCGTCCGCGTGCAGCGAGACGCCGGAGCTCAGCCGCAGCGTGCAGTCCGAGCGATAGCCCGAACCTTCGCGCGTGATCACGACGTGACCGCTGACCGTTCCGTTGAAGTAATGGCCGATCATCGCCTCGACTTTTTCCGAAACATGCTGACGCAAAGATTCCCCGATGTCGAGGTTCTTTCCGGATACTCTCAAAGTCATCGATTATTGGCCTTATGTTTAAGGCGAGCAGGACGTTGGTTCGCCGCCGCTCGTTCATGCGCCGCGTCCGGCGCGCTCCCGCCTGCCCATCCTGCTTCGCCAAGGACGATCCCGAGCGGCCAGTTCACGGGTAGCGTTAGGAGCCTGTCGCGGCCATGTCAATCGTCGTGGCAAATCTTTGTTCCAACACGAGAATCCAAATTCAGACTTCGACCGCCAGGAAGTCGCCGCGCACGCGCGAGGCGCGGACGGGCGACATCTTCAGCTTACGCCTTTCCACGGAAGACGGGATCTTGAGGCTGTCGCGATATTTGGCGACGGTGCGCCGCGCGACGACGACGCCGGCTTTGCGCAGGCGCTCGACGATGCCGTCGTCGGAAAGAACCTCTTCCGGATCCTCCTCGTCGATCATCTGGCGGATGCGCTGGCGGACGGCCTCGGCCGAGTGGGCCTCGCCCGAATCGGCCGAGGCGATGGCTGCGGTGAAGAAATATTTCATTTCAAACAGACCGCGAGGCGTCTGGATGAACTTGTGTGCGGTGGCGCGCGAGACCGTCGACTCGTGCACTCCGATCGCCTGCCCGACCATCTTCAAGTTGAGCGGCTTCAGCCCGGACACGCCTTGGACCAGGAAGGAATCCTGCCGCCGTACGATCTCGCTCGCCACATTGAGGATGGTGCGCGCCCGCTGTTCGAGGCTTTTCGTCAGCCAACTCGCCGACTGGAGCTGGGCCGAGACATATTGCTTGTCCTCTTCCCGCCGCGCGCCGCGCCGGATCGCGACCGCAAAGGTTTCGTTGACGAGCACGCGCGGCAGCGCCTGGCCGTTGAGCTCGACGCGCCAGCTCCGGTCGGGCGCCGCGGTGACGTACACGTCGGGAATTGCCGGCGCGGCGGGCGGATCGCCGAATGCTCGTCCCGGTTTCGGTTCGAGCCGCCTGACTTCGGCGATCATGTCGACGAGATCCTCGTCGTCGACGCCGCAGACCCGGCGCAGCAGCGGGAAATCCCGCCGCGCCAGCCCCGGCAGGTTCTCGATCAGGGCCTGCATGGCCGGATCGAACCGATCGCGTTCGCGCAGTTGCAGCGTCAGGCACTCGGCGAGGCTGCGCGCGAAGACGCCCGTCGGCTCCAGCGTCTGCATGAGAATGAGCGTCCTTTCGACGGCCTCGACTGTCGTGCCGAGCCGTTCCGCGACCGCCTCCAGCGAGCCGACGAAATAGCCCGAATCGTCGAGGCCGTCGATCAGCGCGGCGCCGATCATCCGCTCGGCCGGATCGACGAGGAGCACGCCAGCCTGGCGCTCCAGGTGCGCATGCAGGGACAGGGTCTCGGCGACATAGGCTTCGAGGTCCGGCGCTTCGCCGGAATCCGAGCCTCCGCCCGCCATTCCCGTCCATGAAGTCGCCGACAGGCCGTCGGAGGGCGGAGCCGCCCCGGCCGGCGAAGCGCGATCGGAATCGAACGCGTTCTCCACTTCGGTGCCGAGATTGGCGGCGAGCGCGCCAGCATCGGTCTCGAGCGCCTCCGACGCCCAGTCGCCTGGTTCCGCAGGCGCGTCGCCCGAGGGCGCGTCCGGTTCGCCCTCGGCCCGATCCGGACCGTCGCCGCCCTCGCGCTCCTCCGCGCGCTCCAGCAGCGGATTGCTCGTCAGTTCGGCCTCGATGAATGCGCTCAATTCGACGTTGGGCATCTGCAACAGCTTGATCGCCTGAAGCAGCTGCGGCGTCAGAACCATCGTCTGACCCTGCCGCATCATCAATTTCGCCGAAAGCGCCATCGAACCCCTGTCAGCCGGTCACGGCCGCTCTCCGTCTTGGAAGACCGCGGCTCGATTTTTGCATGACCGCTCCTTTATAGCAAAGGCGAAATCTTCCATCGATTTGAACAAAGGTATAGCCGCGCTCGCGGAGAGCCTGTTTCAAAAGCAGCGCCTCATCCTGAGGCGCCTTTTGCGGTACGCAAAAGGCCTCGAAGGATGCTTCAGGAGGCGTTTAACAGCGCCCTCTGGAGCGTCCTTCGAGGCCGCTGCGCGGCGCCTCAGGACGAGGGCACAGGCTTTTGGGTCAGGCTCTGAGCGCGGCTGACGCGGTCAACGACACGCGTCCAGAAGGCGCGCTGGAAGAGCGATATAAAGAATTGCTTATATGTTGATTGCGCGACGTCGGCCCGGCTGCTAAGGGAGCGCCGAAGCCAACCGGGAATTCGACGCCTATGACCAAAGCCGCCGACTACGCCGTCGCCGATATCGGCCTCGCCGCCTTCGGACGTAAGGAAATCGCCATCGCCGAGACCGAAATGCCGGGCCTGATGGCGACGCGCGCGGAATACGCCGCCGCCCAGCCGCTCAAGGGCGCGCGCATCGCCGGCTCGCTCCACATGACGATCCAGACCGCGGTCCTGATCGAGACGCTGAAGGCTTTGGGGGCCGACGTGCGTTGGGCCTCGTGCAACATCTATTCGACCCAGGACCACGCCGCCGCCGCCATCGCCGCGTCGTGCACGCCGGTGTTCGCCGTCAAGGGCGAGAGCCTCAAGGACTACTGGGACTACACCCACCGCATTTTCGAGTGGGCCGACGGCGGTTCGCCCAACCTGATCCTCGACGACGGCGGCGACGCGACGCTGCTCGTCCACCTCGGGCTTCGCGCCGAGGAGGGGGATGCGAAGATCCTCGATGCGGCGACGAACGAGGAAGAGGAGGTGCTCTACGCCACGATCAAGGCGCGCCTGAAGAGCAATCCGGGCTGGTATGGCCGCAACGCCGCCTCGATCCGCGGCGTCACCGAGGAGACGACGACGGGCGTGCACCGTCTCTACGTGATGGCCAAGGAAGGCAAGCTCCTGTGGCCGGCGATCAACGTCAACGACAGCGTCACCAAGTCGAAATTCGACAACCTCTACGGCTGCCGCGAGTCGCTGGTCGACGGCATCCGCCGCGGCACCGACGTGATGATGGCCGGCAAGGTGGCGATGGTCGCGGGCTTCGGCGACGTCGGCAAAGGCTCGGCCGCATCCTTACGCAACGCCGGCTGCCGCGTCATGGTGTCCGAGATCGACCCGATCTGCGCGCTGCAGGCGGCGATGGAGGGCTACGAGGTCGTGACGATGGAGGAGGCCGCCCCGCGCGCCGATATTTTCGTCACCGCCACCGGCAACGTCGACGTCATCACCCTCGACCACATGCGCAAGATGCATGACCGGGCGATCGTCTGCAACATCGGCCACTTCGACTTGGAGATCCAGGTCGCGGCGTTGCGCAACTTGAAGTGGAACAACGTCAAGCCGCAGGTCGACGAGATCGAGTTCCCCGACGGCAAGAAGATCATCCTTCTTTCCGAGGGCCGCCTCGTCAATCTCGGCAACGCGACCGGGCACCCGTCGTTCGTGATGTCGGCCTCGTTCACCAACCAGACGCTCGCCCAGATCGAGCTCTTCACCAAGCCCGGTAAGTATGAGAAGCAGGTCTACACGCTGCCGAAACACCTCGACGAGAAGGTCGCCTCGCTCCACCTCGCCAAGGTCGGGGCGAAGCTCACCAGGATGACTTCCGAGCAGGCGACCTACCTCGGCCTGTCACAGAGCGGACCGTTCAAGCCGGAAACGTATCGGTACTGAGGACGAGGGCGTCGGCCGAAGAGGGCTCGCTGGCTCCGAAACCGACCCCCTCAGCCGGAAGGCGCGTACGGACACCCCTTCGCATCGCCCTTCACCGCCCGCAGGCGCTTGACGGAATCCGCGCCGGCGAGCGCGGCGGGCGCGGCGAGAACCAGGACCGTGACGACGCAACCGGCTTCGTCGCAGACGGAGGTCGCGGCTTTCCCATCCGCGATGAGCTCCTTGCCGAGGCACACCTTGATCGCGTCGCCGATCGCGACCGGCTTGTCGGCGCTCGCCCAGTCGGCCGCCACAACGAGAGCGATCGCAGGCTCGTGCGGCACCGGGACGGGCGCCGCGACGTCGGCCGAGGACAGGGCCTGGCCGACGTGGATGGATTTGCGGGCGACTTTTCCCACGACCTCGCGCATCCGGGCGGACGTGACGTCGCTTGCGGCGATCCCCTGGCCTTCGGCGAGCGCACGGGCGGCCGTGAGCGTCGAGTTCCGGTCGGCGCGGTGAAAGACCCACGCTTGTGCGCCGAGCACCAGCACGGCGTAGGCGACGTAGCCCCAGAACCTGATCCATCCGCCGCCCATCGCGCTGCCCGCCCCTTGGGATTTGCTATTTCTTGTCGCCGTGAAGATACGAAACCGCGGGTTTGGCCCCCCATTGAAGGTGATCGCTGACCGCCTTCCAGGTCTCTGTTTCCTCGGTCGGGCTTCCAGGCAACGGCATGTCGATCGCCCTGAGGACGTCGAATCGTTTCAGGATCGATACGGTCCTCAAACTCTCGACGAACGCCCGGGCGCTCGCATGGATCGTCGACAGCCCGATCGGAACGATCACGAGTTCGATCGTTCCGACGACAAGCGGAGCGACGGTCTCTTGAGCGAACGCGGTCGCCAGGCCGAGCCAGATGATGATCGACAGACACACGTAAAGGTAAAGGCGGATGGAGAAGTTCAGCTGCTGTTGAACGTTCGCGAAGTTCTTTGAAAGCGCGTCGTCCTTGGCCAGGACGCTCTGCAGGATCGGTAGCATGTAGTCGAGGTCGAATCCGAACGTCCGTTCCACGTACGCCGCCCCGGCGACGAAGATATTTCCGAACGTCGTCGGTTTGATCGGCGTAAAATAGTTGGCGGACGAGCGCGGCATGTTCGGCCAGCGCCGTTCGTTGTCTTCCCGGATGTTCGACGGCCTGTACTGCGCCTCGAGGTCGGCGTAGGTCACGAGCACGATCGCCCGCTCGTACAGCGCCTGGAGCGCATTGGACTGGGCGGCGGCTCGCCGGTTCCGGTCGGCGATCTCGACCGCTCTGGCGTAGGCCGCATCGTCGTAGGTCACCGCGAGCGCGGTCGCCAACGTCTGCTGCGAAAGAACCCGCGCCGAGTCCGAGCAATTGTTTTCAAGCGCGCCGGCGACGGCGTCGAGCGCCTTCCGCAACGCCTCCGCTTCGATCCCCTCTCCTCGTTGCCGAAGCAGCCAGAGCGGTTCGAGGATCCGCTCAGCCTCCTCGATCAGTTCCGGCGCCAGGTTTCGTTCGAGGCTCAAGCCCGCAATCTTGGCGTCGATCAGCCGGCCCTTCGGGGTTCCGGGACGGTCGGGCTCCTCGTAGAAGGCCTTCGCGACATCTCCGACATCACTCTCTCTTTTCTTCGCGTCGAGGTATGCGCCGTACGACAGGTCGTACTCGGCCGTCTTCTCCTGCAAGAGCCGGCGGCGGATGAATCCGGGAAAGTAGTCGCCGTTCAGGGCCTGCGTCAGTTGCCGGGCGAGCGGGTCGGTCACATAGGCGATCACCACGCAGGCAATGACGACGAACGACAGAAAATCGACGAAGCCGCTGAGGCTGCCGGTTATGGCCGATTGGACGGGGTTGTAGAAGCCCGGGAAGACCGCGCGGGCCAAGATGATGTTGGCGACGACGAACAACAATGCTGGAAGGAAGGAGGTGACAATGAACGATTTCCCGACCCAAAGATCGAGCTTGTCGAGCAGCTTCTCGAACATGGGGCAAAAGTCTAGGCGCGGTGCCGGTTCATTTCGGACATTTCGTAATCTCGCACGCCGCTTGTTCGGGCTTGGTCACCATACGCCCGCAAATCTTACAGTGTTTGCGAGGATCGAACGGCTTATACAAGCCCAACTCGTTGTCTACGCCGGGAGACTTGGGTTCCTCCGGCCACGAAATCCGCTCCCGCTCTGGCTGGAGCGTCGAGCCCCCTTTTGAAGGAAACGGTGGAGTCGACATTTGCGCTTCTCCTGCAACAATGCGACCGCGCGACTATCCCTTGGGTTTGTCGTTCGGCTCCTTGCTCTTTTCGTTCGGCGCGACAAACTCGGACGCGTCGGCAATGCGCTCGACGAGCATCCATAGAGCGTCCGTTCTCAGATGATCGCTGACACCGGCCCAGGCGAACTTGATCGGCGGCGTTTCCGAGCCCAGCCTGACCGCCACGCCGGCGAGGAATCGCCGAGCCTCATCGTCCGTGTCGAAACCGTCGCGGCGTGAAGCGCCATTCTGATCTCGATTGCTGTCAAGCGTTTCGTCGAGCCTGAACTGCCGCCTCGCCATCGCGACGCTTTGCGCGCAAATCGCGTAATAAATCGCTGCTCTCAGGCTCATGACGGCCGCCCGCAAGTCCCGCGTGAGGTCTGTCAGGTCCGAGGTTATGCGCCACCCATGACGCCAACACCCGTTTTCCCGTACGTTACGCGCTCAAACAAGGCTAGGTCGCACATTCGGGATTTGCAACCGAAAACGTTGTTCTCGCGCTGGTCGGCCCTCGCGGGGGCGCATGGGATGAACGGGTTCGCCTGTCACAAATCTGTCGTCCAAGAGGCCAACTGCCCGTCCCGCGACCACTCAAGGACCCCGCCGATGGCTTACGCGCCGCTCCAACCCGAAGACGCCGTCATCCTGTTTGCCGACCTGCAGGCCGTGATCGTCGAGCGAGCCGCCACGATCGAACTCGAGCGCCTGCGCCGCGCGGTCGGGGCGCTAGCCAAGCTTGCAAAACTCTTCGACATTCCCGTCGTCGTCACGACCGCGCCGGCCGGCGGAACCCCCGAAGTGATTCCGGAGATCGCCGCCGCGCTCGGCGAACTGCCCCTGAACAAGCGCACGACGACTGACGCGTTCCTGCATGGGCCGACCCTCGACGCCCTTCTCGCCACAGGCCGCAGGACCCTGATCGTGTCCGGCGGCGCGTTTGCGCGTCCTCAGGCGTGAGTCGACAAGGTCAGGACGAGGCGCTCAGGGATTGTTGGGACAGCGACGCCGGCGGTTACTCCGCCGCGGTTTTCTCCAGGCGCGACTTCAAACCGTCGGCCCAATGGCGTCCAGCATCGCCGCCCCAGAGCAGCCACGCGATATAGGCCGCGGAAGGGTTGGTTTCGTCTCCCCATTCGGGGCTCTTGGACGCCTTGTCGACCTCGTGGCGCGCGAAATAGGCGCTGATCGCGATAATGTCGCGCACCGAAACCGATCGACGCTCCGCGAGCTGCTGGGCTCGATGAACCCCGACCGAGGTTCCGCCGCGGCGAAACTTTTCCCGCAGCTCCAGGCCGCGCTTGGCGGCGGCCACAACGTCGGCCGGCGGGATTACGGTGACAGTGCGCCGGGAGGCCGGCGAGGAGTAGGTGGTGCAAGTCCACTGCGATGAAGGAATAGCGAACCACATCGGCCCCGAGCCGTGCGTCGTCGGCCGTGAGGCCGGGGGCGAAGCGTCGGCAGGGGTGCGTATAGGCCAGCCATTGAGCCGCGAAAGAATCAATCGGGACGCCGACGCCGTTGTCACAGCGGAAGGCAAAACGGGGGTGCGCGCGATCGCGAGCGCATTTCCGGTCCTGCGTGGTCGAAGACCCTGGCATGTACGTAAGCTCCTCGAATGGAAACCGGGAGACCTCGACCTTGGCCGCGCGTGAGTTGAGCGGTCCGCATCGGGAAGGCGACGAGCCGAAGCCGATGACGCACGGGGTCGAGGGGTCAGACTCCGCCATAGTAGCTGTGAAGCGGACGAACGAGGCCGGGCGACCGGCCGAGGAGCCCGTGGAGCCAAGGGCGGGGGCCGAGGAGAACGCGGAACAGACCGGCACGCCACGGACACCGAGCCGGCAAGGCGCGTCCCACGGGCTGGACCGCGTGCGGCAAGCCGTACGCTTCGCCGTCAAATATCCAAGGTGGGAGCCGGATGCCTTAATCGGGCCCGTCCGGTTCTGTGCGGGGGGCGCTCAGTAATGGGCGTCCCTACCGCGATCGTGCATTTTTCCCCGTTGCGAGCGATCGTTCTGGAGTCGATCGCCAATATTACAAAAGTGAATGTATCACCGTTTCCGAGGAGCATCCGGTCGAAGGGATCGCGCGTCATCGGCTCAGGGTCGACGGACGCGAACCGCGTGGCGTTCGTCGATCGCGACGATCGTTATGCCCAAGCCACCAACCGCCCCTGGACCCGCAGTGGCGAGCCCTCTTGCGCGATCTTATTTGAAGGAGCGCTCATCGGGGGCGGTGGGCGTCGCCGAACGGATTGAACCTGCGTGTCCTTCGCCGAGAACGCGGATGCGGCCGCGCGCGCGGTCGCGCGGCTTCGCCCTCACCGTGATGTCGACGTCCTGGCCGAGCGCGGTCAGGAGGCGCATCAGGCGCTCGCTGGAGAAGTTCGCGAGCCGTCCGTTGAGCAGCGCCGACACCTTCGGCTGGTCGACGCCCATCATTGCCGCCGCCGCGACCTGGGTCAAACGCTCCCGCTTTATCGACGCCCGCCGCGCTCCGGCGGGCGTCGCGTTTCGGGGCGTTGTTTACCTTACGAGATTTCGACGAACCTTAAAACTCGACATTTTCTTTCTGGTTCCCAAACGCCATGTTACGCTTCAGCTTTCCAGAAATCCGCGAGAGCGGCGGAAAGCGAGGCAGGCGTGACAGCAGGCGTGAACCAGGGATCGGCTCCGGCGCCGAGGCGGCGGCACATGCTCACGGCGTGGCCGAGGCGCGGAAACCCGCGCAGTTCTCGTCGCAACCCCTTGAAAAGGCTCGCTTCGCAGAAGGAATTCGATTTGGAATTCGTTCCGAAAAATTTGGTTTTTGTTCCGCCCGAGTTGGATTTTGTTCCGCCGGATTTGGAAAGCGTTCCGGAAGCCTTGGATTCCGTTCCGACGTCCGGGCGCGCGCGGCCTCCGGCTTGGGAGTTGCGAGGCGACGCTAAACGGGGTCGCAAGTCTCTGCCATTACCATTACATTACGGTGACACTTCATTGCATTACGCATTACAGTGCATTACAGTGCATTACAGTGCATTACATCGTGACACTTGCATTTTTCCCTCTGCGGCGAACATCAATAGTACAAATATGTATGCGTCATCGCTTTCTTCCGCGAAGCGCCAAAGGCGGTGTGAGAGCGGCAGCCCTCAAGGCCCCCCGGGGGGGCTGGCCGTTATGGATGAACATGGTGGCGGCGCGTCAGCCCCGAACCCATGCGCAGTCCCGATCCCATCGCAAGCGCAACGGCGAATTGAGGCCGGTCCGCTTTCGGCGGCTGCGCGACCTCGCGCTTTTGCAAGCCGCGACCGCGAGTTCACGAGGGAGAGGGCGGCAAGGGAACGAACTCGTCCCGATCGTCGGGCGGAAGATCGAACAGGCCATGGCCCCAGTCGCTCTCGGCGCCACTGATCCTTGGCGGCTTCGATTCTTTCCGCGACTCGACGCAACAAAATTCCACCAGATGTAGCGGGGACCCCCGAGCGTCGCGCCGCCGAGGATGATGAGCCGCGCGCCCGCCGGACCGGCCGCGACGCTGATGCCGTCTTTCGGCCGGAACACCATCATGCGCCCGGCGTCGAACGCCTGGCCCGCCACCGAAATCGAACCTTCCACGATGTAGAGGCCGCGATCCTCGTGGTCGTCGGGCAGAGGCATGCGCGCGCCCGGCTCGAGCGCCGCGTCGCCGTAGAATGTTTCGGAGAAGACGCTGGCGGGCGCGGCTTCGCCATAGGCCCGGCCGAGAATCAGTCGAAGGCTCACGCCCTCGCTCTCGATGACCGGCAGAGACTCTTTGCCATAATGCTCGAAGCTCGGCGCCGCGTCCTCCTCGGCCTCCGGCAACGCGACCCAGGTCTGAATTCCGAACAGGCTGTGCGGGGCCTGGCGCGTCCGGGCGCTGGTCCGCTCGGAGTGCGTGACTCCACGCCCCGCCACCATCCAATTGACAGCTCCGGGAGTGATGATCTGATTTGTGCCAAGGCTGTCGCGATGCTGAAACTCGCCGCGAAAGAGATAGGTGACGGTCGCCAACCCGATGTGGGGATGCGGGCGCACGTCGACGCCGCGCCCGGTGACGAACTCGGCCGGCCCCATCTGATCGAAGAAAATGAACGGTCCGACCATTTGCCGTTTCGGCGCGGGCAGCGCGCGGCGGACCTCGAAATCGCCGATGTCGCGCGCCCGCGGCACGATCAACGTTTCGATGGCGTCGACGCCGACGGCGTCGGGACACCCGGGCTCGAGCGATGGGTTCCAGCTCAAAGCGGCCTCCTGTGCTTGACGGTTTCGTTCCTCCGAAACGGATGGGAAGACGGTGTGACCCAAGCCCGAGTTTGATCACCAAGGGGTACTTATGGCTTTCACACGGCTGACGCCGCTTCACCAAAGCAGGGCGCGACACCATATGCAATTGCTTCAGCTTCATCAGGCGGGGCCATGTGGCGGTTGGCCGGCAGTAAGCAACGGGGTCGGCGGGCGCGCCTTGATCTTGCGGGGAGGGAAACGCCTCGGCTCGAGCGAATAACGGAGAGAAAGAGCAGTTTGCGGCACTCTGGCTCACCTTTACCTTTGGATTTGCGAACCGGCAGGGAACCGCTCCGGCCACGCGGCGTCGGGGCGCATGTCCTTGCGCCTCGATCGAACGCGAAGGTCCAGGAGCTGTTCCACCCCGCGGTCGCGACGTGGTTCGCGCAGACCTTCGACGCGCCGACCCCCGCGCAGGCAGAAGCCTGGCCGGCCATCAAGGCCCGGCGCGACACTCTGATCGCCGCGCCGACCGGCTCGGGCAAGACGCTCGCCGCGTTCCTCGCGGCCATCGACGACCTCGTCCGCCAGGGGCTCGAAGGGCGCCTGCCCGACGCGACCCAGGTGGTTTACGTCTCGCCGCTCAAGGCCCTGTCGAACGACATTCACCGCAACCTGGAAGCGCCGCTCGCCGGCATTCGGGAAGAACTCCGGCGGAGCGGGGCGCCGGATGTCGAGATCCGCACATGGGTGCGCACCGGCGACACGCCTCCCGCCGAGCGCGAGCGGATGCGCCGGCGCCCGCCCCACATCCTGGTGACGACTCCGGAATCGCTCTACGTCCTGCTCGGCTCGGAGTCGGGGCGCAAGATGTTGGCGACTGCGCGCTCGGCGATCGTCGACGAAATCCATGCGGTCGCGCCGAACAAGCGCGGCGCGCATCTTTCGCTCTCGCTCGAGCGCCTTGCCGCCTTGTGCGGCGACGGATTGCTGCGCATCGGCCTGTCGGCCACGCAAAATCCGGTCAGCACGGTCGCGCATTTCCTGGTGGGCGCCGCTCAGGACGGCAAGCCGGCCGAAGAGGCGGCGATCGTCGATGCCGGGCATCAGCGCCGTCGCGATCTCGGCCTGGAGTTGCCCGAACTCGCCGCTCGAGGCGGTGATGTCGGGCGATGTGTGGACCGAGGTTTACGATCGCCTGGCGCGGCTCATCGAGGACCACCGCACCACGCTGGTGTTCGTCAACACCCGCCGCATGGCCGAACGCGTCGCGCGCCAGCTGTCGGAGCGTCTCGGCGACGCGGCGGTCACCGCGCATCACGGCAGCATGGCGAAGGAAAAGCGGCTGTCGGCCGAGCAGAGGCTGAAGCGCGGCGAACTGAAAGCGCTTGTGGCGACCGGCTCGCTCGAACTCGGAATCGACATCGGCGAGGCAGACCTCGTCTGCCAGCTCGGTTCGCCCCGCTCGATCGCAGGCTTTCTGCAGCGCGTCGGCCGCTCCGGCCACGCGATCGGCGGCACGCCCAAGGGGCGGCTGTTTCCGCTTTCGCGCGACGATCTGGCGGAATGTGCGGCCCTGCTCGACAGCGTCCGCCGCGGCGAACTCGACCGCCTCACGATCCCTGACCAGCCGCTCGATGTGCTCGCCCAGCAGATTGTCGCCGAGGTCGCGGCGCAGGACTGGCCGGAAGCCGCGCTCTACGACCGCCTCCGACGCGCGTGGCCCTTCCGCCAGCTGACGCGGGAGGATTTCAAGGCCGTCGTCCGCATGCTGGCCGAAGGCTTCGCGACCCGCCAGGGCCGTCGCGCCGCGCTCCTTCATCACGACGCCGTCAACGGAATGTTGCGCGGGCGGCGGGGCGCGCGAACGACCGCGCTGACCTCGGGCGGCACAATCCCCGACACCGCCGACTACCAGGTGGTGCTCGAGCCCGAGAACCATGTCATCGGCACGGTCAACGAGGATTTCGCCGTCGAGAGCATGGCCGGCGACATCTTCCAGCTGGGCAACGCCTCCTACCGCATCGAGCGGGTCGAGCGCGGGACCGTCCGGGTCGAGGATGCGCATGGTCAGCCGCCGAACATCCCCTTCTGGCTGGGGGAAGCGCCGGGCCGCACCGACGAGCTGTCGGCCTCCGTATCGCGCCTACGCGCCGATGTCGCCGCAAAGCTGCGCTCCGATCCGTCCGGAGAGGCGGCGCGGCGCTGGCTGGCCGGCGAGATCGGCGTCGGAGCGCTCGCCGCCGAGCAGCTCGTCGACCATCTCGGCGCCGCCGCCGCGGCGTTCGGCTGCCTGCCGACGCAGGACACGATCGTGCTGGAGCGCTTCTTCGACGAGGCGGGCGGCATGCAGCTCGTCATCCATGCGCCGTTCGGCAGCCGCATCAACCGGGCCTGGGGCCTGGCGCTGCGCAAGCGCTTTTGCCGCAAGTTCAACTTCGAGCTGCAGGCGGCGGCGACAGAGGACAATATCGTATTGTCGCTGACCACGGCGCACAGTTTTGAGCTCGGCGACGTCGCCCGCTATCTCCATTCCAAAAGCGTGCGGCCGCTCTTGATCCAGGCCATGCTCGATGCGCCGATGTTCGCCACGCGCTGGCGATGGGTCGCCGGCGTCGCGCTCGCTCTGCCACGGTTTCGCAGCGGCAAGAAGGTCCCGCCGCAATTCATTCGCATGCAGGCGGAGGATCTGATCGCGGCGGTCTTCCCCGATCAGATCGCTTGCGCGGAGAATCTGGTCGGCGAGCGGGACATTCCGGACCATCCTCTGACCAATCAGGCGATTTCCGACTGTCTGCACGAAGCCATGGATATCGAAGGGCTCGAGCGGCTGCTCGCCCGGCTCGAAGCGGGCGAGATCCGCGTCGTTTCCTGCGACCTCACTCAGCCCTCTCCGCTTGCGCTCGAGGCGCTGTCGGCAAAGCCCTACGCCTACCTCGACGACGCGCCGCTGGAGGAGCGGCGGACTCAGGCCGTCATGGCCCGGCGCTGGCGCGATCCTCAGAGCGCATCCGACCTTGGCCGGCTGGATCCGGAGGCGATCGCGAGGGTCCGCTCGGAGGCTTGGCCCGATCCCGTCAATGCCGAGGAATTGCATGACGCGTTGCTGTGGCTTGGCTGCCTGACCGAGGAGGAGGCTGAGACCGAGCGCGGGTGGGGCGAATGGCTGGCCGCGCTGGCGCGCGAGAAGCGCGTCGCTCGCCTGGCGGCGCCTCGGGCGACGCTCTGGATTGCGGCCGAGCGGGTCGATCAATTCCAGGCCGTGTGGCCCGGAGCAGACCTTCAGCCGAAAATCGCGCCGCCGGCAGATCAAGCCCGAACGGAATGGTCGCAAGATGAGGCGCTGATCGAAATCCTGCGCGGCCGGCTGGAAGGTCTGGGGCCCGTCACGGAGACCGCGCTGATGGCTGAGCTCGGGCTCGAGCCGGGAGCGGCGACCGATGCGCTGGCCGCGTTGGAAACCGAAGGTTCGATCCTGCGGGGACGCTTCATTCCAGGCGCAAATGACGAGCAATGGTGCGACCGCGGGCTCCTGGCCCGCATCCATCGTTATACGATCGGGCGCCTGCGGGCGGAGATCGAGCCCGTCGCCGCGCGCGACTTTCTCCGCTTCCTGTTCGCCTGGCAGCATGTGGGGGATGACTCGCGCCTGGAGGGGCCGGAAGCGCTCTCCGTCGTCCTTTCTCTCCTGGAAGGGTTCGAGTCGCCGGCCGGCGCGTGGGAGACCGAAATTCTTCCGGCTCGCCTCGACGGCTACGAGCCTTCCTGGCTCGACGCAGAATGTCTCGCCGGGCGATCGGCCTGGGCGCGCCTCACTCCGCCGGCCGGAGCGGAGAATCGCACGGGGCCGGTCACGGCGGTGCGCGCGACGCCGATCGCCTTGATGGAGCGCCGGCGGACGCCGCTGTGGATGGGGCTCGCGTCCTCCAAAACGGCGGCTGAACCCAGCCCGTCCGCGCGCGCCGTGCTCGACTGTCTCACGGCTGAGGGCGCCTTGTTCTTCGACGAGCTCGCGGAGGCCTCCCATTTGCTGCGTTCCCAGGCGGAAGCGGCGCTCGCCGAACTGGTGGCGCTCGGCCTCGTGACCTCGGACAGTTTTGCCGGCCTGCGCGCCCTGTTGACGCCGTCGAGCCAGCGGAAGCCCCGCGCCGGCGTCAGGCGCCGCGGGCGGGTGCTGCCGTTCGACATCGAGAGCGGCGGCCGTTGGGCGATCGTTCGGCGGACGAAGCCGGACGGCGGCGCCGGTGAGGCGACGGCCGCGGCCGTCGAGCACGTCGCGCGCACCCTGCTGCGTCGCTACGGCGTCGTCTTCTGGCGGCTCTTGGCGCGGGAGGCCGGGTGGCTGCCGCCGTGGCGCGATTTGCTGCGCGTCTACCGCCGGCTCGAGGCGCGCGGGGAGATTCGCGGCGGCCGCTTCGTCGCCGGCTTCTCCGGCGAGCAATACGCCTTGCCGGAGGCGGTGGGCCTGATGCGGGAGGCGCGTCGGCGCCCCGCTTCGGACCAATGGGTGTCGCTCTCCGGCGCGGATCCGCTCAATCTCGTCGGCATCCTGACGCCCGGTCCGAGGCTGCCCGCGCTGACCGCCAATCGCCTAGTCTATCGCGATGGTCTGCCGGTCGCGGCGCTTTCGGGCGGCAAGGTGCAGTTCCTGGCCGACTGCGACGGCGCCGACCGGTGGGAGGCCGAGAAAAGGCTGGTGCGGTCGGCCGCCCGGGGATTGCTGGTCGATCTCGCGTGACATGGGGCGTCTCGGCGCCTCGGGGCTTTCCGCCTGATTCTCTGCCGCGAAAATCGCATGAGGTGTTGGCGTTATGCGGTCTTCGCATGCGTTCGAGGGACGCGCCGCCGCCATTTTCATCCAAAATGGCGCCCGGCCGCGGGGCGACTCTGCCTGCCAACAGGGAGGAAACGGGGAGAATCGCGCCGCCTTGGCCCCGTCTTGTCGCGAAAAACCCTCGGATTCCAAGAGCTTGAGTGAAGAATCGGTAACCGGGGCAAATTCCCGGGCAGGAGCGCGGGAGGAAAAATTTCAGAAGGCCGGCGCTCGCGCAAGCGCTTGATAAGATTCAATCTCGCAACTGCAGCATTTTGCTTTGTGCAGTTGCGTGCCCGGGAATTTGCCCCGGTTACAAGAATTGCTGCGCAGCCAGAACTGGACCATAACAGGGAGCCGGATGCCTTAATCGGGCCCGTCCGGTTCTGTGCGGGGGGCGCTCAGCAATGGGCGCCCCTACCGCAATCTTTCTTATTTCCGACCCCTTTCCCGCCATGGTCCGCCGAAAGACCGGCGTTCTTCCGAACGCCCTACGGGGAGAGGGGAGGCTCGCGCCGCCGAACGGATCAGCCGGAAACTGTATGAGACGGCCCCGATGAGCCGGGACGGCAGGTTGCCGCGGAAAACGTAGGAGAGTAAGGTCGGCTCGCCTCCGTCTGCGCGGCGCGAGACCCTGGCGGCCCGGATTTTGGTTTGCGCCTCGCGCGCCTCAGTCGACGCAGGGCTGACCATGCAGGACGAGGTCGGCATCTTCAGCGAACCAGACCCCGCTCCTGCGGGGCGTCCAGAACGGCGCCAGTTTTGCCTGCTCCGCATGTAATCGGCGTTTGAGCCTGAGGCGCAAAGGACATTCGGCAATTTCAAGTGTCGAACCCGGGAGAGTTCACATGGCCGACATCAGAAGGGAGACCGACAGCCTAGGGATCGTTGAAGTCCCTGCCGACAAGCTCTGGGGCGCCCAAACCCAGCGTTCGCTCGAGCATTTCAGCATCGGCAAGGACCTCATTCCCCGCGAAATGATCACGGCCTACGCCATCTTGAAGAAAGCCGCCGCCATCGCCAACCGCGACGGCGGCCGACTTGACGATCAACGCTGCAAGCTGATCGTTCAGGCCTGCGACGAAATCCTGGCGGGCCACCATGACGATATGTTTCCCCTGCATGTCTGGATGACGGGCAGCGGCACCCAGTTCAACATGAACGTCAACGAAGTGATCTCCAACCGGTGCTGCCAGCTCGCCGGCACGCCCCTTGGAAGCCACGCGCCGGTCCATCCCAACGACCATGTCAACATGGCGCAGTCGTCGAACGACACTTTCCCGTCCGCCATGTGCATCGCCGCCGCGGTGAACGTGAAAGAGCGCCTCATCCCCGCGGCAGCCGCTCTGCAGGACGCGATCGCTTCGAAATCGCAAGAGTGGGACGACATCATCAAGATCGGGCGCACCCACATGCAGGACGCCACACCGCTGACGCTGGGCCAGGAATGGTCCGGTTATGCGGGCATGCTGTCGGACGATCTGGAGCGGATCGAAGGCGCTCTGCCGGGCGTGTACCGATTGGCGCTCGGCGGCACCGCCGTCGGCACCGGAATCAACTCCGCTCCCGGTTTTGCCGAAGCGGCGGCCGCTCAGATCGCCAAACTCGCCGGCCTGCCCTTCGTGACGGCGCCGAACAAGTTCGCGGTGCAGGGCGCTCACGATGCGCTGGTCCAGCTCTCCGGAACGCTGCGGACGCTCGCCGTGTCGCTCTACAAGATCGCGAACGACATTCGGCTGATGTCATGCGGCCCGCGCGCCGGGTTTGCGGAATTGAATATTCCGGAAAACGAGCCGGGCTCCTCGATCATGCCGGGCAAGGTCAACCCGACCCAGTGCGAGGCGCTGACGATGATCGCGGTGCAGGCGATGGCCAACGACGTCGCGGTGGGCTTCGGCGGCGCCGGCGGCTACCTCGAAATGAACGTCTACAAGCCGCTGATGATCTTCAACCTCGCCCATTCCATCACCATCATGGCCGACGGCTGCGTGAACTTCCGCAAGTTCCTGGTCGAGGGGACCAACCCCAACCTGAAGAAGATCAACGAAGACGTCGAACGTTCGCTGATGCTGGTGACAGCGCTCTCGCCCGTCATCGGCTACGACAAGGCCTCGCAGATCGCCCACTACGCGATGGACAACGATCTCAGCTTGAAGGCCGCCGCCCTGAAATTGGGCTTTGTGACAGAGGCCGAATTCGACCGGGTCGTCGATCCGAGAAAGATGGTGAAGCCGTACGTGGCGAGCGAAGCATCCGCGGCGGGATAAATTTCGAAAGCGTCAAGCGCCGGTTCATAGACGCCCTCGCCCCATCGGAAAGGGATTGAGACAGAAGGAGGAGACATGGCCCAGGCTAATAATACTCGGCCCCATACCACCCTGCGTGGCGTTGAGCTGTTGGACGACCCAATTCTCAACAAGGGTACGGCATTCACGACCGAGGAGCGCCGTCAATACGGGCTGGAAGGTTTACTACCGCATTCGGTGGAAACCCTTGATCGACAGGTCGAGCGGGTGATGGAGCACTTGGACGCCAAACCGACCGATCTTGAACGCTACATCTATCTCATTGGCTTGTCGGATCGGAACGAGACCCTGTTCTATCGCGCGGTCATGTCGGATCCCGCCCGCTTCATTCCGATCCTCTATGATCCTACAGTCGCCGATGCTTGCCTCACCTTCGGCCACATCTATCGTCGCGCGCGCGGCATGTACATCACCCGCGAGATGAAGGGCCGCATAGCGGAAGTATTGGCTAATTGGCCGGAACGTGACGTGCGCTTTATCTGCATTTCCACGGGCGGCCGCATCCTTGGCCTCGGCGACATCGGCGCCAACGGCATGGGCATCCCGATCGGCAAGCTGCAACTTTATACGGCGTGTGCGGCGGTGCCGCCCGCCTGCCTTCTGCCGGTGCTGTTCGACATCGGCACGACCAACGAGGCGCTCCGTGCCGATCCGCTCTATCTCGGCCTACGTGAAAAGCCCCCGTCCGACCAAGAATTGGACGAGATCACCGAGGAATTCGTTCAGGCGGTGCAGAAGGTCTTTCCGGGCTGCTGCATCCACTTCGAGGATTGGAAGGGCACCGATGCGATCCGGATGCTGAACCGCTACACCGACAAGGTGCTTTGTTACAATGATGACATCCAAGGCACGGCCAGCATCGTGCTCGCGGGGCTGACTACGGCGCTGCAGATCATCGATGCTCCTCTAACCGATCAGCGAATCCTCTTCTTCGGCGCGGGCTCGGCCGGGATTGGCATCGCCAATATGATCGCTGCCGCAATGGTGACCAAGGGAGTTACGGTGCAGGACGCTCGCAGCCGCGTCTCCATGTTCGATATCGGCGGGCTATTGGAGCCGTCCCGCTCCGACCTGTCGGAAGCGCAGAAGGTCTACGCGCACAACGCGACGCCGTCGAAGGATCTCGTGAAGACCATCGGGACCCTAAAGCCGACGACCCTGATCGGCGTCAGCACCAAGGGCGGAGCCTTCAATCAGCGCGTGGTCGAGGCGATGAGCCGGTTGAACGAGCGCCCGATCATCTTTGCGCTCTCCAATCCGACCGACAAGGCAGAGTGCACGGCCGAGCAGGCTTACACCTGGTCGAACGGCAAAGCGCTCTATGCAGCAGGCGTGCAATTCCCTGACGTGACGTTCGGCGGCAAGATCTTCCGTCCCGGCCAAGCAAACAACTTCTATATCTTTCCGGCCATCGGCCTCGCCACCTATGTCGCGCGGCCACGCCGGATCACCGATGAGTGCTTTATCGTCGCGGCCCAAGCGAGCGCGGACCAGGTAGGTCCCGAGCTGCGTGCCAAGGGCATGCTGTTTCCCGGCCAGGCCAGCATTCTCGAGATGGAAGTCACCACGGCAACGCGCGTCGCCGAGTTCATGTTCGACAAGGGCTTGGCTCAGGTTAAGCGGCCCACGGACATCCGCGCTTGGATCGAGGGCGAGTTGTACAAGGCGCAGTACTAGGCGCGTGCTCCCCGGAGGCCGGCATTGGCCTCGCCAACCTCTTGTGCTCGCCGTTGGTTGAGGAAGGGCTCACACTCACGACTTTCGTTGCCGTAGGAGCAGAGCCGCGGGCGGTCTTCAAAGGTTCCCGCGCCAGGCGTTTCGCGCGGGGCGTCAGCCTCTCACCGGGTGCGGGGCGACGGGCGGAAGGTTTGAGTTAGAAGTTCGTCACGACAAATGCTTCGCAAAAAACTCGAGCGTCCGCCTCCAGGCGAGCGCGGCGCTCGGGGTGTCGTAGCTGTCGCGGTGATCGCAGCTGAAGCCGTGGCCGGCGGGGTAGATATGGACCGGACGTCCGGATAAAGGCCCGCGCGCTCGCGCACGCCCGCCACCGGAATGTGCTCGTCCTTCTCGCCGAAGTGGAGCATGACCGGAATGGGGGGCTTCATGTCCTTGAGGGCGAGGACCCCGCCGCCGTCACCGCGAGGAGCGTAGCGACGACCCGATCCGGTGGCCATAAGGCGACCGACCTTCGCCTGCGTCGCCCAAATCGACTGGAAATCATTCCGCGCTAATGCGAACCGTCGCCCTTGAGGGCCGATACGATCGCATCCCCCATCTCGCTAGTCGAAACGACTTGGCAGCCCTCGCTGCGGATATCGGGAGTGCGCAGACCGCGCGCCAGCACGCCGGCGATGGCGGCCTCCAGGCGGTCGGCGGCGTCGCCGAGGCCGAAGGAATAGCGCAGCGCCATCCCGAAGGAGCCGATCATCGCGATCGGATTGGCGACGCCCTTGCCGGCGATGTCCGGCGCCGAACCGTGGACGGGTTCGTAAAGCGCCGTGCGCCGTCCAGTCCTCGGGTCGGCGTCGCCGAGCGAGGCGGACGGCAGCATGCCCAGCGAGCCGGTCAGCATGGCGGCGACGTCCGACAGCATGTCGCCAAAAAGGTTGTCGGTGACGATCACGTCGAACTGCTTCGGCCAACGCACGAGCTGCATGCCGAGCGCGTCCGCAAGCTGATGTTCGAGCGTCACGTCGCCATACTCCCTCTTGTGGAGCGAGGTGATGACCTCGTTCCACAAGACGCCGGACTTCATCACGTTGCGCTTTTCCGCCGAGGTGACCTTGTTGCGGCGCCTGCGGGCGAGGTCGAAGGCGACCCGGCCGATCCGCTCGATTTCAAACGTGTCGTAGACCTGCGTGTCGATCGCCCGCTTTTGGCCGTTTCCCAGATCGATGATCTCTTTGGGCTCGCCGAAATAGACTCCGCCCGTGAGCTCGCGCACGATCATGACGTCCAGCCCTTCGACCACCTCCATCTTGAGCGACGAGGCCGAGGCGAGCGCCGGATAGCAGATCGCCGGCCGGAGATTGGCGTAAAGCTTGAGATCCCTGCGCAGTCTCAACAGGCCCGCTTCGGGACGGACCTCGTAAGGCACATGGTCCCACTTCGGCCCGCCGACCGCCGCGAGCAGCACGGCGTCCGCCGCGCCGGCAAGCGCCATGTCGGCCTCGCTGATCGCCTGGCCGTGGGCGTCATAGGCGCACCCGCCGACGAGGCCCTTCTCGATCTCGAAACGGGCGACGCTCTCGTCGGCGAGACGCCTGATGACCTTTTCGGCTTCGGCCATCACCTCGGGGCCGATGCCGTCGCCCGGAAGCAAGAACAGTTTGTGGGTCGTCATCGCGGATTCGTTTCACGACAAGAGGAATTCAGCACCGGTAGGCGATTTCCCATCGGAAAGGAAGCCGGCCTGGGATGGAGCCGAAGTCGTCGAGCGGCGACTTGTGAGCCGTTTGACTCACCTTTAGGGAGGACCTATCTAGATTGTCTAGCAGCCTGTCGGACTGGGGGTTGCGGTTGATCGCCGCGAATGATTTTGGCGGTTGCGGCGGCGCCGAGCGTTGGGTTGGGTGCAGAAAGCGGTTGAAGGGGCCGGAGATCGGCGTTTCCTGGGGACCTGTCTGCCGAGCCGGCGCACCTCAGCCTTGTCAGGCCGGGACGAGGGCGAACATCCGCTTGATGTTCCAGGCCATGGTGACGAGGCTCCATTCGCCGCGCGCGCCCGCGAGGCCGCGCAGCGAAAATTGACGGAATCCCAGCGCCGATTTGATGATCCCGAACACCGGCTCCGACATCTGCTTGCGCAGCGCGTAAAGCGCCCGGCCTGCCGGCGTCTTCAGCCGATGCGCCATCGCCTCGACCGGCGTTGGATCTTGCGGCGCTTCCGGCGCCGCTTGGAAGCGCTCGGCCAACGGCGGATGATGCGGCTGACGGCCCATGGCGATCAGCGGTTCGATCCCCGCCTTGTCGCAAGCCGCGACGTTCGCCGCGCTGAAATAGCCCGTATCCGCCAGCAGGCATTCGGGCTTGCCCAGTTCGTCGGCAAGAGCCTCGATCTTGTCCAGCATCGGTTCGAGTTGCTGCTTGTCGTTGGGCGCCTGGCTCACGGCGCTCGCCACCACCAGCAGACTTCCCGCCGCCACCGCGGCCTGGGCGTTGTAGCATTGATCGAAGCCGCCGCCGGCCACCGGCATGATGCGCGACTCCTCGTCGGTCAGGTTGATCTGGTCGTCGGGGCGCGGCCCCTCGACCGGAGGTTCGGGAGGCTTGCCGCGGGGCTTTTTCCCGCTCGCCTCCGCCTTCGCCTGCCGCGCCGCGAGCCTGGCTTCGTGCTCCGCCTGCTCGCGCGCATGGCGTTCCTTGGCCCGCGCCTCGATCTTCGCCCGCGCCTCGGCCAGCTTGCGCAACCGCTCCTCGCGCCGCGCCAGTTCGTCCGGTATCGACATGCCGTCGGGAATGTCCGCCGCGTCGGCCGCTTCGGCTTTGGCCATCAGATCGGCGACCTCGGCTTTCAACTGCGCCTCGACCTTGCCGGCGTGTTCATAAGACAGCGCGCTGTGCCGGCTGGCGTTGGCGTGAATCTTCGTGCCGTCCAGCGCCACCGTCCCCATCTTCAGAACGCCCATCTCCCGCGCCAGCAGCAGCACTCGAACGAACAGAGCTTCGATCTCCGCGAGAAAGCGCCGCCTGAAGGTCGCGATCGTGTCGTGGTCGGGATGATCGTTGGCCGCGATGAACCGGAACGCCACCGAGTCATAAGTCGCACGCTCCAGCTTGCGGCTCGAAAACACGCCCGTCGCATAGCCGTAAACCAGAAGGCCCAGCAGCATTCGCGGATGATACGACGCCGACCCGGAACCGCGATAACTGCCGCTCATCGCGCGAAGATCGAGCCCGTCGACAACCTCCACGACAAATCGCGCCAGATGTTTCTCGGGAAGCCATTCGTCGACCGAGGGAGGCAGCAAGAACCCCGTCTCGCGATCGATCGTACGAAAATTGCTCATCAAAAAAGCCCGCCGCCCTGCGCGAATCAATGCCTGACTCTAGCGTAATCGCAGGCGCGGCGTTAAGTCCGACAGGCTGCTAGCCCGCATTATGCAGCGCCGTGACGTTTTCGGCGGCGCGTTCTGGTGATTTTTCGGAACCGCGCTTGCTCGCGGACGCGCGGCATCGTCTCCGGCTTTGGGCCTGAAACGGGTGGAGGGGTTTGCGGGTTGAAGGGATGGGTTTGACGTTCGGGGACGTTCACGCCCCGTGTTTCAAGTGACGAGGCGCGGGATGCGCTGGAGGGCGAAACGCAGGATTTCCTGGCCGGGGCATGACGTCGGCAGATGGACGCGGATCATGGTTTTCATCTCGACGACGCGGGCGGCGATCTTGACGAGGCGCAGGCGCAACGTGTCGAATTGGGCAACGCGCCACATCGAACGCCTGGGCATCGATGCGCGCAGCCCCCACATCAGCCAGTAGGCGCCGGCGTGCAGGAAAAGCCGAAACTGATTGGCGGTCGCCTTGGTGCATGAGGTGCGATCCGACCCCAGATGCGTCTTCCAGGATTTGATGTGGTTTTCGGCCTGGCCGCGCCGGCAATAGACGTCTTCGTAGAGCACGCGAGCGTTGCGCTTGTTCAGATTGGTGACGACGAAGCGCGTGTCTGATCTTTCCGCGCCCGCTTCGACCCGGGCGATGATCCGCTCGACCCGGCTCCAGCTTTGCGCGCCGTCGAAGAACTCTTTGAAACGACGAAGCTTGCCGTCTCTGGGCGCGGCTTCGAACCGTGCCTTTACACTGGCTTCGAGACTTTCGACATGCCGGCGCAACGTCGTAGTCGGCGCGACGCCGAAGATGTAATCGAGGCCGCTCGCCCGACACCAGTCGAGAACCTCGGGGCCGCAGTAGTGGCTGTCGGCGCGCAGCAGGATCTCAGTGTTGGGCCAATGGGCTCGGATCGCGCGCAACAGCCGGCGGAGGAAGGGTTTGATCTCCTTGCCGCTCGGCCGCTTGGCGGGACGAAGCACGGCAGTGACGAAGCGGCCCTCGCCGTCGAACACGACGATGGGCTGAAAGCCGTATTCGTCGTAATGCGCGTTGAACAACCGCAACTGCTGCCCGCCATGGACCGCGTCGAACGTGTCGTCGATGTCGAGGGTGATCCGTTTGGGAACCTTGTGAAAGGACTCGCAATAGAGATCGACCATCGCGCGACCCATCCGCAACAGGGCGCGAACCTCCGGCAGATTTTCCAACCGCGAGATCGTCGACTGCGAGCACAGTTCGCGATCCGACGGCGTCAGATCGAGCGCCATCTTGAACATCGGATCGCTCCGCAGGCAATTGGCGTCGTTGCCGTCCTCATAGCCCGCCGCGATCATCAGCAGCCGAAAGCGGATGATGTCGGCAAGGCTGTGGGTGATCTGATCGGGCGCGCGCCGGTCCACCATGCAGGCGGCGAGCCGATCGGCGACGCGAAGGCGCTGGTCGACCTCGCCCAACGCCAGAACGCCGCCATCCGACGACAGCAAGCCGCCGTCAAACTTGACCTCGACGCGCTTGCCCGAAACAGGTGACAACCCAGGCAACGGCAACATAGGATCGTTCATGGCAGGTGCGGCCTCGCTGAAATCGCGCGAATCGGCTTAGACAACCAAATTATACACGAAATCAGCTATTTACGCCACACCCGCCAACCCGCAATGCATAATCCGGGCTAGATAGGAGACTCGAGATGGAATGGGCTCTACAGGACGCCAAGAACCGGTTCAGCGAGGTCGTTCAGCGCGCCCGCCGCGACGGGCCGCAGACCGTCACCGTACGCGGCGAGCGCGCTGTGATCGTCTTGTCGGCGGTCGACTACGACGCGCTCGTGGCGAATCGGCCGTCGCTGGTCGACGACCTTCTCTCCGGTCCGGACTGGGACGACGCCTTCGCCGAAGCCGTTGGCGCGCGCGCCAAGTCGCCCGGCCGCAACATCGCTTTTTGAATGTATCTCGTCGACACGAACGTCGTTTCTGAGGCCCGCCGCGGCAGTCGAGAGGCCGCGGCTTGGCTGCGCTCGGTCGAGCCGAGGTCTCTCCATCTCAGCGCGCTAACCCTCGGCGAGATCATGCGCGGCGTTGCGCTCAAGCGGAAGTCCGACCCGCAGACGGCGTCGCGCCTGGAGGAATGGCTCAAGCGTCTTCGACGGGACCATGCCGATCGCATCTTGTCGGTGACTGACGAGGTCGCCATGGAATGGGGCCGCATCGCCGCGCAGCGGCCGCGCGGCGACGTCGACGGGCTGATCGCCGCCACCGCGATCGTCTATGACTTGATCCTGGTCACCCGTAACGTCGGCGATTTCGACGACATCGGAGTTTCCGTGATCAATCCTTGGTCCGCCGCGCGATGATCGGGCCGGATCGGGAGCGTTTTCCCGCATTCGAGGCGTCCACTTCGCCCGCTCACCCCAGATACTTGCCGAGAAGCTCCAGCGTCCGCCTTCACGCGAGGGCGGCGCTCCGGGCGTCGTAGCTTTCGCGGTGATCGGACGTGAAGCCGTGGCCAGCGGGAAAAACCTCTTTCGATTCCGGAGCAGGATTGCTCAGTCGAGCGCCAGGTACGCGCCATAACCGGCGACGAGCAGAACCAGAACGACCGCCAAAATCAGTTCCGCGCGCACGCTGCTCGCCGAATGTTCTTCAAAGTCGTCGAGCCGCCGAGTGATGCGAACGAATTGCGCGGTTGCGAGCGCGACGATCGCGATCCCGCCAAAGATGAGCGCGAGACCCTCGTAATGCCCGAAAGGTCCGGACAGCTTTTCGAGCCGCAGCCGTCGCGCCTCCTCGCCGAGGGCGGAACTCGCGATTGTCGCGACGAAGAGATTGAACTTCTCGATGACGAACCCGAAGGCGACGACCGCGATGCCGGTGCGCACCCAGGCGAGGAAAGTCCGTTCATTGGCGGCGTGGTCGCCGTATCCACGAATCATGGCGGCTCACCCTTGCGACTCGCGCGCCTCTCCTCGTCACGGCGGCCCGGCGGCGCTTTTCGCGAGGCCTTCGAGCGCCGCGGCCATCGCATCCACGTTCGGGGCGACCGCCGTGCCGATACCGTGCCGTCGGGCGATCCAGCGCGGATCGTTATAGGCGAGCCAGACTTTTCCGGCGGCGTCCTGGTAGACCAACGCCTTCAAGGGCAGATCGATGCCGAGGGCCTGGTCGGCCTGCATAAGCGGCGTGCCGGCTTTGGCGCTGCCGAAGATGAGAAGCTCAGTCGGCCGCAACGGCAATCCGACGGCAGCGGCTCCGGCCGCGTGGTCGATCCGCGCAAAAACGATCATGCCCTTGGCCCTGATTTCGGCCTCGAGCCGATCCATCGTTTCCTTCGGCCCAAAAGTGCTGGAAACCGTCGTCAAGCCATCCGCCGCCATGACAAACCCTCCAGAAGACCAAGCTCAGAAAGCAGTCGCGACAAGTCTGGCGATCGCCCGACGCCGGACACGCGGCTTGGGTTCATCGCCCCCTTGGACAGGCCGGCCGACCCGAGCCGCCAGCGGCGCGTCCACAGGAAGGCGACAATTAGCCCGACGAGCGCGCGCCGTCATGATCGGGTTGTGGTCACCGCTCCGCCGAGCCTCGACCTCCTCCATTTTCCGTTCCCGCTCCCATTGGCTTCGCGGCGACCTCGTGTTCCTGGGTCGGTTTCTTGCGATACACGGTCCAGCCATGATACGCTAATCCGATCCCCCACCACAGCATGGTCCGAACCGCCAACGCGCGTCGTGCGCCCGAAAGAGCCCGGATACCCGCAAGCATCGCGTTGACGATCAGGTAGATCCCAAGGTGCGCCTCAAATCTCCGTTCGGCCTTCTCACGCTTGATGGCCGTCTGTTGTTTGTTATTCAGGTCCGGCATGGCGGCTCGCCGACGGATTGAAGACACGATCGTAGATGTGTCGCTTCAGTTCGTCTTTGTCCACCCGGGGCGAAGCCGAAGGTTGCGGAGGCGGCGTGAGCCCCACGCGATCAATGGTCTTTCCGAGCTTCGCGCGCTAGGGTGCGTTTGCGCCGGGCGCTCAGGCCGCTCGGGGTTGGGGAGGAACGCGGGATGAAGGACCTTGAGGGAAAGACCGCGTTCGTCACCGGCGCGGCGTCGGGGATCGGGCTCGGGATCGCCACCGCCTTCGCGCAGGCCGGCGTGAAAGTCATGCTCTGCGACATCGAGGAGCCCGCCCTCGCCCGAGCGGTCGAGGGACTGAAGCGCACCAACGCCGATGTCGATGGCGTCAGGGCGGACGTCTCGCTCAAGCAGGAGCTCAAGGCGGCGGCGGACGCGACCATCGCGCGTTATGGCAAGGCGCACATTCTCGTAAACAACGCAGGCGTTGGCGGCGGCGCCCCTTACGGCGCCTGAACCGACGCGGCGTGGGACTGGACGATCGGCGTCAACCTGATGGCGGTTGTCTGGGGGATCGACATTTTCGGCCCGTTGATCGAAAGTCACGGCGAGGGCGGGCACATCGTGTCGACCGCGTCCGTGGCGGGGCTCATCTCTTCGGGAAGCAATTCCTACAATGTGACCAAATACGGGGTCGTCGCGCTGTCGGAGGGCCTGCGCGGCGAACTCGCGCCGCGCGGCATCGGCGTGTCGGTGCTCTGCCCGGGGTTCATCCGCACGCAGATCATGGACTCGAGGCGCAACCTGCCTCGGCGCTTCGGGCCGGCGCTCGACGACATTTCGCCCGAAAGCCCCTTCCTGGAGCGGGTCAAGATGATCGGCGAACGGGTCGCTCATGGCATCGATCCGCAATATGTCGGCGAACTCGTGCGCGAGGGCGTCGAGAACGACTGGCCCTATATCTTCACCGATACGGAGTTCGAGCCTCTGGTCGAGGCCCGGTTCGCGGCGATCAAACAGGGCTTCGACCGAATCCGCGGGCGCGAACCGCGCTGCTGAGTGGGCGGGTTCGGCGCTAGTGTACCGACTCTAACGCTTGTCGCCCACGGGCGACTTTCTCAAGGATGTCGGCGGCTGGCGCGGTCCAGACGAAGGGCTTGGGTGCGGCATTGTGTTGCTCAAGGTAGGCTTCGATGGCGGCGTTGAGTTCGGCGACGCTGTGGAAGACGCCGCGTCGAATGGCGTCGTCGGTGATCAGGCCGAAGAACCGTTCGACGAGATTGATCCAGGAGGCCGATGTCGGGGTGAAGTGAAGGTGAAAGCGGGGGTGGCGCTTGAGCCAGGCCCTGACCTTGGGGTGCTTGTGGGTCGCGTAGTTGTCGACGACCAGATGCAAATCGAGCAATTTCGCGGTGTTGCGGTCGATGGTGCGCAAAAAGCGCAGAAACTCCTGATGGCGATGGCGGCGCATGCATTCGCCGATCACCTTGCCGGTGGCGACGTCGAGCGCGGCGAACAGGGTCGTCGTCCCATGGCGCTTGTAGTCGTGGGTCATCGTGCCGGCGCGGCCCTTCTTCAGCGGCAGTCCCGGCTGGGTGCGGTCGAGCGCTTGGATCTGGCTCTTCTCGTCGACCGAAAGCACCAGCGCCTTGTCCGGCGGGTCGAGGTAAAGCCCGACAATATCCTGAACTTTCTCACAAAACTTGGGGTCGCTCGAGAGCTTGAAGCTGCGCGTCAGGTGCGGCTTGAGCCCATGCGCCGCCCAGATGCGCTGCACGCTCGAATGGCTGAGACCGACCGCCTTGGCCATCTTGCGCAGAGACCAGTGCGTGCCGCCCGGCGGCTTCTCGTGCAGCGTCTTGTTGACGACCCGCTCGACCGTCGCGGCGTCCAAAGGCGGCTTGCGGCCAGGACGAGTGGCGTCGCGTTCGAGCCCCGCAGCGCCGCGCGCAAGATAGCGCTCACGCCATCGATCGACGGTTCGTTTGGTCTTGCCGGTCGCCCGAACGGTCTCCCTCACGCCGGCCCCTTGCGCCCACATCAAGACGATCCGCGCCCGCCAAACCAGCTTCTGCGGCGTGTTTCGGCCCGCCACCCAGCCTTCCAGCCGCGCCCGATCCTCAGGAGACAACCAGATACATGATTTGTTTTCCATCCCCCTCGACTCGCACGATCGCGCGCCGCTGGGAATCCTTCCGTTAGTTACGGAACACTAGCAGCCTGTCGGACTCGGGGCGACTTTGATCGCTAACATATTGATATCATTGCAGTTTTCCGATAGGCACGAAAAAGCAAACTGGAATTAAATCAATGACTTAGAGTTTAAGTCCGACAGGCTGCTAGAGCGGGATGAATTTTAGACGAATCGCCCGAACCGCCGGCTGGATTTGCTGGTAACAGCGGTAAAAACAGCGGATTTCGCCAAACGGGGCGTCTCCGCCGTACCTCCCATGGCCAAAATGCTCGCAAATTCAAAGCGCTGATCAGAAACCACCGCTGCAAGCGGAACAGCGGAAGAATTCGCCGTAACAGCGGACTTTGACGGCGCCGCCGATTTCAATTAGCAAGGGCGGACGACGGGCCTCAAAGGGGGCAAGCCGGAGAAGTAGAGCCACGCCAGTTCTCCCGCGCCTCTCCGGCAAGGCTAGGGGAGGCCGGTTCGACCTAAATTCATCCCGCGTTAGCGCCCTCAGGCGCGGCGCGCGAGCCTCGCCTTGAGGCGACATTACCCAAGATGCTTTCCGAAAAACTCCAGCGTCCGCGTCCAGGCGAGCGCCGCGCTGGGGGCGTCAAAACTCTCTCGATGATCGCAGTTGAAGCCGTGGCCGGCGGGGTAGATGTGGACCGGCACGTCCGGGTGGGTGGCGGCGACTTCGCGCACGCCGGCGACCGGAATGTGCTCGTCCTTCTCGCCGAAGTGGAGCATGGTCGGGACGCGCGGCTTCATGTCCTTCATCGCGATGATCCGCCGGCCGTAATAGCCGACCGCGGCGCTGAGCCCCGGCAGGCGGCACGCCGCCGCCCAGGCGATCGAGCCGCCGAAGCAATAGCCGACGATGCCGACCTTGCCGCCTTCCTTGGCGACCTCGATCGCCGCGGCGACGTCGCTGAAAGTCTGCTCGAAATCGACCTTGCCGTAGCCTATCGCCATGCCGCGCGCTTGCGACTCGGCGTCGTAGCCGACGTCGAAGCCTTTTTCGACATGATCGAACACGGCGGGCGCGATCGCGAGATAGCCTTCGGAGGCGAAGCGGTCGGCGACCGCGCGGATGTGCGCGTTGACGCCGAAAATCTCCTGGATGACGACGATCCCGCCCCGCGGCTTGCCCGCAGGATCGGCGCGCCAGGCTTCAATCGTGCCCGCGCCCTCCGGCTTGAGTTCAATCCAATGGCCCATGTCGATCTCCCACGGTTTGCAACCCCTTTAGCGCGCGCGGCCCGCGCCCGTATGAGCGACGGCGATGCCGCCGACGACGAGGATGAGCGCGACGACGCGATAGGCGGCGAACGGCTCGCCGAGCAGCGCGACCGCCATGATCGCGCCGAACACCGGCGCCAGATTGACGAACACCCCCGGCCCGGCCGGACCCGATGAGTTCGACCCCGCGCATATAAAACACTTGCACCGCGAAAGCCGGCCCCAGCGCGACATAGACCAGCGTGGGCAACCCCGCCGCCGTCGGCCAGACGAATCCGCTCGCGGCCGGGACGGTTGCGTTGGTCATGAAGCCTTCGATGCGCCGGCGCCGCGCCCTCGGGGCGAGCCGGCGGGGAGGAAAGCCAAAGGGGTAGCTTCGTGGCTCGCCGAAGGCAATGGCCGCGTCGGGCCGACGCGGCGCGCGCCGGCGGCTCACGGCAGTTTGAAGCGCCGGGACGGGCGTCAGTCGCGAGCGACGACCGGCGCGGGGCCCGCGGCGGGTTCGGCCAGAATCCAGATGAGGCCGATGCGGAAGTCGCTCGAGACGAGCGCGTTGCGCGAGGAGACGCGATTGGCGACGCGGCCGTTGCAGTTGGCGGCGCCGAACGCGCCGCCGGCCGCCCCGGCGAGGCAGGTCGAGCCGCCGCTCGTGAACGAGCCGGTATTCAAGGACCGGTAGCCGAACTCCAGCGTGAGATTGGGGGTCACGTCGACATCGAGCCCGGCCATCAGCGCCCAGGCGAAACTCGTCTTCGAGCCGTTGGAGAAATAGCCGCCCGACGCGCCGAGCGGGTCGTAAATGGAGGCGCCAAAACCCTGATCGGTGAAGCCGGAGACCCTGTTGTCGGCGAAGCCCAAGCCGGCGCCGACGAACGGCGTCACGCCCCAATAGGCGCCGAGGTCGACATAGCCGTTGACGAGGCCGACGAACGACGAGACGTCGGCGCGGTAGAAATCCGCATAGTGCAGCGGGCCGCCGAATGCGGGGGAGACCGGATCGGTCAGCGTGTAGAGCGACTGCAAGTTGGCGCCGCTGCGATATTCGAGCGTGCCGTCCATGCGGAACCAGGCGTTGAACCGGTAGCCGACGCCGGCGTCGATCATGGAGAACGGCGAGAGCGTCGTATTGTTGAAGGACTGCGACGCGTCGGGCGACAGAAAGCCGCTCGAAACGCCGGCCGCGATCGGGTCGGGGCTGTTCTGGAGATGGGACTCGCTCATGGCGACCCCAAGCCCAACGTCGCCGCGCAAATACCAGCCGCTGAACTCTTCGGCGGCCGGCGCCGGCAGGGTCGGGGCCGGAGGCAACAGATCGGCGGCCTCGGCCAACCCGGCCCGCAGAAAAGCGACGCCGGCGGCGACGGCGAGAGCCTTCAATCCGGCCATGACGAAGTGTCCTCTCTGTCCGGGGCATGGCCGGCACTCGCTCGCGCACGCTCAAAACCGGGAAAACCTGTCATGAAGCGCTTAACGGGGGCTTAAGCTAAAAAATTAACCTCAATGAAAAACGACCGGCGGCCGGCCTCGTCTTCGCGGCCCGTTCACGCCCCCCGCCGCGCCGGCGCGGCGACCGTCATGCGGATCGCCTCGGCGAGGGCGCTCGCCTCTTCGGTCGGGCGCCCCGGCGCATGGATGAGGCCCATGCGGGTCAGCGGCAGTTCGGGCAGTCCCTCGTCGGGCGCGAGAATGCGAAGGCCCTCGCCGACCATCGAGGTAGGGAGTGTCGTCACGGCGAGGCCCGCGCGCACCACGGTTCCGATCGCGCTGTAGTTCTTGGAAAAGAACAGGCCGCGGGTCGCGCGAGGCGCCGCGGCGAGCGCCTCGTCCGCCTCGCGCCGCCAGAGGCACGTGACGGCGCCGAGCGCGAGCGGAATGGGCGCGCCGTCCTCGACCCGAAACCGCTCGGCGGCGACCCAGACGAGCGGCTGCTCGCGCAGGAGCTCGAAGCCGCGCAAGCCGGCATGGTCGGTCACCAGCGCGAGCTCCAGCGCGCCGGCGGAAACCTGCTGGGCGAGCTCGGGCGAGCCCTCGCAGACGACCGACACCTCGACCAGGGGATGGCGGCGATTGAAGCGGGCGAGGATCTCGGCGAGGAACGATTCGGCGTAATCGTCGGGAATGCCGAGCCGCACGGCGCCCCTCAGCCCCTTGCGCGACAGCGCCGCGACCGCGCCGGCTTCGACCTGGATGATGCGCCGCGCGAAGTCGATCAGGCGCTCGCCCTCGGCGGTCAGCCGCGCGCCGCGCCCCTGCTTGACGAACAGAGCGCAGGCGAGCTGCTCCTCGAGCCGGCGGACATGCATCGAAACGGCCGATTGGGTCTTGTGCACGCGCTCGGCCGCCTTGGTGAAAGAGCCCGAATCGACGATGGCGAGGAACGAGCGCAGCTGTTCGGTGTCGAGCACGACAATCCATCCGAATTGATTATCGGTCACTCTATAAACATTCGTTGGACCGATCAATGGCCTTGAGGTAAATTTCTCAGGGTCTGCAAATCCCGAGGGTTCCCCCAGCGCCGGCCTCCGACGCTGAACGGGGCGTCAGGTTCGAGCGGAGAGAGCCAATGATCCGTTCCCTCGCCAGCCGGTCTTCCTTTGGCGCGGCGCTGAAGCGCGCCCTCGCGTGGCCCGCGCGCGTCGGCGCCGCGCGCAGAACGATGGCCCAGCTCGCGCGCATGTCGGACGTCGAGCTGCGCGACATCGGCCTCGTCCGGCAGGATGTCGTGGACATCAGCGCGCTTCGGCTCGACGCCGATCCGTCGGCCTCGCTCGCCCGGCGCCGCGCCGCCCGGGAGCGGCCGGGACCCGGGCGCAAGCATTTGGCGGCCTGACGGTCGATCGGCCCTCCCCAAAGGCGGCAAATCGGTCTACGAGATTTTGAGACCGTCAACGCCTGAACGGAGGCATCCATGACCGCGCAACCGGCCGCCGCCGGCGTCCAAGTCCACGCCAGTCCGAGCGCCCGGCAGGCGGAAATCCTCACCGACGAGGCGCTGGCCTTTGTCGCCGACCTCAACCGGCGCTTCAACGGCCGGCGGCTCGAACTCTTGGCGCGGCGCATGGAGCGGCAGAAGCTGTTCGAGGCCGGGCAGCTGCCGCATTTCCTGACCGAGACAAAGTCCGTCCGCGACGGCGACTGGATGGTGGCGCCGATCCCGGCCGATCTCATGGACCGCCGCGTCGAGATCACCGGCCCGGTCGACCGCAAGATGATCGTTAACGCGCTGAACTCCGGCGCCGAAGTCTTCATGGCCGACTTCGAGGACGCCTCCTCGCCGATGTTCGCCAACATGATCGAGGGCCAGGCGAACCTGAAGGACCGCTGGGCCGGCAAGATCGACTTCACCGATCCCGCGACCGGCAAGGCCTACGCGGTGAAGAGCAACCCCGCCGTCATGATGGTGCGCCCGCGCGGATGGCACCTGCCCGAGCGCCACGTGACGGTCGACGGTCTGGAAATGTCCGGCTCCCTGTTCGACTTCGGCCTCAATGTCTTTCACTGCGCCAAGACCCAGATGGCCGAGCGCGCGACCCCCGCCTTCTATCTGCCGAAGCTCGAAAGCCATCACGAGGCGCGCCTCTGGGACGAGGTCTTCTCCCACGCGGAAACCGCGCTCGGCGTTGCGCACGGCTCGTTCAAGGCGACGGTGCTGATCGAGACCCTGCCGGCGGCGTTCGAAATGGACGAGATCCTATACGAACTCCGCGACCACATCGTGGGCCTGAACTGCGGCCGGTGGGACTACATTTTTTCCTTCATCAAGCGGCTCGGCAAGAACCCGGCGTTCCTGACCCCTGACCGGGCGGAGATGACGATGGGAAAGGCCTTCCTCAACGCCTATTCGCTGCTGCTCATAAAAACCTGCCACCGGCGCGGCTCCTTCGCCATGGGGGGCATGGCGGCGCAGATTCCGGTCAAGGGCGACGCTCACGCCAACGACGACGCCTTCGCCAAGGTGCGCGCCGACAAGGAGCGCGAGGCCAGCGCCGGCCACGACGGCACCTGGGTCGCCCATCCCGATCTCGTGCCGGTCGCCAAGGAGGTGTTCGACCGCCTGATGCCGCAGGCGAACCAGCTCTCGGTCAAACGCGAGGACGTGCATGTGACCGCGGCCGATCTCGTCAAGATGCACGAGGGCAGGCGGACCGAGGAGGGCCTGCGGGTGAACATCCGCGTCGGCGTGCAATATATCGAGGCGTGGCTGCGCGGGCGCGGCGCCGTGCCGATCTACAATCTGATGGAGGACGCCGCGACCGCGGAAATCTCGCGCGCCCAGGTGTGGCAATGGATCCACCTCGGAGCGAAGCTCGACGACGGCCGCGAAGTCACGCCGGACATGTTCCGCACGGCGCTCGATGGCGAAATGGAGCGGGTCAAGGGCGAGGTCGGCGCCGCGGCGTTCGACGGCGGCCGCTTCCCCGAGGCGATCAAACTCTTCTCGGACATGTCGCTCGCCGATGCGTTCGAGGAGTTTCTGACCCTGCCGGCGTATCGGCTGATCGACTGAGCCGCCCGTCGTTGCGAGCGATTGCTTCGTCGCTTGCGCTCCGCGCAAACCAATTGACTCGTCCGCGCGCCCCATCTATAGCCTGACCCGCTCCAGCGCGGCCCCGAAGCCGCGCTTTTGGTTTTGCGGGCGCCTCGCGCTTGGAAGCCTCAAATCCGAGCGTTCGCCCGCGGCTCTTTATTTGAGAGTCGCGATTGGGGTCCACTGCAAAGAAGCCGGCCCGCGCGGGTCCCCGCGCAGCGAGCCGGGCGGAACACGGGAAAAAAGATGTTCGCAGTCATCAAGACCGGCGGCAAGCAGTACACGGTCGCCGCCGACAAGAAGATCACCGTCATGTCGCTTCCGGGCGAAGCCGGCTCGCAGGTGGTGTTCAACGAAGTGCTGGCGCTATTCGACGGCGCGACCAGCCAAATCGGCGCCCCGCATGTGGCGGGCGCGAGCGTCGTCGGCGAAATCGTCGAGCAGACCCGCGGGCCGAAGGTGATCGCCTTCAAGAAGCGCCGCCGCAAGAATTCGAAGCGCAAGCGCGGCCATAGGCAGGACCTGACGATCGTCAAGATCACCGGAATCCAGGCGGGCGCCTGAGGAGTTCGCCAACGAATTTGTGAAGCCGGGCGATTCCCTCGCCCGGGCCTTTGCAGTATAGAGAGATCAACCGCGCCGTCTTAAGGACGGGGCCGAAATGTTTCGGAGCAAGGGTCATGGCTCATAAGAAAGCCGGCGGTTCGTCGCGCAACGGTCGCGATTCGGACGGCCGGCGACTTGGGGTGAAGAAGTTCGGCGGCGAGCGCGTCGTCGGCGGCGCCATTCTCGTGCGTCAGCGCGGCACGAAATTCCACGCCGGGCGCAATGTCGGCATTGGCAAGGACCATACGCTGTTCGCTACCGCTGCCGGCGAGGTCGCCTTCGAGATCAAAGGCGACGGCCGCCAATACGTCACCGTACGGGTACGAAGCGCAGCAGAATAAAGCGGGGCCGAAAGACGAGAACCCCGCTTCGGCGACCAGCCCCGCGGACGTTCTCGAAACCCAAAAGCTTCGAGAGAAGAGTGAAAGGCCAAGCGCACTTTCATCCGTCCGGTAAGTCAGGCTTACAAAGGGGACGCGGCCGCCGCGTCTCCTTCGTCGTTTAGGGCCCCATCGGGGCCAGTGGGCCGGAGCTTTCATGTTTCCCGATCTTGCCAGAGACGATGTGTTCCGACTGGAGACGGCGCGGCTCTGGCTGCGCTGGCCGCGCGCGTCCGACGCGCCGGCGATCCATCGCTTCTGCAGCCTGTGGGAAGTCGCGCGCTTTACCGCCCGCATGCCGCATCCCTATCCGGTCGGCTCGGCCGAGCGCTTCGTCTACGCCGCGCGCGAAGCCAACGCCTCCGGCCGCGACCTCACGCTCGTGATGACGCCCTCGAAGGGCAAGCGCGAGGCGATCGGTTCGATCAGCCTCGAATCCCGCGGCGCGGATCGCCTGACGCTCGGCTTCGCGCTGGCGCCCGAGGTCTGGGGCAGGGGCCTGGCGACCGAGGCTGCACGGGCGATGGTCAGGGCCGGATTTGGGCTCACTTCCGCGGTCGAGATTCTGGCGAACGTCCCGGTCGAGAATGCCGCCTCCTGCCGCGTGCTCGAGAAGTGCGGATTCGCGATCGCATCCACCGGGCTTCTCGGCGCGCCGGCGCGCGGCGGCCTCGTCGAGTGCCACAGCTTCCGCCTGACCCGTCAGGCCTGGACCGAAGCCGTCGCGCTGAGGCGACGACAGACCGTCGACCGGAACAGCATTCAGACGAGCGGCGCGCCATGAAATTCCTCGATTCTGCCCGCGTCTATGTCCGCTCGGGCGACGGCGGGGCGGGCTGCGTCTCGTTCCGGCGCGAGAAGTTCATCGAATTCGGCGGCCCCGACGGCGGCGACGGCGGGCGGGGCGGCGACGTCGTCGTCGAATGCGCCGGCGGCCTCAACACGCTGATCGACTTCCGCTACCAGCAGCATTTCAAGGCCAAGACCGGCATGCACGGTATGGGCAAGGACCGCGCCGGCGGGCGCGGCGCCGACGCCGTGCTGAAGGTCCCGGTCGGCACGCAGGTGATCGACGAGGAGACCGGCGCGATGCTCGCCGACCTCACGCGCGAAGGGGAGCGGGTCGTCGTCGCTCGGGGCGGCAACGGCGGCTTCGGCAACGCCCATTTCACCACTTCGACCAACCGCGCCCCGCGCCGCGCCAATCCCGGCCAGCCGGGAATCGAGCGCACGCTGATCCTGCGCCTGAAGCTCATCGCCGACGCCGGGCTCATCGGCCTGCCGAACGCCGGCAAGTCGACGTTCCTCGCCGCCGTCTCGGCCGCCAGGCCCAAGATCGCCGACTATCCCTTCACCACCCTCCATCCGAGCCTCGGCGTCGTGCGGGTCGACGGGCGCGATTTCGTTCTCGCCGACATTCCCGGCCTCATCGAGGGCGCGCACGAGGGCCACGGCCTCGGCGACCGGTTTCTCGGCCATGTCGAGCGCTGCGGCGCCTTGGTCCATCTCGTCGACGCCACCGGCGCCAACGCCGGCGCCGACTATCGTACCGTCCGCCGCGAACTCGCGGCCTACGGCGCGGGGCTCGAAGAAAAGGCCGAGGTCGTCTGCCTGTCGAAGGTCGACGCGGTCGACGAGGAGACGTTGGAAAAGCAGACCGAGCGGCTCAAACGCGCGATCCGCGCCTCCGCGCCGCCGCTCGCCGAGGGCGCCAGGCGGGCGAGGCCGCTCCTGCTCTCGACCGCGACGCGGCGGGGCGTGACCGAGGTTTTGCGGGCGACGATGGCGGCGATCGAGGCGCGCCGGGCGGAGGCGGCGGAGAGCGTCGCCAAGCCCGCCACATGGGCGCCGATCTGACAAGGGCGCCGCCGGCCAAGCCCAATTTCCCCCGCCAACCCGAGGATGGGTCGATGACGATTCAAGACCAGCCGGCTGTCGTCCTCGACGACGGGCGATCGATGCCGCAATTCGGACTCGGCGTCTTTCAGACGCCGCCCGAGATGACGGCGGAGATCGTGAGGAGGGCTGTCGGCGAAGGCTATCGCTTAATCGACACGGCGGCGGCCTATCGCAACGAGGACGGCGTCGGCAAGGCGTTGGACGGCCGAAGGGACATCTTCGTCACGACGAAACTCTGGAACGCGGACCATGGCTTCGAAGAAGCGCTGCACGCATTCGAGGAGAGCGCCAGGAAGCTGCGCCGCCATACGCTCGACCTCTACCTGATCCATTGGCCGCGACCGCGGTTCAAGCGCTACGTGGACAGCTGGAAGGCGCTCATCCGTCTGCGGAGCGAAGGCCGGATCCGCTCGATCGGCGTCTCGAATTTCAATCGGGATCATCTCGAACGAATCATCGGAGAGACAGGGGTCACGCCCGCGGTCAATCAGATCGAGCTTCATCCTCGGTTCCAGCAGAGGGCTTTGCGCGCGTTTCACGACCAACACGGGATCAGGACGGAATCCTGGAGTCCGCTGGGTCGCGGGACCTTGCTGAGCGAAGCCGCCATCGTCGGCATTGCCGCCAAGCATGGGATAACCCCGGCGCAGGTGGTGATCCGCTGGCATCTCGACCGCGGCCTGATCGTCATTCCCAAGACGGTGCGGCTCGAGCGCCTGCGGGAAAATATCGGCGCGCTCGGCTTCCGTCTCGACGACGACGACATGCGGCTGATCGAAGCGCTCGACTCGCCCGACGGGCGGATCGGCCCCGACCCCGCCACCGCCGCCTTCTGATCCGAATCCCTCGCCCGCCTCAGCCGAATAGACGCGGTTTCGTCGGGCAGTTCGGATTGATGAGGTCGTCGTCGCCCACCGGCCACCACGCGCCCGGCGCGCCGGCATAAGAGGAAAGGATCAAAAATTCGTCGTCGCCTTCGACGCGAACGCCGGCGACCATGATCATCAAGTCCCCCCGGTTTTTAACCTTGTCGTCAAGAGCCTCGGCGGCGAGCCGAAACGGCTCGACGTCCGAAAGGTCCCGGATGCGCATCCCCCAGAACGTCGTATGGGGAACGACGGCGCCGATCCGCGCCCATTCGCGGATTTTGACCTTCGGCGCGGCCATTGCGAGCGCGCGCCGGGCGGACGGGAGGAGGCAGCCCACATGAATGTGGAGCTGATCCTGCGTCCGCTCGACGGCGGAGTTGACGACGAGAGCGACCGCGTCGCGCTCCGGAACCCGTCCGCCCGCGCCCCCGAGGAACGATCGCGCGCGCCATGCGGCGTCGAAATAATTCGGCGCGTCCGGCGACTGCAGCCATGGGTCTTCGACGCCGACGACCTTGCGCGTCGGGGCCAGGAGCCTGACCCCGATCCCGCCGGACGAGCTTAGCGCCGAGCAGCGTCCTCTCTATGACGACATGAAGGCCGTCATCGAGAAGACCTTCACCGGCTTCAAGGCCATACGCGAGGACGGCGCGCTGATCGGTCCGTGGACGCCATGGTTGCGCTGGCCCCAGTACGGCGGCCCGATCTGCGATCTGGTCAAGGCGCTGTCTCTGTCGCCCACGCTTCCGCGCGAACTGCGCGAGCTCGCGATCCTGGTGACCGGCGCGAAGTTCCATGCCGCCTGCGCGATCTATGCGCATGTGATCGGCGCCGAGCGGCGCGGGCTCTCCGACGACAAGATCGCGACGATCGTGGCCGGCCAGCGCCCGCCCGACCTGAGCCGCGACGGGGGCGTCGTCTACGACCTCGTCTCGTCGCTCGTCGCCGGCAGCGTCCTGCCCGAGCCGACCTACCGGCAGGTCCTCGATCGCTTCGGGGGCGCCGCGACGGCGGAGCTCATTTACCTTGTCGGCCTCTACTGCCTGGTCGGGGTCACGCTGAACGGATTCGACGTTCCGTTGCCGGAGTAGCGGACGCGCCCAAGCCCTGGCTCAGGACGCCTTCCTTCCCCCGCAAGGGGGGGAAGGGGGCCGGCCGCGGCCGAGAAGTGTGAATGCTGTAGGGGGGGCGGGAACGCCCGACCGAACCGATTACCCGGAAGCCGTATGACGCGAGCGATCAGGCGGGAGAGGCGATCGAGCGCCGCGCTTTCCTGCGCGGATTCGATCCGCGCGCGGAACAGAAGGATGGCGCGCCCGGAGAGGCTTGAACTCCCAACCCTCGGTTTCGAAGACCGATACTCTATCCAGTTGAGCTACGGGCGCTTAAGGCGCCCTCCTTACACGAAGGGCCGGCGCGTTGGAAGCGCGCCGGCGAAAGGCTTAAGGCTCAGCGCCCGGGGGCGCGATAATTGACGGATTTCTTTCCGGCCTTATCGATCTCCTCGGGCGTCAGCAGAACGACCACCCTTGCGCCCGCGAGGCCGCTCTGATTGACGGCGAGCGAGACCGCGGCGGCGCTTTCATTGTCTGGCAAGTCGCCGATGACATAGGCGTCGACGTCGCCGAAGGCGAAGTAGAGGCTCTCCAACTTGCCGCCCAGGCCCTCGAACAGCTTCTGGATCGCCTCGCGGCGTCCCGATCCGCCTTCGCGCGCGACCCCTTTTGCGCCTTCGACGTTGTAGCGCCCTTCGAACAAATATTTCGGCATGGCGTCCTCCCTTGGTTTGGATGCTCGCCCCGCGCGGCGTTCGAACCGACCGGGCGGCGGGAGCAGGTTACAGCAGATTGGAGCGTTTCGCTTCCCTGTTCGCGTGCCGGCGTTCCGCCTGCCATACCGGCGTTGAAAAGGCTGGTCCGGGACCAGAATTGCGCCCGGCCCAGAGCGCCTATCGGCCCGCCGTCCGCCGTTCGCCCACGGCCACCGCGAGCGTCATCGCCAGGCAGAAGGTCGCCGCCAGCGACCGGAACGAGCCGAAGTCGCTTTCGACAACTTCGAAGCGGACGTCGGCGAGGCCCGCGAGCGGGGAGAGGGCGCCGTCGGTGACGACCACGGTCGGGGTCCCCGCCCGGCGCGCCCGCTTGGCGAGGTCGACGGTGAAAGGCGAATAGGGCGGGAAGCTGATCGCGATCAGCGCGTCGTCCGAGCCGGCGCGGGCGATCTGCTCGGGCCCGAGCCCGCCGACATTGTCGATGAGGCGGGCGGAAAGGCCGAGCTGGGAAAGCGCATAGGTGAGGTAATGGGCGACGCTGAAGGCGCGCCGCTGGCCGAGGCAGTAGATCGTCCGGGCGCGGCCGAGGAGGTCGATCGCCTTGTCGAGATCGCGCCGGTGGATCCCTTCGCGGAGGCGGGCGATCGAGGCCGCGGCCGAGTTGGCGAAGCCGACGAGAAGATTGGTCGGATCGCCGCTGTCGCGGGCGGTCTCGTGCAACGCCTTGAGCCGCTCCGAATAATCGGGCCAGCGGCTGCGCAGGTGGGAGCGGAACACCTCCTGCAGGTCGGAGAACCCGCCGAAGCCGAGCGTCTGGGCGAAGCGCACCAGGGTCGAGGCCTGCACGTCGGCGCTGCGGGCGACCGCCGATGCGGTGCCCAGCGCGAATTCGTCCGGGTGCTCGAGCGCATAGGCCGCAGCCTGGCGCAGCCGCTTCGGCAGGCCCGGCTCGATCTCGATCAGCCGCCCCTTCAGCGCCTCGAAACTCTCCGGCGGCTCCGTGGTCGCCTCGTCGCTCATGCTTTGAACCCGCGCCGCCTGGCGTCCGCTTTTCGCCGACCCCCGCGGCAGCCGCCGAGAATCGCAATAGAATGAATATTCCAAATCGGATAGATTGTGAAATATTTGTTTTGGCGGACCCGGCGGAGGCCCGTCGCACACCGGAAGAAAGCGCACCATGGGCACAATCGGCGTCGGACTGATCGGCACGGGCTACATGGGCAAGTGCCACGCGCTCGCCTGGGCCGGCGTGCGCGCCGTCTTCGGCGATGCGCCGAGCGTGCGGCGCGCGGCGCTTTGCGAGGTCGAGGACGGCCTCGCCCGCAGGCGCGCCGACGAATTCGGCTTCGAGACGGCGACCACGGACTGGCGGGCGCTCGTCTCGAACCCGGACGTCGACGTCGTCTCGATCACCACCCCGACGGGCCTGCACGCGCCGATGGCGATCGCCGCCCTCGAGGCCGGCAAGCACGTCTGGTGCGAGAAGCCGATGGCGCCGGCGCTCGCCGACGCCGAGCGCATGGCCGCGGCCGCCCGCGCGAGCGGCAGCGTCGCGATCCTCGGCTACAACTACATCCAGAGTCCCGCGATCCGCTATATCGGGAAGCTTCTGAAGCGGGACGCAATCGGCCCCGTCACGCAGTTCCGCGTCGAGATGGACGAGGATTTTATGGCCGATCCGGAGGCGCCGTTCTCCTGGCGCAGCGACGCGAGCTCCGGCCTCGGCGCGCCCGACGATTTCGCGGTCCACCCGATGAGCCTCGTTGCGACCCTGATCGGCATGCCGAGCGAGGCGTTCGGCGAATTGGTCAAGCCGTTCGCCGACCGCCCGGACGGAGCGGGGCGGCGCGCAGTCGAAACCTTCGACATCGCGACGGCGCTCTTGCGCATGGGCGACGGGGCGTCGGGAACGATCCAGGTCAGCCGCTCCGCCTGGGGCCGCAAGGGCCGCATCCAGCTGCAGATTTTCGGCGCGCGCGGGGCGATCTTTTTCGAACAGGAGCGGTTCAACGAGGTCGGCGTCTATCTCGCGGATGGACCGGCTGAGGACCAGGGCGTCAAGACCGTGCTGATGGGCCCGGACCACCCGCCTTATGAGCAATTCATCCCGGCGCCCGGCCACCAGCTGGGCTTCAACGACCTCAAGATCATCGAGGCGCACGAACTCTTGAACCGCATCGGCGGCAAGGAATCTCTGACCATCGATTTCGACCAGGGTCTCGCGATCGAGGGCGTGATCCGGGCAATCGCGCACTCGCATCGGGAAGGGCGGTGGCAAGAGCTATGACCTTGGCAGATAGGTCTCGTCGACCCGCCACGATGCTGTAGCGGGAGCAAAATCCCGGGCGCACCCCGCGGCGTCATGGCCGGGCTTGACCCGGCCATCCAGGCTGGGGCGCGAGGAGAACTCGGCGGAGGCTGCGTGTTGGCGACGCTGGAGTTTCCAAGACCCGTCCGGCGCGCGTCTAGGCGGAGCTTCCCTCTTTCCGATTACGTAGGCGATTGATTTTTCGGCGAGATTTCGAGATATTGGTCTTGATGTGTACCCATGTAATTGGCTGATTTTATGTTGTGTTGTGGTGCGGTCAGGCTTATTGTTGCCCCATGTACATCGAATCGGTCCCCAACCGCAATTCACCCCCCGCCATCCTCCTGCGCGAGAGCTATCGCGAAGGCGGGAAGGTCAGGAAGCGCACGTTGCTCAACCTGTCGGACTGGCCCAGCGAGCGGATCGCCGGCTTCAAGGCGCTGCTCAAGGGCGGCACGGTCATCCCGAGCGAGAAGGAGGCGATCAGCATCATTCGCTCCCTGCCGCACGGGCACGTGGCCGCGGCGCTGGGCACGGCGCGCAGGATCGGTCTCGACCGGCTGATCGGGCCGGACGGCAACCGCCGCCGCGACCTCGTCCTGGCGCTCGCCGTCAGCCGCATCCTCGATCCGTCCTCCAAGCTTGCCGCGGCCCGCGCGCTGTCGCCCGAAACCGCCGCCTCCAGCCTGGGGGACGAGCTCGGCCTCGGGATCGTCGACGAAGAGGAGCTCTACGCGGCGCTCGACTGGCTCGCGGTCCGCCAGCCGGCGATCGAGGCCATGCTCGCCAAGCGCCACCTCTCTGGCGGGACGCTGGTGCTCTACGACGTGACCTCGAGCTACATGGAGGGCCGCTGCTGCCCGCTCGCCCGGTTCGGCTACAACCGCGACGGCAAGAAGGGCAAGCTCCAGATCGTCTACGGCTTGCTCTGCGCCCCCGACGGCTGCCCCGTCGCCGTCGAGGTCTTCGAGGGCTCGACCGGCGACCCGGCGACGCTCGGCTCACAGGTCGCCAAGCTGAAGCAGCGCTTCGGCCTCGACCACGTGGTCCTGGTGGGTGACAGAGGCATGATCACCGACGCCCGGATCGCCGAGGACATCCAGCCGGCCGGGCTCGACTGGATCACCGCGCTCAGGGCGCCTGCGATCCGCGGGCTGCTCGACGGCGGCGCCTTCCAGATGTCGTTGTTCGATGACCGCGATATGGCGACCATCACCTCGCCCGACTTCCCGGGCGAGCGCCTCATCCTGTGCCGCAACGCCGCGCTCGCCGCCGAGCGCGCCCGCAAGCGCGAGGACCTGCTGCGCGCCACGGAACGCGATCTCGCCCCCATTGCCGCCGCGGTGCGGCGCAAGCGCGAGCCGCTCAGGGGAAAAGCCGACATCGGCCTCGCCGTCGGCGCCGTCATCGGCAAGCATAAAATGGCCAAGCACTTCGCGCTCGATATCACCGACACGTCCTTCGCCTTCGCCCGCAAGACCGCCGCGATCGCTGAGGAGGCCGCCCTCGACGGCCTCTACGCCGTGCGCACCAGCCTGCCCGAAACCGCGCTCGACGACAGCAAAACCGTCAAAAGCTACAAATCCCTGAGCCTGGTCGAGCACGCCATCCGGTCGATCAAGACCGTCGACCTCCATGTCCGGCCGGTCTACCACTGGCTCGAAGACCGCGTGCGCGCCCACGTCTTCCTCTGCATGCTCGCCTATTATCTCGAATGGCACATGCGCCAGCGCCTGGCCCCCATGCTCTACGACGACACCGACAAGGAGGCCGCCGAGGCGCTCCGCAAGAGCCCGGTCGCAAAGGCTGAGCGATCGCCCGCCGCCCTCGCCAAGCAGACCACAGGCCGAACCGACGATGGTCTCCCCGTCCACAGCTTCCACACCCTGCTTCACGACCTCGCCACCATCACCAAAAACACCGTCGCGACCGCCCTCGCGCCCGACTTCCCCTTCACAATCACCACACGGCCGACACACATCCAGAAAAAAGCCTTCGACCTCCTGGGCATCACCTGTACCCAGTAACACACCCATCCAGCTTGATCTTATCAAGCTGGAACAATGGGTTGCGCAGGTCGAAAGAGGGAAGCTCCGTCTAGGAAGGCGCAAGACGCTCCTTAAGACGCCTTAAGACGCCTTAAGACGCCGGAAAATCCTTCCTTTTCCTTCCATTTCTGGTTGCGAATCGAGACCTTTCAAAGAGTTGCACGCGAAATAGGGTCGAAAGAATTTTTTGCTTCCCTCTCCGAGCGATGAGCGAGGGCCTGAGCCGTCGCGGCCTTCGCCAGGCGCGCCCTGCGCCTCGCCCCGCCCGATCGGTCGCAAGCGGCGGCAAGCGGAACGGCTTCTATGGATCCGGACACCCGGCTTCTCCTTCAGGACGGCGAGCGCGAGAACAAATATAGAACAAGAGCGCCTTTGTCAAGAAATTCCTGCTCTTTTTCGGGGCCGGACAATCGACGCCCGGATCCCTTCCCCAGCTTGCTGGGGAAGGTGGCGCGATAGGGCGTCGAAAGACGCCCGTCTTTCGACGGGCTATGGCGCCGGATGGGGTGTGGCCCGCTGCTACGACGCCAGACGGCTTGCACGAACCTTACCACGAACTTGCGGTCCAAGCGCCCTGCTTTCCACACCCCATCCGTCGCCTTCGGCGACACCTTCCCCGCTTCGCGGAGAAGGGGGCGCCCGGCGGCCGCCTGCAGGCTCGATGACTTGTGTGAACGCCGTAGCCCACAAGAGGGGGAGGGGATGTCGCCGCCCTTCACACTCACCGAATCGCGCCACGAGATCGGCGCGGCGATTTCTCGGGAAGGCGCCGAGGCTGCGCCAAGAATGTCCGCCGGAGACGATCAACGCCGACCAGAACGAGGCCTACGGCAAGGCCATCCGCGCGCTGAAGCCGTCCGGCGAATTGGCGACGAGCGTTGAGCATCGGCAGGTCGAATATCTCGACAACCGGCTGGAGGCCGATCGCGGCGCACTGAAACGAGGGATCAATCCGACACGCGGATTCAAGACCATGCCCACGGGCCTCTGCGACGATCAAGGGCTTCGAGGCCATGCGCATGATCCGCAAGCGGCAATGCCTGATCCTCGCCCCCGGCGTGGCGGGAGACGTGCGCTTTGTGAACCGGCTGTTCCGCTTAGCCGCTTGATACGGCAAGGCGGGAAGGGCAAATTGCGTCTCAGGCTCGCCAATGCAACATAGCCTCTCAAAACTCATTCTTGATTTTAACACTTTTGACCATGAAAGACGCGCGAAGCATCGACGAACTTAAAGACCTCGGCGCCGGCAAGCCGGCGCCGAGCGAGATCGCGTCCCTCTATCGTACGGCTTTTGCCGAATATGGAACCCGCGCACTCTGGAACTGGCGGCAGATCGATGAGCCGACGATCACGCAAGCCCTTACGATAGCCGATTCCTTGCGAATTGAAGGCAATCGGCAAGCGCGGGCGCTCGCCGAGCAAATCGAACAGGCGTGTCGTGCCGCTCTCTGATTTTCAAAGCGAAATCCTCCGCTTGCTGGCGGCGCATCGGAATCCCGAAAGCTACGTGGCCGGTTCGGCGCCGCTTCATCGGGACGGCCCGCGTTTTTCTGCCGACATCGACATCTTTCATTCGCGCGAAGAAGCCGCCGCGAGCGCAGCGCTCGCCGACACGGCGGCGCTGGCCGATGAGGGTTTCACGGTTCAGTGGCTGCGGCAAGAGCCCGGCATTTATGCGGCGGAGGTCGGACGACGCGGCGAAAGCATGAAACTGGAATGGGTGCGAGACAGCGACTTCCGCTTTTTTCCGCTGGTTCGAGACGAGTTGTTCGGTTACGCGTTGCATGTCATCGACATTGCCACCAATAAGGCCTTGGCGGCGGCGGGCCGCCACGCGCCCCGCGACGTGTTTGATTTGTTGTACATCCATGAACGCCATTTGCCGGTTGGCGCGGTGATTTGGGCCGCCGTTGAAAAAGCCCCCGGCTTCACGCCGGAAGGTCTCATCAATGAAATCCGCCGCAACGCGCGCTACCGCGCGGACGATTATGCGGCGCTCGCCATGGCCGAACCCATAGACGCCGGTGCGGTTGCCCAGCATTTGCGGACTGCGCTCGACGAAGCCGAGGCTTTTGTCCGGGCCATGCCCGCCGGTAAGGAAGGGCTTCTTTTTTTGCAAGAAGGGAAGCCCGTACAACCTGATCCCGGGAATCTGAGCGCTTATGTCGAGCATGCCGGTCAACTGCGTGGACATTGGCCGTCGTCTTCCGAAATCAGCAGTGCGATGCTGCATTATCGTGACGCCGGCAAGCCTTCACCATGAAGGCGATTTCTTTGGTGGCGGAGACGCCGCGCGCTGAGAGCCTGTTTCAAAAGCAGCGCCTCGTCCTGAGGCGCCTTTTGCGGTACGCAAAAGGCCTCGAAGGATGCTCCAGGAGGCGTCGAGCAGCGCCCTCTGAAATGTCCTTCGAGGCCGCTTCGCGGCGCCTCAGGACGAGGGCACAGGCTTTAGGTCAGGCTCTGAATCCGCCCGGCGAACTGGCGACGACCGTTGAGCATCGGGCGGTCAAATATCTCGACAACCGGCTCGAAGCCGACCACGGCGCGCTGAAACGAGTGATCAATCCGACACGCGGATTTAAGACCTTGCCCACGGCCTCTGCGACGATCAAGGGCTTCGAGGTCATGCGCATGATCCGCAAGCGGCAATGCCTGATCCTCGCCCCCGGCGTGGCGGGAGACGTGCGCTTTGTGAACCGGCTGTTCCGCTTAGCCGCTTGATACGGCAAGGCGGGAAGGGCAAATTGCGTCTCAGGCTCGCCAATGCAACATAGCCGTTCAATGACCCCTAATATATCGAATTTGGTACGGCATTTCGCGGCGAAAAGCGGTCGCGAGACATTCGTCTATATGTTCAGGTTTCGCCCACGCGCGCCGGATTATCCGGGCGGTTGCTGATACGTGCGTTACGTGCATTTTTGGGGTTTCAATCACGCATTTTTTGCGAGCTTCAACATATCGTCAAATTCCGACTTTGACTCCGCGAGTAGATCCAGTACTTTTTGCATCGGCGTCAGGGCATCTTGGATATCGCCGGTCTTAATAGAAGCAGCCAAAATTTCCGAATCGACTTCAAAGGTCTTGAAAAAATATCCGGTACTTTCGACCGCGAATCCTTTTTTCGCAATGTCTTCCGTGATTTTCGGATTAGCCCTGAGAAAAGCCTTCCAACGCGCGGGCCTCATAGCTAGGCCCCCATCGTAACACCAGCGAAAGCCGAGCTGCCCCCGGCTCTTGTGACAAAGTCTGGTCAACCAAAAAATATCTTCTTCCGGTTTGAAAGTGGGATCTCCACCAGTGTCCCCTTCGCCATAAAGAAGGTGAAATTTTCCGAGCCAGCCGTCCTCGTCTGACTCCCAATTGGGCGGGGCCACCCACAGACCGCTCTCGGACCAGTCACAAATGCCTTTCCATTGATTCTTCGCCACCCATTCCTTGGCCAGTTTGTCCATTTCGCTTGCCACATGAGGTTGGATTTCGTGCCAGAGTTGATGGGCGGCAGCATCAAGATCGCCAAGGTTGGAAACAATGAGTGCGTCCAGTTCGTTCGTTGCCTCTGATGACATCGTTGCCTCCTAAAACCGGCGTACATACTGGGCAAATTGCAAAAGCAGAGTTCGACCGACGTTGTTTGTGTTGTCGGCTTTTAAGACCTCTTCAATGGCGCAGGCGACATCGTCCCACGTAGCGCAGATCAAATGTGGGTCTTCCAGCCGCAAGCGATTGATACTCAAATACACGACAGCGTAGGGAGCATCACCAGATGCCAAGGCCTTTCCTCTCGCAAGAGCCAAATATCTGTTGATTTGTCCATCGCCGGGTGGCGCGTAAATCTTTACTTCAATAAAGATCACACATTCAGCCCCCTCGACCACGATATCCACACGGCTACTGATGTCTCCAAGCGGATAGGATTCCGTGGCAACAGAATAACCGCCCGTAATTTGCTTCGGGAGGGGAAATTCCCCTTTGCCCGCGTCTGACAATTTTTGGAGGAAAGCGCCGAGGATTGTCGGTCCGTAACCATGGGTTTGTTTAGAGTTGAAGAGCCATGCCAAGACTGAAGCAGTCCGAACCTCTTTTCGCTTCAGCCCACAAACGTCCCAGAAATTGATCGATTCACCACTCTTGTACAGAACATTTATACGCTCGCCAATAATAGGGAGAACGTTCCGCAGAAGACTTTCTAATCGACCCACGTCAACTCGATAATCGAGGCGCTCAATGTCTTTAGGGGCCGGTTGGGCGAACAGTCGTTTGTATCGGTTGAACTCCGCAAAGAAGCGGCCAAGTGACGCGTGGGTTATCTCTACGTGCCCATCAGGTTTATTTAGGCCCCGTAATGCTTCAAAAAAGCGATGGAGCCGCCCAACGCGGTCTGGGATCGAGATTTCCGCAATTTGGGCGATCATTCGTTTGTATCGGTTGAACTCCGCAAGGAACCGGCCAAGTGACGCGTGGATTATCTCTACGTGCCCATCAGGTTTATTTAGGCCCCGTAATGCTTCAAAAAAGCGATGGAGCCGCCCAACGCGGTCTGAGGTCGGGTTTTCCGCAATGTTCATTGTTGACTCTTAGCGCAACGCAGAGGTGGGACTTTCGACCATATATGAAAGCACCATTACTCGCCTCATCGGCGAGCATCCATCTTGAACGCAGTCTACCCCCGGATAGCTGATTTCACAGGGTCAAGATTTTTTGCGCCATACGCCGCGCGCTTCGAAATCAACAGCTTGCGGGGGCGCAGAATATGGGGGCGGAATCCTTGCAATGGTAAAGCTCTTCAATCGGATCAAGGGCGGACGGCGGCTCACCCTTATAGCTTGGTCTTGCCAGCCGGTTCGCGTCTTCGGCGGGGCGCCGTCTCGTTTCGCGTCGCTGGCGCAGCCGCTTGAACACCCTCTCCCGGGACGGGCGCGAAGTCGCCCGGACGTTCCCTGCCCGGCCGCATAAATTCCCTGCGCATTCCCTGCTCGGGCGAAAAAAATTCCCTGCTCGGAATGCGCAGTAACTCCGGAGCCGCTCGGTCGTTGTCATGCCCGCGAAAGCGGACATCCAGAGATGACGGGTGCTGAAGGTTCGACGGGAGCGCCGACGGCCTTGGGCGTGCGCGGGGGTGACAGCGTGGATGGGCGGGGCCCAGTCATCCGGAGACTCGGGGGGCTTGGGAGTCGCCAAAAATCAACATTCTCTTGCCAAAGCCCGCGGCGTGTTCTATGTTTGTTCTCCCGCCGTCGTGGAGAGCATCAGGTGTCCCATTCCGTAGAACCCGCGCCGCCCGCAAAATTTCGCGCTGAGCCGTCGAGCGGTCTCAACGAGGCGCCGCCCGCCGCCTTGCCCGCCGTGTCCGGGGCGAATCTTCAGCCGGTCGAACGCGTCGTGACGCTACGCGCCGCCGCGTCCGCTGAAAGCCCGCTCGCGCGTCGCGCGCGCCCGGAAATGGCGCGGCAAGCGCTTGAAAAGCCTCGTTTCGCACCCAAAAATGGCGCCCCTTCTCCTCTCTGGGCACGACCCTACCGGATTCACACAAGTCGATTTTCTTCGATTTCGAGCCGTCGCGCGCCTCCTTCTCCGCGAAGCGGGGAAGGTGGCCCCATAGGGCGTCGAAAGACGCCCGTCTTTCGACGGGTTATGGGGCCGGATGGGGTGCGGAAAGCAGGGATGGCTCGATGAAGGCTCAAGGTGACGGTCGTGCAATCCGACCCAAAGTTGAGGCAGCGGACCACACCCCATCCGGCGCTTCGCGCCACCTTCCCCAGCAGAGCCGGGGAAGGATAGCGACCGGCTTTTGAGATGTGTGAATGCCGTAGGGCACGACCCGGGGATCGCGGGAGAAGGTCGCGCGACCCCAGGACTCGATCCGGGGGGCGGGATGAGGGCAAGTCGGCTGTCCGGCAAGCCGATCGCAATCTGCGCCGCCCGAAAATGGCGCCGCAAGCGATTGAAAAGCTTCGATTCGCGCCCGAGAATGGCGCCCCCTCGGCGAAGAGGGGGTAAAGTGATCTCCTGAAAAAATACCAGTCTCGGCTTCGGCCCTTTGAGGGTTGGTGAGTTGGCTTGCACCGTTCCTCCATTTGGTCCCGCCGCGGGGCTCCCTTCAGCAAGACCAATATCGACGTCACCTGCGACCTGAACACAGGAGCTTTGTCCAATAGCAACAAGGTTAGTTCGATGTGAAGTCAGCCAACGGCAATCAGTCGAGAGAACCAGGGCCGCTCATTAATCGTCGACATCGTCAAAAATTGATCGCGAGTCAGATCCAGAGTGTCCCGCAGCGCCGCGATCATAGCGGTATTCGCCGTAGTCAGGCTCCCCATCACCCTGTAAATCAAGCTCTGCGACCGCAATATCAATCGCTGCCTTTCCCCTTTCAATCAAAGTGATGGCGTTCGAATCGTGCGCAAACGCAGTAGCGAAGGCGGATAAGGTACTGTTTAGAGTGGAAAAATAATCGGATGGACTTTCGCCGCCCGAGTATTTATCCTTCCAGACTTCAATTTCAAGACGTATATTTGGAAGTACCTTCTCACGAATATCCCACAGAATCTCTTCAATTTCACCGTCTTTCAAGAATGAAACCGTGTACTGGTCCAGGAAACCATCGTCCGGCGTTTGAACCGCGAGTTCACGCACGGCTGCGGCATGCTTAAGCCGTTGCTCTTCAGCTAGAAGACCGACCGCATAAAGTTTGTTGAGTACGTCAATCGCAGTTGACGCGTTAAAATACGATATAACATAAAGTTTATCGACAAAGGTAGGATGTCTCTCCAAGAAGTTTTTCAAGAATTCCCTTCCACAGCGATGCGCAAGGAAGCTGTTAACCGCGTTACGGCTCTCATAACTTTCGTCGTGGAAGACTTGGATGCGTCCGATCAACCCGTCATACCGGTCAGCTGTCACTTCGACTTTGACGCCACCGATGAGTGTGTCGCCGCATGCGATCTCCGAGAGCAATTGCCGGACTGGCGTGCCGATTAGGTAAATGTCCATGAGTTCGCGGTCTGCGGCAACAAGCGCGGCAAATGCGTCGAGGATCGTCGGATGTTTGGCGCGCCAACCAAACTCGCCTTTTTGTCGCACTTGGATCAGCAGGCTTCCGTCGAGAGGTGCCAGAGCCGCCCGAACCTCGGCGCCAGTCGCGCCAAGTAGGGCGATAGCAGTTTCTTCCTCAGGAAGCAAACTCACAGGGCTAGCGACCCAACCGCCACGCATGAAAACCAACGCAATTGCAGCACGACTGGCGGGATCAAGCGTTCGTATTACCTCTTGTACCAACGGAATGGGGCGCTCAACAAAATCATCCAGCCCGTGTGCAGAAATTTTTAACTGCCTCGTAAAAGCAGGATTACCTAACCTCCGCGCGATTTCGGGACTGAACCGCCTATGCACAGCGACTTTATCCAAAAAGGGTTTGATCTGGCGCTTAAAAGCGGTCGACTGTGTACCCAGCCGGATATGATTATATAGGATCTGCTCGCGCTCGTCTTTTGACAGCTGCTCAACTCGGATGATCACCTGCGAGTCTTGGATAGGAGGCAGCGCCAATTCCTTGAGGACGTTTCGAGCGTTTCTGTAAATGTAATCTCGCGACGTGAAAACGAACTTGGCACCGCGTCGGATTGCAGCGCGAATGTGGGGGAACGAAGTGTTCCACTGCGCCGCTATCTGCCAATCGAGTTGCGTGGCCCCAAAGGCGTCGTCTACCCAGAAGAACTGCCTCTCATGAGGATTGGAGGCTGCGACGAAGTCCGATGGGCCGCGAACCTTCACCGTAAAGCAATTCCATTCGTCCAGCGCGCCAAGCGCAAGGGCAGCAGCGATCGCTGATTTTCCACAGGCAGGTTCGCCGAGCAGAAGTACGAAGCCGTGCTCGACAATGGCGCGGGCGCTGGCACGGAACGCGTCAGTCATCACAAACTTATTCATGTCGTCGCCAAGGGAACTCAAGATCTCTTGCGCCTGGTCATATGCGCGCTTGTCCAGGATTTGCCCAAGATCACCAAGACCGTAGATCCGCGGCACGAGCATGCGAAGGCGGGGCGACTCCCGAATGAATTGAGAAATTTGTTCCGCGCCGTAGATGCGGCATCGCGTAAGGCCCGGTAACGCTTCGAACGCAGAGCGGATAGCCTCGTCCGCAGTACCGGTTAGCTGCATATTGGTGAAGAGAAAATAGTTCTCGGATAAGCCTCGCGACGCGAGTTGCGCCGCCTTTTCTAGCTCATCTTTGCTCAAGCCTAAACTGACGCTTTGGCCTGGCCTCTGAGAGAACTTACACTGAAGTGTGAAGCTGCCTTCAAAGGTCTCGGCTCTTCCAGATGACCAAATCCCGTAAAACGCACCGTCGCGGCCACCATCGTGAGAGTCGAAGAACCCTTGGACTGTTTGGCCCCAAATCTCCGATGCCACTGTAACGCAGAGCTGCTGGAAGGCCTTCCAGCCAAGGGAGTGAAGTTCATAGGTCGGCGGGCCGGCCATTATAGTGTGTGACTGAAATGTCTCCATAACTCACGCCTAGTACATGACTATTTGGCCGGTGACCGGTTCTGATTTCCTAAATGATGAATGCATCTTGGGTTGAACGATGTAACCTGGGAGCTGCAAACACAAAAAATCTCACAGCATACGGGACGGAACTCTTGAACGCCTCAATGTTTACTGGAACTCGATAAGTGACTGTTTCGTCTGCTAAGTCAACATTTTCCGAATAATAGAATTTCAGCGGGATGAGGACGCGTTCTTCTCCAACAATGGTGCTTTCGACTCGGAAAGATTCAAGATCGTTTGTATATTGCAACTGGCCTTTATAGTCTACCTTAGTTGCAAGAATTTTGGCCGTTTCCAAAGGGCGTTCGGTTTCTGGCCAAATGAGTAACATTGAATAATTAATTTTCTTCTGACGATTTCCTTTATTATCAACAACAGTGAGTGCCGTAATCCAACCAGCTTTAGCGGCGTCAATCTTGACCGATATTCGCAAGTAGGCACCAAATTCATCAATCAAACGCCACACAAGAGCTGCGGTTCCTGTAGCAGCGCCCAAAGTGGCAAGAATGAACTTTAGCGCCTCAACCATTGCCCGCGACCTTTATCGAAAAAACGCAAGGGAACGTATCTTATGCGGTCTCTATCTGCCCCTGTCCCAACCTGCAGCAGAAACCGGTTTGGGGGGCGGCCTGGCTCTGAGTGCTTCCGCGCAGGGCTAATGCCTAGATCACGAACGCTGCGACCCGTCTCGCCAACTCCGGATTGAGCCTCACCACTCCATCCTCTCGGATCGTGAAGTCCGCTGGGTCGAGCTTCTCTGACTTCAGGAACGCGAGCACAGCCTGATCCACTTTCGGCCGCTCCGGCTCCATCAAGTCGAACACGAAAGCCGGCGCACCCTCCCGATCATAGTGCCCGATACAGCCAGCGTGCCATCGTGCTCGCGGCCGTCAAGGACAAGCCCTTCGGGTGGCCGCGAAAAGCGCGGCCATCCTTGACCGCCACTCGACACGATGGCGCAATCGAACTGCGGTCGGGGCGGAAGAATGGCTCCGCCGGGGTCAAACAAAAGAATGGGTGCGAAAGCAGGTTTCGTGCCAAGATTTTGTCATCACGATACGCGAGGGCCGCCATCAATTTTCCTGGCACAAAAAACAGGAACAATCGCGGATTTCCCCATCAGACACCGTGGTGGTGCTTAGTTCCTGCGCTCCCGGCATTGGGGTAGCCGCGGTACCGGCTCAAAGGACAAGAGAGTAAGGCGAAAGCCTTCACGTGATCCTTTGATCCTCGCCGGGCACGGCGTTTCGCTCCGGATCGAAGCCGGAACGCTCATCATTCGCAATGGCTTCACCCACTATCCGCAGAAGCAGGAGACCTATCGCTACTTCAAAGGCGACGCCGACCTCCCGCCGCGGATCATCATGCTGGACGGCAGCGGCAGCATCACTTTCGACGTCCTGACCTGGCTCAACCAACAGAAGGTGCCGCTCGTCAAAATCGATTGGACGGGCGACGTCGTGACGGTCGCCAGCGGCGAGAACTTTGCAGCCAACCGAGATCGCGTCGCTTGGCAGACCGAGACGCGATCGGATCGGCGCAAGCGGATGGAGTTCTGCAACGACGACGCTGCCCTGATAGTCCGAGGTCTGCTTTGCCGGTCCAAGTAAGCGCTTGCCGCGCCAGCGCTCTAGCTGATCTGGCGTCGGTGGTCGAAGGCCTCTCGCCCTCGCCTCCCTTTCGATATCTTCACGCGTCTCCCAACGCGGGGTTTCCGGCACGCCGCCGCCCTCCCAGAGCCCCGCGCAGAACGCGGATTCTCGCCGAATTGCGCTGGCTACTTTCCCGTCAGTTGGACCGCGCGAATCACGGGAGCGCATCATGTCAGAGGGAAGGCGGGATTATCGAGCGGAATACGCTCGCCGGATCGCTCGTGGCACGGCCAAGGGCATTTCCCGCAGCCAGGCCCGCGGACACCCGAAGCCCAAGGAAGCTGCGGTCTCGTTAAAGCGTCCGCCCCGGCCGATCGCAGACGACCGGCTGCAACTCGCCTTCAGAGTGCTGCGCCAGGAGAAAGAGCCTGAGCGCTGCGGCGAAGGCGGCGAAGATCGCGCCTGAGCGCCTCCGCCACTTCGCGACGGAGCGCGACATCATCGAGCGCCAGGGACGGCGCTGGATAGTCCGCCATCAGCTGCCGCGGCGGATGCTGCTCTTCTCAGACGGCAGAGTCGCTTCAAGTTGTGGTCGGCGATTTTGACGCGGCGTCGAAGATCGGCCGCTTCATGTCCGCGGTCGGCGAGTTTCTGCGGACAAACAAGCCAGCGGTCTTAAGTGAGTTCGAAGGCGCGAGCGTCGCCGACATCTCAGGGAAGATCCACGCCTTCGAGACCCGACCCAACGCACTTTACCGGCTCGCATCAGCTCACGATCAGAGCTTCGAGCACATCTACCGCATCGTTGTTTGAAGGAGAGTTCAGCATGAATAATCACGAATTGAACCGTGAGCGCCGCAAGCAGCGGGCGCTGGAGCGATTGGGCACGAATACACCTCGGTGCCCCTTCTGCGGGATCGACGAACCATTGGTCTTTGAGCTCCATCACGTTTCCGGCCGCGCCTTTGGGGACGAAATGATTCCGATCTGCCGCAACTGCCATCGTATTCTGAGCGACTCGCAAAAGGATCATCCCCCGGCGAACAGCAATCCGCCAAACGATCCCGAACGCATAGCGCACTTCCTTCTCGGGCTGGCCGACATGTTCGAGCAGTTGGTGAAGCGACTTCGTGAATTCGCGGCGAAGCTGTTCGCCATCGATCGGCAATCGGACCGTGGAAACGGCGCGGCGCAACCATGAGCAACGATCGAGAGTCCGCCGCGGACACGATTCCGGCAAAGGCTGACCACCTCGCCATCGCCGTGCGCGCCTTTGCGCCACCGCCGCAAAAGGCCGGCGCTGAACCCTCCCGCCAAAAGCGGTCGGGCAAGCCCGCGCCGCCGTCCGAATGGACGCTCGTCTTCGATACGGAAACGACAGTCGATGCCGCGCAGCGTCTGCGCATCGGGGCGTATCAGTTTCGCAAAGGCGACGAACTGGACGAAGCCGGGCTCTTCTATGATCCGGCCGTGGTCAGCGAGGTGGAATTGACCTTGCTTCGCCGACACTGCCGCGAGAGCGGGCACAAGTTGCGGACCGGCGACGGAATTCGTGGACGAAGTGCTGTTCGCCCGGGCCTATGATCTTCGCGCTTCGATCGTCGGCTTCAATCTGCCGTTCGATATCTCGCGATTGGCGATCAAACACGGCTCCGCTCGCGGCAAGGCGATGCGCGGCGGCTTCACGTTCAAGCTCTCTCGCCTCCGGTGGCGGCCGGCCATTCAGGTGCGGCACCTCAACGCTCGCGCCTCATTGATCCAGTTCACGCATCCCCCGAAGTGGCGGGACGCTCGTGGACAACGCAAGCGGAAGATTGCGCCTCGCAACCGGCGTGGATCGTTCATCGATTTGAAGACGATCGCCGCGGCGCTGTTCAGCCGATCGTTCACGCTTGCGTCGCTCGCCGACTTCCTCAAGACGCCGACCCGCAAAGCCGAAAGCGGCGGGCATGGGAAGCCACTGACAGCCGAAATATGTCCGCTACGCAGTCCAGGACGTTCAGGCGACGTGGGAGTGCTACCAGGCCTTGCGCGATCGTTATGCGCTCCATGCGCTTGAGGAAACGCCAATGGGCAAGGTGCTGAGCGAGGCGAGCCTCGGCAAGGCCTACCTCAAGCAAATGGGCGTGCGGCCCTTCCGCGAGGTCCAGCCCGATTTTCCGGACCATCTCACCGGCAACATTTTGAGCGCCTATTTCGGCGGGCGGGCTGAAGTGCGCTGGCGGCGCAAAATTCGCCAGGTGCTCTATTGCGACTTCCTCTCCATGTATCCGACCGTCTGCACTCTCATGGGGTTATGGCGTTTCGTCATCGCCAAGGGCATGGACTGGTTGGACTCAACGGAAAGGGTTCGGGCGCTTGTCCAAACGGTTGCCCAAGACGATCTTCGGCACCCCGAATTTTGGCCCCTCTTGACGACGATCGTTCGCGTCGCGCCGCAAGCCGACATTTTCCCGGTCCGCGCAAAATATGATGGAAAATCGCAGACCATTGGCTTGAATTATCTGAGCAGCCGATTTTCCGCTTTGGTTCACGCTCGCCGACGTGATCGCCGCAAAATTGCATGGCGGAAAATCGCCGGAGATTCTTGAGGCGATCACTTTTTCGCCGAAGGAGCCGCAGACGCGGATTGAGGGCGATTTCGATCGCAGGAAATTCGAATTATCGCGTCGACCCGTTGAAGGACGACTTTTTCAAGCGGCTTATCGACCTCCGCTCTGGCGATCAAGGCGGAATTGAAGGGAGTTAGGAAGCGCCTAAAGGCGATCCGCGAGCAATTGGAAATTGCCTCGAACGCTGAGGCTGACGCGCTTCAATGCGAACAGGAGAGGCTAAGCGCAAAAGCCCAGGCGCTCGATAGCGACCAACAAGCGCTCAAGATATTGGCGAATTCGACCAGCTACGGAATTTTCGTCGAATTCATAGTTGGCGAGCTGGACGCTCCGGAAAAGCTCATTTGCTATGGGCCGAGCGGCGAGGGATTTCCCGTCGAGTTGAAAAAGGTCGAAGAGCCGGGGCGATTTTTCATCCGTTGCTCGCGACCCTGATAACCGGCGCAGCGCGGCTCATGCTCGGGATTGCCGAACGCCTTTGCATTCAAGAGAGCTTGGATTGGGCATTCTGCGACACTGACAGCCTGGCAATCGCAAAGCCCGACAACATGGGCCAAGCCGAATTCTTCGAGCGGGCGCAATCCATTTGCGATTGGTTTTCGCCGCTAAATCCCTACGAGAAAAAGGGCTCGATATTCAAAATCGAAGACGCGCAATTATCCGAATTGCGGCAAGCGTCGGCAAAGCGGAATTCGAACCCGCTCTATTGCTATTGCATTTCGGCGAAGCGCTATGCGCTTTTCAATATCGGACCCGCCGGCGAAGTCATCATTCGCAAGGCCTCAGCGCATGGGCTGGGGCAATACCTCCCACCCTATGAAGCCGTGATGCGCCCAATTCAATTCCCGCGCCGCTAGTCCCTTTGAACGACATTGGCGTTGAGCGCTGGCAATACGACCTCTGGTACAGGATCATTCTGGCGGCATTGGACGGGCATGCCGACCAGGTGGACCTATCGTATCACGACGCCTTGAAGCAGCCGGCTGTGAGCCGCTACGGGGCAACGACGCCGGCTCTGTTGAAATGGTTCGCGGCATTCAATTATGAGCGCGAATACGCCGACCAAGTGAAGCCGTTTAATTTCTTGAATGCCTATCATGCTCGGCCGCAATTCGAATTGCCGGACGCTGAGCAATGGGCAATGCCCAAGCGCGGCAGGCCGCGGAAGCAATCGGACTTGAAGCCCGTTGCCGCCTTCAATCGGAATATTCGCGAAGCTGCCAAAGCCGCATTCGATCGCGAAACCGGCAAGCCAATTCCAGCCGCTGAACTCAAGACCTACGCGGAGGCCTTGGCGCAATACCATCTTCGACCTGAAGCCAAATTCCTCAATGGCGATTTCATTGACAGCGGGCGGACAGAGCGACGGCATGTCATTGCCACGCAAATTATCCATATCGGCAAAGAGGCGAATAAGTGGGAAGAGCGCTATTTCCTTGGCGATGATGAAGACTCGGAAATTGAATATGGCGTTGCAAAAAGCGTCGCTTTGCTGGACTCTAAAATCCGCGGCTTATGTGACGAAATCGGGGAAAGAGCCGCGGCGCAACGAATTGGAATTTCGAGGACGGCTCTTCGGCGGGCGCTGAAACAGGGAGCAGACGTATTGCATAAATCGACGCGGGCGCGAATTGTCCGAGCCCTGCATTGAGTGATCCAGTTGCGCGGTGCAGCGATGCCGCCAACAGAGCTATTTTGTAATCAGGGAGTGGGAATAGGGCGATTGATGTTCGGAGCATTTGAGATCGGCATCACCCGAAAGTCGCCTGCGATCGGAGGGTCGTTTAGCCAGCGATAGCCGTTCCCGGGCAGCCAGCGCCCCTCCGCATTGGACGCGACTACGTGCGGGTGAAGTCTTGAGGCGCGACCCGGATCCCATTTAACTGCAAAATCGCCAGGAGGCGGTGGGTTTACAACCCAAATATAACCGTCTTCTGGTATCCAACGCCCCTCAGCATCGGCGGCGACAACGTGAGCGTGTTGTCCGGATTGTCGTCCGGGTTCCCATCGCACCCTAAAGTCACCGGGAGGCGGAGGATTGACCACCCAAACGTAACCGTCATCCGGAAGCCAACTTCCTTCGGTTCCCGCTGGGATCACGTGAGCGCCAGGCGCGGCGGGCTTGAACGCGGTTGGCTCCGACAGCGGGACAAAGTTACGCAATAGCCCTAAGGTTGTCAATCGATGTTGAGCATCTAGTGGTGTGACGAAGATTGAAAAAAATAGATAATTACGTCGCTGCGTATTCGCACTGATCAAGGGTCCGCCAAAGAGTGCAAGCAGCGCTTTTCCGAACTGTTGTTCTCCAGCCGGAGCTGAATGCGATAGCGAATCTTTTACCCACGCGACGTAATCATCTGTCGAAGGGTTCGTTGCAAAAAGTGCAACACAGGCGGCTGTGATAATGAAAATCCTGCGAGAGTCCACTGTCCAATCCTCTCCGGACCAATTGCGCCCCATGCGGTTGAAAATTGAACACAAAATGATGGCTATAGCCAGTGGTTTAGTAGCCCGCGAAATGGCCGCTTGCTCCAATGAATGGGCGTGGCCTCATCGCGCGGAACGTCAGGCGAATCCGGGTCGCGAAGGGCATCTCGCAAGAGCGCCTTGCATTTGATTTCAGGCATTGATCGCTCGTACCTTGGCGGCATCGAACGCGAGACGGAGAACCCGACCGTGGACTTGCTCGATAGGCTAGCCGGCGTGCTCGGTGTGCCGCTCGGCGAGCTGTTCGTTGAGCCGGTACCCCAAAGCGAGAGGTTCCCTGGCCTAAAGCGAGGTCGGCGGCGCTTTAGTAGCTCTGGCGGTCAGGAATGACACCGCGCACTCCACCGCGCGGTTTTTTCAGTGTCGCCCTCCCGCCTCGGGATTAGATGGAAATGCGCATGCATGACCGTTTGGCCAGCGCTTGCCCCATCATTCGACCCGAAATTGAATCCGCAGATGATTGGGTCAGCCGCCGATAGAGCTGCCTGCACCCTGGCGCTCAGAGCCCACATCGCATTCAGCTCGGGCTGAAAGAGATCATTCGGGCTGACGACGTGCCGCCTCGGTATGAGCAAACTGTGCCCCTCGGTCACCGGGAACGCATCATTGATCGCGACCATCAATTCGTTTTCGGCAATGATCCGAGCCGCATCGATGTCGCAAAAAATGCAGCCCTGCGATCGCTCCCGATATCGCTCCGCCATTCCGCGAAAATCGACCGTGTCGCGGTCGCGCTTCATTGCGTTGCACGAATAGCAAAGCGCCTGAAGGTTGGTCAGGTCATCAGAGCCGCCGATATTCCGCGGTACGATGTGATCGACCTCAAGGGCGCGATCTTCTGCGCTTGCGCCGCACAGCCCGCATCGAAACACGGCGCGCTTCAGAACCTCATAGCGCAAGGTGCCTGAGACGTAGCCAGCGGATTTGCGCCGATGCGACCAGGGGTCCGCTCGCCTTTCAAGATACTCATCAAACTTGGCTTGACACAAAGCGATAAGCTCGTGCCGCTCGGCCACGGTCATTTCATCAAAGCTAGGAATCGAATACGCGCCGTCGCCATACTCGACCACCCCACGCTTGCGCAGCACCGCGCCTGGCATGCGCTTCGTGATCTCTCGGTAGTAGTCGAGCTGAGCCCGATCCTCCGCCAACAGCGCTTGCGCCACTTCCGAGACCGACGCCTTCCCGCCCTTGTCGATCAGCGTCCGCAGCATGACGGGCTGATAGACGTGCGACATCTGCATCGCGGTGCGAGATGAAGTCGCGGAGGCGGATGAATGCGGCGCTCGGCATGTCGGCGTCTCTCACGCCAGCTTTGCGCACCCAAAGGCTAGGAGCGCGTTCCGCGGTTTCGTCTAGCTCACGCCGGCGACCGCGTCGGATCGTCTTCGCTGCCCTTCGGAACGAAGATCACGGTTCCGGCTCGGCTGCGGGTTAAGAGCACGCGATAGGCGTTCAGCCGAAACCTTCGCTTTTCGTCGTCTCGGAGAACCTGCCACCTTGGGGCTGACATCTTTCGGGGCAGCCAACCGTCATCACGCCAAATCAGATCGCCGCCCCAGCAGAGCCCGACGAAGTCGAGTTCTAGTCCCTGGCAACCGTACTCGCTCAGGGGAGTCTCGAGCGCACCGGCGCTCCGAAAATCCGTGAACGGCTTTAGGAACCAGTGGCCGATCGCCGCGAGTTCGTTCGACCGCGGAGCCGGCGGGATTCCGTCGCCAACAAGGCGAACGGCTCCGGAGCTTGTCAGCAAGCCGACCGACCGACCGCCGCGCCGACGTTGACGAAGCCAGGTTTTGGCCGCGTCAAGGTCTCGGGTGACCAGCGCCGGAGCGTCGGCGAGATCGCCGGCTACTCGCTTCGCTGCATTTGCGTCACCGTTCAGCACAGCCTCCACCCATTTTCCTTGCAGTGGGTTCCGATAGGCACGCATCGAATTCGCGAGGTGGAGCCTCGGCTCGCGGACGATCTCCAAATCGGCCTCGCCGAGACCGCTAATCAATCCGTCTCCGGTCACATCTGGCGCGCCTTCAATCGCAGGCGACGCAGCGAGAACTCGCCATCGATTGCCGTTAGCGGCTTCTCGAGCAAGAGCCTCACCCCAGAGGCGCAATCCACCTTCGCCGCGATTAATTTCTTGTCCGTAGCCGACAAGGCAAACGAGGCAGCTCCACTCCAACCGCCCGAGAATCCTTAGAAAGAGTTCGGGCTCGGAGTTTGGCCGCCCCATCAGCTCCTGACCGACTTCGGCATCCCAAGCCCGCTGCGCCTCGTCAAAAATGATGACGTTCTCCGGTGGCTCCGCTCCGTCCGTGTGCTCCTTCAAATAGCCAAGGAGGTTTTGGATCGCCGCGTCAGCCTGGTACTTAGCTTCGGCCTTAGAACCGCCGGTGCGAGCGGCGCGATCGGTGGCTAGCGCCTCCGTCAACACATGCACGAGTGGTCGGTTTCCTGAGAGGAGCGCGGCGGGGCGAGTGCCTGTCCGACTTTTCAGCGCCAGGTCCAACCCGAGCAGTGTTTTTTCCGGCTCCTGGCGCGCCGGTGACAAAGCAGACGGTGTGAGTCCTCTCCAATTTCGGTTCGCACCGCAATCGCTTGCAGCGTGCTGGCCGCCGCCTGCAACTCGGCGTCACCCGCGTCGCCTCGTCCGATGTCGGCTATTTCGTGCCCGGCATAGAGCGCTTGTGCGGCTTCGATAATGGTCGGTGTTGGGCGGTACGGTGAGAGATCGAAGCCGATCGCATCAAGCGCCTCGGCGTCTGGATCGATATGCTTCTCGAGAGCCGTCAGTGCGCGTCCAAGCGTCCTGCCGTTCGTAAGGACGAGGTCCGCAACGCCGTCAGAAACGGTTATCGCGGTTGGTCGGTCGGGCGCGTTCTCAGCGCAGAGGATTGGCACAACCAGTCGCCGCTGTGATGCTTCATGGAAATCTCTCAGCGAATGAGCGTAGCCCTCAGTCTGAGCTTTGTCGGCGGAGTCATACCGCGTCGCGCCGATCTTGAATTCGATGATAGCGATGACGCCGGGCGCGAGCAGCACAACGTCCAGCCGCTTCCCAAGGCGAAGCAGCGGCACTTCAATCAGAATGTTCCAGTCCTGAGCCGCTGCGCCGGCCTCCGCGAAAGCGGTTCGAAGGAGTTCGATCTCGCGTTCCCACGCGCGGATTTGCTCCGCCTCGGCGGCTGCGTGAAATGCGACGTGTCTGCTAGAAAGTTGACCAACGATCGCCTTTGGGTCCGCGCCGATAAATTGCGTGAGAGTAGATGAATAGAAAGACCTTGCCGAGGCCGCCGGGGTCCTAACTGACTAGTGATATTCACTTTGAAGCTCAGGCTTCGTCTAATTCAAGAAGGTTTTCGGCCTCAGCATCGTCACCTTCTGTGCCAGCTTCAACAAGCGCCTGTCCGCCCAACGACAGATAACGGTCCTTCGCTAGAGTTTCCAGTCTTTGTGACTGGACTAGGAGAACCCGCCTAAGACCACCCTGTTTCCGGATGTCGCGTTCTGAAATAACTTGTGCTAGCTTAGCGATAGTCTGGGCGCGTCTAGCAATTCGAACGTCGGGGTGAGATCGAAGTTCAAATACCTCGTCCGAAACAATCTTACCTCTTAGCGGCTTTGGTAAACTAATAGTTAACTTTGGATTTTCGGGGTCCTTTTCATTAAGGATCGCCTTAAATCGACTTTCAGCAATTGCCTTCTTATGAACATAGTATTCCAAAGCATCTAAATGTATTTTGGCATTCTTGAAGTCAGGGTGCTTCTTTACGACGTCTTGATACTCTGGCAGGGGATAAACCTCTATCTCAAATACCTCAAACGGATCAAGTACACTCATTGCGACAGCGTCAGTTCGTTGGTTAGTTAGGTGTCGGCTAATTCTTCCACTAACTTTCTCATTAGTTTGTCCTACATAAATTGGTTCTCTATCATAATCATAAAAAATATATACACCCCATCTAAACGATCCGACGCTCTGTTCACCGAAAATGGAATAATATTTAAGTTTCTTAAAAGCATCCAGCTCCTTGCGCAGAGACTGGGTCTCCAAGGGTGGGGAGCGGTCTTCGGTGGTAGACTTGAACTTCTTTGCCTTTTCCTTCACGAAATCATTCCGCCGCAGTCAAGAGTTCGGATGCGTTCGCTTTCACGATTGGTTCAAGAATTGTTCTTGCGAGGTGTCTGACTACCGGGACACAAACGCCGTCCCCACACACGTGATAGGCATCATTGTAGCGCCCAGGAAGCAGGTGACTATCGTCCAAGCCCATTAGCCGTGCGGCCTCTCTTGGGGAGAGGAGACGAGACCTCACGCGCGGCCCGTCTACGACAAGTATGGATTGTCGTGATGAACCTCCGGCAGGCGTGCGCAAGCATCCCGCGACATCATCGAAACGGACCTCGGCGCGTTGGCGCTTCACGCCTTTCTCGTCAGGACGGGTGCGCCTGTAGACGCCTCCGACTATTCGCTGTCCGGACTTTTTCGCTAGCGCAACCTTTGCTCGATTGACCGACGACATGAGGCTAAGAACATATTTGGTTTCGGACGGGGAGTGCCAATCAACGCCGGTTGGATCGTCCTCGAGGAGGTCGACAAACCGCACGTTGCGGGCTGGCGGTACTGGCACGGCCCACCAGACCCAACTTCTTTTGGCTGCCTCACACATGCCCGAGTAGGCGGCTACCAGAGCCTGAGGATGCCATCGGACATCCGCGGAGTCAGCGATTAGTTCGGTTGGAATTAGCTCGCCATTTCGCACGGCGATGAAAAACACGCGCGGGCGCGACTGAGGGACAAAATACGATGCGTTAATAACAACAGCCCCGAGCCGGTACTCTAAACCGGAAAGCGCCGATCCAATTGCCGCAAAATCGCGACCGCCATGGGAGGTGAGGCAGCCGTACACGTTCTCCAACACTATTGTGCGGGGTGCGCGTCCGTTCTCCGCAAGCGAACGCATGAGCCGCCAGAAAGGCCAAAACGTACCCGATCGCGTTTGGACCTTGCTGCCTTCCTTACCAAGACCTCGATACTCGCCCGCAAGGGAAAGGTCTTGGCACGGAAAGGATGCCCAAGACAGATCGGCCGTTTCCGCCGGTAGATCGTCTAAGGTCACCTCGGCGATGTCTCGGAGCTTGATGTCGCTATCGCCATAGTTTTTGGCATACGTCGCCACCTTCATTGCGTTGAAGTCATTGGCGAAAAGGCAGCGCCAGTGACTGCCCAACCCCGCTCGGGCCATGCCCCCGCCGGCAAAAAACTCGAGAAAAGTTGGTCGACCTTCTAACATTGGAGAGAGACTGAGACAGGTTGGTGATTTGGGCAACAACTCCTCCTCGCCTGCCGGGGATGCGCACCGCCTTTAGCATTCGATATGATAGAGGTGGAGCGGCCAAAGGGGTGCGATCCGATGCTCGGGATCATGCATAATGACCGAGACTGTATTACGGGCTTTCGCTCCTCGGGTTCCTAAAGGCGGATTTGTTGCTTCGGGATTTCACGGTCCGGTCGGTGGGGTTGTGAGGATTTAGCCGCGACTTTAAGCCAATCTTGGCAACGAGTTGTTCGTGGAGCGGTGGGGAGGAACTCTGTGCGATGCGCCCCATTCGGTTGCATCTCGACACTTCGGACTTCTCGGTTATGTATCGCGCCTCGCCGGGAACGATGCCAGCGGGCGTACGCGATCAACTCAAGGAAATGGCCCGGAGCGGACAAATTGAGATTGGCCTGTCATATCATGTTTTTTTTGAGCTGATGCAAAAGGCCGAACCCGATTTTCGCGATGATCGCCTTGAACGGGCTCGATTGCTTAAGGAGCTTTGCGGGCGAAACGCGTTTCCCTATCCGACCGATCTGGGTCAGGGGCGAGGCTTCTCGACAGAAGGGTTATGGCTCCCGCACACTGACCTCGAAGATATCGAAATCGAGCGCGTTGTTGAGCACGCTTTGCAGGCAATGACGCGCCGTCCAGAAGTCACTCGGCATGAGCTTAGGGTACTTACGAAACGAAAGTATATTAGGCACTGGGCAATCAGTAACCTGACTAGATTTAGGCTGTTGGCCCTAGAGGAGTGGCCGCTGAAGTTCGCGGCGGAGTTCGTAGAAAGCGGGGATTTAGAGCGGTACCTATTGGAGGAAATGACCCGGAGTGAGGCAAACAGGAAGCTCCAATTTTACATCACCGATCCTGTAACAGCCTACGATATCTGGTTCGATCGCTACGGAAGGGATGACCCTATCTCGAAACGTCGCGAAAACATTGGAAACAAAATTGTGCTCATGCTCCGGGAGCTGGAGTTAAGTCTGAGCGAAGCGGCCGACTTGCAAGCAAGCATAATTAACTTGTTGGCCGGACGAGGAGAAGACGAATTGACCCATGAGGAGCGCAATAGTCTTCAAAGACTTAAGAACGACTTGAAGACGTTCCGTCGCGAAATGACATCGCCGGAAGAATTATACAATCAGGTACCTCGCTGGAAGGAAATTTTTGGTGACCAAGCTGCTCTCGTCGCTTCTCAGATTTTATACGCCTTTCACCGCGAAAAGCGCCCGATTAAACAATCGGATGGTATTGATTTCGTGCATGCGATGTATTTACCATTCTGTGATCTCTGGAGAGGCGACCGCGCTTTTAGTGACCTACTTATCAAACATCGAGTGAATTTCAGCGAGCGCGTAGTTCCCACGCTGGCAGATATTCCCGAAAGGATCGCGGCCGAGATTAGTACATTGCGCAACTCGTGTGTTGCCCACAACCCATGTTAAATCAGGCGTTCAGACGTATTCGTTGTTTGTGCGTTAGAATCACTGTGGCCTGTTTGCAGTTTGTGGCTTCAGCAAACGCAGCAACTATTACCGTCGATGAGCGTTTTTACTCGGTTCAGCTCGAAGGAGCAATAGTAAGTGGCGATTATGAGAAACTCCGTTCTGTTGCAGAGGAACTTAGTTTCAATATTCGGGACAATCCAAATCAAGGCTTCCCAGTCGTCCTGCATCTTTACTCGCCAGGTGGAGATGTTGCAGAGGCAATAAAAATTGGACGACTTGTCCGTGCCTTACGTTGGGTGACAGACGCTCCGGTAGATAGTTCGAGCGATCGAAAGTACTTCGAAAGGCGGCTAAAAAACATCGAATCAGACTATATGTGTGCAAGTGCCTGCTTTTTCATTTACGTTGCCGGCGTCGACAGGGTTGGTGGTTATCGCAGTTATATTGCACCTCTTATTCTTGGTATCCACCGACCGTATCTGACCGATAAAGAATTGAGGGCACTTAATAGTAAATCAGCACTCAATGCAGCAATAAATATTAGATCGTCTATTGAATTGTATTTTAAGGAAATGGGCGTGCCGGCTAAGTATGTTGACGTAATGTTTTCGATACCCAAGGACGAGATAAAATGGCTAAGTGTTGACGACATATCTGAACTACGTGGATTTATCCCGGAACTACGAGATTGGGTCGATGCACGGTGCGATACTCGAACAGAAATAGAAAGATCTTTGGACAAAAGACTTGAAGCGAAATTGAAATCCGGACCTCTTTCAAGAGACGATTCAGAACTTTTTGATATGCTGGAAAAGAAAGATATGGAGCGAGGTGAGTGCGAGCAAAACGTACGAATAGAATTGGATAAACAAGGCATAATCGAAGTCTTCAAGTAACAATAAAAAGCGCCCGGTTAAGCGAAATTTTACCAGGAAGTTAGTGTAAAGCGCTACCGGCAGCGCCGGACGCTTGAGTGTTGGGTGCGGTTCCAAGTGGTATTTTTTCCCGAGATCACTTTACCCCCCCCTCGGCGAAGAGGCCTCAATCGAACGTCGCGCCGAGCCGCTCCATCGCCGGGCGGAATTCGGGGAAGCTGGTCGCGATCATGCCCACGTCGTCGACCGCCATCGGCTCCCGGCTCGCGAGGCCCATGACGAGGAAGCTCATCGCGATGCGGTGGTCCATGTGGGTGGCGACTTGCCCGCCGCCGCGCGGAGACCCGCCCTCGACGATGAGATCGTCGCCCTCGATTCGATGCGCGACGCCCGCGGCCGCGAGGCCGGCGGCGACGGCGGCGAGCCGGTCGCTCTCCTTGACGCGGAGTTCATTGAGGCCGCGCATCCGCGTCGTTCCCGAGGCGAAGGCGGCGGCGACCGCGAGGATCGGATATTCGTCGATCATCGAGGGCGCGCGCGAGGCCGGCACGTCGACGCCCTTGAGCGCGCTCGCGCGCACCCTGAGGTCCGCCACGTCCTCGCCGCCGTCGACGCGCCGGTCGCGGACGTCGATGTCGGCGCCCATTTCGATCAGCGTCGTCAGCAGTCCCGAGCGCAGCGGGTTGGTCATCACCCCCTCGACCACGATGTCGGAGTTTTGGACGATCAGCGCGGCGACGATCGGGAACGCCGCCGAAGACGGATCGGCGGGGACGACGACCGGCTTCGGCCTGAGCTCCGGACGGCCGACGAGATCGATCCGCCGTTCCTCGCCCTCGGCAGTCACCGTGACCTCAGCCCCGAAGTGGGCAAGCATCTTCTCGGTGTGGTCGCGCGAGGCCTCGGATTCGATGACGGTGGTCACCCCGCGCGCGTTGAGGCCGGCGAGGAGGACGGCCGACTTGATCTGCGCCGACGCGACCGGCGTGCGGTAGAGAATGGGCGCCGGATCGCGGGCGCCTTTGAGCACGATCGGGCAGCGCCCGCCTTCGGCTTGAGCGACCACCTGCGCTCCCATCAGCCGCAGCGGGTCCAAAATCCGGCCCATCGGCCGTTTGCGCAGCGAGGCGTCGCCATCGAACGTCGCGGTGATCCCGTGGCTGCCGACGACGCCCATCATCAGGCGCGAGCCGGTGCCGGCGTTGCCGAAATCGAGCGTCGCGCGGGGCGCGAGCAGCGCCCCGAGCCCGGGCCCGCGGATCCGCCAACGGCCGGGCGCGAGGCGCTCGATCGCGGCCCCCAGCGCCTCGCAGGCCTTGCCGGTCCGCAAGATGTCATCGCCTTCGAGCAGTCCCTCGACAGTCGTCTCGCCGCACGCGAGCAGGCCGAAGATGAAGGCGCGATGGGAAATCGATTTGTCGCCCGGCGGCCGAAACCGCCCCTCGAGCGCCGGTCCGCGGATCGCGCGTAAGGGGGAGGCTCGAGCCGGGTGTGAGGAGGGAGCTGACACGCGCGAACTCGCTTGCTCAGGGGTTGCGCCGCTCGCGCGGCGCCGCGTCCGTAACATCGGGATAGTGGCCTGTCGACGGCCTCGGAATCGCATTGACAAGGGGCAGGGGACCCGACTAACCGGAGCGCTCCGAAAACCGCCCGTCAACCACAGGGAACCGATCGCAGTGGCCAAACCCGAGCTCGGAGCCAAACGCCAGTGTCAGGCTTGCGGCGCCAAATTCTTCGATCTCAACCGGGATCCCATCGTCTGCCCCAAATGCGGAACGGTGTTCCAGGGCGCCGCCCGCGTCCGCGCGGCCTCCAAGGAAGACGAGGTGGATGCGGAGCTCACTACGCCGGCCGGCGTCGACGTGGTGTCGCTCGATGAGGTCGAGGCGACCGAAGAGAAGGTCGCCGAGACCGCGGCCGAAGGCATCGACGTCGAGGATGAGAGCGAAGCCGAAGACGATCCCTTCCTCGAGGAGGAGGAGGAGGACGACGACGACGTCACCAACCTGATCGACAGCGACCTCGCCTCGGACGAGGAGGGCTGACCGCGCTTCGCCTCGGCGGCCTTGCCGGCCAGACGAAGCGTCTCGGACGCTCGACGCATTTTTTGTCAGGTGGGCCTTGTGGCCGGAGAAGGTTTGCGGTTATACCGCCGCCCGCGCAAACGTCCTGGCGCTTCGCCCCAATCGAAGCCTCCTGCGCGACATGTGAAACTGGGGCCATAGCTCAGTTGGGAGAGCGCTTCAATGGCATTGAAGAGGTCGTCGGTTCGATTCCGTCTGGCTCCACCATTTAAACTGTTTAAATCTAAGGATATTTTCCGACACGACGTGACGTAAAGCCCTCCACGAGCTGGTGTGGTGACCACATGGTGACCACGGAAGCGGCTTTCAAAGGCCCTTTAAATCTCGGCGCTTTTCATCTCAATTGCTGCTAAAATCGCCCCCGAAGTCGCTCAAATGTCTTTCTTATAAACATGTTGGTGTCGTATATTTGTTGTTGCCCCCAGTCAATCTCCAATAGTATCCGCGAAGCGACCAAAATCGGTCGAAGGGAAGCAATCCAGCAGTCCTTACGGTGACGCTCCCGCCGAGTGCGGCGTCGCGCGAGGGGAGGTGGCAGGGTCCCACTTGCCTCTTCGGTGATACAGCGACATCGCGCGGTGTTGACAGCCCGGGCGCTCGCCAAGTTGAACGCGAATGGCATTTGACCCTCTCGGGCATGCGAGTTTCCTTCACCCTATGACCGTTTGCATCCGCAGAAGGGACTGAAGGGCTTGCACTAACTGCCACCCTCGAACAGGTGTGGACTGCGGATCCGCTGCTCCGCGCAGCGTACCTGATCGGCGAGCGGATGAACCCGTCCGCGGCAACCATCTCCGCAGAGACGTAGCTGAGCGAGCCGAGCTGGGGCGGCGGATATGCCAAGTCACGCAGGGCGCCACGCAAACCGCCCGCAAGTCAATACACAGTTGATTTTACGCATATATTTCGATAGTCAAAATAATTCACTTGACATATCAGTATATTTGTGACATAATGGCATTGTGGGAATTCATGTGCGCGTCATGCGTCACCCGTCCCACACCACCATCGTCATCGCGTTCGCGTGCTCGTTTGCGTTCAACCCGGGACCCCATTGGGGTCCCTTCTGATTCAAGGAGATTTCTTCAATGACTAACGCAACCCAACCAAAACCAAACCCCCTGCCCGCCATCCTCGTCTACGGCACACCGACCAGCCCCGCGCTGACCCAGGCCTCGTGGTTCCGGGCCGAAGACAAGGAGGCCGTCAAGGCCGCCGCAGAGGCGCTGAAGTTCTCGGTGATCGAATTGCAGACCGACGCGGATAGGCCCTGGCCGCCGGGGCGCATGAGGGCGTCCTCAAGGGCAGCGGCCGGATGATCGTCGGCTCGGTCTCCGCGGAGGTCTACCGGCGGATCGAAGAGCATGTCCGCAAGGGAGCGGGCGCCCCCGACCCGTCCAAGCCGGAGATCGCCGCAGCGACGACGACGAAATCCGCGTCAGAACAAAACACGAACATCGGCGCTGCGGGTGCGATCTCGCCAGCACCCGCTCGTGCAACCCCGGCTGCGCCGGCGATCGACAAGCCGGACAGCGCCACCGCTCGAGAGACCCTGCGGGTCGGCGCGCAGGGTCCTGGCCGCCTATTGGAACGAGAAGCGCGAGTTCGAGGGCTTCTGGCTCGCGACCGTCAAGCGGATCGAGCCCGGCGAGTTCACGCTCGAGTGGTTCGACGCCCCGGAGTATCCGGCGTTCAAGAGCCGGCCCCAGGACATCGCCGTTCCGCATCCCGAGTTCCGCGTCTCGGGCAAGTGACGCGCGGATAGGCGTCCTCGCAAACTCACATGGGGCGGCCTGCGGGTCGCCCCTCTTCATTCCGCGCATGCCCGGAACCAGGCGCGCGCCCATCCCAACCCCCAACCTCAAGAGAGCAAAGCCATGACCAGCACCACCGTGTCCACCGCCGAACGCATCCGCGCCCTCAATGACGCCTTCCGCCGCACCTTCGTCGGCGGCATGGTCATGATCACCGCCGGCGTCGAAGCCATGCCGGTCGAGCAACGCCGCTCGCTGCTCGCGAAGGTGCGCGCCTTCGACGCCTTCACCGACGACAACGATCCCCACGGCGAGCACGACTTCGGCGCGGTCGACGAAGGCGGCGTCCGCTGCTTCTGGAAGATCGACTACTACGACCGCGCGACCGAGATTGGCTCGCCCGATCCCGCTGATCCCGCCGTCACCACGCGCGTCCTGACGATCATGCGCGCCGACGAATACTGAGCCAGGCCAGCGAGCTCCCCGCGAGCGGGAGAGCCCTCCCAACACGCACCGCAACTGCCGCGCCGCCGCGCCATCGACGGCGCTGGCTCCCTCACGCCCCTCAACCTCAGGAGACTATTCCCATGCCCGGCAAACAAGCCAAGGTCGTCACGCCCCCCATGCTGAAGCGCATGCTGCGCCACGTCTCGCGTTCCTCGCACCCCGCCCGCGACCGCGCGATGATCCTGCTGTCGATCAAAGCCGGCCTGCGCGCCTGCGAGATCGCCGGCCTGGATTGGTCGATGGTGCTCGACGCGCAGGGTCGCGTGTCCGGCACGATCCACGTCCGCGACGTCATCGCGAAGAAGCGCGGGGGACGGCGAATTCCCATGCATCCCGACCTGCGGCGCGCCTTGGAGCGGTTGGCGCGCACCACGGAGCCGGTCGGCCCGGTGATCCGCTCCTATCGCGGCTCGCACTTGAAGGCGAACAGCATCGTGAATTGGTTCGTCGCGCTCTTCAAGGAGCTCGGGCTACGAGGGCTGCTCGTCGCATTCCGGCCGGCGCAGCTTCATCACGATGGCGGCCCGCAACATCCACCGTTCTGGTTGCAGTTTGCGTGACGTGCAGCTGCTCGCGGGGCATCGGTCGATCGAGACGACCGAGCGCTACATCGATGGCGACACCTGCGCGCAGAGGCGATTGGTGGCGTACGTTTAGGGGCCTGACCGTGATCACCCATCCGCAGTTCATCCGCTCGTTCCTGGGCACGGTGCAGCGCTCCAGGGCGACGCGGCCTCCAACGACCAAAGAAGGTCGGGTCGATGCGCGCATGCAGCGTGCGCCCCGCCGACGGCCGGAGTTCGATCCATGAGCGATCCATTCAAAGAGTTCGTCGAGCAGATGGCTCGGCTTGGCCGTCCCCGAGGACGACACCGAGGAGAGCCGGGGGCGGCGCGAGGCCGCCGCGTCCGAGTCGGGGACGCCGATCAGCGAGCTCGACGAGTCCGACATTGTCGCCTGCGCCGACGACGAGTTCTTGTGCTCGGAGGCGCTGGCGCTCTGGGCGATGATCCGCAAGGCGCGGGCGCTGGCCGGACAAACTTAACCAGCACAGCGCATTCAGCCCGATAGAGCTGCAATCAATTGCATCGCAGCGGCGTGGCCCAACGTGAAGGCGACCAGGAGATCGGCGTTTGCGAAGGGCGAAAAGGAAGCAGGCGCGCCCGAATGCGCGATCGTCAGGCGGAATCCAGCGCCCGAAGGCGGCCAGTCGAGGCGCGCGGCATCGCGAACGGCCTCGGAGGCGTCGGAGGCGCGCAGGTCGATCTCCTTCATGATCGACGCGGCGCGACCATCGCGACTGGCGCGCCGTCAACATCAACGCCATCGACATCGATCAGCGGGACAAGGACGATGGAAAGATGCTGGACAACCGCGACCTGGGCACGCGCATCGACCAGCAGATGCGACCGAAGTACCACCACTAGTCGGCCGATTCATCTAAAGCACGGGGTATAGGTGCTTGAGCTTGATGCGGGCGTCATCGGTGGTGAAGCGCCAGTTGGCCTTGGCGTGGCGGAGGTTGCGGTGTTTGACCCAGGCGCCGACCTCGCGGCTGAGGGTTTTGTGGTCTGGGATGCGCCGATCGAGGCACTGAGAAGTCAGGACGGCGAGTTCGGATTCTGCCAGATCGAGCCAGGAGCCATGCTTGGGCGTGTAGACCCATTCGAAGCGGTTGACGAGGCGGCGAGCCTCGGCCGCAGGGAAGGCTTCGTAGAGAGAAGACTTGGCGTGGATGTTCAGGTTGTCCTGGAGCAAAGTGATGATCTTGGCATCGGCAAAGTGGGTGTCGGAAATGTCCCTTAAGACGTGCGCGTAGTCGATGGCCGTGTGGCGGTCGGTCACTTTGACGTATCGCCAGCCTTCGAGGGGAGCGAACATCATGAAGAGGTTGGCGACGCCGTGGCGCTCATATTCATAGTCGTGACGAGCGGGGCTTCCCGGCTTCATCGGGATCGGCGTGCGCGTCTCGGCGACCAACTGCTTTGACGTCTCGTCCAGACAGACCAGTGGTCGCTCGGGATCATGCGGCCGCATGTAAACAGCCAGCACGTCCTCCATCGCCGCTACGAAGGCGCTATTCGCCTCAGGCGGAATGACCCAGCACTTCTTGCGGTGAGGCTGGACAATGTTTTTTTTAGTACGCGACCAATCGTGCTGTCGCTGGCGCGCTCGACAATATTGAGTTCGACGACCCTCTCCTCCAAGAGCCGCAAGCTCCAGCGCGCAAAGCCTTCCGGAGGCTGGGAACACGCCAGGGCGATCAGTTTGGCTTCCTTCTCGCCGTCGAAAATCCGCGCCACCGGCGGCCTCTCCCGGACTTTGCGGCTCAGCACCGCGTCCAACCCCTCATCAACCAGTTGCTTTCGCACGCAGTAAACCATCGACTTGGTCGTATCTAAGGCCTTGATGATCTCGCTGTCGCTCCAACCCTCACCCGCGTCCGAGACGTCCGCCTTCAACAAAATCAGCGCCTTCGTCAGCCGCCTCGGCGGAATCTTTCCCTTGGTCCTCAGCGCCTCAAGCCGTTCGCGCTCCTCAGCCCTCAGTCGAACGACGTACTTCTTTACCGCAACTTCCCGCGCAGCCATCCTCGCCTCCGTCCTTTAAGGGTGCCGAAGGCAGTGAATTGATCAAAGGTTGGGAATTAGTTGACGCGGCCGACTAGGACTGGAGGCAATTGGTAACGACATGCCGACCAGTTCCACTGTGAATAGAAAAGAGAAAGGAAGTGACCATGACGCTCAAGGGCACCCTCAATGAGCTCCTGGAGGAGCAGGCCGTCGGCAACGTGCTTACGTTCTGTCGTCCGGAGGAGAGATTCTGGCCGCCCGAGGACTGCTCCGACATCGAGGAGCTCTCCACGCTCCTCGAGCAGCTCAACCATCAGGAGCCGGACGTCGAGCTGGCGGCCGACCCCGACCTCGGCCGGGGCACCTACATCCGGAAGGTGCCATCGGAGGAGACGAAGCGGCGACTGATCGAGTGGATGAAGGAGAACAACCTGCCCAATCCCGTGCATCCGCGGGAGCTTCACGTCTCCATGTTCAAGACCCCCAAGACCTACGACTGGAAGGGTCATGGCGAGCCCATCACCGTGCCGGAGGGCAAGTTTGAGTGGGAGTTTCGACCCAAGGGGAAGAAGATGCAGGGGATCCTCAACCTGGAGCATCCCGAGTTCGCGGAACGGCGGAAGGCCATGACGAAGGCCATCGGGGCGGGGTCCCAGGAGGAGCATTCCCCACACATGAAGCTCAGTCATGACATCCGGGGCTGGCGGCCGCCGCAGGGCGGCGTCCGGCCCATCAAGTTCCCCTTGGTCTTCGACCGGGAGGAGACGCAGCCCTACATCCAGTCGCTGCCCGAGGAGCGACCGCCTGGGCCGGCGGCGATCTCTGGCCGCTGCACAAGTTGATCATGCGTGGGCGCTCATCGAGTGTGGAGAATCTCCCCGTGCGGTTGCGCGCACGATGCGTGTCGGCAAGTCCACGCTCTATCGTGCCCTGAAGGCCCCTGACGGTCGGAGCGGTCCCACCCCACCAATCCCGACGGGCGGCTGAGGGGAAGAGCAAGGCACGCCGCGGTGCCACCTTCAAATCCTCAGTCGATCTGGTCGCGCCTTCACGCGGCTGGTGTTTTCCCGTTTTGGGCCCGAACCCGAACGACCGGAGTTGGTAGAGTAGGAGTGTGGCGCGGTGGCGTTAGGCCGAGCATGTCTGTTTCCGCCCCTTTCGTCTGACGGTGCCTTAGTGGCTCAGCCGTGGCTCCGTTTCCACACCCCTCTCATCGAACCGGACATGCGGATCGCCCGCATCCGGCTCTCGGACAAGACCTCACGCCTTCGTCCACGACACGTCGTGCCCAAGCCGGCCTAGACGTACGAGCCCGAAATGCCCGTAAAGGTGCGAGAGTGGATAGCTCCCGCCCTTGCGTCGCCTGACTTTGTGCTTGGAGCGCAACCACCGGCGCAACCGCACGGCTGTGTAAGCGTCGAGCGCCCGATACGCCTTGTTGACGGTTCCTACTTGGAAGTAGTTCGCCCATCCGCGCAGCGTGCGGTTCACTTTACTCACCAGCGTTGTGGTCTCTTGCCATGTTCCCGATCGGTCGGTCAGCGCGTGGATTTTCTCGACCGCGCGCTGAATGCTTTTCTTTGACGGCCGGTAGCCGATACGAGCTTGGCCGGTCCTCGCCGAAAACATTCGCCCGAACGTGTATCCCAGGAAGTCGAACTCTCCTTCCGGCACTTTGCAGATCCGCGTCTTCTCCTCGTTCACCGTGAGCTTCAGCTTGCCCATGATCTCCCGCAGTCGTTGCAAGGCCGCTTCGGCTTTGCCCCTTCTGCACAGGATCACGAGGTCGTCCGCGTAGGTTATGAGGCGAGAGCCGAGGCTTCGCTCAAGCCGGAACATCTTCCATGCCAACACGAACCGGCGCATGTAGAGATTCGCCAGTAGCGGTGAGATGGGTGAGCCCTGCGGGATGCCGCGCCGCTTGTCCCGCGCCTCGGTCGTGCGTGTCTTCCGACCGCGATCGTCGGTTTCTTCTACGGGGCAGTCCAGCCACATCCCGATCAGATGTAGCACGCGCCGATCAACGATCCGGCGCGCTACCGACTTCAAAAGCTCGGCATGCGGAATGCTCCCGAAGTAGTCCGCGAGGTCGGCGTCCACAACTTCCGGATGGCCGCGAAACAACAGCTCCTCCACCCCGACCACCGCCTGTTGGGCGTTTCGCCCGGGACGGTAGGCATAGAGTTCCGGTGGAAGATCGGCCTCGAAGATCGGTTCCAGCACCAGCATCGCTGCTGTCATGCAGACCCGATCCCGCAAGGTTGAGATGCCCAGCGGCCTGAGTTTGCCGTTGGCCTTCGGTATGTACACGCGTCTGATAGGGTCCGGTCGGTAAGTCTCCTGCCTGAGCGCAAGCGCCAGTTCGCCAAGCCATCGCTCCACCCCGTACGCCTCGATGTCCTCGAAGTCCTGACGATCCACGCCCGGCGCGCCCTTGTTGGAGCGGCACTGGGCATAGGCGTGCGCCAGAATGTCCTCGCGGCTGATCTTGTCGTAGAGGGCGTAGAAGCGGTAGCCGGGTTCTGCCTTCGCTTTCGCGTGCAACGCCGTTTGCAGTTTCTGAACGCTGTTCGGAGTTGATAGGTTGCCCAATCTCCAGGTCCCTCGCTACGTCTTGCGTCTGTCTTGAACTGAGGCCCCTTCCCTCCCCCGCCGTTACCCGGCTTCAGCGGTACTCCAAGCCTCTCCGCCACCCCACAGCGCCCAGCCTGTCCCTCGCGGGCGTCTGGTTGGTCATCCCTGACCACGCTCTGGGGCTTCCCGTGTTGCGCGCGCTTTCCTTGTGTGCGTGCTGCCGCCACTACCCCGGTGCAGCGGCTGGGCGTCGTCCTCGCTCATCTCACCCAGCCGTAACAGCCTTCCCCGATAACGTTGTCGGGTCGGCCTGCACATCGTCCTTTTCGAGGCTTGCTCAGCGTTCACTCGCGTTGCGGCCCGCACACTCGCGCGGTCACCTATATGTGACCAGCTACACCGAAGGCTTCAGCCATTTCGTCACCTCCATGACTGCTCCGGTTGCTTCCGGCTGGAGCGGTTGCCGGGTGGGGCTTGCACCCACTGGAAAGCGCCGCCTTCTCACGGCGCACACGAAAGCGGACATTCGTCAGCGCCCTGGGTCGGCCCGTCCCTCAATTCGCGCCCGAGATGTGGTCCGACTGTCTGCACAAGCGTCGAAACCACGCCGCCACCAAATCGCTGTGAGCCGACGCAATGGCAATCCGCCGAAACTCCGGCATAATTGACAGTTGTGGACGCGAGCAACCCAATCACTGCCACGGTGTTTTCCGCATTCGTCAAATGCCCGACGAAAGCGCATCTCTTGGCGATCGGCGAGCGCCTACCGGGCACCTTCTTCGCCGACATCGAGGCGCGCATGTCAACTATGTATAAGGCGAAGCGGCGTCGGAGCGGACGCGGCCGAACCTCTCGATTTCGGGCAGGTTTGCCGCAGCCCTGACTATGCGACCATCACCCATGATGTCGACTGCGAAACAGCCAACTATGACTTTGCGCCGCCGCCGCACAGACCGGGACACCGCCAACCGCAGAAACTAAAGCCACTTGGCACCTTTGTCCCCGTCTTGCTTTCACCGTGGGACAAGCTGGACGCTTCCGACAGCCTAATGGTGTGTTTCGGTGCACTTGCACTGTCGCAGGCCACCGGGACGCTGGCAGACACGGGAGCACTGATCTACGGCGAGGGACAACGTCAAAAAATTGTGAAGATCGGGGAGCACGTGGTCCGGACACGACAGATCATCGAAGCGATCGAAGCGACTTACCGGGAGGCACCTCCGCTCGTCCTGAACAGGCATTGCGCCGTCTGGCGCACATGGACCTCTCTCGCGAGAGCCTGCTGATGAAGCTCGGCGCCGCCCGCGCCAAGGCGCCCACGGCATGGCGCCTCCTCGACATAGCGGTCGACCCACGCAAAGCCACCTTCCCCTACGCGCTCAACCGCAAAAAGCTGCGCCAAGCGCGCCGGCACGAAGGCCGCTACCTGTTGCGCACCAACCTGTGCGGGCGCGATCCCGCCGAGCTGTGGCGGTTCTACATTCAACTCGTCGAAGTCGAGGCGGCCTTCAAGAACCTCAAGGACGATCTGCAGCTACGGCCGATCCATCACCAGCTGGAGCAGCGCATTGAGGCGCACATCTTCGTGGCTTTCCTCGCCTATTGTCTGCACGTCACGCTGCGCGCCCGGCTCCGGCCGCTGGCGGCCGGCCTCACCCCGCGGGCCGTGCTCGACAAGCTTGCCGCCATCCAGATGCTCGACGTCCACTTCCCAACCACCGACGGCCGAACCCTGATCCTGAGCCGTTACACCGAGCCGAACAGCGACCAGAAACTCCTCCTGCGGCAACTCGACCTCACCCTACCGTCGCAGCCGCCGCCACGAATCACCGCTCCCGCTCCGGCGGCTCAGCACCCGCAACCCGCCATGTAGTGGAGACCCTCGACCGCAGCCTTGATTCCACGGCCCTTTCCACCCGCTCGCATCCCCAGTTGAGAAAGTCGGGCTAGCCCAAATGGCAGTCACGTCGCTGGCCGAACAGACACTGGATAGTCAGCAATTCTGGCAGCTTTTATCGTGGAAATCCCGCGTGTGCCGGCCGCGCTCCCCAGGCGCCTCGGGAGCTTCCCCTTCTGGCGCGGGGCGGAGCGCTTCCTCGATGCGCTCGAGCCGATCTACCGGCAGGCGTCCCATGCAGGGATGGATGCGTTCCTCGGCGAAAAGTAGGTCCGTCTCGGCTCGGCAAATCTACTTCGATTGGGGGGCCTTCTTCATCGCCGTTCGCCCGAAGTTCTCCGTCATCGTCTTCAAGCGCTGGCGGACGTCGTCGGTAATTGCATCCGGTCGATAGCGCCAGCGCCAGCCGTCGGTGTCGGTCCCCGGCAAGTTCATCCGCGCTTCGGAGGCCAGCCCCAGCACGTCCTGGAGTGGGATGATCGCCGTGTTGGCCACCGACGCGAAGACCGCGCGGATCATGTCCCAGTGGATCTCCTTCTCGTCGTGGCAGTGGAGGTACTGCCGCGCATATTCCTTCTCCTTCGCCTCCTTCTCGGTCCGGCTGCGGAACCACCCGACGGTGGTATCGTTGTCGTGGGTGCCGGTGTAGGCCACCGAGTTGTGGACGTAGTTGTGCGGAAGGTGCTCGTTGTCGGCGTCGGAGCCGAAGCCGAACTGGATGACCCGCATTCCGGGCAAGCCGAGCTGATCGCGCAGGATCTCCACGTCCTTCCCAATCACGCCCAGATCCTCGGCAATCAGGGGCAGCTCGCCCAGCGCCTCCCGCAAAGCGGCAAAGAATCGCATCCCCGGGCCGGGAACCCATCGGCCGTTGACCGCGGTCGGCTCGGTGGCTGGAATCTCCCAGTAGGCCGCAAACCCGCGAAAATGATCCAGCCGGACGAAGTCGGCCAGGGCCAGGGTGGCGCGCATCCGGGCGATCCACCAGCGGTAGCCGGTCGCCGCTGACTTGTCCCAGTCATAAACCGGGTTGCCCCAGCGTTGACCGGTGGCGCTGAAATAGTCCGGTGGCACGCCGGCGACCGCACGCGGTGAGCCGTCCGGGTTCAACTTGAACAACGCCGGGTTGGCCCACACATCGGCCAACTCGTGGGCGACGAAGATGGGGATGTCGCCGATGATCTGGATCCCCTTCTCGCGGCAGAAGCTCTTCAGCTCGGCCCACTGGCGGAAGAAGACGAACTGCTTGAACTTCTCGTCGTCGATCCGGGAGCGCAACCGCGCCGTCGCCTTCTGGAGCGCTGCCGGCTCGCGGTGGGCCAGGCCCGGGTCCCACGCGTTCCACTTGCCGCTGCCCTCGTACTCCTCCTTGAGCGCCCGGAACAGGGCATAATCGTCGAGCCAGCCGGCCGCATTGTGGCAGAAACTCTCGTACTCCCGCCGGCAGCCGGCCGTCGCGGACTGTTGAAAGCGCTGGTGAGCCCGGTCGAGGAGCTTGTCCTTGTAGGGCGCGACCTCTTCGTAGCAGACACGCTCGACGGGGAAGTTCGGGACGTTCTTCAGGTCCTCCTTGGGGAGGAGCCCTTCCGCGGCCAGGCGATCGAGACTGACCAGCAGGGTACACCCGGCGAAGGCGGAATCGCTGGCGTAAGGCGAGTCACTGAAGCCCGGCGGCACCAGCGGCAGCACCTGCCAGTATCGCTGGCCTGTCTCTGCGAGGAAGTCCACAAACCGGCGAGCCTCCTCACCCAGGTCGCCGACCCCAAAGCGTCCCGGCAGCGACGTTGGGTCAAGGAGGACGCCACTGGCTCTTGGAAGGTTCATGTTTGCTCCTGGCGGTTGGCCCGAATGGTGGTTGATGGGGGAGTTCCCGCGTTGATCTTACTCCGGCGAGATCAGCATGGCTCGGTTCGCTTCTGCTCACACCTCGGCGAGTATGCCGGTGCTGCTGCCGAGGCAACACGGTAACACATGGTCCCTCCTTTCTACACTGGCCGTCCCGAGTTGTTGTCAGCGAACGTGCTGGGCTCGGGCTAACTTATCCCCTCATTTTTCGGCGTATGCTGAAAATCGCAATGAAATCAATATGTTAATGGTTATCTCCGGCATTTCCATAACTTGTTGATTTCATTGACGAAAATCGAAATGAGGGGATTCTTGAGGGGCTCGGGTCAGCCGATACTCTCTCGCAGCCGGAAACCGTCCCATCGCCTTGTGATGGACGATCCGCAGCACGGCCTCGACGGTCAGGTAATCCAGTTCCGTCTCGCGCCGCAGCCAGGCCGTCCGCCAGACGGGGTCGGCCGAAGCTCATTCGTAGACCGTCCACGCCCCCAGCACATCCTCGGTGGAATCGATCACGATGCGGTATCGCGCCCGCCGAGCGTTTCGCCGGGTGGGCCTCGCACCTACTGGAAAGCGCCGCCTTTCACGGCGCACGCCATGAGCGGGCGTTCTTTGACGGCGAGCCGAGTCGACAATGGACAGCCTTTCAGTCCCAATACCAATGTCGAACCTCTGCTGGACACGCTGGCGCGACTGAGCGACTAGTTCATCGATTTCGAAATTCGAATCGTATTATGCAGCTTGGTCGAGCTTATAGGACCAAGTGTGGACGACGGGGTCTCGATTGAAGTGATCCATGGCGGCGATGATGCGGTCCTTGAGTTCCTGTTTGGATGCGACGCGGATATGGCGCAGCACCGAGCGGGCGAGTTTGGAGAAGAAGCCTTCGACGAGATTGAGCCACGAGCCGTGCTTGGGGGTAAAGATGAATTCGAAGCGCCCGGCAGGCTGATCCGCGAGCCAAGCCTTGGTCTCCTTGGAGATGTGCGCGGAATGATTGTCGAGGATCAGCTTGATCGCCGTATGGGTCGGATAGGCGGCGTCGAGAAGCTTGAGGAATTCGATGAATTCGCGGCTGCGGTGGCGGTCCTTGACGAGGGCGTGGACCCGGCCGGTGAGCAGATCGATGCCGGCCAGCAAGCTGACCGTGCCGTGGCGCTTGTACTCGTGATCGCGCGCCATGGCCGCATGTCTGCCGGGGGCGGGCGGCAGGTCCGGGGCCGTCGTGGCGATCGCCTGAATGCCGGGCTTCTCATCGTAGGAAATGATCGCCACCGCATCGCTCGGCTTTTGTTTCGCAGCGGCTGCGGTCTCCTTGATAAGCTTCACCTCGCGATAGACGCACAGTACCTCCGCCATCTTCTGCTTGAACTCCGGGTCGCGGCGTTCCAGGTAGTAGCGGACCTTGTGCGGCTTTATCTCCTGCTCATTGAGGATGTTGCACAGCGTGCCCTGAGCCAGCTTGGCAAGGCAAGCGTGGCCCTCTGCCGGCCCATGCTCGCGCGCATGGCAGGCGAGCAGCCGCGTCGTCCACAATTCGTGGGGATAGCCGAGGTCCTTGGCCTTGCGGCAGGCGAGGTCGACAACCCATGCCTTGGCCTCGGCGGTGATCGTCGCCTCCCTGCCGGGCCGCGGTCGATCGTCGAGCGCCGCCATCGGACCATAGGCCAACGCCCGCTCGACACAGCGCTGGACGGTCTGATGGTGCGCGCCCACGGCTCGCCCCACCGCAAAAAACGAGGGGTCTTCCCGGTAGGCCAACAACATCCGCGCCCGCTCGACCCGGCTCGCCGGCTGCGTTCGCGAGCGGGCAATCGCGCCCAACGCCGCCAAATCCTCCTCGCCAATCGCCAATTCGATCGCCCGCCGCCGACCCGCCATCACCTCAAACCTCGCTTCCGAATCAAAGCAGCAAGGCTACAAGCCACGTCAGGAAAATTGAATCCCGCGCGCATATGATTGGTTTCAACAATTCGATGAACTAGATGAAGTAGACGCCGTACGCGTCGCGCCGCGCCATCCGATGGAGCCACGGCAGCACGTGGTCCTCCTTGCGCCCCCCTTCTCGGCCCACTCGATCGGGATCGAATGATTGCGCGCATAGGCTTCCACCCAGCGCTGATAGTCGGCCGTCCGCTGGCTCAGCGCCTCCTTGCTGACCTCGGCGACGCCGACGATATGGCGGAAGAAGTGCACGACCAGTTCCGGTCGCGACAGCGCCGTCAGATAGCATGCGCAACCGCCGTCGGCTTCAACTCGCCGACGAGATTCGCTACATCCAGCGACGGGCCGCCGCTCGACAGCCCGCTAAAACAGCACGTGGGCCTTGAGGCCGAGCACGAGCGAGTTGCGTATGGTGGTTACGCCGCCGGGTTGGATGAAATACTCAACCTCGGGCTGCACCTGAACGCCACGCCAGATTGAGAAATTGTAGTTCGCCTCCAGGACCATCCCATGGTTCTGCACGCCGTACGGATAGGTCGGCGGCAAGTCGAACAGTTGCTCCAGGGTTTCCGTCTGGGTGAGCTCCTCACCCATCCCCTCATTTACGCGAGCCCGAAGGTTTCGGTGAAGACTCTGTTTTGGCGTAGCAATTCCTCGTATTTGGCGACGAGCGGCCGCAGTCTTTGCTCGGGCATGTTGGGGATGAGGCCGTAGAGCAGGCAACCCTGGCGGAACAACGAATGGACGCGGCGTTTGACCGTGCTGGTTCTGAGCAATCGGTCCATGCCGAGGCTTTCGCCGGCGGCGCCGAGCAGCGTCAGCAGCAGGATCGCCAAGGCGTTGAGCATTAGCAAGCGGTCGCGCCGCTGCGGATCGCCGATGCGTAGCGCGCTCAGCCCCATGCCGAAGCGCAAGTCTTTGGAATCCCGGAACCCAGGCTCGATCGTCCACCGCTTGGCGTAGAGTTTGACGATCTGGCCCGCGCTCGAACTTGCGTCGCTGGCGGCCAGATGCCACGCCTCTTTCATGCCCGTGGCGTGGACGCAGACCACCGCGCCGACCTTGTGGCGGGCGGCCGTGACCTTGGCGCCGCGCAGCAGGCGCGCCCGTCCGCCCTTGCCGACCCAGTCGGCGGCCAGGCGCGTCTCGCCGTCCGCCGCGGCCACTTGAACATTGCCGCGAAAGCGGATGACGTAGCCGAAGCCGAGCCTGTCGAGGAACTCGAACAGCTTGACGTCGCCGAAGCCCCGATCGGCCAGGATCGTCACCGCCACATCTTCGGGAAGAAGCGCCTTCAGACGGCAAAGGCAGAGGTCCTCGAAGTCGTTGCGCTGGTCCTTCAATTCATCCTTGTCGACCGTGAGCCACAGGAGCGGCGTCGCGCGGCCGTGGCGGGTGACGAGGTTCAGCGCGAGCGTGGCTTGGTTGTCGGCGTCGAAATCGGTCCAGTCCATCGCCACGACGATCGCCTCGCGCTGGCCCACCATCTCGCGCACCCACGGCGCAAACAGCTCCCACACGACGACGCCGGCGTTGCTCAGCAGACGATCGACCTGTTTGATTGCGTGCCTGTCGACGAGACCGCGCGCCCGCGCCAGCGCATGCCCGATGACGGAAACGGCCAAGGACGCCCCCGTCACAACGCCGACCACCCCGTTGGCCAGCGAAACAATCCGTTTGGCGTGCAGGCTCCCTGCAAACGCCCGCTCCACAAAATGATGAATGAATTCCACGCGCTCGACCGGCTTCCGCATGAGCCACCTTCCCCCGCTAATTCGCGACAGCGCAACGCGGTGACCCGCCAATTCAGGCAATTTCGAGTCGGTCTAAATCGAGGGGATTCATGAGGGTGAGCTCAGGACTGACCTGATAGTACGTATAGGCCAATCCAATCTGGTCATTCGGGCGTGTGCCCCAGAACCCCGAGTACAGCGCGCCGACCCAGACGAAGTTCTGATAAAACGAGCTGCCCGGGGTGTTGTGCGCATAGGCGCCAAGCAACGTGAGGCCATTGTTCGGCGCAGGTCCGTTGCGAAAAACCAACTGATCGAAGGTGATCCACCACTGCGTTCGTCCCCGTTCGTTCGGCGAAACTACCCGTGAAAACGAAGGCGTTGCTTGGAAAATCGCTGGTGTCGTAGCCCAAACCGATCTTGTAGTGACCCTGCAGATGATCGGGTCCGAACGACGGCTCCCAGGCCACCTCGCCAGCCCAATAGGTGCCGGTCACCTTATCGGTGGACCAGTCCCAGCCGCTTATTCCGCCGGCCGGGAAAGGTTGCGACGGCTAAACGCCGGCCATCACGTAGGTGTCGGAGGTCGGACGCACCCGGACGCGACCGCCCCAGGTGTTTAAAGGCCAGTCGACGAAGCCCTGTTCCGCCGTAAGCGCGGGATGGCCGCAGATAGTCAGGGTCATGAAGCTGCAGTAAAACGGCGAAGCGGCGAAATCCATGCCTGCGAAGACGCGGCCAAACACCGCGTCGAAGCGGTCGCCGAACAGCTTCTGCTCGCCATACAGCCAAACATCGTGCACGCCCACGCCGAAGCCGGCGCCCCAGATTTCCTGCGCCTGTAAGACGTTGTCGCCGATATAGTAGCTGCTGAGGTTGACGCCGTCGCGGTGGACCACGGCCAAATGGGTGGAGAAACCCATGATGCCCGCGAAGTCTCTGCCAGTCCATGTTGACCACGAGACCGAATTGATCCGCGTAGGCGACGCCTTCTCGGAGCCCGCCCACGGGGTTCCAGCCGCTCTCGGTCGTCTAGTCGAGGTTGAAATCGATGCCGAGATTGTGGAGATAAGGGCTAACGCCCCACCAGTCGCCAAAAAGAAGTTTATCACTCTCTGGCGGCGCTGTTCCCGCGAGCTCGCCCAATTCTCCGCCCTTCGGGGGGGCGTCGACGCCGTTGGCTGATTGTTGCTGCACGCCGGATTGCTGCTGCGCGTACGACGAAAGTGGCGCCATCGCGAGCGCCGCCACCAAGGCGCATCCCGCCGCGTGCAAGTTGAGCGAACGCCTTGTCATGGCGCCCTCCAGTTTTCTGCTGGCCGTGCCTAAGCGGAGCTTCCCTCTTTCGACCTGCGCAACCCATTGTTCCAGCTTGATAAGATCAAGCTGGATGGGTGTGTTACTGGGTACAGGTGATGCCCAGGAGGTCGAAGGCTTTTTTCTGGATGTGTGTCGGCCGTGTGGTGATTGTGAAGGGGAAGTCGGGCGCGAGGGCGGTCGCGACGGTGTTTTTGGTGATGGTGGCGAGGTCGTGAAGCAGGGTGTGGAAGCTGTGGACGGGGAGACCATCGTCGGTTCGGCCTGTGGTCTGCTTGGCGAGGGCGGCGGGCGATCGCTCAGCCTTTGCGACCGGGCTCTTGCGGAGCGCCTCGGCGGCCTCCTTGTCGGTGTCGTCGTAGAGCATGGGGGCCAGGCGCTGGCGCATGTGCCATTCGAGATAATAGGCGAGCATGCAGAGGAAGACGTGGGCGCGCACGCGGTCTTCGAGCCAGTGGTAGACCGGCCGGACATGGAGGTCGACGGTCTTGATCGACCGGATGGCGTGCTCGACCAGGCTCAGGGATTTGTAGCTTTTGACGGTTTTGCTGTCGTCGAGCGCGGTTTCGGGCAGGCTGGTGCGCACGGCGTAGAGGCCGTCGAGGGCGGCCTCCTCAGCGATCGCGGCGGTCTTGCGGGCGAAGGCGAAGGACGTGTCGGTGATATCGAGCGCGAAGTGCTTGGCCATTTTATGCTTGCCGATGACGGCGCCGACGGCGAGGCCGATGTCGGCTTTTCCCTGAGCGGCTCGCGCTTGCGCCGCACCGCGGCGGCAATGGGGGCGAGATCGCGTTCCGTGGCGCGCAGCAGGTCCTCGCGCTTGCCGGGCGCGCTCGGCGGCGAGCGCGGCGTTGCGGCACAGGATGAGGCGCTCGCCCGGGAAGTCGGGCGAGGTGATGGTCGCCATATCGCGGTCATCGAACAACGACATCTGGAAGGCGCCGCCGTCGAGCAGCCCGCGGATCGCAGGCGCCCTGAGCGCGGTGATCCAGTCGAGCCCGGCCGGCTGGATGTCCTCGGCGATCCGGGCGTCGGTGATCATGCCTCTGTCACCCACCAGGACCACGTGGTCGAGGCCGAAGCGCTGCTTCAGCTTGGCGACCTGTGAGCCGAGCGTCGCCGGGTCGCCGGTCAAAGCCCTCGAAGA
>CAWDTW010000099.1:0-8117 GCA_963805295.1 uncultured Alphaproteobacteria bacterium | reverse complement strand
GCGGACGAATCGGAACTTGTCGATCACGTCGCGCACGTGGTCCGGCTTCGGCGAGCTCGGGATGGTCTTCAGCCACGCGAGCGGCGCAAGCCCGGTCTTGCCGTCGATGACAGGCAGGTTGTCGAGCGTGGCGAGCTGCGCATCGGTGAGGCCGGCGAGGAGAGCGTCCGCAGCCCGCTTGCGGGCGCGGGCGCGACCCGCGATGGCGGCGCGCTCGATCACCGTCGGTGCGGGCAGGATGATTTTCGCGGATCGGAGCGCCGCGATGATCCCGGCCACAATCGGCAACCCCCTGTCGGTGGTCCATGCCGCCTGCGCCGCGGCCTCGATGACATCCGGCAGATCACTATTGGTCGGAGCGCGGAGCCCGAGGGCACTGGCGACTTCGCGGGCATGGTCGCTCATGGTCTGTGGCCGGCGTGCGTACTCGGCGAACGCGGCCGTCGGGACATCGATCTGCACCGCCATCCAGTCGGCAAGCGCGTCGATCGGTTCTCCGATTTGCGCCAACGGCAAGCCAGGGTGACGGAGGAGCACCAGCTGCACCGCGAAGCCGGGCGATTCGGATCGCCGCGCCGAGTGGCCAGGGTCCAGGTCCGTTCGGGTCAGGGTGTAATGGCGGGCCAAAGCGTCCCGATCCGTGGGAACGCCGAACACCACACGGCGCTCCTCCTCCGTCAGCAGTTGCCGCCGTGCCATGGTTCCTCCGCTGTCCAGAAAGTGCCAATGTTGAGTGTGGACACTGACGATTGTCAGGCCAAGCCGATCCAACGATTTGCCCGAACGGACATCGGTGAACACCTTGATCGCGCCCGGCCTTCTTAGAGGCGCATGGTCTGACCCGCGAAGTCCTGGTCGCCGGTGCTGACGCGCTGCCGAGTACGGCGTTGCGGCCCTGTGGTGCAGCAACGCCGATCCGTCCATAAACTACGTCCCGCGCCATCGCACATTTCGAGCGTCGGCTGATCGCCGAGCGCACCAAAGGCGGGATCGCAGCAGCCCGGGCGCGGGGCAAGCGCCCGGGCCGCCAACCTGTAGATGCCGACAAGGTACAGGCAGCGCTGAAGCTCGTAGAGGCGGGACTGTCGCCGACCAAGGCGGCGAATTAGCTCGGTCTTAGCGATCGACGGTGTATCGAGGAGTAGCCGCCGCTAGCGTTAACCGAGAGGTGTCGTAGCGTTAGTTACCGATGGGGTCGAGTTTAGCTATTGTTGAAATACTAAGTGGCTAACTTTGGCACGACCGCCATCATCGGAGCAGTCATGACAAATAGCGAACCGGCTACAACAATGGACGTCGTCGCAATGAGACCGTTCGTTCCTCCAAGACTTCGAAACGAGCGTACGTTTCTACACTGATCTCGGCTTCAGCCAATATCGGCTTGGCGCGCAGCATGATGCATTTTTTTGTGAAGGACGTGGACGCCTGGTGGGCGCGCGTCTTCGCCCTGATCTTGCCTCCCGCTACGACGTCGGACCACCAGCGGCGTCGGCGCTTCAGCCATGGGGTCTGGTCGTCGCTTATGTCTGGGACCCAGCCGGAGTGCTCGGCACATCGGCGAAGAACGGCGTGATACGATACTTTTGGAGCGCGTGCCTTCCTGACGGCCTGCCAAGGAGTCGACCTTGGGCGTTCTTGATCCGTTCGCCCTTAGCGTTGTCCAGCTAACATTTGTCGCGCTGTCCTCACTTACCGGAAGGCCACACAAAGCGGCGCGGTCAAGGATGGCCGGAGGCCACCGCCGGAGGCGGCGCGAAGCGTCCTTGAACGATAGCCGTGCCGTGTGGCATCCTGAGCGCGTTGGGGTCATCGTGGAATTTTCAGAAAGAGCACGCTAATGCCGTCCTTGAAATAACCGCTATCGTCTCCATATAGTCCCACGCTTTCCCAACTTCCCTACCGCAACAGGGGCCGCAACAGGCAATATGTTCCGGAGCGACGTCTGATGCCGTCGCAAGGTTTTCGTCGGGATCGATGTCCGGACGTGGGATCAACTTTCACCCCTGAACAACGTTGTCGACGGACCGAGGCGATGATCGCCTGTCGCATCTCATGAATTCCCTCATTTAGACCGACTCGAAATTGCCTGAATTGGCGGGTCACCGCGTTGCGCTGTCGCGAATCAGCGGGGGAAGGTGGCTCATGCGGAAGCCGGTCGAGCGCATGGAATTCATTCATCATTTTGTGGAGCGGGCGTTTGCAGGGAGCCTGCACGCCAAACGGATTGTTTCGCTGGCCAACGGGGTGGTCGGCGTTGTGACGGGGGCGTCCTTGGCCGTTTCCGTCATCGGGCATGCGCTGGCGCGGGCGCGCGGTCTCGTCGACAGGCACGCAATCAAACAGGTCGATCGTCTGCTGAGCAACGCCGGCGTCGTCGTGTGGGAGCTGTTTGCGCCGTGGGTGCGCGAGATGGTGGGCCAGCGCGAGGCGATCGTCGTGGCGATGGACTGGACCGATTTCGACGCCGACAACCAAGCCACGCTCGCGCTGAACCTCGTCACCCGCCACGGCCGCGCGACGCCGCTCCTGTGGCTCACGGTCGACAAGGATGAATTGAAGGACCAGCGCAACGACTTCGAGGACCTCTGCCTTTGCCGTCTGAAGGCGCTTCTTCCCGAAGATGTGGCGGTGACGATCCTGGCCGATCGGGGCTTCGGCGACGTCAAGCTGTTCGAGTTCCTCGACAGGCTCGGCTTCGGCTACGTCATCCGCTTTCGCGGCAATGTTCAAGTGGCCGCGGCGGACGGCGAGACGCGCCTGGCCGCCGACTGGGTCGGCAAGGGCGGACGGGCGCGCCTGCTGCGCGGCGCCAAGGTCACGGCCGCCCGCCACAAGGTCGGCGCGGTGGTCTGCGTCCACGCCACGGGCATGAAAGAGGCGTGGCATCTGGCCGCCAGCGACGCAAGTTCGAGCGCGGGCCAGATCGTCAAACTCTACGCCAAGCGGTGGACGATCGAGCCTGGGTTCCGGCATTTCAAAGACTTGCGCTTCGGCATGGGGCTGAGCGCGCTACGCATCGGCGATCCGCAGCGGCGCGACCGCTTGCTAATGCTCAACGCCTTGGCGATCCTGCTGCTGACGCTGCTCGGCGCCGCCGGCGAAAGCCTCGGCATGGACCGATTGCTCAGAACCAGCACGGTCAAACGCCGCGTCCATTCGTTGTTCCGCCAGGGTTGCCTGCTCTACGGCCTCATCCCCAACATGCCCGAGCAAAGACTGCGGCCGCTCGTCGCCAAATACGAGGAATTGCTACGCCAAAACAGAGTCTTCACCGAAACCTTCGGGCTCGCGTAAATGAGGGGATGGGTGAGTTCTGCCGGAGCTCGGCTTTACAAGGCTCTATCGGTTCCGAAGCTGGATTTGAAAGGGCTACATCGAAGAACTTTGGAGCCAGCAAGCCTCTGCGGAGCTTCCTCCTTCGCGTGCCTGAACGACCAAACAATAGAAAGGTTGGCGTCGAACGCACCGAAGTTTGTCAATGTGCGAAGCGCTGTGGCGGCGACAATGATTTCCCGCGTTTCAACGAGTTGAACCGCAACTTCATTTCATCGCGTCCCGTAGGCCGCACATCTGTGCAGCCCACCAAAGGAGACCGTTGTATACCCCGACTCATTGAAGAGCCGAAAAATTGCTTGACAGGACGGTGAGTGGGATTCGGCTGAGGGATGTGATTTGCGGTAGATTTCTCTCTTCTGACGACCGGCGAGCTCTGATCGGGATTGCGCGAGACGGACTTGCCGAGCATCGCGGGGCCCGCCGGGCGAACGCCATCGTCCTTTTCGACCGGGGCTGGAGCTGTGAGCGTGTCGCGGCGGCTTTGTTGCTGGACGACGACACGGTCCGCAACTGGCACAGCGCTTATCAGCGAGGCGGCGTCGAAGAGCTGAAGAGCTTCGGCCACGAAGGCAGCAGCAGCCACCTCAGCAGCGATCAGGAAGCCGCTTTGAGCGAATGGGTCGACGCCCTTGTCCCCACAGCATCCGGAAGGTCGGGGCCTGGATGAGGCGGAGCTTTGGGCTGAGCTACAGCCGTTCGGGGCTGATCGCCTTGCTGCATCGTCTGGGCTTCGACTACCGCAAGCCGGAGCGGATGCCGCGCGGCCTCGACGACGCCAAACAGCAAGCCTTCATCAACGAATACGAGAACCTGCTCAACACGATGGGCGCCGACGAGGCGGTCGTCTTCGTCGATGCGGTTCATCCGACCCATCAGGTCAGACCGGTCGGCTGTTGGGCCCGCAAGGGCGTCACGATCGCGGTGGAGCCGACGACGGGCCGTCAGCGGCTGAACATCCACGGCGCGATCAATCTGGAAACCGGCCGGACGCAGATCCTCGAGGTCGAGACGGTCGACGCGGAGAGCTTGATCAAGCTATTGGGACAGGTCGAGAGCGCCCATCCTCGCGATCGCCTCATCCACGTCTTCGTCGACAACGCCAAATATCACAAAGCCCGCGTCGTCAAAGAGTGGCTTGCGGCGGCCGGGCGCAAATGCGTGGTGCGTTTCTTTCCAAAGTACGGTCCCCATCTCGATCCGATCGAGCTGCATGAAAACGTCACCCACAATCGGGACTACAAGACCTTCTCGGAGTTCCGCACAGAGATCATCACGTTCCTGCGGTATACCGTGCCCAGACACTGGAGCCGTTTCTGCGACCGAATCACCGACAATTTCCGCGTGATCCATCCCGCCAATATTCGGGTTCTCGCTTAGCCGGCGTATACTTTCTTTTTATCCTGTCGAGAGCGCGCTCCAAGAGAGTGCGACGAAGCCAAAAAAACCACCCGTTGACCTCGAGACACTGATCAGCAAAGGGTACCTCCGGTTCAGCGAATACATCACCCAAAACAGAGCCTTGGCTCAGACTTTCTCGGTCGTATGAAAAATGAGGGGATGGCTGAGCTGTCGCATCCTCGCCGCATCAAACTGCAAAGGTGTTGCATATGGATATGGATGGGTTTTTCAGCGACGAGAACATCGTGACACTTCAGCAGCTCACGTTTGCTGGGATCACTGCGGCCGAGCGAATGGCGCTGTTCGGAGTGTTAAATGAGCACTTCATCAATGCTCAAAATCTAGCCAAACATCGGAGGGAAGAACAGAAGCGCATTGCGCTAGAAAACGACTTCGCCTGAATAATCGGTCCAAGGAGTTGAGGGCAGGGGAGCGATCCTCGGTTTTTGAGAACCGGCCCTTTCCGCCGCCCCTTTTTCATTGCGAAGCCATGCGCGGCGCAAGCCGCGCCTCGCACACATAGAGGCCCCGTGACCGCGAAGCTGTGCGTCGTGGCCATCTGAACCCTACGCCCCTCTTTGGCCCCAACGGGCGGCAATGTGGTCGTTCAAATTTTGACAGAGAGCGCCTTTTGTCAAAAGTCGGCGTTCTGGTCCCAGGAGATGTGCCGGGATTCCGGCACCGACGAGAGCGGACGGACTGGCGAAATGTCAAAAGTGGCTTCCTGCCCACCTGAATTCGCATTTGGCGAACGGTGAAACTGAGGAATCAAGCCATGTTCTCGGGATGGCCAGATTGCACAGCTTCGCGGTCACCGGGCCTATATATGGCGCGGGCCGCGTGAAAACATGCCTGCGCGTCCCCATCTAGCGACCGCGCCGGCCGATTTGCCCAGCTACGCGCGGCGGCGGCACCCGCCCGCATTGCTTTTCTGTTTGAATTCCGTCTTTGTTCTTGTGAACGGGGCATAAAGTGCACTTTCGTGTCCTGACCCCTAAATGACTTTTCCCGCGTTCATTCACCGTCGGGAGCACCGCCATGAGCGAGACATCGCCCGTTTTTGATGGACTGCCAAAATTGCCGGCGCTTGATACCGCCGACATTGCGGCGGTTCGTAATTTCTTGCCAGGAAAAATATTGGGACGTACCTCCGCATTGCTATCGTTTGTCGTGCTGTTGCTTGGTTTCGCCGGGCTTGCCGACCGCGCCATCGTCGACGTTCTCGGGGTCAAATTCGCTCAACCCTGGCTCAAGGATGCGTTGCTCTTAGGCGCGCCAATTCTGATTGTCGCCGTGCAATTGCTCGTCGAATGGTGGGCCGCCAGGAACCGACGGAGTGTCCAAGCGCTCGCGGTGCGTACGGAGTCCGTGACTGAGGGTTATTTTCGCATCCGACCGTATTTGGATACGCCCGACGACCGCGGCAAATTTGATCGCGCCGATCATGTCCACGAAAGGATTTTGGATTGGGTCCGCCGATCCACGGTCTCGCCGCTATGGCTGACGGGCGATTTGGGTTCGGGAAAAAGTTCAGTGATAAACGCGTGCGTGGTTCCTTCTTTACGCGAATCCGGGTGGACAATCGTCGAGGCGCGAGCGTGGCAAGACCCGGACGTCGCGTTGCGCGAAGCGGTCGGTAAGCTGGCGCGAGCCCGGAAATGGAAACTCGGGGCCGCAGAAGGTCTGCGTGAATTGCTCGCGGGTATGGCGGCCCGCGCCGGCGGCAACGTGCTCGTCGTCCTCGACCAATTCGAGGAGTTCATAATTCTAGCGAGCGGCGAAAGGCAAAGAACATTCGCTGCTTTCATCGCGACCCTCACAACGGAACCAATCAAGAGCGTCACTCTGCTTCTAGTACTGCGTAGCGACTATCAGACTGCGCTAGAGGATCTCCGCCTACCGTTACTGCGTCAGGGCGACAACTGGCAGCAAGTGGGGCAATTCACCATTGCCGCAGCGAGCAAATTCATGAAGCGATCCGGACTTGCGCTCTCGCCGGAAGCACTTGATCGCATAGTGACGAGCGCAGCCGAACTGGACGATAGCCCCGGCCTGGTCCGACCGATTACGTTGAACGTGGTAGGATACGTACTGTCCGAGGGTCGAGCGACCGCACCCGCCCTGGATGCGGGCCGTCTCGTGCGCCGGTATATTGAACAGTCGGTCGAATTGCCGGCGATCCGAGACTTTTCGCGGCGTGTGTTGACAGAGCTCGTAACCGAGCAAAGCACTAAGCGACCACGGTCGGAACAAGAACTCGTCCAATCAACGCACTTACGTCGTGCAGAGGTCCGTGCAGTTCTCAATGCACTTTGCGACGCGGCGCTCGCGCGCGCCCTGGATCCCGAGCAGGGCGTGTGGGAGTTATCCCACGATTTCGTCGCAAGGGCGGTGGCGCGCTATCTGGGAAGACGACCGCGGGAGTTCCTGACGCGCGGCGTCGCGTACGTCAGTCCGGCGATGCTCCTATTGGCTGTCGCCACGACGGGGGTCGCAATTGCCGAAGGCAAAAAAAACAAAATGCACGTAGTTGAGGCAATACTTTCTGCTCAACCCTCCAAGTATGGAGAGTCCTAACTAAAGATAGGCTGGAAAACAGCGAGTTTTGCGGTGAGGTTTTCGAGATTGTCATGCAGATGATGGTATAGCCTGAGGGACAAGTCGACCATTTCCGTGCTCTTGGAGACGACCTTTGTGCGGCGGCGAAAGCGCGCCAAGAAATGGCGGATGTTGCTGTTGTCCTGCTCGATGGGAACGGTCAGATCCTTGCCGGTGAAGAGCTGAGCCTCGGGGATGAGGCGATGGTAGCCGTCCCAATCGTCGGCGACGAACGTCTTGCCCTCGACGCCGATCTTGTCGAGGAGTTTTTGGCATGTGGCGTCATCACGATCACCAACAACCCAGGCGAGGGTTCGCCGAGCCACAGGGTCGTAGGCCCGCCAAAGCCAGAGTTTGCGAGTTTTTTTTGGAGAAAATGCCACATCTCGTCGAGCGTTATGATCACCTGCTCGGCCTTGATCGCAGGCTCCGGCAACTTGCGGGCTTCATTGCGGATCCAGGTGAGAACGGTGACGTCGCTGACGCCGAGGAGGCGGGCGATCGAACAAAAACTCATGTTGCCCATGGCGTAGAGCAACAGCGCCAGAGCTTTCATCGCGGGCGGCTTGCCGCGCGGGGGCGTCATTGTGAAATTGCATCCACAGGAGTGACAGAAATAACGTTGCGTCCCGCGCACAATGCCGTTTTTCCTGTAGTCGCTCGCGCCGCATCGCTTGCAGCAAACATCGCTCATGGCGGCATCCTTTCGCATTTGCCGCCAATGAGTTACGTCGAATATGGTTAATGCTATCTTAAGCTAGGGATTCTCCAAGTATGAAGGGGAC
>CAWDTW010000098.1:0-8224 GCA_963805295.1 uncultured Alphaproteobacteria bacterium | reverse complement strand
CCTAAATTCGGCGGTTGAGGCGTTTTCCGGGGGCTGAGAATCATTCATTTTCATATGCATGGGACAGGATTTCGCGCGCTTTGGGGCTCACCCGTCGGGTGAACAATCTCCGGTTGAACCCGACGCGTCGGGCGTGGGCGTCGTGGTCGACAGTTTCGCCGGTTCGATTCGGGTCGAGTTTGATCATGAAGCGGCGTTTACGCCGCTCGGGCAATTGCCGTTCTTCATCGATTTTCTGAAGACCGCGGGGTTGTTCGAGGCGTTGGTGGCGGATTGCCCGCTGCGTTACACCAGTCCGAACGCGCCCAAGAAGCGCGACGTGCTGGGGACGGCGATGTTGTCGATGTTGGCCGGGCACAAGCGCTACGCGCATATCGCGGCGCTGCGGAGCGACCGCGTGTTGCCCGAGCTTCTCGACATGAGCAAGATCGTCAGCGAGGACGCGGTTCGGCGGGCGTTCGCGGCGATCGAGGAAGAAGCGGGCGCGAACTGGCTACGAGGTCATCTCGACCATTGCGTGGAGCCGCTTTTGAGCGAGCCGTGGATACTCGACGTCGATACGACGGTGAAGCCGCTCTACGGCCATCAGGAAGGAGCGGTGGTCGGCTACAATCCCAAGAAGCCTGGGCGGCCCAGCCACTGCTATCACACCTATTCGATGGCGGGGACGCGATTGGTTCTCGAGGTGGATGTGAGCGCGGGCGACGAGCACACTTCCAATCACAGCGCGCCTGGCCTTTGGGCGCTCTTGGACCGAACGCCGCGCGATTGTTGGCCTTCTCTTTTGCGCGGCGACAAGGGCTTCGGCAATGAGGGGATCATGGGCGAAGCCGAGCGGCGCGCTTTGCCGTATTTGTTCAAGCTACGGCTGACCGCCAACGTCAAACGCGCGATCGAGCGTCTTTCGGGGCAGAGTGATTGGGTCAATTCGGGCCAAGGTTGGCAAGCCAAGGGGACCGAGATTCGATTGCAAGGCTGGAGCCGACAACGGCGCGTCGTCGTATTGCGGCGGCGCGTGAGAGGCGCGCTGGCGACGCCCGCGATGGACGAGGATGGACCGCCTCGGCTCGCCTTCCTCGACATCGGTGCGAGCGAGGAGATGTGGGAATATCAGGTTCTCGCGACCACGCTCGCCGAGGCCCTGGAAAGCTTTGGCCAGCTCTATCGCGACCGCGGCGATGGAGAGAATGTCTTCGACGAGTTGAAGAACCAATGGGGCTGGGGCGGCTTCGTCACGCATGACCTGGCGCGCTGTCGTCTGGCGGCCCGCCTCGTGGCGTTGTTTTATGATTGGTGGAACATCTTCACGCGCTTGGCCGAGCCGGATCGTCACCGAGAAGCGATCACGAGCCGGCCATTGTTGTTGCACGCCATCGCCGAACGGGTGCGCCATGCGCGACAAACGACGATCAAGATCACCAGCACGCACGCCAAGTCCGTTCCCGCTGCAAAGGCGCTTCGAGCGGTAGCCCTATTCCTGAGGCGGTTGGTCACAAATGCGGAGCAGTTGACGCCCTGGCAGCGTTGGCGCGAAATCCTCTCCCGCGCCTTTCAAGCCTTCCTCAAAGGCCGCGCCCTGCGCGCGCCGCCGCGCTTGTGTCCATCTTGACGCAACCGCAGATTGAACCCCCCCCGCTTCACGAACGACGATCAGAGCCAACTGCCGAATTTAGGTTCAATGGCTCGGGCGCCAAACTCTGCAAATTCCTCTTGGGCGCCCCTCTCCCGCCGGGACCGAAAGGCGGCCGAGGCGCCTCCGACCCTCCAGGCCGCAAGGAAAGGTTTCCAAACCGGGCGGAACGAAATCCAAGCCAGACGGAACGAAATCCAAGCCAGACGGAACGAATTCCAAATCCGGCGGAACAAAATCCAAATAGCGAATTTAGGCTTTTCAATGGGTTACGACCGACTCCAGCAGACCAGGCCTTCGCCGCTGCAATCCGCGAGCCGGAGCCGCCTCCGAACCCGGCATAGGCCCCGGTCGAGCCTCTCCGACGGCGCCGGCCGCTGTCCGTGCATCGCCGATCTCGATCGCATCCATGAAAAGCATGGTAACACCGAGTTTGATTTTCAGAAAGACGATGTTCGCCAGCATTTGTTGTCGCCGACCCGCGCGCGCCGTCGCGCCCGAACCTTGAGCTCGCTTCAGGCGACGCTCAGTGCGACATCAGCACCGGCAGCGACTGCTGGCGCATGAGGTCCATGCTGACCCCGCCGAACAGGCCCTCGTAGAGCCGCGAATGGCCGAAGGCGCCGGCGACGATGAGATCGGCGTCCTGGGTGTCGAGGCTGGCGAACAGGGCCTCGATCGCCGTCAGCTCGCCGGTGTTGGTCCAGTCGGAAATGTGGGCGGAGACGCCATGCGCCTCGAGATGCTGGACCAGCATGACGGCCGAGGCGCGCAGGTCGCTCGGCTGGGCGGAGAAGCAGAAGACGGTCACCTTGCGCGCGTTTTTGAGGAGCGGCAGCGCGTCGTGCACGGCGCGCAAAGCCTCGCGTCCGCCGTTCCAGGCGATGACGACGTTGTCGCCGACTTTACCTCCCGTCCACTCGGGCGGCAGGATCAGCATCGGCGCGCCGGATTCGAGGAGCGCACGGTCGAGCGCGCCGTGCCGAATGAGGCCGCGCGCCGGGCCGCCCGGCGCCGGCGCGACGATGAGATCGACGCAATGGGCGAAGGCGTCCCCCTCTCCGGGCTTTTCGGGCGGCACGAACACCGCTCTCACCCCCGCTTGGCGGGCGGAATTGTCGAATATCTGGCGCGTGACGGCGGAACTTTCTGCCGCCGCCGCGCTGACGTCGACCCCCACCAGTCGCGCGCCATGCGTCTTGGCGAGATCGACGGCGAAGCGGAGGCGCTCGACCGATTTGGCCGTCGAGTTGAGGTAGACGAGAATGTCCTTATAAGCCATCGCACCCTCCCCTTCGACGCCCGCGCTCTGGGGGCGGGCCGCCTTCGCCTTGGCGATCGGCGCCGAGACGATTTCGGCGACCGGTTCAGCCGGCGTTCCGACTTTACCATGCCGGGGGCGGTTGGCGAAGGACGGCGTTCGGGCGAAGGGCGGCATGGACAATACGCGTGCGTAAGACCATCATCGACGCCAGACGGTCCGAGGAAACGACGATGGACGTCGGGCTTTGGCTGCGGAGCCTCGGCCTCGGGCAATACGAGGCCGCGTTCCGCGACAACGAAATCGACGGCGAGGTGCTGCCCAAGCTAACGGTCGAGGATCTCAAGGATCTCGGCGTCGCCGTCGTCGGCCACCGGCGCAAGATCCTGTCGGCGATCGAGGCGCTGAACGCTCGGTCCGCCGCGCCGGCCGAAGCCGCGCCGGCGCCCCGGCGCAAGCGTCCGTCCCTGCAGACGCGGCCGAGCGCCGCCAGCTCACCGTCATGTTCTCGGACCTGGTCGGCTCGACCGCGCTTTCGGCCGGGCTCGATCCCGAGGACATGCGCCAGGTCATCCGCGCCTATCAGGACGCCGTGTCTGGCGTGGTGGCGCGCTATGACGGGTTCATCGCGAAATTCATGGGCGACGGCGTGCTCGCCTATTTCGGCTTCCCCCGCGCGCACGAGGACGACGCCGCGCGGGCGATCCACGCGGGGCTTGAAATCGCCGAGGTCGTCGCGACCTTGCAAACGCGCGCGCGGGAAAAACTCGCCGTAAGGGTCGGGATCGCGACCGGCCTTGTCGTCGTCGGCGATCTGGTCGGCCATGGCTCGGCGCAGGAGCAGGCGGTGGTCGGCGACACGCCCAATCTCGCCGCGCGGCTGCAGGGCCTGGCCGAGGCCGGCGGCGTCGTTGTGGCCGCGGCGACGCGGCGGCTCATCGGCGACCGGTTCCGCTTGAAGGCGCTCGGGCCGCACGCCGTCAAGGGCCTCGCCGAGCCGGTCGAGGCATTCGCCGCACTTGGCGTGTCGGCGAGCGAGGGCCGGTTCGAGGCGGCGCACGCGAGGCGGCTGTCCGGCTTCGTCGGGCGCGAGGCCGAGAGCGCCGATCTCGTCGCGCGTCAACGCCGCGCCTGGGAGGGGCAAGGCCAGATCGTGCTGATTTCGGGCGAAGCGGGCATCGGAAAGTCGCGGCTTTCGGCCTGGCTCGCCGAGCAGGTCGCCGAGACGCCGCACACCCGGCTGCATTACCATTGCTCACCCTATCATCGCGACAGCGCGCTCTACCCCTTCGTGCAGCAATTCGAGCGCGCGGCCGGCATCGCGTCGCAGGAGCCGCCCGAGACCAAGCTCGACAAGCTCGAGCAGGTGCTCGGCCTCGCGACCGACCGCATGAGCGAAGTCGCGCCGCTGATCGCCTCGATGCTATCGATCCCGTTCGGAAGCCGCTATCCGCCGCTGAACCTGTCTCCGGCGCAGCAGCGCCGGCAGACTTTCTCGGCGCTGCTCGATCAGATGGAGGGCCTCGCGCGGAAACAGCCGCTTCTGATGCTGTTCGAGGACGCGCATTGGGCCGACGCGACCTCGCTCGAATTGCTGGATCTCGTGATCGAGAGCGTGCGGCGGCTGCCCGCGTTGTTGCTGATCACCTTCCGTCCCGAGTTCGAAGCGCCCTGGTGGGGCATGCCCGACATCGCGACGGTCTCGCTCGGCCGCCTAGACCGTGTCCAGGCGGAGACGCTGGTCGAGCGCGTCACGGGCGGGCGAAAGCTCCCCGCGGAAGTGCTCGAGCAGATCGTCGCCAAGACCGACGGAGTTCCGCTCTTCGTGGAAGAGCTGACCAAGAACGTGCTGGAGTCCGGGTTGCTTATCGAGGAGCCGGACCGCTATCGCCTCGATGGCCCGCTGCCCCCGCTCGCGATCCCCTCCACTCTGCAGGATTCGCTGATGGCGCGGCTTGATCGCCTTGCGGCGGCGAAGGAAATCGCGCAGATCGGCGCGGCGATCGGGCGCGAATTCTCCTACGCGCTGCTGCACGCCGTGGTCGGGCGCGATGAGGCTTCGCTGAGAAGCGCGCTGGCGCAATCGGAGGAATCCGAGCTGGTCTTCCGCCATGGAGCCCCGCCCGAAGCGCGCTATAGCTTCAAACACGCGCTCGTGCAGGACACGGCATACGAAAGCCTGTTGAAGAGCCGCCGGCAAATCCTGCACCGGCGCATCGCGGAAATCCTGCGCGAAAAATTCCCCGGCGTCGTCGACGCCGAGCCGGAACTTCTCGCCCACCACTTCACGCAAGCAGGCCTGATCGAGCTCGCGATCGAATATTGGGGCAAGGCGGGCGACCTCGCCCTGCGCCGCTCGGCGTTCAAGGAAGCGATCGCGCATCTCGGCAAGGCGATCGAGATGACGGAGGCGTTGACGAGCGCGGGAGAGAGAAAGACCGGCGAGCACCTCCGGCTCCAGGTGTCCTATGGAAACGCGATGATCGCCGCGCACGGCCACGGCGCCCCCGAAACTGTCGCAGCCTTCACGCGCGCGCACCAACTGGGCGCGGGCGCCGAGGACATCTATGCGCGCTTCTCGGCCAATTACGGTCTCTGGGCGGGAGGCTATGTGCATGGCGACCTGACCGCGATGCGCGAGCCTGCGCAGGCGTTCCTGCGCGACGTCGAGTTGCAACCCGGTTCGCCGGAGGCAGGCGCGGCCCATCGGGTCTATGGCGTGACGCTATGGTTTACCGGAAATTTCATCGAGGCGCGCTCGCACCTTGAACAGGCCCTTGCAATTTTCGATCCGGAGCGAGACCGCGATCTTGCCTTTCGCTTCGGCCAGGACGTCGGCGTTTCCGCGATGGTCTATCTGGCGATCGTGCTTTGGCCGCTCGGCGAGGTTGATCGCGCGCGAGAGCTTGTCGGCGCGACGGCAACGCGCATCGCCGCGTTGGGACACCTCGCGACCTCGACATACGGGCTGATGCACAGTGTGATGTTCGAGATTATCGGCCGGGATGTCGACCGCGCCGCCCCTCTGGCCAGGGCGCTTTCCAGCGTCGCGCACGAGCATGGGATTGCCCTGTGGATCGCTTTCGGGGCCTTCCTGGAAGCCTGGGTGGAATTGCGATCCGGCTCGCCGGAAATCGGTCTCCTGAATATGCGCCGGGCCGCCGCGCTGCTTCAACAGGATGGCGTCGGCGCCTTTCAGCCGATCGTCAGGACCGGTCTCGCGGAAGCGGAAGCACGAAACGGCGAGACGGAAGCCGCTCTGGCCACCATCGAGCAGGCGCTCTTAGACTCCAATCACACAGGACAGCGTTGGTACGACGCCGAGCTCCATCGCATTCGCGGCGAAATCTTGCTCGAACAAAACCCCTCCGACCCCAGCCCCGCCGAAGACTCCTTCCTCGCCGCCATCGCCGTCGCGCAGGCCCAGAAAGCCCGCAGCTTCGAACTGCGCGCCGCGCTCTCGCTCGCAAAACTCTATCGCGCGACCGGTCGCGACGCCGACGCCCACGGCGTTCTCGGCCCGGCGCTGGCAGGCTTTTCGCCGACGCCGGAGTTTCCGGAGATCGCCGAGGCGCATGCGCTGTGGGACGCGCTGGCGCAGACCGACGCGGTCAAGGCCGCGGCCGCTTCGCGCAAGCAGCGCGCCGATCTGCATGTGGCTTACGGCGCCGCGCTGGCCCAGGATCGGGGCTTGGGCGCGCCCGCGAACTCACGTCCGGCGGCCCCGACGGGTCCGGTCCCCAGATAACCCTCGGCCTCTGGGCGGGAGCCTACGCCCGGGGAGAGCCTGGGTCGATGCGGGCGTTTGCCGACGCGTTCCAGCGCGAAGTCGCGGACCCGCCGCGGTCGGCCTTGGCGGGAGTCGCGCACCGGGTCCAAGGGATAACGAAATATTTCCAGGGAGACTTCCTCGGCGCACGGGCCGATCTCGAACAGGCGGTCGCGACGTTCGATCCGGCGCGCGACGGCGACCTCGCAATTCACTTCATCGCGGATCCTGGCGTCCTGGCGATGGCGTATCTGGCCCGGGTTCTATGGCCGCTCGGCGAGGTCGATCGGGCGCGCCTTCTTTCCGAAGGCCTGACCCAGCGAATTACCGAGGTCTCGCACCTCGGCTCGGTCGGCCATGGGCACGGTCATTGCGCCGGATTCGAAATGATGCGCGGAGATTTCGAGCGCGCCGCGCCTCACGCCAAGGCGCTCGCCGACTTCGCACGCGGCCACGAAGCGTGGCAGGATTTCGCTATGTTCTTTGAAGGTTGGAGGGGATGGCATGTCGGCGACCGCGAAGCCGGGTTAACGAAAATGCGCCGGAGCGTCGCAAATCTTGCCGAAAAGAAAATGGTTTTCTTCGATGGGCAGTTCAAGGCCGCGCTCGCCAAGGCGGAAGCCGGGAGCGGCGAGATCGACGCGGCGATGTCGACAATCGATAGCGCCATCGCCGTGTCCGAGCGCATCGGACAGCGAACCTTCGACGCCGAGGTTCACCGCATCCGCGGCGAAATTCTGCTCAAACAAAACCCTGCCGACCCGGCGCCCGCCGAAGAGACCCTCCGCGCTGCCATCGCCATCGCGCAAGCTCAGAAAGCCCGCAGCTTCGAGTTGCGCGCCGCGCTCTCGCTCGCCAAGCTCTACCGGGCGACCGGCCGAGACGCCGACGTACACGCCGTGCTCGTGCCGGCGCTGGATGGCTTCGCGCCGACGCCGGAGCTTCCTGAGATTTCTGAGGCAGGGGATCTCGCGGCCGCGACGAAGGCCAGTGCGGGAGGGTGACGGGACGACGACGAAGGCACACTCGCTGCGCGTCTCGAATGGGCACAAAGCCTGCGCTTCGCTCAAGCCTCGACATAGTCCGCCACCGCGCTCGGCGGCGGGATTGGAAGTCCGTCCTCCTTGAGGCCCTCGATATGGAAGCGGATCGCCTCGCTGAGCTCGCGTTCAACCGCCTCCACGCTCTCGCCGGTCGCGACGCAGCCGGGCATATCGGGCACATGGCCGGAGAAATTGTCGCCCGCCTTCTCGATCACGACGGCGTAACGCATCACCGAATTACCTTAGACTGCCCTGTGCGTTCCCGTCCATCCTTCAAGGGGGGCTGAAGCGGGACCGCTGGATCGCCGCGCTTCGCTCGCGATGCGATCCAGCCGTTCCGCCGCCGGCGGCAAATGCGAGCCCCGAGTTGTTCGGCTGCCGCCCTTCGCCCGGCCAGGAAACCAGATTGCTTCCCCCTCGCTCATGCTCGGGGTCGCAATGATGGAATCAGTTATCCAAAAAGCTCCTCAGCTTCCGGCTGCGGCTCGGGTGCTTCAGCTTGCGCAAGGCCTTGGCCTCGA
>CAWDTW010000097.1:0-62822 GCA_963805295.1 uncultured Alphaproteobacteria bacterium | reverse complement strand
CTGATTACGCGCTTGCGTCAGCCTTCAGGCTTTGAGTAGAACATAACACGAACATGATGTTTTCGCAGGGGTTCTCCGATGGCGCGCAATCAGGGCCAGTTCCAGAAAGGCCTCAGCGAGGCCCGTTTCGCCGAGATTTACGGAACCGAAGAGCAATGTCATGCGGCGCTCGTCAAATGGCGCTGGCCGAACGGGTTCGAATGTCCTGGCTGCAATGGCACCGATCACTGCGTCGTCACGCGCGGCGCGCGGCGTTTGTTCCAGTGTAATGCGTGTCGCAAGCAGACCTCTGTCAAAGCGGGAACGATCTTCGCTTCGAGTAAGCTGCCGCTGCGCATCTGGTTCAAGACGATCTACCTGGTCACGCAATCAAAGAAGGGCATTTCCAGTATCGAACTCGGTCGACGCCTTGGCGTCACCCAGACGGCTGCTTGGATGATGAAGCACGAGCTCGCTCATCATGCTGGGCAACGCGAGCAAACGCTTGAAAGGCAACGCGAGAGGGACGGCGCCGAACGGCGGCGACCAGACCAGCCGCCGAGGGCGAGGCGCAACAGGCAAGACGCCGTTCGTCGCTGCGATCGCAACAACGGACGATGGCAAGCCAGATCAAATCATCCTTCGGCCCGTCAAAGCCTTCAGCAGCTTTCCGATCCGAAAGCTCGCAAGCACCGCCGTCAACCCCGGCTCCAATATCGTCTCCGACGGTCTGGCATGCTTCGCCGCTGTCACCCAAGCCGGATGTCTGCACAGCTCAATAAAGACCGGAAGCGGCAAACAAGCGGCTCGCACCCCTGCTTTCAAATGGGTCAATACCGCGTTGGGCAATATCAAAGCCGCCCTCGTGGGGACCTACCGAGCCGTGCGAGAAAAGCACGTCGCTCGATATCTCGCGGAGTTCGAATATCAATTCAATCGCCGATACGATCTCGGGACCATGATCCCCCGCCTCGCATTCGTTGCGCTGAGGACCGCCCCGATGCCTTACCGCTTGCTAAAACTGGCTGACGTTGCCGCGTAATCAGGTATTTTTGGATTTTGCCCTGGCCACTGTCGATATGTCGCGTTCCGGATGACCGAGGCCGCGAATCCCAAAAGCCTGTTCGCTAACATTTTGCCGCTGATCGCGGAACCGCTGCCGCCGCCCATTGCATCGACTGGGTAATGCGTTCGGTTGTCACGCGTTCCATCAAAAACTGCGGGAGACCCGTGCCTTGAAGACAGAAAATTCGCCGTTATTTTGCTCGCTACGGGAACCGACACCTTTCGGAGCGCGCTCGCAGCCAAAAGCGACGCGTCCGGGCCGTCAGCGGGGACAGTCTCAGCTTAAACGAGGCTTCCGTCTGGAGAATCTCGGCTCAGGGCGGAGCGGGGGTCGCCAATTTTCCGACCTCATTTTCATCGCCAACAAAACGAATTTAAACAGACAGATGCGGGAGATGACCATGGCGGAACACGTCGCGGGCTCTAAGCGCACCCATGAGTATGAACTTGGCCACACTGATCGAGAACTCAAACGGCTCGGCACGCAAGCCCAGCTCGTCGATCCTATGACGCGACAGTTCTTTCAGAACGCAGGGCTCGCAGCTGGAATGCGAGTACTGGATATTGGCAGCGGCGCTGGCGACGTTGCATTTCTCGCTGCCGAGTTAGTCGGCGCTGCGGGTGAGGTTGTTGGCACGGATAGATCGGAAACCGCCTTAACCTCTGCTCGGAGACGCGCAATGGAACGTTCGTTGAGCAACGTCTCCTTTCGCGATGGCGACCCAACAATGTTGACCTTCGACCGACCATTTGACGCCGTCGTGGGTCGGTATGTCTTGATGTTCTCCCCTGACCCGGCTGCCATGCTGAGGGGGATTGCGCGTCATCTGCGACCAGGCGGGACAGTTGTCTTCCATGAGGCGGATTGAACTGGACCCGGGATTTAGGACCATTGGCTAAGGTGTGAAATGTCCTGCTCTGTCGCAACCGATGGAGCGAGAAATGACGAAGTCACGCAAGAAGTTTGATGCGGCGTTCAAGGCGAAGATTGCGCTCGAGGCGCTGCGGGAGGATGCGACGGTTCCGGAACTGGCGAAGCGGCACGGGGTGCATCCGAACCAGATTTATGCCTGGAAGAAGCAGGTTCTCGACAACGTCGCGAGCCTATTCGCGCGAGGGGCGAGCGGTTCGGGCGATGGCGAGGAGGAGCGCGAGCGTGAGACGGCCAAGCTTTACGCCAAGATCGGCCAACTGACGGTTGAACGGGATTTCTTGGCCAGGAGGCCGGGTCGATGAGCGCGACCGATCGAAGGGCGATGGTCGAACGGCCTGGCAAGGACCTGTCGGTGCGCCGCCGATGCGCGCTTGTGGGTATGGCGCGCTCGGCGGTCTACCGTCCCAAGCCCGTCACCGGGGCGGACGATCTGGCGGTGATGCGCCGCATCGACGAACTGCATCTCGAACTTCCGTTCTACGGCTCGCGGCGAATGACCTTCGAACTCAACAAGGAAGGCCGTGGGGTCAACCGCAAGCGAGTGCGGCGGCTGATGCGGGTGATGGGGATCGAAGCGCTGGTTCCACGCCCCGGCACGAGCAAAGCCGCGCCCGGGCACAAGATATACCCCTACCTGCTGCGCGGCCTGAAGATTGTCGAGCCGAACCACGTGTGGGCGGCCGACGTGACCTACATCCCGATGGCGTGCGGCTTCCTCTATCTGGTGGCGATCATCGACTGGGCCAGCCGGGCGGTTCTGGCATGGCGGCTGTCGAACACCAACGATGCGAGCTTCTGTGCGGCGGCGCTGGAGGAGGCGCTGCTTCGGTTCGGAAAGCCGCGGATTTTCAATACCGATCAGGGCTCCACTTTCACCGCCGAGGCTTTCGCCGGCAAGCTCGCGGCGGCCGGCGTCGCGATTTCGATGGACGGACGCGGCCGCTTCATGGACAACATATTCATCGAACGGCTGTGGCGCTCCATCAAGTATGAAGAGGTGCATCTGAAAGCTTACGCCGACGGCCGCGAGGCGCGGGCCGGCATCGGTTCCTGGATGACTTTTTACAATTTTCGACGCCCTCACCAGGCGATGAACAACCAGATGCCGATGGCGGTGTGGCGCGCCGGGATGGACAAAATCGAGGCGGCGGCGAGCGCTGTGGATATGCCGCTTCGCTTGGACAACGCAACCGCGTTGCCCACATACCCACAGCAGAAGCAGAAGCAGCAAGAAGCGGCTTAATTCTTGAAGGACAAGGGCAGGCGAGATTACACCTTAAATCCAAGGACCCGTGGTCCCACGAATGGGGTCCAGTTCAGATTGGAGGGGCGCGCGATCATTCCCGCCGGCCCCGACCTATGATCTTTGCTGCGACTGGATCGTCAAGACGTTCCGCAAGGTGGGCACCAGCACCCAAATGGGCCTTAGCTTGCATTCCGCATTTCTTAGCGCCGGTCTGAATGCGCCTACTATGGGATTACAGGCCTTGGTTGGAGGGGGATCCAACAGTCTCAGCGGTCTGGACTTGATCGCCGACCTTGCGGTCACAATGGGTCCCGTGATGGAAGAGATGGGCGTAGCGACTATCGCTGATCTTGCGCCGGTCACGCTCTATGAGCGTATGCATGCAGAAGTCGAAGCCAACGGAAGCGTCATAGTTGGCCGGTACGAGGTTGGGGCGTGGTCCCGTCTCCAGCAACGCAGCTAAGGGTGTATGCGGCGAATTGTGTCCTCGAAAACAACCCCCCCGATCACGCCTGCTTCCATCTTTCGGCCCTCCCGCCAGTAGGATTCCGCGTGATCGAGAAAGTCATCAATTCAAATTCGTCGCGGACGTCCAGCGCGATTTGGAGGCGCTGCCCGAACGGTGCGCGATGTTTTCCCGTATTCTCTGGTGGAACACGGTCACCCTTCAGACCGCCTATGTCGCCTCGATGCTCACTCTCGTCGCCGCGGCGATCCTGCTGTTCGCAACACGCATCTGAGGCCCACTACGCAGGCTTGAGGAACGCCACCCGAAAGGGATCAACGTTGCGCCACAGACGCGTCCCGATCGAGCCGTCTCTCGACTTCGGCCACAATGGCGCCGAGCACTTCGTTGATCTCGAAATCCTTGGGCGTATAGACCCCCGCGACTCCGGCGGCGCGCAACCTCTCAGCGTCGGCGGGCGGGATGATGCCGCCGACGATGAGGGGCACGCGCTCCAGGCCCGCCGCACGCATGTTCGCCAAAACTTCTTCCGTCAACGCGACATGCGAGCCCGACAGAATCGACAAGCCAATGCAGTGGACGCCCGACTTGGCGCGCTCGACGATTTCCGCCGGAGTGAAACGGATGCCGTCATAGACGACGTCCATCCCCGCATCGGTCGCGCGCGTCGCGATCTGCTCGGCGCCGTTGGAATGTCCGTCGAGTCCCGGCTTTCCGATCAGGAGCCGGACCCGGCGGCCGAGCTTGAGCGAAACGCGCTCGACCTCGCCGCGCAAGGCGTCGAGACCGGCCGCCTCCTGCCGCGCCCTAGGCGATACGCCGGTCGGAGCGCGGAACTCGCCGAACTCGGCCCGCAGGGCGGCGCCCCATTCGCCCGTGGTCACGCCGGCCTTGGCCGCTTCGATTGACGCAGGCATAATGTTGGCTCCGCTCGCGGCGGCGGCGCGCAGCCCTTGCAGCGCCCGTCTGACCCGCGTCTCGTCGCGCGCCGCCCGCCAGGCTTTCAACTTTTCAATCTGTTCCGCCTCCGCCTCGGCCGAGGGAACCATGATGGAGTTCTCGCCCGCCGTCAGGGGCGAGGGCTCTGAATTCGTGAAAGCGTTGACGCCGACGACCACTTGTTCGCCGCGCTCGATGGCCTCGAGGCGCCGGGTGTTGGATTCGACCAGTTTCGCCTTCAGCCGGCCGGTCTCGATCGCCTGAACGGCGCCCCCCATCGCGTCGATTTCCGCGATCTCGTCCAGCGCTTCGCGTTTGAGCTTGCCGACGAGGGCGGCGACCTCCTTGCTGCCGTCGAAAATGTCGCCGAATTCAAGCAGATCGGTCTCGTAGGCCATGATTTGCTGCAGACGAAGCGACCACTGCTGATCGAAGGGACGCGGCAATCCAAGCGCCTCGTTCCAGGCGGGCAACTGGATGGCGCGCGCCCGCGCGTCCTTCGAGAGCACGACCGACAGCATCTCGATCAGGATTCGATAGGCGTTGTTTTCCGGCTGCTGCTCCGTCAGGCCGAGCGAATTGACCTGCACCCCATATCGGAAACGTCGCTTGGACGGATCCTTGACGCCGAAGCGGTCGCAAGTGATCTCGTCCCAAAGCTCGACGAACGCCCGCATCTTCGCGAGCTCGGTCACGAAGCGCATGCCTGCGTTGACGAAAAAGGAAATCCGCCCGACGACCTCGGCGAAATCCGCCTCGTCCACCTCGCCCGACTGACGCACGCGATCGAGCACGGCGATCGCTGTCGCCAGCGCGTAGCTCAGCTCCTGAACCGGCGTCGCGCCCGCCTCTTGCAAATGGTAGGAGCAGACGTTCATCGGGTTCCACTTCGGCGTCTCGCGCGCACAGAAGAGAATAAGATCCTTGGTGAGGCGTAGCGACGCGTCCGGCGGAAACACGTAAGAGCCGCGCGCCAGATATTCCTTGATGATGTCGTTCTGGGTCGTGCCCTGGAGCTGACTGCGGGGAGCACCCTGCTCGTCGGCCGTCGCGATATAGAGCGCCATCAGCCACGCGGCTGTGGCGTTGATGGTCATCGAAGTGTTCATCGAGGCGAGTGGAATGTCCTCGAACAAGGTCCGCATGTCGCCGATGTGCGAAATCGCGACGCCGACCTTCCCGACCTCGCCGCGCGCCAGGGGGTGGTCGCTGTCGAGTCCGGTCTGGGTGGGCAGATCGAAGGCTATCGACAGTCCTGTCTGGCCTTTTGCGAGATTCTGACGGTAAAGCCGATTCGATTCACGCGCAGTCGAGTGTCCGGCGTAGGTGCGGAAGATCCAGGGTTTGTCCCGGCGCTTCGCCGGAGCCTGTCCGTTCGCCTCCGCCATCGCTCTCCTTTCCGCCTTCTTGCGAAGGCGCATTCGATGTTCGCGCCGGATCAAGCGACCTCGCCCGCCAGGCGCACGCGCGCCGTCATGAAAATTTTATGCGCGGCACAATCGCAGAAAATGCTCGCTCGCGCCACACTCTCGATCATGGCCATCAGTTGAGGGGGCGTCTGAACTAAGGTTTCCGACAGTATGAGCGGAATGCTGAAGGGTTTCGGACGCCGGCCCTTTGCAGGCGCGCGGGGTTTTACGCGGGGCCGGCGTCCGAAAGCCTCGTAAGGAGGAAACCGCGGGCAGGAATGGGCGCTGTTTCGTCGGGCGCGACCTATGGGGATTTTGGGGTCGCGGACGGAGCGCTCGTTGGGTTTCGGGGGCTGGTGGCGCGCATTGTTCTGGGCGGGAACGAAGACGACGAGCTTTGTCGATCGCGAGCATACGAACGGCGGGTGTGGGCGCGGCGCGTGGAGAGAGTCTGCGGACGTTTTGAGGACAGCGCTTTTCTGCTCCGGGGCGCGGTTGGAGGCGAGGAGAAACGGCGTTGGGCGGTGGGAAGCCCGGCGATTGTCATGAGGTGTCGATCCTGATCCGGATTGGCGATGGGGAGCGCGCAGGGCGCGGGCCTTGGAAGGTTTCGACGATGATCATCCGGCCCCCGCAACAAGGGCAACAGCGCACTGGCGAAGGTCCTTCGGTGTCACGGTCCTCGGTCTCACGGTCCGCTTCAGGGGGCGCGCGTTCGGGCGCGGCGAGCAATTGGCGGGCGCGCTCGATGTTGAGGGCTCGAACGGCGCTGGCGAAGAGGCCGTAGTGCCGGATGCGGTGGAAGCCTGTCGGCAGCACGTGCAGGAGAAAGCGGCGGATGAACTCGGCGGCGTCGAGCGTCATGGTCCTGAGCCGGTCGCGGCCTTTGATCCGGTAGTCCTTCCATTTGAAGGAGACGCCCGCCTCGTCGAGCGCAATGAGCCGGGAATTCGAGATCGCGACGCGGTGGGTGTAGCGGGCGAGATAGGCGAGCACGGCTTTCGGCCCGGCGAACGGTCGCTTGGCGAAGACGACCCATGGGGAGGGCTTTGTCACGTTGCCGTGCCGCGAGCGCGAAGTGTCGGCGCCTCAGGAATTGTCAGGCCGCCGCGACCGCCGTCCGCCACGTGGTCATCGCCGCAGCGCGAAGCACGCGGTGCGTTTGGGCTGAGGTGAGATGGCGTTGGACGTTGAAGGGCTTTGTCACGTTGCCGTGCCGCGAGCGCGAAGTGTCGGCACCTCAGGAATTGTCAGGCCGCTGCGACTGCGGTCCGCCACGTGGTCATCGCCGCAGCGCGAAGCGCGCGGTGCGTTTGGGCGGAGATGAGATGGCGTTGGACGTTAAAGGTGTTGTAGACGGCGGCGTGGGTTGAAAGAAATTTCTGGGCTGAACCCGGGCTCTTGAACCGCTGCATCTTGCGCTCCCGCCGCCGCGTCGGCTGATGCGAATTCTCAGCTCGATTGTTCTTCCATCGCCCGCGCTCATGGCGGCGTTCGATCCCAAGCTCCCGGACCGCGGCGCTGTATGATCGCAAGTCGTCAGTGACCAACCGCTCAGGAACAAAGGCATACTTCTTCAAAAGCTTGCGCATCAGTTTCAGCGCGGCGTGCTTGTTGCGCTTCGACTGGACCAGCACATCGAGGACCTCGCCCTCGGCGTCGACGGCCCGCCAAAGGTAGACCATTCGGCCGTCGATTTTCAGATAGACCTCGTCCAGATGCCAAGTCGTATGAGGTTTTAGGCGACGCTTCCGTAGGTCCGCCGCGATCATCGGTCCGAAATGATTCACCCAACGCCGAACCGTCTCGTAAGACACCGCCACTCCGCGTTCCGCCAATAAATCTTCGACGTCCCGCAGGCTCAGGGTGAACCGGAGGTAAAGCCATATCGCTTGCTGAATGATCTCGGGCGGGAAACGATACCCGCTGTAGCTGATCTTGTTCATCCGCGTGCGGCTACCAGGCCACCGAGAACGCCGCAAGCCCGGAGCGCCGTGACAATGCCCTTGGCATTCATTGCGCCTTGGCTGCAGGAAGCCTGATGGTGCACATTGGCACAAACACACCATCGGGCCCTGGGCGCCAGAGCCTCAGCATGAGCCGCGCGGCGGTCCCGAATTTGATTCAGTGCGTTCGGGTCGGGACCGACCGCGGTAAGGGGATTCCAGCTGGGCGAAACACGCTGCAGTGGACGGCCGGAATGCGCAAGAAGCAGTCATTCGTAGTCGGCTTTGCGAACGGGTCGTATCAGCCGTTGGCGTACATCACGCCGAGGTTGGTCTGCACCTTGGCATATCCCTGTTCGGCGGCTTTGCGGTACCACGCGACGGCCTGCGCGTAATCCTGCGGCACGCCTTGACCGTTTGCGTACAAGCGGCGCTCCGTCGCTCGCATCGAGGCCACGCGGCTCGGCCTCGACATCCGCAAAAGCCCCTTTCGCCCTCCCGTTTCCTCCAACGCGTTCAACAGTGCCGGTCTCGATGCGGGCGCGCGCCGCAACGTTCGAGTCGTCGCAACTGAACTTTCCGCTTGGCGTCCGGATCGATCTGTGCGTGAATTGCACCGCCAGTCACATTGCGAAGTCATCGCATTGAAAGCGGACACGGGCGCAAATAAGGATCCGGAGGTGAGCGATGGACTTTATCGAGCGCATATTCGGCGTTTCGCCGGACGGCGGGTCGGGGGCGACCGAAGCCTTGATCATTGTCGCGGTCATCGCAATGGGCTCGTTAATCTACTTTCGCCGCCAGCAACAGCGCAAGTCGCGACGGATCGAACCCTGAAGCGATCGGTGCGATGTTTTTGGACTTGGCCTTCGAATGGCCAGCGAAAGCTGGCCCGCAAGTAAGCCCAACAGCCGGACGCTAAGCGAGGGACAGATGGCGCCTGCGAGACTTCCGCCAGCATCTTCAGTTCTGGCAACCCTATCCGTATCCTCAAACAGAGTTACCGCGGCGCGGCTCGCCCCCCAACTGGGTGAGGCGCCAGTCGCCGCTCAACCCGGAATCGACCACTACCGGATCCTGAGGACCGACGAGGTCGACGCAAAGGACGCGCCGCTGACGGCGGAGGAGCGCGCAAGCATCGTGGCGACGGGGGCGGCCGCGATTAGGAACACAGGGGACGATTTCGCGGGAACCGCGCGCATGGCGGCAAAATTATCTATCGCGGATGCGCCTGCCGAGAACTTCGATACCGTCGCTGCGGTCATCGCAACCCTACCATCAAAGAGCGATATGGTGAATCACGACCCGAGGATCAGTGACGATAGAGGCTCCGAACGCGTCGTCGAGGAGGAACGCAATGTGCGCCTATCGGCATTTCTCTATGCGGCGAGCCGCGAAAACGACAATGACTTCCACTTAATCGTCGGCCAGAATCCGCAAGGACAAGAGGAAGTGTACGTGACGATGGAAGTCTCGGGGCTTCCGCCGGTGAGCGGCGACACCTTCGCAAAACTAAAGTCCGCGCGCAACTCGTTCCAAGGCTTCTTCGGCGACAAGGCGCCAGGGGCGACCTACGACTTTTACGATCCGCCCATTCCGATAAGGGTGGAGGGGTCGCTGTTCTTCGATATGAGTCATGCGCATGGGCAAAGCCCCGGCCCGCCGACGTTGCATCCGCATATGCCGGTGATTTGGGAAGTCCACCCGATTTCCAGCATCGAATTCGAACCCGGGCCGAACGTATGAGCGGAGCGAAGAAGCCGCGTAGCGCGAAAAGCGGAAAGCCCGGCGGAAAGGCGCTTCGTCCTGGGCTGCCGCCTAAATCCTCGGTGCTGGCCGAATTGTCGATCAATTCGCCGAAGGGCAATCGCTATCGGATATTGAGGACATCCGAAAAGGATGCGACGGACGACGGCGAAAAGCCGCCCACATGACGTGAGAGGCTTGCGTTCGTATCGACGTCTTTCAATGCGCGCTGAACCGCCTACGCTTGACGATCGGCAGGCCATTCACCCATTCGCTGATAATTTCATGTGTCGCGCCTGGCGGAAGGCTGCCGTCCGGTAGAGGTTTCGCGGCTGGATTTCCTGTCATCAGGACGAACGTCTCCTGCTGTTCTTGATGGAACACGCCTGCCGGCTCTCAACGCAGACCATCCGCAAGCCACGTTGGCTCAAGGCATGTAAGAGCATCGGCGACATTCTGCCCGTCTCAAACACCACGCGGCGACAACTCGGAGCTTTCGGGAGGTCCACACGCGGCGAAATCAACTGATCGGCCGACGACCTGGAATGACCGCTTAACGTGTGCGCCGTGAGAAGGCGGCGCTTTCCAGTGGGTGCAAGCCCCACCCGGCAACCGCTCCAGCCGGAAGCAACCGGAGCAGTCATGGAGGTGACGAAATGGCTGAAGCCTTCGGTGTAGCAGGTCACGTATAGGTGATGGCGCAAGTGTGCGGGCCGCAACGCGAGAGAGTGCGCCGGGAGACCGGCAAGGAGTATGTGGTGAAAGTCCACTGCGATGAAGGAGTAGCGACCCACATCGGCCCCGAGCCGTGCGCAGGCGTCCGCGAGGACGTCGGCGAAGCGTCGGCAGGGGGGCATATAGGCCAGCCATCGAGCCGCGAAATCGTTGTGATCCCGGGTGCCGATGCCGTTCACTTACCGGAAGGCAAAATGGACGGGCGCGCTAACGCAAGCGCCCGGCCAACCCGGCGTGGTCTAAGGCTATTTTCGTCACAAGTCAGAAGTCATTTGCCTCGGCCTCGCCAGCTGGCTTGCAGACGTCGCCGAGGGAACTCAGGTCGAGGAGGACGTTATGCGACTATGGGCTTGCTTGTTGTCAGCCGTGGCGCTCGGCGTTGCCACATTCTTCACAACCACGGCAATATTGCATCCCGCCCAACCTCGGGCTCGAGACGTCGCGGTTCCGGCGCTGTGGCTTGCGGAAACTGCCCTGAGCTCCCAAGACGGTCAACCTGTCGCATGCCTCGACTTCGGGTTGAGCGGTACGCTTAAGACGCCTTGGCCTTCCAACACGATTTTGTCTCCGACCCGGCACTCGCACTGCAATCGCACGCGTCGCCCCTTTTCGGTCAGTTCGACAACCTCGACACTGACGACCACCACGTCACCGATCTTGACCGGACCAAGAAAGTTCAAAGTCTGGGAGATGTAAACCGCCCCCGGCCCAGGGAGCCGCATGCCGATGACCCCGGAAATGAGGCTCGCCGTGTAGAGCCCGTGGACGATCCGACCGCCGAAACGTGTTTTCCGCGCGAAGTGCTCTGACAAATGGATTGGATTGTGGTCGCCCGAGAGTTCCGCGAATCCGATGACATCCTCATTCGCGACCGTTTTGCTGATCGTCTCGCGCATCCCGACCGCGAGGTCCTCGAAATAGAGAGTCTGAAACATCAACTTCTGCATGCGGTCCAGGCTTTCGTCATCCGGTCGAGATTCTCGACATCGGACCAAATGGACATTCTGTGGCGGGTCTGTTTCCGCAAAGCTCTCAACCGAGATTCTCCCGTTGGAGGCTTCGGCGAAGCTGAGGTTGCCGCCACTGACGGCGTTTTTCAAGAGGGAGTCGTCGTTGTGGGTTGTGCCGTTGGGCGCCGGCGCCGTGAACGGCGACGGAGAGGGTTGCGCTCGCGCGCCCTTACCCGCGCACATAGTCTCCCGGCGCGGGATCCAGCGGCGCAAAGCCGGCACTCTCAGACCCCAGCGGCGGCGGCGCGGCAAGACGGCTCGAATGGGCGGCTAGCCAGTCGAACCAAGCCAGCCACCAGGAATGTTCGTGCCGCTGCGCCGAACCAGCCCAGGCGTGCGGATCGGGTCGGCGATCCTTTGATGCAGTCGTCGAGGTCCGGAAATAGCGGCCGCTCTCCCCCGGCGGCGCCACAATGCCTCGATTGTGCCCGCCATTGGCCAGCGCGAAAGTGATTTCGGCTCCGGTCAGGTAGTGAATCTTGAACACAGAGCGCCACGGCGAGACGTGGTCGCGCTCGGCGCCGACGACGAAAACGGGCAATCGAATGTCCTGCAAGGCGATCCGGCGGCCGTTGAGCTTGAAGCGGCCCTCGGCGAGGTCGTTGTCCCGAAAGAGCGTGCGCAAATACTCGCTGTCCATCCTGTAGGGCATGCGGGTGGTGTCCGACGACCAAGCGGAAATGTCGTCGGCCTTGTCCGGCTCGCCCATCAGATAGTGGTGGATGACGCGCGACCAGACGAGATCGTTCGAGCGCATCAGATGGAAGGTGCCGGCCATCTGGCTCGATTCCAGGACGCCCTGCTCGAACATGACGTCTTCAAGCAACGCCAGTTGGCTGTCGTCGATGAACAGTCCGAGTTCGCCCGGCTCCGAGAAGTCCGTCTGCGCGGCGAACAGGGTCAGGGACTTGAGGCGGTCGTCGTTGTCGCGCGCCATGCCGGCCGCCCTGCGATCGCCGCCAGCGTGCCGCCGATGCAATAGCCCACGAGATGCGCCCGGTCGGCCCCGGTGATCGCCAGCGCCGCGCTGATCGCCGGCAGGAGGCCCTCGCGCCGATAGTCGTCGAAGCCGACGTCGCGATCGCGGCGGGTCGGATTGCGCCACGAGATGCAGAAGACCGTGAACCCGCTGTCGACGAGATGCTTGATCAGCGAATTCTCCGGCTGCAGATCGAGGATATAGTATTTCATGATCCACGCGGGCGCGATGACCACCGGCTCGGCGCGCACCAACTCGGTGGCGGGGCTGTATTGGATCAGCTCGGCGAGTTCCGTGCGCTTGACGACGACGCCCTTGGTCAAGGCGACGGTCTTCCCCGGCTCGAACGCTTTGGCCGCCTCGCTGCGCTCGTTGCGCAACACGCGCCGAAGATCGGTCGAATAATGAATTGCGCCTCTCATAAGGTTGGCCCCGCCCTCGCGCAGGGTCTGTTTGAGCGCGACCGGATTCGTGAGGAGGAAGTTGGACGGGGCGACGCTGTCGAGCGCCTGCCGGGAGATGAAATTGAGGAGCGCAAGATGGTGGCGCGTCGCGCCGTGAACGTGTGACGTGGCTTCGTCCCACCATTGCTGCGCTGCAAGAAAGCCTTCGGCATAAGCCGAAAACGGCCACTGCCTCCATTCCTCGGCGGCGAACCGGCGGTCGTCCGCCGCGACTTGTTTGGGAGCGTTGCCCTCCGAGCCCGCGCTCGACAGGTGCTGGCCGACTGGAACACCTATTTCCACCAGTGCTCGCAGTGCGGTCTACCGCAAGATCACCAACGGCTTTCGTGTGCGCAAGCCATCCCGTCGCCTGGGTCAGATCGATGATGGTTGCGCCGTCGGCTCGGCGCAGCAGCTCGATCATCAGCGCCAGCTTGCTGCCGTCTCGAGGAGCGGCCGTAGGGGCGTGTCGACCGACGTCATCCCGACTGACGCCATTCTTCGCCTCAGGAAGAAGCTGAGGCTGCGACGCCTCGCCGGGCTCGTCTTGCGGTCCCTCGTCGACGGCGATCGCTTTCAACCCGGCCGCCGTCAATTTAAGCGCAAAGCTCCGCCCGGTTTCGTCGCGACGCCAGAGCGGCGTTCCAGATTTTGCGTGGATCTCGCGGGCAAAACCAAGCTTAACGAGCTTGGCGCCAGCTTTACTGACAACCGCGCCCTTCATCGTCTCGGGCGCTGCTAAGCAGTGGTCTTCGCGCTGCGCCGCCGCGCTCATCATCACAAGCTGCGCATCGGTAAGTTTGACGCTCATGATCCAACCCTTCCTCTCATCCCGGAGGCCCGGTCGATCCGAGCCCCCCACTGGCACGAGCCCCGGATCGGCTGAAGCCGAAGGGGCGGTTGGGTCACCCGCGCATCATGCGCGCCGCGTCTGACGACGACACAATGCTCCACGCCGAACGGAAAGCCAGTCCTTTCTGCACAGGGCGCACGATTGTGGTGAATGAGCCGGAAGAGTCCGCCGGCCCTGATGTTGTCAGCTGATCCTTTGCCGCCGCCGCGTCTGACGACGACACAATGCTCGACGCCGAAGGGATAGCCAGTCCTTTCTGCGCAGGACGCGCGATTGTGGTGAATGGGCCGGAAAGTTCGCCGGCCCTCATGTTGTCAGCTGATCCTTTGCCACCATCACGTTTGAAATGCGCATCGGGGGCTTTGTCAGAGTAACGGGAGGTCCTCTACGCATGGCGCAGCACGCCCAGACCGAAGCGGCCACTAGGCCGCGAGGGCGCGCCACTCGGCCAACGCGCCGGCTCGTTTTTGTTTGTAAACTTCGCGGGTGACGAGATGGCGCCCCTGATTGAAATGGTTGTGGACCTCAGCATGAACTGAGCTGAATTTTTGCAGCGTCTTCATGCTTCGAAAGCGCTGCATGGCCCGTTCTCGTCGTCGAAACGGCTGATGCGAATTCTCGGCGCGATTGTTGAGCCGACGACCGACCTCCTGGCGATCGGCGTTGCACGGCGCACACGTCAAGCGGCCGTTCTCGCGGACTATGACTCTTGCGCCTGGCCCGTCTGACGCGGGAACAAGCCCGACTCCCTCAGGCTTTATTGCCGCGGCTGACGAGGCGCGCCCTGCCCTTTGCTGGGGCGCTTCATTGTCCCAACCCCGCCCTCGGCGACCCGCTTCCCCCGAGTCACGGCTGCGGCACCTCATCCGAAGCGCGTTGCAAGATCGCGGACGTGGATGGGTGCGGCGACAGACTTGTCTGCGGTTGGGAGGGATGGCCGATCGAACCAATGAGATAGACGAGCAGCCAGAGGGCGACGGTGTTGCCCAGAATGATCGTTAGAGGGATCAGACTGCGATCATCAGGCAGATAGCCGCGGTAGAATCCCGCGCGCTTCTCGATCTCGTTCATCACCGGCTCCATCCGATCCAACAATTTCCTTCGTTGTTGGTTGGCCGCAGTTTGACGATCGCGCGAAACGCCCATTAAGCACACGCAGTTGTCAGTGCCGTGACGTGCGTCACAGGTCAGAAAGGAAATCGAGCCATCGTCATCGGGAGCGCCTTCATCGCGTCGTCACTGCGCGCCCGCGCACGGCGCGCTCATCGCGGCGCGGAAGACCCGGATGCTCGAGCGCGGCGATGGGGCGGCGGACAGCTGAGCGCGCAATGCCGAATCCAATTCCTAGACCGCTCCGCGAACGTCATTCGTGAACTGTTCGCCGACGCGCGAAGCGCCGTTGCCGCGATCGCGCTTCGTCAAAATGGACTGGCCGCCTCACGCCGTCTCAATCCGCGAACTTGATGCGGACGGACGCGAGAATCATTCCGTGATCAGGCCCTGCAGATGGCCTTCGGAGGGCTGGCGGGGGCATTGTCACGGCGCTCTGGGCTTGCCCCTCCCGCCCATTTGCCGCGTTGGCTGCTGCTCAGGGTCTTGGCGTTTCAGATCCAGGCGGCGAAGCCCATTTGCATCGAGATCAGGGAGGCCCGCGATCAGATCGCTGAGGGACGCTGCCTCGTCCGATCGCGGCGCCGGCGGAGGGGAGACTCCGCCGGCGCCACCAGAATGTCGCCGCATCCGCATCACGCCGCTCGACGCGCTTTGGATTTTACGTGGCGATGGACCTCTTTCGAGGGAGACTCGGGGTCGACCTGCGCCACATCGGAGCACGGGGCCGCGCTGCTCTCGGCGGCAAGATCCTTTTCGATGCGGTAGATCGATCCCCGCTCTTTGTCAGAGCGATCGATCCCCAGCGCGAAGCCGCGCTTGCGCAGCCCGGTCAGCGCTGCGCGCGTAGTGTGCGGAAGCCACCCCGTCGAATCGATCAACTCGTCAATGGTCGCGCCACGATCCCGTCGAAGCAGTTCGACGACCTCCGCCAGCTTCGTCCCGCCGCGCGGAGCGGAGGGGCGCGCAGGCGCAGTCGCATTCGCTCCCGCCGATGAAGGATCTTGGGCCGAAGGCTGCTGCGAAGATGAGCCGGCCTGCTCAACGTCCTCTCGCGAGTCTCCTTCGTCGCCGACATGCGCAGGTTCTGCGCTCTCGTCGATAGCGATCGCTTTCGCTCCCGCGGCGGTCAGTTTGAGCGCATAGGATTGGCCGGCCTCGTCATCGCGCCGCCAGACCGGCGCCCCGGGCTTGGCCTTGATCTCTTTCACGAGGCCGAAGGCGATCAGTTTGCCAGCGATCTTTTGCGCCGCAGCGGCTTTCACGTTCGGCGCAGCGACAAGACAACGATCGTTCCGCCGCGCAACGGCGCTCAGCATCAGGAGTTGGGTGTCAGTGAGCTTGATGGACATGGATGGACCCTTTGCGTCTTGATGGGGCCCGGCCAATCCAGGGCCCTCACTGAGACGAGCCCCGGTTCGGCGCGACCGCCGGGGCATAAGGGTCATCCGCGCGGCTCGTTCCGCCCGGCTGTCGTCAGTACACACGCTCTCTTTCGAACCGAACGCCAGTCCTTTCTTGGTCGTCGAGCGCTTGGGTTAGCGAAGTCGGCAATGCGCCTTCCCCGGCGCGCGTGACGGCGGAGGCGAGAAGGTCGGCGGCTCCGGCCGAGGGAAGTTGACTGGCCAATCGGCCGCGCATAAGGGAGGAGGCGCCGGCGGCGCCGCTGCGGCGGCGCGACCGCCGGCAAACCGATCGGAAGCGGCGAAGAAGTCCGCCGCGACCCGGATGCAAAATGCGGCGCAGCGCGCGCCGGCGTAGGGGCAGGAAATATGACTGATCGCGACAAACGCATTCAAGAAATCGCATACCAATTGTGGGTGAAAGAAGGCCGCCCGGATGGCCGGTCGGACTCGCACTATTTCGAGGCCGTGGAGCTGCACGAGGTCGAGATCGCCCAAGGCAAGAACGCCGAAGCCGAGCCTCCGGCGGCGCCGGTCGCCGAAAAGCCGGCCCCTCGGGCGGAGCCGGGCGCCGAAAAGCCGGCCCGCCCCGGCGGGGAAAAGACCGCCGAACCGACGGCCGGGACGGCCGGCAAGAAGACGACGGCAGAGCCGATCCCGCAAAAGCCCGCCAGCGCGAGCAAGCCAAAGCCGGCCGAACCCGCCGGAAAGCCCGCCCCAAGCGGACGGGCAAGATTCTGATCGACTATCTGCGCAACCAGCGCGGCATGACGGCGGTCGCCGCCGAAAGCTTGAGATATCCTGTCCAGAAGGGACGCGGTGCCATCGCATGGCATCGCTACTTCGCGGGCGGCTTTTTCTTGCTTGAGCTGGCCGGCTTTTCCTGGCCCGAGCTCGCCGGGCCGAACACGCCTTGCTTGGTTTTGATGATGTGTTCGGCGAGGTCCAGCATCTCGCGCTTGATCTTGATCGCCGGCACGTCGGCGAACGCCTCTTTGGCCGAGCGCACTTCATAGTCAGGGCCGGACGATCGCGGCGCCGAAGCCGCAGAAGCGCCCGGCCGCGCGCGACCTCATGACGGCGCTGCGCGAAAGCGCCAAGATGAGCGGAAAGACGCCGCGAGCGAAGGCTGTTGACCGTGCTTGGGCACTGTCAAGGCAAATAAGTATAGGCGATTTTCGGCGTCGAATCCGGCCGAGCGCGGCAGTAATTCGTGAGCAAAAACAGTGGAGCTCCAGCCCGCCCTGGTGCGCGAGCAGGCAGTGTAGATTTTACTCTGACAATGCCCGTTGAGGTGCCCTTGCGCCGCCAGCTCCGCCGAGATCGCCCGCAACGACAGCTTCCCGCCCTTGGGCTTCTTGCGCGCACAACGAAATTGACGCTTGGATCCCCTGGCGGCATCGACGCCAGTTCGACTTGGCCGGGAGATCACACGGTGCTCGTCGCGACGACGCGCAAGCGGGACACGCGGATTCACATCAGGGTGTGAAGGGTCGGACTGAACGACCACGCGCATGATGCGCCCGACGAACTGGATGTAGGGGGCAAGCGACCGGAACGGACGGAATATGGCCGCCACGCTAAAAGCTTCGGGTGGTCGAACCCTTCCCCCAGCATCGACACCTGGATGATGCAATCGAGCGTCCCGTTGCGCAGCTCAGCGAGAATCCGCTCCTGCTCGTCGAGCTTCTGGTTGCTGTGGATCACGTTGGCGCTGTAGCCGCGTTCCTGGTACAGCGACCGGATATCTTTGGCGTGGTTGATGGAGCAGGCGACCGCGATCAGCTGGTGCCGCGTGCCGCTGAGGCGCAGCTCTTCCAACTTTTCCAGGCTGCTGTCGACGATATGCTGATTGCACAGCCGGGCGAGCGCGACGCCCCGGCTGAACCATTCCTCTTCCTTGAGTTTGAGCACTTCGTCGAGGGTATAGGTCCTGCCGCGCTCGTCGGCGAAGCTCAGCTCGACCGGCGTCACAACTTCATGCGGCCGTTCCGCGAAGTCGAGCAGAGTGCCGTCGACGTCGAGAAACAAGGCGACCGGCTTGTCGCTCGCCGCTGCGAAGCTACACGGCGGGCTAATCCCTTTGGCCATTGTCCTCGCCCTCTTTGTCGTCTTGCGCAACGTCGTACACTGTGATCTTACGCTCGTTCTGGGCCTAGGCGCGGACGGCCATCGCAGCTCCGCTGGCGGGGAAGCCTAGCGGAGGGTCGCCGGCAGTCACTCCGAAAAAACGCCGTCGACGGCCACGAGGTAATGTTGCGGCGAGCGAAAGGGTTTCGCACGGCATTGAGGCCCGGAATATGTGCCGCAGATCCGAATTTTCCTGATTCTTAACCGCAACCACGAAAGATGTACGTCAAACGAGGTTGTCTCTTCTAAGCTTGAAGGCGCCCTGGCGCTGGTCAGCGGCCGCGCCATTGACGATCTCGATCGCCTGTTCGAGCCTTTGCGCCTGCGTGCGAGCGGGGTCCACGGCGCGCAGATGCGCTTCGACCCGGGCGAGCCGGCGGCGCCGTCGCCGGGCGCGGTCGAGTTGCCGGCTTCGCTGTGGGCCGCTTTGACGCGCGCGGTCGAGGCATTCCCTGGCGCCTTCGCGGAAAACAAGCGTTTCAGTTTCGCTGTTCACTATCGGCTCGCGCCCAGCCTCGAAAGGCCGCTACGCGAAACCGTCATGCGGCTCGTCAACTCCCAACCGCAGACCGCGATCGAGGTCGTCAACGCTCACTACGCCTTTGAATTGTGGGCCCCCGGTTTTGATAAAGGCAAAGCGATCGCGGCATTTCTTTCCCGTCCGCGGTTTCGCGGCCGGACGCCGATTTTCGTCGGCGACGACGTGACGGACGAAGCTGGTTTTGCCGTTGTCTCCACGCGCGGGGGCTTTGCTTTTTCGGTCGGCCGGCCGCGTCCGCGCGCGCTTGACGCCTTCGCGCGCCCGAGCGAAGTGCGTCAGTGGCTTGCCGATTTCGCCAAATGCGGAGGCGGCGCATGATCGCGGAGCGCCACACGCGGGCGCAGAATCTCGACCTGGCGCTGATCGGCAACAGCTGCGCCGCCGCGCTCGTCGACCGCAACGCCCGCACCGTGTGGTGGTGTTTCCCCTACTTCGATTCCGATCCGGTCTTTTCCCGACTACTGGCCGGGGATGAAGAGAAGGGATTTTCCGACGTTACGCTCGCCGGGCTCGCCGAGACGCAATCGGGCTATCTGCGCAATACGGCGATTGTCGAGACGGTCCTGCCGACGCGGACGGCGACAAGCTGCGGGTCACGAATTTCGCGCCGCGCTTCGAGTGATTCGAGTGGGCGTTCCGGCCGCCGCAAATCATCCGGATCGAACCGCTCGCCGGCCTGCCGCGTATCACCGCCTTCGGACTCCTCTCCGAGGACATTCATCGGGACACCGGCGAGCTTTGGGGCAATCTGCCGCATTCCTACTCCTTGGCCGGCATCGTAAAATTGCGACGCGTTTGTCGTCGAATTGGGAGGACGCATGGGCGCACGTCTCATCATAGTCTCCAACCGCGTCGCGGTTCCCGACTCGCCCGGCACGCCGTTCGCGGGCGGGATGGCGGTGGCGGCGAAAGCGGCGCTGAAAAATCGCAAAGGAATGTGGGTCGGCTGGAGCGGCAAAGCCGCGGACGAGCCCGGCGACGCGTCGCAGGCGGTCGAACTCAACAATGTCGCCTACGTTCTCATCGATCTATCGAAAAACGACATCCAGGAATATTACAACGGCCTCGCCAACAGCGTGCTGTGGCCCATTCTTCACTACCGGGTGGACTTGCAGGAATACTCCCGCGCCGACGCAAGCGGGTACATGCGCGTCAATCGCATGTTCGCCGACCGACTGAGCGCGCTGCTCAACGAGGACGACGTCATCTGGGTGCACGATTATCATCTGATGCTGCTGGGGCGGGAACTGCGCTCGCGCGACCATCGCAATCGAATTGGTTTTTTCCTCCACACGCCATGCGCGCCGCCGGACATCCTGCAGACCCTGCCTCAGCATAAGGAAATTCTCGGCGGCCTGACCTACTACGATCTCGTCGGCTTCCAGACCGAAAACGACCGCGATAATTTCGCCCATTACCTGACGACTCTCGGCGCCGTCCAGGTTCGCGGCGGGGTGTTCGAGATCGGGAGCCGAAAAGTGCGGCTCGGCGCCTTCCCGGTCAGCATCGAGACCAAAGCGTATATGCGCCTTGCGCGCAACGCCGGACGCTCGGCGCTTGTGGCCCTGGTCCGGGAGAGCCTCGGCGGCAGCCGCCTCGTCTTGGGCGTCGACCGGCTCGATTATTCGATGGGCATTCCGCAGCGGGTGAAGGCGTTCGAACAGCTTCTCGAGATCAGTCCTGAGTGGCGCGGGAAAGTGACGCTGCTGCAGATCACGCCGAAGAGCCGTACCGAGGTCGAGCAATACGGCGAGATCGAAGCCGAGGTGACGTGCCTCATCGGCAAAGTCAACGGCCGATTTGGCGACGCGGCCTGGACGCCGATCCGCTACGTGAACCGTTCCTATTCGCGCACGGTTCTGGCGGGCATGTATCGAGCGGCGGATGTCGCGATGGTGACGCCGTTGCGGGACGGGATGAACCTGGTCGCCAAGGAATACCTGGCGGCGCAGAACCCGGATGACCCCGGCGTGCTGGTGCTGTCGCAATTTGCGGGCGCGGCGAAGGAGCTCGACCGCGCGCTGATCGTCAATCCGCACGAGACCGACGCGGTCGCGTCGGCGTTGAAGCGCGCGCTGGAGATGCCGTTGGCCGAGCGCCGCGAGCGTCACGGGCCGATGCTCGCGCATCTCTTGGAAAACGACATCAGGAAGTGGGCGGAGGACTATCTGGCCGCGCTGGTCGAGGGCGCTCCCGCGCGCAACCTGCTCGCAGGCATACGCGCGGTGTTCGGCGTGTCGTCGGAACAGGCTCCCTTCGCGATTCGGTGAGCCGGGGACGATCCGTGTCCCTCGGCACATAGGCGCCACGGCTCATTCGAAACGTCGATCAGGCCAGATCATTTGTTCGCTGTGAAGGGCGACGACGCCTTGGCCTTCGCGCATGACCATGGCGCCGCGGCCTATAGGGAGGCTCGCCAGCGCGAGCGTGACGTGATTCTCGACTCCTCCTCCCACGATTAGCCGCCGCTCGGCGCTCAACTCCAACCATGCAATTTCGCATCCAATTTCTTGACGGGTCGGCGCGGGTCATTCGCGAACTGGCCGCCGATGCACGAAACGCTGTCGGGGCAATCGCGCTTGTCGCCGACGTAGACTGGCCGCCGCGCGCCGTGTCCATGCGCGTGCTCGACCTGGACGGGCGCGAAGTTCATTCCAAAGTCAAGGGCGACACTCGGAGTTAGGCGACGCCCAAAAATAGCCGATTCGGAATTTGCGAGTTTACTGGCATCGGCTGTTTAGCGGATTCCCGAGTGCGAGGCGAGCGTCTATATCGTGATGATGATAGACGAATCATCCCTGCGCGTCCGGTTTGACGCGCTTCGGCCTTCGCTGGACGAGCGACGCCGGCGGTTGAGCGCGGCGGCGGAGGCGAAGGCGGCGGGCTACGGCGGGATTGCGGCGGTCGCGCGCGCGACGAAGGTCGCCCGGAGCACGATTGGGCGCGGTCTGAAGGACTTGCGGAACCCCGGCTCCTTGACGGGAGAGGTGCGGCGCAAGGGCGGGGGCACTCCTCGGTTGACGGTCAAGGACCCGACGCTGTTGGAGGACTTGCAACGATTGCTCGAGCCGGCGACGATGGGCGACCCGATGCGGCCGTTGCGATGGGTCTCCAAGAGCCACGACAAGCTGGCGACGGCGCTTCGCGCCATGGGTCACAAAGTGAGTTCCTCGACCATTCCCAAGCTGCTGGAGGAACTGAAATATTGTCGCCATTCCAACCGCAAGACCAAGGAAGCCGGCAAACATCCTGATCGCGACGCCCAGTTCGAATATATCAACGCGAAGGTCGAGGCGTTTCAGGCGGCCGGCGAACCCGTGATATCGATCGACGCGAAGAAGAAGGAATTGCTGGGCGAATTCAAGAACGGCGGTAGCGACTATGGGCCGCAGGGCGAACCGATCGAGGTCAACGCTCACGATTTCGAGGACAAGGAGTTGGGCAAGGTCGTCCCTTACGGGGTCTACGACATCGGCGCCAACCTCGGCTATGTCAGCCTCGGAATCGACCACGACACCGGGGAGTTCGCCGTCAACGCCGTCCGATGCTGGCTCGATCAGATGGGTTGGAAGCTCTATCCCGGGATGAGGCGCCTGATGATCACGGCCGACGGCGGCGGCTCCAATGGTTCACGGCTGCGGCTCTGGAAGTTGGCCCTCCAACAACTCGCGGACGAAACCGGTCTGATCATTCAGGTTTGCCACTATCCGCCAGGGACTTCGAAGTGGAACAAGATCGAGCATCGCATGTTCTGCCACATCACGCAGAACTGGCGCGCGACGCCACTCCTCAGCCTCCTCATCGTCATCGAACTGATCGCCAACACCACGACGAAAACCGGTCTCAAAATCCGCTGCGAACTCGATAGCAACACCTATCCAAAGGGCATCAAGGTCTCGGACGCGGAAATGGCGACCCTCAACATGACCCGAGACTATTCCATCCAGAATGGAACTACAGCATCTCGCCGAGGTTTCACGAAATGAAGCAATAGTTTTTGGGCATCGCCTTAGCGGGTGTGGCGCGCGAGACCGTGTGGGGGTCTCTGCCGCCCAAAGACGACGCAGTGGACGGCGGCAGTGCGCTAAATAGCGGCCGTTCCCGTACGGCGTGGCTAACGGGTCAGATCGACCGACAAGAGGTAAGGCCGCCGGAACTTGCCGACGCAGCGGATTTTTGACGTCAGCGGATTGGCGTGGCGTGTCGTCTCCTGCATGGGGGCCCCGGATCTCCCTGAGGTTGCCGCGGTCGGAGACATCTTTGTCGAAGACGACGACCTCGCCCTGCTGAATCTTTCTTACCCCCGCGATCAGCGCGAGAAGCGAGGACTTGCCAACGCCGTCCGGCCCGATCACGCCGACCATGATGCGCGAGGGAATGTCGATGCTGACGTCGTCGAGCGAAACCGTCGCGCCGTACCGGTGCGAGACGTTCGTTACCTTCGCGACAACCTTGCCGGTCATTTGGCGTCGGGGGCCTTGGTTTCGGACCCGTTGTTGCCGGTTGTCTTGCCTTCGGGCGCAGTCGCCGGATTGCTGTCGGCCGGAGCCGCAGGCGCTTTGACTTCAGGGGGCTTGGGGAGCTTGACCTGAAGGTCGGCGGGCCATTCCACGTCAGGCTTGGTGCGAACGAAGCCCAAGCCGCGGATGCCGGTCTTCACGCGGGTGTAGTATTGCTGGAGGACCTGCGGATCGATCTTGAGCTTGACGCGGAACATCAGCTTCGCCCGTTCGTCCGTGGTTTCAACGGTCTTGGGCGTGAACTGCGCATCGGCGGCGACGAAGCTGACCGTCGCCGGAACGACGTAATCAGGAATGGGGTCGAGGATAATGCGCGCCCCGTCGCCGACAGCCAGTTTGCCGGCGTCGGCCGCCGGCAGGAAGATGGTCATGTAGACATCGGTAAGATCGAGGATGGTGACGATCGGCGCCCCGGCGGCGACCACCTCGCCGGCGCGAGCGAGCTGATACTGCACACGGCCGAGCCGTGGCGAGACGAGAGTCAGATCATCGATGATCGACTGGATGCGATCGACCTCCGCCTCCGAGTTCGCGATCTGGGACAGGGCCTGGTCGCGCTGCGAGGTGAAGCTCTTCACCGCCGCAGTTGCGGAATCGTAATTCCGCTTTCGCTGCTCGAAGAGCTGCTTGGTGATGTGGCCGGACTTCATCAGTTCCTGGCCGCGCTCGAAATCGGACTTGGCGAACTCGAGCGCGCTTTCACGAGACGTGATTTCCGCTTCGGCCGCCGCAAGCGCATCTTTGGACTTCTGCACGTTGGCCTCGGCGGCGCGCAATCGCGCTTCGTATTCCGGCGAGGTGATCGTCGCAATGACCTGGCCCTGTGTGACGCTGGAGCCTTCCTCCACCATCACCTTCGAGAGCCGGCCCGGATATTTGGAGGAAACGTCGACCTGAGTCGCCTCGAGGCGACCGTTCGACTTGACCACTCCGTCGGGCAGCGTCTCGCCGCGCAGGCGGGCGATCAGATTCCTGATGATCTGAGCGTGCGCTGAGGACGTGAACGAAACGTCGCCGCTTGGCTTTCCGCCTATAAGCAGCACCGACGACGCCCCCACGCCCAACAAAAGGGCCGTCGCCGCAACGCGCCGATGAAAGGTCATTGTGGGTCTCCCGGCAGTGTCAGACCAAATGCTTGGCGGAGCCCCTGGCCGTTGTAGGCTTGAGCCATGAGCAACCCGTTCCGATATTTTAACAGCTCGCCAGAGGTCATCCGCCTGGTCGTGATGATGTACGTGAGATATCCGCTGTCGCTGCGCAACGTCGAGGATCTGCTGGCCGAGCGCGGGATCGACATCAGCCATGAGACCGTCCGGTTCTGGTGGAACCGGTTTGGCCCAATGTTCGCCGCCGAGATCCGCAAGAGGCGAGTGGCGCATATGCGCGGCTATCTTCAGTGGCGGTGGCATTTGGATGAAGTCTTCGTGAAGGTCAACGGCAAGCTCTGCTACCTCTGGCGCGCGGTCGACGGAGCCGTCCGGGGAAGTGATGACGAAAATCTCTGGCATCTCTGAAGTCCCGCGCTCGCTTCACGCGCCGGCCTGCAGGCGCCGATACCAGCGGATCATGACCAGTCGTCGTCCCCCCGCGTCCGCTAGTCAAATCGGCGTCCGCATTGAACGCTGTGAAGACAGAAAATGCCCAGCCGTAGTTATTGACCGACATTCGCCGGATAGAGGCCACTTCAGAGCCGAGACTGCCGCGTTGAACGGTTCTTGGCAATCCCGGACCGTCGACATCCCGGGTCTTGTGCGCCGAAGCCGGCCATACCGGGCTTAAGGCGACGCCCAAAAATAGCCGATTTGGAATTTGCGAGTTTACTGGCATCGGCTGTTTAGCGGATTCCCGAGTGCGAGGCGAGCGTCTATATCGTGATGATGATAGACGAATTATCCCTGCGCGTCCGGTTTGACGCGCTTCGGCCTTCGCTGGACGAGCGACGCCGGCGGTTGAGCGCGGCGGCGGAGGCGAAGGCGGCGGGCTACGGCGGGATTGCGGCGGTCGCGCGCGCGACGAAGGTCGCCCGGAGCACGATTGGGCGCGGTCTGAAGGACTTGCGGAACCCCGGCTCCTTGACGGGAGAGGTGCGGCGCAAGGGCGGGGGCACTCCTCGGTTGACGGTCAAGGACCCGACGCTGTTGGAGGACTTGCAACGATTGCTCGAGCCGGCGACGATGGGCGACCCGATGCGGCCGTTGCGATGGGTCTCCAAGAGCCACGACAAGCTGGCGACGGCGCTTCGCGCCATGGGTCACAAAGTGAGTTCCTCGACCATTCCCAAGCTGCTGGAGGAACTGAAATATTGTCGCCATTCCAACCGCAAGACCAAGGAAGCCGGCAAACATCCTGATCGCGACGCCCAGTTCGAATATATCAACGCGAAGGTCGAGGCGTTTCAGGCGGCCGGCGAACCCGTGATATCGATCGACGCGAAGAAGAAGGAATTGCTGGGCGAATTCAAGAACGGCGGTAGCGACTATGGGCCGCAGGGCGAACCGATCGAGGTCAACGCTCACGATTTCGAGGACAAGGAGTTGGGCAAGGTCGTCCCTTACGGGGTCTACGACATCGGCGCCAACCTCGGCTATGTCAGCCTCGGAATTGACCACGACACCGGGGAGTTCGCCGTCAACGCCGTCCGATGCTGGCTCGATCAGATGGGTTGGAAGCTCTATCCCGGGATGAGGCGCCTGATGATCACGGCCGACGGCGGCGGCTCCAATGGTTCACGGCTGCGGCTCTGGAAGTTGGCCCTCCAACAACTCGCGGACGAAACCGGTCTGATCATTCAGGTTTGCCACTATCCGCCAGGGACTTCGAAGTGGAACAAGATCGAGCATCGCATGTTCTGCCACATCACGCAGAACTGGCGCGCGACGCCACTCCTCAGCCTCCTCATCGTCATCGAACTGATCGCCAACACCACGACGAAAACCGGTCTCAAAATCCGCTGCGAACTCGATAGCAACACCTATCCAAAGGGCATCAAGGTCTCGGACGCGGAAATGGCGACCCTCAACATGACCCGAGACTCATTCCATCCAGAATGGAACTACAGCATCTCGCCGAGGTTTCACGAAATGAAGCAATAGTTTTTGGGCATCGCCTAAGAGCGCCCAGAACATCATTTCCGTCGTTATCAAGGCGCACCTTTCCGTTGGTGATTGATGGTACACGTGACAAATAGAACGCCTCACGCTGCTGAAGTGCGTGGCAAGACTTCCGCGAACAGGATTCTCGGGACGGCCACTTCCGCGATTTCGATTTCACCCGTTCGCCACGCCCTCGGGGAATAACCGCTATTTGCGTGCGCCGTGAGAAGGCGGCGCTTTCCAGTGGGTGAGAGCCCCACCCGGCGAACGCTCCAGCCGGAAGCAACCGGAGCAGTCATGGAGGTGACGAAATGGCTGAAGCCTTCGGTGTAGCAGGTCACATATAGGTGACGGCGCGAGTGTGCGGGCCGCAACGCGAGTGAACGCCGAGCAAGCCTCGAAAAGGACGATGTGCAGGCCGACCCGACTGCAATTTCGGGGAAGGCTGATACGGCTGGGGGAGATGAGCGAAGACGACGCCCAGCCGCTGCACCGGGGTACTGGCGGCAGCACGTACACAAGGAAAGCGCGCGCAACACGGGAAGCCCCAAAGCGCGGTCAGGGATGACCAACCAGACGCCCGCGAGGGAGAGGCTGGGCGCTGTGGGGTGGCGGAGAGGCTTGTAGTACCGCTGAAGCCGGGTAACGCCGGGGGAGGGAAGGGGCCTCAGTTCAAGACTGGCGCAAGACGCAGTGAGGGACCTGGGGATTGGGCAACCTATCAACTCCGAACAGCGTTCAGAAACTGCAGACGGCGTTGCACGCGAAAGCGCAGGCAGAACCCGGCTATCGCTTCTATGCCCTCTACGACAAGATCAGCCGCGAAGACATTCTGGTGCATGCCTATGCTCAGTGCCGCTCCAACAAGGGCGCGCCGGGCGTGGACCGTCAGGACTTCGAGGACATCGAGGCGTATGGGGTCGAGCGATGGCTGGGCGAACTGGCCAGCCTCCTAAAGCGGGGCTTTGAGTTGCCGCACAGGCGCACGCCCGATCGCGACCGCAATGTTCTCAGGGTAGATGCCAGTGCGGGCGCATGAGGCACTAATCGACCTCGACACAGGGCCGGCGTCTTCGATGTGCTGCCTTGCTATTCTGGCAGACCGGCTGCGCGCAGAGCGTCGCTCAGAGGCACAGCGATCGCCGGCACGGGATCGGTCGCCGCGCACCATTCGGCAATACTAAAACCGGGCAAAGTTGCCGAGGGCACGGTCGATCCGACGACCGCTAAGTGGGAGGCGAATGCCCATGCTCATCGGAGTGCCGTCGATCGTCCGGTTACGGCGCTACCCCGCCGTTGGCTGATCAGACCTGAAGGGCCGGAATCGACCCGAGATCGGGATAGGGGGATGCCTCGCGGCATCGCTCCTCCCACACCACCTGGGATACGGGTCCGATCTGACGGGCCTTGGGCCCGCCCTCGCAGCTGGGTCGCCAAGCCGATTCGTTCGGAGATGCCGAATTCGGACTCCTTGGTTGCGAGAGGCGGCGAACGATCGGGCATTGCGGGCGCGAACGTGGCGAGGGTTGGCGATATGCCAATATCGAGCAATGGGTTCGGTCTTGGCTTGGCGCTTTGTTTTCTGTTGGAAGCGCCGTTCCTGACCGCGGTTTCCTCCTTACGAGGCTTGCGAGCGCCGGCCCCGTTGAACCCCGGCCGCCTGCAAAGGGCCGGCGTCCGTCAAAGGCGCATTTCGGCAAACGCGGACGCGCCTGGGGCCGGGCTTCGACGAAGCCTGTCCTTGAGGGCGATCGCCTCAGGGCCTCGTCGCCTCAGAGCCTTTTCGACTACTTGATGCCGAGCTGACTGTTCAGCGCGCTGATCATCGCTGGCGTGAGCGACGTAACATGGCGCGCCTGGGCAAAGCGTAGTCTCCGGCGTGGCCAAATTTGTCTCATCCTGGGCTCCGCGCTTGCAGACGCAGACTACGCGATCAAGGACGCGCGCGAGATCGGCCAAGCCGCCACTTTGTTGTTTGCGCTGGGCGTTTCAAGTTTGGCCCATATCTTCTGCGGAAACTACTCGGTAGCAAACGCGAAACGCGATGAAGTCGTCGCTTTGGCGGACGAAAAAGGTGCTCCGTTTATGAAGGCGGCCGCAATGGTGGTGCGAGGTTGCCTTCTTGCCCTGACCGGCAAAGCCGCAGACGCGGTTCACATGATCACCTCCGGAATCACCGCATTGCGGTCAACGGGAGCGACATTGTGGATGCCGTTGTGGGTATCACATTTGGCGAGGGCCTATGCGGAACTCGGCCAATTCGACGACGCCTCACGCCATATCGGCGAAGCCATGACGACGGTAGAAACAACCAAGTAAAAGTGGTGCGAGGCCGATATCCATCGCATTGCCGGCGAAATCGCGCTGATGTCGCCTGAGTCGGACGCAGCGAAGGCGGAAGCCTGTTTCGAGCGCGCGCTCGCGGTCGCGCGGGCGCAGCAGGCAAAGTCCTGGGAACTGCGCGCGGCGACGAGCATGGCGCGGCTCTGGCGCGACCAGGGCAAACGGGATGAGGCCCGCAACCTTCTTGCTCCGGTCTTTGGCTGGTTCACCGAGGGCTTCGACACGCTCGACCTGAAAGAGGCCAAAGCTCTGCTCGACGCGCTGGCTTCATGACGGTGCTTGCTGTCGGGAGTGAGCCGGCATGGCAACCCCGCGCGTCTCCGCTGTTGAAGTGGGAACGCAGAAAGGCAGGTTTCCCCCAATTGCAACGTCCACGGTCGCGATCGCGAACGGCAGCTTTACGTCGACTCCGGTCATTTCTGGTGCGAATCGGCATTGAAGAAGGGTACCGGCCTGGACGCCGGGAACCGAGGCCCGCCGACGCATTCCTGTCAAAATCGAGAGGTACGCCATAAGGGCGATGCGTGTTGTCATAAACAGCACAGCATTGACGTGAAAAATGGGATGGAACGACCGGGATGAACACGGAGGAGGCGCGCGTGAAGATCAGCGGTCGGCAGGGCAGGGGCCACGGAGACGACAAGCGGGGAGTAGAGCCCGCCCCTGACAGAGACCTACCACGGCGTTCGGTTGAAATACTTCGCGACCTGGGTCTGTCGAAGGAAAAGATAGTCGCGTACCACCGTCGCTTTCCGACAGGTGCCGGTCCCGGAAGCTCGTGTCTAGCGCCGCCGCAAATGCCGCGCGCTTGCTTGTGAATGCGGCGCTGCCGACGTCTGCAGCCTGGCCAATTTCGTCCGCGGGCCCGGCGGATTTGTGGCGTTCTACCTTTGGCTCGAAAGCGTCGCTGCGGGTGATGCTCGTTTCGAGATTGACGATTCGCACATGCGGAGCGCCCTCCGCCATTCGTCGAGAGCCGCGCCCCAAATGTACGCGAAATCCGCAACCGCCATCGCTCCTCCCGCGCGGAAGCAGCACATCACTGCAGCTCGATTTCGGCTTCCACCCGGACGATCTCACGTTCGATAAATGTTGCCCTGGACATGTGTCCTGACCTCGACGATCATCGCCGGGCGCTGTTTGGAGTGCGGCAATGGATATCGGGGCGTGGCTGCGAAGCCTCGGCCTCAGTCGGTATGAGACCGCGTTTAGCGATAACTCGATCGACGCCGACGTTCTGGCTGATCTGACCGACGGAGATCTGGCTCAGCTGGGCGTCAATCTGGGGGATCGCAAGCGTCTGCTCAAGGCGATCGCTAGTCTGGGCGCGACCAACCTAGCAGCGAAGCCGACGACAAGTGCGCCCTTATCTTCGTCTACGGACGCTGCCGAGCGGCGGCCGATCACGGTCATGTTCTGCGATCTTGTCGGCTCGACGGGTCTTGCGGCGAGACTGGACGCGGAGGACTGGCGCAACCTGGTCGGCGCCTATCTGGACGCGGCCTCGGCCGCGGTGACCGGTCTCGGCGGCCATGTCTTGAAGAAGCTCGGCGACGGCCTGATGGCCCTGTTCGGCTATCCGCATGCGCAGGAGAACGACGCCGAGCGAGCGGTGCGCGCCGCGCTCGCCATCCAGCGCGCGCTCGCCGACCTCAATGCCAGCAACGCGAAGACCGGCGCGCCGGCGCTTGCGGCGCGCATCGGCCTCGACATGGGGCCCGTCGTGGTCGACGCTGCGGGCGAGGTGTTCGGCGATGCGCCGAACGTCGCGGCGCGGGTGCAGGCGGCGGTCGAACCGGGAACAGTGCTCGTCACCGCGAGCGTGCAGCGGCAGACGGCCGGGCTTTTCGTCGCCGAGGACAAGGGCGCGCATGAGCTGAAAGGGGTCCCTCAGCCGGTGGCGCTCTATCGCATCGTGCGGGCGAGCGGCGCCGGACGGCGGGGTGGCGCACGAACGCTGACGCCGCTGGTCGGCCGCGAGGACGAACTTGCACTTCTCCTTCGTCGCTGGTCGCGCGCGCTGGAAGGCGAAGGCCAGTTCGTCCAGATCGTCGGCGAGCCCGGCATCGGCAAATCGCGCCTCGTCGCGGAGTTCCACGCAAAACTCGCCGAGACGCCGCACACCTGGGTCGAATGGGCCGCCTCGCAGCTTCTGCAGAACACGCCGCTGCACCCGCTCGCCGAATGGGGACGGCTGCGCTACGGCGGCGCCGACGCGTCCGACGGGCAGAAACTCGCCGATCTCGAGAACACTTTGCGGCTGATCGGTCTCGACGCGGCCGAATATGCGCCCCTGCTCGCGCCGCTGTTCGACGTCGCGCTGCCTGAGGACCGCGCGGCGAAATTCGCGCCGGAGGAATTCCGGCGCCGGCAACTGGCTGCGATGACAGCCTTGACCCTGGCAGGCGCCCGATCGCAGCCGATCGTGCTCGCCTTCGAAGACCTGCACTGGGCCGACCCGACTTCGCTCGATCTGTTGAGGGCGCTCGTAGAACGCGGCGCCCAGGCGCCGCTTCTCATCGTGGCGACGACCCGGCCGGAATTCCGCCCAGACTGGAGCTTACGCTCGCACCATAGCGTTATTTCGCTCGCGCCGCTCGACCGCGCGCAGGTGCGCCGCATGGTCGGCGAGATCGCAAGCCGGCATGCGCTCTCCGACGAGGTGATCGACGGAGTGGGCGAGCGAACGGGCGGCGTCCCGCTGTTCGTCGAGGAGGTGACGCGGCTCCTGCTCGAGCGCAACGCGCAGGGCGGCGCACAGGCGATCCCGCCGACCTTGCAGCAATCCCTCGCCGCGCGGCTCGACCGGCTCGGCGAAGCGCGCGAAGTCGCGCAGATCGGTGCGGTGCTGGGGCGCGAATTTTCTTACCGGCTGCTGCGGGACGTGTCCGCCCCTGTTGCCGCGGTCGCCGACCGCGGCCCGCCGCGCCATGCCGGTCTCAGCGAGGCCGGCTACAGAGGCCTCGACGATGCGCGGCTCCAGTCGGCTTTGGATCGGCTCGCGGAAGCCGACCTCCTGTTCGCGGACGGCGCCCCTCCGACCGCCGCCTACCGGTTCAAGCACGCACTGATCCAGGACGCGGCCTACGAGAGCCTGCTCAAGAGCCGCCGTCAGGCGCTGCACCGCCGCGCCGCGGAGGCCTTGCGCGAGGCGAACGCCGAGCCGGAAGCAGTCGCGCATCACTTCACTCAGGCCGGCCTCGACGATCTGGCGATCGAATGGTGGGGCAAGGCGGGCGATCAGGCGCTGCGCCGCTCGGCCTTCCAGGAAGCGATCGCGCATCTCGGCAAGGCGATCGAGATGGCGGACAGGGCGGGCGCGACGGCGCCCCCGGCGCCAGGCGGCTCGCCCGCTCAGAACCGGCGAGTGACGCAGTTGCGCGTCGCCTACGGCAATGCGCTCCACGCGGCGCACGGCGGCGGCGCGCCGGAAACGACGGAAGCCTTCGCCAGAGCCCGCAAGTCAGCGTCTGGCGACACGGATGCGCCCGAACGATTGGCGGCCGACTGGGGTCTGTGGGTCGGAAGCTACACGCAAGGCGACTTGCCATCGATGCGGGCGCACGCTGCGGCCTTTCTCAGCGATATTGAGGCGAGACCCGATTCGCCCGAGGCCGGCGTCGCCCATCGCGCCGCCGGGATCACATGCTGGTTCGCCGGCGAGTATCGTGAGGCGCGGGATCATTTGGAACGGGCGCTCGCCCTGTTCCGGGCCGGCCGTGACGACGATCTGGCCTTTCGCTTCGGACTGGACCCCGGTGTCGCCGCGACGGTCAATCTGGCGGCCGTCTCGTGGCCTCTCGGCGAGGTCGATCGCGCGATTTCGCTCATCGACAGCATGCAGACGCGGATGGCGGACCTCACCCACCTCGCCACGCTCGCGTTTGGAAGAATGCACGCTGCTCTATTCGAATTGATGCGCGGAGACCATGCGACCGCCGCGCAGAACGCCTTCGAACTCGCCCGTCTCGCTCGCGAGCACGACCTGAACCTGTGGCGCGCGTTCGGCGTGTTCCTTGAGGGTTGGGCGACCGTTGCGAGCGGCGCGGTCGGCAGCGGGCTCGAGGATATGCGCCGCGGCGCAGAGCTGCTGCGCGAACAAAACGTTCTGATGTTTGACGGGCTATTGAAGATTGCGCTGGCCGAGGCGGAGGCCCGGGCGGGCGATCCGGACCGCGCGGTCGCCATCCTCGACGAAGCGCTGGCGACGGCCGACCGCACGGGTTATCGCGCATTTGAAGCAGAGCTTCATCGCACGCGCGGCGAAATTCTGCTCGTGCGCGAACCCGCCAACCCCGCGCCGGCGGAAGAAGCCTTCCTGACCGCGATCGCGGTCGCGAAGCAGCAAGCCACGCGCAGCTTTGAACTGCGCGCCGCGCTCGCGCTCGCCAAGCTCTACCAGTCGACTGCACGACCCGCCGACGCCCATGCCATCCTCGCGCCCGCGCTCGAAGGCTTTTCGCCGACGCCGGAAATGCCGGAGATCGCCGAGGCTCAGGCGCTGCTCGCCGCGCTCGCGGAAAGCGAGGAGGTCAAGGCCGCCGTTGTGGCGCGACGGCAGAGACTTCACTTGCAGATCAGCTACGGCCAGGCCGTCATGTGGTCGCGAGGCTATGCCGCCGAGGAAACGAAAGCCGCTTTTGCGCGCGCTCAGGAGCTCGCCGCGGGGATCGGCAATGCCGCCGAGCGCTTCGACGTCTATTACTCGCAATGGGCCGGTTGCATGGTGCGCGGCGAGCCGGAGTTGGCGCGGGCGACGGCCGAAAGCTTCAGACGAGATGCGAAGAACGAAGGGACATTGCCGGATTTGGCGGCCGCCTGCCGCACGGCGGGGCGCGCGTGCCTGAGCCTGAGCGACCTTTCGCAGGCCCGCGCGCATCTCGAGGAGGCGCTGAAGATCTGCGATCCGGAATGGGACGGCGAGGCGAGGCGCAGACACGGCACGGACTGCGAAAGCAGCGCGACCGCTTACCTCGCTCACGTCGTTTGGCAATTCGGCGAAGTCGAACGGGCGCGGCAGCTAATCGATCACGCGGTTTCGCGCGCCGTCGAACTGGGACACATCCCCACGCTGGTCAACGTATACGCTTTCAAGACGACGCTCGAAATGTTCCGGGCCGACGCGCAGAGAACTTTGCGCGACGCGGAAACTCTGGTCGAAATTGCGGGAAGAAACGGGCTCGCGTGGTTCCTCAATTTCGGAACGCTTAGCCGGGGCTGGGCGCGCGCTCGACTGAGCGATCGCGATGCCGGCATGGCGGAGATGCGCGAAGCTCTGGGGAAATATGCCGATGAGGGATTCTGGGGCTTCTTCCCGCATTTTTTGGGCCGGCTCGCGGAGCTCGAAATCGAAGGGCAAGGGGCTGAAGCAGCCTTGGCGCATATTGATGAAGCGGTGACGCTGGCGCGGCGGACGGGTGAGCGTTGGACCGACGCCCTCCTCCACCGGATCCGCGGCGACATCCTGCTGAAGGCTGATTCCGAACATCCCGTCCGAGCCGAGGACGCCTATTGCGCCGCCATCTCGATCGCACGAGATCGGGGCGCGCGCAGTTTCGGCCTGCAGGCCGCGCTCAGGCTGGCGAAGCTCTGCCAATCGACGTGCCGCCCCGCCGACGCCCACGAAGTCCTCGCCCCCGCCCTCGAAGGCTTCTGGCCAACGCCGGAAATGCCGGAGATCGCCGAGGCGCAGGCGCTGCTGGCGTCGCTCGCGGAGACTGACGTGGTCAAAGCGCAAGCCGCGCAACGGCAGCGACTGACGCAGCTGCACGTCGCGTACGGCAACGCGCTCATCGCTGCGCGCGGTTTCGGCGCGCCGGAAACGACGGAAGCCTTCGCCAAGGCGCGCGAGTCAGCGTCTTGGGACAAGGACGCGCCGGGGCGGTTGGCGGCCGACTACGGCTTATGGGTCGGCAGCTACCAGCGAGGCGAGTTGCCAGAGATGCGGGCGCAGGCGGCGGCGTTTCTCAGCGACATTGAGGCGAGACCCGATTCGCCCGAGGCCGGCGTCGCTCATCGCGCCGCCGGAATGACTTGCTGGTTCGCCGGCGAGTATCGCGAAGCGCGGGATCACTTAGAAAGGGCTCTCGCCCTCTTCCAACCCGGCCGCGACGACGATCTGGCTTTTCGCTTTGGACTTGATCCCGGCGTCGGCGCGATGGGCTTTCTGGCGGCCGCGTCATGGCCTCTCGGCGAGGTCGATCGCGCGATTTCGCTCATCGACCGCATGCAGACGCGCGCCGCGGGCCTCACGCATGTCGGCACGCTTGCGGCTGCAAGAATGCACGCGGCCATGTTTGATCTAATGCGCGGCGACCGGGCGCGCGCCGCGCCGAACGCCTGCGAACTCGCCCGACTAGCGCGTGAGCACGAGCTGACCATGTATGGCGCGGTCGGCATGTTTCTCGAGGGCTGGGAGACCGCCGCAAGCGGCGCGCCCGGCGACGGGCTCGAGGGCATGCGCCGCGGCGCCGAGCAGCTGCGCCAACAGACCGCTCTGTTGTACGACGGGCTGTTGAAAATTGCGTTGGCCGAGGCCGAAGCGCGGGCGGGCGATCCCGACCGCGCCATGGCGATCCTCGACGAAGCGCTGGCGACGTGCGACCGCCTGGGCTACCGCGCGTTCGAAGCGGAACTGCATCGGGCGCGAGGCGAAATCCTGTTCAAGCGCGACCCCGCCAACCCCGCGCCCGCGGAGGAATCCTTCCTGTCCGCCATCGCGGTCGCTCGCGAGCAGGGCGCCCGCAGCTTCGAACTGCGAGCGGCTCTGTCGCTGGCGAAGCTCTACCAATCAACCGCCCGCCCCTCCGACGCCCATGGCGTCCTCCCGTCCGCGCTCGAAGGCTTCGCGCCGACGCCCGAAATGCCGGAGATCGCCGAGGCACAGGCGCTGTTGGCGGCGCTTGCGGAGACCGAGGAAGTCAAGGCGGACCAAGCGCAGCGGCGGCGAATGACGCAGTTGCAGGCCGCCTACGGCGCCGCGCTCATCGCAGCGCGCGGCTTTGGCGCGCCGGAGACGACAGAGGCTTTTGCAAGAGCGCGCGAGTCCGCGGCGGGCGACAACTCCCTCCAACGACTGGCGGCGGACTATGGCCTGTGGGCCGGCAGCTATGTGCGAGGCGACCTTCCGGCGATGAAAGCGCAGGCGGCGGCCTTCCTCGCCGACGTCGCGGCGAAACCGGATTCTGGCGAGGCAGGGATCGCGCATCGGGTCCAGGGCATGACCCACCTCTTCGCCGGCGAATTCGTCGAAGCCGCGCGCGAATTGGAACTTGCGCTCGCCCGTTTCGAACCTGGCCGCGACGACGATCTGGGGGTTCGGTTCCCTCCGGATCCCGGCGCCGCCGCGATGATCTATCTAGCGTTCGCTTCGTGGGCTCTCGGCGAATTTGGCCAAGCCGCTTCTTTGATCGAGCGAATGAGAGCGCGGGTCGAAGGGCTATCTCACGCCACCACGCTCGCGCACGCCACGGCGCTTACGGCCTTTTTCGCGCTGATGCGAGGCGACTGCTCGCAGGCGGGTACGAGCGTCTCCGAACTCGCGCAAATCGTGCGCGATCACGAACTCCCCCTGTTCCGCGCGATCGGCGAGTTTCTCATAGGCTGGGCGGACACCGAAGGCGGCGCGCTCGCCGAGGGACTCGCGCCTTCCGCCGCGGAGTCGAGAGCCTGCGCCAGCAGAACGCTCTGGCCTTCGACGGGCTCATCAAGATGGCGCTGGCCGAGGCTGAAGCCGGGGCGGGTGACCCCGATTGCGCTGTTGAGATCCTGGACGAAGCGCTGGCGATGGTCGACCGCACCGGCTATCGCGCGTTCGAAGCCGACCTGCATCGGGTGCGCGGCGAAATCCTGCTCAAGCGCGACGCCGCCAATCTTGCGCCTGCGGAAGACGCGTTCCTAACCGCCATCGCGGTCGCGAAGCGGCAGGCCGCGCGCAGTTTCGAACTGCGCGCGGCTCTGTCGCTCGCCAAGCTCTACCAATCGACCGCCCGCCCCGCCGACGCCCACGCCGTCCTCGCCCCCGCGCTCGAAGGCTTTGAGCCGACTCCCGAAATGCCCGAGATCGCCCAGGCGCAGGCGCTGCTAGCCCGGATTATGCATTGCGGGTTGGCGGGTGTGGCGTAAATAGCTGATTTCGTGTATAATTTGGTTGTCTAAGCCGATTCGCGCGATTTCAGCGAGGCCGCACCTGCCATGAACGATCCTATGTTGCCGTTGCCTGGGTTGTCACCTGTTTCGGGCAAGCGCGTCGAGGTCAAGTTTGACGGCGGCTTGCTGTCGTCGGATGGCGGCGTTCTGGCGTTGCGCGAGGTCGACCAGCGCCTTCGCGTCGCCGATCGGCTCGCCGCCTGCATGGTGGACCGGCGCGCGCCCGATCAGATCACCCACAGCCTTGCCGACATCATCCGCTTTCGGCTGCTGATGATCGCGGCGGGCTATGAGGACGGCAACGACGCCAATTGCCTGCGGAGCGATCCGATGTTCAAGATGGCGCTCGATCTGACGCCGTCGGATCGCGAACTGTGCTCGCAGTCGACAATCTCGCGGTTGGAAAATCTGCCGGAGGTTCGCGCCCTGTTGCGGATGGGTCGCGCGATGGTCGATCTCTATTGCGAGTCCTTTCACAAGGTTCCCAAACGGATCACCCTCGACATCGACGACACGTTCGACGCGGTCCATGGCGGGCAGCAGTTGCGGTTGTTCAACGCGCATTACGACGAATACGGCTTTCAGCCCATCGTCGTGTTCGACGGCGAGGGCCGCTTCGTCACTGCCGTGCTTCGTCCCGCCAAGCGGCCGAGCGGCAAGGAGATCAAACCCTTCCTCCGCCGGCTGTTGCGCGCGATCCGAGCCCATTGGCCCAACACTGAGATCCTGCTGCGCGCCGACAGCCACTACTGCGGCCCCGAGGTTCTCGACTGGTGTCGGGCGAGCGGCCTCGATTACATCTTCGGCGTCGCGCCGACTACGACGTTGCGCCGGCATGTCGAAAGTCTCGAAGCCAGTGTAAAGGCACGGTTCGAAGCCGCGCCCAGAGACGGCAAGCTTCGTCGTTTCAAAGAGTTCTTCGACGGCGCGCAAAGCTGGAGCCGGGTCGAGCGGATCATCGCCCGGGTCGAAGCGGGCGCGGAAGGATCAGACACGCGCTTCGTCGTCACCAATCTGAACAAGCGCAACGCTCGCGTGCTCTACGAAGACGTCTATTGCCGGCGCGGCCAGGCCGAAAACCACAACAAATCCTGGAAGACGCATCTGGGGTCGGATCGCACCTCATGCACCAAGGCGACCGCCAATCAGTTTCGGCTTTTCCTGCACGCCGGCGCCTACTGGCTGATGTGGGGGCTGCGCGCATCGATGCCCAGGCGTTCGATGTGGCGCGTTGCCCAATTCGACACGTTGCGCCTGCGCCTCGTCAAGATCGCCGCCCGCGTCGTCGAGATGAAAACCATGATCCGCGCCCATCTGCCGACGTCATGCCCCGGCCAGGAAATCCTGCGTTTCGCCCTCCAGCGCATCCCGCGCCTCGTCACTTGAAACACGGGGCGTGAACGTCCCCGAACGTCAAACCCATCCCTTCAACCCGCAAACCCCTCCACCCGTTTCAGGCCCAAAGCCGGAGACGATGCCGCGCGTCCGCGAGCAAGCGCGGTTCCGAAAAATCACCAGAACGCGCCGCCGAAAACGTCACGGCGCTGCATAATGCGGGCTAGCGGGCTGACGCAAGCCGACGAGGTCAAAGCGCAAGCCTCCCGGCGGCAGCGACTGACGCAATTGCAATTGGCCTACGGCAATGCGCTCTTCGCGGCGCGCGGCTCCGGCGTCGTTGGTTTTCCCCAACCTCGTCGTCCCCGGTTGCGATCCGCTATGACCGCTTTACGTCGGCACCGGCCGTCTGCTGCCAGCAAAATTGGGACGTTCCCCGACGGCGCGGCGAAGCGGTACTCACTCGACGACGTCAAGCGTCCGCTGGAGCGGCGCCATGGCTCATCCTGGGTCCAGCCGATGGTCGACATCGAGCCGGGGGCCTATCTTGAAGGCGACGACGTCGCCGATCGTCGTCGTCACGGAAAGGATGTCGCCCCATGTCTGCAATAACGATCTTCCTCGGCAAACTCCTCGGCCTCTACCTCGTCGCGATTTCGGGCGGGATGCTCGCCAACCGGCGCCGGACGCTGGCGACGCTCGACGAGATGGCGCGCAGCGGGCCGTGGATGCTGTTCTCCGGAATGGTCGCCACCGCCGGCGGCCTCGCGGTCGTGCTCGGCCACCAGGTCTGGAGCGGCGGCGCGCTGCCGGTCGTTGTCACGCTTGTCGGCTGGGCCGCGCTCCTGAAGGGAGTGACGTTGTTGCTGGTTCCTTCGGAGCGGATTGCCGCGGCTTACAAGGCCATCGGTTTCGAACGTTTCTTCCACGTCTGGATGGTCGCCGTGCTGGCAGTAGGGCTTTGGGCGACGGCGATGGCGTTCGTCGCCTGATCACTCGGCCCAAAACAGCAGCGGAAGCGGCTGGCGGGATGATCGGCACACGGTACAGGACGCCTTTGTGGGCGGAACGGCTAGTGGACTGGAGGGCTGCCTTCGAACCCTTGCTCGCCTTCGGCTTTGACCCCTGAATGGAAGGAATGCGCAAATAACGGTCATGTCCCGGACAGCCAGGCGAAGGGGTAAAATCGACCCATGGCGATCGGCGCGAGACACCGCCTAATATTACCGCCGAGTTAGCGGCCACGGGCCTTCTGGTCGGCCTTCACCTGGTCCGGCTTGGTATTGACGTGGGGAACTCCGGTGCGCCAAAGATCACTCACGCCGTTCCAAATGGAGTTTGGGATCATGCGCGAGAAGATTGCGATCGTCACCGCGGGCGGCAGCGGCATAGGAGCGGGGGCGGCAAAGCGCCTGGCGGCCGACGGGTTCAAAGTCGCAATCCTGTCCTCCTCCGGAAAGGGCGAGGCGCTGGCGAAGGAACTCGGCGGCTTAGGCGTGACCGGATCGAACCAATCGGTCGACGACCTCAAGCGTCTCGTCGATGGCGCGATGGAGCGCTGGGGCCGGATCGATGTCCTCGTCAACAGCGCGGGTGACGGGCCGCGCGCGCCGATCCTCGAGATCACCGATGAGCAATGGCGCTCCGGCCTCGACATCTATCTCATGAACGTCATCCGTCCGACGCGCCTCGTTGCGCCGATCATGCAGACGCAGAAAAGCGGCGCGATCATCAATATCTCGTCGGCCTTGGCCTTTGAGCCGAGCGTGATGTTTCCGACCTCCAACGTGTTCCGCGCGGGCCTTGCCGCCTACACCAAGATCTTTGCCGACACCTTTGCGGCCGACAACGTCCGCATGAACAACGTGCTGCCCGGCTGGATCGACAGCTGGCCGGTCACCGAGGAAAACCGTCGGAGCGTACCGATGGGCCGCTACGGTCGCGTCGAGGAGATCGCCGCGACCATCGCCTTCCTCGCCTCGGAAGGCGCCGGCTACATTACCGGTCAGAACATCCGCGTCGACGGTGGCCTGACGCGCGCGGTGTGACCGGCATGACGGTCTCCGGTATGTCCGTCCCGGGTAGTGTCTCAGTCTGAAAACATGACGGATTGATCGGAGTGGCGGTCGTGTCTCCGACCGTTGGGCCGTCTGCTCCGGCGCCAATTGCGGCCATCTTGGATAGCGACTATTCCGTGATCACCAGCTCGCGTCCCCGCGCGCGAAGCCGCTCGAAGCTCCCGTGATGAACCAGACCCGCTGCATCGTCGCCTCGCCTGAACCGCCCCGCTCGGCCGACACATTGGATTGGGACATTCTGACCTCCTATGCCGACGAGTTCGGTGAGTATGAGTATGTCGAGTTCTTCCGGCCTCGACTTGACGATGACGCGGCGCGGCGCGGCCTTGCTGTCTTCAACGACTCCCATTGGTCTGCGGTCGAAAGCGCTCTCCGCTCGCCACTGTTCGAGACGCCGGTTGCACACTTTTTCGTGCACGCGTTCCTGTCCGAAGGCATCGACGAATTCCTCGCACACTTGACGACCGTCGAGGCTGCGTTGGGGCTCGAGGCCGACTACGACGCTAAGCGTCGTCCCAAACCTGACCCGCATGAGAACCTCGGGGCGACGTATCGGCTGCGTGCACGCATCGCGGCGCTTCTTTCGGACAGTTCCGCCGCCTGCCTCCACAAGAGGCTCTTTGACACTCGCAGCCGCTATCTACACGGGCGGCGCAGGACATTTCGACCAAGGAAAGAACGGAAGCTCGCACGTTGGCTCGGCGCGTGGCTGAAGCGTTGGTTCGAGCGAACGAAATGAGCGCGCCCGCCTCCCGCGAAGAATTTCTCGGCAGCTTATTGAACAGGGGCGCACCTATGCTGACCGCTCCGCCTGCCGGGCGTGCGTGACAGGCGAGCGTCAACGCTCCGGGGTCCGCCTGACCGTGGTGGTGTCAAAGCCGTTCCAATGAGACGTCGTCCAGCGCGTGCCGTCGCTGTCCTGCCCGCTCGTCATGCCCATCCACTCGGTCTCGTGGCTCGTGTAGCCGCCGGGCGCCGACGTAATAGGTAACTGTGCCCATCCGGGGCTCCTCGTCATCCGCTGCGGACTTCTCGATTGGCCGGCGGTTCGAACACGACCGTCACATCGGGACTTCCACAAGCTGGACACATGAGCCGCGACTCCAAGCGCGAAAGCGGGAAGTTTGGTCCGCGCGTGCAAACCAAGGTGTCGAGGTCGAGTTGCTTGCGATAGACGCATCGCCGGATCGACCTCGTGCCTTCGCGATAGCCGTCTGCGCACCGCATGTGCCAGGACAGTCCATGCGTCCCTCCACTGCAAGGCCGCCTACAAGCTTTTCGCTCGTGCGCCGAGCCCGAGGCCTGACCGGCCGCCTGCCGTTCAGCGCCGCCGATCCGATGGAATGGGTCCACTGCCATATCGCGCGAAAGCCCGTGGCGCCTGCGGAGAGGTTGGAGAGCGTTCCGGCCCCGATCTCCGAGATCGTCATGAAGCTCCTCGCCAAGACGGCCGAGGAGCGCTGGGCGGAATCGACCTCGTTGTCCCGATAGGCGCCAATGAGCAGCAGATGCCGCATCGCCGGGCCTCTACAGGTTCGTTCACGACCCGCACGGCTCTGTGGGAAGCGGTGGCCCGAGCTTGATCTCGCTGACCTTCGCCCCCGAGCATGCCGCTCCCACTGCTCCTCGGCTATCCGAGCTGGTGCACGCGAAGACCAGCGGGGCGACGGGAAGGCCCGTTACAAGCCTCGGGAAAGAGGCGAGAATTCGACCCCTAGAAAGGCAAATTCGTATGTAATATCAAATACGTAAACCGTGGCGGAGCGAGATGGATTCGAACCAGAGATATCTTCGTCTGCCGGGCCATTACGAATGGCGGCTTGGCGCAAATAGCGGCCGTTCCCAGACGGCTCGGCGGATGTGCCAGATCGACCCCTTCGAAGTCGCCGGCCCCCGCGCAACTGACCAGCGCGTGGAAGCCGAATTGATCAGGCGACCCCGTCCGTTGATCCAGATCATTGCGCGAAGGCTTGGGAGGATATACATACGCTCAAGTTCAATTTTCGGGATCGGGCTCATGGCAGGGATAGCCAAGAGCGCTTCGTTTGATCCGGACGTTTTTCTTGCGACCGAGAACCACGGCCGATCGATATTTAAGTGTCGGGCGGGACAGGTCATTTTCTCGCAGGGCGACGCTGCCGACTCCGTCTTCCACATCGTCCGGGGCAAGATCAAAATCGCCGTGACCTCCGGGCAAGGGCGGGAGGCGGTTGTCGGCCTGTTCGGCGAAAGGGACTTTTTCGGCGAAGGCTGCCTGATTGGGCAGCCTTTGCGCCTTGCGGCGGCGGTCGCAATGACCGACGCTACGGTCGTGCGCATCGAGAAAGCGGAGATGATCCGCGTCCTTCATGGTGAGCCCGCTTTTGGCGAGCTGTTCACCGCGCACCTGTTGACCCGCAACAGTCGAGTCGAGGCGGACCTTGTGGACCACCTGTTCAATTCCAGCGAAAGGCGCCTGGCCCGCGTTCTTCTGCTGCTGGCGAATTTCGCCAAGGAAGGAAAGCCGGAGCCGATCACCACAAAAATCAGTCAGGAGACGCTTGCCGAGATGATCGGGACGACCCGGCCGCGGGTGAGTTTTTTCATGAACAAATTCAGGAAGCTTGGCTTCATCGAATACAACGGGGAGCTGAAGGTCCACAGTTCGTTGTTGAGCGTCCTCCTGCGCGAATAAGTCGCACCCGACGCCCCGCCAATTTTCGCGATGTGGTCAATATTGAACAGCCAATGCATTTCCCCATCGGTACCTTTGGTTGGCGTGGGGTGGTTTGCTTCTGAAGCCATGTCGCGTCCGATTGGCGGCAATCCCCTCCTTTGCGGAGTGAACGCTGATGAGCGTGATAACTCAGGGGCATGAGCGAGAAGGGGTGATCTACGATTTTGCCGCGTTTGCGCCAAAAGCAACGAAGCGCCTTGGCCGGTCGAGATGTTAGCGGCTGCCGAAATCGCGCGCCCGAGTTCGTCCAGTCCGCATGGCTCTGGGACAGAGAAGCACGTCGGCGACGGGGCGTCCCCACGACTTGTCACCATGTCGTCCCCCGGCGCTTTTCTGATCGCAGCGCCGAGAACGTGCCATTTGCAGCTTTAGGAGGCTCATTATGTTGGATGTTCGCTCCGAAGTCACGAACGCACTGTTTTGGGACCTCGCGATACCTCGGTACCGAGTGACGGTGGAAGAGGACCGGGGTTTGGTCACCCTGCAGGGGAAGGTCGAACGAGGCTACCAAAGGGGCTGCGCGGAGGCGGACGCGCGTCGTGTGCCCGGCGTAATTGGCGTTAGGAATGAAATTGCTGTCAGCGCCGCAGAATTCGGCCAGTCCACCGTCAACACATAAAATCATTGCCCGCAACTTATTATTTAGTTTTCTTTGATATGTTTCGATTTACAACCCGCTATGGCCACAGGCTGTGTTTTTAACCTAGGTGGGTTGCCCTCGTACTTTCGAGCGATTCATTTGCCGACCCGCGACAGGGACAGCCCGGATAGGCATCGCCTGGCGAGCGCCGTTCCTCTCCCGGTCGCATTCCCACTACCCCATCCGCGATGTCCGCTTTACGTCAACTCCAGCCGTCCGGAGTGTGCAAAGACCGGTCGTTCGCCGACGGCTTGGCGAGAGGGTCATATCGACCCTAAACGGAAGTTCCCAGTTTCCGTCGGGCCGAGTACAGTCGATACAAACCGCACTTCCAAAGATCTGTGTTCTTGGGTTTATCGGAAAGAGGGTGACAACCCCACGCAACTGAAGAGCTTAAAATCGTACAATTATCGTTGTGGTCGGGTGTAAACTACGTATAACGATGTAACCAAGAATTTCTTCGCGGGGATTTAATTATCTTGCATGGCTGTCTTGATGTTGACAGAGGGCGCGCCATGCCGGATGTTCTCGTAGAAGTTACAGGCGCACTTCAATTAGTCCCTCGCGACTTCGCAATGTTAGTGGCATTCAATACGGTAAATGGGGCCGGCAAGACCCCGGGGCCGCATCGAGTTCACATCGGGAGGAATTGCACGATGTCTGAGTGGAAAGTCTTCTATCGAGACGACCTCGATCACGACCGGATTTCTCCGAGTGTTTCGAGCAAAGAAGCCGCCCTTGCACAGGCGAGAAACCTCCATCGAGACAGACGAGCCGAAATATACAAAATTGAAGGACCTGCCGGCGGCATCGTCCCCAAAGTTGAAGTGATGCGTTGGGTGTCCGCCCACAGGTGGCGCTGACGAAAACGGACGCGCTCGCCTAGCAGCCCGTTGACGAAGTCAGATCACGCGCGAGGCTCATGGCGCATGCCTCGTTGTGCCGCCGCTGCCGGCACAACGCCCTCCGCAGATTGTCATTGAAGGCCTCGCCGAAGTCCATGTCCTCGTCGAGAAACGCGCGGCCCACCGTTCTCTCTCTGCAACGGAACCGGTCTTCCACGGTTCCGCCGCCAGAGGGCTCAGTTCGACCCAACTGAAACGTCAACGGACGCGGTCTCCAACGTCCACTCAACGTCAACTCCGGCCGTCCGCTCCGTGCAAATAGCGGTTATTCCCAAGTGGCGTGGCGAACGGTTCAAATCGACCCAACCGTCGTCGAGATCCGCGCCAGGCGCGCCGGCGGCGCCGATTGCGCCGATAACTTCGTCGCCGAATTTGATCACCAGGCCGCCACCAAAAAGAAGCGTATTCGGCAGTTTCGCAAGCAGCGGCGCAATCGGGGCGGTCTTCGCCCTTTCGACCAGGGCGCTGGTGTCGGCTTGAATAAGCGGCCGTGTAAGCTTTCTCGAATGCGCTGTCGAGCGTATGGGCGCCGGCGCGATTGCCGCGCAAGACGGCCTGTCGGACGCCGTCGACATCGACCAGGACCGCGGTCTCGGTATAGCCCTGCCGCGCGCACTCGGCGACAGCTTCCAGCGCCAGCGCCGCAGGGATGCGATGGGTTTCCAAGGTCTGTGCGAACGCCTTTGACTCGCAGCCCATACGCGCATTCGTCCGAGCTACTGGGTATCGGCTCACGCACCCTATTTCTGGGGCGCTGCCGGCGTAAGTCCGTGACGGCATATGATTTCTCCCATCTTGGTCCGGTCCGGTAAACCGTCGACCGCGGCGTTGATCACCGCGAGAGCCTCGTGGAAACGCTCCGGACCAATCGCGGCTGGCGTAATCACGCATAGCGCTTTGTCGTCCCGGCTTCCGTTATTGTCGAACCGATGAACGGCGCCGCACGCTACATTGTCGTGCAGGCCGGGATGGCTGAAGCAGCTTCGCCGGCGAAGCGGTCACTCGAGGTTCGGATGACGACAACAGCATGGAGCAAGCGATGACCAATTTCGGAGACTACCAGGACGAAATCTATCTTGCTGGTCTGAGTGGTCACACGCCCCGGTTCCCGTTCCGTTTTGAGGAGTTGGAGGCCAGGGCGCATGCGGCGATGTCGCCGAGCCTTGCGTCGTACGTTGCGGGCGGCTCCGGCGACGAGCGCACCCAGGAGGCCAACGTCGCTGCGTTCGACAAATGGGGCTTGACGCCGCGCATCTTCGTAGGCGCCAGGCAGCGCGACATGTCAATCGAGCTGTTCGGAATGAAGTTGCCGACGCCGCTGTTCATGAGCCCGATCGGCGTGATCGGGCTTTGCGCTCAGGACGGCCATGGCGACCTCGCAACGGCGCGCGCCGCGGCGCTGACAGGCGTGCCGATGGTCGCTTCGACCCTCTCCGTCGATCCGCTCGAATCCGTTGCGAGCGAGTTCAAGGCCACGCCCGGATTTTTTCAGCTCTACACCCCTACCGATCGGGAGCTTGCGGCGAGTCTGGTGCAGCGCGCCGAACGCGCCGGCTTCAAGGCGATTGTGGTGACGCTGGATGCGTGGATGCTCGGATGGCGTCCCCGCGATCTCGCCACGGCCAACGTTCCGCAGCTGCGCGGCCATTGCCTCGCCAATTATTTCTCTGACCCGCGCTTCGCAGCGATGCTTGGAAAATCGCCACAACAGGATCCGCGCGGCGCGGTGATGAAATGGACGACGATCTTCGGCAATCCGCTGACCTGGGATGACCTGCCGTGGCTGCGTTCGCTGACCAAGCTCCCCCTGATCCTCAAAGGCGTCTGCCATCCGGACGACGTGCAGCGCGCAATCGATGGGGGCGTCGACGGCATCTATTGTTCCAATCACGGCGGGCGTCAGGCGAACGGCGGCATCGCCGCCCTCGACATGTTGCCCGCGGTTGTGAAATCCGCCGGCATCGCTCCGGTGCTCTTCGATTCCGGTGTGCGCACTGGCGTGCATATCATCAAGGCCTTGGCGATGGGGGCGACGGCAGTCGGAGTCGGCCGCCCCTACGCCTATGGACTGGCGCTCGGCGGCGTCGATGGCGTCGTCCATGTGCTGCGTTCGCTGTTGGCCGAAGCCGATCTACACATGGCGGTCGACGGTTATCCCACGCGCGCGCATCTTACGCCCGACGTGTTGCAGAGAGTGCAGTGACTACGTTTAGTCCGAGCGCCATGCGTGAGATCTTGACCATCAGGGCGATTTGAGGCGGGCGCCGGCGTCAACGCCGCCCCACCTCATTGAAGGCGAGGCTGGCGCGCCAGCGCTCCCGCAGCCGCAACGTCGGCGTCGTCAAGACTTTCGATTGGCGTTGTCACGGCGCTCGAGGCTTGCGGCACTCTCTCCAGCCCAGTAGTGAAGCGGATGACGAAAATCAGCTACACCGGGTATCGTTTCCCGCCCGAGATCATTCACCAAGCAATATGGCTCTACCTCCGGTTCACCCTCAGCCTGCGTGACGTCGAGGATTTGTTGGCGGAGCGCGGAGTGGCGGTGTCCTACGAGACCGTTCGGCGTTGGGTGAACCATTTCGGACCGATGATCGCGGCCGACCTGCGAAAGCGTCGCCTGAAGCCTCATACGACTTGGCATCTCGACGAGGTCTATCTGAAAATCGACGGCCGAATGGTCTACCTTTGGCGGGCCGTCGACGCTGAGGGCGAGGTCCTCGATGTGCTGATCCAGTCGAAGCGAAACAAGCATGCCGCGCTGAAACTGATGCGCAAACTCTTGAAGAAGTATGCCTTTGTGCCTGAGCGGTTGGTCACCGACGACTTGCGATCATACAGCGCCGCGGTCCGGGAGCTTGGGATCGAATGCCACCATGAGCGCGGGCGATGGAAGAACAACAGAGCTGAGAATTCGCATCAGCCGACGCGGCGGCGGGAGCGCAAGATGCAGCGGTTCAAGAGCCCGGGTTCAGCCCAGAAATTTCTTTCCACACACGCCGCCGTCTACAATACCTTCAACGTCCAACGCCATCTCACTTCAGCCCAAACGCACCGCGTGCTTCGCGCTGAGGCGATGACCACGTGGCGGACCGCGGTCGCAGCGGCCTGACCATCCATGGGGTGCTGACACTTCGCGCTCGTCGCACCCGCGGGGCGGGCAAAAATTATCTATAAACCTATGCCGGAATTGAATATTCGCCGCCCGGCCTCCGTTTCTATACTTCAATCTTTGCAGCAAAAGCCGGCCCGAGTCCAGCGCATTTGCAAGATGGGCCCGCCGGCTCATGCCCTCTCGAGTTCTGGTTCGCGGCGCAACGGCCGGGAACTCAAGGTTTATAGAAGGGAGGCCGGCCATGGCTCAACCGCCACGGGCTGCGGCGAATGGCGAGAATTTCGTGCGCCACATCGTCGCCGATCCGAAAAACGTTCCCGATGTGATGCTGCTCTACGGCTACCCCGGCGCGTCGTCCGAGGAAGGCCACGAGCGTCTCTATCTCAGTCCCGACCTCAGCGCCTACGTCGAGGTGCCCAACGCGTCCATTCTGCATCGAGCAGAAGCGGCCAAGGAGCAGGACCCCCACGGCGGCGTCACGCTGTGGGTGAAGAAAGACGCGGCGCTGATCTACAAGATGGCGCCGGCGCAGCAGGCGGCCCAGCAAGCGCTCGCCTATTATTTCGCCGGAGCGCTTCAGGCGGCGGGCGGCGCGGCCCAGGCGGGGATAGCAGCTCTCCCGCAGACCTTGCCCAACGCCCTCTGCCCTCAAACGATCGCGCACACGTGTCTGCCGCGCGCGAGTTGCGGCTGCACGGCGCAGCGGATGCCGTGTCCGGAAGTGAGCTGCGGCTGCACAGCGCAGCGGACGCCGTGTCCAGAAGTAAGCTGCGGCATCGCTTGTACGGTGGCCTGCCCGACGGTTCCGCCGCAGGCGACTTGCGGGTGCACGGTGCAGAGGACGCCCTGTCCAGAAGTGAGTTGCGGCATCGCCTGTAGCCCGGCGTGCCCGACGCATCATCTAACCTGCGCTCCCATCTGCACGCAAATCACCCCTTGCGTCACGCGCGGCCAACCGGATTGTCCGTTCCCGTCAGAAATTCCGGCTCAATGCACTCATGCGCCGAACTGCGTGCTGCCGCAGGCGGCACAGGCGGCGATTGCGTGCGTTGCGGGCACGATCGTGCAGACCGGTCCAGCGGTCTGCCGCGTCACCATTTTCGAATGTCCGACGCGTCTGCCGATCGAATGCTCGCTCGCCTGTCCCACGCGCTACGTGACCTGCAATCCCGAGTGTTGACGCCTACGTGACCTGCATCCCGATACCCCACTCGGATTCCGGCGGCTTGTCCGATTGCGTCGGCGGTCGCGTGCCCGCCGCCACAAAGCATCGCGTGCGGCAGCGTCGGATGCCAGGGAGCCGGCCCGGTCGAGCAAGCGCAAATCTGCGCGGTCGGCAGCGTCGTTCGCCCGCCGCAAGTGACGTTCGTCTGCACAATTGAAGGGTGCGCGACCTGGCACGCCTCGTGTTGGTGGGGCTGCGCCCCCCGCACGCCGCAGTGTCCGTGGTAAACGCGGGCGGCCTTGACTGACCGCCGGATCGCGGCGCCCCGTTCGGGGCGCCGCGACGTCGTCGTGCGGCGCGGCGCGAGGCGTCGCTGGTCTTCATCGATCGAACCGACAATTCGGCGCCCGCCGCCTCCTCCGTGCCGGAGGCGCTGAGGAAAGACGGCCTTGCCCGCGGCTTACGCGTCAGCCTAAGTGTGAGCGCCTTGAACCAGCGGTCGATTGGCGCGAGAATGCGACGGATGCATCTCACCCCCGCCAACCTCGCCTATTTCCTCATGGACCGGTCCCTGCTCGGCGCCGACGAGATCGTGGCCGGGCGCGTCTCCATCCTCGACGCCAGCCGCCGCAACCGCAATTTCAAGGTGATTCGCCAGGGCGCCCCGGGTCTCTTCGTCAAGCAGATGCGCGACATGCAGACCGACGCCATGCTGACCTTGAAGCGGGAGGCCGCCTGCTATGAGCTCGCGCGCGACATTCCCGAACTCGCCCGCATCATGCCGCGCCTCGTTCGCTACGATGAGCGTCGGCACTGGCCGGCTGGGACTACTGTCGCTCGAGGGGCCTGGCCGCAACCCACGCCTCGACGATTTGCAGGCCGCGCTCTTCGATTGCTCGCTAGATGATCCCGCTCGGTCTCCAATCTCGAGGCGCGTCACCGAAATCGTCTCCGGGAGCGTCGCACCGACGAGCATATTGAAGACCGGCACAGACGCCGTGGCATCGACCAGATGCGAGCACGCCTCCAGTTCGGCTCGCCGATCTCCGAGCAGATAGTCGAACGCATCGGCGGTATTGGCCGTGATCCCGAGGGCCTCCGCGGTCTGACCGGGGTAGAGTTCGACGATCTCTTCCTTAAGCGCCTCCGATTTCGCCATGCCAATGCGCCGCCCCCCGAGCGCGTGCCGCACGACGTTGTGTGGCGACAGCACAGCGGGATCCACCAGGGTCAAGGTGGTCTGTCCGCTTCGCCCGAAATGAAGCGCCACCTTCGACCCGAGCGCCCCACAGCCCAGCAGCAGCGTCCGCGGCGGCGTCCGGTGATCGGTGACGAAGACAGGCTGTGCGGCGCCTTGCGGGCGGCGGCGCTCGTCCGCTCGGAGTGGGTGACCCCGCGGCCCGCCACCATCCAGTTGACGGCACCGGGGAGGATGATCTGGTTCGAGCCCAGGCTGTCGCGGTGCTGGAACTCGCCGCGGAAGAGGTAGGTGACGGTCGCGAGGCCGATATGGGGATGGGGGCGGACGTCGACGCCCTGGCCCGGGACCCAGCGAAGGGTTCCAGCTCATATCGGCCTCCATCCCGGCAAATCTTCGGGATCGCGTTGAAACGCTCTGTCGCCGCATCATAGGTCACTGCGGGGTCGCGCGGAAACGGCGTACCAACGGCCCCACGCTGTCGAGCTGCTTCATGCCGACCTCGCGTTCGACCACGGCGACGCCGTCCTCTCCGGCTTCCTTCGCGTGGCGGAGCGCGGCGATGGTGCGGCGGAACAGGACCAGCGCCCTGGCGACATCGCGCCGCGTTGCCTGAAAACGCCGCTCGTCGCGGTTCCGCGCCCGGCTGAACAAGGTGCCCATGTATTTCTCGAACATGGCGAGCGTCGCGTCGGACAGCCGGGTTTCCAGGCTGGCCGCCTGAACCGCGAGGATCGCCGTCCGCCGTGTCGGTTCGAGATCGGCGATGTGCTGGACGGTCATGATCGCCCCCTCGTCGATCAGCCGGGCGAGACGGGTGGCGTGGATACGTTCGGCGCGCGCGGCGTCGATTCCCAGTCCCCGCGCGTATTCGAGACGGTCCAACAGCGCGACGATGTTGGAGGGGGAGGGCGACTCCGAATAGTCCCGCAGCCAGGCGAAGCGGGAGCGGCGCAACTCGGGATCGACCGCGAGCAACCCCGTGAGCGTATCCCGTTCCGAATCGGACAGCCCGGCCGCGAGCGTCTCGAAGGTCTTCTTGCGCGCGCGTGCACGGGCGGCCAGGCCGATTCGCTCCAGCACCGCCGCAGCCGGAAGCAGGACGCCGCTCGCCCGCAGATGGGCAAGCATCGCCTGGACGATGGGTTCGCCGCGATCCGTGGCCCATGCCGCGTCCGTGCCGACCCGGAGACAGGCCCGCCAGTCGGCCAACCCGAAACTCCGCAGGGACAGGTATCTTTGCAACTCGACCGCATGTTCGCGGCGAGTTCTGATCCCGCTGCGCGTAATCAGCGAAAGCGGCGGCCGGCACACTGAGTTGATCGGCCACGAATGCGATCATTGCCCCCGGCGGTTGTTCAGCCGGGCCCATGCCGAGGCCGGGATACCGAAGGAGGCACAGCTGGACGGCCTCTTCGTCCGGATCAGCGCCAGGTCTTCCCCGCCGAGCACATAATGGCGCGTTCGGCAACGTCGCTCGATAGCGGAACCGCCACAACCACCACCACCCAAGAAACTCAGTCAGCGCGAACAGCGGGCCGCGCTGCGGGCCGATCTGGGCCTACCGCCAGAGCAGGAAAGACGGTGGCATCCAGCAAACGGGGGAGCTCAGCGCTGCTCACGGTTCCATTAGGCATCGTCAGGAACTTACTTTTACAAGTCATGTCAGACCCGATAGCCTTGCGGGATGGATGATGACGAATCCAAAATCGCTGAGAAGTACGAAGCGCTGCGCAGCGTGATGGATGAGCAAAATGCGCCGATTGTGGGCAGCTACCGAAGCGCGTGCACCCGGCTACGGCGGTGTCAGCACCGTCTCGTGGGCGGTCGGCCTGACGCGTCAGACGATCACGGCGGGGATGAAGGAGCTGGGTGACTCGTGTGCGTGCAGCGCTTGACACCGACGTCTACCCGACGGGAGCCAAAGTAGACGACGCAACGATGGCCTTATTGCACTTGATTCCGGACAAGTTCCATGGCGACTGGAACTATGTGTTCGCTCCGAGCGGATCGAATTGAATCAAAAAGCAGCCTCGCAAACTTCGACACAAGTTGTAAAAGTAATATTCTGACGATGCCTTACTACCCGAAACCCCAATCTACTGCGATCGCGAAGCAGCTTGAATGTCGCAGGGCTATTCTTGGACATTACAGGGTCGCCAAGGGGGCAACCGGATCGAGTTTCCAGATCTGCGCGTTGTATTCGCGGATGGTGCGATCGCTGGAGAAGCGGCCGCAGCGGGCCGCGTTGATGATGCTCATTCGGGTCCAGCGCTCGGGGTCTCGAAAGGCGTGGGCCGCCCGGCGCTGAGCTTCGACGAAGCTGGCGAAGTCGGCGACCGTCATCCACGGGTCGCTGGGGCTGCGGATGCTGCCGAGGATCGGGTCGAAGTAGCCGGGCGAAAACTGATTGAAGTGCGCGCTGTCGAGCAGATGCATGACCCGGCTCAGGTTCTCATCCTCGCGAATGATCCGCTCGGGGTCGTAGCCGCGGCGGGCCTCGCCGACTTCTTCGGCGGTCAGCCCGAACAGGAAGAAGTTCTCCGGCCCGACCGCTTCGAGGATCTCGATGTTGGCGCCGTCCAAGGTGCCGATGGTGACCGCGCCGTTCATCATGAACTTCATGTTGCCGGTGCCCGAGGCCTCCTTGCCGGCGACGGAGATCTGGCTGGACAGGTCGGTGCCGGGGGCGAAGACCTCCATGGCGGACACCCGGTAGTTGGGCACGAAGATCACTTTCAGCAGATCGCCCACGAGCGGGTCGTGGTTGATGACGTGGGCCACGTTATTCACGAACTTGATGATGCGTTTGGCCATCCAATAGCCGGGCGCGGCCTTGCCGCCGAAGAGCACGCAGCGCGGTGTCCAATCCTGGGTGTCGCCGCGCTTGATGCGATCGTAAAGATGGATGACGTGCAGGACGTTGAGGATCTGGCGTTTGTATTCGTGGATGCGTTTGACCTGCACGTCGAATAGGGCTTCGGGGTCGCAGCCTACCCCGCAGATGGTCTCCACCGCCCCGGACAGGCGCCGCTTGTTCTGCTTTCTTATGTCCCACCAGCGCTGCCGAAAGACCGGGTCGTCGGCATGGTGCTCGATCTCGCGCAAGCGCTCCAAGTCGGTTATCCAGCGCTCGTCGCCCAGGGTCTCGGTGATGAGCTCGCTCAAGCCCGGGTTGGCCAGGGTCAGAAACCGCCGCGGGGTCACGCCGTTGGTCTTGTTGTTGAACTTCTCCGGCCACAATTCATAGAAGTCCCGAAACGATCCCTCCTTGAGCAGTCGGGTGTGCAGTGCCGCCACGCCATTGACCGAGAAACTGCCGACGATGGCCAGATGTGCCATGCGCACCTGAGGGTCCAGGCCCTCTTCGATGATCGACATGCGGGCCTGGCGGAACGTATCGCCGGGCCAGCGGCGGGCCACCTCCGACAAGAACTCCGCGTTGATCTGGAAAATGATGTCGAGCAGCCGCGGCAGCAGCTCGCGAAAGGTGCGCACCGGCCAGCGCTCCAATGCCTCCGGCAACAGCGTGTGATTGGTGTAGGCCATGCAGCGCGAAGTAATTTTCCAGACACGGTCCCATCCCATACCGTAAACGTCCATCAGCAGACGCATCAGCTCCGCCACCCCTACCGAGGGGTGCGTGTCATTGAGCTGAAAACAGTTTTTCTCGGCAAACTGCGAGAAATCCAAGCCGTGATCGCGCACCCAGCGGCGCAACACGTCCTGAATCGCCGCCGAGGCCAGGAAATACTGTTGGCGCAGACGCAGCTCCTTGCCGATATCGCTGGCGTCATCCGGATACAACACCTTGCTGATGTTCTCCGCCACCAAGCGCCCGGCAACCGCCCCGACGTAGAATCCCTCGTTGAACTGCTCCAGATCGAACTCCTCAACCGCGACCGCCTTCCATAGCCGCAGCGTATTGACGGTATCATTGCGATAGCCGGGAACCGGAATGTCGTACGGGACCGCCAGCACATCTTGCGTGTCCAGCCAGCGTACCTTTAGCTCGCCGAGGCCATCCGAACCATATTCCACGCGGCCGCGAAACCGCACCCGTTGAATGAACTCGACCCGCTCCAACTCCCACGGATTTCCGTGCGCTAACCAGTGATCGGGTTTTTCCACCTGCTCGCCGTTTTCGATCAACTGGCGGAAGATTCCATACTCGTAGCGAATGCAGTGCCCCATGACCGGCAACTGCAGGGTCGCGCAACTGTCCACAAAACAGGCCGCCAAACGCCCCAACCCGCCATTGCCCAACCCGGCGTCACGCTCGATGGTCAGCAGTTGTTCCAACTCCAGGCCCAAAGCCTGCACTGCTTCCCTTACCGCCTCGGTGACGCCCAGATTTAACAAGGTGGAGCCCAGACTGCGCCCCATCAAGAATTCCATCGACAAGTACTGGGTACGCTTGCAGCCCGAATCCTGGTAGGAATAATGCGTGCGCTTCCAGCGCTCCATCAGACGGTCCCGCAAGGCGATCACCAGCGCCTGGTACACGTGATGCGCCGACACCGAGTGCTTGTCACAGCCCAGGGTGTAGTTGAAATGACGCCGGATGTCGGCGGCAATGCTGTCCGCGTTCATGCCCAGCCCCTTCCCCTCGATCAACAACGACTGAGGCAAGGGCACGCGCCTATCCTTCGTGGTCATGTCGTTCTCCTGTGCTCCGCAATTAATCGATCAGGCCGATTGCGGCGCGAGCGAATTACCTATAATGGGTAGGCGTAAGGATTCCTTCGTAAATGAGTAACATCATGCCGTTGCAATAAGGTTGACCAGCTTCGCATGACCGCAACGGTATGGTGCCCCCCGTCACACTGTACCCAATGCTCGCGGCCGGATGAAGTGAAGCAGCGTCGAACGCGATACGTGCAAAATTTTGGCAATCGATGCCTTCGGCACTCGTTTTCCCAACAACGTCCGGAATGAACTGGACCCCATTCGTGGGACCACGAGGGGTTGGGTTTAAGGTGTAATCTCGCCTGCCCTTGTCCTTCAAGAATCAAGCCGCTTCTTGCTGCTTCTGCTTCTGCTGTGGGTATGTGGGCAACGCGTTTGCGTTGTCCAAGCGAAGCGGCATATCCACAGCCCTCGCCGCCGCCTCGATTTTATCCATGCCGGCGCGCCACACCGTCATCGGCGTCTGGTTGTTCATCGCCTGGTGCGGGCGTCGAAAATTGTAAAAGGTCATCCAGGAACTGATGCCGGCCCGCGCCTCGCGGCCATCGGCGTAGGCTTTCAGATGCACCTCTTCATACTTGATCGAGCGCCACAGCCGTTCGATGAAAATGTTGTCCATGAAACGGCCGCGTCCGTCCATCGAAATCGCGACGCCGGCCGCCGCGAGCTTGCCGGCGAAAGCCTCGGCGGTGAAAGTGGAGCCCTGATCGGTATTGAAAATTCGCGGCTTTCCGAACCGAAGCAGCGCCTCCTCCAGCGCCGCCGCGCAGAAGCTCGCATCGTTGGTGTTCGACAACCGCCACGCCAGAACCGCCCGGCTGGCCCAGTCGATGATCGCCACCAGATAGAGGAAGCCGCACGCCATCGGGATGTAGGTCACGTCGGCCGCCCACACGTGGTTCGGCTCGACAATCTTCAGGCCGCGCAGCAGGTAGGGGTATATCTTGTGCCCCGGCGCGGCTTTGCTCGTGCCGGGGCGCGGAACCAGCGCCTCGATCCCCATCACCCGCATCAGCCGCTGCACCCGCTTGCGGTTGACCCCACGGCCTTCCTTGTTGAGTTCGAAGGTCATTCGCCGCGAGCCGTAGAACGGAAGTTCGAGATGCAGTTCGTCGATGCGGCGCATCACCGCCAGATCGTCCGCCCCGGCGACGGGCTTGGGGCGGTAGACCCCCGAGCGCGCCACGCCCACAAGTGCGCATCGGCGGCGCACCGACAGGTCCTTGCCAGGCCGTTCGACCATGACCGCTTCACGTGTGCGCCGTGACAAGGCGGCGCTTTCCAGTGGGTGTAAGCCCCACCCGGCAACCGCTCCAGCCGGAAGCAACCGAAGCGCTGATCCAGATCAAAGTCGCCGCGCGAGCGCCTGCGCCCCGCGCTTGCCTCCGACCGGATAAGCGCGCCCGTGCCCGAGACGCCGTCCGCCCGGCGCTTCATCCGCCCCAGGCGCGCTTCGCCAGCAACGCCGCGCCGTATGCGGCTTCGCTCGAGATCGGCTCGATGAACGGGACGCCGAGCTTTCTCGCGCGGATGCGAGTCCAGGCGGGATTCCTGGCCCCGCCGCCGACCGTGCGCATCGAGACGAGGGCGGGCGCGCCGAGTTCGGCGAGCCTTCGGTAGCCGAGCGCCTCGATGCTGGCGATTCCTTCGAGGATCGCCTGCAGGAATTTTTCGCGACTTTTGGGACGCGGCGCCATGCGCGGCGGCAAGTCCGGATCGGCGATCGGAAACCGCTCGCCCTTGCGGGTCAGGGGATAATAGTCGAGCCCGGTGTCGGCGTCCGGGTCGATGAGCGGCGCGAGAGCTTCGATCTCGTCCGGCGCGAAATGGGCCAGAAGCGCCGCGCCGCCGCTGTTGGACGCGCCGCCCGCGAGCCACATGTCCAGCAGCCGATGGCTGTAGACGCCGTAGCGGGGCGCGAAGATCGGCTTGTCCGACAGAAGCTTCAGGGTCAGCGTCGTGCCGAGCGCGGTCACGCCGTCGCCGACGCTCTTGGCGCCCGTGGCGAGAAACGAGGCGCAGCCGTCGGTCGTTCCGGCCGCAACACACACGTCCGCGGGCAGGCCGAAAGCGCGCGCGGAGGCGGGAGCGATGGCTCCCACAGAAACGCCGGGCGCGACGACGTCGGGGAGGAGCGCAGCGTCGACGCCGACGCGCTCGATCCATGCGGGCCAGCCGAGGGCGACTGGGTCATAGCCGGTCTTCAGCGCATTGTTGGCGTCGCTCACGAAGCGGCCGCTGAAACGGAAAGCGATCCAGTCGGCCTGATGCAGAATCTTGGCTGGTTTCAGCTTCAAGAACAGCGCCGCGCGGGCAAGGCCGCTGGTCGGTCCGCGCGCGGCGCTCTCGGCCGGCGCGGCGGCGTCGATGGCCGAGAGCAGTGCGGAGTCCTCGCAAGGGTCGTCGTACATCCGCCCGCGCGCGAGCGGCTCGCCTTCGACGTTGACTGGGACCAAAGTGCCGGACGTTCCGTCGACCGCGAGCGCGGCGACGCGGCTCCGCGCAACGCCGACCAGGGCGGCGCCAAGGGCGCTCTCGACAGCCGCAAGCCAGGTCAGAGGATCGCGCGGATCGGTGCCGAACTCCGCCATCGATGCGCGGCCGTCGGAGCGCGCGGTGCCCGTTTCGTCGATCACGACGGCGCGGGCGCCCGAGGTGCCGACGTCGATTCCGACGAAGAGCGGATCAGCGCGCATTGAGCGCAAGCCGGTATTTCTCGGCGTCCCAGTCGAGGAGTTCGGCACATTGCTCAGCGGTCAGGTAGACCGGGCTGGCGCCCGAAGGGAACCGGGCGAGAACGTCGCCGAGACAGCGCGCGAGCGCCTGCGCGCCCGCGCTCGCCTCGGACCGGATGAGCGCGCCCTTGCCCGGAACGAGCATGAAGACCGGAGGCGCAAGGCCCGCGGCCGCGCGACGGGCGACGACCGCGCCGGCCGTCCCGTCCGGCGCGAGGGCCGTCGCGTCGACGCCGCAGAAGACGACGTGGTCCGGATAGAAGGCGCCGCCGCAGGCGACCTGGAGAAGCCTCGGCGACAGGGCGACGCCGTGAAGGGGATGATCCGCCTCGAGCGGCCTGTAGCCGTCGCCCGCGACGGCGGCGAGCCCTTCGAGGTCCGGCCGTCCCGCTTCCGCCGGCGGCGCGCTCAGCGCCGCGGCGACGCGATGGAGCAGCCGTTCGGCCTCGCCGACCGTATCACCCGCGACAACGACTCCGTGGTTGCCGAGCACGACGACGTCGACGCCGGGCGCGAGCGCGCGGCTGACCGCATTGGCGAGCGGGGCGCCGGGCTTGATGTAAGGCTGAAAGATCCAGGCGAAGCCGTCGAGCCGCTCGGCGAGGCGTTCGCGGGCGTCAGCCCGGATCGCCAACGCGATCGTATTGACGCAATGGGCGTGAAGGACGACGCGCTCCGGAAAGACCGCGTGCAGGCACGTTTCGACCGACGGGCGCAGCGGGCTTGGGCTGAGGAGAAACTCGGACGGCCGGTCCGCGCTGGGCGCGCCGGCGTTCAGCGCTTCGCGCATCGCCGCAAGGTCGACGGGCACGAAGACATCGCGCGTCAGCGCCTCGGCGAGGAGGGTGCCCGAGGCCTTGATCCACATCGCGCCGCCTTCCTTCACCGACGTGTTCCCGCCGGCCGCCTGGATCAGCAGCGGATCGGCGCCGATCCGCGCGGAGGGCATTGTCAGACTAAATTCTATACTGCCAGCTGGCGCGCCGGCGAGGGATGGAGCCCCACTGTTTTTGCTCAGGAATTGCCGACACGCTCGGCGAGATTCGACGCCGAAAATGACCTATACTCATTTGCCTTGACAGTGCCACAGAAGGAGCTGCTCGGAGGCGGCGAGCCGCTCGCCCCCGGCGTCGAACAATTCGAGCCAGACGCGCATGCGTTTGTCGTCATGCTCGATCAGCCGGCAGGAGACGGCGAGCGCCTCGCCCTCGCGCGCCTCGCGAAAATAATGGAGATCATCTGCAAGGTGAAGAGGCTCTGGCCGGTGTGTTTGCGCGCCGCCGCGTCGAGGCCGATCCGGTCCATCAGCGCGTCGACCGAACGGCTGAACACCAGCGCATTAGGCCACCCGGCGCAGATTACGACGACGACCAAGGGCCGCCGGCCGACTCCGCTCAGCGGCGATTTAGTAGGAATAGGGAGTTTGGGGGCCGCGCGGCGCGTTAGCCGCCGCCGGCCTTTAGGCGTATCGACCCCTGGTACCTAACTATTTCTACTAAACCCACTACGCTCACGGCCATTGATCGGATTCGGGGTACGAAACCTCCCGCCGCGCCGGCCGACCGACGGCCACGATATTTCGGTAAATGATGGACGGACGCCACCGAAGGAGTTCCGCAAAGCATACCGCCCCCTCCAAAGCGATAAATCAATTGGTAATGTGGCAGGCTGGAGCCGCCGCGCTTCGAGCGGCTAGTCCCAGAGATCGCCGGCGCGCATTCGACGAACCGCTGGAGAAGGGTACAGCGGGACCGCCGCGCGACGACGACGCAGTGGACGACCGCAGTGCGCATACAGCGGTCGTTCGCCGACGACTTGCCGAACGGGTCATATCGACCGGTCCCGGTACGGAAGGAATGCGCCAGGGCGACCCCATTCCTGAACCAAACCGCGAACGCGTCAGATCGACCCGAAGCGCAACATTCGTCCCAAGCAATTTAACGGCGCAAATCGACGTGCAGCGGACAACCGGCGCCGTGAAGGGTATCAGACGCTGGCCCGTGCACGAACGGGGACGTAGGCCGCCGGCGGGTCGGCGTCTGAAAGCCTCCGACGGAGGAAACCGCGGGCCGGTGAGGCACCAAGGGCGGAGCGTGCCGCGGCTATGGGGATTTAAGGTTCGGTCGGCCGGGCGAGCGCGAGGGGGAAGGGTGTTGGCGCGCTGGTCGAGGTCGGCGGGCGCGCTTGGGGAAGATAGAGCGGCGACTGAAGCGGGCCGGCGTCTGAAACCCTTGACGGCAGGCGACCGGCAACGCTTGTAAACACACATATACGTAGAATCCCCAATTGCGAACCGGCGCGATCCATGAGGGTTGAGGGCAAGTCGACCGGACGAACGGCTACCGGTTTCCGAACCCTCGCGGCGACCCCGCGACAGGCATCGTCCGACAGATCGAACACTCGATCATCGGGAGGCGGAATGTCCGAGATTTCGCTGCGCACGGAAGCGGGCAAGGCGGCCGAGTTGCTGATCGGCCGGTACGGGACGGAATTGGGGCACCGCAAGACGGTCAGCGAAAGATCCAATGCGCGTCGCGCTCGCAGTCGCAGACGGTTCGACTTTTGGTCGACGGTGGCGGCGCAGATAGAGGGGCTCGGCGGCCACAACGCCGGACAACTCGTAAACGTCGTTTCCGGCCGTTCAAGCTGGTGTTCCCACCGGCGATAGCGAAGCCTAGCTGCTGCGGGCCGTCATTGCTCCCCCCATCGACAATGCGATTTCGGAGCGACGATGCGAACTGGATAAGCACGGGATGTAGAGGGTGCCCGCCATGCAGGCCGGAACTCTATCGAACGGCGGCCAAGAAGTGTTTGCACTCGATCAAGGAGCGCTCGTCCCCCAACGCCGGGCGCGCGGGAACGCCGTCGCGCCATGCCTCGACGCATAGGTCCATGGCGGCCCTCTCGTCCGCCCGGAACGGGAGCGATCGTCGTCAACGGCGAACTTCCCTAGAACTCGACGCTGTCGCCGCCTTTTAGTTGCAAAAATCGCCCTCGCCTCGTCCGGGGTCGAGGGCTGAGCCCGAGTTCTTCCACGAGGCGGCGGGCCTTGGCGACCTGCTCCGCGTTCGATCGGGAGAGGCGGCCCGGTCCGAGCCAAAGCGGGTCCCGACCCGACGCGGATGTTGCCGCCGAAGGCGATCGCCTGCGCAGCTATGGCGAACTGGTTACGACCGGCGCCCAGCACGGACCACTGGTAGTCGTTGCCGAACAGGCGGTCGGCGGTCCGCTTCATGTGCATCACGTCCTCGGGATGCGGGCCAATGCCGCCGCGAATGCCGAACACCGACTGGATGAAGAGCGGCGGTTTGATCAGTCCGCGTTCGAGAAAATGCAAGGCCGTGTACAGATGGCCGATGTCGTAGCATTCGACCTCGAAGCGGGTGTCGTTGCCGCTGCACGATTCGAGTATGTAGGCGATGTCCCGCGAAGGTGTTCTTGAAGATTCGCTCATCGCTGCCGGCGAGGTACGGCAGTTCCCAGTCGTGCTTCCACTCCTTGTATCGGGGGATCATTTCATAGAGGCCGAAGTTCATGGAACCCATGTTGAGCGAGGCGACCTCGGGCTTGAGCCGCAGGGCGGGTTGCAAGCGTTCCTCGACCGACATCGTCGGGGCGCCGCCGGTCGTGATGTTGATCACGACATCGAGCGGCCGCTTGATCTGAGTGAAGAAACTGCCGGAAGACCTTGGGATCCTGGTCGGCCGACCGTCCTGCGGCTCGCGGGCGTGCAAGTGGACGATCGACGCCCCGGCCTTCGCCGCACCAATCGCCGCCTCCGCGATTTCGTCGGGGGTACCGGAAGGTGAGGCGACATCGTCGGCGTATGAATCGCCCCGGTGATCGCACACGTGATGATGACTTTGGGCTTGCTCATCGGAATTCCTCGCGGCTGCTCCGACTATGGCCACGCCCCGTGCGCGAAGCCAAGTGCGATCTGCGCCCCCCTCTCCCATTGGAGAGGATCGGGGGGTGAGGGGATCGAGCCTCAGCCAAAAGGCAAATGCAATTCAGCCCCGGGTCCGAGCCCGGGGACCGGGGGGTCGGCGACGAGTTCGACGCGTGGCGATTGAAATCGAGCACGAAGCAGTCGAACGGGACTTGCCGCCGGAATTTGGCGCCGTTGAAGCGCGACCCGCGCAAGCAACAGCAGGTGTTCAACGCGCGCGGGATGCTTGCCCAAAGCGCGCGCCTGCGCGGGCGCTGGGATCATCTGCCGACCAGACGCAGACGATTTGCGCGCTCCATCCTTGTCGGCACAGGTTCACGCGGATCGCATTGACCTTGACCTCGGCTCGGCGCGTTTGGTGAACTGGCTTTTGAACCAAGGCGCCGACGAGGGGATCGTCGAAGGGAATCGGACGTCGAGCGCGAATGCGGATGGCTCCGAACAAACTCTGATTAGGCTTTGCATTCGCGCGAGCCTGAAGCGAACCGGCAAGGAGATGAAGTTCATCGTCGAGGGCATCACCGATTCGGCAGCAGTGGATTCGAGTTGATCCGACTGCTCGTGCGCGGTCGAAGATCACCAAGCGAATATTCGAATCGAACTGTCCGCCGCTGGAGATCGCGAACAAGGAAAAGGTCCACGGCTTCTTATGCGACGCGCCTTGTGCGGCTGGCTTTCTTCGCCCCGGATATTGTCGCCGCGATCCTTGCAAGGAAGCAACCACCTGGGCTCACTGCCAACAAGTGATCGCCAACACCCGTCTGCCCCTCGATTGGCGGGATCAGAGAGCCGCGCTGGGGTTCGCGTAACCCGACGGTCCATCCCCTACAACTCCATCCGCGGCCCCAAAGGTCTGTGCTCCTCGCCACACGTGCATCGGCGAAGAGCGCGAGCTTGTTCGGCCACCGACACCCCGTTATTCCCCTGCAGAATTGCCGCCTCGCTCGGAGACGTGTGGACCGAAAGATGGTTGCCCGGGAGCTCAACGGTAAAACCCTACAGTACCGCCGAAAGTCGACTTCGAGACTCGAGGACCGAAAGCGGGAGAGAATCGCCGGGAAATAGTTCCCGGATAAGCAGAAAAATGCATCCGACACAAGCCTGGGAAAGAGGCGAGAATTCGACCTGCCGGAAGGAAAATTCGTATGTAATATAAAATACTTAAGTCGTGGCGGAGGAACCGCGGAATATCTTGGTCTGCAGGGCCATTACGAATGGCGGCTTAGCACAAATGCGGGTCGTTCGCCGACACCGTGGCAAACG
>CAWDTW010000096.1:0-123499 GCA_963805295.1 uncultured Alphaproteobacteria bacterium | reverse complement strand
ACCGGCGGCCGTCAGGACCCGGGCAAGACCTGGAAGAACAAGAAGATGGCCGGCCACATGGGCGTCGAGAAGGTGACGACCCAGAACCTTCGCGTCGTGCGGACCGACGCCGAGCGCGGCCTCATTCTGGTCGAGGGCTCGGTGCCCGGCCACGCCGGCGGCTGGATCGCCGTGCGCGACGCGGTGAAGAAGCCGCTGCCGAAGGACGCGCCGATTCCCGGCAAGTTCCGCGTTCACTCCGAGGCCGGGGCCGAAGCCGCGCCCGCCGAGGCGCCGAAAGGAGAATGACGTTATGAAGTTCGACATGACGTCGATGGACGGATCGACCGCGGGCTCGCTCGAGCTCGACGATGCGATCTTCGGTCTCGAGCCGCGCGCCGACATCATCGCGCGCATGGTGCGCTGGCAGCTCGCCAAGCGTCAGGCCGGCGACCACAAGACGCTCGGCCGCGGCGAGATCAACCGCACCGGCAAGAAGATGTACAAGCAGAAGGGCACGGGCGGCGCCCGTCACGGCTCGGGCCGCGTGCCCCAGTTCCGCGGCGGCGGACGCGCCATGGGTCCGGTCACGCGCAGCCACGCGCACGACCTGCCGAAGAAGGTGCGCGCGCTCGCGCTGCGCCACGCGCTCTCGGCCAAGGTGCGCGCCGGGGGCCTCGTCGTGTGGGAGAGCGCCGAACTCGCCGAGGCCAAGACCAGGACGCTGCGCGTGTCGTTCGCCAAAGCGTCGCTGAAGAACGCCCTCATCGTCGACGGCGCGCAGGTGCACCAGAAGTTCGCCGTCGCCGCGCGCAACCTGCCTCAGATCGACGTTCTGCCGGTTCAGGGCGTCAACGTGTACGACATCATGCGCCGCGAGAAGCTCGTGCTGACCAAGGCCGCAATCGAAGCGCTGGAGGCGCGGTTCAAATGACCAAGGACGCTCGCCACTACGACACGATCGTCTCGCCCGTGATCACGGAAAAGGCGACGATGGCGTCGGAAAACAATCAGGTCGTCTTCAAGGTCGCGCGCAACGCCACCAAGCCGCAGATCAAGGCGGCGATCGAGAAGCTGTTCGACGTCAAGGTCACCGCGGTCAACACCCTTCTGCGCAAGGGCAAGACCAAGGCGTTCCGCGGCGTGCGCGGCCGGCAGCAGGACATGAAGAAGGCGATCGTCACGCTTGCCGACGGCTCTCGCATCGACGTGACCACCGGGCTCTGAGGAACGCAAGGACCATGGCTCTCAAGACATTCAAGCCGACGACGCCGGGCCTGCGGCAGCTCGCCATCGTCGATCGCAGCGATCTCCACAAGGGCAAGCCGGTCAAGTCGCTGACCGTCGGCAAGCCCGAGAAGGGCGGGCGCAACAACGCGGGCCGCGTCACCGTGCGCTTTCGCGGCGGCGGCCACAAGCAGGCGTACCGCATCGTCGATTTCAAGCGCCGCAAGCTCGACGTCGCCGGCAAGGTCGAGCGGCTGGAATATGATCCCAACCGCACGAGCTTCATCGCGCTGATCAAGTACGCCGACGGCGAGCAGGCCTACATCATCGCCCCGCAGCGCCTCGCGGTCGGCGACGAGGTGATCGCCGGCGTTCAGGTCGACGTGAAGCCGGGCAACGCCATGCCGCTCGCCAGCATCCCGGTCGGCACGATCGTCCACAACGTCGAGATGAAGATCGGCAAGGGCGGCGCGATCGCCCGCTCCGCCGGGGCCTACGCGCAGATCGTCGGCCGCGACCAGGGCTACGTGTCGCTGCGCCTCAATTCCGGCGAGCAGCGCCTCATTCACGGCCAGTGCTTCGCCTCGATCGGCGCGGTGTCGAACCCGGACCACATGAACGCCTCGCTCGGCAAGGCGGGCCGCAGCCGGTGGCTCGGCCGTCGTCCGCACAACCGCGGCGTCACCATGAACCCGGTCGATCATCCGCACGGCGGCGGCGAAGGCCGCACCTCGGGCGGCCGTCATCCGGTCTCGCCGTGGGGCAAGCCGACCAAGGGCAAGAAGACCCGGACCAACAAGTCCACGGACAAGTTCATCGTCGCATCGCGGCACGCCCGCAAGAAGAGAGGCTGAGCCATGACGCGCTCGATCTGGAAAGGGCCGTTCATCGACGGCTATCTCTTGAAGAAGGCGGACGCTGCGCGCGCGTCGGGCCGCTCCGACATCATCAAGATCTGGAGCCGCCGCTCGACCATCCTGCCGCAGTTCGTCGGCCTCACCTTCGGCGTCTACAACGGCCACAAGCACATTCCGGTGCTGGTGTCCGAGGAGATGATCGGCCACAAGTTCGGCGAGTTCGCGCCGACGCGCACGTTCCACGGCCATTCCGCCGACAAGAAGGCGAAGAGGGCGTAACGATGTCCAAGCAACGCAACCCGCGGCGTCTCGCCGACAACGAGGCCAAGGCGACCGTGCGCATGCTGCGCGTGAGCCCGCAGAAGCTCAATCTTCTCGCGCAGCTCATTCGCGGCAAGAAGGTCGCGACCGCGCTCGCCGATCTCGAATTCTCCAACAAGAGGATTTCGGTCGAGGTCAAGAAGGCGCTCGAGTTGGCGATCGCCAACGCCGAGAACAATCACGATCTCGACGTCGACGATCTCGTCGTCGCGCAGGCGTGGGTCGGCAAGGACATGGTGATGAAGCGTTTCAGCCCCCGCGCCCGCGGCCGGGCCGGGCGCATCGAAAAGCCGTTCTCCAACATTACGATCGTCGTGCGCGAAGTCGCCGCCGATGAAGCCAAAGCGGCGTAAAGAGAGGCAACGATGGGTCAGAAGATCAATCCGATCGGGCTGCGCCTCGGCGTCAACCGGACCTGGGATTCGCGCTGGTTCTCGAGCAAGAGCGAGTACGGCAAGCTCCTGCACGAGGACATGAAGATCCGCGACGTGCTGATGAAGGGTCTGAAGCAGGCCGCGATCTCTAAGATCGTCATCGAGCGCCCGCACAAGAAGTGCCGCGTCAACATCCACTCGGCCCGCCCCGGCGTCGTCATCGGCAAGAAGGGCGCCGACATCGACAAGCTGCGCAAGCAAGTGTCGAAGCTGACGACCTCGGAAGTCGCGATCAACATCGTCGAGGTCCGCAAGCCGGAAATCGACGCGACGCTGGTCGCCGAGTTGATCGCCCAGCAGCTCGAGCGGCGCGTCGCGTTCCGCCGCGCGATGAAGCGCGCGGTCCAGTCGGCGATGCGGCTCGGCGCGGAGGGGATCCGCATCAACTGTTCGGGCCGACTGGGGGGCGCGGAAATTGCGCGCCTCGAATGGTACCGCGAGGGCCGCGTGCCGCTGCATACGCTGCGCGCCGACGTCGATTACGGCGTTGCGACCGCCCACACCGCCTACGGCACATGCGGCATCAAGGTCTGGATCTTCAAGGGCGAAATCCTCGAGCACGATCCGATGGCCCAGGACAAGCGCCAGGCCGAGGCCGACCATTCCTCGACGCATCGTCCGCGCCGCGAGCCGCGCGAGCGCGATCGTGAGCACGGCCGAGACCGCGATCACGGCCGCGACCGTGAGCATGGCCGCGAAGCGGTCTGAGCTGGCGCCACTTGAAAGTCCACGACCATGATGCAGCCCAAGAGAACCAGGTTCCGCAAAGCCTTCAAAGGCCGTATTCGCGGCAATGCGAAGGGCGGATTTGCGCTGAACTTCGGTGAGTTCGGCCTCAAGGCGTTGGAGCCGGAGCGCGTGACCGCGCGTCAGATCGAGGCCGCCCGCCGCGCGCTGACCCGCCACATGAAGCGCGCCGGCCGCGTCTGGATCCGCGTGTTCCCCGACGTGCCGGTGTCCAAGAAGCCGATCGAAGTTCGCATGGGCAAGGGCAAGGGCGCGCCGGAACTCTGGGTCACCCGGGTTGCTCCCGGCCGCATCATGTTCGAGGTCGACGGCGTGCCGGAGCAGCTCGCGCGCGAGGCGTTTTTGCTCGCCGCCGCGAAGCTCCCGATCAAGACGCGCTTCGTCCAGCGCATCGCGGAATAAGGAGAGCGGACGATGAAAAGGACCAGCCGCGTTTCCGATCTGCGCGTCATGACGGAAGACCAGCTCGACGACGAGGCGCTCAAGCTGAAGAAGGAGCAGTTCAACCTGCGCTTCCAGAAGGCGAGCGGACAATTGCAGGACACCGCTCGGGTGCGGATCGTCCGCCGCGACATCGCCCGCGTCAAGACCATCGCCGCGCAGAAGCGTGCCGCCGCGAGGGCCAAGGACTAACGATATGCCGAAAAGAATTTTGCAGGGCGTCGTCGTCAGCGACAAGCAGGAGAAGACGCTCGTGGTGAAGGTCGAGCGCCGTTTCACCCACCCGCTGCTCAAGAAGACCGTGCGCCGGTCGAAGAACTACCATGCGCATGTCGAGAACAAGACCCAGAAGGTCGGCGACACGGTTTCCATTGAGGAGACGCGTCCGATTTCGAAGCTGAAACGGTGGATCGTCATCGACGAGACGGCGCCGAAGGCGTGAGCGGCGGGCGCCCGGCGCGCGTCGACAATTCATCCCGGGGGCGATGAGCCTCCTTCAGGCGTAGTGCGGCGCCGCGAGGCGCCGGAAACCGATCTGACCAGAAAGGCGATCAGGCGATGATACAGATGCAGACCAACCTCGACGTCGCCGACAATTCCGGCGCGCGGCGCGTGATGTGCATCAAGGTCTTGGGCGGATCGAAGCGTCGCTACGCTTCGATCGGCGACATCATCGTCGTCTCGGTCAAGGAGGCGATTCCGCGCGGGCGCGTGAAAAAGGGCGACGTGATGAAGGCGGTCGTGGTGCGCACCGCCAAGGACATCCGCCGGTCCGACGGCTCGGTGATCCGGTTCGACTCCAACGCGGCGGTGCTGATCAACAATCAGTCGGAGCCGGTCGGAACCCGCATCTTCGGGCCGGTGCCGCGGGAACTTCGGGCCAAGAACCACGTCAAGATCATCTCGCTTGCGCCGGAGGTGCTGTAATGGCCGCCAAGATCAAGAAGGGCGACAAGGTCGTGGTCATGGCCGGCCGCGACAAGGGCAAGACCGGCGAGGTCCGCAAGGTGATGCCGACCGAGGGCCGCGCGATCGTCGCCGGCGTCAATCTCGTTCGCCGCCACACCCGCCAGACCGCGCAGACCGAGGGCGGGATCCTGACCAAGGAATTGCCGATCCATCTGTCGAATCTGGCGATCGCCGATCCAAAGTCCGGCAAGCCCACGCGCGTCGGCTTCAAGACTCTCGACGACGGCCGCAAGGTCCGCGTCGCCAAGCGCTCCGGAGACCTGATCGATGGCTGAGGCAAAGAACGAAAAGGGCGCCAAGCCCGGCAAAGGCGAAAAGGCCGCCGCTCCCAAGGGCGCCAAAGGCGCTCCCGCCCCGGCAGAGGCCAAGGGCGCGAAGGGACGCAAGGAGGGTGGCGCGCCGGCCGCCGCCGCCGGCGCGGTCAAGGCCGCGCCGAAGGACTATGTCGCGCGCCTGAAGAAGGTCTACCAGGACGAGATCGTGCCGAAACTCATCAAGGAGTTCGGCTACAAGAACCCGCTCGAAGTGCCCAAGCTCGACAAGATCGTGCTCAACATGGGCGTGGGCGAGGCGGTCAACGACACCAAGAGGGTGACTTCGGCCGCCGCCGATCTCGCGCTCATCGCCGGCCAAAAGGCGGTGGTGACCCGCGCCCGTAAGGCGATCTCGACCTTCAAGGTGCGCGAGAACATGCCGATCGGCGCGAAAGTCACGCTACGCAAGACCCGCATGTACGAGTTCCTCGATCGTCTGGTGACGGTCGCGCTGCCGCGCGTGCGCGACTTCCGCGGCCTCGATCCGAAGTCGTTCGACGGGCGCGGCAATTATGCGCTCGGCGTCAAGGAGCACATCATTTTCCCCGAGATCGACTACGACAAGGCCGAAGCCATGCTCGGGCTCGACGTCGTGGTCTGCACGACGGCCAAGACCGATGCGGAAGCGCAGGCCTTGCTGCGTGCGTTCAACTTCCCGTTCCGGCAGTGAGCTTAAAAGAGCTCAGACGCGGAAAATTGGAGGCCATTCATGGCAAAGAAGAGTGCAATCGAGAACAACCTGCGCAAGCAGCGTCTGGTCAAGAAGTTCGCCGGCCGGCGTCGGCGCTTGCTCGACGTCGCCAACGACGAGGCGCGTCCGATGGAGGAGCGTTTCGAGGCGCGCCTCAAGCTCGCGGCGCTGCCGCGCAACGGCGCGATCGTACGCGTGCGCAACCGTTGCGAGGTGACAGGCCGTCCCCGCGGCTTCTACCGCAAGATGAAGCTGTCGCGCATCGCGGTCCGCGAACTGGGCAACAGGGGCCTAATCCCGGGCCTGGTCAAGTCGAGCTGGTGAGGAGGACGCGATCATGGCAGTGAACGATCCCCTCGGCGACATGCTCACCCGCATTCGCAACGCGCAGATGCGCAAGCGCGGCAAGGTGACGACCCCCGGGTCCTCGCTTCGCAAGAAGGTTCTCGACGTGCTCGAGTCCGAAGGCTTCATCCGCGGCTATTCCACGACGGATTACGGCAACGGCCGCAGCGAATTCGAGATCGAGCTGAAGTATTTCGACAACGAGCCGGTCATCCGCAAGCTCGAGCGGGTGTCGAAGCCCGGCCGCCGGGTCTATGCGACCGTCGGCGCCATGCCGCGCGTCGCCAACGGCCTCGGCGTCGCGATCCTTTCGACGCCGAAGGGCGTCATGGCTGACCACGCCGCGCGCGAAAACAACGTCGGCGGCGAAGTCCTCTGCACCGTGTTCTGACGGCGCATCGCACAGATTGGAATTGAGCCATGTCTCGTATCGGCAGGAAGCCCGTCGTCATTCCGTCTGGCGTCAGCGCCAGACTGGACGGCCAGACGATCGCCGTCAAAGGCGCCAAGGGCGAACTCGAGTTCACCGCGCCTGACGAGGTGTCGGTGTCGATCGACGGCGGCGCGGTGCATGTGAGGCCGCACGGCGAGGACCAGCGCGCCCGCGCGATGTGGGGCATGACCCGGGCGCAGATCGCCAACCTGATCGGCGGCGTCACCCACGGCTTCGAGAAGAAGCTCGAGATCAACGGCGTCGGCTACAAGGCCGCGGTGGCGGGCAGGAACCTTCAGCTGTCGCTCGGCTACAGCCACGACATCATGTATCCGATCCCTTCGGGCGTGACGATCACCACGCCGAAGCCGACCGAAATCACCATCGCCGGCATCGACAAGCGCCAGGTGGGCCAGATCGCCGCGGAGATCCGGGCGTTCCGCGGTCCCGAGCCCTATAAGGGCAAGGGCGTCAAGTACGTCGGCGAATTCATTTTCCGCAAGGAAGGCAAGAAGAAGTAGGGGCGCCGCCATGGCCAAGTCGAACACATCAACGCAGCGGCGCAAGGCGCGCGTCCGCCGTGCGATCATCGCCAACGCGGGCGGACGTCCGCGGCTCAGCGTCTTCCGTTCGTCCAAGCAGATCTACGCTCAGGTCATCGACGACGAGCACGGGCGCACGCTCGCCGCCGCCTCCTCGATCGAGAAGACGCTGCGCGAGTTGCTGAAGACCGGCGCGACGGTCGAGGCCGCGCGCATCGTCGGCAAGGAACTTGCCGAACGGGCGAAGAAGGTCGGCGTCGCCAAGGTGGTCTTCGATCGCGGCGCCTATATGTACCATGGCCGCGTCAAGGCGCTGGCCGAGGGCGCCCGCGAGGGCGGTCTCGAGTTCTGACGATCAACGGAAGCGAGCGGCGCCGTTTCGTGCGCGCGCCGCGTCTTTAAGCGACGGAAGAGAAGAATGGCGCGTGAAGGAGAAGGCGGCCGCGGCCGTGACCATAGGCACGAGGATCGCGACAGCGAGTTTGTCGATCGCCTCGTTCACATCAACCGTGTGGCGAAAGTCGTGAAGGGCGGCCGTCGGTTCGGCTTCGCCGCGCTCGTCGTCGTCGGCGACCAGAAGGGCCGGGTCGGCTTCGGCCACGGCAAGGCCCGGGAAGTGCCGGAAGCGATCCGCAAGGCCACCGAAGCCGCCAAGCGCGGCGTCGTGCGCGTGCCGCTGCGCGAAGGCCGCACGCTGCATCACGACGTCAACGGGCGCCATGGCGCGGGCCGGGTCGTCCTGCGGGCGGCCCCCGCCGGCACCGGCATCATCGCCGGCGGCCCGATGCGCGCGGTGTTCGAGTTGCTCGGCGTGCACGACGTCGTGGCGAAGAGCCAGGGCTCGTCGAACCCCTACAACATGATCCGCGCGACTTTCGACGCGCTCTCGCGCGAGGACAGCCCGCGCTCGGTCGCGCAGCGGCGCAACCTCAAGGTGTCGACGCTGCAGTCGCGCCGCCAGGGCGTCGAACCCGACGCCACCGATTTCGTGAGGCCGAGAGCCGCCATGAGCACGCAGAAGACCATCATGCTCGAGCAGACCGCGAGCGCCATCGGCCGGCCCGCTACGCAGCGCGAAACGTTGAAGGGCCTCGGCCTCAACAAGATTGGCCGCAAGTCGAGCGTCGCCGACACTCCGGCCAACCGCGGCATGATCGCGAAGGTCGCGCATCTCGTGCGCGTCGTCGACGGGAAATAGAGGTCGCGCCATGAAACTCAACGAAATCAGAGACAATCCCGGCTCGTCCAAGGCGCGCATGCGCGTCGGGCGCGGCATCGGTTCGGGCAAGGGCAAGCAGGCGGGGCGGGGCGGCAAGGGCCAGACCGCGCGCTCGGGCGTGCGCATCAAGGGCTTCGAGGGCGGCCAGATGCCGCTGCATCGCCGCCTGCCGAAGCGCGGCTTCACCCCGCCGTCGCAGCTCGTCTACAACGAGGTCAACCTTGGCCGCATCCAGAGCGCGATCGACGCCGGCAAGCTCGGCGTCGACGAGCCGATCACCGTCGAGAGCCTGCTAAAGGCCGGCGTCGTCACCCATCCGCGCGACGGCGTGAAGATCCTCGGCTCGGGCGAGCTGAAGGCCAAGGCGAATTTCGAGGTCGCGGCGGCCTCCAAGAGCGCCGCGGCGGCGATCGAGAAGGCCGGCGGCAGCCTCAAGACGCTGCGCGCGGCAGCCGCGCCCGCCGCTCCGTAATCGCCTCCATCGAGGTGGCGATGGCGCGCGCGGCGACCATATGATAGGGGCGCTCTCGCCGCGCAGGAGAAGGGCGGCGGGAACGACGTTTTTGAACATCTGCGCGCCCGCGGGCGCGCCGCTCGGAGCGCACCATGGCGTCGGCCGCCGAACAGCTCGCAGCCAATATCAACTGGTCCGCCTTCGCCAAGGCCGACGAACTCAAGAAGCGCATCTGGTTCACGCTGGGCGCGCTGGTCATCTTCCGCCTCGGGACCTACATCCCGCTGCCCGGCATCGACTCGAACGCGTTCCAGACCGCGTTTCTCGGACAGAAGCAGGGCGTGCTCGACATGTTCAACATGTTCTCGGGCGGCGCGGTGCAGCGCATGGCGATATTCGCCTTGAACATCATGCCTTATATTTCAGCCTCGATCATCATCCAGCTCCTGAGCTCGGTGATGCCGTCGCTCGAAGCGATCAAGAAAGAGGGCGAGCAAGGCCGCAAAGTCCTCAATCAATACACGCGCTATCTCACCGTGGCGCTGTCGGTGTTCCAGGCCTATGGCATCGCGATCGGACTCGAGGGACGCCCGGGCATCGTCACCAATCCGGGCATGCTGTTCATCATCTCGACGGTCGTGACGCTGACCGGCGGGACAATGTTTCTCGTCTGGCTCGGCGAGCAGATCACGGCGCGCGGCGTCGGCAACGGCTCTTCGCTGATCATCTTCGCCGGCATTGTCGCGCGATTGCCGCAGGCGATCGTGCAATTGTTCGAACTCGGCCGGCAAGGGTCGATCTCGACCGGCCTCGTGTTCGCCGTCATCGTGATGGTGTTCGTTGTCGTCGGGTTCATCGTGTTCATGGAGCGCGCGCAGCGGCGCGTCCCGATCACCTATCCGCGCCGTCAAGTCGGCAACAAGATGTACGAGGGGCAGAGTTCGTTTCTTCCGCTGAAGCTCAACACCTCGGGCGTCATTCCGCCCATTTTCGCTTCCTCGCTGCTGCTTCTGCCGACAACCGTCGCGAACTTCGCGCAAGGAAGCGCGGGTTCGGGAATCCTCTCGACGATCACGGCGCTGCTCGGGCGCGGCAGCCCCCTTTACCTCGGGCTATATGTCGCGCTGATCGTGTTCTTCACCTTCTTCTACACTGCGACCGTCTTCAATCCGGCCGACACCGCCGACAACCTCAAGAAGCACGGGGGCTTCGTGCCGGGCGTGCGCCCCGGCGAGCGCACGGCGCAATACATCGATTACATCCTGACCCGGATCACGGTGCTCGGCGCCGCTTATCTGTCGCTGATCTGCCTGTTGCCGGAATGGCTCATCTCCTATGCGGCGCTGCCTTTCTATTTCGGCGGGACGTCGCTATTGATCGTCGTCAATGTGACGATGGACACCGTCGCGCAGATTCACGGGCATCTGCAGGCGCACCAATACGAGGGCCTGATTCGCAGGGCCAGATTGAAAGGGCGGAAACGATGAGGTTGATACTGCTGGGACCGCCGGGGGCGGGCAAGGGCACTCAGGCTGCGCGTCTGGTGAAGAACCTGGGCATTCCGCAATTGTCGACCGGAGACATGCTGCGCGCCGCGGTCGCGGCCGGAACCCCGATCGGTCTCAAGGCCAAGGCGGTGATGGAGTCGGGCGCGCTGGTGTCGGACGACATCGTCGTGGGCATCATCAACGACCGCATCGACCAAGCCGACGCCAACAACGGCTTCATCCTCGATGGATTTCCGCGCACGATCGCGCAAGCGCACGCGCTGGAAAAGATGCTGGCCGACAAGGGGCTGAAGCTCGACGCCGCGATCGAACTGAAGGTCGACCCGGCGAAACTCGTCGCCCGCATCGTCAACCGCGCCACCGAGGCGAAGGCCGCCGGCCAGCCGGTGCGCAAGGACGACGATCCGGAAGTGTTCAAATCGCGCCTCGCCGCCTATGAGCGCGACACCGCGGCGGTGACGCCGTTCTTTCGCGAGCGCGGCCTCCTGCATGAAGTCGACGGCATGGCGCCGATCGACGAAGTCGCCAAGGCGATCGACGCGATCCTCTCGGAGGCGGCGACGGCGTGACGGACGCGGCGCTGCGTGCTGAGGCGCTCGTCGACCGACGCCGCGGCGCCGGCGTCATCGTCCTCAACCGACCCAAGGCGCTGAACGCGTTGACGTTGAACATGGTGCGGCGGATGGCCGCCGCGCTCGACGCGTGGGAGGGGGATCCGGGCGTGACCCGGGTCGTCATCCGCGGCGCGGGAGAGAAGGCGTTCTGCGCCGGCGGCGACATCCGTCGTCTCTATGAGCTCGGCCGCGCCGGCGACCACGCGCGGCAGCTGACGTTCTGGCGCGAGGAGTACCAGCTCAACCAGCGCATCAGGACCTATCCGAAGCCCATTGTCGCGCTGATCGACGGCATCGTGATGGGCGGCGGCGTCGGCGTGTCGATCAACGCGTCGCGCCGCGTGGCGGGCGAACGCTTCGTCTTCGCCATGCCGGAAGTCGGAATCGGCTTCTTTCCCGACGTCGGCGGAACCTATTTCCTGCCGCGGCTCGCGCGCCGCGCCGGCGTCTATCTCGCGCTGACGGGCCTGCGCGCCCATGCGGGCGACGCGCTCGCGTTCGGGCTCGCTCAGACCTTCGTCCCGAGCGCCGCGTTCCCCGCCCTGCTCGAGGCGCTGGAGGGCGAAACGCCGGTCGAGGCCACGCTCCGCCGCTTCGCCCAAGCCCCGCCGTCTTCGGCGCTGATGAAAGGGGCCGAGTGCCTCGAGGCCTGCTTCTCGCTCGACAGCCGCGAGGCGATCCTGGCGGCGCTCGCCGACGCCGCGCGCAAGAGCGGCGCTTTCGCGGGGTCTGCTCGCGCCGCCATGCAGGACAAATCGCCGACCAGCCAGGCGATCGCGCTTCGACAAATGGCGTTGGGGCCGTCCGTCGACTTCGACGAGGCCTTGCGCGTGGAGTACCGGATCGTATCGCGGGTCTGCCGCGGGCGCGACTTTTACGAAGGCGTGCGCGCCCTCATCGTCGACAAGGACAATCGTCCGCAGTGGAGCGCGCCCCCGTCAGAAGCGGAGATCGAGGCCTATTTCGCGCCGCTCGGCGACGGCGAGTTGAGGTTCCCGGGCCAGCCCGCATGAAATATCTGATGCGCCAGACGCGCGACGGCGCGGTGGAGCTCGTCGACCGGTCCCCGGTCAAGCCGCCGGACGGCACGCTTTCCTCGGTGATCCAGACGGTCGGCTGGAGAACGGCGCTCCTTTGGTACATGCGCACGTTGGCTTGGGTCTGGGTCGGCAAGGGCCTGTTCAACTGGGCGATCATCCTCGGCGCCTTTCCCGGCCTCGGGAACTTCGCGACGATGGCGGCGGCGCTCCAGGCGACGATCGTCGCCTTCGCCTGCTTCGATCTTCTGGCCGCCATCGGACTGTGGCTGGCGGCGCCGTGGGGCGGGGCGATCTGGCTCCTCTGCGCGGCGGTCGAGGCGGCCTCGCCGTTCTTGAACCCCAGCGCGGCGGCGATCGGCTATTTTGGCGCATTGCTCAATGTCGCTCTCGTGGTCGGCTATTTCCTCTTGAGTTGGCGCGCGGTGCGCGATCGCGACTAGCTGGGCGACGCCTCCGCGCGAAGGATTTCGCCAACGCCTTCCGAAACGGCCCCTTTCGACTGCACGCGGGCCCGGCGAACCTCTGGCGCGGCGTCGGTTTCCGCCGCGTCAAAGTAAACAAAGCCTTTGATTCAATTGATGTTTACCAGACGGCGAAAACCTTCGAATTCATCTTGAATCTTAGGCCGGTCTTCACGCGCCGCGGTTACAGTCCTTCCCCTGAGAGGACCGAACAAAAGCTCGGCCACGGATAGACGAACAGGCGAGTGTGCTATGTTGAACGCAGTCAAAACTCAGAATGTCGCCCTTCGCGCAGAACCTGAACTTCGGGTCGCCAACATCTACTTGGAGACTTTGACCATGGTCGAGCGTCTGCACCGCCGGTTGCTCGACATCATCAAGGACGAATTCGACCGGCGTGGCCGCTCCGACGTCAACGCGGTGCAGGCGCTGCTGCTCTACAACATCGGCGACAAGGAGTTGACCGCGGGTGAACTGCGCACCAAGGGCTATTACCTCGGGTCGAACGTGTCCTACAACGTGAAGAAACTGGTCGAGCTCGGCTTCCTCCATCATGCGCGCTCGCGCGTCGACCGGCGCTCGGTGCGCATCAGCCTGACCGAGAAGGGCAAAGACGTTCACGGCATCGTCGCCGGCGTGTACGACAAGCACGCCCGCACCGTCGAGCAGATCGGCGGCATTCCGGGCGACGATCTCGTGCGCGTCAACGTCTCGCTGACCCGCCTCGAGCGCTACTGGACCGACCAGATCAAGTATCGGCTCTGATTACGGTTTATTAACTCAAAGTCATCCCGTGCAGGCAGGGCGTCCGTTCGCGGACGTCCTGAGTGCGTTTGTTGCGCCGAGCGGCCATAAAAACGCCCGACTGGACCCTATCTTAGCGGGCGGAACGGTCCATTCGCCCGCGAGAAGGCGAACGTCTTTTCGCACAATGCTAGCGTCGCACAATGCTAGCGGGGCGGGACGCCGTTCGGCGGGGTGGGGTTTGCGCCGTTTCTGGGGAGTTTTGGACTCAAATGCGTGACATGACCGTCTCGCGGCTGTCGCGCCGCGTTTTTCTCGGCGCGACCGCCGCGGGCGCTTTCGCCCTCGTGAGCGCTGCGCCGCTCGCGGCGATGGCCGGGGACAGCAGCGACGACCAGGCGGAGTGGCCGCAGAGCTACGAGGCCTCTCCCCAGATGGCGGTCGGGCGCGAGGCGACGCCGATCCTCTCGCCCGCGACGGTGGCCGCGACCGAAGCTGCGATCCAGAAATATCAGGACATCGTCGCCAAGGGCGGCTGGAATCAGCTGCCGGCCAGCGCCCCTCTGAAGATCGGCTCGAAGGGACCGCGCGTGCAGGCGCTGCGCGACCGGCTTGTCGCGTCGGGCGATCTCGATCCGGTCGCCGGCGCAGGACCCATCTACGATTCCTTCGTCGAGGCGGCGGTCAAGCGCTTCCAGGCCCGCCACGGCCTCGGCCAGACCGGCGTCGTCAACGAGGAAGTGTTCGCCGAGCTCAACGTTCCCGCCGCGGCGCGCCTCGGGCAACTCGAAACCAACATCGTGCGGCTGAAGGCCTATTCGGGCGATCTGGGCCCCCGCTTCGTCATCGTCAACATTCCCGCGGCCTCGGTCGAGACGGTCGAAGGCGGGATCGTCTATTCCCACCACGCCGCCGGCGTCGGCAAGATCGACCGGCAGTCGCCGATCATGCAGACGCGCGCCACCGAGATCAATTTCAATCCGTTCTGGACGGTGCCGCCTTCGCTGATCAAGAAAGACCTGATCCCGAAGATGAAGGACGACCCTAACTACCTGACGGACGAAAAAATCCGCGTGTTCGACAAGGACGGGCAGGAAGTCTCGCCTGCCTCGATCAACTGGAACACCGACGAGGCGACGCATTACAAGTATCGCCAGGATACCGGCGCCGACCTCAACTCGCTCGGCTTCGTGCGGATCAACATCCCCAACCCCTACGGCGTCTACATGCACGACACGCCGTCGAAGGGCATCTTCGGCGACGATTTCCGCTTCGTCTCGTCCGGCTGCGTGCGCGTGCAGGACGTGCGCGACTATGTCGCGTGGCTCCTGAAGGACAATCCCGGCTGGGGCCGCGACCAGATCGACGAGGTGATCCGTTCCGGCCAGCGGCTCGACGTCAAGCTGACGACGCCGGTCAACGTCTACTGGGTCTACATCACCGCCTGGGCGACGCCCGACGGCATCGTCCAGTTCCGCCCCGACGTCTATCAGCGCGACGGCGCCGGCCCCGGCCCGCTCGCCTCCGCGATCCCGGCGCAGCCGCTGGCGCTGCCGCAGGAGTAGGGAAATTGTAGCCGCGGTCGATGCCCTTCGTAAGACGTTCGTCGTTCCAGAGGCCCTATTGAGCGCGGGCCGGACGCGGTCATTGACCCCGTCGACGGTGTCGGCCGCGTTTTGACGGAGATGCGCGACGGCCGCCGCGCGTGAGCGGGCGCCGAAAAATCAACGGCGCCACCGCGAAAATTGATCCAGATCAATACGCCGATGCTGCAATCTGCGATGTTAACGCCATCAGATCGGGCGGCATCCTCCAAGACGTCACCGACGCGGGTTGTTCCGCCAATCTGAAAGTTCGGGCCGAGGCTGGCGAAGTTGCCCCGGCCCGATCTTTTTTGTGGGGATTGGCCCCGAGCGGCCGTTGTCGGCGCCCCGGGCGGGCCCTGGACCCGGGCCTGCTGAACGCCTCGAAAGATGGGCGTCGTTCGCTCCCCGCTATGAAGCGCGGGGCGGGATCAGCGATCGCGCCCGAGGCTCTGGTCGCGCCCGAGCACCGTCAGCACGTTAGAAATGCCCGGAGAGGCCGAGCGGCCGGTCGGCGCGCCGCGCCGCGGCTCCGCGACCGAGTCGAGCTTCGCCTCGGTCGCCTCGGCGAAGGCGCGTAAGGCGGCCTTCAATGCCGGGCCTGACCGCTCCGAGACCACGCTGAGCTTCGGCATCAGGGCCGCCAGATGGGTTCGGCAGGGGCGTGTGATCGTGCTCACTTGCATCCGGCGACTGAAAGTGAACACTATTCGCCGCCAGCCGGCTCGGCATGTTGGATGCTGAGCAGTTGAGAGGAGGACACCGATGCGCAAGATAGCGATTATGCTCGCCGCTTCGACGGCTCTCGTGTTCGGCGCCGCGCCGACCTGGCAGGCTCACGCGCAGATAGAACGGGGACCCGCCGCGCTGGCCGACACGGCCAAGAACTTCACCTCGATTGAAAAGGCCGCATGCGGTCCCCATTGGGGCCGGTGGTGCGGCCCGTATCATCACAGGGTCTGCGGTCGGTATCATTGCTGGTGCGCGCCCTGCTGACCATCAGGTTCGAGGGATTGGCCCGCCCCGCCTCGCCGCGAACCGGCGAGGCGGGACGAATGAGCAAAAGTCGTTATCGGCGCCTCTCCGAGGCTCTCCTCGCGCGCCGGCGCCGTCAGCAGGTCAAAAGTGCCGGGCGAGGCCGAGCGGCCTGCGAGCGCGGCCAGGCGCGATCAGCGATCGCGCCTAAAACTTCGCCTGATCCTCGATGCGCCCAAGACTTTCCTCGCGGCCGAGCACGGTCAGGACGTCAAAAATGCCGGGCGAGGTCGAGCGGCCGGTGAGCGCGGCGCGCAGCGGTTGCGCGACCGAGCCGAGCTTCGCCCCCGTCTCCTCGGCGTAGGCGCGCACCACCGGCTCGAGCGCCGGGCCCGACCACTCGCTGACTGCGCTCAGCTTCGGCAGGAGCGCGGACAGATGCGCGCGCCCGCCTTTCGCGAGAATTTCGGCCGCCTTCTCGTCCATTGGCAAAGGGCGCGTCGCGAACAGGAATCCCGCGCCGTCTAATAGTTCGACCAGCGTCTTGGCGCGCTCCTTGAGGCCGGGGATCGCGGCGCGAAGCTCTGCGCGCTTGCGCCCGTCGAGCCTCAAGGCGACCTCGGGCCCGCCCGGCAGATAGGGCAGGGCGGCCATCAGCGCCCCGTAGAGCTCGTCATCGCTCGAGGCGCGCATGAAGTGGCCGTTCATGTTCTCGAGCTTCGCGAAGTCGAAGCGCGAGGCGGAGCGGCCGATCGCCGGCAGATCGAAGGCGGCGATGAGCTCGTCGGTGGTGAAGAACTCCTTGTCGCCCTGGCTCCAGCCGAGGCGCACGAGATAGTTGCGCAGCGCCGCGGGCAGATAGCCCATGGCGCGATAGGCCTCGACACCGAGCGCGCCGTGGCGCTTGGAGAGTTTTGAGCCGTCGGCCCCATGGATAAGCGGGATATGCGCCCAGACCGGCACGTTCCAGCCGAGCGCCTGGTAGATCTGGGTCTGGCGCGCGGCGTTGGTCAGATGGTCGTCGCCGCGGATGACGTGGGTGACGCCCATGTCGTGGTCGTCGACCACCACCGCCAGCATGTAGGTCGGGTTGCCGTCGGAGCGCAGAAGCACCAGATCGTCGAGATCCTTGTTGGCGAAGACGACCTTGCCCTGCACCTTGTCGTCGATGACGGTCTCGCCCTCCTGCCGGGCGCGGAGCCGGATGACGGGCGCGACGCCGAGGGGCGCCTCGGACGGATCGCGGTCGCGCCAGCGCCCGTCGTAGCGCATGGGCCTGCCCTCGAGCCGCGCCTTCTGGCGCATCTCCTCGAGCTCCTCGTTGCTGGCGTAACAGCGATAGGCGGCGCCGCGGGCGAGCATCTCGTCGACTGCCTCGCGATGGCGCCCTGCGCGCCCGAACTGGCTGATCGCCTCGCCGTCCCAGTCGAGCCCGAGCCATTTCAGCCCGTCGAGAATCGCGTCTACCGCGGCTTGGGTCGAGCGCTCGCGGTCGGTGTCCTCGATGCGCAAGAGGAAGGTTCCGCCGAAGCGTCTTGCGTAGAGCCAGTTGAAGAGCGCCGTGCGCCCGCCGCCGATGTGCAAAAATCCGGTCGGGGAGGGGGCGAAGCGGGTGACGATCGGCGGCATGGGTTAGCTCGGTCGGGCGCTGAGGATCTGAAGCAGCGGCTATTTAGCGCAGGCGTCGACGGAATTCAGCGGCTTGCGGCCCGGCTTGGCGTCGCGCCAGCCGCCATCCCGCGGGCCCGCGCCCACTTTCTGGTATTGGTCCGCAAATCCGGAGTCGCTCGCAGGCCGGCGCGCCGTTGCACCAGGTGTTGGGGATGATAGCCTTTCCAGCCCATACCATTCCCGGGCTCGGATTCAATCTTTTCAATCCATTGCGGCGCCATTTGGTAACCGGGGCAAATTCCCGGGCGAGGCGTTTAGAGCGGAATCCGATCATCCTGTATCGTGCTCATAACCACAGGATTTGAAGTAATTTGTACATTGCGAGGGCTTGAAGATTTCGGCGCAGGTTTCGAGGGCGCGCATGAGGCCCGCGACGGTCCGTTCGGCGATTTTGCGCAGGAAGGCTTTGAGCTTGGAGAAGGCTTTTTCGATGGGGTTCATATCAGGACTGTAGGCTGGGAGATATCGCAACTCCGCGCCCGCCGCCTTGATGAGTTGCTCGACCCGCGGCCCCTTGTGAGCCGGGAGATTGTCCATGACGACGACCTCGCCGGGCGAGAGCGTGGGGACGAGGCATGTCTCCAGCCAATCCTCGAACCGGGCGGCGTTGATCGGTCCGTCGAAAGTCTTTGCCGCTGTCAGGCCGCGAAGGCGAAGGCCGGCGACCAAAGTCACCGTTTTGTAGTGACTGTGCGGGATGGCCGCCCGCAAGCGGCGCCCGCGCCGGCAACGTCCGCTTTTGCGCGCGAGATTGGTGGAGGCTCCGGTCTCGTCAATGAAAACGAGTTTCGTCGGATCGAGATCGAGCTGCCCCGCGAACCATTCCCAGCGTCGATTTTGGACGTCTGCGCGTTGTTGCTCCTCGGCATGCGCCGTTTTTTTTAAAGGTGATCGCGTGACGGTCGAAGAAGCGCCACAGCACGGAGACCGCAAAGCGCTCGCCACAATTGGCGATCAGCCGCTCCCGGATCTCGAGCAGCGTGAGGTCCGGGCTGCGCCGGACCAGGCCCAAGAGATAGTCGTGATGCGCCTCGATCCGGCCGGAGCGGCGGTCGCCGCCAGAAGGCGCCGGTGAAATTTCGCCCGTGGTTTGGAACCGCTTCACCCAGCGCACCGCGCTCGCTACGCTCACTTTGAAACGCGCGGCCGCCTGATTGCGCGACAACCCGCCCAAGACCACCGCCTCAACCACGCGCTCGCGAAGATCGTCGGAAACAGCCATCCCCGCCGCCTCCCTCTCGCGGCGTGAATGATCAATCAGAAACTAACTGATTCGGGAATCCCCCAACCGATTCAGTCCGTTCGGATACCGCTCTAGCTTGGGGCGGGGCTGACGAGGGTTGCGAGGTGGGGGATTGCGGGGCCGGGGATGCCGAGGCGGGCGCCGAGATAGTCGAAGAAAGGGATTTTGAGTTTCTTGCAGGTCTTGGCGAGGCCGAGCATGACGTCGCGGGCCTGGCGACCCCTTTCGCTGACGGTTCCGCCGGAGATCTTGCGCTTTGTGACGAAGGCGCGGATGTCGTTTTCGGAAGCGTTGGTGTTGAGCGGGATTTCCGGCCGTTGGAGCACGCGCAGGAGTTCGTTCTTGCGCCCGAGCAGGCGTTTCAGCAGACGATCGAGCGTCGCATAGCCGGTTCGGCGATTGAAGATGCGGTCGAATTGCGAGCGCAGAAGGCTTGCCCGTTCCGGGCTCGGCGCGAGCTTGTAATCCTTCAAGCGCCGATAGAACCACCAGATCATCCGCTTGGCGACCTCGACGGCGTTGCGTTGTTTGTCGTTGGCGGGCAGGAGCTTGTGGACGAGGCGCTCGGCGTGGACCCAGCAGAGCGCGTGATCGCCGACGCGGAACTGGCCGGCGTCGTCGGAGACGATCACGGCGTGTCCGAGCAGGCCCTGTTCGGCGATCGCGCCCCACAGCGCCGCTTCGCTGGAGAGGCGCACCGGATCGGGCGTGACCCGCAAATCGGCGAGGCCGAGCGCGTGCAAGTGATCCGTCCATTCCTCGTGCGAGCCAAAGTCCCGCGAAGCATGGCCGGCGAGCCTGTCGACGACGTCCTGCGACAGATCGGCGCCGCGCATATAGGCGATCGCGGCGGCATTGATCACATAGCGCGCCGCGCCGCCGAGCAATCGGCCCAGGAAAGCCAGACGCGACTTGCCCGGCCCGGTGCGGAACGCGGCGAACCGGTCGGAGCCGATGTGGGTGGTGAAACAGCCGTTGCCCGCATGGCGCGCCCCGGTGTCGTCGACGGTGACGAAGGGCGCCTCGGCAAGCCCCGCCCGCAGCACCGCCTCGTCCTCGGCGCGAAAGCTATCCAGCTTCGCGGTCAACAGCCGCACCACCTGACGTTTGGAGATCGTCAGGCCCATACCGGCCAGAAGCGCCACGATCCGTTCGCAGGGCATCTGGCCCTCAAAATGCAGCATCACCACGAAACGATGCAGATGCGGGCCGCATCCGCCCACGATCCCCGTCGCAAGCGGCGCAATCAGCGTTTCGCCGTCCGGCGTCTCCCAGCGCTCCCGCCGGTAGAGCGTCGTCTCGGCCGTCGCCATCAGGTCCTGAACGGTGATCTCCTCATAGCCCTTGAAGCGCGAGCCCGCCGGGGCCTCGACCTTCAGCGTCTCCTCCCGGTCGATCGAAAGCTTGGAGACGCCAGGGCCGCGCCGCCGCTTCGACGCCTCGTCCTTCGCGCCCTCAGCATGGCCCTCCGGCCCTTCCGTCGCTTTCTCCATCCCGGACGGCTTGTGCGGCGGGCGCGGCAGCAAAAGCTTCAACCGCGCGATCTCGTCCTTCAGCGTCTGGTTCTCGACCCGAAGCCTCGCCACAACTTGGCTCAACTTCTCGTTCTCCGCCCGCAACCGCGCCACTTCCCCGATCAATTGGCGAACCAGGCCGATCAGCTCGGCCGGCGTCATGCGTTCAAGCGAATCAATCGAGCCAGGCGACATGCCCGGCTTGAATTAAGCTTCCATTAACACTTCCTTTCCGCCCGGGAATTTGCCCCGGTTACGCCATTTGCGGGCGACCGCGCCGCTGACCAAGACGCCCGGTCCATCAGCCCGCAGCGCATCGGCCCCGCGCTCGGGCGAACCGTACGCTTCCTCCAAAAACGCGCCCGACGCGCGCCCAAAGCGAGTTTTCGGCGCGCAGGAGGCCCAAAAGGCCCTTCCAAATCTTTCCATTTCTTTCGATTCCTGACGCCGATTCAAGACTTATCAAGGTCTTACGGGCGGAAGGCCGGCCAAAATTTATTTCTTTCCCGCTTCCGCTGGAACAGGGCCGGGCTCGTTCGGAGAATTCCGAAAAAGCGTCCGCCGCGCCGCCTTCTCCGAAAACCGTGAGCCGCTCTTCGCCGCTGCTGGCTTTTGCTCCACCCCTGCTTCCATGCTGCCTGTCCATCTCGCCGCGCCCGAGCGGCTCGGAAAGAACATAACATGAACATCAGCGCCTGGGAAGAAGAAAGCAGGATTCCTTCGGGGGGCGGCGCGACGCCAGGAGCCTCGGCCTAGCCTCACTCTTCTCCGCGAAGCCGCGAACTCAGCCGTACGAACCACTTCGCCGCCGCTGAACGTGCCGCACCCGGTCGACGTACGCCAGTCGTCATGCTACCCGGGTCCAGATCGCGCTCGCTGCGCGAAGCGGACGATCTGCGAAACGCAATCGAGCGCGTGGCTCTAGCAGACGGGGACCATTGCCGCAAAGGCGGGCATGCTGTGCGGGCATGCCGCATTCCCCTCGTCGCGCCGGCGGTGATAGCGTGAGGGCCGATGGACTTCGTCTTCATGTTGACCCGCGACGACGCCACGGTCGGCAACGCGCTCGACCTCGTCGAGATCGCGCGTGTGCTGGGCCTGAAGCATGTCGGCTTCAAGGACGTCGGGGCCGAGGCGCCGATGCTGAGGCGCCTGACCGCCGCCATCCGGGAGGCCGGCGCGTCGCCGTGGATGGAAGTCGTCTCCACCTCGCGCGACGACGAATTGCGGTCGATCGCGCTCGGGCGCGAGCTCGGCGTCGACTGGCTGATGGGCGGCGTGCACGCCGAGGAGGCCTTGCGCATCCTTGCGGGGAGCGCGACCCGCTATTTGCCGTTCGCGGGCAATCCACGCGGCCATCCGACGCGTCTCGGCGGCTCGGCGGCGGAGGTCGAGGCGCATTGCCGCGCCTTCGCAGCGATCGGCTGCGCGGGCGTCGACATTCTCGCCTATCGCGCGACCGAAGCCGAGCCGCTCGACCTCGTCGCCGCCTGCCGGCGCGGATTTGCCGGCGGCGGCAAAATCGTCGCCGCAGGCTCGATCAATTCGGCCGAACGCATCGCCGCCATCCGCGCCGCCGGCGCCGACGCCTTCACCATCGGCACTGCCGCGATCGACGCCTCTTACGCCCCGGGCGCGGGGCCGCTCGAGGCGCAGCTCAAGGCGGTGCTCGGCGACTGCCGCGCGGCGGGCTGAGCGGCGCCGCTCATTTCACCAGCGCGTCGAGCGACCGCTTCATCGCCCGCGTGCCCGCCTCGATCGCCGTGGCGAGTTGCGGCTTGACGTCGTCGGGTAGGAAGTCGGCTGTCCAGACGACGGTCGCGCCGCCGTCGGGACGCGCCGAAACCTGAAGCGACGCGTTGTAATGGGTGGTTCGTCCGCCTTCCGCGCTCCAGACGAGCCGGCGGGCCTCGTCGTCGATCGTGACGATCGGCTCGCGGATGACCATTCCGTTGACGAAGGTCACGACGCGGGCGCCCGGCTCGAGCCGCGTGTCGGCGACAAAGCCCGGGGCGAGGCGCGTATGCAGCGCTCCGACGTCGCGAATGGCGTCCCACGCGTCGTCGAGCGACGCGCGGGTGTCGAGGGTCGTTCGAACGGTCGCCATCGCCGTCACGCTCCGAGATGCAGGGCTTCGAGCCGATAGCCGTCGGGATCGACGACATAGGCGGCGAAATAATCGGCGCCGTAGTCGGCGCGGACGCCCGGCTCGCCGTTGTCGCGGCCGCCCGCGGCGAGAGCGGCGGCGTGGAACCGCGCGACGCTTTCACGATCGGGCGCGGCGAAGCAAAAATGCAACCCGGACTTCGGATCGTCGGGCGCGGGCGAGTTTGTCGCCCCGATCCATAGGCTGACGGATTCCTTGCCGTAGCCGAGCGAGTCCTCGCCGGTGCTGAGCCGGCTGTAACCGATGGGTTCGAGCGTCCGGTCGTAGAACGCCTTCGCCCTGGCGATGTCGCTGACGCCGATCGAGACATGGTCGAACATGCGCGTGTCTCCTCTTGGTCGGGCGATGGGCCGACAACGGCCGTCGCCACGGCGCACGTTATGCGGACGTTCGATGGCCGGCTTGGGGAAAATTGCTATAATGCAGCCATGGAAACGATGGCTCCCGGCGCGCCGGGGACAGCCGAAAGCCTGCGCCCTCCGACGCTCTCCCCACGACGCATCGCCGGCGGTGAGACGTGGAGCGTCAGCGAGATCGTCTGTCGCGCCGGCCCCGCCGACCGGTCGTATGAAGAGCGGCACGAGGGCTTCAGCATCGCGGCTGTGCTGGAGGGCTCATTCACCTATCGCGCCGGCCGTGGCGCGAGCCTCCTCTATCCGGGCGCTCTGCTGCTCGGCAAGAGCCGCGCCTGCTACCAATGCGGGCACGAGCACAGCGCAGGCGACCGTTGCATTTCCTTCAACCTTCGAGAGGACGTCTTCGAGGAGATCGCCTCGATCGGCTTTTCGGCTGGGCGCGATCCGCTCAGCCAGCCGATGCTTCCGGCCTCGAACCGGCTGACGCCGCTGTTCGCTGCGATCGAGAACCTGCGGGATTGCGCTCACCCGCTTCAAGCCGAGGAGCTGCTGATCGCTCTCGTGGAGACGGTCGTCGCCGAGCTGAACGACGGCGCGCGGTCTCCGCCGCCGCCTCGGGCCTGGGAGACCCGGCGCGTGGTCGAAGTCTTGCGCCTGATCGAACAGCGCCCCGACGACGCGATCGATCTCGCCGGCCTCGCGGCGATCGCGGGCCTCAGCAAGCACCATTTCCTGCGGGTGTTCCGGCGGCTGGTCGGCATGACGCCGTATCAGTATGTCTTGCGTGCGAGGATGACGCGCGCCGCGCGGCGCCTCGCTGCGTCAAAGGACTCTGTCCTTTCCGTCGCGCTCGACAGCGGCTTCGGCGATCTCTCGACCTTCAACGCCCGCTTCCGCGCGACCTTCGGCGTGAGCCCGACGAAATACCGATCGACCTGCTGACAGGCGCGCCGCGCTCAGGTCAGCTTCCGCCACGCCTGCGCCTCGGCCGCGCGAGCGAAGGCCTCCGGCGTCCAGTTCTCCTCGAGCGCATGGCGCATCAGCGCCTGCTGGCTCTGCGGCGCCATGCCGCCGATGGCGGGATCGCGGTCGAGGTTGGTCGGGAAGGCGTAGCCTTCGGCTGAAGCGGCGATCGCGTTGCCGGCGGCTTCCCCCGTGATCGCCTTGTCGGCCAGGAGCCTCTGGAGCGTGGGATAGAGCGCCACGCTCATTTTCAGCCGGTCGACGCTTTCCATCGCGCGGCCGTAAGCCGACGAGACCTGCAAGAGATTGGCGATCCGCCTGACGTTCTGGGAGCGGTTGGCGCCCGCGGCGTGGAAGAGCGCGGGATTGAAGAAGACCGCGTCGCCGCTGATAAGCGGCAGCTGAATCTTGTGGGCCTCGAAATATGCGCGGAAGTCGTCGCTGGCCGCCGCGAGATAGCCGGGCAGGTAGGTCTGCGAGAACGGCAGGTAGAGCGTCGGGCCGGAGTTCGAGCGGCATGTCGCAATGGGCGACCGCGCCCTGAAGCGTCAGCATCGGCGACAGGCGATGCGCGTGGATCGGAAAGCGCTCGATCTCGCGCGCCGTCTGGAAGCCCATGTGATAGTCGCGATGGGGAACCTGCGCCTCGCCGCCCGGATTGACGACGTTGAGCTGCGACGTGATCTGATAGCCCGGCCCAAGCCACGCTTCGCTCATCAGCGCGATGATCGCGTTGCCGTAGTAGGCGGCGAAGGCGGCGGGGTCGGCGAGGCAGAGTTTCTCCAGCGCGTTCCAGACCCGGTCGTTCGCGCCGGGCTTGGCGAAATGATCGCCGCGGCTGGAATTGCTTCTGTGCTGCTCGTCGATCATCGCCCAGAAATGGGCGTTGGCCGCCTCGATGGCGGAAAGGTCGGCGAAGGCCTTTCGGAAGACGAGGACGCCGGGTCCCTCGCTCATCGCCTCGACCCATTCGGCCATCAGCTCCCGGCGGCGCTCGGGGGAGGCGGCGGCTTGGCGCACCGCGTCGCCTTCGTAGATCAGCGCGTTCGAGACGACGTCGGCGGCGAAGGGATAGTCGGCAAGGTTGACCGTGCGCTCGACGAGAGCGCGGAACGCGTCGAGATCGCAGCCGTCTTCGGTCAGAAAAACGCGATCGGCCCTGAGCCGCTTGCTGTTGTCGTCCTTCATCGGCGTCCTCCGCTTGATCTTCGACGCACTATACAATGGCGCGGCGCCGCGATCATGGGGAGGGCGCGCCTCATGGCGAAGGAGCGCTCGCGGCCGGGGCGTGATCGGCGCCGGCCCAATTCGCCGCTTCGCCTCTCGCTCGACAGGTTTGTACGTGATCCAATTTTTGGAGTAAGAATCGTCGCCGGCGCAACCGTCAGGTTGTGTCCGATTCGGGGAGCATGGCGGGATGAACTATTCAAGCGACATCGTCTGGGAATTGGGCGACTGGATGGGGCGGATGAGCGCGGACGCGCGCTTCGGCAAGCGCAGCGGCGAGACGCCGAACTTCGAGATAGAGCTTGTCCGGCGCACGATCGCCGAGATCAACGCCTTGCGCGAGAAACTCGGCGAGCGACGAGGAACGCGCTCCATCGCGACCGAAGATTTGAACGCAAGCAATGACGAATAGGGCTTAATCGCTGCGACGTCGTCGACTTGCCCGGGCGCGCAGCCAAACTCACTGAGCCGGCAAGCAGTCCGCGCCCCAGCTCGTCGGGGCGTCTTTGGCGTGACGGATGACATCGGCGCGCACCACGCCGCCCAATTCTTCCGTCCCGAGGATGTCGACTGCGCGGCCATCGACCAATGGCGTGCTCTCCTGGGCAGTCAGTGCAGGGGTCGCATCAATCGTCAGTTGCTTTCCGTCTCGCGTCTCAATGATAAGCTGATTGCCCTGAACCTTGCTGATCGTGCCGAACAGCTCCACCGCCGGTCCGGTCGGCGCCGCCAGGCCCGGTACAGCCATCGCGCGCGGGCATTCGCTTTTGGCTGCCTCGGCCACGGATATGAGCGTTGAGCAAGCACAAGCCAGAACGAGAACGGCGCGATGGACCGGCATCTGACTTCTCCCTCTCATTGCAGCCCAAAGATGCTGAGCGCGCGATAGTTGGCGACGAAGACCCGCCCGTTTGCAACGACCGGAACGATGTTCGCATTGCCGCCGGTGTTGGGCCAGTCGCCGGCGGGCAGAAGACGCAGCATCGTCAGATATCCAGTGGAATCCTTGGTTTCGGAGAACGCATAGAGGAATTGCGTCGTGGTTGCGCTGCTTGCCGGACGTGACACCGCCCAGATGATTACGCCCGGACCGGCGCCAGCCGAGGAGATCGAGGTGAAGAAGCCTGGATCCTGTGCGCCCGCGCTGATCGGCCGCGAAGAGCCCGCGTTAATCAGCGCGAAACTCGGCGAGGCCTAAATCGTCCACATTGTCACGGACGTCCCGCCGCTGCTCACGATCACGCCGCCGGGCTGCATGAAGTACGACTGCCCGCACCAGCAACCGCCGATGTTCTGTTCGAAAACATCCTTGTCGGGGCCGCCGGGCGTGAACCCTCCCATCGCATCGGCGTTCAACATGAACAGCCGGCCGTCTTTACCCGCCGCCGCCAACACGTGCGGCACGGAGCCGCTCTGATCTGGCGCCACCATAACGCCGCCCGAGCCGAAATCGGTGTCGTTCTCGTCCAAAACTGCAACATTGGCGGGCGTGAAAAAGTCGACAAGCTTGGTCAGATCGGGCGAGAGCTTGATGACGCTCTCGGCCACGTTGTGGATGCTGTTATAGGTTGTTCCAGCTGGATCAGAATTTCCAGTGACTGCATAAATAAAGCCGTCCTTGTCCGCGGCGAGCCCGTAGCCGGACATCCAGACCGAGGAGAGGAAAAAGTTGTTGGGCGCCGAGGAAAGTTGATCGGTGAGTTCGTTTGCCGGGAGAGGCGCGAGCGTCTTTTTATGCCAGCCCAGGATCCAGCCGCGCGAGTTGCCGGCCTGGAAGTCGCAAAAGCTGGCGAATCCAACGTAGATGTTGCCGTTGGCCGCCAGCAGTCCGGCGCGTTGCCGCTGCCGGCGCGGGTCGAAAGCGACTTTTGCGCCGTTCGTGAGCACATGCGACGCCGCCACTGGCACTGGCGGCACGACGTCTGCAAGCGTGGTGATGTCGAGGGCGTGGACGCGATGGACCGGCGCTCCGGCGTCCAATTCGTAAGTCACGAGGTACATGGTCTTCCCGGCGATGACCGGCGTGCCGTTAATCCCGACGTTGGGGCCGTTGTTGTTGCAGTTCAGCGGCGTCGGGACGGGCGCCCCGAGATTTCGTTGCGCGAGCACCGCGCCGGTCGCCGCGTCGATCGCGTAAACCGTGTTGCTCTCGGTGACGACATAGACGACGTCATGCCCGGCGGCGCCTTTGCCGCCCACAGTCGACAGGCCTGGAATGACGAGCGGTTGCGCGTCCACCTGGTCGTCCAGCGCAACGGTTTTGAGGAGGCCGAATTTCGAGCTCGCAACATTTTCCGGGTTGAGTATGGTTTCGTTGCTGTTCCAGCCCGTTCGGTTGTTGTCGTAGTGGTACGTCGTGACCGCCTGCGGCCCCGGTTTCTCCGTGCCGAGCATCAGAGCCGTGAAAACGCGCTGTCCGCCAAGTTGATACGTCTTGACATCTCTTAGCCAAGCACGGTTCAAATCGTACAGGCTCGTTAGTTCCGTTGCGTTGACCCCGTAGTACCACCACCAGCCGTTGCCGCTCGGCGTCGGCAAACTGTTCAGGATCACGTTAAAGGTTGGGCCGCTCGCGTTGGCGAGCTGCAGGCTCACGAGATAGGCGCGGTTCTGAGTTAAGAACTGAGAGGTCTCCGCGGCAGTGATATTGTAGTACCACCACCAAGCCAACGCGTCCGCGCCGGTGTTGTCGACCATCACGGTAGCGTATTGCGTCGCGCCATTAGCCGAATATTGGCGAAAGTCGACAAGGCGCGCTTTATTTTGCTGAACAAGAGAGGCAATATTCGCGGGACTTTGTCCGTAATACCACCACCAACTTTTCGCATCCGCGCCCGTATTGCTAATAAATATTGCGGCGAAATAGATTTGACCATTCACTTCGTAAGCATCCAAATTTATAATTCGTGCATTCAAAGCTTTGGCATGGTTGGCGATATCTGTTGCTGTCTGACCGTAATACCACCACCATTCCTTTGCATAAGCCCCAGTATTTTTGACCATGGCCACCGTGAAATGGAGCGGGGAGGACTGCTCGACTTGGATGCTCACGAGCCGCGCATCATTGGTTCCGAGGAGCGAAGTCACTTGTGCCGGCGTCTGACCATAGTACCACCACCAGCCATCCGGCGGCGTGCTCGGTAAGTCGCCCGCCAGAGCCGACGTATAGACACCAAGGCATAAGAAAAAAAAGCCAACTATAAATGATTTTCGAGCACGCCGAGGTTCAGACCGGTCAGTGACCCGAATTTTTTCGGCAACGAGACGCATAGCGAGCGCGAGAAAATAGGTAATCGTTTCACCCGCGATCGATGTCAAAGAACCTTGTTCAGCTATCGGTTTTGACTTGCTCTGATCAATTTGAATAGTCCGCGCCATAGCATTCCTCCGTTGCCAGAGTTGTTGACGCACGTTACTTGTTAAACGCTTCGTAATAAATCGGCAAGCTCCTCCCACACCACGTAGTACACTATCACTTTCAGCACTATTGTCAACATGATTTCTTGGTGCGCGAGGTTGAAGCCGCCCCACCGCCTCTTTCGCCCCAAGCGTCCTCGGGTCTAAGCTTCGGGCCGTGATGGCGTCCTTTTCCCGCACCGGGGTTCTTTCGCCCGCCGTCGGGCTCACGCGCGTTTCCGTGCGGGCGCTCGATTGGCGCGGGGCGTTTGCGGGCGCGCTCGCGCAGGAAGTCGAGGAGCGGCGGTTCTTCTTGTGGCTGCCGGTCGCGGCGATGGGCGGGGTCGCGCTCAACCTGGCGGCCGACCGCGAGCCGGTCCTCTGGCTGCCGGCGGGGCTGACCGCGCTTTTCGCCGCGCTCGCCTTATTCTCCCGCGCGCGGCCCTTGGCGCTCGGCCTGTCGCTGGCGTTCGTCGCCCTCTTCGCCGGATTTCTGGCGATGTCGCTGCGCACCTTGCGGGTCGCCGCGCCGGTCCTCGACCGCATCCGCATCGTGTCCTTGCAAGGCTATGTCGAGGAGGTGGATCTCAGGCCCGTCGGAGCGCGCATGGTGATCGCCGTGAGCAACGCCGACGGCATGTCGCGAGAGAAAGTCCCGCGCCGCGTTCGCGTGACGACGCGCACGACGCCGAACGTCGTCGCCGGCGACTTCGTGGCGCTGAAGGCGCGGCTCCTGCCGCCGTCTCATGCGGTGCTGCCGGGCGGCTACGATTTCGCCCGCGACGCGTTCTTCGCCGGCGTCGGCGCGGTCGGCTCGACGCTCGGCGCGATTGAAGTTCTGCCGCCGCCGGGCGACGCGAGCCTCGGCCAGCGCTTCGGCGCCGCGATCGATCATGCGCGCAACCGTCTTGCGGCGAGGGTCGACCGGATCATCGGAGGGGACGAGGGCGCGATCGCCGCCGCGATGGTCACGGGCAAGCGCGACTTCCTCTCCAACGACGCCAAGGACCTCATCCGCGAGGCCGGCATTTTTCACATCATCACGATTTCCGGCGTGCAGATGACGCTGGTGGCCGGCATCTTTTTTGTCGTGACGCGTCGCCTCCTGGCGCTGTCGCCGACCTTGGCGCTCAACTATCCGATCAAGAAATGGGCGGCCGCGGTCGCGATGGCGGGGTCGCTCCTCTACGACATCGCCACCGGCTCGCGGGTCGGCACCGAGCGCGCCCTCGTCATGACGCTGATCGTGCTCGGCGCCGTCGTGATGGACCGGCGGGCGCTGACCATGCGCAATCTCGCCTTTGCGGTCTTCGCCGTCGTCGCCATCGAACCGGAAGCGATCCTCGGCGTCAGCTTCCAGCTGTCTTTCGCGGCGGTGGCGGCGCTGGTCGCGGTGATGGAGGCGCGGCTCTTGCGCCTGGAGAGCGACCCCGATCCCTATCTGCCCCAACGGGGCGCAGCGCCCCGCGGACTTCGTCGCCGACCTCCTCCACCGCCCGGTCGCGCTCCTCTTCGCGACCGCCTGCGCGACCGGCGCGACCGCCTCGTTCATGGCCTATCACTTCCACGATCTCAGTCCCTACGTGCTGATCGGCAATCCGCTGACCTTGAGCGTCATCGAATTCTTCGCGGTGCCCGGCGCGCTCGTCGGCGCCGCGCTCTATCCGCTCGGACTCGACGCGCCGGTCTGGCTCTATGTCGGGACGGGGATCAAATTCATTCTCATGTGCGCGCGCTTCATCGCCGAGGCGCCGGGCTCGACCCTGCACTTGCGGGCCTTCGCGCCCTATGCCCTGCCGTTTCTCGCGCTCGGCGTCATGAGCGCGACGATCTGGCGGACCTGGACGTTTCGCTCGAGCGCCATCCCTTTCGCGATCGTCGGCCTGATCGGCGCGACCCAGGGGGTGCGCTACGACGTCATCGTCGCGCCGTCGGGCGACCTGGCGGCTGTGCGCGACGCCGACGGCCGGTTGCAGATCGCCGGCAAACGCGTCAACGCGTTCGCCGCCGAGCAGTGGCTTGCGGCCGACGGCGACGGGCGCGATCCGGCGGCCGCGCGCGACGCGGACGCGCCCTGCGACCGGCTGGGTTGCGTGGCGGCCCTTCCCGAAGGCGAGTCCTTGAGCATCGTCCTCGATCCGCTGGCCTTCGACGAGGATTGCGAGCGGGCGGAAGTGATCGTCAGCGCCCTCACCGCGCCCGCGGCTTGCAAGGCGAAGTTCGTGCTCGACGAAAAAACGCTCGCGCGCACGGGCGCGGTCGGCCTGACCTGGAGCGACGAAGCGGGCTTTGCGATGGCGAGCGACCGCTCGTCCTTGCAGGATCGCCCATGGTCGCCCGGCGCCGCGCGAGGCGCGCGACGACCGGCTGCTGCGCCCCGGCCATGTGACCTCGCACGGCGCCGATCCAGCCGATGCCGATCAGGCGCCGAAGGAGGGGCGGTAGCGGAGGCGACTGCTCGCGCCTTTCCCGCGCCAATCAACGAGTCACGGCCCAAAGAGCCGTCGATCAAGGGCGACAGCTGTCTCCGGTCCTATCGAAATCCGCGCCGCGTCGGGGTGGTCAGGATTGACAACGACGTTCGTATCGCGCCCGGCAGTGACGACGGAAGGAACAACGAGCAGAGCGGACCTTCGGTTTTGAATCCAGTCCCGGCCGAAGGCCTGGGCGACCGACATATCGCGCAGGTCGTCCCAACCGGGGTGGGAGGCGGGAACGAACATCTCGCGAGAAACGTCGTCGGGGACGATGGCTTCGACAAATCGCGCGGCGCTTGGAGGCGACTTGCGATTGGCATGCACGAGAAGCTCGACCAAACAGACGGCGAAGCTCGTTCCGGTGTAAATCACCGCAAAGCCCGGCGGATTCCAGCGCTGGCCAAACAGGCGGGCGCCCTCCCCGGACCAGACGGGGTGGGAGCCGGCAGCGATGCGCCAGAGCCGAAGGGGCAAGGTCTAGAGCGCCAGGCCGAATTCGAGCGCGTTTGAGAATCTGCTCGGTGCGGCGGGCGCCGAGATCCGTTTTCGCGGCGTCGATCGGGCTGCGCCCGTCGAGTTCGGGGTGCGGAGTCGTCATGAACTCGCGCGCCTCAGCCTCCGTACCGAGGGCTCGGCGCGCGTGCACAAAGATTCGTGCGATACGCTCCGTTCGCTCGCTCTCCTGAAGCGAGAGCTTGCTCTCGCGACGCTCGAGGGTCGTCTTCGGGACCACTCCCCATTCCAAGGCGGAGATCTTCGTCTTGTCGCCCCCCGCAATCAATTCCGCAACGCGCCGGAGAGCTTTGCGGGGAAGGCCGCTCTCGACCGCCTTCTCGATGAAGACGGGGGAAGGCGATGACACCAGATGGCTTTTGAATTGCGAGAGGCGCCTGCCGAAGGTCTTGGATTTAGCAAACAAGGCCAAGGCGCTCTTCGCCTTGAGTTCGACGACGAGCATGAGCTCGTCGTCGACGTGAATGACGAAGTCGTCGTCGACTTTGGAGGAAACTGACTTATTCTGTTCTCTCTTCGCTTCGCCCTCCAACCCTCGCACAAAGGCAAGGCCCATGACCTCGGCGACGGCTTTCGCGTCGTAGTTCGGCAGCATGCTATCGTCCTCAACCAACTGGGATAAGATAGAGCGCCACATGGGAAAAATCAAGGATGCGCCGGAGCGGCCGCTTCTCGCCGAGAGTCAAATTTCAAACTGCGACGCCAGGCGCGGCGCCGATCCGGCCGACCCCGATCAGGTCCCGGAGGAGGGGCGGTCGCCGACCGCCGGAGGGAGGCGCAGGCCGCGGCGCCGCAAGCCAACCGCCGATTTGCCCCGAATCGGGCTTCGTGCACTAATGTCCGAAGCTCGATCGCGAAAGGCGCGGCGGGTCGCACAACGACGCCAAACTCGGGAGGGAACCATGCGAAGCCCACACTTGCTCGCCATAGCCGCTGCCGCCGTCGCGTTTCTCGGCGCAACCGCCGCGGCCTCCGCGGCCGATCCCAAATCGAGCGCGGAAAGTATCTCGTCACCATCGCCGGCTGCAACGACTGTCACACGCCCGGCTACTTTCTCGGCAAGCCGGATTTCTCGCGCACCCTCGGCGGCTCGGACGTCGGCGTCGCCATCCCGGCGTCGGCGCCGTCTCGGCCGGAACCTGACGCCAGACAAGGAGACGGGGCTCGGCGACTGGACGGCCGAGCAGATCATCACGGCGTTCACGACCGGCGTCCGGCCGGACGGGCGCAAGCTTTCGCCGATCATGCCCTATATGGAGCTCGCCAATCTGTCGAAGGACGACGCCCAGGCGATCGCCGCCTATCTGAAGAGCCTGCCGCCGGTCAAGACACGCGGTCCCGGGGCCGTTCGGGCCGAAGGAGGTTCCCACGACGCTGGTTTTCGTCATCGTCCCGGGCGAGGTCTACTCGAAGCTGCCCGCGCCGCAGGCGAACGAACCGGCGTCGCTGGCGTATCGACGAAACGGGCGAGAACATCGTCGGCCGGCGCGACCGGCCCTTTCGCGATCCGCGCCGGGAAGGAGGAGGCGACATGCGGCGCAGAACTCTTGATCGCGCGGCGGCGCGCTCGCCGGGGCGGCGGCGGCGTTTTCTCGCCAGGAGCGCGAAACCGCGGACGCCTCGATCGCCGAGCGGTTCGCAGCAACGCTCAGCGCCCATGACATCGACGCCTTCGCGGCGCTGTTCGCCGAAGGCTACGTCAATCATCAGGTCAGCGCCGCGGCGCCGCCGCCTCCCGCCGGCGTCACGCCGAAGGCGGCGACCGTGGCCTTCTTCGCCGCGCGTCTCAAGGGCCTGCCGGACCTGAAGGTGTCGATCGAGACGACCGTCGCCGAGGGCGGCCGGGTCGCGGCGAGCTTCGTCTACGAGGGCACGCACGAGGGTCTCTATTACGGCGTCGAGCCGACCGGAAAGCGGCTCCATTTCACCTCCTGCGACATCTTCCGCGTCGCGGGCGGGCGGATCGTCGAGCACTGGGGGATGGGCGACATCGCGGGGATCGTGGCGCAGTTGGAGGGGTAGGGATCAATGGATTGGGGGAGTTCTGATCGGGCTTGCGCTCGTCGCTTGGGGCGTTTGGGCGGCAGTCACGATCGTCGCGCTCGATGCGTGGTCTCTCGAGAACATCCTTCGCGTTCATCGGGCCGTCGCGCCGGCGATCGCCTTTTTCGTTTCGGTCGCACACAAGCTCCTCGCGCCCGAATTTGGCGCTTTGCCTCGGGCCGCCGCAATTACGGTTCTGGCGGTCTTGCTCGACCCGATCGTCGTCGCTCCGCTGTTCGACCGCAGCTACGCCGCGTTTCGAAGCGTCATGACGGACTGGCTGCCTTTGGCGGCGATTCTTCTTGCGAGTTTGGCCGCCGCAGTTCTGGTTCCGGGTTAGGTCGGCGCGCGGGCGACGCACCTTCGGAATCAAAAAGGGCGCCCGCAGGCGCCCTCGAAGCCATGCCTTGCGAACGGCGGGCTTACTTGATCTTCGTCTCCTTGAACTCGACGTGCTTGCGCGCGACCGGGTCGTATTTCCTGAAGGTCAGCTTTTCCGTCTTGGTGCGGGCGTTCTTTTTGGTAACGTAGAAATAGCCGGTGTCGGCGGTCGACAGGAGCTTGATCTTGAGCGAGGCGGCCTTGGCCATATCGTGGCGTCCTTGAACGATTGGCGCTGAGGGCGCCGAAAACGGAAAAAGGCCCGCGGGATCCGCGGGCGCATCTTTGGCCGGCAAAATAGTCAGGCGGGTCTTGAAGTCAAGCCAAACATCGCACGACCGTTCGCCATCCACGCCGCGGCCCGCTATATCATTGGCCCGGGGCGCTGCGCGTCAAGGAGCGCCGCCGGAGAAGGCGCGTTCAGCTCCGGGAGAACGCATGTGAAGCACCTTTATTCGGGCCCCGTGTTCGCGATGGCCCGCGACCAGTTCCACGTCATCGCCGACCATCTCGCCATCCCCGAGGACGAGCGGGACCGCCTCCTCTACCCCAAGCGCGCCATCGTCGTCTCCTGCCCGATTCACATGGACGACGGCTCGACCCAGGTCTTCGCCGGCTATCGGGTGCAGCATCATCTGACGCTCGGCCCAGCCAAGGGCGGCACGCGCTTCGCGGCCAATGTCGACATCGGCGAGATCGCCGCTCTAGCGATCTGGATGAGCTGGAAATGCGCGCTCGCCGATCTTCCCTACGGCGGCGGCAAGGGCGGCGTCGCGGTCGATCCGCACGCGCTCTCCCTCAACGAGCTCGAGAACCTGTCGCGCCGCTACATGCAGGAAATGATCCCCTTCGTCGGCCCCCGCGTCGACGTGATGGCCCCGGACATGGGCACCGACGAGCAGATCATGGCCTGGTTCATGGACACCTATTCCATGTACCAGGGGATCACCGTGCCCGAGATCGTCACCGGCAAGCCGGTCAGCTCGGGCGGCACGCTGGGGCGGCGCGAGGCGACTGGCCACGGCGTCGCCTTCCTCGCCGTTCGCGCCTTGAACGTGCTGGGCGTCGACCCCGTCGGGGCGACGGCGATCGTGCAGGGCTTCGGCAACGTCGGCTCGCATGCGGCGCTGGGGCTCTCGGCGCGCGGGGTCAAGATCGTCGGCGTCAGCGACCACACGGTCGCCTACCACGATCCCAAGGGCCTGCCGGTTCGGGCTCTGGCCGATCATGCCGAAAGGACCGGGAGCCTCTCCCGGTGGTCGAGCGAGGCCGTCATTGACGGGCGCTCGTTCCTCGAGCAGCCCTGCGACGTTCTCGCACCCTGCGCCGTCGAGCGGGTGATCGACGGCGAGGTCGCCCGGCGGCTGCGCTGCCGGGTCATCGCCGAGGGGGCGAACGGCCCGACGACGCCGGAGGCCGACCGGGTTCTCGCCGAGCGCAACGACCGGATTTTCGTCATTCCCGACATCCTCTGCAACGCGGGCGGAGTGATCGTCAGCTATTTCGAGTGGGTGCAGGATCTGCAGCAGTATTTCTGGTCGAAGGACGAGGTGATGGACCGGCTGGAGCGGGCGCTCGACCGCTGCTGGGGGATGGTCGCCGCGCGCGCCAAGCGCGACGGCGTCGCCAATCGCACGGCGGCGATGGCGATCGGCGTCGAGCGGGTGATGAAGGCGAAGCAGGCGCGGGGGCTGTTTCCGTGAGGCGGCGAGCGGCGAATAGGGAGTGGCGAATGGCGGAAGCCTCATCCATTCCCCATTCGCCAATCGCGCTTACGGGCTGCTCCCCCCACACCGCCTCCGATCCTGCCGTCGACGATCAGCATCGGCCCCAACCGGGTCGCGTAGCGCCCAGTCGGCGGCGCGGCCCCTCAGCTGCTCGGCAGGCCCGGAATGTCCACGCCAAATGTTTGCAATAGCAGGATGACGTTAAGCGCGAGGATCACGACTGTTCCGAACATCGCCGCGATGTTCGTCAGCCGGCTGTTGGCGAAGTCGCCCATGATGTCCTTGCGTCGCGTGAACATCAGCAGCGCAATGACCGGCGCCGGCAGGGCGAAGCTCAGGACCACCTGGCTGATAACCAGCGCGTTGGTCGAATTGACGCCGAGCCATACGACGATGAAGGCGGGAATCATCGTCACCAGGCGACGCACGATGATCGGGATGCGGAAGCCGACAAAACCCTGCATGATCATCTGGCCGGCCATCGTGCCGACCGCCGAGCTCGAGAGCCCCGACGCCAGCAACGCCGTGAGGAACGCGCCCGCCGCGCCCGCGCCCAAGAGCGGCGTCAGCGTTGAATAGGCGGTCTCGATTTCGGCGACGTCGCTGTGGCCCTCGTGGAACGCGCTCGCGGCCATGATCACCATCGCCATGTTGACGAGACCCGCGACCGCGAGGGCGATCAGAACCTCGATATTCGAGAATCGCAGCAACTGGCGTCTTTCGTTGTCGTCGCGCGCGGGCGCCCGGTTCTGGGTGAGGCCGGAATGCAGGAAGATCGCATGCGGCATGATGGTGGCGCCGACGATGCCGACCGCGATCGTCAAGGCGCCGGCGTCCGGCAATTGCGGCACGACGCTGCCGAAGGCCGCCGCGCCCCAGTCAACCGGCGCGATGAACATCTCGGCGATGATAGCAAAGCGCGATCGCCGCGACCAAGGCGCCGATGATGATTTCGATCGGCCGAAACCCGCGCGCCTCGAACATCAGAATGCCGTAGGTCAGCACGGCGGTGACGCCCATGCCGGCGACGAGCGAAATGTGCAAGAGCAGCGATAGGCCGATGGCGCCGCCGAGGAATTCGGCAAGGTCGGTCGCCATCGCCGCCACTTCGCTGACGATCCACAGAGCGTAAACGACGGGCTGCGGAAATTGCTCGCGGCACATTTCGGCCAGGTTGCGCCCCGTAACGATGCCGAGCTTGGCCGAAAGCGCCTGGAACAGCATGGCGATGACGTTCGCCATCAACACGACCCACAGCAGCGCATAGCCGTATTTCGCGCCGGCCTGAATGTTGGTCGCAAAATTGCCCGGATCCATATACGCGATCGACGCGATCACGGCAGGACCGGCGAACAGCAACGGGCTGAATCGGCGCGCCTTCCCGGCCAACACCTCGCGTATCGCCTCGACGGTTCGATCCGTCATTCCTGTTCGCGTCCCCGCGTAGCTCATCGGACTTTACCCACGTTTCCGCTATGTTGTAACGCCTATCCTGCAGAATACAGCCAATGCTACGGCTTTGTCAATTGCCTGCGAAACAGCGCCAAGCATGCAATCACCAACTAGAAATCATGGTTGCAGTTTGCAGCCACGGCTGTATTTTAAAAGCGGGGTTCACACATTCGTCCGGCGGGCGACGCGCCGTTGCCGCGACGAGAAGGAGGCGTATGGTCGCCAAGAAGCGCACAGGCGGTCTGGGGCTCGACGACCCGGAAGGCGCCGCCGATCCCGTTTACGCTGATCGGTTCAGCAGAGCGCGTACGGCGCGATCGGCGTCGATGCTCGAGGACTACACCGAGCTGATCGCCGATCTGATCGCGGTCAACGGCGAAGCGCGCACGACCGATATCGCGCGGCGACTTGGCGTGACCCACCCGACCGCCAGCAAGACCATTGCTCGATTGAAGCGCGAGGGCCTGGTGACGGCGCGGCCCTATCGCGGAATATTTTTGACCGAGACAGGCGCTGCGATGGCCAAAAGCGCGAGTCAACGCCATAGACTGGTCGTCGAACTGCTCATGGCGGTCGGGGCTCCGCGCGAGGCGGCGGAAGCCGACGCCGAAGGCATCGAGCATTATGTGTCCGCCGCCACGCTGCAAGCCTTCGAAATGTTCTTGCGGAATCGCGGCCGTCGTCAGCCGAACTAAGCGACCTCGCGCGCTACGCATTCGGCTTTCATGGGCGCCGTCAGCGCTTCCCTGCCGACGTCGTAAAGTTTGCGCCGGCGCACGACCCAAGCGTCAGTTTTTCGCCGTCAGCGCTTTCTCTTCTCGCCACTCGCCACCCGCATTCCCCTACTGCGTGCTGCCCACCGCCTCCGGCCGCACCACCCCGACGATCGGCCCGATCGGCTCGAGTTCGTCGTCGCGCTTGAGTTCGGGGGCGTAGAGCGAGGAGACCGAGCCGTCGAGGAAGAGGGCGTTCTGGCAGCCGAGCCCGTCGCGGAAGAGGCGCGCGAAGGCGTCGAAGGTCACCGGCTCTTCGGCGATGGCGAACACGACCGCGCCCGAGTCCGAGATCCCGACGCCGTTGCGGATCTTTTCCGAGGTGCCGTTCGGCAGGATCTTGGGATGGATTTTGCCGTCGACGATCAGCATCGGCCCCGACTGGGTGGCGTAGCGCGCGGCGGGCGGACTGGCGAGATAACGGCCGGTTTCGGTGACGCCGGCGGCGCCGTCGCCGATCCAGAACACGCCGTTCGGCTTCATGTGGAAATTGGTCGTCCCGCCGCGCGTATCGGCGTCGTGGAGCTTTCGGCTCTTCTCGACGTAGAGCCCGACGGGCGACTGGTCCTCCCCGAACATGCCGGCGTTCATCGCGAAGGTCAGTTGCCGGCCCTTCGCCTTCAGCGCCTCGGCGAGCGTCGCGAACGAGCCGTAGGGCCGATCGTCCGCCCCTTTCCAGAAAAGGCGGATGTCGTCGTGGCGGGGGTCGAAGGCGCAGACGGTGAAATTCGCGCCGTCGAAGCTTTTGGGCGCGCAGGCGGCGGCCGGCGTTGCGCCATGAAAAGCCAGGCCAAGGACAATGAGCAAAGCGGCGAATCCGCTGCGCCGCGTCACGGCAATCAATCCTTCACTCGCCTTCGCTCGGGCCCGCCGGCGGCGAGCCGCTCCGCGTCGGGAATTGCGCGCCGAATCGCGGCGCTGAAAGAAAGATAGCCCTCCGCAACGCTTTGCGCCATGAGGCAGGCCGTCGCGTCGAGAGGCGGAAACCGGCGCCGCGAATCAAAAAGGCCGCCTGCGGGGCGGACTTTCCGGGGGCGGCTCGGCCGCGCTTTTCCTGCGGGTCACAACACCTTGCCCGGATTCATCACGCCGTTCGGGTCGAGCGCCGCCTTGATCTGACGCATCACCGCGAGCGACGCCGGGTCCTTGGTTCGGGCCAGCAGGTCGCGCTTGAGCCGCCCGACGCCGTGCTCGGCGGAGAACGAGCCGCCCATCCGCGCGACGATGGCGTGCACGATCGCGTTCATCGCGTCCCAGCGGCCGAGGAATCCGGCCGTGTCCGCCCCGATCGGCTGCGACACGTTGAAGTGAATGTTGCCGTCGCCGAGATGGCCGAAGGCGACCACGCGGGCCCCCGGCTCGAACGCTTCGACCGCCTGCGTCGCCTCGTCGAGGAGCACGGGCACGTCGCCGACCCCGACCGACACGTCGTGCTTGATCGAGCCGCCTTCTCGAACTTGCGCCTCGGGAATGGCTTCGCGCAGCTTCCAGAATTCGTTCCGCTGGTCGAGCGAGGCGGCGATCGCGGCGTCCTCGATGATCCCGCTCTCGAACGCCGCCTCGAGCGCGCCGGCGAAAGCCTCCTCGAGCCCCTCCGGGATCTGCGAGGAAGCCTCCATCAGCACGTACCAGGCGTGCGCGCCTGCGAGCGGCGCGCGCGCGAGGCCGTGCTCGACCGTGATGTCGTAGGCCATGCGCGCGATGAGCTCGAAGCTCGTCACGCCGGCCCCAAGCCGCTCGCGCGCGAGCCGCAACAGCGCCAGCGCCTGCTCGGGGCTTGCGAGCCCGACGAAGGCGGTGGCGCGCGCGCGGGGGTTGGGGAAGAGCCGTAGCGACGCCGCGGTGACAATTCCGAGCGTCCCCTCCGAGCCGACGAACAGGCCTTTGACGTCGTAGCCAGTGTTGTCCTTTTTCAGCTTGCTCAGCGCGTTGACGATCCGACCGTCGGCCAGAACCGCCTCGACGCCGGTGACGAGATCGCGCGCGGCGCCGTAGGCGATGACCGTCACGCCGCCGGCGTTGGTCGAGACGTTTCCGCCGACGGTGCAGGTCCCCTCGGCCGCGAGCGACAGCGGAAACAGCCGGTCGGCGGCGAGCGCGGCGGCCTGCGCCTCGGCGAGCGTCACGCCGGCTTCGCAGATCATCACGTCGGCATGGGCGTCGACCTCGCGGATCGCTCTCAGCCGCTGGGTCGAGAGGATGATCTCGTCGCCGCTTGCGTCCGGCGTCTGGCCGCCGACGAGCCCGGTGTTGCCGCCCTGCGGCACCATCCCGATCCGCGCCTCGTTGCACAAGGCGGCGATCCTGGCGACCTCGGCCGTCGAACCCGGCCGTATGAGGGCCCGCGCCTTGCCCTGATAGAGGCCGCGCGGCTCGACGAGCGCGCCGACGAAGAGGCCAGGGTCGGTCAGCACATGGCGCGAGCCGACGATGGTCGCCAGAGCGTCGAGGACTGCGTCGCGCCGTGCGTTCAACCGAGGATCCTCCGCCTGCGCGGCTTTACCCGCGGACGGCGAAAGACGGCGGCGATTTCGACATGCGGGGAAAAGCGGAACTGGTCAAGCGGGACGACCGTCTCGATGCGGAAGCCGCCGCCGACGAGGATGCGCGCGTCGCGGGCGAAAGTCGTCGCGTTGCAGGAGACGGCGACGACGAGCGGCAGGGGGCTCGCGGCGAACTCGAGCGCCTGGGCCTCCGCGCCCGCGCGCGGCGGATCGATGAGGGCGCCGTCGAACGACGCCAGCTCTTCGGCGCGCAGCGGACGGCGGAAAAGATCGCGGGTCTCGGCGACGAGCCGGCTTACCCCCTGCGCCGCGGCCCCGCGTTCGAGCGCGTGAATTGCGGCGGCGTCGGAGTCCGCGGCGAAGACTTCGCGCCGTCGGGCGAGGCGCAGCGCGAAAGCGCCCGCGCCGCAAAAGAGATCCGCGACTTTTCTCGCGTCCTTGAACGCCGCCTCGGCGAATTCGGCGAGGAAGGTCTCGCCCGCCTCGGTCGCCTGCAGAAAGCCGCCGGGCGGAAGCGTGACGAAAGCCTCCCCGAACGCGACGCGAGGCAGGCGGCGCTCGATCACGACCGCGCCGTGATTGGAGACGCGCGCGAGGTCGAGCCGCTCGGCCGTGCGCGCGATCTTTCGGGTCTCCGTCAGCGTGAGGGGCCCTGGCCCGCGCAGGTCGACGTCGAGGCCTTCGAGCGTGGCGGTCGCGCCGATGTCGAGCGGCTTGCTCAAGCCCCTCAGATCGCCGGCCAGCGCCCGCGCGGCCTCGACCGCGCCCGCCATCGCGGGGGCAAACAGCGGGCAGGCGTCGATGGAGACGACGTCGTGCGAGCGCGCGCGCATGAAGCCGACCTCGTCCGGCGCGCCATGGGGAAAGCGTGCGTGAAAGGTCGCGCGCCGCCGCCCTGCGCCGTGCGCGTCGATGAGCGGGGCGACGTCCGCCTCGACATGCGCGCGCTTCAGCGCTTCGACGACGAGGCCGCGCTTCCACTCGCGATAAAGCGCTTCGGACATGTGCTGCGCGGCACAGCCGCCGCAGGTCCCGAACCACCGACAGGACGGCGTCGCCCGCGCCGGGCTCGGGCGCTCGATGTCGACGCGTTCGGCGCGACGGCCGACAAGCCGAACCCGGGCGCGCTCGCCGGGCAATGCGCCGGGAACGATCGCGCCCCCTTCCGCGACGCCCCGCCCATGCGCATCGAGGGCGACGATGGTCAGCTCTTCCGGCGCTTCAGCCATTGCGCGCCGCGATCAGGAATTCCCTGGCGCCGCCGCCGCCTGGCGCCGGCGAGGGGATCAAGCCGAGAATTTTCCAGCCCTGCGCCTCGACGCATGCGCGAACGTCGTCGCAGGCGCGCTCGAGCGCCTTTTCGCTCCTGACGCGCCCCTTGACGATCTCGGCCGGGCCGACCTCGAACTGCGGCTTGACGAGGCTCACGAGCCACGCCGGGCGCGCCGCGAGCTTCAGGCACATGGGGCAAGACGAGCCGCTGCGAGATGAAGCTCACGTCGCAGACGATCGCGTCCGGCGCCTTGCCGATTGCGTCCGCCGGAATGGCGCGCGCGTCGAGGCCTTCGAACGAGCGGACGCGCGGGTCCGCCGCGAGGCGCGGGTCGAGCTGGCCGCGGCCGACGTCGACCGCGACCACATGGCGCGCGCCGCGTCTGAGCAGAACATCGGTGAAGCCGCCGGTCGAGGCCCCGACGTCGAGGCACACAAGACCGGTCGGATCGAGGCCGAAAGCGTCGAGGCCCGCGGCGAGCTTCACGCCCCCTCGCGAGGCGTATGGGTGGGGCGCCTCGGCTTCGATCGCCGCGCTCTCCGCGATCTCCTCGGAGGGTTTTCGCAGCGCGACGCCGCCGACGCGCACGAGCCCCGCCGCGATCGCCGCCTGCGCCCGCGCGCGGCTGGCAAAGACGCCGCGCTCGACCAGAACGATGTCCGCGCGCTTGCGCATGGGGGCCTTGGAACGGGGGACGGCGCCGTGTTTAGCACTCGGCGCGCGGGGCCGCCATCGAGGGTCGCCGATTCTCGCTACCGCCTCGCCAGAGCGAGCCCCAGCGCCGCGCCGACCAAAACCGCGCCGGTGAGCCGGTTGCGCGCCCGCCCGAAGCCGGCGAGGACGCGGCGCGCGCGCCCCGCCACCACTGCCCAGCCGCCGTCGACGACGAGCGCGGTCGTGACGAAGGCGACGCTGAGCAACGCCATCTGGCGCCCGAGCGGCCCGGCCGGGTCGAGGAACTGGGGCAGGAAGGCGGCGTAGAAGGCGAGCGTCTTCGGATTGGTCAGCGAGACGAGAAAGCCCCGGCCGAAGGTTTTCCCCGGAGAGACCGCGCGCGTTTCCGAGAGGTCGTCGGCCGGCGCGCGCCAAGCGCGAATCGCGAGCCAGACGAGATAGGCGGCGCCGAGCCAGCGCAGGATCTCGAAGGCCTCGGCCAGCGCGCCGAGGAGCGCCGCCACGCCGAGCGAGGCGACCGTCAGCTGCGCGACCATCGCCGCGCTCGTTCCCGCGACCGTCAGCAAGCCTGCGCGCACGCCGAAGGTCAGGCTGTTGGCGACGATGAGCGCTACGTTGGGACCGGGGATCAGCATCAGCAACGCCGTTACGCCGATGAAGGCGGCAAGAAGGGCAGGGGACATCGCGAAGCCTCCGAAAGCGGCGACAGTATCACGGCGCCGGCGCGGGAACGCCAGCGGGCGGCGAAACCAGTCCCAAGGCCCCATGGCGGCGATTCGGCGGCGCCGGCGAACTTTTGGCCCTTCCTCTCCCCGGAAGGCAGCCGGCGCGACGCGATCATTGAAATTGTTACGCAATTCTTCGTGGGACAATTGGATGGAGCGGCAAGCCGTGAGTCTGACCGGCGTCGACGAAGCGGCCGACGCCGGTTCCGAAGGTTCGAAGTGGGCGTTCATCCTGATCGCGTTCGCCGGACTGACCGCGGCGCTGTCCGGTCGGCGCCCGGCGCGGCGGGCGGTGATCACCACCTGAGTCTCGCCGGAGGCGCGCGAAAAAGGGGCCGTCCGCGTGGCGGCCCTTTTTGCTTCCCGCGATCGCCGACGGAAAACGAGGCGGAACGAATTCGCGCGGACCGCGTTCCGACCGAGGCGAGTTCATCGAGCCGCCGTCGGGCCCTGGCGACACTGTCAAAGCTCGCCGGCTTGTCCCTTTATTACTGTTCATGCCCGAAACGCGGGACGAACGAGCCTGACGCGCGCGCCATGACGACGGCCGTCGCAGGAGCGCCGGGCGCATGAATCCGACCAGCATCGCCGCGCTCGCCATTCTCGCGCTGACCTACGCCGGCCTTGCGGTCGGCCGCATCCCGGGGCTGCGGCTCGACCGCGCCGGCATCGCCTTTCTCGGCGGGGCGGCGATGATCGCGCTGGGGCCGCTCAGCCTCGACGACGCTGTCCGCGCGATCGACTTCAATGCGATCGCGCTGCTCCTCGGCATGATGATCGTGGTCGCCTCTCGAGGTCTCGGGGGCCTTCCGCGCGCTCGGGGCTCTCGCCATCGAGCACGCCCACCGCCCGTTCGTGTTACTGATCACCGTGACGGTTCTCGCCGGGGCGCTCTCGGCCTTCCTGGTCAACGACGCGATCTGCCTCGTCATGGCGCCGATCGTCCTGCGCGTGATGCGGGCGCTGGGGCGCAGTCCGCTGCCCTATCTCGTCGCCACCGCCACCGCCTCCAATTGCGGAAGCGTCGCGACGATCACCGGCAATCCGCAGAACATGGTGATCGGCGCCTATTCAGGCATTTCCCATCCCGCCTTTTCGGCTTCGCTCGCGCCCGTCGCCGCCTTCGGGCTTATTGCGGTCGTCGCGACGGTACGGCTCGTCTACCGGGACGAATTCGCCTTCGAGGAGGAATTCACGCCGCGTCTTGTTCGCGGCCACACCCACATGGGTCAGGTCGTCAAGGCGAGCCTCGTCTGCGTTGCGCTCGCCGTCGCCTTCTTCTCGGGCGTCGCGCCCGCGAAGGCGGCGGTGCTCGGCGGCGCGTTTCTGCTGGTCACCCGCGCCATCAAGCCGAGGCGGATCTATCGCGAAATCGACGGTCCGCTGCTGATCCTGTTCGCCGGCCTCTTCGTCGTCGTCGCGGGCGCGGAGCGGGCGCTCCTGACGCCCGACCGCGTCGCTTTGGCCAAAAGCTTCGGGCTCGACGTTCCCTGGCGCCTGTCGGCCTTGACCGCCGTCCTTTCCAACATCGTCAGCAACGTGCCGGCGGTTCTGGCGCTGAAACCCTTCGTTCCGAGTCTCGGCGATCCGCGCCGGGCTTGGCTCGTCGTGGCGATGAGCTCGACCTTGGCCGGCAACCTCACCCTCATCGGCTCCGTCGCCAATCTTATCGTCGCCGAGCAGGCCCGGGCGGAGGGGACGCCGATCAGCTTCTGGGCCTATTTCAAGGTCGGCCTGCCGCTGACGCTGGCGACGCTCGCGGCAGGGACGGCGTGGTTGACCTTAAGGTGAGAGGCGACGTCACGCCTCGTAGTTATGCGTAAAATCCTCCGGCGGGTTCGGGCCCCAAACGTAGAAGGAGTCCTCCGGGGCGTGGTCGCCGGCCTTCCAGTCGCAGTCGGCCGGGACATAGTCGATGTCGGCCGAATATTCGGAGAAGCTGCCCCACGGGTCGCCGACATAGTGGAAGTAGTTCGAGCCGAGCACGTGCCGCCCGAGGCCCCAGCCGCGGCTGTGGCCCTTGCCGAGCATATGCATCGCGCCTCGGCCGATGTCGTCGACGCTGCCAACGTCCCAGCTCAAATGGTGGAAGCCGGGCGCGTTCGAATGGGCGAAGGCGATCATGTGATGGTCGCTGCCATGGATGCCGTGCAGAAAGGCGATGCCTTCGCCGGAACGGTCGGACAGCCGCATGCCGAGCGCGCGTGTATAGAACTCGATCGCCTTCATGACGTCGCGGGTGAACATAAGGATGTGGGAGAGGCGGCGCGGACGGACGCGCGCGACCGTGCGCCGAAACGGCGCTCCGCGCGCGCCGGGCGGCGCGGAGACGGCTCCGAAGCTCGACTTTTCGTTCGGCGACGATTTCTCCGCAACCCTGATCTCGACCATGTTTCCGTCGTGGTCGTGAAACCAGAGCCCGTTCGAAGTCGACGCCGGCCGGCGGGTCGAGCCGCTTGACGCCGAGCGCCCGCAGGCGCTCAGCGAAGCGCTCGAGGTCGTGCTCGAACGCGCCGAACGACAGGAACCCGTGCTTCTTGCGCGGGCCCTCGCCGATCGTGCCCCAGAGATGCGGATGGCCGTGGGTCTTCACCGTCAGCGCGCCGCCCGCCTCGCCGACCTCGAGCCCGAATTCGTCGTAGAACGCCTTCGCGGCTGGGAGGTCGGGCGCGGAAAAGCGGAAGCGGTCGAGCGAATGGATGCCAAGCTCGCCGGGACGGCGGGTCGGCTTGATGGTCCCGCGGATCGCGGTCATGGGCGCTCCTCCCTGTCGTTTTGGGGGAACGCTAGCGCAAGACGGCCTCCCCGGACAACGCCCCCTCGCTCGGCGCGGCCCGTCTGTCGGCGCGCGTTTTGCGCCGCCTTCCCCCGCCGACAGGAGATGGGCTACCGTCCTCGCGCGTTGCCCGAATATCCCGGCGCCGTGCCGAGATCGAGGGGGGCGTTGTCCGGCGCCGGGAGAGGCGCTTCGACGACGGTCGGGGACTTCGGCCTGACCCGCTTCTTCTGCTGCTGCGGCTGGGCGGCCTGGGGCGGTTGTGGCGCGATGGCGTCGGTCGTCGCGTCGGGATTGTCGGCGTCGGGCGCCGAAGCCTCGACCTCGGGGGCCTCGTGGATGATCGTCGTGCCGCCTTTGCAGTCGGTCAGCCAGACATCGTAGATCGGATGCTCGACGCCGTGCAGGCCCGGGCTGGCGGCGAACATCCAGCCGGAAAAGATCCTCTTTTCCTGCTTCTTGTCGTCGATCTCGTCGACTTGGGCGAAAGCGTCGGTCTGCGGCGCTTCGGTCGGCGGGCGCGAATAGCAGATGCGCGGCGTGATCTGCAGCGTGCCGAACTGCACCGTCTCGTTGATCCCGACTTCGAAGGTGATGATTCGGCCGGTGATCTTGTCGAGCCCGTCGAACACCGCGATCGGATTGCTGATCTTGTCGGCGTGAGCCGGCGCGGAGATGAGGCCGAGCGCGCAAAAGAGCGCCGTCCTGCGGCGCGCCGGGGCGCTAGAGAGGCGCCATCCGAGCGCGGCGACAGTGTTGACAAAACGCATGCGGGCCGATCTGCCGATGAAGGGCGGCGGAATGAAGGCGGCGCTCAGGCGCCCGGGCTCCAGGCCTCGTAGTCGCCGTCGGTCGGCTGGCGCGGGCCGTGGCGCAGCGTGGAGCCCTTGGGGCGAATGGCGGCCGGGGTGCCGGTCGGGTTGCCCATATGGGGCAGCTCCCACGGATGGGGCTTGTAGTCTTCCTCGGACGGCGGAACGTCGACGGTGTGGTGCAGCCAGCCGTTCCAGCCCGGCGGCGTCATCGAGGCCTCGGAAACTCCGTTGTAGATGACCCATCGCCGCTCGAAGCCGAGCGCCGGGTCGATCTTGCCGCCGCGCGAGCGATAGTAGGCGTTGCCGAACTGGTCATGGCCGACCAGCTCGCCGTGACGGCGGGTGTAGAACAGGGTGTTGAGGGTCGCCCCGTTCCACCAGGTGAAGAACCGCAGAAGAAACTGCTTCATCCGTCGAAAGCCGCTGTCATTGAGATCTCGCCGCGGGCGGGCGCGCGGGACTATGGCGAGGCGAGCCTTGCCTGTCCAGCTGATCTTTGCGTCAAAAAGCCTCGCTTCGCCCTTGCGCGCCGCCGCCAACTCGGATGATGTTGTCGATCCGCCCTTGCGTTAACTCGGCGTTATACGTATTTATCCACAATATCTAGTATCTGAGGGGGCGGTCGGTAACAAGCCATTGACGCTCCCGTCACACAGTCGTAATCTTCGAGTCGGCCTGGGGACGCGGGCCGGCGGGGTCGCTAAGGCCAGCGTCGGGCGCGGTTTGCGGGACCGTCGGCCGGGGCACCTAAAGCGCGCCGCCGGACGCGTCAGAGACAGAGAATCGGGCATATCGGGGCGGCAGCGTTGGCGCCGGACGGCGCGCGTCCGCGCGACCGGGGCGAAGACATTTTTTGGGAACGGAACGCGGGGCGCGGGGCTTCGCGTTTGAGATCGAGGGTAGGCGCGCCCGCGGGGGCAGATCGCCATGACGAGGATCGAGAGCGAAACGATGCGGATCGAGCGGCACTTCACACAACCGGGCGATTCGCCCTATGACATGATCGCCTTCGCGACCACCCGGAGCGAGATCCGCAATCCGGACGGCTCGGTCGTCTTCTCGCTCGACCCCATCGAGGTTCCGGCCGCCTGGAGCCAGGTCGCCGCCGACGTGCTGGCGCAGAAATATTTCCGCAAGGCCGGCGTGCCCGCGCGCCTCAAGAGGATCGAGGAGAACGGCGTCCCGTCGTTCCTTTGGCGGTCCGTCCCAGACGAGGAGTCGCTCGAGCAGCTTCCCAAGGCCGAGCGCTACGTCTCTGAAATGTCCGCCAAACAGGTGTTCGACCGGCTCGCCGGCGCCTGGGCCTATTGGGGCTGGAAGGCCGGCTATTTCGATGGGCCGGAGGACGCCCAAGCCTATTGCGACGAGATGCGCTTCATGCTCGCGCGCCAGATCGCCGCGCCCAACTCCCCGCAATGGTTCAACACCGGCCTCTACTGGGCCTACGGCGTCGACGGGCCGAGCCAAGGCCACTATTATGTCGACTTCGAGACCGGCAAGCTGGCGAAGTCCAAGTCGGCCTACGAGCATCCCCAGCCGCATGCCTGCTTCATCCAGTCGGTCGCCGACGACCTCGTCAACGAGGGCGGCATCATGGATCTCTGGGTGCGGGAGGCGCGCCTCTTCAAATACGGCTCCGGCACCGGCTCCAATTTCTCGGCGCTGCGCGGGGAAAACGAGAAGCTCTCGGGCGGGGGCCGCTCCTCCGGCCTCATGTCGTTCCTCAAGATCGGCGACCGGGCGGCGGGCGCGATCAAGTCAGGCGGCACCACGCGGCGCGCCGCCAAGATGGTCGTCGTCGACGTCGATCACCCCGACATCGAGGCCTATATCGACTGGAAGGTGAAGGAGGAGCAGAAGGTCGCCGCGCTCGCGGCCGGCTCCAAGCTGGTCAAGCGCCATCTCAAGTCGATCCTAAAAGCCTGCGTCAACTGCGAGGGCTCGGGCGACGACTGCTTCAACGTCGAGAAGAACCCGGCCTTGAAGCGCGAAGTGAAGGCCGCGCGCAGGAACGACGTGCCCGACGGCATCGTCAGCCGCATCATCCAGTACGCCCGCCAGGGCTATACGAGCCTCGACTTCGATGCGTACGACACCGATTGGGAGTCCGAGGCCTACCTCACCGTCTCGGGCCAGAACTCCAACAATTCGGTGCGGGTCACCGACGCGTTCCTGCATGCGGTCGAGACCGACGGCGACTGGACGCTCACCCGCCGCCTCGACGGCAAGCCCGCGAAGACGCTGAAAGCCCGGACCTTATGGGAGAAGATCGGCTATGCCGCCTGGGCGTCGGCCGACCCCGGCGTCCAGTACCACACCACCATCAACGACTGGCACACCTGCCCGGGGTCTGGGCCGATCCGCGCCTCCAATCCGTGCTCGGAATATATGTTCCTCGACGACACGGCGTGCAATCTGGCCTCGCTGAACCTCCTGCAGTTTCTGAGCCCCGAGACCAAAGCCTTTGATATCGCAGCTTACGAGCATGCCGTAAAACTCTGGACGCTGACGCTGGAAATCTCGGTCGCGATGGCGCAGTTTCCCTCGAAGGAGATCGCGCGCCTCTCCTACGACTACCGCACGCTCGGCCTCGGCTACGCCAATATCGGCGGGCTCCTGATGTCCTGCGGCATCCCTTATGACAGCGACGAAGGCCGGGCGATCTGCGGTGCGCTCTCCGCGGTCCTCACCGGCCGCGCCTATGCGACCTCGGCCGAGATCGCCGCCAGAAGCGGGGCCTTTCCGGGGCACAAGGCCAACGCCGAGGCGATGCTGAGGGTCATCCGCAACCACAAGCGCGCCGCCGACGGCGAGGCCGCCGGCTACGAGAGCCTCTCGATCGCCCCGACCCCGCTCGACCACGCCTCGCTCATGAAGGCGGGTCCGGCCTTCGCCCATCTCGGCGAGGCGGCGCGGGCGGCCTGGAGCGCGGCGCTGGCGCTGGGGCGGGCGCATGGGTTTCGCAACGCGCAGGTCTCCGTCGTCGCCCCGACCGGCACGATCGGCCTCGTGATGGATTGCGACACGACCGGCATCGAGCCCGACTTCGCCCTCGTCAAGTTCAAGAAGCTCGCCGGCGGCGGCTATTTCAAGATCATCAACCAGGCGGTTCCGAGCGCGCTCCGCGCCCTCGGCTACGACGAGAAGACGATCTCGGACATCGTCGCCTACGCGGTCGGCCGAGCGACGCTGGCGCATGCGCCGGGCATCAACCATTCCGCCTTGCGCGCCAAGGGCTTGCCGGAGGCGGCGATCGAAAAAGTCGAGGCGGCGCTCAAGGGCGCCTTCGACATCCGCTTCGTCTTCAACAAGTGGACGCTCGGGGCCGAGACCTTGAGCGGGGCGCTGAAGATCCCGGCCGAACGCACTGAGGCGCCCGGCTTCGACCTCCTCTCGGCGCTCGGCTTCTCCCGGGCCGAGATCGAGGCCGCCAACATTTATGCTTGCGGCGCCATGACGTTGGAGGGCGCGCCTCATCTCAAACTGGAGCATTATCCGGTGTTCGACTGCGCCAATCCGTGCGGCCGCACGGGCAAGCGCTATCTCTCGGTCGAGAGCCACATCCGCATGATGGCCGCCGCCCAGCCGTTCATCACCGGAGCGATCTCGAAGACCATCAACATGCCGAACGACGCCACTGTCGAGGACTGCAAGGACGCCTACATGCTCAGCTGGCGGCTCGGCCTCAAGGCGAACGCGCTCTACCGCGACGGCTCGAAGCTGTCGCAGCCCTTGAACTCGCAGCTCGTCGAGAGCGACGACGAGGAAGAGGAGGCGCTGGAGACGTTGATCGCCGCGACCGCCCCCGCGCGGGCGGCGCAGGTCGCGGAAAAGATCGTCGAGCGGGTGATCGAGCGGGTCGAGCGCACGCGCGAGCGCGAAAAACTGCCCGACCGCCGCAAGGGCTACACCCAGAAGGCGGTGGTCGGCGGGCACAAGGTCTATCTGCGCACCGGCGAGTACCAGGACGGGCGCCTGGGCGAGATTTTCATCGACATGCACAAAGAAGGCGCGGCCTTCCGGAGTCTGATGAACAATTTCGCCATCGCGATTTCGCTCGGCCTGCAATATGGCGTGCCGCTCGAGGAATATGTGGAGGCCTTCACCTTCACCCGCTTCGAGCCCGCGGGCTTCGTCCAGGGCAACGACGCGATCAAGAACGCGACCTCGATCCTCGACTACATCTTCCGCGAGCTCGCCATCTCCTATCTCGGCCGCGACGACCTCGCCCATGTCGCCCCCGAGGACATCGGCGCGACCGTGCTCGGCGGCGGCGTCGGCCAGGACAAGGCGCCTTCGGCCGGCCCGGCTGCGGCCGCGGTCATCTCCAACGGCCTTTTGCGCTCGAAGCCCGGCGACAAGCTGATGCTGGTGCGCGGCGCGACCGGCGGCGAGGCCCCCACGATCAAGGCGGTCGGCGGCCTCTCGGCGCATGGGCTTGTCCGGGGCGCGACCGCGCTGAAGGGGGACCTCGCCGAGCCTGCGCCCTTGACGATGGGCGGCGTGGGGTTTGCGCCCGCCTCAGAGCAGGCCGCCGAACGGCGCGCTGAAGCGCGGATGAAAGGCTATGTCGGCGAAGCGTGCCCGGAGTGCGGGAATTTCACGTTGGTGCGGAACGGCACGTGCCTCAAGTGCGACACGTGCGGCAGCACGACGGGGTGCTCGTGATCCATGCCGACGACCGTCAAGGAGATCATCCGTCGTCTTGAAGACGACGGATGGACCCTTGTGGCGACCAAAGGCGCCCCCGCCAGTTCACGCACAAGATCAAGAAAGGCCGGGTCACCGTGCCCGGCAAACTCAGCGCCGATTTGCAACCGGGCACCTTGAAGAGCATCCTGCGGCAGGCCGGCCTCGAGGATTGACCCATGCGTTACGCTGTCGTGATCGAGAAAGGGGAGCGGAATTACTCCGCATACGTTCCGGACTTGCCCGGGTGCGTGTCGGTCGGCGATACACTGGAGGAGGCGAAGGTCGAAATCCGTGAGGCGATTGAATTTCATCTCGAAGGGATGCGGGAGGATGGGTTGCCAATCCCGAAGCCGTCGAGTTGGGCGGAGTATGTAGACGTTGGGGAGCAGGCCGCGTGAGAGGATGGCGGCGGCCACCAACGGATTCTGCCTTCTCTCGCTTATCCATCATCGCGAGAACTTGGGCATTAGGGGGCATCACGGGGATCTACAGAAACTGTCAATGCGTATCACGTCCCCGTAATCCGTGTAATCCGTGATCCGTGAATCCGTGGCCCCGAAGGCGCGCATCACCAGTGGAGGAAGGTTCCACGCAGGGAGTTGTCGATAGCCCTGGTAGCTGACGAGCGGTTTTGCTGGGCGACTGGCGGGATCGAAGCCTCGTGACAAAGGCCGCCTTGGGCGGCTGAGCAAGCCAGCGGGCCGTAACGCGAGTGAAGCTCGAGCAGGCCTCGAAAGTCGAGATGCGAACGCCGACCCGCCGGATTACCGGGGAAGGCCTGAGCGAAGGGGGAAGGCATCGACACATGCACCCTTTCGGTTCGCCGGGGTAGTGAGCACAGCACGTTGGATAAGGTGGTGCGGGTAATCGGGGGAGACCCGCGAAGGCGAGGCTTCGGCTTCAACGTCATCCCTGGGGTGACGGCCCGAGCGGGAGTCGGGCAGGGGCGTAGTAGCGTCGATGCCGGGTAATTCCGGCGGAGCCAAGGCCCCTGACTTCTGGCGCGCTTTCGACGAGAGCTAAAGGAGGGTGATTGACGATAAGTCTGGAAACGCCCGACAAAATCCGGAGCTTTCAGAGAAAGCTGTATGGCAAAGCGAAGGCGGAGCCCGGCTACCGCTTCTACCTGCTCTACGACAAGATTTGCCGAGCCGACATTCTCGAACACGCCTATGCGCTGGTCCGCGACAACGCAGGCGCGCCGGGGGTGGACGAAATCGACTTCGAACAGATCGAGGCGGCGGGCGTTGAGAAGTGGCTGGCGGGACTGCGCGAGGACCTCGTCTCGAAGACCTACCGGCCCCAAGCCGTGCGGCGGGTGATGATCCCGAAGCCCGGCGGCGGCGAACGCCCGCTCGGCATCCCGACGATCCGGGACCGGGTGGCGCAGACCGCTGCCAAACTGGTGCTGGAGCCGATCTTCGAGGCGGACTTCGAGGACAACGCCTACGGCTACCGCCCCAAGCGGAGCGCGGGCGGTGCGATCAGCCGAGTGCACCGGCATATTCTGTCGGGGCACACTGACGTGGTGGACGCCGATCTGTCGAAGTATTTCGACACCATCCCGCACCGGGACCTGATGCAATCGGTCGCCCGGCGCATCGTCGACCGGCATGTGCCGCATCTGATCAAGATGGGGCTGGAAGCGCCGGTCGAGGAGCGGGATGGGGACGGAACGCGGCGGATGAAGAGCGGCAAGAGCGACCGGCGCGGCACGCCTCAAGGCGGGGTCGTCAGCCCGTTGCTCGCCAATCTCTACATGAACCGGTTCCTGAAGCATTGGCGGCTCACCGGACGCGGCGAAGCGTTCAAAGCCCATGTCGTCGCTTACGCCGACGACTTCGTCATCCTCTCCCGCGCCCGCGCGGGCGAGGCGCTGGCGTGGACGAAGGCGGCGATGACCAAGCTCGGGCTCACGCTCAACGAGGCGAAAACCTCGTTGAGGGACGCCCGGAAAGACCGCTTCGATTTTCTCGGCTACACGTTCGGCCCGCATCGCCGCACCAAGGACGGACGCTTATATTCGGGCGCAAGTCCCTCGAAGAAGAGCGTGCATCGGATCAAGACCAAGATCGGCGAAATGCTGACGCCCGCGAACGTGGCCCCGTGGCCGAAAACCCGCCGAAAGCTGAACAGGCTTCTGCTCGGCGGGTCGGCGTATTTCAGCTACGGCAGCCTCGCCAAGGCGTATCGGGACGTCGATCACTACGTCGTCGATCCCGTGCGCGCCTTCCTCGCCAGGAGGCACAAGATGCAAAACCGGGCCGCGCGACACTTCTCCCGTTCGGCCATTTACGGCAAACTGGAAGTCGTCTCGCTCTGGAGCCACCATCCCAACCCCGCGCCGAAAGCCTCGCCATGAAGCCAGTCGGAAAGCCGGATGGGGGAAATCCGCACGTCCGGTTTGATGAGCGGGGAAGGGAAACGGAGCCATTGGCCCAGCCTCAAGCCACCGCGCCCTTCCTCAACTCTACCGCTGCGTAATGTGATGGGGCAAGCCGGGGACGGTGATGCGGGAAAGACGAGCCATCGGGCCAGCATAACCGGGCCGTGATATTATGCAATGCGTATCATGTCCCCGTAATGCGTAATGACATGTCCCCGTAATGAATGAATGGCCCGTTTGCCCGTTGCGGACCTTGAGGCTACTTCGCGGCCGCCGTCGCCTTGTCGGCGGCGATGATTGCGGCAACCGTTGCTTGCGGGTGCTCAATCATGCTCGGATGCGAACCTTTTACGTGCGTGATGTGCGCCTTCGCCCGTTCCGCCATCTTCATCTAAAGAGCCGGCGGAATGACCAAGTCGGCGTCGCCGACGACGTACCAGGAGGGGATCGTCTTCCAGCCTTCGGCGGACGGCGCTTTCTCGTTGAGCGCAGATCCGGTGAGGGGGCGTTGCGTCACCCCCAGCACGGCCGCCGTCGCGGCCGGCACGTCCGAGGCGAAGACCGGAGCGTAGTACTTCTGGGCCAGGTAGATGTCGGCGTCGCCGCCGGTCGCAAACGGCACCGGATTGAACAGATCTTTGGGCGGCGGCGGATAGGGAGCCAACAGGCTGAGCGGGCTTTCGCCTTCGTCCGGGACGAAGGCGTCCACGTAAACGAGCGCCTTGACGTTCGGATCGCCTGGCGAGGCGACGCTGATCACCGCCCCTCCGTAGGAATGGCCGACCAGGATCACTGGGCCTGGTATCGACTTGACGAAGTTCGCGATCGTCGCGGCGTCGGAGGCCAGGCCGCGCAACGGATTTGGCGGCGCGTACACCGTATAGCCCGCCTTGAGCAGCGGCGCGATCACGCCGTTCCAGCTCGATGCGTCGGCCCAGGCGCCATGCACCAGGACTATGGTCGGTTTCGCGTTGCCGGAGGCCGCAGTCTGCGCGGACGCCGCCAACGGCGCGAACGCGAGCGCGAGAAAAACAGCCGCTGCGCCAAGCGCGCGGGGCAGCTTCGTTCCGCCATGCGCATCGGTAGAGTTGACCATGAAGGTTGCCTCTCGGGAGCGTGTCGCAGCGTCGGCGTGGTCGGCTTCACTCGCGGAACGCCGCACAGAGTGGGCGGCCGCAGTCCTGAGTTCCCACTCAAATTCAGAATTGTCTTTATTCAGCTTGAACTAGAAATTTGACGAGCACAAGCCCGCCATCGCGCCAGCATGGCTGGGTTTTACGGTGACAGTGCGCCGGGAGGCCGGCGGGGAGTAGGTGGTGGAAGTCCACTGCGGTGAAGGAGTAGCGAACCACACCGGCCCCGAGCCGTGCGTTTTCGGTCGCGAGGCCGGAGGCGAAGCGTCGGCAGGGGAATGCATAGGCCAGCCATCGAGCCGCGAAATTATCAATCGGGACGCCGACGCTTTTGTCACGGCGGAAGGCAACACGGAGGTGCGCGCCAATGCGAGCGCATCGCCGGTCCCGCGAGGTCGCAGACCCTGGCATGTGCGCAAGCTCCTCGTTCGGAAACCGGGAGATCTCACGCTTGGCCGTCGGCGCGAGCCGAAGGTCCGCATCGGGAAGGCGACGAGCCGAAGCCGATGATGCACGGGCGTGAGAAGTCAGGTCCCGCCATAGTAGCCGTGAAGCCGACGAACGAAGCCGGGCGACCGGCCGAGGAGCCGGTGGAGCCAAGGGCGGGGGCCAAGGAGAACGCGGGACAGGGCGGCACGCTCCGGACACCGAGCCGGGAAGGCGCGTCCCACGGCCTGGACCGCGTACGGCAAGCCGCGAGGCTGAAGAAGGAGGAGCGGTTCACCGCGCTCCTGCATCATGTCGACGTCGACGCGCTCGGATGGGCTTACCAAGCGTTGAAGCGGGAAGCCGCGCCGGGCGTTGATGGCGTGACCTGGGAGGACTACGGGCAGGGACTCGAGGCGCGCCTCGAAGACTTGCATCGCAGGGTTCACAGCGGAGCATATCGGGCGCAACCCTCGCGGCGACGGTTCATTCCGAAGCCGGATGGAAAGCTGCGCCCGCTCGGCATCGCCGCACTGGAGGACAAGATCGTCCAGCGCGCGGTGGCCGAGGTGCTGAACGCGATCTACGAGGAGGATTTCCTCGGGTTCTCGTATGGGTTCCGGCCCGGGCGCGGCCAGCACGATGCGCTGGACGCCCTATGGGTGGGGATCGACAGCACGAAGGTGGGCTGGGTGCTGGACGCCGACATCCAAGGGTTCTTCGATGCGGTCGACCACGAGTGGTTGATCCGTTTCGTCGAACACCGGATCGGCGACCGGCGAGTGATCCGACTGATCCGCAAATGGCTGAAGGCCGGGGTGAGCGACGAAGGACAGGTGACGGCGACGGAGGGCGGAACCCCGCAAGGTGCGGTGATTTCGCCTCTCTTGGCCAACATCTACCTGCATCACGTCTTCGACCTCTGGGCGCATCAATGGCGGCGACGCCACGCCCGGGGGCAGGTCATCCTCGTGCGCTACGCCGACGACATTGTCGCAGGCTTCGAGCACAAGGCCGACGCCGAGCGGTTCTGGACGGACATGAAAGAGCGCATGGCGCGGTTCGCGCTGACGCTGCATCCCGACAAGACGCGTCTCATCGAGTTCGGCCGCTTCGCTGCGGCGAACCGAAAGCGGCGCGGCGCGGGCAAACCGGAGACATTCAACTTCCTCGGATTCACGCATATCTGCGGGCGCACTCGGCGCGGCGGCTTTTTGCTTCGGCGAAAGTCCCGGCGCGACCGGATGCGCGCCAAGCTGCGTGCGATCAAGGAGGAACTCCGGCGGCATCGGCACGCGTCCATCCCTGAACAGGGAGGCTGGCTGAAACGGGTGGTCGTCGGCTGGTACAACTACCACGCCGTGCCCACCAACATCGCCGCCCTGAGCAGCTTCCAGCATCTTGTGGGCGAACTCTGGATTCGGGCGCTTCGCCGCCGAAGCCAGAAGGATCGCACCTCTTGGCGGCATATGCGTTCGATCCTCGACCGGTGGCTGCCAACGCCGCGCATTCTCCATCCGTGGCCGCGCGCACGCTTTGCCGTCAGATATCCAAGGTGGGAGCCGGATGCCTTAATCGGGCCCGTCCGGTTCTGTGCGGGGCGCCCAGTAATGGGCGTCCCTACCGCGATCAAGCATATTTAACGAATTAGCGGGGAGGCTGGCCGCGCCGTCGACCTCTTGCCGAGCTTTGTTTTCCGAGCCTTGAGCCCTGTCAAGGCCACGCTGGAAGCGCGCCGCCTTCGGCGGGGTGGTAGCGCGGCGGAGCGCAAGGGGCCGAGAACGCCAATTCGCGGCGGCCATCCTCACGTGAGACAGCGATGACCAGGGCAAGCCTGGTCATCAGTCTTTCGGTCGTGCCTTATGGCCCTTGCTGAACATTACGCATCAACGCGGACGCTTGGCGCCAATCGTCTTGACCCGAAGCGACTGTGAAGAATCGGTATTCGCCTTCGTCGTGAAGATTCGGCATTCGTGTTCGTGGAATCCTGTGCGCGCAACCGCTCACGCCATGAAGTGGAAGCTGGGCGAGCCGACGACGCCGGCCTTCTCCATCGCGGCCTTCAGATCGACTCCCCCAATCCAAGCGCGCGCCTTCGCCACGTCGGCGACATCCTGAAGGATCAGGACATCATTCGGGTCTTCGGCGCTGCGAAACACCTTGCCATTGGTGATGCCTGCCGAAATGCGGCTCTTCTCATAGTCGTCGTAACCCTTGCGCCAGGCAGCGTAGTCCTTGACTTTGTGGTGGATGGTAAGGTTTTCGGTCGAATGTTGTGCATTCATCGCCATTCTCCAAATTTTCAAAAAATATAACTTCGAACGATTACCATTCGAGTTAGAGCTAACACGTAAGGTTTTTTTTGACCATTACAAGGCTGCAGTCCAACTTAAACGTAATTTCTTCCGAGCCGACTTTCCGATTATCGATGATTAGGGCTGGTGGAAACATTCAACAGGAAAAGTCATCGCCAGAGCCTCTTGCAAAATTCATCGAACGCGGCGAATTTTCCCTGTGTTTGCGGGGCGGAGCGGCCGGCGCTCAGGCTGGCGCGGGCCTGAACTGCGTGACGCGGAGTATTTGATCAACCGCGAGTGCCACCACGCCGAACATGAGGTGGCATTTGACCTTGATCGCGCCGCGCACGCGCACGGACCGTGCGCCGAATTCATCCTTCAGTCGGGCGTTGACGCGTTCGGCCAGGGTGCGAAAATTAAAAATGACGTCGTCCGGATCGGGCATATGGATGAGTTTCATGCGCTCGACTTCTTTGGACCATTCGGCCTTGGCTTCGTGCTGGGCGCGAAAGTTGCGATCGATGATCGGCGCATGGTCGAGCGCCTTGCTGTGGTCATGGATGGCGGCGGCGTCGTAGGCCGCATCCATTAGATCGTAGAGATAGGAGACGCGGGCGCCGGTCATGGTCATCAAGGGAATGGCGACCTGACTGTCGTGGACGGAAGCCGAGGTCAGTACGCAGGAGACCGGGATTTGGCCGCAGGCGACATCCAGATGCAGTTTGTAGCCGATCCAGGTTTCCTTGTAGCCCTTGCTGTTCTTCTTGGAGCCGACATCGCACGCGGTGGGCAGATCGGCGAGCATCTGATCGAGGTTCTGCGTGGTCTGCCGTTCGAGGCGCGTCGGCTCGGGTTTTGGCCGTTCCTCGTCCTTGCGCGGGCGTCCGCGCTTGCGCGTCGGCTGAGCGCCATCGGGCGGCGGCGGATCCTCCTTTTTGTCGTTCGGCTCCGTCTTGACCGGCTTCTCGCGCGCCTCGATCTCGGTGGCGTCGCGCGCGATCACGCCGACGATGCGCCCGCCGAGCGAGCGCTCGATCAGCGCCGCGTGCATCTTGTCGGGCAGATCGCCCTGCGCAAACTCCGCGAAGGCGCGGGAAAAGGTAGCTTCCGATGGCACTTGCGAGCGTCGTTCCCAACCGAGAATGCGACGCAGCGACTTGTCGACATCGAGGCGCTCGATCAGAGCGGTGGTGGTAGGAACGCCCAGCACCGCCTTGGCGACGAAAGCCCTGGCGAGGGCGCGGCGATCGTCAGGCGGGCGGCCGGCGCCTCGGGGCGGTTCGGGAACGAAGGCCTCGAGGCCGATCACGTCGAGGGTCGTGACGAGCCGCCCGAGCGCTTCGGTCATCGGGTCGACTTCCTCGCGAAGCCAAGGAAACAGATAGCCCTGGATGTGGTTCCAGCGCGCTTTCATAGCGTCGAGAGGATCGTCGGTCATTGCTGTTGCTAGGGTTCAGGACGATAAAATCGACACTATATAGAAATATTTCTCACAGTAAAGCGGAATATTTTAGAATATTGCCTTGACAACCGTTGGATGGAGTCTAAATATATTGCCTCGATTTGAGAGGGGTTATGAGAGGCGTTCCAAATAATTTTGCAACTGGCTCCTCAGATAAGTCATTTCAATAGCGTGTGGACCCTCGCCGATCAGCCTGGCGCTGCGGAACTCGTCTCATCGGTCCACACGCGAAACGACTTGAGGACGTGCGGCCCAAACGAGTTGACCAGCGGAATATCGGCGGCGTCGCGTCCGCGCGCGATCAGGATGCGGCCGATGCGCGGCATGTTGTGGCGGGCGTCGAAGGTGTGCCATTTACCGCCGAGGAAGACATCGAACCAGGCGCTGAAATCCATCGGCGCCGGGTCCGGCGGCACGCCGATGTCGCCGAGATAGCCGTTGCAGTAGCGCGCCGGAATGTTCATGCAACGGCAGAAAGCGACCGCGAGATGCGCGAAATCGCGGCAGACGCCGACGCGCTCGGCATAGGCCTCGTACGCGGTGCGCGTCGAACGGGCGCTCGCGTAGCCGAAGGCGATGTGGCCGTTGACGAAATCGCAGATCGCCTGCACCCGCGGCCAGCCGGGCGCCGTATGGCCGAAATGGTCCCAGGCGATCTGGCTGAGCTTGTCGGTTTCGACGTAGCGGCTGCCGACGAGATAGAGCAGCGTGTCGTCAGGCAGATCCGCCACCGGGATTTCAGCCGCATCGGCGACGACAGGATCGGGCAGGCCGCTGACTTCGATGACGCCGGCATTGGAGATCGTGAGGTCGCCGGCCGGCGCGTTGAATCTTCGGCAGCGATTGCCGAACACGTCCGCATAGAGCCACGATTCGACATGCGGCCTCGCGGCGAACGGCGTTTCCGCCCGCACTGCGGGGACGCAGGAGGGATGCACGTCGAGCTGGCAGACCATTGGCGTCGGCGCGCCGCAAGTGAACGTCATTTCATAGCCATAGCGGATCAGCATCGCAGGCCTCGAAACTCATCCCCCGCCGCGGACGGCGCTTGTCGAGCGAATCGATCCTTCACAAGAATCGCGCCAAGCCCATGTCCGCGCCGTCAATGCGCATTGTACGGCGCGGTGGTTTGCGGGTTAGGCGGGCTTCGCCCCTTGACAGGGCTCAAGGCTCGGAAGATTTCCTTGCAGGAGGCCGACCGCGGGGAGCGCCGCGCTTAGGCGCTCGGCGGCTTTCCCTGTCATGACCGCATGAAGCGGGCAGAGTCCGGGGACGGCCGGTGTCAAGGCGTGATGGTCACCGAATAGGGCACGGGGCGGGCGGTTCCTTGCCCGACGGCGAGGACCTTGGTCGCGAACAGCGCCGAGCTGTAGGTCGCCAATCGCGTCTGCCCCTTCGGAACGTTGACGACGATATCGCTGGGCAGCCCGCAGGGGTTGGCTCTTGGGCCGATGCAGAAGTCCAGCGCGTAGGGGACTCCGGCGTTGACCGGGGGGGCGTAAAAACGGAAGTGCATCTGCTGGGGCGGAACCGGCCGCTTGACGGCGAGAATTTTCAGGCGGGTCCCCGGTGGCAGCACCCCCGAGAGCGTCTGGCTGGCCATGCCCGGCGTCGGCAGAACGCAGGCGCAAAGCGCGGCGATCAATAGTCTCGCTCCCAACCGCATGGCGTCCTCCCTCGATGACTGCGCCGCGCCGGCGGCGCCGCGATTTTCAAATGGGCCTGGGCCCAGGGCAATCGGGGCCCGGTCGCGTTCAGAAAGGCCGCGAGCGCGGATTGGCCGTGGAATCAAGCCGACAGCTTGGTCAATCCCCAATCGCCCGCGTTCGTCGCGCCGCCCCAGTCGTCCTGCTGGCTGGCCAAACCGTCGACCTCTTGCCGAGCTTTGTCTTCCGAGCCCTGAGCCCTGTCAAGGGCGCGCCACAGCCCGTCGAAAGACGGGCGTCTCTCGACGCCCTACGAGCCCGTCGAAAGACGGGCGTCCTCCCGACGCTGGGACGGCGTCGCCGCGATCCCGCGTCTTCGTGCGCCGGATGCGAGGCCCGTCGCAACGAAAAACGGGGGCGCGGTCGCGTCGCCTCCGGGCGCAGCGGTGTGGTTCGGCCCGTGTGCATAAGCCTCCCCGTCAGTTGTTCTTCGCGCCCTCAAAAATCCACGACCAGATGTTTTGGCGAAGACAGTTCGGCAGCGGCTTGTGCTTGAACGGCATGCGTAGCTTGGCGGTTCCCTGGATGAGCACCATGAGATTGCTCTCGTCGGGCTTCCCGGGGACCACCATCGGCCCGAATTTTGTGCCTTTGATCAGTCCCTCATAAGTCGTCAAATCCAAGCCGCTGGCCTTTTCGCCTTCCCCTCCCTGCGCATGGCAAGAGACGCACCACCCTCTGAAAATGGGAGCGATGTCCTCGGAGTAACTTATCTGGCCTTGGGCGGCGCAGGCACGGCTGATCGGCGTCAGGGCCGTTGATCCAGCAAGCGAAAGGCCGACTGCGACGACGCTCACGAGCGTGACGTTTCCTCGTTTCATGATGCGCTCCTTGATGGCGACTACGGCGATAGCTTACTCAATCCCCAATCGCTCGTCTTCGCCACCCCGTCGTCCTGCCCGGCGCTGAGCGCCGGGCATGAGCGTTGGTTTTGCGTCGCCCGAACCCGGACGGATCGTCTGCCGCCGGCGCTCGTCGAACAATTGCTTCCGGAAAATCAAAATCGGCGTTAGCATGGTCCCCATGGATGCGATCGAAATCGGCAACGCGCGGATGGGCGGCCCGCGCCGTCGGCGAGGCTCGACCGGGGACCGATGCCCCGTTCGGAGGTGGTGTTTGCTCAGAGAGAGAGGCGCGGCGAGGGCCTTTTTGGGCCGGAATCGGTAACAGGGGCAAAAGTCCTGGCGGGACTGCAGGACCGAAAATTTCGGAAGGCCGGCGTTTGCGCAAGCGCTTGATAAGACTTCAATCTCGCAAGTGCAGCGTTTCGGTTTGTGCAGTTGCGTGCCCTGAATTTTGCCCCTTTCTCCCCAGCCGGAGTGGTTCCAAATGTCACAGGTAGCGTGGAAAGGTCTTTGGTTGGCGGATTTTTCGAGACGGCGGGCGACGCATCAGAATTCAGGGTGGGATGGTTCTCCCGGCCGAAGTCGAAGAGTTGATCGCCTCGCTGAGACGTCGGATCGCGGCGCTTGAGGCTGAAGTGGCGGACCTTCGCCGCCAGTTGGGGCAGGACAGCTCGAACAGTTCCAAGCCGCCTTCGAGCGACGGGTTGAAGAAGAGCCTCGCATCCCGGGCAGCCTGCGCGGCCGCTCGGGCAAGGTGAGCGGCGGCCAGACCGGCCACGAGGCGGCACTTTGCTGCAAGTCGCCGATCCCGATCGCACGGTTCGGCATGAGGCGTGCGCGTGCGGCCATTGCGGTTCGCCGCTCGATCCGAAGTCGGCCACGGGGATCGACAAGCGCCAGGTGTTCGATCTTCCCGAGCGCCCGCTCGTGGTCACCGAACATCAGGCCTCGATTTACCGTTGCGAAAATTGCCGCGGCGTGACCAGGCGGCGTTTCCCTATGCGTGGTCTCGGCCGCCCAATATGGCGAGCGCGTCAAGGCGGCGGCGGTCTATCTCAATATCCAGCAACTCATCCCCGAGGATCGGACCGCGCAAGCGCTGAGCGATCTCTCCGGCGCGCCGCTGATCTGCCCGGCCAGCATCGTCGCCTGGTCGGAAAGAAGGCGCTAGAGCTGCAGCAGGTCTACGCGTTCATCGTCCAGCGCGTGGCCGAGGCGAAGGTCCGCCATCTTGACGAGACGGGCTTTCGCATCGCCGGCAAGCTGCAATGGCTGCATACGACGTCGAGCCTGGCCTTCACCTTCTATCGCGTCGACGAAAAGCGCGGCGCGATCCCCGAGAATTTGCAAGCAGGCGTCGTCGTGCACGACCACTTCCCGCTCTATCGCCGGCTCGATGCGGTCGACCACGCCTTCTGCAACGCCCACATCCTGCGCGAACTCAAGAGCCTGATCGAGTTCGATCACGAGTTCTGGGCCGAACTCATGCGCGACATGCTGCTTGCGGCCAATCTGGCGGTCGACAAAGCCCGCCAGGCGGGCGCCCGCGCCCTCGCGCCCGATCAACTGGAGGCCTTGGTCGAGCGCTATTGGGCGGCGGTTCGGCTCGGTCTCGCCTTCCATCGCGATTTGCCCAAGCTGGCGGCCAAAGCCAACCCGCGCGGGCGCGTCAAGCATCGCCCCGGCCACAATCTTCTGCAAAGGCTGAAAACGTTCCAAACGCAAACCCTGCGCTTCCTCACCGATTTTCACGTGCCCTTCACCAACAACCTGGCCGAACAGGACCTCAGGATGATGAAGGTCAAAATGAAAATCTCAGGCTCGTTTCGAACCCTCGCAGGCGCTCAAATCTTCGCCCGCCTCAGATCCGTCGTCTCGACCGCGAGAAAACACGGCCTCAACATCCTCCAAACCCTCACCACAAGCCCGGCTCAGATCATGCAAGCCCTCGCCTCATAGCCGACAGCTTGGGAGTTACCTCTCTTACCGGAATTGCGGATAACCCCTTGGAAAGTCTCGATTCGCACAAGAAAACTGATTTGGACTTTGTCAGCGCTATGCAATCGGAGGCGGGCGACCAGCTCGGTGGGGTGCCATCAAGGTCTCGATGAGGTTCCAGCCTTGTTTTCGGGCGGTTGATATGACGGAGCGAAGGGTGGCGAAATCGGCGGCCCCGTCGGGGGTTCGGAACCCGCCGGAGATTTTCTGCTTCACCTTCATCATTCGGCCATCCCGCTCGGCCTCGTTGTTGGTGAAGGGGACGGCGAGTTCGTGAAGGAAGCGCAAAGTGTCTTCCTTGCGGGTTTGCAAGCGTAAGAGGAGATTGTGGCCGGTTCGGCGGGGTTTTCGTCCGCGCCGCTCGCCGCCGCTCTTCTTTGGCGCTCGCGCGACCGGGTTTTGCGCCTCGTGAAAGGCCAATCCTTGAGCGACGACGGCGTCGTATCGGCGTTCGATGAGCGCGATCAATCGGGGTTCGAGAGGAAGGCCGCGTTCGCGCGCCAGGCGGGCGGCGTGACAGGCGCGACGCAGCAAGCGCTGCATCTGGCGCGCCCGATCCTCTTTCTCGATTTCGACCAGAGCCTTCAGTTCGCGCAGGTGGTGGGCGTTGCAAAGCGCATGCAACACGCCCTGCATCGTATAGTAGGGCTTCCAGTGATCGTGGACGACGACGCCGACGACATTGGCCAACATCTCGCCGCGCTTGGCGCAAGTGCGATAGAACGTCAGCAAGGTGGTGCAGGCGACATGCAGCCATTGCGTCTTGCCGCCGATGCGGAAGCCGGTTTCGTCCATATGTTTGACCGGCGCTTTGGCGACGAGGTCGCGCAGCGCTTCGGCGAAGCTGCGCAGACGCCCCGCGCAATTGCGGCTCATGGCGGCGATCGTGCCGGCGGCGAGCTTCACGCCGAACAGATCGGCCATCAGTTCGACGAGCCGATCCTCGGGCAACAGTTGATAGTGCAGCAGATAGACCGCGAAGGCGGCGATCCTGACGCCATATTGCGCCGGCGCTCTGACGTCCTCGGGAAACGCCGCCCGCGTCGTCGCCCCGCAAGCCTCGCATCGGCACGAAAACGCCCGGTGCTCGGTGACCACGAGAGGTCGCGGTTCGGGCAGATCGAACACCTGACGCGCGGCGTATTCCCCGGACGCGCCGGGCGTCGCGGCGCCCCGCATCCCGAGCAGACCGGTGGGTGATGCTCGATCACATGGTCGGGTTTGGCGACTTGGCGGAGAGTCTCGCCGTCGTGACCGGGTTGAGCGCCCGACGTCTTGCCCGAACGCTCGCGCAGGCTGCTGACCCGCGCCGGCTTCTTCAAACCATCGCTCGACGGCGGCTTGGAACTGTTCGAGCTGTTCAACCCGAGCCGACGCTCCAACTCGACGATCCGCGCCTTCAAAGCCGCGTTCTCCGCCGAAAGCGTTTAAATCAGCGCAACAAGCTCTTCCCGAGAGGGCTCGATCAGTGATTTGCGAGTCATCCGAACTCTTAAATCGGAACCCGAGTCCCCTGTCGAGAAAAATCTCCCGCAACCAAAAATCGGATCAAAACCGAGCGACCTGGGCAGTTACACTTCCTTCAGAAAAACTTGGAATTCCTTCAGTCTGGCTTGGATTTCCTTCAGCCTGGCTTGGAATCCCTTCAGTGTGAAAGGAGCCTCGGCCGGCCCCGGCCTTTCGGTCCCGGCGGGAGGGGGCGTCATGGAGGCGGCTCCATAACAAACATTAAACAACTGTGATATAACCTCGCCGTCCGCCCGCGGGCGGCCGTCTAAACCCGCCCCTTGGCCAGCGCCGCCAGGGTCGCGCGCGCCCGGCGGCCGGCGAAGGCGGCCGCGACCTCGGGGCTGAGCTTGATCCGCCAGTTCGGCCGCTCGCGGTCGGTGCCGGGCAGGTTGGTCGCGACCGTCTCGCCGACGAGGTCGTCGAACTGGGCGTGGGCGAGGATCGAGCCCGAGCCGCCGATGAGCGCGTGGACCGCCGCGGCGGTCGCGTCATCGAGCGGCGCGTCCTCGACCGGCGGAGAGACGACGAGGCCGGCCGCGGCGAGCGCCGCGACGAGCCCGCGCTTCTCCTCGCGCCGCGTGGCGATGGCCTCGCCCGCGGCGCTGAGGGTCAGGAGGCCGAGCCCGAGGCGCTCGGCGATGTCGGCCCCCTGCCACCAGCCGGCCAGCGTCGCCAGATCGTGCGTCGCCACGCAGGCGACCGACATCGGCGGATAGGCGGCGGGCGGCAGGACTTCGGCGCCCTTGCGCTCGAACCACAGCACCCGCATGCCCTGGATGTTGTCCCGCATGAGCCGGTTGCGGAACCCCTCGGGGACCGTGCCGAGGTCCTCGCCGACCACCATGCACTTCGCGCGCTGGCTCTCGAGCGCGATGTAGCCGACGAGGTCGTCGAGCGGATAGGCAAGATAGGCGCCCTCGGCCGGGCTTGCGCCCTCGGGGATCAGAAAGAGCCGCTGCAGGCCCATCGCGTGATCGATGCGCAGCATGCCGGCGTGGCGCATGTTGGCGGCGTAGAGCGCGCTGAGGTTCGTCCAGCCCCGCCTTGCGCCCGTAAGGGGATTGGGCGCGGGCAGGCTCCAGTTCTGCCCCTGCGCCGAAAACGGATCGGGCGGCGCGCCGACCGAGACCCCCTGCGCGAGCTCGCTCGCGTGCGCCCAGGCCTCCGCTCCGTCGGGCGCCGCGCCGACGGCGAGATCGCGATAAAAGCCGATCTCGAGGCCGCCCTTGCGCGCTCGGCTTGCCGCGCGGGCGAGTTGGCGGTCGGCGAGCCATTGGCAGAAGAGGGCGAAGTCGAAGTCCTCTCGGTCCCTGGCGATCGCCTCTCCGGTCGCCTTCGCCTCGCCGTCGCGCAAGAGTTCGGGCCACGAGCGCCAGTTCGGGCCGGCCTCGCCCGCCGCGATCGCCTGGAACGCGGCGAAGCGGCGCAGCGCCTCGCCGCCCGCCTCGACGAACGCCCGATGCTCGGCGAAAAGCGGATCCAACGGCCGAGCGGCGCGGGCGCGGGCGAAAGCCGCATGGAGCGAAGCGAGCGCTGCGCGCTTGATGGTCCAGACCGCGGGATAATCGACGAACTTGGTCGCGGAGGCGGCGGCGACGGCGGGCCCCAGCGCCCCGAGCGCGGCCTCGAGCGTCGCGTCGCGCGGAAGGTCGGGGTCGAGAACGTCGATGAGAATCGGATCGAGGAAGCGGCGGTCGGACGGATGATAGGGGCTCGCCTGCTCCCGGTCGTGGGAGAACAGCATGTGCATCGGGCTGACGCCGAGATAGGCCGCCCCGGCGGCGCCCGCCGCCTCGCCGGCGAGCGCCAACGTCGCAAAGTCGCCGATCCCCTGGTCGCCCGCGCGACGCAAGGCGTAGAGCTGCGCGGCGACGCCGAAGCGCTTGCGCAACGCCGCCTCGGGTCCATAGCATTCGGGCGGGGCGACCGTCAGCGCGCATGCGACGCCGTCGACGGTCAGGCGATGGCGGCCGATCGGCAGTTCGGGCAGAGCGATCGCCCGCTCCGCGACGCCACGCCCGTCGGGGAAGTCATGGCGGGCGCCTTCGCCGGCCTCGACGCGCCACTCGAGAACGCTTCCGTCCTCGAATTCGACCCTGGCCTCGCAGCCGTTCGGCGCGTCCCGCAGCGGCGCGGCGGGCGGTTCGTCGAAGCGCAGCACGAGCGAAGGCGGGACGCGGCGCCGGCGCGTCTCGTCGAGGAGGCGGGTCAGGCTTTCGCGCGCCTCAGCTTCGCTGCCCGCGTCGAGCCCGAGCGTGGTCAGGAGCGCGATTTTGGTCTCCGGCGAGACGACGGTGCGCTTGCCGCCGACGTCCCACCATTCCGCGCCGATTCCTGCGGCGCTCGCCAGCGCGTCGACGGCGTCGGCGGTGGGCGGCCCGGCGCGAAGGCCGCCGCCCGGCGCCGGGGTTTCCGCGAGGACGAGGCAAGAGCGGGCGTGAAGCCGCTGGCGGTCGGCGATGGCGACCGTCCGGTCCGGCGCGTCCGGATCGTGGGTATCGACGAGAACGCGCCACGCCATGCCGGCGCGCGGCAGCTGCAGGCGGAGTTCGACGTCGTCGCCGGACCGGTTCATCGCGACTGCGACGCGATCGACGCCGTCGTCGTGCGGCGCGGCCAAGATCGCGACGAGCACGCCGCCCGCCGGATCGCTCCAGGCCGAGGGCGTCATCGGACCCTCGGCGTCGCGCCATTCGACGTCGGGCAGGCGGGTCGCATCGAAAGGCTGGCCGGTCAGGAACGCGTCGCGCGACAGGGCCGAGTGGGCGCGGCGCGCCTCCGCGAGCCGCCGGGTGAAGGCGATCAGCGCGGCGTCGGCGGCGCTCCAATGAATTGCGGTCGTCGCGTTGTCCTGCGCGTAGGCGTTGTTGTTGCCCCCCTGGCTGAAGCCGAGCTCCGCTCCCATCGCCAGCATCGGCGTTCCGCGCGAGGCGAACAGCAGCGTCAGGAGATTGCGCTGATCGCGCGCCCGCGCGGCGACGACGGCGGGATCCTCGGTCGGCCCCTCGACGCCGTGATTCCAGGAGTAATTGGCGTCGGTTCCGTCGCGGTTGCGCTCGCCGTTCGCCTCGTTGTGCTTCCGCGCGTAGGAGACGAGGTCGGCGAGGGTGAAGCCGTCGTGCGCGACAATGTAGTTGACGCTCTTCGACGGCGCAGGGGCGCGCCGGAACACGTCGCGCGAGCCCGCCATGCGGGTCGCGATCTCGCCGCGCATGCCGGAATCGCCGCGCCAGAAGCGCCGCGCGGCGTCGCGAAAGCGGTCGTTCCATTCGGCCAAGCCGGGGCCGAACGCGCCGAGCCGGTAGCCGCCGGGACCGACGTCCCAGGGCTCGGCGATGAGCCGCGCCTCGCGCAGGAGCGGGTCTTCGGCGAGCGCCTGGAAGAACAACGCGTCGGGATCGAAGCCGTCCGGCCCGCGGCCGAGCGCGGTGGCGAGATCGAAGCGGAAGCCGTCGACGCCGCCATGGATCATCCATCGCCTCAGCGCGCCGATCGCCATGTCGACAACGAGCGGCTGGTCGAGCGCGAGGCAATTGCCGGTGCCGGCGTCGTTGACGTAGCTCGCCGGATTCCTGGGGTCGAGCCGGAACCAGGCCGCGTTGTCGAGGCCGCGGAAGGACAGGGTGGGACCGAACTGGTCACTCTCGCCGTTGTGGTTGAAGACGACGTCGAGGATCGCCTCCATGCCCGCGGCGTGCAGCGCGTCGGTCGCCGCGCGCACCTCCGCCCAGCCGCCGGGCGCAAGGCGGGGATCGGGCGAGCCGAACACGACCGAATTGTAGCCCCAGGCGTTCGCGAGGCCGAGGGGCGGCAGGTGCCGCTCGTCGACGAAGGGATCGGCCGGCATGATCTCGACCGCGGTGACCCCGAGCGCGGCCAGATGCGCGATCGAGGCGGGATGGGCCAGTCCGGCGAAGGTTCCGCGCGCGCTTTCGGGGACCGCGGGATTGAGGCGCGAGAAGCCGCGCAGGTTGAGCTCGTAGACGACGAGCTGTTCGGGAGCGATCCGCTTGCGGCCGGGCTCGCCCGGAGGCGGCGCGCCGGCGATGGCCTTCGGCGCATGGGGGCCGCTGTCCTGGCCATAGGCGAACATCGAGGGATGTAGACGGAACGGGCGGTCGAAGCCCCATGCATAGGGGTCGGCGAGCAGCTTGGAGGCGTCGAAGCGCCGCCCGCGCGCCGGATCGTAAGCACCTTGGACGCGAAAGCCGTAGCGCGCGCCCGCGCCAAATCCGGGCGCGAGGCCGCGAAAGACGCCGCCCGCGTCGCGGGCCATCGCGGCGCGGAAAACCTCGCGTTCGCCGTCGTAAAGACAGAGCGAGGCGCCCTCGGCGTTCGGCAGGACGAGCGCCGCCTCGAGCCCGTGCGGAGAGACCGCGACGCCAAGGACCGCCTTCGCTCCGCTCATTCGGCAGACCGGGCGATGGAGCGATAGAGCGCGGCATAGCGCTGCGCCGGCCCACGCCAGGACACGTCCGCGCGCATGCCGTTGAGCCGGAAGCGCAGGATCGTCTCCGGGTCGCGAAAGATCGCCAGGGCCCGGTCGAGCGCGTAAACCATGGCCTCGACCGAATTCGGGGAAAACTGGACGCCGGTCGCCACGCCCGCGGATATGGCCGCCTCGTTGGCGTCGATCACCGTATCGGCGAGGCCGCCGACGCGCGACACGATCGGCATGGCGCCGTAGCGCAACGCGCAGAGCTGCGTCAGCCCGCAGGGCTCGAAGCGCGAAGGCACGAGGATGAAATCCGCGCCCGCCTGGTATAGATGGGCGAGCTTTTCGTCGTAGCCGAAGACGCAGGCGACCGAGCCCGCGCGCGCCGCAGCGGCGTCGGCGAAGCCTGCCTCCAGCGACCGTTCGCCGGAGCCCAGCATCGCGAGCTGACCGCCTTTGGCCGCCAGAGCCGGGAGCGCTTGCAGGAGCAGGTCGAGGCCCTTCTGGTGGGACAGACGGGACACGACGGCGAACAGCGGACGGTCGGCGCCGGGCCTCAGTCCGAGCTTGGCCTGCAGCGCCGTCTTGTTGGGCGCGCGCATGTCGATTTTCGTCGCGCTGAAACTCTGCGCCAGAGCCGGATCGTCCGCGGGATTCCACACCTTGTCGTCGATGCCGTTGAGAATGCCTTGCACCGTGCGGGCCCGCGCGCGCAAAAGGCCGTCGAGCGCCATCCCGAATTCCGGCGTCAGGATCTCGCGCGCATAGGTCGGCGAGACGGTCGTGATGCTGTCGGCGAGGCGGAGGCCCGCCTTCAAATAGCCGACGCCGCCGAAATACTCGACGCCGTCGATCGACAGCGCGCTGTCGGGCAGACCGAGCTCCCAGAACACGGAAATCGGAAACTGGCCCTGGAAGGCGAGGTTGTGGATGGTTACGACCGAGCCGGGCCGCCGACCCCCGGCGAATATGAGATAGGCGGGCGCCAGCGCCGCCTGCCAGTCGTGGGCGTGGACCACCTGTGGCTCGAAGGCGGCGATCGCGCCGAGGCCGATGTCGGCGCCGACGCGCGCGAGCGCCGCGAACCGGCGGGCGTTGTCGGGCCAGTCGAGCCCGTCCGGTCCGAGATACGGGTTGCCGGGACGGTCGTAGAGATGCGGCGCGTCGATCGCGAACAGGTCGAGACCCGCGGCCCGGCCGGCGAGCACGCGCGCGGGCGCGCCGAAGAGATCGACGTATTCGCGCGCGACCGCGACGTCGGCGAGCTTTCCCTTGATCGCGGGATAGGCGGGAACGAGCGTCCGCATCTCGACGTCTTCGCGCTCGAGCGCGCCCGGCAGCGCGCCCGCGACGTCGGCGAGCCCGCCGGTCTTCACCAGCGGAAATATCTCCGAGGCGACGGAAAGAACCTTCAGCGCTCTCATGAATTGAGTTTTTCGATCATCGGGCCGGTGATCAGCGTCACGCCACCCTCCGTGCGCCGGAACCGCTTGGCGTCGAGCTCCGGATCCTCGCCGACGACGAGGCCCTCGGGAATGCGCACCTCGCTGTCGATCACCACCTTGTTGAGCCGCACCTGCCGCCCGATTTCCACGTAGGGCAGCACGACGGCCTCGTGGATTGTCGAATAGGAATGGACGTGCACGCCGGTGAACACCAGCGACCGACTGATCGAAGCGCCCGAGACGATGCAGCCGCCGGAGAGGAGCGACTGAATCGCGAGGCCGCGCCTCCCGTCGACGTCATGCACGAACTTGGCCGGCGGGGTGATTTCGCCGTAGGTCCAGATCGGCCACGCCCGGTCGTAGAGGTCGAGGTCGGGCACGACGTCGGTGAGGTCGATGTTGGCGGCCCAGTAGGCGTCGACCGTCCCGACGTCGCGCCAGTAGTACTTGGCTTCCTCGGTGGACCGGACGCACGACTGCGAGAAGTGATGCGCGACGGCTTTGCCGTTCTTGACGATGTGCGGGATGATGTCTTTGCCGAAATCGTGGCTCGAACTCGGATCGGCGGCGTCGTCCTTCAGGAGATCGAGCAGGAACGTCGTCTCGAACACATAGATGCCCATGCTGCAGAGCGCGACGTCGGGCTTGCCGGGCATCGGCGGCGGATCCTTGGGCTTCTCCAGAAACTTGATGATCGCGTCCTTTGCGTCGACGTGCATGACGCCGAAGTCCTTAGCCTCCTCGAGCGAGCCCTCGAGGCAGCCGACCGTCACGTCCGCGTCCGAGTCGACGTGCTGCTGCAGCATCTTCTCGTAGTCCATCTTGTAGATGTGGTCGCCCGCCAGCACCACCATGAACTGCGGGCTGTAGCTCTCGATGATGTCGATGTTCTGATAGACCGCGTCGGCGGTGCCGAGATACCACATGGTTTCGGACACGCGCTGCGAGGCGGGCAGAATGTCGAAGCTCTCGTTGCGCTCGGGTCTTAAAAAGTTCCAGCCGCGCTGCAGATGACGGATGAGGCTGTGGGCCTTGTACTGGGTGGCGACCGCGATGCGGCGAATGCCGGAGTTCAACGCGTTCGAAAGCGCGAAGTCGATGATGCGCGACTTGCCGCCGAAATAGACGGCGGGCTTGGCGCGCCGGTCGGTGAGCTCCATGAGCCGGCTTCCGCGCCCGCCGGCGAGCACGTAGGCCATTGCGTGGCGGGAATAGGGCGGCGAGAGGCCCATCTCCTTCGCGCTCTTGGTCTTGACCATGTCGGACTCCCTGTCAGGCGGCGTTCGCCTCCGCGCCGGGCGGGCTGAAAACGAGGTACAAGGTCGCGAGCGGCGGCAACACGACCGTCGCCGAAGCCGGGAAACCGTGCGAGGGACGCGCCTCGGCGACAACGCCGCCGAAATTGCCCATGTTGGAGCCGCCGTAGGCGGCCGCGTCGCTGTTGAGCGCCTCGCGCCAGTGACCCTCGTACGGCAGCCCGAGGCGATAATTCATGCGCGGCTCGGGGGTGAAGTTGCAGACGACCGCGACCGGCGGATCGGTTTGAGCGCCGCGGCGCAGGAAGGCGAGCACCGACTGCGCGTCGTCGTTGACGACGATCCATCGGAAGCCCTCCGGCTCGCAGTCGCGCACATGGAGCGCGGGGGTCTCGCGATAGATGCGGTTGAGGTCCCGGATCAGCGCCTGCACGCCCTGATGCGGCCAGTGGTCGAGCAGCCACCAGGGTAGGGACTCCGCCGAGTTCCATTCCATGGTCTGTCCGAACTCCTGGCCCATGAACAGGACCTTCTTGCCGGGATGGCCCCACATGAAGCCGTAGAAGGCGCGGGCGTTGGCGAAACGCTGCCACTCGTCGCCGGGCATCTTCGAGACGACCGAGCCTTTGCCGTGCACGACCTCGTCGTGCGAGATCGGCAGCACGAAATTCTCGCTGAAGGCGTAGAGAAGGCCGAACGTCATCTTGTCGTGGCTCCAGCGACGATAGATCGGATCGCGCGACATGTAATCGAGCGTGTCGTTCATCCATCCCATGTTCCATTTGAAGCCGAAGCCGAGCCCGCCATGGTCGGTCGGCCGCGAGACGGCGGGAAAGGCGGTCGATTCCTCGGCGATGGTGATCGCGCCGGGGAAGCCTCCGTAGACGAGTTCGTTGGCGCGGCGCAGGAAGGCGATCGCCTCGCGGTTCTCCCTGCTGCCGTCGGCGTTGGGCAGCCATTCGCCCTCGCGGCGCGAGTAATCGAGGTAGAGCATCGAGGCGACGGCGTCGACCCGCAGGCCGTCGACATGGAACCGGTCGAGCCAATAGAGCGCGTTGCAATAGAGGAAATTCGCCACCTCGTGGCGGCCGAAATTGTAGATCGCAGTGTTCCAGTCGGGGTGGAAACCCTTGCGCGGATCGGCGTGCTCGTAAAGCGCGGTGCCGTCGAATCGCGCCAGTCCGTGCTCGTCGGTCGGGAAATGCGCCGGCGCCCAGTCGAGGATCACCCCCAGGCCCGCGGCATGCGCGCGATCGACGAAACGGGCGAAACCCGCCGGCTCGCCGAAGCGGCGCGTCGGCGCGAACAGGCCGATCGGCTGGTAGCCCCAGGATTCGTCGAGCGGGTGTTCGCTGACCGGCAGGAGCTCGATATGCGTGTAGCCCATGTCGGCGACGTAGGGGATCAACTGGTCGGCGAGTTCGTCGTAGGTGAGAAACGTCCCGTCGAGGCGGCGCCGCCATGACCCGAAATGGGCCTCGTAGATCGACATCGGCTTTCGCCGCGGCTCGCCCTGACCCCGCTTGGCCATATACTCGGCGTCGGTCCATTCGAAATCGGCGCTGTCGGCGACCACCGAGGCGGTCGAGGGCCTCAGCTCCGCTTCGAATCCGAACGGGTCGGCCTTGAGCGGCAGGAGTTGGCCGTCGGGACCGGCGAGCTCGTACTTGTAGACTGCTCCGGCCTGCAGATGGGGAGCGAAAATCTCCCACAGGCCGCTGTCGAAGCGCTTGCGCATCTGGCAGCGCCGGCCGTCCCAGCGGTTGAAGTCGCCGACGACGGAGACGCGCGTCGCGTTGGGCGCCCAGAGCGCGAACAGCACGCCGTCGACGCCTTCATGCCGGGTGAGCTGGGCGCCGAGCCGGCGGTAGAGCTGTCGGTGCGAACCCTCGCGCAGAAGATAGTCGTCCAACGGCCCGAGCGCCGGACCGAACGCATACGAATCGATATACGACGATGCTCCCTGAGCCGTCTCGACCTCCACGCGATAGGCCGGACGCTCCTTGATCGATGGAATCAGCGCCTCGAAAAAGTCGTCCTTGCGGCGCGGCAATTCGGCGAGAAGCTTGCCGTCGCGCGTGAGCGCCCGCACCCGGACCGCATTGGGCGCAAAGACCCGAATGACCCAACCTTGCGGGGTCTGATGCGGGCCGAGCACCGCGAAAGGATCGCCGCAGCGCGCCGACTGGATCGCGTCGACGTCCGCCTCTTGCGCTCTCCAAACCTCCATCTCGCCCTCCCGGTCGCCGCCGCTAGCCGAGCGGCGTAAACGGCGCGTTCCAAATGTCCTTTGCGTATTCCGCGATCGTACGGTCGGATGAGAACCAACCGACATTAGCGGTGTTGATGATGCTCGACCGCATCCAGCTCTTCCGGTCTCGCCAAGCCTGGTCGATGCGGATCTGCGTCTGCCAATAGGCGTCGAAATCGGCGCAGAGCATGAAATAATCGTGATGCGTCAGCGTATCGACCAGGCCGCGGTAGCGGCCGGCGTCGTCGTTCGAAAACACGCCGGAGGCGATTTCGTCGAGCGCCTCGCGCAACACCGGCGAGGCGGCGATGCGGGCGCTCGCGTCGATGCCGAGGGCGCGCGCGGCTTCCACCTCGGAGGCGGTCAGCCCGAAGATGAAGATATGGTCCTCGCCGACGAGGCCGCGCAGCTCGACGTTGGCGCCGTCCAGAGTGCCGATCGTGAGCGCGCCGTTCAGCGCCATCTTCATATTGCCGGTGCCCGAGGCCTCCATGCCCGCGGTCGAGATCTGTTCAGAAAGGTCGACGGCCGGAATGATCGTCTCGGCGAGCGACACGTTGTAATTCGGCAGGAAGACCACCTTCAGGAGGCCGCGCAGCGTCGGATCGGAGTTGACGACGCGGGCGACGTCGACGGCGAGCTTGATGATCAGTTTGGCCTGCGTGTAGCTCGCCGCCGCCTTGCCGGCGAAGATCTTGACGCGCGGGGCGAAGTCGATGGTCGGATTGGCGCGGATGGCGTTGTAGCGCGCCACCGTCTCGAGGATGTTGAGCAGCTGGCGCTTGTATTCGTGGATGCGCTTGATCTGCACATCGAACATCGAGTTCGGGATCGAAGCGCTGGCCGAGCTGGACGGCGACATACCGGGCGAGCCCGACCTTGGCCGAGCGCCGGGCCGCGGCGACGCGCTCCTGCATCGAGGCGTCGTCGGCGAAAGCGGCGAATCCCTTCAACGCGTCGATGTCGTCGAGCGCTCGCTCGCCGAGCGTCGAGCGGATGATCCCCGCCAGTCCCGGATTGCACTCGATCAGCCAGCGGCGGAAGGTGATGCCGTTGGTCTTGTTGACGATGCGCCCCGGATAGATGGCGTTCAGGCTGTGAAACACGGTCTTGCGCATCAGGTCCGTATGCAGGGCCGAAACGCCGTTGATCTTGTGCGAGCCGATGAAGGCGAGATTGCCCATCCGGACGCGCCGGCCCGCCTGCTCGTCGATCAGCGAGATCGAGGCGAGAAGGCCAGAATCGATGAAGCCGCGCCGTCGCGCGCTGTCGAGATGCGCCGCATTGAGCAGATAGATGATCTGCATGTGGCGCGGCAGCATGCGCTCCATCAGCGGAACCGGCCAGCTCTCGAGCGCTTCGGGCAGGAGGGTGTGGTTCGTATAGGAGAACGTCGCCTGCGTCACCTGCCACGCCTCGTCCCATTCGAGGCCGTTGAGGTCGATCAGAATCCGCATGAGCTCGGCGACGGCGATCGCCGGATGGGTGTCGTTGAGCTGGATTGCGGCGTGCTCGCCGATCGTGCGCACGTCCTGGTGCTGCTTGATGTGGCGGCGGATGAGGTCGAGGAGCGACGCGGAGGCGAAAAAATACTCCTGCCTGAGGCGCAGCTCCTGGCCGGCCGGGGTGGCGTCGCTCGGATAGAGCACCCTCGAGATCGCTTCGGCGCGCACCGCGTCCGACAGCGCGCCGACGAAGTCGCCGGCGTTGAAGGCGTCGAGCTTGAACGGATCGGGCGCGCGCGCCGACCATAGGCGCAGCGTATTCACGTGCTTGCCCCGCCAGCCGACGATCGGGGTGTCGTAGCCGACCGCCTCGACCGTTTCGGCCGGATGCCAGATGTGGCGCGTCCGCTCGTCGTCGCCCTGCACCATTTCGACCCAGCCGCCGAAACCGATGGCGTAATTGTATTCGGGCCGCTCGAATTCCCACGGATTGCCGTTGGCGAGCCAGTCCTCCGGGGCTTCCTGCTGCCAGCCGCCGCGGATGATCTGGCGGAACAGGCCGTTATCGTAACGGATGCCGTAGCCATGTGCGGCGATTTTCAGCGTCGCCATGCTGTCCATGAAGCAGGCGGCGAGGCGCCCGAGGCCGCCGTTGCCGAGCGCGGCGTCGGGCTCGACGCGGCGCAGCTCGGTCAGATTGACGCCGAGCTCCTGGAGCGCCTCGGCCATCGGCTCCACGACCCCGAGATTGGTCATGGCGTCGAACAGCAATCGGCCGATCAGGAATTCCAGCGAGAGGTAGTAGACGCGCTTGCGCCCGTCGGCGTAGGCCGCGGCGGTGGACTCGAGCCATCGTTCGACGATGATGTCGCGGGTGGCGAAGGCGACGGCGAGAAACCAGTCGCGCGGGCTCGCGACCTCCGGAACCTTGCCGACGGAATAGGTCAGCTTGGCCAGCACCGCGGCCTTGAGTTCAGCCGCGGTGTTGAGCTTCTGCGAAACCGGTTGCGCCTGCTGCCTGAGGGCCGTGCTCAAATCGTCCATGTTTTCTCCCCCGTGCGGGTTGTGCGACCGACCCGGTCGCCGCCGCGCGCGCGGTTCGATTGATAACACGCCCGCCCCGCTGCACAATGCGTCCGGGTCGCGCGGCTGTGACGCCGGGCGCGAGGCCATTTCAGACGGCGGGTCACTGCGCCGGGCTCGGATTGGACTTCGCGGCGCGGACCTGGCTCTGCAAGTCATTGAGTTCGCCGGTCGCCGAGTTGATCTCTTTCTGCACGGCCTCGAACTGCGTCTGGGCGGCGGCGGTCTGGTTCTGGGCCTCGGCGAGGGCGGCGCGCGCGGTCTCGACCTGTCCCTGCAGTCGGGTCTGCTCGGCCGAAAGCGGCTGATCCTGGGCTTGCATGCCGGCCAAACGATCGCTTTCCTCCTTGAGCCGGGCGTCGACCGCTTGAAGGTCCCGCGCCTTGGCGCTGGCCTCCTCCTGCGCGCCGGAAATGGCGAGGTTGGCGTCGCTGATCTGCTTGGTGAGATCGGCGAGCTCGTTCTGCGCCGAGGCGCGGGCGGCGGACGCTTCCGACAGCGCCTTTTCCGCCTCCGTCGCCTGCGTCTTCAGTTCGGCGGCCGTCCCGGCCGCCTTCTGCAGGTTCTGCAAGTCCGCCGCCAGGGTTTCGCGCGCCCGCTCGGCGGCCCGCAGCGACTCGTTCATCTGGCTTTCGGTTTGGGACGCCTGCGACCAAAGAAAGGCGGCAAGCAGCCACCCGATGATCGCGACGCCCGCCAGCGCGAGCGGAACGGGCCGGCGAAACTCGTCGCCCGTGTCGTAAGCCATCGATCCCTCCTCTCCTGAAAAGGGGGTGGTCAAGCCGCCTTCTCATCCATCAAGGTGCGCGCAAGCGAATGAGAACTCATCCCGGCGACGCGCCGCAGCGTAAAAATGCTCCAAGGCTTTTTACCATATTGGGGGCCCGGACACGCTCCGCCAAGCGGAAAAGCGCCGCAGGAGAGAGTTGGAGTGACCGAACGGCCGGGAGCGCCGCCGCGGGGCGTTCCCGCTCCCGTCGGCCCGCGGCGGCGGCTACCGCCACATCGGACGCGCCGGCCGGATTGCCGCGCGATAGGCGCGCCAGGACGCGCGCCCGGCGATCGGCAGGGTGACCGCCAGGCCCACATAGGCCAGCATGAAGCCGGCCGCCACCAGGACGACCAGAATGGCCGCCCAATAGGCCATCGCCTCGACGTTCATCCAGACTGCCGTGACGCTGATCGAGACGGCCTCGGCGAGGCCGACGTCCCGATCGAGCATGATTTGCAGCGTGAAGGCGCCGCACGCGAAAGCGATGACCGCCATAACCGCGCCGAGCAGCACGAACAGCACGACGAACGTCTGCCCTGACGCGGTGTACAGCAAGGCGCGCCCGAGGTCGTGAATGTCCAATCCCGCCGCATAGGGCACGGTCAGCGCGAACAGGAGTTGCGAAAGCCGCAGCCAGACGAGGAACAGGAGCAGGAACGCCAGCGCCGCATTCAAGATTGGCCCCGGATTGGACCGCCAGGCAAGCAGCGCGTTCGCGAGGGACGGGCGCAGATTGTTCTCCTGCTCCCGGCCCATCGCATGGAGTCCGACAGCCAGGACCGGCCCGAGCAACATGAATCCGCTGATCAGGGGCAGCAGCATGTAGATCATGTGCGCGCGAATCAGAGCCTGCGTCAGCCCGACCCCGATGACGACGAATATCGCGCCGTACGCCAGACTGGCGGCGGGCGCGGCGAAAAAATCCCGCCATCCGCCAATGACCCAGATGAACGGCTGGTCGATCTCGAGGCGGCGGACGAGTCCGGCGTAAGGCAAGCGCACGCCGCCGCCTTGGCGGATGAGTGACATCGCTCGCTCCGATCGTTGATCCTTGTCGGTTGAGGGCGCATCTCGCGACGCGCTCCGCGATAAAAGAGGCTGAAGACGAAAGGACGACTGCGAAACCGCCGTGAACGTCGCCAGCCCGAGTTCCGGCGTCGTCAAAACCGGCGTTCGCGCCGTCGAACCGTTGAACTGCAAATAGGGCGGACGGATTGGGCGAAGTTGTGGCGCCTCGATGGCATAAAATTCAGGCTGCCGCGCCGCAAAGCGCTTAGCCGAGAAATGAAATTTTCAATTGTCAATTTTCCACGACGAGGTAGATTGCCCCGCGCGATAATAAGCTCGCGGGGCGAGTGGGCTCTGCCGAGCGCGTGGCGCGCTAGAGCAGGCTGTAGGTTGGAGGGCGGCGGTGATGGGGGAAGCCTCGTTTGCGATCCGGAGGGGCGTTGCGGGGCTTGCGGCGAGCATGCTGGCCGGTTCCGCGAAAGCGGCGCTCCTCGGGGCCCCCCAGCCGGGACAGATCGGCTTTGAACCGGCGAACAGCCCCATTCAGTTCGACATCGAATGGTTCCACAACGCGATCCTTCTGCCGGTCACCCTGGGCATCTCGCTGTTGGTGCTCGCGCTGCTGGCCTATGTGGTCTTCCGCTTCAACGAGCGCGCGAATCCGACGCCGTCGCGGACGACCCATAACGGTCCGCTCGAGATCGCCTGGACGGTCGTTCCCGCGCTCATTCTCGTGGTCATCGCGGTTCCTTCGTTCCGTCTGCTGGCGGACCAGCTCATCGTTCCCAAGCCGGACATGACGCTGAAGGTGACCGCCTCGCAATGGCATTGGAACTACGGCTATCCGAAAGCCGAGGGCGGCTTTTCGTTCGATTCATTCATCAAAGAGGACAAGGACCTCAAGCCTGGAGATCTTCGCCTGCTCACGGTCGACAACCCGGCTTACGTCCCGGTCGGCAAGGTGGTCGAGGTCGACGTAACGTCGCAGGACGTCATTCACTCCTTCTCCGTGCCTTCGTTCGGGGTGAAGATCGACGCGATTCCCGGGCGCCTCAACAAGGCGTGGTTCATGGCGGAGCACGAGGGCGTCTTCTACGGGCAGTGCTCCAACATCTGCGGCATCGACCACGCCTTCATGCCGGTCGAAATCCATGTCGTCAGCCAGGACGCCTATCAGGCCTGGCTGGCCGGCGCAAAGAAGCAGTTCGCCCATGCGGACGGCGTCGATCTGGCGGAGGCGCCCCAAGCCAACCCCTGAGGGCGACGCGCGCCGCCTTCGTGTAAAGAAAACCGGGAGCCCGAACTTATGGCGTCTGTCAGCGGATTCACCCATTCGGAAGTCGACGTTCACGAGGAGCATGGTCACCCGACCGGCTGGCGGCGGTATCTGCTTTCGACCAACCACAAGGATATCGGCACGCTCTATCTCGTCTTCGCGGTGACGGCGGGGTTGATCGGAACCCTGCTCTCGATCGCGGTCCGCGCGGAGCTGATGTTTCCCGGAGCCCACGTCTTTCCGGTGATTTCGCACGTCCTGACCGGCGACGGCTCGCTCGACGCAGGCAAGAACCTGTATAATGTGTTCTTCACCAGCCATGCCCTCATCATGATCTTCTTCATGGTTATGCCGGCGATGATGGGCGGCTTTGGCAACTGGATGGTGCCGCTCTTGATCGGCGCGCCCGACATGGCGTTTCCGCGGCTGAACAACATGTCGTTCTGGCTGCTGGTCGCCTCGTTCGTGATGTTGTTGATCTCGCTGTTCGTGGAGGGATCGCCGGGGTTCAGGGGTTTCGGCGGCGGCTGGGTTCTTTATCCGCCCTTCTCCTCCAACGTGGGAGCCCCGGGGCCGGCGGTCGATTTCGTAATCCTGTCGATTCATCTGGCCGGCATGTCGTCGATCATCGGCTCGATCAATTTCATCGCCACCATCTTCAATATGCGCGCGCCGGGCATGACCATGTTCCGCATGCCGCTCTTTGCGTGGTCGGTGCTGGTGACGGCGTTCCTGCTGGTGCTCGCGCTGCCGGTCCTCGCCGGCGCGGTGACGATGCTGCTGACCGACCGCAACTTCCACACCACCTTCTTCGAGCCGTCCGGCGGCGGCGATCCGATTCTCTTTCAGCATCTCTTCTGGTTCTTCGGCCACCCGGAGGTCTACATCCTCATCATCCCGGGCTTCGGCATCATCAGCCAGGTGGTCGCGACCTTCGCCAGGAAGCCGGTGTTCGGCTATGCCGGCATGGTCTACGCGATGCTGGCGATCGGCTTCTTGGGCTTCGTGGTCTGGGCGCACCACATGTTCGATACCGGCTTGTCGCTGGCTACGCAGCGCTATTTCGTGTTCGCCACCATGGTGATCGCGGTGCCGACCGGCGTGAAGGTGTTCTCCTGGATCGCCACCATGTGGGGCGGCTCGATTTCGCTCAGGCCCCCGATGCTGTGGGCGATCGGCTTCATCTTCGTCTTCACTGTCGGCGGCGTCACCGGCGTCGTCCTCGCCAACGCCGCGGTCGACCGCTACGTGCACGACACGTATTACGTCGTCGCGCATTTCCATTACACGATGTCGCTCGGCGCCGTATTCTCCATCTTCGCCGGCTTCTACTACTGGTTCCCGAAGATGACCGGCTATCTCTACAACGAGGTGATGGCGAAACTGCACTTCTGGCTGATGTTCGTCGGCATCAACCTCACGTTCTTCCCCCAGCATTTTCTCGGCTTCGCCGGCATGCCCCGCCGCACGATCGACTATCCGGACGCCTTTTGGCTCTGGAACTTCGTGTCGTCGATCGGCGCCTACATCTCGGGCGCGGGGACGCTGGTGTTCCTCTACCTCATCTACGAGGCCTTCGCCGCCAAGCGCGCCGCCGGGAACAATCCGTGGGGCCCCGGCGCGACGACGCTCGAGTGGACGCTGTCCTCGCCCCCGCCGTTCCACCAGTTCCTGACCCCCCCGCATATTCCCGGCTATGACGAACACGGGGAGCCGGTGGTCGCGGAGCACGGGAGCGCGGTTTGAGCGCGATAGGCGACGACGCGGCGCGGCGCAACCGGCGCTTCGCCCTCGGCGGCGCAGCGATGGCCCTTGCGATGCTCGGCTTGGCCTTCGGGGCTGTCCCATTTTACTCCGCTTTCTGCCGGGCAACCGGATACGCAGGCACTCCGCAGACCGCGAAGGCAGGGGCGACGACCGAGGGACGGCGCGCGCTACGGGTCAGCTTCGATACGAATGTCGCGCCCGGCCTCGATTGGCGCTTCGAGCCGGAGACGGACGCCGTCACCGTGCGCACGGGGAAGACGGCGACCGTCTATTTCCGGGCGCGGAACCTCACCGACAAGCCGACGACCGCCAACGCCACCTTCAACGTGACGCCGCAGGTTTCGGGCGCCTGGTTCGACAAGATCCAGTGCTTCTGCTTCAGCGCGCAGCACCTCGGGCCGCATGAGAGCGCGGAATGGCCGGTGGTGTTCTTCCTCGACCCCAAGCTCGAGACGGACCCGTCGATGGCCAGGGTCGATTCGATCACGCTGTCCTACACCTTGTTCGCCGCGCCGGCCGCGCGGGCGTCGGATGGCAACCCCCGAGAACGCGCCGGCCCGGCCGGATGACGAAAGGAGCAAAACGATGACTGACGCGCCGATGCCGGTCCGGCCAGGGTTTCATCTCGTCGATCCGAGCCCGTGGCCGATCATCGGCGCCGGCTTCGCGCTTTTGACTGCGATCGGTCTCGTTCTGTTTATGAAGGGCGCCGGGGTCGGTCCGCTCGTGCTTGCGCTCGGCGGCGCCGGCGTCCTTTTCACCATGGCCGGCTGGTGGCGCGACGTCATCATCGAGTCCCAGGAAGGCTACCACAACGCGATCGTCCGCCACGGGCTGACGATCGGCATGATCCTGTTCATCGCCTCCGAAGTGATGTTCTTCGTCGCCTGGTTCTGGGCGTTCTTCGCCTCGGCCACCGATCCGAGCGATCCGCAGGTCTACGGCCGGCTCGACTTCACCGGCGGAATATGGCCGCCGAAGGGCACCGACGTGCTCGATCCGCTGAAGCTGCCTTTGATGAACACGTTCGTTCTGGTGACCTCGAGCTTCGCGGTGAACGTCGCCCACGACGAGCTGCGCGAGGGCAACCGCCAGGGCTTCAAGAATTTCCTCATGGTGGGGATCGCGCTCGGCGTCCTGTTCGTCCTCACTCAGGGCTACGAGTACGTCCACGCGCCTTTCCCCTTCAAGAACTCGATCTACGGGGCGACCTTCTTCATGGCGACCGGCTTTCACGGCGCCCATGTCATCATCGGCGTCATCTTCCTCACCGTCTGCCTCTTGCGCGCCTTCGCCGGCCAGATGACCCCGCGCCAGCATATCGGCTTCCAGTTCGCCGCCTGGTACTGGCATTTCGTCGATGTGGTGTGGCTGTTCCTGTTCAGCTGCATCTATATCTGGGGCTCCTGGGGAGCTCCGATCGAGTGAGCCGCGGGCTGAACCGCGGTCGCCGCGACAAACGGACGGGCTGATCGAGCGCGGTCGCGGCGCCGTCGCTCGGGCGCCGGCGAGGGCGGAACTTCCGCGACGGCGTGACGAACCCCTTGACAAAGGACTGCCCGTCGATTTGGTGTCCGCTCCGATAAGCACACCATTCGGCCGCGGCGGAGAGCCGCCGACAGGGGCGCTGGCGTGCTGGCGCTCGGCGAGGACGAATGCGAATGATTGTGACGCGGAGAACCCTGTTGGCTTCGACGGGGGCCGCCGCGATGGCGGTCGTCCTCGACGTGACGCGGTTTTCGGTCGGCCGCGTCTTCGCCGCCGAGCCTGAGGGCAGGCGGGTGACGCTGCTGCACTTCACCGACACCCACGCCATGCTCGAGACCCATCCCGAATATCTGCCGGGGGCGAGCCCGGAAATCCGGGACATGGGGGGCTTCGCGCGTCTCAAGACAGCCCTCGACCGCGAGCGGGCGGCGAGCGACGGGCCCTGTTTCGTCTTCGACGGCGGCGACGAATTTCAGGGGTCGGGGCCGGCGGCCTGGTCGCAGGGCGAGGTCGTTCTCCGCCCTCTCGACGCGCTCGGCGCCGACGTCTTCACCCCCGGGAACTGGGAGCCGGCATACGGGCCGAAGATCTTCAAAGAGACCATGGCGCGGCTTGCGTGCCCCGTCGCCTGTTACAATCTGCATGACACGACGAGCGGCGAACGCATCTTCGCGCCTTCGGTTCTTTTGGAGCGGCGGGGGGTCAAGATCGCCGTCGTCGGCGTGACCGACATCGGCGCCAGCAAGCGCCAGCCTCCGGCCGAGTTCGAAGGCATGGACACCACGCGGATCGAGGGCCTGCGCGACTTTCTCAAAGACCTGCGGGCACGCGAAAATCCCGATCTGGTCGTCTGCCTGTCCCACACCGGACTCTCGATCGCGCGCCAAATGGCGCGCGAGACGCCGGAGCTCGACGTCATTTTGTCCGGCCACACGCACGAGCGCACCGCCGAGCCGATCCTCGAACGCGACGTGATCGTGGTCGAACCCGGATGCTTCGGATCGTTCGTCGGCCGGCTCGACATCGTGCTGAAGCCCGGCGGCGGCGTGGCGCATCACAAGTATCGGCTGATCCCGGTGCTGGCGAGCGAATATCCCGAGGACCCGGCGGTCAAGGCGCTCGTCGACACGGAGCTTCAACCCTATCGCGCGCGCATGGCCGAGCACGCGGGAACGACCGAGACGCTGCTCATGCGTTACGACCTCTTCGAAACGACGGCGGACGATTTCATCGCCGATGCGGTGCGGGAGGCGTCCGGCGCCGACATCGGTTTCACCAACGGCTTCCGCTTCGGCGCGCCGGTGCCTCCGCGCGCGCTCACGGTCGGAGATCTGTGGAATTCCTGCCGATGGACGCCCGAATGAAGTCCGGCTGGGTGACCGGCAAGGAACTGAAGGACTACCTCGAGAACGAACTGGACATGGTCTATGCGAGCGACCCGTGGAAGCTCAACGGCGGATGGGGGCCGCGCGCGTCAGGCATGGCGTTCACGTTCAGGGCGCGCGCGCCGAAGGGCGAGCGGATCGTGTCGATGACGGTCAATGGCGAGGCGGTCGCGGACGACCGCCGCTACACGATCGGGGGCTGCGAACGCGAGGGCGAACCGCTGGACGTCATTTGCCGCCATCCGGGCTCGCATGATGCGAAGGTCATTCCGGGATCGGTGCATGAGGCGCTGCTCGCTTATCTCGAGGCCCATCCGACCGTCGCGCCCCATCTCGACGGGCGCGAACGCGCCATGGACCTGCCGGCGCGGGCGTTCAGTCAGGACGCGGTGCTTGCGGGCGGCGATCTTCTCAAAGCGCCGACGACGCCGAACGGCATGCCGGGCTGAAGCGATCGAGGACCGAGGGCGCGATGACGGAACCGCTCAAAGACGTTCGCGTCGGCATGACCGGCCATAAGGTAGACGTCGTCACCGAAGATCTCACGGTCGGCGGCCATGTCGAAGGGATGCCGCTCGTCTACGGCACGCCGATGATGATCATGGCGATGGAAGTGGCTTGCGGATCGGCGGTGGTGGGGCATTTGCCGCCGGGCTGGGTCACCGTCGGCAGCGAGCTCAACGTCCGCCATCTCGCGCCGACCCCGGTCGGGCGCACGGTCGTCGCGACTGCGCGGGTGATCGAGGTCGAGGGCCGCAGCGTACTGTTCGCGGTCGAGGCGCACGACGGCGAACGCAAGATCGGCGAGGGGACCCATCGGCGCGGGGCGGTCAATCTGGAGAGCTTCGCCAGGCGGCATGGCGGGGGCTGAGCGGACTTTCACGAGCGGGGCTTCACAGCAGGCGCGACGGGTCGGCGTCGGCGGGAATGGTGCGCACGATTTGCGTCGGATGCAGGCCCGACGCGTCGAGCGCGCGCGCTGGGCGCCGTCGATCATCGCGCGCTGGACCGCCCCGATCCCATCGCGCGCCGCCCAGAACCGGCAGGTCGCGAGCGGAGCGCCGGCGTTCAGATTGGACACGAAGACTTCCGGCGGCGGCTCCTCGAGCACGCCAGGCTCATCGGCGATCACTTTGAGGAGGATCGTCTTGGCGCGCTCCATGTCCGCGCTGGGCTCGAAGCCCGCGTTGGAGCTGACCAGCCGTCCCGCGGTGCGCGAATGGTTGCGAAGCGGAAATGTCCAGATCGCCGAGTTCGGCGCGAATACGAAAAGTCCGTCATAAGTCTCGAGCAGACAAGCGAAGAGCCCGATTTCCTTGACGTTGCCCGCGAACGCGTTCCCGCTCAGGATTTCGGTATAGTCGCCCACTCGGAACGGCCTCAGCCACAACAGCATGACGCCGGCCGCGATATTGGCGAGCGTCCCCTGCAACGCGAGCGCGATGGCGAGGCCTGCGGCGCCGAGGGCGGCGAGGAGGGATGCGGTCTGTACGCCGATCTGGCTCAGCGCTACGACGACGGTCAGGACGAGGACGCCGTAGCGCGCCGCCGCAGCAAGCGCCGGGTGCGCCGTCTCGTCGACCCGTCCCGTCTCCGCGAGCGCCGCGGTCACTGCGCGGCCAGTCCACTTGGCGATGATCGCGCCGGCGGCGAGGATGGCGACCGCAAAGATCAGTCGCGGCACAAGGATTTCGGCGGACGTCAAGGCGAAGTCGGAAAGTCTGTCGAGGACGGTCGGGAGGGGAGTCATGGCGTTTGTCCCAAAATGCGGCGGCGGCGCGCAAAGTGGCGCGACGTCGTTTTCGCCGCTCGCAAACGCGCGCGTCAATCTGTTATGAATGTCGAGGCGCGACGCTGGGGCGCTGCGAAAGCCGGCGAAGACAGGGGAACGACGATGCTGGAACCTTTGCAGGACGCGCCCGCGCACACCCTCGCGCTCAAGGCGAGCGGAACGATCGTGGCGAAGGATGTCGAGAGCGCGATTGCGACGGCGCTGGGTCCGTCGGACGCGGCGACCGGGCTCGTCGTCGTCATCGACCGCGAATTCGACGGCTACTTCGCCGAACTCGCGCGCGGGCTCTCTCACGCGTCGCTCGCCCACAGGAATCTGGTCAAGGTCGCGGTCGTCACCGAAGCCGACCGGATGGACGAAGCGAAACTCAGCGGCTTCGACGCCCCGGCCGTTCCCATTCGGCTCTTCACCGCGAACGACCGGCGAGCGGCGTACGACTGGGCTGCGGCGGCGCGGCGCGGGGAATAAACCGTAGCGACAGGAGCCGTCGAACTCCCTGGCATCGGGTAGGCCTGAAGCAGCGATCGTTCGCCCTGACAAGCTTTCATGACCTGGCTTGTCCGCCGCCGCCTCGAGCGTATTCCTGCGCGCGCTGCGCAAGATCCGCAAAGTTTTGGCAGAGCTGCTCGAGCGCGAAACCAAGCGCAAACAGGCGCTCGACCTCTCCGGTTGAAAGAACGCGGGTCGAGCCCTCGCTGCGAAGCGAGGCGACCTCGGCGTCATAGGCCTTCAGCGACGCTTCCACCGGTTCGAGGGGCGGCGGATGACGACGTTGCGTGAGCGCGGTCGCGCTCCCGCGCAGAAATTCGCTTGCCTCTGCGCCGAGGCGAGCAATGAGCGGACCGAGACGCTGCGGGAAGGGCTCGGGAAGCGGCATGACCGCCGCGCGGCCGAGGATGACGAGATCGTGCCGGAGCCTGAGCAAAGTCCGCGAGAGTGGCGTCGGATCGGGTTCGCGCATGAGGGGGACGATGCGCTCGCGCTTCGCCTCGGCCGCGAGCGCTTGAAACGCGGTCACCGACCCACCGAGATCGCCCTGCATGCGCCCGATCTCGGCCGTGTCGAGATTTCGCATGAATCCGGCCAGCAGCTTCGGGAGGAGGGCCGCCATCTGGTCGAGAATTCGGGCCCCTGCCTCACGTCCCAGTCCGTGCGCGCGTTCGGGGAACACCAGCACCGAGACGCCCACCGCGACTGCGCCGCCAATGGCGACCTCCGACACGCGAATGACCGCCGACTCGATCGGATTTTCGCCGAGCTCGCTCCCAATCAGGAGCACGAGAACGGCGGAAAACGGCGCGACGCGAAAGTTCGGATTGATCGCCGCAGCAAGCGCCAACGGGGCGACCGCGAGCGCGAGAACGAAAGCCTGCGCGCTCGCCGTCGTGTGGGGGATGAGCACGCCGATCGCCGCGGCGTAAACGGCCCCGCCGAGCGTGCCGATCATATATTCGATCGTCGCCCGAAGCGATCCGCCGACGCTCACTTGCGAGACGACAACGGCCGTGAGCACCGCCCACAGCCCGTGCAGGGGAAAGGCCACACTCCGCGCGATCGCGAAGGCCGACAGGCCGGCGACCGTGGTACGCAGACAGTAGCGCAACTCCGCCCTGTAGGCGCGGACCTGGTCGCGAACTCGACTCCGGATGGCCAGTTTATCCATGCGAATCTGCATTTCGGTCGTCGAGAGCGGCGCGGGCCGTCCTGCCGGCGGGAGCTTCGCGTTCCGCCAAGGCGAAGCGACGCCCGTTCACGGCTTCAGCCGCCAACCGGTGCGGAAGATCCAGGTCAGAACCGCCAGACACGCCGCGATGAACAGCATCGTGAAGCCGAGGCTCGCGGCGACGCTGACGTCGCCCCGGCCGTAAAAACTCCAGCGGAAGCCGCTGACGAGATAGACCACGGGGTTGAACAGGCTCGCCGTCCGCCAGAACGGCGGCAGCATGTCGATCGAGTAGAAGGCGCCGCCGAGAAAGGTCAGCGGCGTGACGATGAGCGCCGGGATGATCGCGAGCTGCTCGAAGGTCTTCGCCCAGATTCCGATGATGAAGCCGAACAGGCTGAAGGCGACCGAAGTCAGCACGAGGAAGGCGATCATCCACAACGGATGCTCGATGCGCACCGGCACGAACAGGGTGGCCGTCGCCAGAATGACGAGGCCGATCGCGACCGACTTCGTCGCCGCCGCCCCGACATAGGCGGTGACCGCTTCGATCGAGGACATCGGCGCCGACAGAATCTCGAAGATCGTGCCGGTGAATTTGGGGAAGTAGATGCCGATCGAGGCGTTGGAGATGCTTTGGGTCAAGAGCGACAGCATCATCAGCCCCGGCACGATGAAGGCCCCGTAGCTGACGCCCCCGACCTCGCGCATGCGGGAGCCGATCGCGCTGCCGAACACCACGAAATAGAGCGCGGTGGTGATGACCGGCGTCGCCACGCTCTGCCAGACCGTGCGCACGGTGCGCGAAAGCTCGTAGCGGTAGATCGCCCATATGCCGCCGAGATTGAGCCTGCTCATGCCACGCGTCCCACCAGATCGACGAAAATGTCCTCGAGGCTGCTCGCCGTCGTCTCGAGGTCCTTGAAGTCGACGCCGAGCTCGCCGAGCCGCCTGAGCAGCGTCGGCACGCCGGTGTCCTCGGCGGACGCGTCGAAGCGGTAGCTGAGCCTTCGGCCCCCGTCCTCGAGCTCGATCGGCCAGCCGGAAAGCTCGGCGGGAAGGGCGGGCAGGGGATCGTGCAGCGCCAGCGTCAGCCGCCTTTTGCCGAGCTTGCGCATGAGCCGCGCCTTGTCATCGACCAGCACGATGCGGCCCTTGTCGATGACGCCGACCCGGTCGGCCATCTCCTCGGCCTCCTCGATGTAATGGGTGGTGAGGATCACGGTGACGCCGTTGCCGCGCAGGCGCCGCACCAGCGCCCACATATCGCGGCGCAGGTTGACGTCGACGCCGGCGGTCGGCTCGTCGAGGAACAGCACGTCCGGTTCGTGGCTCAGCGCCTTGGCGATCATCACGCGCCGCTTCATGCCGCCGGACAGCTCGACGATGCGGGAGTCGCGCTTCTCCCACAGCGAGAGGTCGCGCAGGAGGCGCTCGACAAAGGCCGGATTCGGCGCGCGGCCGAACAGGCGCCGGCTAAACGACACCGTCGCCCTCACAGTCGAAAAAATGTCGAGCGCGATCTCCTGCGGCACGAGGCCGACCTTCGAGCGGGCGGCGCGAAAGTCCCGCATCACGTCATGGCCGTCGACGCGCACCTTGCCCGAGGTCATCGACACCGTGCCGCAGATGATGCCGATCAGCGTCGTCTTGCCCGCGCCATTGGGGCCGAGGAGCGCGAAGATCTCCCCTTTTTCAATCGCGAGATCGATGGAGTCGAGGGCGAGATCTCCCGTCGAGTAACGCTTGGTGACGGCGGCGACGGAGATCATCGGCGGCATGAAGGCTCTTTCGCGGGGGCCATGCAGGCGGACGCCTGCGGGCGCGAGGCGTCCCCGGCGGGGCCCGTCCTATTTAGGCGGGCCGGGGGCGGCCGTCGACATGCCGGCCCGAAAACGGACGCTGCGCGGGGCGGGGCGGCGGACGGCGTCCGCAAGTCAGAAATTCGTCTCAGAAATTCATCGGCACGAAGAAGCAATAGACGATCGACTGGTTTCCGCCTTTGCCGTCGCGGTAGAAGATCCAGTAGTCGCCGTCCTGGCTCGGCAGCGCTTCCTTGGCGGGAATGCGGTAGCGGTAGCCGTCGACCATGTAATAGTCGTCCGAGATGCGATGGACCTGATCGGGCCGAAGATGATGGGCGTCGTCGGGCCCGCAGCAGGCGGCCTTGACCCAGGGCGGAACTATGCTCCCGTCCGCCCACAGGTCATGGGCCTGACTCGAGCCGCACCACAGAATGAACGAAACAACGGCAAGTCTTGCGGTCATTCCAACATCCTCCGCGCCTGGTCCTGGTCGTCAGGTCCTTCCTCGTTTGCAATCCCGAGCGCCCTTCAGGCCGTGCTAGTCTCCTTTCGGGGCGAAACGGTGAAGCGGAGGGCCGATCCGAAACGCCCGGAAGCGAACGGGCGTTGCGCCAGGCAGAGGTGAAAACCGAGCCGCGTTGAGCGCCTCGCTGGCGCTTTCCGGCGCCGGCGGGAAGCCTGCCGCGACCGCCTGACCCGCGTTTTCGCGCAGGACGCGCGGTCCAGCCGCCCTTGCCGCGACTCAGCGGCCAAGCTAACCCCAGCCTATGGCCAGAGCCGCACCGCCGCCCCCTCCGCCGCCCTCGGCGCCCATCGTGGTCAACCTGCGCGACGCGCTGGAGGAGCGCTACCTCGCCTACGCGCTCTCCACCATCATGGGCCGGGCGCTTCCCGACGCGCGCGACGGCCTGAAACCTGTGCATCGCCGCATCCTCTACGGCATGCATATCCTGAAGCTCGATCCGGGCTCGGCGTTCAAGAAATGCGCAAAAATCGTCGGCGACGTGATGGGCTCGTTCCATCCGCACGGCGACCAGGCGATCTATGAGGCGCTGGTGCGCCTCGCCCAGGACTTCGCCTCCCGCTATCCGCTCATCGAGGGACAGGGCAATTTCGGCAACATCGACGGCGACAACGCCGCCGCCTACCGTTACACCGAAGCCCGCATGACCGACGTCGCCCGCTTCCTGATGGAGGGCGTGGAGGAGGATTCGGTCGACTGGCGCGACAATTACTCGGGCGACGCGCGAGAGCCGATCGTCATGCCCTCGGCCGTGCCGAACCTGCTCGCCAACGGCGCGCAGGGCATCGCGGTCGGCATGGCGACCTCGATCCCGCCGCACAACATCGCCGAGCTCTGCGACGCCGCGCTCTACCTCATCGCCCATCCCGGCGCCGAGACCGAGGCGCTCGCGGAGTTCGTCAGGGGCCCCGACTTCCCGACCGGCGGCGTCGTCATCGACGACAGGGCCGCGATCGTCGAGACCTACCGCATCGGCCGCGGCGCCTTTCGCCTGCGCGCCCGCTGGGAGAAGGAGGATGCGGGCCGCGGCGGCTGGGTCGCGGTCGTCACCGAAATCCCCTACGGCGTGCAGAAGTCGCGCCTCATCGAAGCGATCGCCAATCTGCTCAACGAGAAGAAGCTGCCGCTGCTCGCCGACGTGCGCGACGAATCGACCGAGGACGTGCGCATCGTGCTCGAGCCGAGGAGCCGCACGGTCGAGCCGGCGACGTTGATGGAGTCGCTCTTCCGCTTGAGCGAGCTCGAGACGCGCATCTCGGTCAACATGAACGTGCTGGTCGACGGCGTGACGCCGAGGGTCGTCTCGCTCGTCGAAGCCCTGCAGCAATGGCTCGACCATCGCCGTGTGGTGCTGTTGCGCCGCTCGCGCCATCGTCTCGGCGCGATCGACAGGCGGCTCGAACTCTTGGCCGGCATGATCGTCGTCTTCCTCAATCTCGACGAGGTGATCCGCATCGTGCGCGAGGAAGAGGACCCGAAGGAGGCGCTGAAACTGCGCTTCAGCCTGACGGAGCCGCAGGCCGTCTACATTCTCGACACCCGCCTCCGGAGCCTGCGCCGTCTCGAGGAGATGGCGCTCCGCAAGGAGCAGGACGACCTCGCCAAAGAGAAGGCCACGATCGAGGCGCTGCTGGCGAGCGACACGAAGCAATGGCAGATGATCGCGGTCGAAGTCCGCGACGTGAAGAAGCAATTCGGCCCCGAAACGAAGCTCGGCCGGCGGCGCACGAGTTTCAAGGCCGCGCCCGACGTCGTCGTTTCCGATCTCGCCGAGGCGATGATCGAGCGCGAGCCGCTGACGGTCGTCGTCTCGCAGAAGGGCTGGATCCGCGCGCTGAAAGGCCAGGTCGTCGATCTGTCGAGCGTCGCCTTCAAGGGCGACGACGGCCTCAAGACGTCGTTTTTCGCCGAGACGACCTCGAAGATCCTGGTGCTGGCGAGCGACGGCAAGGTCTTTGCCCTCGACGCCTCGAAGCTGCCCGGCGGGCGCGGGCAGGGCGAGCCGATCCGGCTCATGGCCGACATCGACGAGAGCGGCTCGATCGTCGCCGTCTGGCCCTATGCGCCGAACGCCAAGCGGCTCGTCGTCTCGAGCGACGGTTACGGCTTCATCGTCGGCGAGGGCGAGCTTCTGTCCTCGACCCGCAAGGGCAGGGCGGTGCTCAACGTGACCACCCCGGCGTTCGCCGCGCTCGTCGTTCCCGCGGACGGCGACCATGTCGCCGTCATCGGCCAGAACCGCAAGCTCCTCGCATTCCCCGTCTCCCAGCTCAACGAAATGGCGCGCGGCAAGGGTACCCGGCTGCAGCGCTACAAGGACGGCGGCGTCTCCGACGCCAAGGTCTTCGCGGTCGCCGACGGCCTTTCGTGGCGCGACTCGGCCGGCCGCACTTTCACGGTGGCGAGGCCCGAACTCAACGAATGGATCGGCAATCGCGCCGAAGCCGGCCGCCTGCCGCCCAAGGGCTTTCCGAGGAACAACCGGTTCGAGGGGTAGGAAGGTCCGGCTACCTCACCCGTGCCGAAATGGACCATGGCGAAGGATTACGTTTTCGGGATTGTGCGATGAGGGGGTACGCGAGGGCACGAAACGGATGCGAGTAACGCGACGCTCCGCCGTCGCCTGAATTGTCGGACGCAACAATTTCACGCTACCCCAACCTGTGCGCTACCCGGCACTTGGCGCAGTCATGCTTTAGCAACACAAGATCATGGTATTTCTATATGCAAATAATGTCTACTTTGCTCCGTTGGACATGCCCGACTGTCACTCCGGCGTTCATGAATCCCCTCATTTGCCGGGGACTCATATTGGCCAAAATCCGTAGACAGGTCATCGGTTTGGTCGCCGTCTGAGTAACCGGGGCAAATTCCCGGGCAGGAGCGCGGGAGGAAAAAATTCAGAAGGCCGGCGCTCGCGCAAGCGCTTGATAAGATTCAATCTCGCAACTGCAGCATTTTGCTTTGTGCAGTTGCGTGCCCGGGAATTTGCCCCGGTTACCCGTCTGAAGCACCTCCTTCACCAGTACCGCACCATCAGGGAAACCTCCGCTCTTGCGATAGCCGGTGATGGTTCCGGGCGATGCATACACGACATGCAGCTCCTTCGGACTTTGGCCTTCGCCAGCTGCCACCGCCCAGCTTCCCAGCAACTGATACGTGGCGCGATAGTTATCGGGTATATGCAAATTCCCAGCTGCGTCGACTACGGCTTCCGCTTTCAGCCCGTTGGTCGACGCGGCCGAGTCCATCTGCCCATGCGCGGCGACGGCGACCATTGCCGATATTCCCGCCATGCCGATACCTACGAGATTGACAGTCTTCATGACCCTGTTCTTCTCCTGCGTCACTTTATTGTGGGCATTCCTATGTCCAACAGGGGATAGAACTGGGTCCAAACCTCATCTTTCTTGGCGCTAGCGATATGGCAAAAGGCGCATTCTGTCCGCGGCTTCAATTTGGCAGTTGGAGCTTTTGGCTCATGATGATTGAAATTATAGTAGCCCCATCCTCCGGTATCCGCGTAGCGCTTGGAATCCTTGACGGTCACGTCAGCGCCATTCCACGGTCCGGGGAAATAGCCCCTTCCTGAAGGCTCGGTGCGCGAGCCGTCGGCGTACTCCGCTGGGGGCAGCGTGAGTTGCAGTTCCTTGAAAAAGATCGTTCCTTCGGGAAATACATACGTCTCCTTGTATTTCGCGTACGAGCACGGCTCGATGTAGACGTTGTGAAATTCGGGGAAGCCGGCGTGACCGTCATTGAGCGCGTTGGGAGTGAGCGGGGACCCAACGTAGACCCATTCATGAAAATTCTTCGGCAGGGTCAGCTCGCCGGACGCGGTGTACTCGGGTGGATAGCACGACGTGGTTTGCGCATTGCTCGTGGTTTGCGCATTGCTACTGAGGAGCGACTGTATGAGTACAGTTGTCGCAATAACGCCGCCCGAAATCAACCCGGCCGGAGTCGGAGAATTTACGCGCATCGCCGTTCTCCTATCACTTTGCTGGGCAAAGGAATTATGCCAGCAGCTGGCACGTCATCGCGTTCAATGGAACAGATATCAGAGTTGATGCGTTTCGACGGCGCACCGAGTGCGCTGACTTTTTCTGTCTTGCCGGATTCGAAGCAAACCTAATCGAAAGCCAACAGCTTGACGCCAAAATGCGCCAAAACAACGTCAAATCAAAATGCGCGAATAGTAAACGCGCTCTTCGGACCATTAGACGGACGCGCAGCACAGCGAGGATCTTTGCGCGGCAGGCAGCTCCCCGCTCCCCAAGGAAAGGCAATAATCTCCATGGCCGGCACCCCAATTTCTCGCGGCTTCAGGTCGAGACGTCAGGAGCAAACCCCGAAGAACCGAGTACCTCCCGGACAGTATGTGACAACAGACTTCCCTGTTCTATCCGCCGGACCTACACCGCAAATCAAAGTTGAAGACTGGACTCTATCCCTTCAACTTGCCGGATCGCTGCTGGGCAAATGGAGCTGGCTGGAGTTCGAGGCGCTGCCTCAGACAACGATCAAGACCGACATCCACTGCGTCACCAAATGGTCGAAGCTCGATACGACGTGGCGAGGCGTGACATTCGACGATCTATTGAAGGCGGCAGGCCTCGCAGAGCCGCCTGCACCCTTCCTCATGGCCCATTGCGACGGAGGTTACACAACAAATCTCCCGGTCGCGGATCTCGTCGACGGCAAGGGCATGATTGTGACCCGATATGAGGGCTTGCCGATTCCGCCGGTGCATGGCGGGCCGGCCCGGCTCTTCGTGCCGCATCTTTACTTCTGGAAGAGCGGCAAATGGGTGCGGCGCCTGCGCTTCATGGAAAAAGATGAGCATGGCTTCTGGGAGTCGCTGGGCTATCACAATTATGGCGATCCCTGGAAAGAGCAGCGATATGACGGCGATTGAGGCGGCGACTACGCCCCCGCGGCGACTCGCATGGCAGCTGGGAGAAGTGCGTGCAATCGTCGTCGAAACGCCTCGCGTAAAAAGCCTTCTGCTACACGTTCCCGCCTGGCAAGGACACCTGCCTGGCCAACACGTTGATATCCGGCTCACAGCCGAAGACGGCTACCAGGCGCAGCGCAGCTATTCGATAGCTTCTCCTCCCGAGGATGAATTGCTCACTTTGACGGTCGAGCGCTTGGACAACGGCGAGGTTTCTCCCTACCTCGTCGACCATGTTCGTGCCGGCGACCAATTCGAACTGCGGGGGCCCATCGGCGGATATTTCGTTTGGACCGGCGCGACCCGTGGCCCTCTGTGTCTGATAGCAGGCGGCTCGGGCATCGCACCCCTGGCAGCGATGCTCCGTCACCGCGCAAGACGGAAGGTTCGCGTGCCGGCTCTTCTATTGTACTCATCCAGAAGCCTGGAGGAAGTTATCTATCGGGAAGAACTCGATACAATGGCGCGACGGGATCCCACCTTGCGTCTCGTCAACACCCTGACCCGCGAACAGCCGGACGGATGGACTGGGTATCGTCGAAGAATTGATAAGGCGATACTTGCCGAAGCCAGCTTTGCGCCGGAACAAAATCCGAAGATTTTTATTTGCGGGCCCACTCCCTTCGTGGAGGACGCTTCAAAGTTTCTCGTGGAACTTGGGCATCCTTTTCCTACCATCAAAACAGAACGTTTCGGACCCACAGGAGGATTGGCGTTATGACTGAGGATAGCTTAGAACACTTTATGGATGGCAATGCAGCCGGAAGTCTTCTTCAGGAGATCTTTGTTCTCGACGCAACGACAGCACAAATTCAATGCGCCTCCTGCGGGTTCACCGAACCGGTAGGCTCATTGCGTTTGTATGCGGCTACGATGGGCGCCATCCTAAGGTGTACCCATTGCGATTGCATTCTCCTCAGGGCAACGCACACACCCCATGGTCGCTGGCTTGAGATGCCACATGCACGCTACCTGAGATTCTGATTGTCCGTCGGCTAGGGAGGCGAAGCAGTCCCAAGTTGATCAGCGAACTGGCTCTGGATGCTTCGGTTGGCGCTGATCGGCACGAACTGTGACCGGCGAGGGCGGATTCGGCGGGCCGCACCTTCACCGTCACGAGGCCCGAACTCGACGAATGGATCGGCAACCGCGCCGAGGCCGGGCGTTTGCCGCCGAAGGGCTTTCCGAGGAACAACCGGTTTGAGGGGTAGGCCGAGTGTCGAGTGGTAGGCAGCCAATTCACGCCCTGCTGTTCGCTAAAAAGAACAATCGGCGCAATCCCCCGTCACGCAATTTCGATACGCGCGCGACCGCAACTCTCTCTGCTAGACTTCCCCCGGCTGAACTATCGGCATCCCGCACATGCCCCGCGCCGCGTCCCCGATCAATTACAGACTTGGAATCCTGCTGTCGGTGTTCACCGGCTTCCTGCTGGCGGTCCAGGAGCCGTTTTCCTTTCTCGCGGCCAGGCGCCTCGACACGATCCAGTTCGTGTGCCTGACCCAGGTCGCCCTGCTCGTTTCCATTCCCCTGTTGACGCTGCGCCAAACCACCCGCCGCGACTTTTTCGCGCTGCTTTCGGATCCCTCGAATTACGGTAAGCTGGCGGTCATCTTCGCGATCGGAATGAGCGGCCTGCTGCTTTACAACTTCGGCCTCAGCAACGCCCATCCCATCATCATCTCGGCAATCCTGAACCTGTTGCCGTTCTGGGCGGCTGTGGTTGCGCTGATCATCTCAAAAGTTCCGATCCCGGTCTCGCCAAGAATCTTTTTCGGTTGCTTCGCGGGCGCGTTCATCGGGGCGATAGCGATCGCCTGGAGCCAGCTCGGCGAAGCCAACAAGCCGACGATCGGCCAATTGGCTGCGGATTTCGCGCATGGCGGCTGGGTCTACGCCATGCCGGTGCCGATCTGTTCGGCCTTGGGCGGAACCCTCATCGGCAGGTGGTTCGCAAAATACAGAGAGTCGGCGGCGGTCGCAGCGAATTTTTTCGTCGCCAACGTCGTCCTGATCCCCGCGACCATTTTCATCTTATACCAGCGCTCCGAGCTGCGATTCGGCGGTCAGGTGGTTGCGGTCATTCTGATGATCGCCGGCACGATCATCGCGGCGTCGGTCGGCCGCGTCTTCTATCAGATCTCGTTGACGGTCACCGGCGGCGACAACGGCTTCGTCACGATGTTTTGGTTCTCGGTTCCGGCGATGACCGCGTTGATCTCGCTGGTCCTATCGTGGTGGATCACCGACCTGCATTTTGCTGTCGATCCCATGTTCTTTCTCGGCTTGGCGCTCATCTCGGTATCGCTGCTGCTGTTCTCGCTGAAGTCCTGGCGGCAGCCGCCCCGGCATTCCTGACGACGACGGACGATCGCCGGCAGCGGTCCGGCCGGGAATCCATGACCCTTGCGCTCAGGCTGTCGTTGCTTTGGATTCCGGTTCGGTCGCTTCGCGCCTTTAGGGCATTCTGCAATTGGCGGAATTGGCTGCGGCGCGCCTGCGCTCCCGCCCCGTTCATGCCGCTCTGTAGCCGCCGCGTCAACATTTCGGGCCTGACGCCCTCTCCGATCTGCGTTCCGCCGTTGACTTCAGGGAGCGTGCGGGGCGAATGTCGCATGAGCGAGGGGCGGGAGGCGAGCATCGCCGCCGACCGATTTGCCCGTCGATGGGACAAACCAGGCTCGGGGGCTAAAATGCGTCGTCAAACGATCGTCGCGACGCTGCTCGGCGCCTCTGCGGCGTTGGCGGGATGCGTGAGCGTCGGCGCGCCGGAAAAGGAGGGGCAACTCGCCGCCGCAGGCTTCGTGCGGCTCCAGGCGGACACGCCGCAGAAGCTCGCCAAGCTTCAGGCGCTGCCGCAGAACACGATCGTTTACGCCGAACGCAAGCACGGCAACGCTTACATTTACGCCGACGCCGCGGGGTGCAATTGCGCCTACGTCGGCAACGATGCGGCCTATCGGCAATATCAGCAGATCAGGACGGCCAACAATATCGCGCAGATGCAGGAGACCACGGCCCTGCTCAACGCGGAAGCGGCGGCCGACTGGGGCGGCGCCTGGGGGCCGCTGGTTCCCGGCTGGTACTGAGCGACGCGCCGGCCGGTCGCGCCCATCGCTCAGGCGCGGGGCCGGCCCGAAGCGCGGCGAACCAAGGGGAGGGGCGCATGTTCAATCCCTGGGCCGGGCGCGGCGCCCTTGCGGACGTCTCGATCGCCTCGCTCATCGGCCTCGCGGCCGCCTGGAAAACCGACATTTTCTTGCCAGGCGGTCGGACCCGTGGTTTCCTTTTCAAAGCTGCTCGGGCGATGGATCGTCGGGCGGTCCGGCGATGACGCTGGAGGGCGCGGCCGGGAATCCGCCCCGGTTATCAGGAATCGGCGATAACCCTCGGAAAAGTCTCGATTCGCGGAAAGAGAGAGATTTGGATTTCGTTCCGAAAAATTTGGATTTCGTTCCATTCGGCTTGGGTTTCGTTCCGGCTGGAGTTGGTTTTCGTTCCGCTCGGCTTGGAATTCGTTCCGGCCTGGCTTGGAAACCATTCCCTGCGGCCAGGAAGGCCGGACCGCCTCGGCCGCCGTTCGGTCCCGTCGGGAGGACAGCGTTAACGAGGACGTGCAGAATTTGGCGCCTAACGCCTTGAAATCGCTCGCCCGCTTGCAAAAAGTGCGCGGCGTCGCGTGGGCCGCCAGAGACCTCGCAAAACGGACAGTTTTTGGCGCCTAACCCTTTGAAAAACTGTCCTTGGCTTCAGGCCGCGCGCGGGCGAGTCCGTCCCCAGGGCGGCGCCCTAGACCCCGATGCCTTCGAATGCGATGACCCGGCACGGGTCTCCCGCCTTGGCCGGCTCGGCGCGCGGGGCCCTCACGATGAGGCCGTCGGCGCGCGCCATGGTCTTGACCAGCGAGGAATCCTGCGACTCGGCGGGGGTCGCGACGAGGATCCCGTCCGCGTCTCGGCTGAACGAGGCGCGCATGTAGTCCTGGCGCGGCCCGTTGGCGGGAAGGCCGACGGCGAGGCGGCCGGGCCGGGCCGGATCGGCGCCCGCCTCGGGCTCCCCGTGCAGGGCGCGCAAGAGCGGGCGCAGAAAAAGGATCGCGCAAACCGTGGACGAGGTCGGATTTCCCGGCAGGCCCAGCACGCGCATGCCGCCGAGGCGCCCGTGCATGAGCGGCTTGCCGGGGCGCATGGCGATGCGCCAGAAGCCGAGCTCCATGCCGGCGGCGACGAGCGCTCTCTGCACGAGGTCGTGGTCGCCGACCGAGGCGCCGCCCAGCGTCACCAGCACGTCGGCCTCGACCTCGCGCGCGCGCCGGATCGCCTTTTCGAGCGCGCTCATCGAGTCGAGGGCGATGCCGAGGTCGATCGCGACGCCCCCGCAGGCCTCGACGACCCCCGCCACGGCGAAATTGTTCGAGGCGATGATCTGCGAGGGGCCCAGCGTGCCGCCGGGCGCGACGAGTTCGTCGCCGGTCGCCAGGATCGCGACCCGGGCGCGCCGGCGCACCGGCAGGTCGGCATGGTTCGCCGCGGCCGCCAGCGCCACATCGCGCGGCGTGAGGCGGCGCCCCGCCGGAATCAGGGCCTCGCCGTCGCAAAAATCCAGTCCCGCCGGGCGCAGGTTGTCGCCGACAGGCGCGACGGCCGAGACGACGATGCGATCGCCGTCGCGCCGGACGTCCTCCTGAACGACGATGGCGTCGGCGCCTTCGGGCATGGGCGCGCCGGTGAAGATTCGCGTCGCCTCGCCCGGCCCGACCACGCCGTCGAAAGCGCGCCCGGCCGCGGATTCGCCGATCACGGCCAGGGTCGCCGGAACGCTCGCAGTATCGGCCGCGCGCACCGCGTAGCCGTCCATGGCGGAATTGGGGAAGGGCGGTTGGGTGCGCAGCGCCGCGAGATCGCGGGCGAGCACGCGGCCGTGCGCGGCGTCGAGCATGACCCGCTCTTCGCCGAGCGGCGTCTCGACCGAGGCGAGCACGCGCTCGAGCGCTTCCCCGACGCTGATCAGACCGCTCATGCGCCCCTCTCGTCCGCGCGCCATTCGCCCGACTTGCCGCCGCGCTTCTCGAGGAGCCGCACGCCCTCGACGCTCATGCCGCGGTCGACCGCCTTGGCCATGTCGTAGATGGTGAGGCAGGCGACGGCGACCGCCGTCAGCGCCTCCATTTCCACGCCCGTTGGGCCCACGCATCGCGCCTCCGCGCGGACCTCGAGGCCGGGCAAGGCTTCGTCGGGCGCAATGTCGACGACGATCTTGCTCAGCAGCAGCGGATGGCAGAGCGGAATGAGTTCGGACGTCTTTTTCGCCGCCATGATCCCGGCGATCCGCGCCGCGCCGATGACGTCGCCCTTCTTCGCGTCGCCCGCCATCACGGCGGCCAGCGTGGCTGGGGCCATGCGCACGCGGCCCTCGGCGACGGCGACGCGGCTCGTGGCGCGCTTCCCGGACACGTCGACCATGCGCGCCTCGCCCTCCGCGCCGACATGGGTGAGGCGGCTCGCGCCGCCGTCGCGATCATCGTCATGCGAGGAAATCATCGAGCGTCTCTCCCTTCGCCCTCGGAGCGCATCGCCGGCCCTTCAAGCAAAATTCGTCGCCCCGGGCAATCGCGCCTGGACAATTGTCGCTCAGCGGGCCGACGTGTATGGACCCGGCGCGCGGCGAAATCTCCTTCAAGGGCTTGCCGCAAAGCGAGTTCGAACATGGCCCGAGACCCGACCATCGCCTATGTCCTGTTGCGCAACGCGCATTTCGGACCGCGGCTCGCCTCGTCGGTCGAACTCTGCGTGCGCGACCTCGTCCGCCACAGTCGCTACGCGCGCTCGACTCTGGTCGTCTGCCCCAGGGTTGACACACCGTTCGAGGGGATCGAGATCAAGACAGTGCCGGATGTTCCGATCGGCGGCAATCTTGCGAAAGCCTGGGCTGTCGGGCGGCTGCTGCGGCGTCGCGGCGTCGATCTCGCCTTGGTCGAAAACCACGTGCCCGCCGCCGCCTTCATCGCGTCGGCTTCGGGCGTCCCGGTGATCCTTCACAGCCACGCCTACGAGAAAGCGCCGTCGGGGCGGGTCAAGAGGATAACGCGGGACGTCGAATTGTGCCGCATTTCCGGGCTCGCCTTCGTGAGCGAGGACTGCGCCAATCGGTTTCTCGCGAACTTCCCGAGCGCGCGGGGGCCTGTGCGGGCCGTGCCGAACGGGCTCGACATGGCCGATTGGTCCGACGCGGGTCCCAAGGAGAAAACCATCCTTTCGGTCGGCCGCGCGCTCGACGACAAAGGCCACATCGAGGCGATGCGCGCGATCGCCCGGCTTCTGCCGGCGAGACCCGAATGGAGCGCCCGCTTCATCCTCTCCGCGACCGATCGGGAGCCGGACACGGTTCAGACCCTTCGCGCCGCCGCCGAGCCATTTGGAGGCCGGGTCCGGATCGACGCGAACTTGCCCTACGCCGAAGTCAAGGCGGCCTGGGAAAGGGCTGCGGTCGGCATGGTGTTGACCAAGACGCCGGAACCTTTCGGCCGCACGGCGCTGGAGGCGCTGGCGAGCGGAACGGCGCTCCTCTCCTCCGGTCTCGGCGGCCTGGCCGAAGTCTGCGGACCCCACGCCGAGATCGCCAACCCCGCAGATTCCGAAGGCGTCGCCGTCCGCCTCGCCTCGCTCCTCGACTTGCCGAGCTTGCGCGAAAAACGCGCCCGCGCCGGCCGCGCCCGCGTCGCCGCGCTCTACGACATGAGCGTGGTCGCGAAGAGGATGGACGACTTCATCGACGAGGTGGCGGCGAAAGCTACGACGCACCCATCTCCCGTCCGGAAGAGGGGCCGGGGGTGAGGGAACCGCGCCTTCACCCGAAGGGCAGTCGCAGCGCCTCGCGAATCCGCGTGAGCACAAACACGAAATCGCCCTCGACTTGAAGTCTGTGCTCACTCTGGCGTCCATTCGATTGCGGCAAGATCGCGTGCGCCGTCGATGACGCGCACGATCTGCGCGCCCGTTTTCGGTGACGCGGTAAAGGGCGAGCCATCGGTCGATGACGAGCGAACGCGCGTCCCCGTGTATCTCAGGGCGCGCGCGGCCAAGGTGCGGATGATCCTTGAGCAATCCGCACGTCTGCTCGATGCCGTCATAGACTCGATCGGCGACCGTCTCCGAACTCCGCGCGGCGACGTAAAGCCAGATGTCGAGCAAGTCCTCGCGCGCGCGGGCCCGTAAATCGGACCCGGGTCACCCATCACGCTTCGATGCGGCCAAGCGGGCGCGCGCTTCGTTCTTCAAAGCCGTGAAGTCGATCTCGCCGGCGTCGCCGCTGTCAATGCCTTCCTTCCAGGCCTGACGAAGTAAGGCGAGCTTCTCCGCCTCCTGCTGCTCGATCTTTTCCATCAGGCGAAGCGCCTCGCGCACGACCTCGCTCGACGAGCCGTAGCGGCCGGTCGAGACCTTGTCTTTGACGAAATTCGCCAGCTCTTCCGGGAGCGATACGTTCATGTTCATATCGAACCTCTGGGCTCGGATTCCTGAGTGTGCCTAAATATAGCATTTCTAGGCATAGCCAGAAAGGGTCGGCCGCGATTTCCTCATGCCAGCCGTAGGCTGCGCGCCGTCAGTCGAAAGGCGACCGCCCTGCCAATCGCGGTGAAGGCGGTCCGCCTCCTCAAATCGCCACCCGCTCTGCGTCGTCGAGGCTCACCTCGTTGCGCCGGCGATCGTAAAGCTGCGTCGTGCGTGTCGAGGTGTGGTTGGCCATGGCGGCGGCCTTTTCGAGCGTGCCGCCGTTCTCGAGATAGGCGGTGATCCCAGTCGCGCGAAGCGCGTGGGCGCCGAACTTCGCCTCGATGCCGGCCGAAGCCGCGCGCCGGCGGATCATCGCGTAGGCGTTCGTCTGGGGCAGGGGAGTCGTCGTCAGCGCATCCGTCCCTCGGCCGATCGTCCGAAACAAAGGCCCCTTCGGATCGCTCGCGAGCCCGCAAGCGTCGATAGTGGCGTGGAGGTAAGTCTCGAGGTTGTGGCAGCAGGGCATTTCGTGGCGCTTGCCGCCCTTCTCGTGCAAGCGAACCCAAAGCCGGCGGTTTTGCACACTCCGGCATCGCATCGACCGCCGAAATGAGCTTTCTCATAAGTTCCGGCATCAACGGCGCTTTATTGACGCGCTTTAGGATGGTCACGGGATCCCCCTCCTTCACCGCCTCGTCCGATCAGCCCTTCGACGACCGTTACGAAGCGTCGGGCGTCCGTGATCGCTTCCAATGCTTGCGCCTGCGTCACTTCGGCTCCCGGGCCAGCTTCGTAATCAGCGATTGCCTTAAGGTTGTAGGTGCGGCCGAGAAAGGCGCGAAGGTCGACGTCGAAGCTCGGGTCGTCTTTCACGAGCCGTGCAAACTCGCCTTGCACGCCCTTATGCGATTTGAACACGCGATCATCGCGCTCGAAAATCAGAGCTTGAGCTGCATGGTAGCCCGCAAGATACGCGCTACGGCCGGCGGCGTCGGCATAACCGACATGCAGGATTGTTTCGGCTTGTTCCAGAAGCTTCCGCGCCTTTTCGAGAAAAGCGTCGGACTGGGGTTTCACAAGTCGAGGCCTTCCCGGCGAATTTCATGCATCAACGGCATGCGCGGGTCGTTGTAGGTTCCCGCAAGGTACGGCATGGCGTGAACGAGTTCGCCGGTGTCATAAAGAATGTCGGCGCCAAGGTCAGCGAGCCGATTTAGCTCAACCGCACGATCGGGCATATCGCGGAGAAAGACCGCGACGTCGTAATCGGAGTCCGGCACGGCGTCGCCGCGCGCGCGCGATCCGTAGAGCACGACACGCTCCAGCCGCGGGCCGTACGCTTCGTTGAGGGCGGCGCGAAACCGGATCAGGACCGGATCGTTGGCTGGGCTTTTGTTCATAATCCAATCTTATCGCGGCCGGGAGGCGGGAGGCCAAGAAGTAGATATGATAATGGACATTATCATACATTTAAGAGTTGGGGAAGGGGCCGATCGCCTGAGTTACAGTCTGCCGAAAATGGATCGATTCATGTCCCTGCCACCCGACTACCTTGCCGCCATCGCCGGCGTTCGCGCTCCGTCATCGGGACCGCTCGTCGTGCCCTGGCCGATGCCAGGCAACCTCGGAGGCCTGGTCTCGTTCTCGACATTCGCGGAGTGGCGGTCGTTCGTTCTTGCACTCAGCCCGCGCCGGGTTATTCCCGAAATCGTCGCCAGGAAATTCGAGCGCGCCCAAAAGCTGCACGTCCTCGCCTGGCTCGATGTCGATCTGATCAAGGCCGGGGAGCTGATCGCCATGACGGCGCTCGAACTCGCCCTTACGGACCGCTACGCGGGCGCGGAAACGCAGCGGCGGAGAAAACTGGTCGCGAGAAAGGCCGAGAACCAAAAACGGAAAATCTCGAAGAGTGAGAAATGGTGGACGGAATATGTTTCCTTCGCCGATCTCCTAAAATACATGGTCGAACGCGACGGCCTGACCGAAGAGCAAATCCCCATCAATGGACGGTGCGGCGCGCCGTCCAAGGTGATCGACCGGCTCACCGGCGAAGCGAGGCCGAGCCTGGCCGACCTTCGCAACGAGTCCGCTCACGGAGCGCCATTCGACGGTCTTCCGCAGGCGGGCCTTCTTGAACTCGTCCGGGACCTGATCGACTACGCTTACCGCGATTGGCCTTTGCACCCGAATTTTGCACATGAATTAGCAAGCAATATCAATCGCGTCTGCCCCGTGCAAAAATTTTGAGATTTGCAACGCCGGAGGCGAGTTTTACCTAAGCCGCTTGACCATGTTATGGTGCGGAAGTCCAGCGTCATCGAACCCGTCGCCGTCTACTTGGAATCCTAGGGAAGAGTAGAAGGGGATAGCGTGGTCTTGCGAACCGAGCCTTACCCATTGAATGTCAGTGAGCTTCGCAAGCTCACTCATGACATGTCCCATAAGCCTTGATAGAATGCTCTTAATCAAAAGGCAAAGTCATGCAGGTGTGGGACGCGAATAAGTATCAGGAACACGCAGCTTTCGTTCCAGAATTCGGAACGCCTGTGCTCGATCTCCTCGCCCCGATTGCCGGGGAAAGGATTCTCGATCTTGGCTGCGGTGACGGCACGCTAACGATGCGACTTATGCAGAGTGGCGTCTCCGTCGTTGGCGTCGACTTTTCCCCGGAAATGGTGGCCGCTGCCCGTGCGCACGGTATTGATGCACGTTTAGCGGATGGGGTCGCCCTGCATTTTGAGACGGAGTTCGATGCCCGTGTTCTCTAATGCGGCGCTACATTGGATGCGTGACGCTGACGCGGTTATAGGTGGTGTGCGTCGAGCGCTCAAACCTAACGGGCGGTTTGTCGGTGAGTTCGGCGGCCACGGCAACGTTGCTGCTATTGTCGTTGCCTTGCTCGCGGCGCTCGACCGACGCGGCGTAGCGATAGAGGGCGCGCTGCCATGGTATTTCCCAACGGCTGACGAATATCGGAAACGGCTGGAAGATCATGGCTTCTCGGTGTCGATGATTGCCCTAATTCCACGGCCAACACCTCTACCAACTGATGTGGGCAATTGGCTCGATACCTTCGCAAACGGCATCCTTAATAAACTTCCGAACGGAGAACGTCGTGACGCTCGGGATGAGATCGTAAATCTACTGCGCCATAGCTTGAGCGACGAACAGGGGAATTGGACGGTGGACTATGTTCGGTTGCGCTTTGCCGCCCACCTATAAACAGAACCTCTGCGTAGTTGCTTGCTGTTCGGGCGGCGAAGTGCCTTTCCGTTTGCCGTCACGGGTCAAAACATACGTTTAAGCCTAATGTAGCAGGGCTTTCATGCGTGTTGCATATTTCTTGCCGACCGTGCGAAAACTCGATGCGAGGCTCGGTATGGTCGCGCAGGGAACCGATTTTCGCGATTTTTTCCGTTCTGCGCGGTACATAGGCCTCGAAAAACTGACAGCGCTGAACGTGTCGCGGAGTTTTCGCACGGTCTGCTTGACTTCTGCACCACTCGAAACTCGCGGGTCTGCGATCTTTTGAGAGGCGGGAATCGAGAATGAGTTTTAAGAGGCGAATTCACGGGACTTGATGGCGATCTGTCCACCTGTCGCCGCTCCTTCAAACACCTTCGTTTGCGAGAGGTGTGTCTTCCATGGAACGCCTGCTTCGGTGAACGGTTTCGGACGCCGGCCCCTTGCGAGACGGTCGTGCGTGGTCCGGGGCCGGCGTTCGAAAGCCTTCACCAACTGCGACGTCCACGGACGCAATCCGCGACGACCGTTTCGGGTCGATTGCGGCCAGCCGAGGATCTCCAAAAGCTCCCGACTTCTTGGCCTGAATCGCACGGTGCAAAAATCTTGCAGACCGTGCGAAAACTCGACGCGAGGCTCCGGTACGGTTGCGCAGAGAACCAATTTTCGCGATTTTTTCTGCTCTGCGAGGTTGTAGGCCGCGAAATTTGGGCAGCACGCAATGTGCCGCGGAGTTTTCGCACGGTCTGCTTGATTTTTGCGTCGTACAAGCGCCCATTGGCAAAGCAAGCCTCGCGGAAACCCAACGACTTCTGTAAACTCCGGTATTGAGGTCGTCGATGAATCCGATATTCACCCTCCAATACTCTGAATTCGAGCTTGCGAATCAGCTGCAAGATTCCTTCCCCCAGTCGGAAGGGTTTTCAATATTCGTGCCGACTTCTCGGCAGGAGAAGGGTATTGATCTGATCTTGGTTCAGAAACTACCCAGAGGGAAATCGAAAGTCATTACGTTTCAAATCAAATCATCTCGTACTTGGTCGCCGAAGCCTGTCACTAATCCAAAAGCGAAGCCTGTCACAAATCCAAAAGCCACGCAATTCCAATATAATTCGTTGTTCAATAACTTCAACGTACAAGACGAAGGAGCTGATTATCTAACTTATCCCCTCATTTTTCGCCGTATGCTGAAAATCGCAATGAAATCAATATGTTAATGGTTATCTGTGGCATTTCCCTAACTTGTTGTTTTTATTGACGAAAATCGAAATGAGGGGATTCTTGAGGCTGATTATTATCTTCTATTCGCCGTATATTTCATTCATCGTGATGAAAACAAGATGGCAGCAATGCGCGAATTACGCAATTTGACGCTTCTCTTTACTAACCGCGAAATGGCCGATTTTCTCAAATCAGTTCTAACAAAGGCCGGAACACCGGACAAATTTTTCGGTTTCGGTTTCAATGACGATGAGAAAATCGTGCACAACCGCGGCAATCACGGGAAGCCCAAGGATTTTACCAGAATTCTTGCTACGCAAGCGTATTGGAAAACTCCGTAGGCGGTTCGGAATGTAATAATACCCAAGCTTTGGATGAAACCGATCATCAATAGCCGTGCGATTATGTGAAGCGCCGCGACGGACTTGCCTTCTCGTCGTAGCGCTTTCCCGTTCGCGCAACCCGTCTCTCAAAAGTCCGGGATTTTTGGGCGTTTTCCGACATGGTGCGAAATTCTTGCAGACCGTGCGAAAACTCGATGCGACGCTCCGTACGGTCGCGCGGAGGGCGAATTTTCGTGATTTTTTTGCCCTGCGATCGTAGGCCGCGAAATTCGGGCAGCGCCTAACGCGCCGCGGAGTTTTCGCACGGTCTGCTTGATTTTTGTACCGCGCGGGGATGCTAAGCGTCTTTCTGAAGCCGCACGCGCGGACCCAAGGCATAGGCTCGTGCGAGTGACCACGGCGGCGGTCACTCCCCCCGCGGAGCGACACAAGAGGATGAGCCGGCGCGCATCGTCGACCTCGTGTCGCCAGTCCGGCGATAACACCGGATGGCGGCGGCGGCGATGGAAACGGGCTAACGCCCGTTGCCTGAAAAAGAGGGCCGCATCCTGCATCTTACGACTTGCTCGGGCTCGCGCGGATGTGCTTGAGGCGCGCTGAAGGGGCTGGCCCCGAAGGGATTGGAACGCGCTTGCGCTCGATCTCCGTCCGCATCTGCCGCAGTTCGTCGGCTTCGTCGGCGCGCAAGCTTTTGAGGGTCTCCATAAATTTGAGCAAGCGTTCGATCGCCGCCTCTCGCGCCCGCGCGGCCGTCGCGTGGCCTTTGGCGTCGCTAAACAGTGCAACTCCGCCCTTGCATAGGAAATCCGTGTCGGTCCGATAGAGGCCGTCCTTGTCCTGGCGGATCGCGATGCGGACGTAAGACTGCGACGAACGCTTCGAGAGCCAGTCATACGTCGTCGAAAGGGCCGCGTCGGGATCGGGCGCGCGTGGCGGCGGCGGCCGAAGGACGTTCAGCTCGTTCTGCAGGACGATGGCGCGGCGAAACGCCTCGCGCGTGCCGAGGTGAATAAGCAGCTCGTCAATTTGCGCCGAAAGGCATGCGGCGCGTTGCGGATCGCCCTGGATCATCACGGCCTCGCAAGGTGAGGCGAGAGCCTATGCCGACGGCCGTCGAATGGGAATCGCTTAACCGATTTTCACGAGCCGCTGTTACCTGAGGCGTGGCGGTGAAGGGGGTGAGCTCGTGCAAGAGGGTCGAGGAATAGGCCTCGGCCGGAGTGCTGGTGGCGGCGCCGATGAAGGCCTCGCGCGGGGGAAGGTGGATGCTGTCGGTTGAAGGGCGATAGAAGGCGCGGTTGCCGCCATGCTGGATGGGTGCGCCCCGGCCGCGCAGGGCTGTGCCGACATTCCCGTGATTCCCGCCACTCGACTTTTTTCTTGCCAAGCCTGGAGGAATGTTCTACTTTTGTTCTAACGCCGCGCCCATCAAAGGGAAACCCGGTTGCCTGGTTCCGACGAAGCCGTTCAGCCCAGCGCCGCCGTCGGCGACGCGCCATCGCGAGTGCGACGTCTCGTGCATTGGAAGAAAGTCAGGTGGGGAAAGCTGATCGCAGACCATTTGAGCCTCGCCGTTCCTGTCGGCGAGATCGCGGCTCGCGCACGCCTGACGGCAAAACGCGTTGGCCCGCAAATGGCGCCGCAAAGGCTTGAAATGTTTAATTCCGCGCCCGGAAATACTATGGCCCCGGACGCCTCGAACCTACAACATCTGGTATCCGGGCGGGGCGGAGCATTCGGTCCGAACGGCCGCGGCGCGAGCGCGCGAAAGTTGCAGTTTTTGGCGCCTAAGCCCTTGAAAAGGCCCGCGAGCGATCTGTTTCGCGCAAGCTGCCGGCGCGGCCTTGAAGCCGCCCCTTTAGCCCTACGGCGTTCACACAAGTCATCGAGCCTGCAGGCGGCCGCCGGGCGCCCCCTTCTCCGCGAAGCGGGGAAGGTGTCGCCGAAGGCGACGGATGGGGTGTGGAAAGCAGGGCGCTTGGACCGCAAGTTCGCGGTAACGTTCGTGCAAGCCGTCTGGCGTCGTAGCAGCGGGCCACACCCCATCCGGCGCCATAGCCCGTCGAAAGACGGGCGTCTTTCGACGCCCTATGGCGCCACCTTCCCCAGCAAGCTGGGGAAGGGATCCGCGCGGCGATCTGAGATGTGTGAACACTGCAGCCTTTAGCAGTCAGGCGGTCGCCCTCAGGGCGCCCGCCCGGTTCCTCGGCGTCGCGCCATTCCAGCGTGACCACCTTGCCGTTCTCGACCGTCAGCGCGAGCCGGCCGTGCTTCAGCTCCAAGGCGCGCTCGCCGAACAACTTGCGCCGCCAGCCGGTGAGCGCCGGCACGTCGGCCTTGTCGCTGGAGGCGATCGCCTCGAGGTCGTCGACGGTCGCGATCAATTTGCCGGCGACGCCGCTCTCCTCGCTCACCTGACGCAAGAGCACTTTGAGGAGTTCGACGGTGGCCCCGACATTGGCGCCGTTGCGCCGCTCGCGCTCGATCTTCGGCAGGGTCTTCGGATCGCGGGCGAGGCCGCGCTCGATCGCCTCGAGAATCTCGCCACCGGCCCGCGAGCGCTCCATGCCGCGCGGGAACGCGCGCAGGTTGCCGAGCGCCTCGACGCTGCGCGGGGCGGCGAGCGACAATTCGATCAGGACGTCGTCCTTCAGCACGCGCGAACGCGGCACGTCGCGCGCCTGCGCCTCGCTTTCGCGCCAGGCCGCGAGCTCCATCAGCACCGCCAGATCGCGGGGCTTCCGAGCACGAGTTCTTGTAGCGCTCCCAAGCCCGTTCGGGGTGCTGCTCGTAGGTCGCGGGCGATGTGAGGACTTTCATTTCGTCCTCGAGCCAGGATTGGCGCCCTGTCGCCGCGAGGCGCTTCGTGAGCGCTTTGTATACGTCGCGCAGGTGGGTGACGTCGCCGATCGCGTATTCGATTTGCGCGTCGGCGAGCGGTCTGCGCGCCCAGTCGGTGAACCGTGAGGACTTGTCGATCGCGACCCGGCAGACCGATTGCGCGAGCTCGCTGTAGGAGACCTGGTCGCCGTAGCCGCAAACCATCGCGGCGACCTGGGTGTCGAACAGCGGCGTCGGCAGCACTCCCGCGAGCTTCCAGAAGATTTCGAGGTCCTGGCGGGCGGCGTGGAACACCTTGACGACGTCTTCGTCGGCCATCAGCCGCAACAGCGGCTGGAGATCGAGCCCTTCAGCGAGCGCGTCGATCGCCAGCGCCTCTTCGTCGGAGGCGAGTTGGACGACGCAGAGCACCGGCCAGAACGTCGTCTCGCGCAGGAACTCGGTGTCGACGGAGACGAAAGGATGGCGCGCCAACCTGAGGCAGGCGGCCTCGAGTTCTTCCGTCGTCGTGATCAGCGACACTTTGGAGCCTTATTCGTTGTCGCCTCGCGGCGGAGCCGGCTTCGCGCGCTCCTTTCGAACCGGCAGCGGCGCATGGCGGGGCATGCCGAGGCGCTTGTCGAGATAAGCACCGACGACCGCCTGGAGGTCGTCGATGCAGTCCTCGAAGAAGTGGTTCGCCTCGGGGATCACCGCGTGCTCGATGACAATGCCCTTCTGCGTCTTCAACTTTTCGATGAGCGCGAGGACTTCCTTCAGCGGCGCGACGCGATCCTTGTCGCCGTGGACGAACAGGCCGGACGATGGGCAGGGCGCGAGGAAGCTGAAATCGAATCGGTTGGCCGGCGGCGCAATGGAGATGAAGCCCTCGATCTCGGGCCGGCGCATCAGGAGCTGCATGCCGATCCACGAGCCGAACGAAACGCCGGCGATCCAGCAGGCGCGCGCCTCTGGACTGATCGACTGCGCCCAATCGAGCGCGGAGGCCGCGTCCGAAAGCTCGCCCTGGCCGTGGTCGAAAGCGCCCTGCGAGCGTCCGACGCCGCGGAAGTTGAACCGCAGCACCGAGAACCCGCGCTCGGCGAAGTTATAATAAGTGTTGTAGACGATCTGGTTATTCATCGTGCCGCCGAACTGGGGGTGCGGATGCAGCACTACGGCGATCGGGGCGCCTCTCTGCTTGGCGGGATGAAAGCGGCCTTCCAGCCGACCGGCGGGACCGTTGAAAAAGACCTCGGGCATGCAAACTCCAAAAGAACCCGTCGGCACGCTCCAGCGCCCCTCGATGCTTAGCGCGTGAGCGGGGGCGACGCCTTGCAGCGCGGGATCGGGGCGCGTATGTCTCTGTCGAGTTCGACGGGGCTCGCCTCGGAGGCTGCCTCATAGCACGCAAGGCGCCCGAGATTGCAAGGAAAAACCGTTGCGCGGGCGCAGCGATGCGCGCGCCCGTACGACCGTTCCCGCCGGAGCCCCTATGGCCGCCGCCAGACCGACGACAAGGACCTATCTCGACCATAACGCGACGGCCCCCCTGCGGCCGGAGGCGCGCGAGGCGGCGCTCGCCGCGATGGCCGCGACCGGCAACCCCTCCTCGGTCCACGCTGAGGGCCGGGCGGCGCGGCGGTTCGTCGAGGACGCGCGAGCCGACGTCGCGCGCCTCGCCGGCGTCGCGCCGCGGTCGGTGACTTTCGTCTCCGGCGGGACCGAAGCCGCGAACATGGCGCTCAACCCGCACTTCGGCGTCGGACAAAAGGAGCCGCCGCTCGAACGATTGATCGTCAGCGCGGGGGAGCACCCTTGCGTTCTCGTCGGCCATCGATTCCCCCCTTCTGCGGTCGAAGTCGCGCCGCTGGGCGCCGACGGGCGGATCGACCTCGACTGGCTCGAGGCGGCCTGCCGGAGGCCTCGGCGGGCGCTGCTCGCGCTGCAGGGCGCCAATAACGAGACCGGCGTCGTCCAGCCGGTCGCCGAGGCCGCCGCGCTCGTCCATGCGGCGGGCGGTTTCGTCTTTTGCGACGCCGTTCAGCTCGCAGGGCGAATGAGCTGCGCCATCGGCGCGCTCGGCGCGGATGCGTTGGCGCTCTCCGCCCACAAGATGGGAGGGCCGAAAGGCGCGGGGGCGCTATTGGCGGCAAGCGCAGGATTTCAGCTCGGGCGAGCCGCTGATCCGCGGCGGCGGGCAGGAGCGCGGCGCCCGCGCGGGCACCGAGGACGTCGCAGCGAACGCCGGCTTCGGCGCCGCGGCCCGCGCTTGCCTCGACGAGACGGCGGAGGCCGCGCGCCTTCTCGCCCTTCGCGACCGTCTCGAAGACGCCGTTCGCGAGGCCGCGCCTGACGTTGTCGTTTTCGGCGAGGCGGCGCCTCGACTCCCCAACACACTGTGCTTCGCCGCTCCCGGCGTCGAGGCGGCGACGCTGATGATCGCTCTCGATCTCGCGGGGGTCGCGGTCAGTTCCGGCTCGGCCTGCTCCTCGGGCAAAGTGACGTCGTCACATGTGCTGGCCGCCATGGGCGTTGCGCCGGACCTGGCGCGCGGAGCGATCCGATTGAGCCTCGGATGGTCGTCAGCGGAGCCGGATGTCGAGCGCTTCGCTGAGGCCTTTCGCGGCGCGATCGAGCGGATGCGGACGGGCCGAGCAAGGGTCGCGCTCTGATCGACAACAGCGGAAAACTTGCATCTCGCGCGCTCGAGGTGTAGAGGGCGCGTTCGCTTTCCCCTTTTTCTCGCCCTTTCATCAGGAGTCTCCATGGCTCGCGTTACCGTTGAGGATTGCATCGACAAGGTCGACAACCGCTTCGATCTCGTCCTGATGGCCAGCCATCGCGCCCGCGCCATTTCCTCCGGCTCGCCGATCAACGTGCCGCGCGACAACGACAAGAACCCGGTCGTCGCTTTGCGCGAGATCGGCGACGGCAAGCTGTCGCCCGGGGATCTGCGCGAGGATCTCATTCACGCCCTGCAGAAGCACGTCGAGGTCGACGAGCCCGAGGCGGAGGCCGCGCCGCTGATGGTCAACCCGAATGCGCAGGCGCAGATCGAACTCGGCGCGGACGCTCAGTTCGACCGCATGACCGAAGAGGATTTGCTGCGCGGACTCGAAGGTTTGGCGCCTCCGCCGGAGCCGGAAGAAGAGACCGACTAAGTCGGGCGCCGCGGCGCGCCGCCGCGCCAGCGCATCGGCTCCCGCCGCGTCATTCCCGTCGGTCCTTGTGGGCGCGGCGGGATTTTTTTTGCAGCGTATCCACAGCTACGCTCAAGTTTCGCGTGGCGTCTGTGTTCAGCGCGTGACGATTTGCTATCTTCGAGGAAGAGAATCACTTGCGTTGCGGATCTACGCGGTCTCGCCGGGACGTCTTCGAGTGGTCCCGACCGCAAAGCGCAAGTCGTTCGATGGCGGCGAAGTCGGGCCGCCGACGCGTTGAGTAGGGGGCCGAATTGGGCGAGGAATTCATCAAGCCGCCGGCAAAGACAGAAGGCGGTCACGAGCGCGGGGAAAGCCCCACGGAGCTCGTCGAGATCGCTGGCCGAGTCAAATGGTTCGACGTCGCCAAAGGCTACGGGTTCATCGTGCCCGACAGCGGCGGAGCGGACGTTCTCATCCATGTGGCCGTTCTGCGCCGCGACGGTTTCGCGGCCATCCGCGAAGGCGCGAGGGTCGTCGCCGAGGCGCAGCGGCGCGAGCGCGGCCTTCAGGTGCTCAAGGTGATCTCCGTCGCCGAGCCGGAAGCGGGCTATGCGTCGGCGCTGCCGCCGGCGCGCACTCGCGCCCAGGCGACGTCGGTCGGCGGATTCGAAATCGTCATCGTCAAGTGGTTCAACCGGTCGCGCGGATTCGGCTTCCTCACCCGCGGCGAAGGCACCGAGGACATCTTCGTGCATATGGAGACCCTGCGCCGCTATGGCTTCGTCGATCCGAAGCCAGGGGACAGCATGCTCGCGCGCTTCGGTCCCGGGCCGAAGGGGCTGATGGCCGCCGAGGTGCGTCCGTTGGACGGCTCGCGGATTCTCGCGCCCCATTGAGACGCGACGCGCTCGCTTGACACTATGATCGCGTTCCTCTTGAAGCTTGCGCCGGTCCCCGATCGAGCGGGGCCGCCGGTCCCCTTTCCGGAGCGACGCGATGACATTGGTCGGAGTTAGGCTTTGGGCGGCGTTCGCCCTCCTTCTTCTGGCCGCAGGTTTCGCCGCGACGGCTCGCGCCGACGGCCTCGAACCGTTGCAGATCGTCACCGCCGACGGGACGCACGACTTTCAGGTCGAAATCGCCGCCGATGACGCGAGCCGCGAGCGCGGTCTGATGAACCGCCGCTACATGGCGGCCGATGACGGCATGCTGTTCGAGTTCGACCGCGACGCTCCGGTGGCCTTCTGGATGAAGAACACCTACATCCCGCTCGACATGATCTTCATCTCCCGCGCGGGGATCGTGACGAACGTCGTCGCCGACGCGGAGCCTCTGTCGGAGCGCGTCATTCCGTCCGGGCCGCCTTGCGCGGCGGTGCTCGAGCTCAATGGCGGCGCGGCGGCGGCGATGGGCCTCAGGGTCGGCGACAAGGTCCGTCACCCCTTTTTCAAACCCTGAAACGGAGCGAGGCCTCGACCCGGTTGACGCGGCCCGCGTTGCATTGCCCGTCAGGCTTGCTACATTCGACCGCGAATAAAGCCCGTGGATGAAATCTGTTTGTCCGGGCGATCCGGGGTTTTAAATTTGTCTGAAGCAGTCACGTCGAGTCCCGAGCTCGGGACCGGCGCGCGGTTTGCGGGGTCTCAGGCCCGACCCACCGGCGCGCCCGCCATGGGGACCTACGCGGCTCTGGACCTCGGCACCAACAATTGCCGGCTCCTGATCGCTCGGCCGACCGGCGACAGGTTCCGGGTGATCGACGCGTTCTCTCGCATCGTGCGCCTGGGCGAGGGGCTGTCGCTGACCGGCCGGCTCAGCGAGGCGGCGATCGCAAGGACGTTCGAGGCCTTGCGCATCTGCCGCGACAAGATGGCCGCGCGCGGGGTCACCCGCGCACGGACCATCGCCACCGAGGCCTGCCGCTCGGCCGTCAACGGCGCCGATTTCGTCAACCAAGTGCGCGAACGGCTCGGCATCGAACTCGAAATCGTCGATCGCGAGACCGAGGCCCATCTGGCCGCGGCGGGGGTCGGCGATCTCGCCGACCGCGAAGCCCGGTCGATCGTCATGTTCGACATCGGCGGAGGATCGTCCGAGATCATCTGGCTCAGCGCCGACGAGCGCTCCCGCCCCGGACGGGTGCGGGCGTGGGAGTCGATGCGCCTCGGCGTGGTGTCGCTCGCCGAGAAATTCGGCGGCGTCGACGTGACCGACAAGGTCTTCGCGGCGATGACGGCCCATGTGGCCGACGCGCTCAAACCGTTCGTCGAAAAGGTCGCCGACGAGACGCGCTGCGGCCGTTTCCATCTGCTCGGCGCCTCGGGCACGGTGACGACCATCGCCGGCGTGCACCTCAATCTGCCCCGCTACGACCGCCGCGCGGTCGACGGGTTGTGGCTCGGCCGCAGAGACGTCGACGAGGCGGTCGCCCGACTGCGCTCGATGAGCTATGCCGAGCGCGCCGCCAACGCCTGCATCGGCCAGGAGCGCGCCGATCTGGTGCTCGCCGGCTGCGCCATCCTGGAAGCGATCCGATCGCGCTTTCCCGCCGACCGGCTGCGCATCGCGGACCGTGGCCTGCGCGAGGGCATCCTCAGCCAGCTGATGCGCGAGGACGGCGTCGGGCCGCATCGCCGGGCTCGCCGCCGATGAGCGGCGCCGGCTCCGGCCGCGAGGGCGGCCGGGCGCTGAAGACGCGCGTGAGGACCGCCCGCAAGCGCTCGCTCTCCTCGACCCTGTGGCTCGAGCGCCAGCTCAACGACCCCTATGTCGCGCGGGCCAGGCGCGAGGGCTATCGTTCGCGCGCGGCCTACAAGCTCCTGGAGATCGCCGAGAAATACAAGCTCTTTCATCCCGGCCAGCGCATCGTCGATCTCGGCGCCGCGCCCGGCGGCTGGAGCCAGGTCGCGGCGGCCCGGACCGGAGCGCGGGAGGGCAGGGGCCGGGTCATCGCCGTCGATCTTCTGGAGATGGACCCGATCGAGGGCGTCGAATTCAGGACGATGGATTTCCACGACGCCGACGCGCCGGAGCGGCTGCGCGAATGGCTCGGAGGCCCGGCCGACGGGGTCGTCTCCGACATGGCGGCCAACGCCACCGGCCACCGCAAGACCGACCACCTGCGCATCGTCGGCCTCGTGGAGCTCGCGGCCGACTTCGCCTGCGAGGTTCTCGCGCCCGGCGGCTTCTTCCTCGCCAAGGTGTTGCAGGGCGGCGCCGAGGGCGAATTGCTCGCCAGGCTCAAGCGGGAGTTCGCGACCGTCCGCCACATCAAGCCCAAGGCCAGCCGCGCCGACAGCGCCGAGCTCTATGTGCTGACGACCGGGTTCAGGGGGCCCGCGAGGTCGGCGCCGCAGGGCTGAGCCGGCGCGCGAACTGAAAGCGCGCGAACGATGTCAAAGGCTTGGGCGGGCCCCGGGCCGAGCCGGCCCGACAGCGCCGGCGGCTATTCGCTCATTGCCGATTTCGATCGCCTCCATGGGGACCATGATAATGCGGGCTTCGATTTTCCCATAGCAAATGTTCCAACGAACATAGGCGGACGGGATTGGGTACACCCCGTTGGCGTCAGAATTCAACTTGTACGTGCATCGCTACGTGAATCGCCTCTACATATTTGTCGATTGCCAACTGTTCCCTTTGGTCGCTTACTCAGCGGCGTCAGCGGCTTACGGAACAGAGAAAATGTCATTCCCTCAGTTGCCCCTTCAGTTGCCTCAGCGCAATCGATTCGCCTCCGATACGGAAGAGCCGGAAGTCGTCGCGCGCCTGCGGCTCACAAACGCGCGCTTTCATCGACTGCTCCGTTATTGCGCTGACGTCCTCGGGGAAAGCGTCCGGGCGAACGAGGAACTTTCGCAGCGTGTATCGTCCCTGCGCAAAGGCATCGAATTGGACGCGAGCGGCAACGACCGCCGACATCAGGAGGGGGGCAGATCATGAGATTTCGACGCCTGGCGTGCGATTGCTGCAAGACGAGCGCTGAGGCGCTGCAGTGCAAGTCGCCCACTTACGTGCTCAGTGAGGTCGTAGATCACTCAAACGTTATATTTCTGCTGATATCCAAGGCTGGGCGGACGTCCTGCGGCGGCCCACTCGCGATCGGCGGGGATCCAACCGAGCATGACCCATGGGAAGTCCCGCCCGAGCTGGGCCTCGCCGAACCGCGCGGCTTCTCGCCGGGTCGGCGCGCCGAGGCGATCATCGCGAGTTGCTCGCATCCAGCCTTCCGGCCGGCGCTCAAGGTCGATTTCGAGCGGGCGTGGCGGGAATCGCCGGGCCGACGCGGCCTGCGCTTCGTCGAAGAGGCGTTGGGGCTGCGCCCGGATCGGACGGCGCGAGAGGCCGAGGAAACCGGCGGCGCGGCCTATGCCCGCAGAATTGGCGTCGGCGCGGCCGATGGCGTCGATCGAGACTGAATTCGAACGAGCGGCAGGAGGAGCCGCCGCGCTTCCCCGCGCGGCCTCTTCTGCATCGTCCACGGCGCGGATGACGCCGTGGGGCGCGGGCCTGGCGCCTCTCCTCCCCGCCAGGCCCGCGCAGAGTTCTTGGCCGAGCGCGCGTAATCATGGGTGCGATAGGGGCTATTCCGCCGCCGCGGCCGCGCCTTCCTCGGGCGCCGGCGCCTTCGCCGCGAGCGCCGCCCCGGCGTCGGGCTTGAGGTTTGCGAAAATGAGGGCCGAAAGACTCGAAATGACCGCCACCATCACGAAGGCGAGGGAAAGGTCGCGCGCGCTGAGCGCGTTGTCGCCGAAGCCGAACTGGATGAGCTGGATGCAGATCGCGGCGACCGCGACGCCGACCGCGCCCGACATCTGCTGCGAAACGCTGGCGAAGCTGGTCGCCCGGCTCATGCGCGGGGGGTCGATGTCGGCGTAGCTGATCGCGTTGAGCGCGGTGAATTCGAGCGAGCGGAAGAAGCCGCCGGTCAGCAGCGCAATAAAGATCAGCCAGTGCGGCGTTGCGGGGGTGAAGAGGGCGCAGGCCGCGAGAAACGCCCCCGAGATCAGGCCGTTGACGATCAGCGTCGGGCGGAAGCCGAACGCCCGAAGCGCGGTCGAGGCGGTGAATTTCATCGCGAGGGCGCCGAGCGCGGTCGCGAAGGTCAGCGAGCCGGTCTCGAACGGCGTCAGGCCGAAGCCGATCTGCAGCAGGAGCGGCAATAAAAAGGGCATGGCGCCGATGCCGATGCGGAAAAGAAGCCCGCCGACGACGCCGGAGAAGAAGGTCGGAATCCTGAGGAGCTCGAGGTCGAGGATCGCGTCCTCGTCGGCGCCCGCGTGCCTCACATAGGCCGCGAGAAGCGCGAGGCTGACGACGATCATGGCCGCAACCTCCCAATAGGGCGCCATGCCGCGCCCGATCAGCGACAGCGCGGAGATGAGGCCGAGCAGTCCGAGGCCGGAGAGGATGAAGCCCTTGAAGTCGAAGCGCGGCACGACCTCCTCGCGCAGATTGGCGATGAACCGGAGCGACAGGAGGACGCCGAGAATGCCGATCGGCACGTTGATCCAGAAGATCCAGCGCCAGTTGAAATAGGTGGTGATGAAGCCGCCGAGCGGCGGCCCCGTCACGGGGCCGATCAGCGCCGGCACGGTCAGATAGGCGAGCGCGTTGACGAGATCGCTCTTTTCGACGCTGCGCAGGAGCACGAGCCGCCCGACCGGCACCATCATCGCACCGCCGAGCCCCTGAAAGACCCGCGCGGCGATGAGCGTGCCGAGCGAAGTCGAGGCGCCGCAGAGGATCGAGCCGAGGGTGAAGACGACGATCGCCGTGCAGAAGACGGTGCGCGCGCCGAACCGGTCGGCGACCCAGCCGGAGGCCGGGATGAACACCGCCAAGGTCAGCATGTAGGAGGTCAGCGCGAGCTTGAGCACGATCGGGTCCTGATGGAGGTCGCGCGCGATCGCCGGCAGCGAGGTCGCGATCACCGTTCCGTCCATGTTCTCCATGAACAGGGCGGTCGCGATGATGAGGGCGGTGAGGACGGCGGAGCGCATCGGGGCGTCGCCCATGTGGCGCCCCGACCCGGCCGCAGCAAGGAGCGGGGCGGAAGTCGCGGTCACAATGCGTTGAAGGGCGGGCGCGCCCCGCCCTCACCCCGCCCCCTCCCGCAAAGCCCGTCGAGAGACGGGTTGTGCCGCCGGATGAGTTCTCATTCGCTTGCGCGCACCTTGATGGATGAGAAGGCGGCTTGACCACCCCCTTTTCAGGAGAGGGTTCCGCTCAGCGGCCGAGCAGGCCCTGGATGTCCGCGAGCGCCTTCTCGCACGCCGGCCTATCGCCCCCGGCGTCGGCCTTGCGGGCCTCTTCCATGAACTCGGTGAGGGCTTTCACGTCGGCCTCCGACAGCTCGCCCGCCTTCTCCTCCGCGCCCGCGACCGTCTGCGGCGTCGGCTGGCGGTGCATGGTCGCGAACGTCGACTCGGCCGCGGGTCTGCCTTTTGCCGCGGCGGCGTCGAGCCGTTTTCCGATGGCGATGTCGGCCTGGTAGATCTGGTCCGCGCACGGGCCCGCATGAGCGGGCGCGGCGAGAAACGCGAGCGCCGCGGCGCCCGACGCCATCACGAAACGAACCCACATGTCCGTAACTCCCCCGTTGCGATCTCCCGGGCGGCCGTTCTTGCGGGACGGCGCGCCGTTCCGCAGTTTACGACCGATCGACGGAGTTCGCCAGAAGCGCCGGCCGCCTCAGCGCGGAATCTCGTGCTCGCCATGGGCCTGAAGCAACGCCTTCAATCGCTGCCGCATCATCATGCCGGGCCGGTCCGAGGGCATGTGTATTTCGAGCTTGCGGCTCATGTCCACGATCGCGTCGGGGTCGGTCGATTCCAGAATCTCGCGGTCCTCCTCGATGATTGCCTTGTCCCAGGCGACCAGCTCGGCGGTCGAGCAGGCCTCCTCGCGGTCGTTGCGGAAGACGATCTGGACGAGCCGGATCGAGCCGTCGTCGACGGGCGTCGCCGAATTGAAGATGACGCGGATGCGGCGGAAGGCCGGGTCGACCTCCTGCGGCAGGTCGGGGATGTGGTTGAGCGGCTCGCCGGGGCAGACCCAGACATAGCGGTAGCGCTCCCTGGCGTGGAACGTTTTGGCGCGCGCGTCCGGCAACGGATGATCGGGCGGGAATTGCGGGATATTCACCAGCTTTCCCCCGCCGTCGTATCCCACCCGTGATAGCCGCAGACGATGTGGCCGTCTTTCCACCACCCCCTCGACAGTTTCGCCTCCAGTCGGGCGCGCGCACGTCCCTCGCAAGGACTGGCTTCGCAAGACCCGCGCCACGCGCGCTTGAAAGTTCGGCGCGGCGCTGCGAGGATGCGCGCGACGCATCCAGCCTGCCTCCAGGGGCCACGATGAGCAAGACCACGACCAAGCTGCGGATCCAGACAGAGACGCGCACCCAGCGCCCGCGCCTGCACAAGGTCATCCTCTTCAACGACGACTACACGCCCCGCGAGTTCGTGGTGCAGGTGCTGAAAGCCGTGTTCCGCCTCAACGAGACCCAGGCGCTCAACGTGATGACGACCGCCCATCGCAAGGGCGTCTGCGTCGTCGCCGTCTTCGCCCAGGACGTCGCCGAGACCAAGGCCGCGCGGGGAACCGAGGCGGGCGCCGCGAAGGGCTATCCGTTGCGCTTCGGCACCGAGCCGGAGGAATGAGCGCGACCCCGTTCAGGACGCGCAAGCTCGGCCGGACGACCGTTTTCGTGAGCGAGCTCGACCTCGGCACGGCGCCGATCGGCGACCTCTTCGACAAGGTCGAGGACGACGAGGCGGCCGGGCTCGTCGCGGCCGCGTGGGACGGGGGCGTGCGCTATTTCGACACCTCGACCTGGTGCGGGCGGGGACAGGCCGAGCATCGGCGCGGCTGGGCGCTCTACCGCAAGAACCGCGAGGACTTCGTCGTCTCGAGCAAGGTCGGCCGGGTGCTGCGAAGGCCGCTGAAACCCGGCCCGATCAAGGACCAGTGGATCGGCGGCCTGAATTTCGAGACGGCGTTCGATTACGGCTACGACGGCGTGATGCGCTCGTTCGATGACAGCCTTCAGCGGCTCGGCATCAATTCGGTCGATCTCCTCCTCGTGCACGACCTCGATATCTGGACCCACAAGAGCTCCGCCAAGATTACGCTTATTTCGATCAACTCCTCCTGAGCGGCTGGCGCGCGCTCGTGGAGCTGCGCGACTCCGGCGCGATCAAGGGGATCGGCGCCGGCTTGAACACGATCGGGTCGATCCCGCGCTTCCTCGACCAGTTCGACATCGACTTCTTCCTCATGGCGATGCGCTACACGCTCATGGAGACGGACGTGGTCGACAGCGAGTTCCCGCGCTGCGCCGGGCGCGGCGTCGGTATCGCGATCGGGGGCGGCTACAATTCCGGGATTCTGGCGACCGGCGCGGTCCCCGGCGCGATGTACAATTACGCGCCCGCGAGCCCTGCCGTTCTCGACCGGGTGGCGAAGATCGAGCGCGTCTGCGCCCGCCACAACGCGCCGATCGCGGCGGCGGCGCTGCAGTTCCCGCTCGGGCACCCGATCGTCGCCTCAATCGTTCCGGGGGCGATCTCGGTCAGGCAGGTCGAGCAGAACCTGGCCGCCTTCCGGCATCCGATCCCTGCCGACCTGTGGGCGGAACTCAAGCGCGAAAAGCTTCTCCGCGCGGACGCGCCGGTCGCGGCTTGAACGATTGTCGCAGTCGCCGCGAAGGGCAGGCGCGGCAGCGGTTGCGGCGCCGTCCCGCTCTGGCTTAGTTTCCGCCCCGGCCGATGGCGGCTCGCCGCCCCGGCGTGAGGGAGAGGGAAATGTTTTCATGCGATCCGAATGACGAGAAGATCTCTCGTTCCGGGGGGTGCCTCTGCCACACTCCGGCCTTCGCGCGGCTGAACGCGCGTCTGAGCGAGAAATTCTCTTGTCGTTCTTTCGTCGGCGGGCCGGGCGCGGCGATCGGCGCGTTCGCGGCCGGGGCAGGAAGCGCGCGCGCGTCGGCCGCGCCCGCCTCGCCGATCGCCTTCTCCAACGCGCGCGTGTTCGACGGCAAGTCGGACGCGCTGGCGAGCGGCCTCGAGGTTGTGGTCGAGGGCAAGACGATCAAGGCGGTGAGGCCGGGCGAAAACGCCGCCGGCGCCGGCGCCCGGATCATCGACTGCGGCGGACGGGTGCTGATGCCGGGCCTCATCGACGCGCACTGGCACGCAATGATGGCGGCGCTTCCGTTGCCCGTGCTGCTGACCGCCGACGTCGGGTATATCAACCTGGCCGCGGCGGGCGAGGCGGAGAAAACGCTGATGCGCGGTTTCACCAGCGTGCGCGATATGGCCGGCCCGAGCTTCTCACTCAAGCGCGCCATCGACGGCGGCATAGCGATTGGACCGCGCATCTGGCCGTCGGGGGCGATGATTTCGCAGACCGGCGGACACGGCGATTTCCGATTTCCCTATGAGGCGCCGGCGCCGCCCAACGCCCCCTTGAGCCGCGGCGACGCGATCGGCGGCGGCGCCATCGCCGACGGCCCCGACCGCGTCCTGATGCGCGCCCGCGAGCAATTGATGCTCGGCGCGAGCCAGCTGAAGCTGGCTGCGGGAGGCGGGGTCGTGTCGAGCTACGATCCGATCGACGTTGCTCAATACACCGTGCCCGAGTTCCGCGCCGCCGTCGACGCCGCGGAGAACTGGGGCACATACGTCGCGGTGCATGCCTATACGCCGCGTGCGATCCAGGCCGCGATCCGCGGCGGCGTCCGATGCATCGAACATGGACACCTGATGGACGAGGCGACGGCGAAACTGATCGCCGACAACGACATTTGGCTCTGTATGCAAGCCTTTCTCGACAACGAGTACGTAAACCCGCAAT
>CAWDTW010000095.1:0-7931 GCA_963805295.1 uncultured Alphaproteobacteria bacterium | reverse complement strand
ACTTGGTTCTGGCCGATTTGAGTTCGACCGCACTCCGAAAGCTTGGTGTCGGACGAGGCCAACTGATCGACACGGAGAAGGATCGATATCCCCAGACGCGCGTCTGGGCTGAAGCGATCCACGCCCAGTGTCCGGATGTCGACGGCCTTTGCTGGGTCTCGCGTCAAGACGACCGTTCTCGTGCGTTGGTCTTGTTCGGCGATCGCGTGCAGAGCACGGATTTGGCGCCCGACGGTTCTTCGATTACGATCGTGCGCGACCCTGCCTTGTATACCAGCCTGCTCGAATTGGCAGATCGCATTGGGGTACAAATCGTCGATGGAAAGGTCTAACGCAGTCGCACCGAGCCATGCCCCGCCCGTTCGCTGTCGATTTTCTGAGAGGCTGGGATGACCACCGTCGGTATTCTCGCATATGGGTCATTGATCGCGGACCCGGGTCCAGAAATTGAACCGGCGATTGTCGATCGGATCAAATGTGAGACACCGTTCAAGGTCGAATTCGCACGGACAGGAGCGAGCGAAAGCGCGCGATCGGCCAAGGTGGAGAGGAGCAGGATTTGTCGATCCCGAGGGCGGCGAGAACGTCATGGCCGTTGTCGTTCGATAGGGAGAGCTCCGAGTTGTCAGGCGAGAGGGGCGGGCGATCGAAGCGCTGGCCGTTCTGACGGAGGACGGCGAAGGTGACGGACATTGTGCTGTCTCCTGCGGCGAGGGTTGACCTTCACAAACACCTCGTCCAAATGCCACCGCCACTGAGGATAGCGGCCGAGATAGTCGAGGATCTCCGAGGGGCCGGCAAAAGGGCGTTTGGCAAAGACGATCCAGGGCGTTTTCGAGAGCGGTTCGAGATATTCGGCGAAGGCGGATAGATCGCTCAGCCCAGCAAGCTCGCCGACAAAGGCGGTGCGGCCGGCGTCGAACGCCGCTCGCAACCGTCCGAGGAACAGGCGACGAAAGCAGCGCGAGAGCACGTGGACGGGAAGAAAGAAACACGCCTATCCGGTTAACGCATACACCCGCTAGATGTAGGGTGATTCCAGTCGCCGGAATAAAGCTGGGCATAGGTCGGCGCCTTTGCGTCGCTAGCGATGCCGAGCAACGAACGGAAGGCGTTGAACGGGTAGAAGCGGCGGTTGAACCGAAACGTGAATTCGTTGAGGTAGGCTTGTAGATGCCGTTCGCTGACCCCGTGATGGATGCCGGTCAACCATGTCTTGAGATTTGCGAAGACGAGATGGATGATGGGCAAAAACTCGTCGGTCACTTCGGAATCACCACATTCGGCAATGGCTTGGTGATCGTAACCGCGCTTGCGCAGGTCGGCGTAACCGCTCCAGTCGTCCGTGACGATCAACGTCCCCGGAGCGACCGCGCCATCGACAAATCCGCAAAGGGATTTGGCGCTTCGGTCAGCGGCGACCGCCAGCCGCACGCGCCCCGCATAGCGCCCATCGTTTCGCTTGTCCCGCGCGGTTCCAGGCTTGCGATGGCGCGCCTCGACGGCGCAGGCGACCAGAACTTTGTGGTGCACGCCTCGGCCTTCGCCGCGTGTGCGGCCGCCGATCCAGGTTTCGTCCACTTCGACGTGTTCGTTCGCGCGACCCCCGATGCGATCCTGGTGCGGGCGGACCATTCCGGCGCGAAGCTTATGGAGGATCTGGAAGGCTGTCTCATAGCGCGTTAGCCCGAGTTGCGGTTGAAACTGGACGGCCGACATGCCCTGAGTTTGGCTGGCGACCAGGTAGGCAGCCCAGAACCAAGTGGACAATGGCGTGTGACTGCGCTCCATGACCGTGCCGACAGTCAATCCTGTCTGACGTCGACAGTTGCGGCATGCCAGCACACCAGGGCGGGTCGAGATGCGAAACGGCTCACCCGTGACGCCACAATGCGGACAGACGAAGCCGTCCCCCCAGCGCACCTTTTCGAGGTATTCGGCGCAGGCGGCATCGCCAGGGAAGAGCCGCTGAAACTCCGGCAGCGACCGCGGAAACGGCAACCCCGCGTGCTGGTCGACGTCCATGAGAATCAGCGTGGGCGCATTCATACCCGCAGCCCCCTTTCAGGCAATCGCGTCCAGGGCATCGCGCCGATCGCCAGCGGGTTCAGGCCCTACTCACAGACAAACACTACCCCTGGGGGGTGTATGCGTCAACCGGATAAGCATGGAAAGAAGTTAGGCTTGCTCGCGATCCAGCTCCCATCCGGTCCCAGGCCGCCGCCCGGCACGATGCAGTGAACATGCGGATGATGGGTGAGGGTCTGCCCCCATGTGTGCAGGATCGCCACCATGCCGGTCTCGGCGCCGAGGTGTTTGGGGTCCGCGCCGATGACGCGGATCGTCTCGGCCGCCGCCTTGAACAGGATGTCGTAGACGAGCGCCTTGTTCTGAAGCGCGATCGCCGCGACCGGCGCGGGGACGGTAAAGACGACATGGAAATAGGCGACGGGCAGCGGTTCGGCGCGGCGATCGGCCAGCCATTGGAGGCGCGACAGGCCCTGACACTTCGGACAGTGCCTGTCGCGACAGGAATTGTAGGAGATGCGAGTCTCGCCGCAATCCTGGCAGCGCTCGACGTGACCGCCGAGCGCCGGCGTCCGGCAGGCCTCGATCGCGGCCATGACCTTGCGTTGATCGAGGGAGAGGCGGTTGCCTTGCGCGGCGCGGAAGCGGTCGCCGTGGCGGCGAAAGATGTCCGCCACCTCCAGCTTCGGGCGCATCCCGCCCGGCTCATTCGGGCGGGACGACCACGAGCGAGAGCCGGTCGAAGGGGCTCGGCGTGTTGGCGATCAAATGGGTGGCGACCTGCGCGTAGCGCGTGGTCGAGGAAATATCGGAATGTCCGAGCAGCACCTGAATGACGCGAAGCTCGACGCCACTTTCGAGAAGGTGCGTCGCAAAGCTGTGGCGCAGGCTATGGGTCGTGACGGGTTTGCCGAACCTGACCTTGCCGCGCGCGACCCGACAAGCGTCCTGCAATGCGGCCACGCCGACATGCTCGCCGGAACTCCCGACCGGGAAACAGCCACCGGCCGGGACGCGCTCGCTTCCAATACGCGCGCAATATGTCGAGCAGACGCGGCGACAGCATCGCGTAGCGATCCTTCGCGCCCTTGCCGCCTTCAACGTGGATCAGCATGCGCTTGCTGTCGATCGAGGTTACCTTCAGACGGCAAACCTCGCCGATGCGGAGCCCCGCCGCGTAGGCCGTCGTCAGCGCGACCCGGTTCCGTAACCCCGCAACCGCTTCCAAGAGGCGCGCGATCTCCTCGGGTGACAGAACGGGCGGGAGCTTTTCCGGCTTGCGGCCGGTGACGATGCGCTCGAACGCCTCCTGCCGGCCCAGCGTGACGCCATAGAAGAACCGCAGCGCGCAAGCCGTTTGATTGATGTGCGACCAGGAGCGCTTCTGGGCGATCAGATGCAGTTGATAGGCGCGGACGTCCTCAATGCCGAGCCGGTCCGGCGATCTTCCAAAATGTCGGCTGAATTTTCTGACCGCGTAGATGTAAGATTGCTGCGTCGCCTGCGAGAGGTTGCGGATCGTCATGTCTTCGATCATGCGCTGGCGAAGAGGGCTCGTCGTAGCCATCGGGGCCTCCTGTCCTGAGAGGGGTGGATGTGACCATCACATCCTCTCAGACGGGAGGTTTGACCGCAGCGAACTTCCTGCTGCTCCGAAGGAGCAGGTTCGTTCAATCCCCGGCCGGATTGCCTCGGAATTCGCAGCGTGATGCGCACCGGACTTGGGGGAAGGGCGAGGACGCGCCGTTCCGCGCCGTCTGGGGCGGTTCCGCTGCTGCCCCGCGCGCGCAGAAAAGGGCCGGACCCGGGGATTTTGACTTTCTGGACGGAGACCTCACTGTGGGAGGCCGATACGCGATTGGCTTTGCTGGCTTAGAATGGCGCAGTGGCCGGCCCGAGCGCCAAACTTCTGTTGAGCGCAAACCAGGCAGTCTTGCGTCAAATCGCATGAAGCCGCATATAGTGGGCATGGCAATCGAAACGAAAAAGAAGCCGCGCTCACGGCGATCAGACGCTTCCAAGCAAGCCGTCTTATATCGTGGCGTCAAAGTCATCCCGAAGACCGGGAAGCGTTCGCCGATTGCGAAGGTTATCCGCGACGGCCTGCGGACGAAGTCCGAGCAGTCGCATGGCGAGACGGCCCAGGCCTAAGCCACCGGCCGCCAAGGCCGTTTTCATCAATTGCCCCTTTGACGACGAGTTCAAGCCGCTCTTGCGCGCGATGGTGTTTGCCATCATCGCCTCGGGCCATTATCCGCGCTGCGCGCTGGATAAGACCGACGGCGCCGAGGTCCGCGTCAGCAAGATTGCTGCGATGATCGGCGAGTGTGACTGGGGCATCCACGATCTTTCGCGTGTTCAGGTTGGCGTCGGCGGACTGCCGCGCTTCAATATGCCGATGGAGCTGGGCCTCCTCGGCCAGCGCGCTGTCGTGTTGGTTGGCCGGCAGCGCTTCGAGCCAATCGGCATACTGCGCTTGCAGCTCGCTGAGCTGGGCGACGGCGTCCTGCCAACGCCGGGCGCGGCTGCGATGGTCGGCTGGGCGACGGGTGCGGATCACCGGCGCATCGGCCGCGCGCGCGACGCGGTAACGGGCCTGGCGCTCGGCGTCGGTCATGGCTTTCTCGCCGATCGGCTTGCGCGGCATGGGGCCACTCCCAATCGTTACGTCACGAAACCCGGTTGGTGCGGGGCAGCTCAGGCGCGGTTTTTGAAGCGCCAGCTTTCGTTGCCGGTCTCGACGATGTCGCAGTGATGGGCGAGGCGGTCGAGCAGCGCGGTCGTCATTTTCGGATCGCCGAAGACGCTCGGCCATTCGCCGAAGGCGAGGTTGGTCGTGACGATGATCGAGGTGCGCTCATAGAGACGGCTGATGAGATGGAACAGCAACTGCCCGCCGGCCTGGGCGAAGGGGAGATAGCCGAGTTCGTCGAGGATGACGAAGTCGAGGCGCGTGAGGTAATCGGCGAGCCGTCCCTGGCGGCCGGCGCGCGCTTGAGCCTCGAGCTGATTGACGAGATCGACGGTGGTGAAGAAGCGACCGCGCGATCCGGCGCGGATGCAGCTTCGCGCGATGGCGATGGCCAGATGCGTCTTGCCCGTGCCGGTTCCGCCGACCAGGACGAGGTTGCGCTGCTGGGCGATGAAGCCGCCGGCGGGCACTGTCAAGGCAAATAAGTATAGGCCATTTTCGGAGTCGAATCGGGCCGAGCGCGGCGGCAATTCGTGAGCAAAAACAGCGCAGCTCCAGCCCACCCTGGTGCGCGAGCAGGCAGTATAGAATTTAGTCTGACAATGCCCCAGTTCTCGATCGCTCGCGCGACGATCCGGTTGAGGACGCGGAACTTGAGAGGCTTGCGAATGCCTGCGACCATCGGTCGCCCGTTAGGCTCCGCGGCCTTCCTCGCGAACTCGAATCCGGCACGAAACCTTCCCGCCCGCCCCCGGCCGCGCGGCCCCAAGCCGAGGGCGACGCATAGTCGGGATCATGGCTCTTCGAGGATTGCCCAATGCTGATCGAAGCGGGCTTCGACATCGCATTTGAATGTCCGGCTCAGACGCCGATGCTGCTTCAGCTCAACGTCCATCCCTCGCGTGACGTCGACTTGCTCGCGCCGGATAGGATCGCCTCCGATCCCCCTCTCGCGATGCGCGCCTATCTCGATCTTTTCGGCAATCGGGTCACGCGCGTCGAGGTTCCGGCGGGGCTCATCACATTCTCCAATCGCTTCGTCATTGCCGACTTGGGCGAACCGGACGATACGCCGCCGGATGTGGGGACGACGCCGATCGCCGACCTTCCCCACGACGTGCTGCTGTTCCTGGTCTCGAGCCGCTATTGCGACAGCGACAAGCTCGCCGATTTCGCCTGGTCGAGGTTCGGAAAACTGTCCGGCGGCGCCCGGGTCGTGCAGGCGATCTGCGATTTCGTTCACGCGAAAGTCCGGTTCAGCTACGCGGACGCCCGCTCGACCCGCTGCGCCAGCGATTCCATGCACGAAGGGGTCGGCGTCTGCCGCGACTTCGCCCATCTCGCCATCGCGCTCTGCCGCTGCATGAACATCCCCGCCCGCTATTGCACCGGCTATCTCGGCGACATCGGCGTTCCGGTCGACGTCAACCCCATGGATTTCAGCGCCTGGGGCGAGGTCTTTCTCGACGGGCGCTGGTACACGATTGACGCGCGTCACAACCATCCCCGCATCGGCCGCATCGTCATGGGACGCGGCCGCGACGCGGCCGACGTCGCGATGTCGACAGCCTTCGGCGTCGCCAACCTCGTGCGTTTTGAAGTGGTGACCGAGGAGCAGACTCAGGATGGCTAATGGCGCTGCGAGAATATCGGATACGTTGTCATCGTGGCGCTCCCTGCTTTCTGCCAAGCATGCAGGAAGCGAAAGGCGCCCACGAGGGCGTAAGAGGGGCAAAAGTCGCGGCGATTAGGGTGGCCTTGGGGCGCGTGCGCTGACGACTTCGGCGAGGTCGGGGATTTCCAGACAGCCCGGGACGGCGAGGCGTGCGCCGAGATAGTCCCAGAAGGCGATGCCGAGCTTGGCGCAGGTCTTGGATAGGCCGAGGAAGGCGTCGCGACAGTCGCGGCCGGCGTCGCTGCGGGTTCCGCCGCTGATCTTGCGCTTGGTGACCTGGCAACGAATGTCGTTCTCGGAGCCGTTTGTGTTGAGCGGGATCTCGGGCCTTTCGAGCACCATGAGCAATTCGCTGTTGTTGGCGCGCAGGCGCGCGAGCAAACGGTCGAGGGTGGCGAAGCCGGTCTTGAGGCCGAAGATGCGATCGAACCGCGCCGACAGGGTCGCCTTGCGCGCCGGGGATGGATGGCGGCGCCAGGCCTTGAGACTGCGGTAGAACGGCCAGATGAGGCCGCGGATACGGCGCTGGGCGGCGCGCTGGGCGTCGGTGAACGTATCGAGTTTGTGGACCAGGCGTTCGGCATGAACCCAGCACAGGCCATGCGGACCGACATTGAACTGGCCGGCGTCGTCGCTGACGATTGCGGCGTCGGCGAGCAAGCCATGCGCCTTGATGCTGCCCCACAGAGCGCCTTCGGTGGCGATCAGCACGGGATCAGGATGGACCTTCAGGGCGGCGACGCCGAGCCGCTCCAGATGAGCGATCCAGGCCGCCCGATCGGCGAAGACGGGATCGGCATGCCCGCTCAGGCGGGCGATGACCGGGCCGGCGAGCGCGCGGGCGCGCATATAGGCCAGGGCTTTGTTATTGACGACGTAATCGCCATGTCCGGCGCGCAAGAGCTCGAGGAAGTTGAGGCGGCTTTTCGAGCCCGTGGTCCCGAACCAGGTGAAATCGGCGTTGCCGATCTGGGTGCAGAACCCGTTCTTGGCCTTGTGGCGCGTCTCTGCCGTCGACCTCATCGCAAATCGGCTTGTTCTCCAAGCCATCCGCAGCCGCAAGAACGATCCGAGCTCTTCGCGCCAAAGCCTGAAAAAGCTCCGAACGCTCTGCTTCGCTCAAATTGAATCGCAATCGTCGTCCTGCCCATGCCGCAACTCCTGTGCCGCAGGATAATCATCCGTATTTCTCGATCATGACACTAGCGACGAAGAGGTTTCGTCACGTCATGGGCCATGAGGGCGCAATACCGAATCCAATTTCTCGACTTCGGCTCCGTGCGTAGATTCCGATCCTATGGCGCTGAGGCGGAAAGGACTAAGTCACTGAGGCAGCAATAGTCAGCGAGTGGCGATGTCGCCATTACCAATGACGTATTGGCTTGACTGCAATAGGAGAAATCTGATGCACCAGAAAACGCTCTTTCTCGTCGCAGCCATGGCCCTCGTCGCGGCGCCTCAGTTTGCGTTAGCCGACGGCGATGGAACCGTCACCGGAGTCGTCGGCGGCGCAGTCGCGGGTGCGGTCGTCGGCGG
>CAWDTW010000094.1:0-32400 GCA_963805295.1 uncultured Alphaproteobacteria bacterium | reverse complement strand
CGACTCCGGCCATTCGGCAGGCGCGCTGAAGATTTCGAGGTGTTCGAGACCGGCCGATCTGGCACCCTGCGGTTGGGAACGTCTCTGAAGGGCGGAGAGCGCGCCTACGAGCGTCGCCTCGGGAAGGACCGGAGTGCACGCCAAAGCCGTCATTCCATCGCGAGCGGAAATAGGCTTCACCGCGTCAGCCCTTCAGAGGAAGCGCAGACGATACCACGCCTGCGCGCGCCTCACGAATGCGCTGACGCCGAGACCGAGAAATCATTCAAAAGCGCGGGCGCACCCATGCCGCAACGCCTCATGGAGTTCAGGGCGTCGACCAACTTGACCTCGGCGGAGCGGATTCGATCCGCAGGGACGAATAGATCCCGCCCGAATGCGGATTGAGCGCTCCCGGCAGAAACACGGTGACGAACCCGCCCCTCGCCGTTTCAGTCTGGACGCCGATCTGCCAGCCGACGTCCGTTTCGACCAAGACCACAGGCTGCTCGGTCATCGTCGCGACGCCGAGCGCGCTGGCGCTTTCCTGCTTGAGGTACTCATAGGCGGGGACCTTGGACAGAACCGAAGACTTAAGCCCTCTCACAAATCTTTGCGCCGTAATTGAGTGGGCAACGAGACCCGCCAAGAAGCAGAGAAGTGCGACGACAAAAATGGACAACGCCGTGGCCGCCATCGCGCTCAGCTCCGATGCCGCCGAAATGTGGGCGGTCAGCTGCGATCTGTTCGCTATTCGAGCGCTTTCCGAATTATCATCACACAACGATCGGGATCAGGAAGACACTTCGCCGAGAATTGTCGTACGTAGAACCGAATCAGCGTTTTCATTGTTCGCTTCCCTTCAAAGGCGCGCCGCCAAGAAATGACTGCCATGGCGCTTGTCGGTTGACGCTGTGACTGCGCCGGTTTGTCGCGGGGATTCCCCCAACGTTCAGCCGCCATTCATATTGAAGGCGTTCTTATGGCGACGTTGAGAAATGCTGGAGGTTGTCCATGAGCGAAGAAATCAAGTCGGAGTCGATCTCGCGCCGAAAGGCGCTGTCTCTGCTTGGCCTTGGGGTGGCGGCGTTGGGCCTCACGCTATCAGCGGAGCTGGAGCCGTCGGAGGCGGAAGCCCAGGAAGCTGCCGGGACGGCCGCGCCTGCCCCGACTGGGGTCGGCACCTACGGCATGAAGCGCCGCCAGACGAGGCGCCGCGGCCGACACGAGCGACGTTACCAGCGGCGACACGGTGGAACAGCGCCTGCCGGAACAGCGCCTGCCAAGTAGTAATCCTGGCAGGACAAAGACATCAGTCGTTCCGGCGTCGAGCGCAGCGCTACTGCTCTCAGATTCCACTAAGTATGTGGATTTCTGTAAGGGAGATACGCCATGCACAAGTTGGTTTTGATCGGCGCTACTGTAATGGGCGCCGAATGGCTCTACTATAACCTCGGCAGCCGTACCACGACGTTAGTAGGGACCGGCCTCCTGAACTCGATCATCCCGGCCGGCTCATTCGTAAGCGTGCATCAGACTTTTGATGGCAACGAAGTCCGCGCGCGCCTCAGCTACAAGTTCTGATCCCGCGATCGGACCGTTCAGGAACAAATCGGATGAGCGAGAATTGGCCCTCGTCGGCGGCCGGAACAAAGTATCACCCTGTCGCGTTGGGCTTGGACCCTTGAGGGGTCGAAAAGCGTCCGAAGCGTGGCTTGACAAAGGAGGAAGCGATGCGTTGGTCGAATTTGGCCCGAAGCGCGCTTTTCAGCGTGGCCATTTGTTGCGTCATTCCGGAGGCCGAAGCCGTCGAGGTTTTTGCCGCGCCCGGGTTCGCGGCGCAGGCTGACATGGTCACTCCGGCGCGATATGCCGCGCGTGGCGGGGCGGCGGTTCGCGGCCCGCGTGGCGGCGTGGCGGTTCGCGGCGGCTCGGTTCGTGGCGGCGCGTATCGCGGCGGCGCTTACCGCGGCGGCGCAGTTTACCGCGGCGGTGCGTATCGCGGCTACGGCTACCGTCGCTACGGCTATGGCGCGGCGGCGGTCGGAGCGGCGGCGGTCGGCGCGGCTGCCGCGCGCCGTTGCTGGATCGACGAGTACGGCACCCGAGTCTGTAACTCCTACTAAACTTACGGCCCCGACGTCGTAGGCTAAAGGCGGACGCTCGAAAGGCAACGTCCGCGGGGATTGGCGCGGCCATTCTGCTTTGAAGACCCGTAAAACAACGCCTTGCACCTCCTCGGCTGAAGCAACGTCGTTGGATGCAGCTCAAATGCCCGCTTCGGGTCGAATCCGGCCTTTCGCCGCAGGGATCCTGATAGGCTGTCGGGAGCGGGGCCCATAGCTCTTTGCAAGGAAAGGCCCAAGGATGTTGAATTGATCCGCATCCCGCGCGAGAGCAAGTAACAAGTCCTCGCCCCCGTGCGGCGTTGGAATTGATTATGAACGTACTGCGGCGTCCGATTTCACTTCATCTGAATTTGGCCGTCCTGCTGACCTGATCATGCCTTCGGGTCATCTCAACAACTCAGGATGGAGATGCAATCAAGCTGGAAGAGGGCTGCAAAGCGCGGCTGACCGTACAGGGTTGCGGTCTGCTGATAGCGGGCATGGCCGCGCCCTCAGTGCCGCAAGAGCGCTTGGAGCAGGGTTCCGGATCATGAAGGCGTGCGCCGGTGATGTCGGCGTTTTGCTCGGAACCATACCCGGCGGGGAGCGCATTCAAGAGTGTATCCAGAGCAGGTCAGCTTTCCAAGCCGTGCCTCGGCGCACTGCTCGACGCCATGGCGGGCGCGTCATTCAGGGTCTGCAAAGACCAGACTTATGCGCTTTGCGCCGCGGCAAAATGCAACGTATTCGACGGCGTCGCCTACTGCCAATGCGACGTGAAGCACGGCGACAGCATCAGCCTTCCGTTTCCAACGGGCAATGGCGAGGACGTCTGCTCGATCAACGCGGCGGGCGCTGACAACAAATACATGGTGAGCACCTACAGCCTGCTCGAGCAGATCGCCTCGCCCCAGGGAGGCGGTGCGGTCTACACTTGTCCGGGCGACACCTCAGACGGCGCCTACGCCCAGTGCGACGGCGGCTTATGCTTCCCAAGCACCGAGGAGACAACGTTTCCAGGTTTCGACAAGCCCGTGCCGAAGGGACAAATAATCTGCTCTTGCCCGATCACCCAGGCGAAGCCCCACACGTCACAGGCAGGATATCAAATCGTCGGACCTTACCCGTGCGACAAGTCATTCTTCAGATATTGCAAGGGCGCCAACGCCAACAGCCATACGGGTTCAACGATCTATGTCGGCGCCCCGATTGGCACGGCGGCGCGTCTGACGGTCTTGCTCAACGGCCACGCTGCGCCCCTCAACGAGTGCGGGGTCGAAATAAAACCCGTGTCCCATGGACCTACTGCTGGAGAGCGCAGCCGTCGCGGAGGCTTGCCGGGCCTGCCAACGCACACTCATGGCGCTGCAGGAAGCCCGGAAACTCCTCATGGCCGTTAATTAACCTTAATCGAACGGATCAGTTGACGGTGGTACGGCGGCGCCGGAGATCCTTTCTCAGGAACGCGGTCCTAGGCATCGCCAAACAAGCGGCGCGGCATGAAACCAGAGTTCGAAAATGTCGCTGGGCTCGCGCATGGCGCTGAGCTTGTCCGTCCACACGCGCATCGTCGACTCGCATCTTTAAGTCTCGCGGGCCGGCGCCCCGACACCATAAAACGCGAAATAGAGCGGATAGGGAAGGAGCGAGACAAGGCGCAACCCGTCTGCGCTGGAGGAGGCCGGGAACTTCCGCTATGGGTCGATTTTACCCGTTCGCTAAGCCCTCGGCGAATGACCGGTATTTGCGCATTTGAGACGTTCGGCCGACGTCGCGAATTCGACGTAAAGCCGCCATTCGCCAAGAGCGAGAGCGCCTCGACGTCGGTTGCTTTGCGGGAGGCTGCGCACGGTCATTCAGTAAGGCCCGCCTTTCCGTCGTAGAGCGTCGCCTAAGCGCAATGCTGCTATGATGCGCGCGAAAATTATCCGTCATCTTTCGGCGTTTCGCGTCCGTCCCGTCTCAGCGCGCAGTCGGAGCCCGTGTGGCCGCGTCTCGAGCGGCCACATGCATCGTCATAGCTTCAGTAGCACTGCGTGACCAGACGGCCGTAGACGTCGACCACCTGAACGCAGCCGCCGGGGGCTGCGTAACCAGGAGCGACGACGGGAGCGCCGTACGCGGCGGCGCCATAAGCGCGACGCGTGGTTCGGCGCGCCACGCCGGCATAGCTCATCGGCGTGGCGGGCCGCCCGATTATCGCATGCGCCTCGGTCACGAATAGCCCCGAGGTCGTCGGTGAGACGTCATCGATCATAAAGAGGCCGAGGCCGGCGAACGCGGCGAAGGTCGCCTGAAGCGTTCGTGATGTCACGTTGATCATTTTTTGCCTCCTTTGACGATTTCTGGCGGAACTTCGTCGATGTCCGATAGATCCTTGAACTCGACCTTCTTGGCGCCCGCCGGCGCATGAAGCTCGAAAGCGTCCGCCGCGATTGGCGCATCGGTCTTCCAATCGGTAATGAGCAGCGTATACTGGGGACCACTCGTCACCGCCTTGCTGGTGATGACGAATTTGCGCGGGATCGGCTTGGCGCCGACGTCGATCCAGATCTGCCAGTCGGTGTCGAGATTGCGGAAGGCGAGGTGCTCGCATTCGACGCCGTTGATCACCCCGCGGCCGATGTGCTTGGCGTCCATGACGTCCGCGCTCAGCACCGCATAGGGGTTCGAGAGCAGAATGTCCGCGCCGGGCATGTCGACGCCCAATTCGCCGCGAAGCTTGTCGATGAGTTGATCGACGGAACCTGGTGCCTCGGCTTGAGCGTAGACGTTCCCCTTTTTGTCCTCGACTGCAAAAGTCTTCCCGTCGAAAAACAGTTCGACGTTCGTGTATCCGCCGGTGCGGCTCGCGTGAATCTTGTCGGGGCGGATCAGCTGCACCTCGCCCGAACTCGCGAATTGAATCTTCTGGAGCTCGGGGGTGACCGCCTCGATGTCGGTATTGAAGGCGGCTGTGATGGACTTCTGACTGGTCACGTAATCGGACATCGCCTCGAGGATGCCGTTCGCGTCGCCACTCTCGTCGGCTCTTGCGCCGAAGCCAAACGACGCGACCGTCACGCTCAGCGCAGCCACGGCGGCGGCGCGTTTCATACTTCTGATCATCATCTGATGAACTCCCTGGTGGTCATAGACGACATTCGTCTAGAAGCATCGAGGACCTGAGTGGGCCGGGGGCCGATAGACAGCGTTTGACAGCGCGCGGGCCGTCGCAGTCTCGCCACCCGCGATAGCGGAGAAGATCTCAAGACTTCGCGCCGCGACGCCACCAACGATTGCCCTTCGTCCGGCCGAAGGCTTCGGTCAGTCTGGCGGTAGGCTTGCTACCGCGCTACGCAGCCTTTCGGGTAGCCGACGCGCGTGCAATAGACGACCGGGCGATGAGCCACCGCCGGATGTGTGACAACGACAGCCCCGCCTGGGCGCGCGACACAGCCATGCGGCACACCCACCGCTCTACAATACACCACAGCGTTCGCTGGACTGACAGCCATAAAGGAAGCAGCGCTGACGATCACGGCCGCCAGAGCGGAGCCCACGAGGTATACGCGAATTGTTCGGTCATAAACTTCACTCGTCATGTCAGCCCGGCGATATTCGCCGCCTCCGTTCCTGCTGCGCACGTCGTTTAACTCCGTTTCAAACCGGCCAGGCAACAAAAAAAGAAGCATCCGCATCCGGGATGAGCGACACCTAGAACCGAGCCGCTGTAGCGTGCCTTACGCTAGATCAATCATCCCCCCTCGGGCAAGCCATCCATCTTGTCGCCGAAGGCTGCTTCGGTCGATTGCGGCACGCCGTCCGGGAACCTCCGCTATTTTAGCGCATTGCGGTCGTCGTCTGCGTTGTCTTCGCACGGCTCCCCCCATAGCGGTCGAAGACATGCTCGCCGGTGACGCGCTTCCAAACCCGCGCTCGAGTGCCGCGCCTCCGACGTCTGTCGGCCTCTTCAAAACGACGAAGCCCGGCGCGCTCCAAATGCTCGACGAGGCGCTTGGCGATGATCTCGGCCATGATTTCGTCGGCGTTGTTGCACGCGCTTGCGGCCTCAAAGCGCAGCGCGAAGGCGAGCGCAGCGCCATTTCCCACTGCGCGGAGTTGCCGTAGAGGCCCATTGCGACGCCGGGGTAGGTAGGAATTGACCAAATCGCCGATCCTGGTGGCCACAATGTCATACAGGTGATCCCAGGCGATGATGGCGCACGCCTAGCTGATGGGAAACGCTGGAGCCTGTGGACAACCCATCAGGTTTTTGACCCTCACGCAGCGCGGCTGCGCTAACATCCGTTCCCAGAACAGCGCCAAGCTGTCGGTGAAGCGTGAAAGAAGCCCGCTAGGCGCGGCAGGGAGGGGTCGAAGGTGGCCACCGGTTTGTATATCACGCCAGACGGCATGGTCATGGTTGACTACGGAAAGCGGAAAATACCTATCTCACCCGCTCAATACAAGGCGAACGGGTACAGGCCCACACTCGAAAAACTGGTGGCCAAGCTGCCTTGCACAGCTGAACCTCTTGTCCGTCACCGCGCGGCCGCCCTAGCGCAACCGTAGGCGATTGAATTCACGTTGGCCAGGCCGATGATCAGCGGTTCGCCCCGTGAGAACGGGCCGGAGATTAATGGGGCCGGTCAAGGCGGCCCTCGAAGCCGCGTGCCGCTATTTGGCTTATCAACTCGATCGGCAGGAATTGACGTAAAGCAGACGTAGCAGACCGCGGCCTCCGACGCCTCTGTTGGGCGGAGAGCGGACCTTTGTGCACCTGATTTCTACACCGCGTAACCAATTGTTTTTATTGAGGTCGATTTGTGGTGTCCTAGCCAGTCGGCGCGCCGAACGAAAAAGTTTAGCAATTTCGGCGGACGCGGGCCGCGTTGTCCCCTCGGACAAATTTGAAGGATTGGATTGTGTTTATATCGGAATCGCAGTTTCGTCGCACTTGAGACTTGGCGGAAGCAGAGGGGCTCCATGGACAACAAACTTTGGCTCGCGATGGCCGATCTGTTGCGAGGATACCAAAAAACTCAGATCGGCTGCGCGGTCGCGTCGCTGTCGATCGCCGACCATTTGGCGGCGCGGCCGCTCTCGCTGGAGGCTCTCGTGGAAAAGACCGGAGCGAATCCGGACGGATTACGTCGGCTCTTGCGCGGAGCGGCGTCGCTCGGTCTTGTTCGAGCCGAATCCGACGACCTGTTCGCATCGACCCCCATGCTCGAGACGCTCCGCAGCGACGCGCCGGCTTCGCTGCGTGCGGTGGCCATCATGCAGGGCAGCCCCAACCACTGGCGACCCTGGGGACGCCTCATTGATGCTGTGAGAACGGGCCAGGCGCAAGCGGTCGCGGCGCTCGGACTTCCGGCATTCGATTACTTGGCCGCCAATCCCGACGAGGCGTCCTTCTTCGCCAAAGCGATGCAATCAACCTCCGAGTTCGTCCAGGCCGAGGTCGTCCGACTTCTCGATACGAACGGCGTCGCGACGGCGGCCGACATCGGCGGCGCGAATGGCGCGCTGGTCTGCGCCCTCATCGCCGCAAACCCCACGCTCAGGGAATTGTATTCGACCTCCCGCATGCGGTCGACGGCGCGACCGCGTTCATCAAGGCGAAGGGGCTCGGGGACCGAGTCGAGGCGATCGGTGGCGACTTCTTTGAGTCCGTTCCGGCCGCCGGCCTCTATCTGCTCAAGTTCATCTTGCACGACTGGGATGACGCGGCCTGCGTTAAGATATTGACGAAAGTCCGGCGCGCGATGGCCGATGACGGGCGGATCGCAATTGTCGAACTGCGTCTGGGCCCAATGGGCGAACCGGGCCCCGCGCCGCTTGTCGATCTCACCATGCTGACGCTGACCGGCGGTCGCGAGCGGACCCCCGATGAATACAGCAAGCTGCTCGCGTCGGCGGGGCTGAAGCTCGCTTCGGTCAAGGAGACAAATTCGCCGTTCTCCATATTCGAAGCCGTCCCGGTCTAGAGCAGGACTTACTTAGACGGAACCCACGTCGTCATCGCGAGCGAAGCGTGGCGATCCAGGGGCCGCCGCCGCAGCCCTACGATCCCCTGGATCGCCGCGTCGCTTCGCTCCTCGCGATGACGATTCCTTCAAAGCGCGACGTGCTCTAACCCGACTTTCTCAACTGGAGCAGGTAGGCGGCGAATTTTGGGACTGGGAGGAGGAAAAAGCGAGTTGGTTCAATGACGGGGTTTTGAAATTCGCGTGTAGTGGAGACCAAGTATCTTTTCAGAAGACTTGTTTGGCGTAGATTTGGATCGCTATGTATTTGCGCCCGAATCGACGCTTCAAGGACGGCAAGGAGCACCGCTACTGGAGCATCGTCGAGAGCAAGCGCTGCGCCGGCGGCAAAGTCGTGCAGCGCCAAGTGCTCTATCTCGGCGAAATCAACGACAGCCAGCAGGAAGCCTGGTGCCGGGTGATCGAGGCCTTCGACGAGAGGGCGCAGCAAACCACTCAATTGGCCTTGTTCCCCGCCGATCGGCCGCTGCCCGATCACGCCGAGGGCCATGGCGTGCAGATCCGGCTCGGGGCCATGCAGCTGCATCGGCCGCGGCAATGGGGCGCGTGCTGGCTTGCCTGCCAGCTTTATGAGCCACTGGAACTCGACCGCTTCTGGGCGGCTCGTCTGCCCGATTCCCGCGAAGGGACCTGCTGGAGCCACATCCTTGAGACGCTGGTCTGCTACCGGCTCATCGATCCAGGCAGCGAATGGCGTCTGCACCGGCTGTGGTTCGAGCAAAGCGCCATGGGCCAGGGTACAAAGGCAATGCATCCCTTACTTCAAGTTGTTTTCGGCTTATAATTCAATAAATTATCCGAAGCGGCATCCGTCTGTTAGCGGTTATCGCAACTGTATCGCAACATCCGAGCAGCTGCCGAGCGGAAGGTAGCAGATTTTACATTTTGCGAAACGGATCAGCCGGCGATCGTCTCCTGCCGTAGGTCCTTGAGGCGCAGCAGCATCGCCAACGTGCGTTCAAGCTTGCGATCGAGATGGACCTCGTAGCGGCCAAGCCGCTCCAGCTTGTCTGGGTCGAGCGCCTCACCGAACGCTTGCTCGCGGACCAGCGGGCGGTTCGCGAGTTCCTTCTTCCGGTTCTCGAACCACGGCATCACCTTTGCCTCCAGGAAGCGCCGCAGGCCTTCGGCGTCGGCGGTGAACGGTTCCTCATCCTCCTCCAGTTCGTCGGGCTCGCGGGCTCGCAGATCCGACCACCAGCCCTGCGTATCTTTGCGCAGTGCCGCGAGGGCTGCGTCATAAGCGTCGTTTCGCCGTGAGCCGAGTAGGTCGAGCGCACGGCGGGTCATCGCCTCGTCTTCCTGCATGTCGCGAACGTCATCCTCGGTATCCGCAGCCGTGGCGCGAACGGCTTTACCAACGTCCAACTCCTCGCTGGCGCTTTCGAGATGCGCGAACGCCGCCTTTGCCGTCTTTGCGTGCGCGGCTAGAGCATCGTCAAGCCCGCGGCGATGCGCGGCAGCCTCGGCTAAGCGCAAGCGGCGCTTGCGCCAAAGGATGCCAGCCAGTTCCTCGACCAGATGCTCCTCGGTCGGTCCCTGCGGCGCGTGCTCGTCCGCCAGCGCCGAGACCAAGGCTCGGTACTCGTCCGCGTCCTCCCAGGGCAGCACTGTGTAACGCGACAGCACGCCGTGGCGGAGCGCGTTGAAGCGGGTGATCTCGGTGCCGTCAGTCTCCGGCGGCAAAGCGGGCTTGGTCTCGGTCATTGCCAGAAACTCCTCTTGCGGCTGGGCATTTTGCGTTTGGGTTTGTCGATCCGCGCCAGCACGCGTTCGGCTTGAATCGCGAAGGCTTCGTCGGCGCGCATCTCAGCCTCGAGACCTTGCTCGCGCAGGCGTTCGTAAGTTCGCCGCCACATGCCCTTCGGCTTCGGCGGGAATGGCGAGGCCGTTCCGGGATCGCCGCCGAGCCGCTGTCTGATCTTGTTGGCGCGCCGCAGCGTCCGGTCCCATGCGCCCTCGCTCTGGCTGGCGTGGGCGAGGCGGTAACAGTGCCGGCAAAGGAAATAGCGCCCCGGCCCATGCAGCTTGGCGACCCGCCGCCCACAGGCGATCCCATCGCACCAGCCGGGGCAAATGAAATAAGGCCGCGCCCCACCGAAGCGGCAGGGCACGCGGACGATGCGGACGGTCTCCGCCACGTCCTCCCACTCGCCCCCGCCCATGCGCACGCGATAGGTGAGATGCAGCCGATCATCCTCGGCGCGCAGATTGATCCAGGCGACCCTCTCGCCTTCCTGTGTCCACTGCCAGCCGCCCGCTCCAGCCGGCGCGCAGGCAGCCCGTCACGATGCAGCCCGTTCACGTCGATCGAACGGCAAGCTTCCACCGTGTCGCGTCCCGATCCGCTTGGCCGCCCCGATCCGAAGCCGCCCATCATTCGCCTCCGTTTTTCTCGAAATCGTCTGGAAACTTGCCCGGTGACGTGTAGCGAACGCGACGATGCGCGGACCTCCCGGATCAGCCTAATTCGGGCTGACGGTGGGTTGCAGTGCCGCCAGCACGGGACGTGCCCTCACCATCGGCGCGGCCATAAGATCGAGCAAATGCGCCGCCACTCGTCTCGGCTTCGATAGTGCTCCAGCGCCACGACATTTGCCGAGCGGAACCAACGGTGCTCTCCACGCCATGGCGCAGCGGTTAGGATATGCCGGTCTTCATATGGAAATGTGAGCTGGCGCCTCCACTCTTCCTCCTCGAGAGGCAGCGAGTTGCCGATTGCGGCCATTAGGATTCCCTCCTTCCCGCTTCCTATAATATATCTGATAAGTAACAAGAGACAAGAACAAGAAGAGAAGAGCGACGTATGCGCGCCAGCGTGTCAGTTTGACCAAAAACTGACACCTTAGAGCGTCAGAGACTGTCGCGCCACCGTGTCAGTATTTAGACGACTTACGTCCACAGGAGCGTGACCAGCGGGGTCTTCCTCGCGCCCCGCCAGTCCACGGCGACCATTCCATCGGCTTCCAATCGACGCAGGGCGCGCACTTTTGCCTGGCGGCTTACGCCGACTGACTGAAGAGCCGAGTTGGCCAATGGAACTTGGCTTCGGTGAGTTCTGAACGCTTGGTAGGCGAGTTCGACCAGCACAGCTAGGTGCGCATCCCTCAGCCGCCCAGCCGACGCCAACGTCCGCTCGTAGGGCAGCTTCACGAAGGCCTCAGGCCTCGATGGATGCAACCGCTTCCTCAGCCCCGGCTGTGGTTGCTTTCGCGCCGACGCCAGCTCGGCGAGCTTCTCGGGCCCGAGGGCGAGGGCGCCCAGATCGAAAGCGTCGGCCGTCTTGTTCGCCATTACGCCGCCTCCTCAGAGACCAGCGCCGGCGCCGATTGACGTTCACCGATTAGGCGGGCGACCCGATCCCACATGACGGCGCCGCGCGGGTCCATGTACCTGCTCCGGGTATTTGACGACATTCGCATCTGTGCCAAGCTCGAAGCCGCCGAGCACGATCCGCGACGCCTCGGCCATGCAAGCGCGCATCGCGGCAATCGTCAGAGTTCAGGCGATCGAGCGGTGCGCAGATCAAGACGGCATCGTGCACCGGCGCGCATACCTCGATCCCGCGCTCTGTCGCCAGGCAGCAAGCCAGCCGCAGCATTTCGGCACCGTTGGCCTGCATGGGGAAATTTCGCAGAGAGCGCGGGTTGGCGTTTTCGCCGACACGAAGATGCCAGCCAAACACGGTGTGTAGTGAACCGTGCAGCATCGCATGTCGACGACGGCATCCGACCAGCGCCAGAATGTGCGGTACGTCTCGCGGTGAGCGCGCAGCAGATCACGAGCGACGATCAGCGGCTGGCCCATCCGTAGTGCCAGACCTTGCGCTTCCATCCCATAACTGACGCCTAAGACGCACGCCTTGAATAGCTCGCGCTGCGACTTGTGCGTCTCCTTGGTGGCATCGGGCGGGACGGCGCCTGCCTGCAGCGCGAACGCCAGATAAGGATCGCCGGATCTAGTAGGCCGACAGCATGGCGCAATCGCCGGACAGACGCAGCGGCAATCCCAAATTCCTGCTGAGACCAATCGATATAGGCGACTCCGTGACCTGGCGGCGGCTTGATCAGTCCTCGCAGCCACACGCTTGGGCCGAAAATGGATTTTGTGTTGCTCGGCTGGTTGCGACCCGTACGGCTCCGGAAGCGGACAGGATTGTGCGGTTGCGGCCGTCGCGGCCGACGGCGAGATCGTTGAGCCGCATATCTGACAGAGCGCTGCGGAGTTCGCGGAGAGGGGACACTGCCGGGTAGGACTTGGCAGCCTGCCGAAAAGTGTCATCGCTGAGACTGAGCCGGCCCGTTTCAGTCCTTTCCCAAGGGATGCCAGAACGAACCAAATACTGCTGAAACCGGTCCGCTTTGAAAATCCGACCGTCGAAGACATGGTAGCCGCAGCCTACATCGATGTCGGTGATCAGCGCATCCTGGATGCCGTCCCAATGCTCGCGCAACTGGCCCAACGTCGCCACGTCGATCGGGACGCCGTTGTCCTCCATGGCGGCCGCCGCGACCATGTAGCGGCCTCTCAAGAGAGCTCGCGGCAGGTCTACGCTATGGAGCATGGCCGGCAGAAGGCGAGCCAGAGCCTCGACGTCGCTTTCGCAGTAGTCGAGTATGGCCGTGCGTTCGTCGCCCGACCACGGCCCGCCGCGCCATCACCAACGCGCGCATATCCTCCTTTTCGGTTACGCCCATGGCGTCGAGGCCGAAATACACCAGCGCGCCCAGCAAACCGGAGCCGGAGGGCGTCGCGAGCCCGTTGGTCCGGTCCCGGAACTCCACATAAAGGTCGAGAACGCGGGCGGGCATAGGCCAGCCTAGAGAGCGGTGACAGCCGAGCTCGGCGGAGGCGTAGAAAGCGACCACTAACGTATCAGCGCCGATAGGATATGGCGGCGACGGCCCGAGTTGATCGCGCCAGAGCCTGATCGTGCGGCCCTCTCGTAGCAGTTTTGCAACCAAGCAAACCGGTTGCGGCTGCTCGCCCGGCTGTGCGACGAACTCGAAGTCGACCAGCACGACTTCCCGAATCGAATGCGAGTCGGGCATCAAGCCAATCCGCGCAACCGGCTGATCAACGGATGATCCAGGCTGTTGATCAGCCGATCGCGAAACCCAATTCGAAGCAGTTCCTGAAATGGAACGTCGGGCCATTCGGGATCGGCCAGAGTCGAGATGGCTTCGAATATTTCATAGGCGTTCAGAGACTTGTTCGCCTTGACGCGCACCCAGCGGTCGATCGCGCGCTCGGCCGCTTCCGCCAACGAACGATGCCACTCAATAATCCGTCCATCCGGGCCAGGGAGCCTCACCGGCCAAAGACGGACCACGCCTTGTCGGTTGATGGCCGTGTACAGCGTAACGAAGACGCATTCGCCAGGCAGTTCCTTAGCGACGCCGGGGGCGACGATGAAAAATTCCCGGTCTTCCTTCCATTCGATCGTCGCGAAAGTATCGCGATAGTCCTTGCCCGGGTGGACGCGGACAAAATCCTGCGGGTTGGGCTTGCCGACTGGAACCGTTGTCAGCAATTTCTTGACGCCGGCCGTTTCGATGAACGACTGGTCGAGCCGAAGGGTCGTGAGGTCAAACGGATCAGGCTTTGCCTCGGCGGGCGGGGTTGTCGGCTGTTTTGTTTTATTTGGAGTATCAATCAATTTGGACATCCTTTCGGGCTGCTTGTAGAACCACCAATTCGGCTGCAGCCGCCGACGGCGTGTCTGTCTTCATGGGCCGGACAACGCGCAGTTCAGCTGTCGCCGGCCTTGCGAGCGCCGAGCGCCCTGGCAATGGCCGCGGCGGTCATCAGCCGGTCTCGCGGGAATTTCTTGTCTGCCCGGCGGGCTTCGCCTCGATTGCAGGAAGTCGCTCGATCCAGGCACGCAAATCATCGGCGAGCACAAGCGTGCGGCGACCGCGCTTAACCGCGCGGAGCTCGCCTGACTTGATTGCGTCATAAAGCGCCGTGCGGCCGGTGCATGCGACGGTGCACACTTGTGCGACCGTGTAGGCCAATGGTGTCTTCATTTTCATCTTGCCACTCGGGAGCCGGAATGGTCCCGGCGACCACGCCCGCGTCATCGCGGGCAGTGGCGAATGAAATAGCAAGGGTCCGATGGAGAAATAGGCGTCACGAATAAACTGGCGTAATGATTTCAGCGCGACGATTTCGATTTGCGTCCAGGCGAGGCTCTGGGATCCAAACCTGCGTGCTTTCGCGCGCCGGGCCAGACCCGAAATTGGAACCCGCGCCTAGTCAATTTGTAACCCTGCGCCTCGCACCAGTCCGACGCCATCGCGCGGCTAAGTCCAGGGTTGGCCCTCAGTTCGGCGGCGAGAGCTTTGACCGCCGCCCCTTCACTTCCAGAAGTTGTCGTCGAAACGCGATCGCTCTTTTGCCGTTGGAAACGCTCTGGCGATTGCGGGAGGCGATGCTTGGTCAGCCACCTCGCAAACATCCTTCGCGGAATCCAGCAATGGGAAAGAAATTCCGACCTGCCGTGATCGCCATCATAATCGTGCTCGATCGCGTCTTCTAGCCAGTCGCGCGTCATTCGAGCCTTTGTGGACCAAGGGCGTAAATACAGCACCCGCGAACGGCCATTCTCCTCGAAATCGCCGCCTAACAGGTCGTTTGCCAGCGTCTCCAGAGCCTTCGCGCGCTTCTGTTCGTCTGGCACGATCGAGCCGCCCTCCTTCGAACACCAGTCAGCGATTTCGCCAAAATTTATCCATTCGCGGCTTCGTCGCTGACGCTCGGTAAAGCGTTCGATTTCGCATTGCGCGCCATTCTTTCCCCCGTGCCCCGATATCTGAACTGGGCAGGCGGGAGTGCGACGAAGTTGGCGTTGCGCCTTGAGCCCCCAGACCCTTCCGCTGGCTTTTCTCCGGCCACAGTGTGAGCACATCCTCGCGACGGAATTCGAACGTCGTCTGGCCATATCCGCCCGGTCGCGTTTGCCCATTTTTCGCGACGCAGCTCATTGCCATCCTTGAGCGCGGTAAGGCCACCGTCCTGAAGCGCGCGCAAAAGCGAGGTCTTTGGATCGCGGTCTCTTAGGGCGCGCCCTATTTCACCCGACGCGTATAACTTTGCCGCGGACCAACTCTCCTCGATCTGCTGTGGATCGCGGAATGCGATCCAGCCAAGCGCACGGGACACCGGCCAGAACGTTTCTGCAAAGAGCCTCGCTGTCATCTCACGCTTTAGTTCTCGGCTGCGCCCCTCGGCTGCGCGCTCCTGATCAGCCGCCTCCATGACAGCTGCGCGGCTGAGACGGATGCCGACCATATGATCCGGTGAAGATTGGTCTTGCTCATCCCCACCTGAGAGAAGCGGGAATGCCCTAACCGCGCTTGTGGCCCAATCTACATCGTCGGTTCCTACCCACACGGAGCGATCTGGAAGCGGGATCAGGCCCGCGGGCTCTACGTCGGCGTTAACGAGCGGTGGCAGGGTCGCGGCGACGATACGAGCGACGCTTGGTTCACGCCGCAGTAGCTCCATCAGACGCAATCGGCCGCTGTCGCTCGAATCCCTTTCGAACCGCAGTATTTCCGCAGCTGCATCTATGGTGATCCATTCTTTCGGATCGAACGTAGGCTCCCCGATTTCAGCTTGCGCTTGTCCACGCGCAGGCCCGCTTTTCCCGCGCGATTGGCGCCGCGGCGCCTGCAAATTGCCTTCGGTTGGAACTTCGACCGTGTTCCTGCCACCGCACAAAGTCAACGTGACATCCGCGCTAGAAAGCTCAACCCGGGCCAAATGCACCTGCACCCATGGATGGTCGCGATGTTGCCACGGCGCGGTGGGACACGATTTCCGCCAGTCGAGATCGCCTGGGCGTAGGTTTCTGGGAATGTTGACACTGGTTCCAACGAAAGGTAGAACTTGCTTTGTCTGAATTATTTCTGCTTGTAATGGCGCGAAAACAAATCTGATCTTCCCATCCGCCATTGCGTGGCAGATATCAAGCTTCGCCTCGGTCTCCGAAAGCCCCGCCGCCATGACGCGACTTAGTGCGTCAGACAGCGGCACCCAGTCCGGAACGTATGCCATGAAGACCATCGCCCCGCCGACCTCTGCTGGCTTGCGCGGAGCGAGCCGGAGGGCGGTCGCAAAGTGTGTCCAGCGACCACTTCTACGCGCGAATCGTTCGTCGGCAAACAGCCCCGTCTGGCAGCGTGCGCAGGCGTATTGTCACAAGACTCTGCAGAGCAACTTGCTGATCAACCGGTCTTCACAAGGCGCACCACTTTGGTGGCTTCGCGACCGGCAACAATGTTCTGCAGCCGCTCGTCCCAAGCGCGCAGCACGTGGACTTTGCGCTCAATAAGATCGGTGCGGACGTAATGGCGGACCAGCGTTCGGGTTTCCTTGCCGCCCGCCTCGTGGCCGATCACTGCCGCAACGAGATCGAGTGCAATGCCCATCTCCGCCAGCATGGTCGCCACTGTCCGGCGAAGGTCATGCGTCGTGAACTTTTCGATCGGCAGCTTGTCGCGACGCGCCCAAAGGTAGTGGCCGACGTGGGCGGCGGTCAAAACGGTTCCCGTCTCAGCCGTGAACAGCGGTCCGGCTTGAATGTTGGAAAGCCGCGCCTCGATGATTTGTCGTGCCACCCCAACTAGCGGCGTGACGCGCGGCCGTTTGTTTTTCGAGCGCACTGCGGGCAACGTCCAAGTCCATTCATCGCGATCAATCTCCTCGGCGCACAGGCCGCCGATCTCCCCGCAGCGGGCGCCTGTCAGAAGCTCGAGTTTCATGATGTCCGCCGGGTCCGACGGAAGGGCGTCGGAATCAAGCCATTTCCAAAGCGTCTCGATTTCCTCCACCGACAGGACGCGATTACGCGGCGTGCCAGGGTCGTATGCCTTCAATCCGGCCGTGGCGTCCGTCTCCACGATGTCCTGCGACAGGGCCCACCGGAACATTGCGCCGATGGTCTGCCGACGCTTCTCAGCTTCGCGCTCGATGCCCTGGTCGGCCACCGCGTCCAGCAATTCCCGGATGTCGCGTCGGCGGATGTCATCGGCGTACCGCTGCAGAATCGGAGCAAGCGCTCGCTTCAAGCGGCGCTCGATTTCCTTTGCCGTCCGCAAGCGGCCGATAACCCTGCGCCGAACGTAGAGTTCAATCAGCTTTTCGACGGTGACCCGCGAAGCCGCGGCGGCGCGGCTTTCCTCTTCCTCGGCGATCAGGTCGCGGCCGGCCCGTGCCGCGCTGGTCAGTTCGTTGGCGCGCTCGCGCGCTCTTTCGAGGCTGACATCGGCTACGCGCCCGAGCGAAACCCGTCGCACCTTCCCCGAGCCACGAATTCGATAGGCCAAATCCCAAGTCTTGATGCCGCTTGGCGCGACGCGCACCGCCAATCCGATGCAACGCTGATCGGATACCCGATACGGCGCCTCCGCCGGCCGCAGGGCCTCGATCGAGCGATGCGTGAGCGAAACCTTGCCGCGCGTCAGTCCTGAGCCACTAGCCATTTTTCTACCCCTCTTTTGTTCCGTCCGTCGCAACGCTGTCGCAACAGATTTGGCGGCACTTGGCGAACAGGCCCGAACGCGGTGGAATAATAACCCATTGTTCTGCCAACACAAAATGCGCGTCAGCGGACGACGGCGAATTATCTGTGAACGAATATACAAAGGCTGGATGCAGACTTGTATCGTCCATTCCCGCGAACCGTTCGGTTTTGTGAGCGGTCTCGGCGGGCTTCAAGCCGCCGCCGCGGCAATCTTGATCTTCGGCTCCGTCTTGAGCGCTCTGTTCTGGCCGGCGTTCGCTTTCGACACGCTACGCCGCGCGTTCGAGGCCGCGGGGGGCGTGGCGTCGCCTGGCGCGAAGCCAGCGATGTCTTCACCTACCTGCTTGCGTTCGCCGGGATCTGGGCCGTGGCGCTTCCGGCAATTGTCGCCGCCAGACAACGACAGCTGAATCTGACAGCGAAAACTCTTGCGCTGGCGCCGCTCTATTACGTCCTCGTCTCATGCGCCGCGTGGATCGCAATCTTCGATTTGGCCGTCCGTCCCCATTTCTGGGCGAAAACCGAGCACGGGCGCGCCCGCGCGCCGGCAGCCCTCGCGCCGGTCCCGGATGCGCTCCCGACGTAGACCAGCCGATTGACTTGCTCATCGAGCCTTCTAGGGTGCGCGCCTTCCGACCGGCTTTTCCCATGAGGCCGGAGGTCCCGAAAACCAGGAATCCGATGTCGCTGCAGTCCCTGCGCGAGGCCGCAACTGTTTCCAAGGCGTGGCCCTTCGAGGAGGCGCGCAAATTGATCGAGCGCCTCGGGCGCTCCAACAAGTCCGAGGTGATCTTCGAGACGGGATACGGCCCGTCGGGCCTGCCGCACATCGGCACGTTTGGAGAGGTGGCCCGCACCACGATGGTGCGCAACGCGTTCCGCGTGCTGGCGGGCGATTCCGTCAAGACCCGCCTGATCGCCTTCTCCGACGACATGGATGGTTTGCGTAAAGCCCCGGACAACATTCCCAATCGCGAAATCATCGAACGCTGCCCTGGGCAAGCCTCTCACGGAGGTCCCCGATCCGTTCGGCGAATATGACAGCTTCGCCGCGCACAACAACGCTCGGCTACGAAGCTTTCTCGACCGGTTCGGTTTCGAGTACGAATTCATGTCGTCCACCGAGGCCTATAAGTCCGGTCGTTTCGATGAAGCGCTCTTGCGGATGCTCGACCGCTTCGACGAGGTGCAGGCGATCATGCTGCCCTCGCTGCGCGAAGAACGCGCGGCGACGTATTCGCCGTTCCTGCCCATTCACCCGCGCACCGGCATCGTGATGCAGGCGCCGGTTCTTGGACATGACGCGAAAGCCGGAATCATTCGGTGGCGAGATTCCGAAAGCAACGAAGTGTTCGAGACGCCGGTAACCGGAGGCCGCTGCAAGTTGCAGTGGAAACCCGACTGGGCGATGCGCTGGTATGCGCTCGGCGTCGATTACGAAATGGCGGGCAAGGATCTTATCGATTCGGTCAAACTCTCGTCGCGCATCGCGCGCGTTCTCGGCGCGGAGCCGCCGGCGGGGTTCAATTATGAATTGTTCCTCGACGAGAACGGCCAGAAGATTTCCAAGTCGAAGGGCAACGGACTGACCATCGAGCAGTGGCTGACCTACGCCAGCCCGGAAAGCCTGTCCCTGTTCATGTTCCAGAAGCCGACGGCCGCGAAACGACTCTATTTCGACGTGATTCCGCGCACTGTCGACGATTATCTCGGATTTCTGGAAATCTATCCTAAGCAGGAATGGAGGGAGCGGCTGGGCAATCCGGTCTGGCACGTTCACTCAGGCGCCCCGCCGGCGCCTGAGACCCTGGTCCACGGCGCCGAGGCCCAAACTTCCGTCTCCTTCGCCATGCTGCTCAATCTCGCCGCCGTCGCCAACAGCGACAATCCAGCCGTGTTGTGGGGATTTTTGCGTCGTTACGCGCCTGCCGCGTCGCCGGAGAATCATCCCTGGCTCGACGGTCTCGTCCGTTACGCTGTCGTCTACTTTCGCGATTTCGTCGCCCCAAAGAAGCGGTACCGGGAAGCCGACGACGTCGAGCGCGACGCGCTTCTGCAAATTTCCGCCACGCTGGCGGAACTGCCGGCCGAGCGCGAGCGCGGAAGACATTCAGCACGCTCTCTACGACATCGCGCGGCCGATCCCACGCTATCAGGATCCTGCCGCGAAGGGCGCTACGCCAAAGCGGCCGGGCGTCTCCAATGACTTCTTCAATATGGTCTACGCGATCCTCCTTGGCGAGGAACGGGGGCCGCGTCTGGGGTCCTTCATCGAGCTCTATGGTTTGGACGAAACCCGCGCGCTGATCGACAAGGCGCTTGCCGGGGACCTCGTCCAGCAGGGCTCGAACGCTCCGTCGGCTTAAGGGTTGGGACGCCGAGAAGCGCGGATAGGTGTGCAACGGCTTCCCACTGGTAGGCGGTGTGCAAATGCTGCCGCCAAACGCCGTTGAACATTTGGGCTCTTATGACGTTATCTGTTGATAAGGCGCCATCCCGATGGCGCCGAGGATCCAGTTTTGCGGAGTGGCCTGGTCTCCCCATGCCTCGAGCGCTCGTCTCCATCCGAGATAGTTGGGCAGGTTCTTGGTGGCGACGCCGTGGAAGCGGCGCATCCATTCCTTGAGCCGGCCGTGATAGGCGTTGACGTTGTTGATATGGAGGTCGGGGGCCTCGGGGCTGGGCTTGCCCGGCGCGGGAACGACATGGACCGGGATTTTCGCCCTGTGGGCGAAGGCCACGATCGCCTTTCCGCCGTCGCAGACGAACCGATTGGCGGGCGTGACCACGCCGTCCAGCGCCGCCGCGATCGAGGCGCGGTCGACATTGGGCAACACCGCGTCGGTGGTTGCGCCCTCGCGGTCGCGCGCCACCAGGATCGGGATGTTTTCGAAGAAGAGGCCCGGGTGCTTGGCCTTGCCGCCCCGCTTGCGCGGCGGGCGGGGAAGACCGGACCTGCGGCCCTTGAACGATTTCGAGGATGAACGTCTCGTCCGCCTCGACAATGCCTCTCAGCGTCTTGGGCTTGTCCAGCGCGGGCGAGCCGAGAAACCGGTGTCGCCAGCGGAAGGCCGTGGTGGGGTGGACGTGGCAACGTTCGGCGGCCTTCGCCACGCTGGTTCCCTCGATCATCGCCTGGGCGTGGTCGAGCCATTGCTCCTTCTTGCGCAGCCCCGCCATCGGCGTCTTCGTCAGGGCGTTGAACGTGCGCCCGCAGCTCTTGCAGCGGGAGCGCGCCAGACCGTTCGCCCGTCCCCAGGCGACGATGTCGCGCCCCGCGCAATGGGGGCAACCCCGGCGTTCCACCTTCGCCTGGCCGATGTCCCCCAGCGCGTCCTCGCGAACCCGGCGCTGCTTGCGCGCGTCCCCCTCGGCAAGCGCCGCCGGCGCGTCCTCCGATCCTCGAGCCGCCGCCTCGACCGGTTCGCCAAAGCCCGACGCAACGTCCTCATCGGCCTCCTCGGCCTTGCAAAGCGCCTTCACCGCCTGTCGCCGCTGCGCTGGGGTCAACCTACCGATCCCGCCCAGCCAATCCTCAAATTCCGGGCTCTCCACCAACGCCTCCTCGAATCAGACGCGCCAAGAATAGCCCGAATCAATACTAAACGCCAATAGAGCCAACATTTGCTTCGGGAAAATCAAAATATGCGTTAGCATGGTGTCTATGGGTGCGATCGAAATTGCTGTTGCGCGGACAGCGGCCGGCGCCGTCGGACGGGCTCGACCGAGGGCCTCTGCCGTGGCCGTCACCGGACTTGATCCGGGGATTGACCCGGCCATCCAGGCGGTGTTTGGAGCGGCGAACGCGTTTTCTGCCCGAGTGGGGATAACTCAGTTGAAAAGTCTAGATTTGTGGAAGAAAAAAGATTTGGAATTCGTTCCGAAAAATTTGGAATTCGTTCCGCCCGGCTTGGAATTCGTTCCATCCGGCTTGGATTTCGTTCCGGCCGGCTTGGAAATCCTTCCGTGCGGCCGGGAGGCTCGGCCGCGCCTCCGCCGCCTTTCGGCCCCGGCGAGAGAGGGGCGTGCGATTCCCGGACGGCTCCGGGGAGCGGGCCCTGGGGGCGACGCGACCCCGAAGCCGAGCGCGGGCGACCCGGCCGGAAATGGCGCCGCAAGCCTCTGGACTTGCACGAAATGCGCCTGGAAATGGCGCGCTTCGTCCGTCCGCGACATGCAGATTTAGGCCGGCGCCGGCGCCCGCAACAGCAGTCGGCACAGCCGAGCCAAGGCCTCGCGCTGTCGCTGGCGCGGGACGACCATGTCGACCATGCCATGGACGCGCAAATATTCGGCGCGCTGGAAACCTTCCGGCAACCGCTCCCGGATGGTTTGCTCGATCACGCGCGCGCCGGCAAAGCCGATGACCGCTCCCGGCTCGGCAATGTGCACGTCGCCAAGCATCGCGTATGAGGCGGTCACGCCGCCTGTCGTCGGATTCGTGAGAACGACAATATATGGCAACCTCTCGACGCGAAGGCGTCGGACGGCGACGGTGGTGCGCGGCATTTGCATCAGCGCAAACATGCCCTCTTGCATTCGCGCGCCGCCGGACGCGGTGAAGATGATGAATGGCGTGCGGCGCTCGACCGCCGAGTTCATGCCGGCGATGATGGCCTCGCCGGCGGCCACGCCCAGAGTTCCTCCCTGGAACGCGAAATCCTGCACGGCGACTGTGACGTTTTGATCCTCGAGCTTCCCGAACGCCAATGTGACCGCATCGGCGGCGCCCGTCTTTATGCGGTTCTCCTTCAAGCGATCCGAGTAGCGCTTGACGTCGCGGAACCTGAGCGGGTCCGACAGCGCCTCCGGGTCGGCAATTCCTCGATAATCGCCCTCGTCAAAGAGCGACGCGAGGCGAGCCTTGGCGCCGATCGCCATGCGATAGCCCGAGCCCGGGACAACCATCAGGTTGGCTTCCAGATCCTTGTGGAAGACAAGCTGGCCGCTTTCCGGGCACTTTACCCAGAGATTATCTGGGCTTTCTCGGCGCAATAGCGACCGGATTTTCGGCGGCACGACATTGGAAATCCAATTCATGTTCCGTCTTTTCTTTAATTGGTCCGAAGATCGCTTCTCTTCGTTCCGCACGCCCGCGCGAGATCTTCGACTAGACGAGTGACAGCCAGAACCGTCGTGGGACTTGCCCTCCCATCTGCCAACGACTGGCGCACGGCTTCGACGAGGGCCGAACCGACGACGACGCCGTCGGCCGTGGCCGCGATGACAGCCGCGCTCGACGAATCCTTCACCCCGAAGCCGACGGCGACCGGCAGCGGCGTGTGCCGCTTGATTTGCGCGACCGCTTGGCCAACGGCCTTCGCGTCGGGCGTCGCGGCCCCGGTCACCCCCGTAATTGAAACGTAGTAGACAAAGCCGGAGGTGTTGGCGAGGACGGCGGCCAGGCGAACGTCGTCCGTCGTCGGGGTCGCCAAGCGGATGAACGCCAGTCCGGCGTTTCGCGCGGGCTCACAAAGCTCATCATCCTCTTCCGGCGGACAGTCGACGACGATCAGACCGTCGACCCCCGCGAGCCGAGCATCTCGAAGAAAAGACTCGACCCCATAAACGTAGATTGGGTTGAAGTAGCCCATCAGGATGACGGGCGTATCCGTGTCCTTGGACCGAAACGCCGCGACCATCTTCAGGGTTGCGCGCAACGTTTGTCCGGCTTTCAGGGCGCGCAGGCCGGCCGCTTGGATGGCTGCGCCGTCGGCCATCGGATCCGTGAAAGGCATGCCAAGCTCGACGACGTCCGCCCCAGCCGCAGGGAGAGCCGTCAGAATGTCGAGGGACGTCTCGAAGTCGGGATCACCCGCCATGATGAAAGTGACGAGCGCAGGTCGACGCTCGGCGGCAAGCCGTTGGAAACGGCGGTCAATGCGTGAGGCCATGTGCTGCTCGTTAGCACGCCGCGTCGACTCGGGAAACTGGCAATGGCCGAGTTGCGCAAATCTGGCCGCTTCCTTGCTGGGGCTGGTAGCGCGCTCGACCGGGGGTGCGAATCTCGATAAGCGGATTGCAGGAATTCGGTTAAGAACCCGGCGCGCGCCCGGCGTCCGACCAGGGGAGGGAATATGAAGCTGCTGCTATTGCTCGTCCCGTGCGTCGTTGCGCTGTGGGTCCCTGTTTACAACACGGAAGCGCCTGTTCTGTTCGGCATGCCGTTCTTCCACTGGTTTCAACTGCTGCTGATCCCGCTATCCGCGCTGGGAATTTTCGCCGCCGATCGGATCGGGAGACGCTAACGTGTTCGACTATCTCAACGCCGCCGCCGCGATCGTTTTCGTCTTCTTTTTTGCGCTGGTCACGGTGCTCGGCTTCGTCGCCGCGCGATGGAAGGCGGCGGACCTCGACCACATTTTCGAATGGGGTCTCGGCGGCCGACGTTTTGGCCCGTGGATCACTTGGTTCTTGCTCGGAGGCGATCTGTACACAGCCTATACCGTGATCGCCGTCCCGGCGGTCGTCTATGCGATCGGCGCGTACGGATATTTCGCCATACCCTACACGATCATCATCTATCCGTTTCTGTATCTGACCATGCCAAGACTCTGGGCGGTTTCGCATAAGCATGGCTACATGACCGCTGGCGACTTCATCCAGGGTCGTTACGGCGATCGTTGGCTCGAGCTGGCCGTTGCGTTGACCGGCATCCTCGCCACCATGCCCTATATCGCGTTGCAGCTCGTCGGATTGGAGAAAGTCATCGGCGCGCTGGGGATTTCGGGCGAAGGTTTGATGCAACACGCGCCGATCACCATCGCGTTCGTCATTTTGGCTCTCTATACATACAAGAGCGGTCTGCGCGCTCCGGCGTTGATCGCCTTCGTAAAGGATGCGATGATTTACATTTTCATCATCGCCGCGGTCGTCATTATTCCATATGAGCTGGGCGGCTTCGCCAAGATCTTCGAAACGGCGGGAGCCGCATATGCAGCGAAGCTCGCGGCCAAGACGGTTCCCGCGGCGGGCGTCACCCTCTCGCCCGGTCAGATCGGCCCCTACATAACGCTCGCGATCGGGTCGGCGATGGCGCTCTTTATGTATCCGCATGCGCTGACCGGAGCTTTGGCCGCGTCGAGCGGCCGAGCCATTCGTCACAATACGATGACGCTCCCGGCCTATTCGCTCGTCCTGGGGCTCATCGCCTTGCTCGGCGCGATGGCGCTAGTCGGCCGCGTCAACTAATTCCCAACCTTTGATCGATTCACTGCCTTCGGCACCCTTAAAGGACGGAGGCGAGGATGGTTGCGCGCGAAGTTGCGGTAAAGAAGTACGTCGTTCGACTGAGCGCTGAGGAGCGCGAACGGCTTGAGGCGCTGAGGACCAAGGGAAAGATTCCGCCGAGGCGGCTGACGAAGGCGCTGATTTTGTTGAAGGCGGACGTCTCGGACGCGGGTGAGGGTTGGAGCGACAGCGAGATCATCAGGGCCTTAGATACGACCAAGTCGATGGTTTACTGCGTGCGAAAGCAACTGGTTGATGAGGGGTTGGACGCGGTGCTGAGCCGCAAAGTCCGGGAGAGGCCGCCGGTGGCGCGGATTTTCGACGGCGAGAAGGAAGCCAAACTGATCGCCCTGGCGTGTTCCCAGCCTCCGGAAGGCTTTGCGCGCTGGAGCTTGCGGCTATTGGAGGAGAGGGTCGTCGAACTCAATATTGTCGAGCGCGCCAGCGACAGCACGATTGGTCGCGTACTAAAAAAACATTGTCCAGCGAGCCAGTTGCAAGATTATTTGGAACGCCTCTCATAACCCCTCTCAAATCGAGGCACTATATTTAGAATCCATCCAACGGTTGTCAAGGCAATATTCTATATTCCGCTTTACTGTGAGAAATATTTCTATATAGTGTCGATTTATCGTCCTGAACCCTAGCAACAGCAATGACCGACGATCCTCTCGACGCTATGAAAGCGCGCTGGAACCACATCCAGGGCTATCTGTTTCCTTGGCTTCGCGAGGAAGTCGACCCGATGACCGAAGCGCTCGGGCGGCTCGTCACGACCCTCGACGTGATCGGCCTCGAGGCCTTCGTTCCCGAACCGCGCCCCGAGGCGCCGGCCGCCCGCCTGACGATCGCCGCGCCCTCGCCAGGGCTTTCGTCGCCAAGGCGGTGCTGGGCGTTCCTACCACCACCGCTCTGATCGAGCGCCTCGATGTCGACAAGTCGCTGCGTCGCATTCTCGGTTGGGAACGACGCTCGCAAGTGCCGTCGGAAGCTACCTTTTCCCGCGCCTTCGCGGAGTTTGCGCAGGGCGATCTGCCCGACAAGATGCACGCGGCGCTGATCGAGCGCTCGCTCGGCGGGCGCATCGTCGGCGTGATCGCGCGCGACGCCACCGAGATCGAGGCGCGCGAGAAGCCGGTCAAGACGGAGCCGAACGACAAAAAGGAGGATCCGCCGCCGCCCGATGGCGCTCAGCCGACGCGCAAGCGCGGACGCCCGCGCAAGGACGAGCAACGGCCAAAACCCGAGCCGACGCGCCTCGAACGGCAGACCACGCAGAACCTCGATCAGATGCTCGCCGATCTGCCCACCGCGTGCGATGTCGGCTCCAAGAAGAACAGCAAGGGCTACAAGGAAACCTGGATCGGCTACAAACTGCATCTGGATGTCGCCTGCGGCCAAATCCCGGTCTCCTGCGTACTGACCTCGGCTTCCGTCCACGACAGTCAGGTCGCCATTCCCTTGATGACCATGACCGGCGCCCGCGTCTCCTATCTCTACGATCTAATGGATGCGGCCTACGACGCCGCCGCCATCCATGACCACAGCAAGGCGCTCGGCCATGCGCCGATCATCGATCGCAACTTTCGCGCCCAGCACGAAGCCAAGGCCGAATGGGCCAAAGAAGTCGAGCGCATGAAACTCATCCATATGCCCGATCCGGACGACGTCATTTTTAATTTTCGCACCCTGGCCGAACGCGTCAACGCCCGACTGAAGGATGAATTCGGCGCACGGTCCGTGCGCGTGCGCGGCGCGATCAAGGTCAAATGCCACCTCATGTTCGGCGTGGTGGCACTCGCGGTCGATCAAATACTCCGCGTCACGCAGCTCAGGCCCGCGCCAGCCTGAGCGCCGGCCGCTCCGCCCCGCGAACACAGGGAAAATTCGCCGCGTTCGATGAATTTTGCAAGAGGCTCCAGCCTCACCGCAAGAAGTGCTGGGTCATTCCGCCTGAGGCGAATAGCGCCTTCGTAGCGGCGATGGAGGACGTGCTGGCTGTTTACATGCGGCCGCATGATCCCGAGCGACCACTGGTCTGTCTGGACGAGACGTCAAAGCAGTTGGTCGCAGAGACGCGCACGCCGATCCCGATGAAGCCGGGAAGCCCCGCTCGTCACGACTATGAATATGAGCGCCACGGCGTCGCCAACCTCTTCATGATGTTCGCTCCCCTCGAAGGCTGGCGATACGTCAAACCCGACTTGAACAGTAAACTCGCCCTCGCGCGTGCAAGGCATTGATATTATTGAGGGCGGTCAAGCTTTTTCTCAAAATGTAGTGCCGCGTGTGCGCAACATGTCCGCTTGATATTTGGCGACGAATCGCTTTGTGTGGTGCTCTGTTGTGAGAGCCCCATGTTCTTCCGCCTCAAGAAGTCTGGCGACCGCGGCTACGTCCAGATCGTCGAGAACAAACGCGAAGGCGCGGCCGTGCGCCAGACTGTGATCGCCAATCTCGGCCGCGCCGACGACTTGGTCGCCTCCGGCGCGCTCGCCTCGCTTCTTGCCTCGGGCGCCAAGCTCACCGATCAGGTGTTGCTCATTGCCTCGCTCGACCAGGACGCCGAGGGCGCGCTGTCGGTCGCGGCCAAGCGGATCGGCGGGCCGTTGTTGTTCGGCAGGATTTGGGAGCGGCTCGGGATCGACGCCGTGCTGGCCGAGTTGCTGAAGGAACGCGCGTTCGAGTTCGCGGTCGAGCGGGCGGCGTTCGTCGCCGCCCTGCATCGGCTGTTCGTCTCGGGCTCGGACCGCGACTGCGCCTCGTGGATGACGGATTACGACATCCCGGGCGCCGAGGGGCTCGAGCTGCATCACTTCTATCGAGCCATGGCCTGGCTCGGCGAGGAGTTGGAGGAGAAGCCGGCTGGGGCGCTCGCGCCGCGCTGCGTCAAGGACCTGATCGAAGAGAAGCTGTTCGACCGCCGTCGCGACCTCTTCACCGACCTTTCCGCCGTGTTCATGGACACGACGAGCCTGTCGTTCTACGGCGAGGGCGGCGAGACGCTGGGCGAGCACGGCTATTCCAAGGACTACCGGCCCGACCTGAAGCAGATGATCCTCGGCCTCATCGTCGACGGCGACGGCCGGCCGATCTGCACCGAGATGTGGCCGGGCAATACCGCCGACGTGACGACGCTGCTGCCGGTCGTCGACCGCTTGCGCCAGCGCTTTTCGATCGGTCGGGTCTGCGTCGTCGCCGACCGCGGCATGATCTCGGCCGCGACCATCGCCGGGCTCGAAGAGCGCAAGCTGGAATACATCCTGGGCGCGCGCGAGCGCTCCGACGCCGTCGTCCGCAAAATCGTGCTCGAAGACGACGATCCCTTCGTGCCCCTCCTGATCGAGCGCAAGAGGGGAGAGACGCAGCTCTTCGTCAAGCAAGTGAAGCTCGAGGGCGTTCGCTATGTCGTCTGCCGCAACGAAAAAGAGGCCGAGAACGACCGCAAGGATCGCGAAGCGATCGTCGCCGCGCTCGATGCGCAATTGAAGAAGGGCGACAAGGCGCTGATCGGCAACTCCGCCTATCGGCGGTATCTGCGCAAAGTCGGGGCCAAGGGCGGGCGGTCATTCGAGATCGACGCCGGCAAGCTCGCCGAAGAGGCGCGCTTCGACGGGATCTTCGTCCTGCGCACCAACGCCAAGGTCACGCCGTTGCAGGCGGTCCTGCGCTACCGCGATCTGCTCCAAGTCGAGGACCTCTTCCGCAGAACCAAGGCGATCATGCGCACGCGGCCGATCTTCCATTCCTCCGACGCCGCCATCCGCGGGCATGTCTTTTGTTCCTTCCTGGCGCTGTCGATGCAGAAGCATCTCGACGACCTCGCGCGCCAAGCCGGCCTCGTCCAGGAATGGAAGGACCTCCTGCGCGATCTCGACCGCCTGCAACAGCTGCGCATCCGCCACCGCGGCGCCGATTGGCTGGTGCGCGCCGACGCTGCGCCTAGCGTGACCTCCCTCTTCAAATACGCCCGCGTCGCCCTGCCGCCGCGCGCCCGTCAGGCCCGTCCGCCGCCGCCCCCGCCCAAACGCGCCCGAAAACGCCGCGGCCGCCCAAGGCGTAGTGCCACGTCGACTTGAATTTTGCCGGAACGCCAACACAATCAACCACTTGCAAAAATCAGGTGTTCAAGTCGGGTCAAAGTGACCGACCGCCACACGGCCATCGACTACGCGCACGTCTTAAGGGACATTTCCGACACCCACTTTGCCGATGCCAAGATCATCACTTTGCTCCAGGACAACCTGAACATCCACGCCAAGTCTTCTCTCTACGAAGCCTTCCCTGCGGCCGAGGCTCGCCGCCTCGTCAACCGCTTCGAATGGGTCTACACGCCCAAGCATGGCTCCTGGCTCGATCTGGCAGAATCCGAACTCGCCGTCCTGACTTCTCAGTGCCTCGATCGGCGCATCCCAGACCACAAAACCCTCAGCCGCGAGGTCGGCGCCTGGGTCAAACACCGCAACCTCCGCCACGCCAAGGCCAACTGGCGCTTCACCACCGATGACGCCCGCATCAAGCTCAAGCACCTATACCCCGTGCTTTAGATGAATTGGCCGACTAGCCGCCGGGGTAAGCGTCGAGAACCCGCAGGACGCGGTGCCTCGGCTCGTGCTTTGGGCTTTCCCGGATTAGTTCGCCGGATTTTGCTTCGCTGCAATCGCTCTCGGTGCGCTGGTCCCTGCGGCGGTCATTTCGATCGGCGCGGCAAACACGTTCACGCGAAACGTTTGGAAGCCCTCGTTCATCCGCGGATGTCGCCACGCGAGGAATCGTTCCTCGCCAAACTGGCCTCTCTGATCGTGAAGACAGGCGCGCTGTTGGCGATCTTCTTCATGCCGACTGGGTTCGCGCTCGATTTGCAATTGCTGGGCGGCGTTTGGATGATCCAGATCTTTCCGGCGATGATCTTCGGTCTCTATACGCGCTGGTTCAGCGGTCCGGCGCTGCTGACGGGCTGGGCGGTTGGCATGATCGCGGGCACTTGGCTGGCCTGGGGCGAGAAGGCCTGGGTGCCGGTCCATGCCCTGAAATGGGAGGTGCCATTCATAGGGCACATCGATACCGGCCCTGGTTTCGCCGCGTACAACGGTCTGACCGCGGTGGCGGCGAACCTCGTCGTGGCGTCGCTGCTCTCCCCGGTGATTCGGTCGAACGCGCCCGACGAAACGTCACCGACAGACTACGACGATCGCGCTCCCCTGCGAGCGACAAATTGACGGCGGGAGGCGACTATCCCTTGGCGCGCCTCTCGCGGATCATGAAATTGTCGAATGAATATTCGGCGACTTGCCACCACAGGTACTCATCGGATCGGAAGGCCATGTACGACTCGGCGACCTTCTTGAATTTGGGATTTTCGAGACCGAGCTGAACGTAAAGTTCATTGGAGGTCTTGTAGCAGGCCTCGAGGACCTCCTGCGGAAACAGCCGCAATTGCGCGCCCCCGATAACCAGACGCTTCACCGCTCCAGGATTCTCCGCATCGTATTTCGCCCGAACGGACTCGTTGGCGACCGCCGCAGCGGCACGCACCGCCATTTGGTACGATTTCGAAAGCGCCGAGACCTTGTCCTTGGCGAGCACGAGATGCAACTGCATTTCTCCCTTCCACCATCCCGGATAATAATAAAACGGCGCGACTCTCGAAATCGCCTGGGCGCCGCCGTCCTGAGTTCCGCCGAACTTCTCGTCGTCGTACGGGCCTGCCCACTCGAATGCGTCCAACGATCCGTCTTGAAGCGCCTCGAGTATCTGTTCTTTGGGCAGACTGACCGAGGTCGCCCCCCGAACCTCGAGCACTTTCCCGGCGAATCCTCCAATCCGGACTTTCATTCCGGTGATGTCCGAAACGCTGTGGACCTCTTTGCGGAACCAGCCCGCCATTTGGCTCCCCGTATCGCCCATTGGCAGCGCGATGAGATTGCGATCAGCCAGCAATTCGTCGATCAGCGCGCTTCCGCCGCCATCCCGAAGCCACGCCGCGTGTTGCCTCGCGTTCAATCCGAACGGAGCGCCGGATCCGAAGATACAAGCGGGATCCTTGTTCCAGGAATAAGAGAGCGCCGTGTGAGCGCAATCCGCCTTGGCGTCGGCGACCGCGTCCAAAGCGTCGACTGCGGAAGCGATGTCGCCGGGCGCCGAGATCGAGATCGTAAAATGTCCGTCCGTCAAATCGGACAGCGTCTGAGCGAATGTTTGAGCCCCGCCGAAAATCAAATCGAGGCTCGGATGAAAAGCCGACGCCATTCGCCAGCGAACTTCCGGCGTCGGATCGGCTCGCGCTGCGGCCGCGACCGCTGTCCCGCCGGCGACCGCGCCAACTCCTCCGATGAAACGGCGTCTCGATGCGCGCACTCCAATTTCCTCCGCTGAACCGAACGAACCCAATCCCATTTGGCCATAATTATACAATTTACCAAGGCAAAAAAGTCGCGCCGCTGTCTGGCTCATCAGAATCTCATCGAAACGGCAGCGTGTCGAAATCGCCTTTCAGGTCCTTAGCGCACTCGCAAGCGCGCGCATATCGGACCAAGCCAGTCGCTTGTGTCCCGGCTGCCGCAGCAAGTACGCGGGATGCAACATGGCGATTGCTCGAATGGATCGCCCATTTTCGCAATGGTAGGTAAACCAGGTCCCACGCGCGCGCATTATTCCCTCCCGAACGCCCAAAAGGGTTTAAGTCGCGGATGCGCCGAGACAGACCAGGATCTCGGGCGCGGCAAGCTCGATCTGCCGTTTGATGAACGGCAGGCAGGCTTGCGTCTCCTGCAGGGTGGGCGTTCGGTTGCCAGGGGGCCGCCACGGGACGACATTCGCGATGTATACCCGCTCGCGACTCAGTCCGACGGCGTTCAACATTGGATCAAGCAATTGTCCCGCCCGCCCGACGAAGGGACGACCAATGCGGTCCTCCTCGCCGCCTGGCGCCTTGCCGACCAACATGACCCTTGACCCCGGCGCGCCGTCTGCAAACACGAGTTGGGTGGCCATTCTTTTCAAGGCGCAGCCGTCGAAACGCTCGAGTGTGGATCGCAGGGTCGCCAGATCAGGCGAGGAAGCCGCAAGGACGTGGGCGGCACCCTCGGCGACGAGCGGAGCCGTCTCCCTGCCGCGGGAACGACTGGTCGATAAGTCGCCGTTGCCCGCCTGTCGCGCGACCCCCTTCGGAGAGGCCATTTCCGAGCGACCGAGCTCCGGCGCGGCGGCCTCGGAAAATCGATTACGAGGCGCGTCCTCGATGGCGATTGTAACGCCGGCATGCGACCACCACCTCAACGCCGCGGCCGCTTCGGCTGTATCGAGCGTCGTACGCTTCCTGTCTGCGATCGGGTCCAATCTCGCCCCTCTGCCGGGTCACGCTGGGGAGTCACGCTGGCAAGTCTCGCTCGCTTTTGCGACGAGGCGGAGGCAAATTAGCATGCCGACGCTTGGCGCGCACTCTTCGCCGGGCCCGCGCACTCTTCGCCGGGCCCGCGCACTCTTCGCCGGGCCAAAGCGCGATGGACTGGAAACAGCTCAT
>CAWDTW010000093.1:0-23985 GCA_963805295.1 uncultured Alphaproteobacteria bacterium | reverse complement strand
CTGTTCCGCGTCTTCGAGCCCCAACGGCCCGACGAGCGTCCCACGGGACAGCATGCAACGGCCTCTCCGGAGGCTTCGGAACGGCCTGTAACGAGCGCAACGCCTGAAACGGCCGCAACGAACGACATGGCCGTCGCGTTCGCGGCCCTTGGGGCGGAGTTCAAGGGCCTTCTCGAGCTGCCCGCCGAGGCACCGGCGAACGACGAACTGCGTCAGAACCGGGAAGAAAGGCAGGTGGCCGACTTAGCTGAACGAAATGCTCAACTCGCCGAACTGGTCGCTGAGCGAGCAAAAGCCGAAAAGGCGATAGCCAAATATGCTTTGCTGGAAGAGCGCGCTAAACCCTGGTGGAGGCGGCTCGTCGGATGGATCCACACCCGTCGCGGCCGGGCAGCCCGGAAGCGCCTGCGGGAAAGGCTGTAGAGGCGGACATGACCGACGCCTCATGGCGCAACGCCGGTCGCGGGAGCCTCGCAATGAGAAGGGACGTGGCTCCGGGGGGCGCATTAGCCCCAAGCGGCTGCCGCCCAGCTTAAGATCACAGAGGGCGGCGACTCACGGTTTGGGCTGCGCGGCTGGAGCTTTTCCTTCCACCACGCTGCCCCGGCCATTTCGAGACGCAGATGCACGAGCGCGACGCCTCCCACGCCATCTTCTCGTTCGGCGGCTCGCTTTCCGATCTCGACCGCGGTCAGAGGTCGGCAACATCCCCGCCGCCATCGCCAACGCCCGCGCTTTTTGCGGCCGAGGTCCTCTCCATCCTGAAGCCAGCGGGCGGGGCCTGCCCCTCGGCCCGAGCCGTCAGACGAGGCGCTCGCCCCGTCTGACGGAGCTACATACGCGCTTGCTGCGAGCGTGCATTGACGCGCATCAAGAGCCATCGGCTCGGCGCAACTGGCGGCGAAGCTCGCGCCAAGGGCACACAAACGAAGCCGGGCCGAGGCACACACGCCTCGGCCCGCACCCTAGTCAAAATCTCGCTCCAAATGCGTGCGCACGCATTTGGCTGTTGACGTCGCCAGCATCGCAGATCGCCGCGGGCGCGCATTGATGTGGGTCAACTTCGGCTTTCGGGCCGTCGGCGTGGCGCACCTGACTTGGAGTCAGAGGCTCCACGGCCTCCGCCGCCTTGACATGGCGCTCGATCCGACGGCCGCCCGATCGCGCGGGTAACGTGAGGGGAGCAAATCGGCCGAAAAAGCACCGCCCCCCCGTTGCCGCCATGGGGCGCGCCGACCTTTCGTCTTGGCGACGCCATAGCGCGGTTTCCCGAGCGCCCACTTTCGGCGAAAAGCCCGCCAAATGCCGGCTTTCCGAGGAATGGAGCGCGGGTGACGGAGGCCGCTAGTGGGGTCAGGACACGAAAGTGCACTTTATGCCCCGTTCACAAGAACAAAAACGGAATTCAAAGAGAAAATCAATGCGGGCGGTGTCGCCGCCGCGCGCTAGCTGGGCAAATCGGCCGGCGCGGTCGCAAGACGTGGACGCGCAGGCATGTTTTCACTCAAGGGCTGAGCTGCAAGAGGGTTGAGTCTTCAGAAAACAGCGCTCCAAAAAACGCTCGCGGATGGCGGAATGCGATGAATTGAACCGGCAAAGGCGATGTTGCCCGTTCGTTCGCACGAGAGGGACATAAAGTGCACTTTCGTGTCCTGACCCCATCAACACCCTCATGTTGCAGCAGGTGCTGGCGCAGTCGCAATGGTCGGGAAAACTCACGCCCAGGGATTGCGCGCCCTGACCCCACTGATCTGGGAGCATGTGAACCCTTACGGCCGCTTCGAGCTCGACATGGAAGCCCGGCTGCCGATTGATTGAGCGATTTGGCGGTGGTGACACGACTGTTGGGTCTAGGCCGATCCGTGGCCCATGCCGCGTCCGTGCCGACCCGGAGACAAGCCCGCCAGTCGGCTAGGCCGAAGCTCGGGAGACGCAGTAGCCTTTGAAGTTCGAGCAAATGCTCGCGACGGGTTTCGGCCCGGCGGGCGTATTCGCCGAATAGCGCCGGATCGAGGCCGATCTGTTTCGCGACGAAGGCGAGCATCGGCACGGGCGGCGACTCCGATGGGTCCAGCACGCGGCCCGGATAGCGAAGCGCGCAAAACTGAACGGCGAAGCCCAGCCGGTTGCTCGCGCGACGCCTGGCCCCTATGAGGGCCAGATCGTCGGCATCGAGCACATAATGACGGGTCACTTCTGCTGTATCGATCGGGATGGAGAACAGCCGGGTTCGTTGCTCGGCAGACAGCAGGGTGCGAGGGGGCATGACGGCCTCGGGTTGGCGGCAGGAGCGGGTTCATAAACCGCTTGCCTTTCAGCGCAATTCCGCCAGCCGGCCGACGGCGTGCTCCTCGGCTTGAACAGACGAACACTCTGCAGGCCAAAGCACTTCGGGCCGCCGGTTGCCGTCGTCTGTTCGAGGAGGCCGCCTCGGGCGGACGATGGGACAGACCGGAACTGCACCGCCTGCTCGTGCTAGATCAGCTGCGCGACGGCGACATCGTGGTGGTCTGGAAGCTCGATCGCCTGTCGCGCTCGCTGAAAGACGTGCTGCACATCATGGAGCGGATCGCCAAGGCTGGCGCCGGCTTCCGATCACCGAGAACATCGACACCACCACCCCGGCCGGGCGCATGATGATGCAGATGGTGGCCTCCTTCGCGGAATTTGAACGCGCCATGATCCGGGAACGGACCTCGGCGGGACTCGCCGCCGCCCGGGCTGAGGGGCGAGTCGGAGGGCGGCGAAAGAAACTCGACGCGCAAAGAGATCGCTGAAAGTGTGATATCAGGCCGTAAATCCGGCGCTGAGATGGCGCGTCTCTACAACGTCAGTTCGCCGACCGTGTCCCGGATCGTCGCCCAGCACCGTACCGGTCCAGCTTAGCGTACGATTTTAAACAAATCGTGTGATAACCCCTTATCGAGCGCGGCGCGCACGATCTCTCCGAGAAGAGCGCGGGCGTTTGACCCCGCCCTCGCTTACACGCTCACATCCTCAGGCGCTCGAAAGCTGGCCTGAAACGGCAGAAATTTGGCCGCTGGAAACAAGACGCGCCAACTTCAATCTTCTAGCCACCTATCTGCATTTGTTCACATATGAACCGTTCGAAACTGAACTAATTCTGTTGTCACAAAGGGTGTGAGGACAACTCGGCGGCGTAGCTCAATCCTTGGCGCAGCCGCGTAGCATTCGGGGAAGGGGGATTTCACCAATGGTCGACGTTGCGACTTGCATTCCAATTGATGAGGCGCGGGCGGAGACGCCTGCAACCCTCAGGCTCTCCGAAGAAATTGACGTGCGCCGGGCCTATGGAGGCGGCGGAGCAAAGCTTGGCGGTTTCATTGCGGTGATTGAAAGCCGGACCTTCATACGGGAGTGCATTCGGCGAAGCGTGCAATCCGCGTTTCCGCTACCGGTGCTTACCTATTCGACGGCTATCGAACTGGAACAACAGCATCTCCTTACCTCACCCCAGCTAATTATATTTTCGTGGGGGGAAGGTAACAAGGAGGCGAGCACCAGCGCCTTGAAAGTCTTATCTGAGCTTGCGCCGAGAATACCGGTCATTGTCCTCGCTTACAACAATGACGCCGAGCTGGCCAGAACCGCCATTTGCCATGGCGCAAAAGGTTACATCCCAGTAACCATGGGATTTGAGATCACGATCGAGGCGGTGCGCTTTGTTCTTGCGGGGGGGACCTATGCGCCAATCGATTGGCTACTTGGGAGAGATCGGCCAGGTGACGCGCCGTCCCAGCCACCGACATCGGGCCCGGTCACAGGCCGTGAACTCGCGGTTGTTCGGGCGATCCAGCAAGGCAAGTCGAATAAAGTAATAGCCTACGAGTTGAACTTGTGTGAAAGCGCCGTCAAAGTTCACGTACGGAATATCATGAGGAAAATGAAGGCCAAGAATCGCACTGACGTGGCGATCAAAGCGCAAACTGGCTTGAGCGCCGCTCTTCCGGCCGGAAGTAGCACTGAGATTTCCACTTATGGTAAGTTATCATTGCACGGCGATTGCCTTCCTGAGTCGGTCGGGCGTGATAGGGGCCACTACACGAAAGTGCTCTGAGTATACGACATCTCAAACGACCCAAGAACACGGCGCTGTAGTTTTTCCGCTTTACCCCTGATCGCGACAGGCCACCGTCAGCTCCGCTGAATTAATTTTCACCGTAGCGCTCGCGGGTCCGCTTACTTGCGCCCGGCCCCGGCGCGAGCGCCATCTCCCGGCCTGCAAGCGGATGGCCGTCGTTGTCGAGGATGCGGAGCCGTGGGATTGTTCGCCCAGAGCGCCGGTCGAGGATCAACAGCGGCTCGCGTCCTTCGCCATAAATCCAGCGATCGCCCCACTGCTGTAGCGCAGTCATCAACGTCGCCAGGGGCGTTGTCACGGCGCTCGAGGCTTGCGGCACTCTCTCCAGCCCAGTAGTGAAGCGGATGACGAAAATCAGCTACCGCGGGTATCGTTTCCCGCCTGAGATCATTCAGCAAGCAATATGGCTCTATCTCCGGTTCACTCTCAGCCTGCGTGACGTCGAGGATTTGTTGGCGGAACGCGGAGTGCCGGTGTCTTACGAGACAGTTCGGCGTTGGGTGAACCATTTCGGACCGATGATCGCGGCCGACCTGCGAAAGCGTCGTCTGAAGCCTCATACGACTTGGCATCTCGACGAGGTCTATCTGAAAATCGACGGCCGTATGGTCTACCTTTGGCGGGCCGTCGACGCTGAGGGCGAGGTCCTCGATGTGCTGGTCCAGTCCAAGCGAAACAAGCACGCCGCGATGAAACTGATGCGCAAGCTCTTGAAGAAGTATGCCTTCGTTCCTGAGCGGTTGGTCACCGACGACTTGCGATCATACAGCGCCGCGGTCCGGGATCTTGGGATCGAACGCCACCATGAGCGCGGGCGATGGAAGAACAACCGAGCTGAGAATTCGCATCAGCCGACGCGGCGGCGGGAGCGCAAGATGCAGCGGTTCAAGAGCCCGGGTTCAGCCCAGAAATTTCTTTCCACACACGCCGCCGTCTACAATACCTTCAACGTCCAACGCCATCTCACTTTAGCCCAAACGCACCGCGTGCTTCGCGCTGAGGCGATGAACACGTGGCGGACCGCAGTCGCAGCGGCCTAACAATTCCTGAGGCGCCCACGCTTCGCGTTCGCCACACGGCAACGTGACAAAGCCTCCCCGACCCATATGCCGGACGCGCCAGTCGGCCGGACGGCCGCCGCCTCCTGAGCCTGTCGAAGGGGCGGAGGAAAGTCCGGGCTCCATACGGATGCGGCGCCGGATAACGTCCGGCGGGGGCGACCCCAGGGAAAGCGCCACAGAAAGCAAACCGCCTGAACCGGGCCGCAAGGCCCGCCAGGGCAAGGGTGAAAGGGTGCGGCAAGAGCGCACCGCGCCGGCGGCAACGTCGGCGGCACGGCAAGCCCCGCCGGGAGCAAGACCGAATAGGAGCGACGCGCGGGTTCGCCCCGTGGGGCCTTTATCCGTTGGCCTTGTCGCTCGGGTTGGTTGCTCGAGGCGCCCGGTGACGGGCGTCCCAGAGGAATGGCCGTCACGTCGAGGAGCGTTCATGCGCATCAGCGAAGGCAAGCCCTATCCGCTCGGCGCCACGGCCGACGCCAACGGCGCCAATTTCGCGGTCTTCTCCGCTCATGCGGCGCGCGTCGACGTCTGCATCTTCGATGCGCCCGACGGACGCGAGATCGACCGGTTCGAGCTCCCCGAGTACACCGACGAAGTTTTTCACGGTCACATCGCCGGCATCGGCCCCGGCTCGTTCTACGGGTTCCGCGCCCACGGGCCGTTCGAGCCCGAGGCCGGACATCGCTTCAATCCGAACAAGCTCCTGCTCGACCCCTACGCGCGCGCTCACGCCGGCAAGCTCGTCTGGGACCCGGCCGTGTTCGGCTACGCGATCGGCGCGGAAGGAGACGACCTGACTTTCGACGACCGCGACAGCGCGCCATTCATGCCGAAGTGCGCCGTCGTCGATCCCAACTTCGACTGGCACGGCGAATATCACAGACGCAGCGTCCCCTGGGACCACACGATCATCTATGAAACGCACGTCAAGGGCTTCACCAAGCTGCACCCCGAGGTGGACGAAGGCCTGCGCGGTTTCTACGCCGGGCTCGGGTCTAAGCCCGTCGTCGACTACATCAGGTCGCTCGGGGTCACCACCGTCGAGCTGCTCCCCGTCCATACGTTCATCGACGATCCGTTCCTGCTCGAGCGCGGCCTCAGGAACTATTGGGGCTACAACTCGATCGGCTTCTTCGCGCCCGACCCGCGCTATGCCGCGGACGTCCCGAATTCGCTGCGCGAGTTCAAGGAGATGATCGCCCGCATGCACGACGGCGGGCTCGAGGTGATCCTGGACGTCGTCTACAACCATACCGCCGAGGGAAACGAGTTTGGCCCGACCCTTTCTTTCAAGGGCATCGACAACCGCTCCTATTACCGGCTCATTTCCGACCAGCCGCGCTACTACGTCAACGACACGGGAACCGGAAACACGCTGAACCTCAGCCATCCGCGCGTCATCCAGATGGTCGCCGACAGCCTTCGCTATTGGGTGAGTGAAATGCGGGTCGACGGATTCCGCTTCGATCTCGGCACGATCCTCGCGCGCGAGCCCGACGGCTTCAAGACCGAGAGCGGCTTTCTGAAGGCGATCGGACAGGATCCGCTGCTCGCCGAGGTGAAGCTGATCGCAGAGCCCTGGGACTGCGGGCCGGGCGGCTATCAGGTCGGCGGCTTCCCGCCGGGCTGGGCGGAGTGGAACGACACGTTCCGCGACGCCGCGCGCGATTACTGGCGCGGCATGGCGAGCGCGAAGACGCTCGCTCCCCGTCTCTGCGCTTCGCCCGACAAGTTCAATTTCCGCGGGCGGAAACCCTGGGCGAGCGTCAATTTCGTCGCCGCGCACGACGGCTTCACCCTGCGTGATCTCGTCTCCTACAACGACAAGCGCAACGAGGCGAACGGCGAAGACAATCGCGACGGCCACTCCGACAACCGCTCGTGGAACTGCGGCGTCGAGGGGCCGACCGACGACCCTGAGATCCGGTCCCTTCGCTGCCGCCAGATCCGCAACCTGCTCGCAACCTTGATGTTGTCCCAGGGTACGCCGATGATCGCGGCGGGCGACGAAATCGGCCGCACCCAGAACGGCAACAACAACGCCTACTGCCAGGACGACGAAATCAGCTGGGTCAACTGGCGGCTGGACGAGGAGCAGCAGGCGCTTGTCGCCCTTTTCCGCCGCCTCACGGCGCTCTTCCATCTCTATCCCGTCCTGCGCCGGTCGCGCTTCTTCACCGGCGAGACGGATCCGGACATCGACGTCAGGGACGTGACCTGGATCGACGCCAACGGCTCGCAAATGACGCACGAGACCTGGGACAACGAGCTGACGCGCTGTTTCGGCATGCTTCTCGACGGGCGGGCGCAGACGACCGGCATCAAGCGTCGAGGCAGCGACGTCACGCTGTTGATCGTCTTCAACGCGCATCACGATGTGGTCAAATTCAAGTTGCCGCGCTGTTACGAGGCGTACGGCTGGAACCGGCTGATCGACACCAACGACCCGGCGCTGCCCGCGCGAAAATTCAGGATCGGCGCCGTGTACAAAGCGACTGGACGGTCCCTCTTGCTGTTCGAGCGCGTCGCGACCGAAACGAAGCCCGGCGCACAGGGAGCGCGCGCTTACGCGACCCCGTCATGAGGCGCCGAGAAGCGCCGTCGAAGGACAAGGTTCGAGTATTCGGCCTCGCTCACGTCGACGTCAGAACCGCAAACGGCAAAGATCCGAACCACGCGCGCAACGGCGCATCGGGCGTTGTCACATTGCCGTGGGCGAGCGTGAAGCGTCGGCGCCTCAGGAATTGTCAAGCCGCTGCGACAGCGGTCCGCCACGTGGTCATCGCCGCAGCGCGAAGCGTGCGATGCGTTTGGGCGGAGATGAGATGGCGTTGGACGTTGAAGGTATTGTAGACGGCGGCGTGTGTGGAAAGAAATTTCTGGGCTGAACCCGGGCTCTTGAACCGCTGCATCTTGCGCTCCCGCCGCCGCGTCGGCTGATGCGAATTCTCAGCTCTGTTGTTCTTCCATCGCCCGCGCTCATGGTGGCGTTCGATCCCAAGCTCCCGGACCGCGGCGCTGTATGATCGCAGGTCGTCGGTGACCAACCGCTCAGGAACAAAGGCATACTTCTTCAAGAGTTTGCGCATCAGTTTCAGCGCGGCATGCTTGTTTCGCTTGGACTGGATCAGCACATCGAGGACCTCGCCCTCAGCGTCGACGGCCCGCCAAAGGTAGACCATTCGGCCGTCGATTTTCAGATAGACCTCGTCGAGATGCCAAGTCGTATGAGGCTTCAGGCGACGCTTCCGTAGGTCGGCCGCGATCATCGGTCCGAAATGGTTCACCCAACGCCGAACCGTCTCGTAAGACACCGCCACTCCGCGTTCCGCCAATAAATCTTCGACGTCGCGCAGGCTCAGGGTGAACCGGAGGTAGAGCCATATTGTTTGGTGAATGACCTCAGGCGGGAAACGATACCCGCTGTAGCTGATCTTGTTCATCCGCGTGCGGCTATCAGGCCATCGAGAACGCCGCAAGCCCGGAGCGCCGTGACAATGCCCCGCCCCGAGGAGCCGCAGTTCCACATCAACAACGTCAACGCGTACCATGGCCGGCTCAAGGAATGGATGCGCCGATTCCACGGCGTCGCCACCGACAATCTGCAAACCTACCTGAATTGGCGCAGGACGCTCGAATCCCTCGAGCCAAGCTCCAAAGCGGAACCCTGGATCAAAGCAGCAGCGGGCGTCGGACAATATCAACATAATTCGCAATAAGAGCGATAGTTTTTGAAGGGCAGGAACGGGTCGCACTGAGCCCTCTGGCGGCGGAACCGTGGAAGACCGGTTCCGTTGCAGAGAGGGAACGGTGGGCCGCGCGTTTCTCGACGAGGACAAGGACTTCGGCGAGGCCTTCAACGACAATCTGCGGAGGGCGTTGCGCCGGCAGCGGCCGTACGACGACGCATGCGCCATGAGCCTCGCGTGTGATCTGACTTCGTCAACGGGCTGCTAGGCGAGCGCGTCCGTTTTCGTCAGCGCCACCTGTGGGCGGACACCCAACGCATCACTTCATCTTTGGGGACGATGCCGGCGGCAGGTCCTTCAATTTTGTATATTTCAGCTCGTCTGTCTCGATGGAGGTTTCTCGCCTGTGCAAGGGCGGCTTCTTTGCTCGAAACACTCGGAGAAATCCGGTCGTGATCGAGGTCGTCTCGATAGAAGACTTTCCATTCAGACATCGTGCAATTCCTCCCGATGTGACTTGATGCGGCCCAAGGTCTTGCCGGCCGCATTTACCGTATTGAATGCCACTAACATTGCGAAGCCGCGAGGGACTAATTGAAGTGGGCCTGTAACTTCTGCTAGAACAACCGGATGGCGCGCCCTCCCACCAATCAAAGCTCAACTGACCTTGGGAGATTTCAGAACTTCATAGAATTACCTCTGATCAGCCCGGGGCATTGGTGAAACGGGTCTGCCCAGCCAGTAACCTTTACAATTCAATGGTATTCAACTCGCAACACCAAGACAACCATGCAAGATAATTAAATCCGAGCGAAGAAGCGAATTGACCCGTTTAGCCAAGCCTCGGCCATCGCGGCGATGGCCTCGAGCGTGGCGACGAGCCGCGGTGTCGCCTCGCGGGCCCGTCGGCGCTCGCGCGGCACGAGACGCAGGCCGACATTCAGGCAGGCGAGATGGGAGGTCTTGCCGCGTTGTCGCAGCAGGGAGGCGACGAGCAGCTGCCCGAGCCAAGGCTGGTGCTACAACGGCTCGATGGCCCTCCAGGCCTCGAGCGCGATGGCCGCGGCGAGCGTGGCTGGCAGGCTGCGGGTTTCGCCAAGCGCCTGGCGCCACTCCTCCAGCCTCGCATCCTCGTCCCAATCGGGATCATAGGCGAGCGGATCTCGCTCGCGCTGCCGCGCTTGGGCGCCGGCGACGGCCCGATCGGCGCGTGCCATGGCGGTGTCGACCGCGGCCAGCGCCTCGGCGAGCAGCGGATCGTAGCGATCCTCGATGACGTCCGGCGCGAGATCCGCGTCATTGGCGTCGCCCGTGATCGCGAGCGGCTTCGCCGGGCCGGCGTCCTCGCCCTCCCCTGCCCGCCCGCGTAGCCCGCCTAGACCCGAGGCCGACAAGGCCCAGCCGAGCTCGGCACTGGCTATGCGGCGACGGGCGCGCAGCACGGCATGCGCTCGCGTCAGCTCATAGGTGGGGCTGCGGATGTCCTTCTCGGCATCGTGCAGCACGAGGTCCTCAAGGTGCACGAGCTCGCCTTCGAGCCACAGGGAGGCGCAGGCGTCCAGGAAGTGGGTGCGTCGTACCATGGACTTCGCAGTCATACGCCCGCTCGTCCGGCCGGGTAGGCCTCGTATCCGGTTCTTGTCCATCAGGTCGCGGCTTTGCTCCACGCTTCCTTCAGACCCCGCCTCACGACGACGCCCTTGCGCTTCGCTAGCCCTTCGCCGCCATCAGGCTGGGCAGAGGACTTCCACCTCCAAGCTTCCGAACAAACAATTCAATGAGTTGCCGCGCGAATTGGCGTCCGGCCTGAGATGCGGCGTGCGGTCTCAATGCCGATCGGCGCGGTCCATGTCGTAAGCACAATCTGCCGGATCAGCTTCCTGAGCTCCCAAGGTCGGATCGAAACGGAATAGCGTAGAGCAATAGGGGCAGACGATCTCACTGGCATCGCCCATATTGAGGTAGACGTGTGGGTGATCTTGCGGCGGTTTATCCCCAATGCACTTGAACTCGCGGCAGCCAATGCGCACGATCGGCGCCCCGACTTCATTGTGAAACTTCGGATAGATTTCCATCTGCAGCTCGCGGCTTAGGCGCACGATCGATGACGCAAAGCGCCGTGCATGGAGCGTCGAGCGGGGGCTCGCTTCACAGGTCGCTATCGATTAGCGCCCGGCGAGCGGCGCCCCTCTCGCGTCGTTCGGTTGCCGTAAAACGTACCGATAGCGACACGTCCATCGGCAGTTTCTCCCACCAAGGGAGAGGTTTGGAAGCTAATGCACCGGCAGGGGCCGCGGGCTCTCCATTTCGGCGACGCGGTTCTTCACCGCCTTCTGCACCTTTTCGAAGGAGCTCACGTCGATCTGGCGCACGCGCTCGCCCGAGAGGCCGAACTCCTCGGCAAGCTCCGCGAGCGCGATCGGGTTCTCGGCGAGCCGTCGCGCCTCGAATATGCGGCGCTCGCGCGGATTGAGGACGCGCAGCGCGTTTTTCAGGGCGTCGAGCCGGGCGTTGCTTTCCTCGCGGTCGGCCAGAATGGTCTCCTGGCTGGCGCTTTCGTCGGCGAGCCAGTCCTGCCATTCGCCGTCGCCGTCCTCGCGCAGCGGCGCGTTGAGCGAGGCGTCGCCGCCGAGGCGGCGGTTCATATCGACGACATCCTGCAGGGCGACGCCCAGGCGCTTGGCGATCACGGCGACCTGATCGGCGCGCAGATCGCCCTCGTCGAGCGCCGAAATGCGGCTCTTGGCCTTGCGCAGATTGAAGAAGAGCTTCTTCTGGCTCGCCGTCGTTCCCATCTTGACGAGCGACCAGGAGCGCAAAATATACTCTTGGATCGAGGCGCGAATCCACCACATCGCGTAGGTCGCGAACTTGAAACCCTTGTCCGGCTCGAACCGCCTGACAGCCTGCATCAGGCCGACGGTCCCCTCGGAAATGACCTCGCCGATCGGCAGGCCGTAGCCGCGATAGCCCATCGCGATCTTGGCCACCAGCCGCAAATGGGAGGTGACGAGCTTGTGGGCCGCTTCGCGGTCGCCGTGCTCGCGCCACCGCGTGGCGAGCATGTATTCTTCCTGCGGCTCCAGCATCGGGAACCGCTTGAACTCCGAGAGATAACGGGAGAGGCCGGATTCGACCGTAAGCATCGGCCAGGCGGCGGCGCGGGCCATGTTCAGCCCTCTCCAATTAGTTTCGAAACACAATTATCTGTATCGGGTCGGTTGTCAAGTTGATTTCGAAACACTATTATAATTCCCGAGAGGCGATGATGTCAGGACGCGAAACGGCGGAACTCCTGCTGCTCGTGGGGCGGCTCGTGCAGGCCGAGGGCTATCACGGCGAACTCAGCCCTGCCCAATGGATGGCGCTTCGCTTCTTCGCCCGAGCCAACCAGTTCTCCAGGAACCCATCGGCATTCGCGGAATTTCAGGCGACGACCCGCGGCACGGCATCACAAGCCATCAAGGCGCTTGAGGCTGGTGGGTACTTGGTCCGACAGCGATCCGAGGCGGACGGGCGAAGCGTTGCTCTCCGATTGACGGACAAAGGCAAAGAAGCGATTGCGCGCGATCCGTTCGAAGCTCTGGTGCGCGCCGTGGACTCGCTCGACCCGGAAGAGCAAACCGCGGTGCACTACGCCCTGCGCCACGTGCTGACCGCGGTAGCTGTGAGTGGGGCGCATCGGCACTTCGGTGTTTGTCCGGACTGCGGGCACCTCGGTGGAGAAGCCTGCTGCGGCTCAACGCGCGCGACCCGGTCGACCCTCCAATGCCTACTGTTCGGCGTTCCGATGGAGCCGGAGGACGCTGGTCTCCTCTGCGTCCATTTTTCAGCAAAAGAGCGAGCGCCGCGAGGACGGACACCGTGAATGAGTTCACCACTGCGATCTTCTGAAGGGAAGCTTAATTGACCTACGTCGTCAACGAGAGCTGCATTCGCTGCAAAATCATGGACTGCGTCGAGGTCTGCCCCGTGGACTGCTTCTACGAGGGCGAGAACATGCTCGTCATCCACCCGGACGAATGCATCGATTGCGGGGTCTGCGAGCCGGAATGCCCGGTCGACGCAATCAAGCCGGACACCGACTCGGGGCTTGAGAAATGGCTATCGCTCAATGCCCAATACGCGAAAATTTGGCCAAACATTACGGCTAAAAGAGCGCCTCCGCCCGACTCCAAGGATTGGGAGGGGAAGCCGGACAAACTCCAATACTTCTCACCAAATCCCGGCGCGGGTGATTGACGCGGACAGGGCCACCACCGTTTGGCGACACCGCCGAGACCGGCCTATCTGATACGATCGGGCGCCCGAACGGCTGTGACCGCAGTCACTTCAAGGCGCATGCATTATGCGAGGATTGCCTGGCTGATTTCGAGACCATCCGCGACGATTTCGCCTCCCTCGATGATTGGGAGGATCGCTATCGCTATGTCATCGAACTCGGTCATACCCTCGAGCCGCTTGGCGAGCCGGCCCACAATGAGAGCAACAAGGTGCGGGGCTGCGTCAGTCAGGTATGGCTGGAACTCGAGGCGAGAACGAGCGCCGACGGCCAAGTGATCCTGCATTATCGCGGCGACAGCAACTCGCACCTCGTTCGCGGGTTGATCGCGATCTCAATCGCGCTTTTCTCTGATCGGGCGCCAAAGCAGATTCTCGCCGTCGACGCTTTGGGCGCCTTTCGCGCGCTGGGTCTGGAGCAGCATCTCACGCCGCAACGCTCGAACGGCGTGCGCGCCATGATCGAGCTCATGCGCGCGGACGCCGCTGCGGCTTAAGCTCGGCCTCCGTTCGAGTATCCGATCGGACCGAGACAGTCGACATGGCCAAAGATCGCGGCGGCGACTTGGAAATTGCTTCGCTTCGCCCGTGGCGTCAGCGCGCTTGGCGCTCGTCTGCCTCGGCGAACACCAGCCCGCCCTCGCGGCGGTGCCGGCGCTCGTCGAGCTAGCGCGCTGACGCCGCCTACGCGACGGAGCCGCAGGAGGCCGACGCGGCGGGGGATCGCCCGGCATCTGAGCGCGCGCGGTTCACGAGGGCCAAGCCGGTGTCCTATTTCAACCGGGTCGCCGCGCTCGCGCATTCGCGTCTGCTTCATGCTAGAGAGGCCCGGTCGAGGAGCCGCCATGATTTCAGGATTGATTGCGCTTGTTTTCTCCGCCGCGTTCTCCGGCGCGGCCATCTACGACAATTGGGTCGAGCAGCCGGCGCGGATGGCGCTGGACGACAATGCATTGCTTTCCGAATGGCGGCCAAGCGACAGTCGCGGCGTGGCGCTGCTGTCCGCCTTCGCGCTGGCGGCGGCGGTCGCCGGCTTCATTGCGTATTTCGAATTGGAAGACGTGCGCTGGGTGTTCGGGGCGCTCATCGTCATTTCGAGCTGGCCGTACGCCTTCTTCGTGATGGCGCCGCTCAACAACCAGATCCTGTCGCTGCGCGGGCGTGACGTCTCCGCGGCGCGGGCGCTCGTCCGGCAGTGGGGCCTAGTCAATCCGGCTTCGCCGCGATCGGCGTGCTCGCCGTCGCCATGTTTCTTTGGGCCTTCTGAGCTCGGCGATGATAGGCGCGACGATGGCGGCGAAGGCGGTTCCTTCAACTTGCGCGCTCGTTGCGATCTGCGATGCTGCGGCCGGCGAGCCGCCGATGTTGAGGGTAAGCGGGAGCCGAAGATAACGACTTAGCGGGCTGCTAAGGTTTCTCGGCGGCTCGCTTTTCGTGTGCACCCCCCTGCCGGCCCCGGTCGGTAGTGCCGAAGGAAAAGCCCCGCCTAACGGCACGATCGTCGGCTGGAGACCAGTCATGCCGGCTAAAGACATGTTCACGCCGAAGGGAGCGCTAATGATGCCTATTCGTTCGTCAGCGCGCGCGCTTGCCTGGGTCACCAAATGCACCCCGACCGCGTGCGCAACCCGATTTTCGATCTCGGAGGCGGTAATGCGGACGCCCGATCTGGCGTCTTGGCTGCGTCCCGTCAGCGCCGCCCGCGACACATAGTATCGCCAGCGCCGCCCGTCCTTCGACGCATGGCTTGAGCTCATCCTGTTTCCGCGATCATCGTAGAGCTTGCCCGCGAGGAAGGAATGATCATCAGGCCGGGATATCCGCCTCGTCTGGGTTTGGCTCTCGAGCCGTTGCTGGACTCGGACCCTTGTCTCCAGGTTGACGATCGCCGGATGAAGGCCGTCGTGGATCTGCCCTTTGTGGAATAGCCGCCCGACATAGATCGGGTTCGACAGGATCCAGTAGAGGTGGCCTCGCGAGATCGCGGCCGCCGCCGGTCCTTTTGCCCGTCCCGCTCATGCGGACTGGCGAGCGGAGGTTCTCGGCATCGAGAGCTGTCTTCAGCCTCACCACGCTGCCACTTCGAGATACCGACGAAGAGACTGCGGACGAACTTGGCCTCCTGTTCGACGACATGGAGGGCGCGGTCTTCGACCCGATAGCCCAACTGGAACCGCTCCGCCCGTCCAGATGCCCTTCCGCTTCGAGGCGGCGACCTTGTCGCGGATTTGCTCGCCGGTGATCTCGCGCTCGAACTGGGCGAACGACAGCGGCATGTTCAGGGTCAGCCGCCCCATGCTGGTGGTCGTGTTGAAGGCCTGGGTCACCGAGATGAAGTAGACGCCATGCTGGTCGTCTGGCTCGAACAGCTGCGAGCCACCTGGATGGGCGGAGCGGTTCCGCTGGGCTATCGGGTGAAGACCGCGCCCTTCTTAGGGACTTCGCCTTTTTTTCTCATCTTGCCGAGGCCTTGCTGATGGCGGGCGATGTGGAAGAGGCAATGCCGCGTTGCGTGAAGCCTTTGCCTTTGTCGAGCAATCGGCGGAGCGGGTAATGGGTTTGTTTGAAATTCGACGCGGCTAAATATTTTCTCGTAGCCGGCTGCCAAGCGCGCTAAAGAGCGCCGCCGCTTCTTCCTCGACCGGATTGCCATGCAATGCGGCCTTGGATCTTTTCGCCTTGGCGAGAGCATCATACAGGTCGATTGCCTCGACTTTCGTCAGACGTTCTTGAGGGTCAAACTTTCGATTTGCAGCGGCTGTGAGGCTGCCAGTGCGGCGGAAGCTTGAGCCTCTCCGCTAACTTCAATCATCGGAATCATACAATAGAAGCTTCCTCTTGCTCAAGCGGCTCGACGCATCTTGTACGGGCCGCGCTTCGAAGGCTTCGCCTCGGCGGCTTCAACAAGCTTCACGATATCATCGATTTCCCAAAGCGTCTTGCTTATGCCAGCGGCCATAGCTGGAGACATGCGTAGCGTTGAGTGGATTTTGACGAAGTTGTAATAGAACGCGAATAGCGCGACGGAAAAAGTGTGGTTCTCGAATTTTTTCGAGAAGCCGTTAGTCAACCTCCTCCCGCAGGCGGCAACCGCTTGGGCATGCCCCGGTTCCAGGCGATCTTCAGATCAGGTTGCCCCGCAGCGAGCTTTTCAATCGGGCTCAGTTCCGCCGCCTCCGGCGATTCCCGCCCGGTCGAGGCGGAGGCCAGGAATGCGGCCCGCGGCGACGCCGAGGTAGGTCAGCGCCAGGATCGCGAGCGCGGACATGCCCGTTGGGGTCATTCGTCAGGGGCTCCTTCCGGTGCCGAGCGAACGTCCACGGCCGCGTCGCGACCGGCGCTGACCCCCAGCAGACCGAAGCGTAACCGCAGTCGCAGAAGCGACCCTTCCTATGCGAACGGCGACTTGAATTGCGCCGCCGCGCCGAGTTCCGCCTCGATTTCGAGCAGTCGGTTGTACTTTGCGATGCGCTCGCTGCGGCTGGCGGAGCCGGTCTTGATCTGCCCGCCGCCCATGGCGACGGTGAAATCCGCCAGGAAGGCGTCCTCCGTCTCGCCCGACCGATGCGAAACGACGTAGTTCCAGCCCGCCTTGCGGCAGAGCCCGATCGCCTGAATCGTCTCGGTGACGGTGCCGATCTGGTTGAGTTTGATCAGCACCGCGTTCGCCGCTTTTTCCTTGATGCCGCGGCGCGATGAATTCGGGGTTGGTGACGAAAATATCGTCGCCGACGATCTGGATGCGCTGACCCTGCGCCGCGGTCTGGCGCGCAAACCCCGCCCAGTCGTTCTCATCCAGGCCGTCCTCGATCGAAACGATGGGGAACGCGTCGATCCACTTGCCGTAGAGCGCGATCATCTCCTCGCTCGTCTTGCGGCCGCCCTTCGATTTCGCAAGATCGTAAGCCCCGTTGGCGAAGAACGAACTGGCGGCGGGATCGAGCGCGATGGCGATGTCCTTGCCGGGCTTGTAGCCTGCCGCCTCGATCGCCTTCACGATCAGTTCGCAAGCTTCCTCGTTGCTGCCGAGATTGGGCGCGAACCCGCCCTCGTCGCCGACCGAGGTCGCATAGCCTTTGCTCTTGAGCTGTTTGGCGAGGGCATGGAATGTTTCGGCGCCATAGCGCAAAGCCTCGGCAAAGCTCGGCGCGCCAACCGGCATCACCATGAATTCCTGGAAGTCGACCGAATTCTCGGCGTGCTTGCCGCCATTGACGATGTTCATCATCGGAACAGGCAGTCGGCGTCGCGCCGACGCCGCCGAGATAGGCGTAGAGCGGCAGTTTCGCCGACTGCGCCGCCGCGCGGGCGACCGCCATCGAAACCCCGAGAATGGCGTTCGCTCCGAGCTTCGCCTTGTTCGGCGATCCGTCGAGCGACAGTCATCAGCGCGTCGATTTCCGCCTGACGCGTCGGTTCGCGGCCGACCACGGCAGGCCCGATCGTCTCGACTACGTTCGCTACCGCCTTGCGCACGCCCTTGCCGCCGTAGCGCCCCTTGTCGCCGTCGCGTAGCTCGACCGCTTCATGTTCCCCGGTCGAAGCGCCCGAGGGCACCGAGGCGTCGCGACCGTCCCGTCGTCGAGCGCGACATGAACGCGCACCGTCGGATTGCCGCGCGAGTTCGAGAATTTCGAGCGCCTGAACCGTGCTGATCTTGGTCATGGAGTCTCCCTGTATTCGCCGCAGGTCACACTATTCATTTCTGCGTGCGCGCGTAATCCGTTCTCTTCGTCGCTCCACGGCGTCTTTTTCGTGCGGCAAAGTGTCGCATCGATGCCGGCCGCCTGTCGGACGATTTTATCCTGTTCGTCCGCTTTCCGCAAGAAAACCTCCCGGACACGTCCTCGCCGAACTCGTCGCGAGCGGTTGCCCGACGGTCAGCCTGAACGTGCGCTGGCCGTCCTCCCGTCTGTCGGCCCGCAGGAAAAGCGTCGAATTGCGGCGTCTCTCGTAAATCCCGTTGGTGAAAGCGAACTGGTGGCTGACGAACGCGACCTTGTGCGATCTTTCCAGCAACGCAGACACGATTTGCCGCGCGATTTCAGATCCCTCGCGCTCATTGGTCGCCGCGAACGATTTGTCGAACAGGATCAGCGCAAATCGGGGAAAAGATATACGGGATCCGCAGTTCGAGAAGCCGTTGATGCAGGGGCGAGGCGTCCCTGCGGAGCGATCAGCTCGGCGAGGTCAGCGAATAGGCCGCCGAGGGAACCGTCGGCGACGAAAGCCGGAGCGCCGAGACCGAGCGCGCCGACCTGCGGCATCGAGCGGCTTCGGGTTTAGAGGCGGTCGCCACGACGGCGAGATCGGTCAGCTGCCGCGCCAATTGGATGGCGATCGAACCGACGCCGCCAGCGCCGCCGACGATCAGAATCGCCGCGTAGCGCCGGGAACGGGTCTGGCGACGTCGAGCCGGTCGAACATCGCCTCCCAGGCGGTGATCGAGGTCAGCGGTAGAGCGGCGGCGGCGGGGAAATCGAGCGTGCGCGGCTTCCGGCCCACGATCCGCTCGTCGACGAGATGATATTCCGCGTTGTGGCCGTCGGCCGATGCTGCGCGGCCTTCTCTACCGTCCCGCCGTTTTCGAGATAGGCGATGACGCTTGTCGCCCGAAACGTGTGATTGCCGATCTTGGTCGCGATGTCGGTCCTCTGCGCTCGCCTCTGGATCGCACCGTCGAGCCGTGGCGTCCGAATGAAGGAGGTCCCCATGTTCAGCAATCGTGCTCTGGCGTTGGCCGTGGGTCTTGCGGTCCTGCCCCCTCCGGCACCGCTGGAAATGTTCACCCGTCTCGCCCTGCTGCTGGCGATTGCGCTCGGCTTCGGACTGGCCGCGCAGGTTCTGGTCGGCATGCCCCCATTAATGGGGCTCTCCGGCGCATCGGGCCTCCGCGTCGAAGCGACGAGAATTCCATCATTCAGCGACAGCGTCAAAACCGTGTTTGCGGTCGGCTCGTGCCTGTTCATCGGGCAGGATCGTTGCGGGCGCTGGGTGGTCCGAGACGCGCAGAGCCGTGCGGCGGGCCGTCCGCGAACCGGACCGAGGCGATCCGATTCGCCATGTACGAATGCCAGCGCCGCCCGCAATCCGTCATCATGCTGCCCGGCCGGCCTCGAATTCTCCGGCGCAGCGCCAGTTTTTACTGCGGCCCCGCCCTCGGCGCGCGCGGCCTGAACCTCCGCATTGGACGAGCAATTCGCACCAGATAGCGCGTCGGCCCGCACTCCCGAGTTCCACCGAACCTGCCTCAGCGCCGCGCGCTCTCTCCGGGCTCGACGCGGCCGCCGGCGACCTTCAGCGCCTCGCGCAATATCTCGCGGTCGCCGATATGGTTGGCGAGGATGAGGACGAGCTTGCAGTTCATCATTTCGGCTTCGGCTTCGCTCAAGTCCCGCTGGCTGTCGATGAGCTCCTGCTAGAAACCGTCGGGATCGGGAATGTTGGGGTTGAGGTTGAGGGGCAAAGGCGCTCTCCTTCAGGCGGCGCAGGCGCGGGCGATGGCGCGCTCGATCTTTGCGGCGTCGAAGGCGCGCCAGCGCGCCGCGACGTGCTGGTCAGGGCGGATGAGATAGACGGCGCCGGGCGCGCCGTCGTAACGCTCCCCGACGAGGCCCTTCGCATCGGCGAAGTCGCGGCCCTCCGCCAGCACGCGCGCCCGCACGCGGCCCCAGGCGACTTCGGGAGGCCGTCGGCGCCGCGCCGAGGACGAGCACGACAAAGCCGTCGCCCAGCAGGCTCAGGAGCCAGCCCTCCTTGCCGTCGACGAGGATAGGCGCGTCGGCGCAATTCGTTCCCGGCGCCATCCGGCCGGCGAACGGCTCCTCGTCGGGCGTGTTGAGCGACGAGTTGACATAGGGCGTCGGCGTGACAGCCGGCCGGAATCGACCAGCGGCCGCGCGAAGGCGTAGCTCGCCCGCAAGCTCGAGCACGGCGTTGCGGTAGCGGCGGCTCATCTCGCTCTTCGGGGTGATGAAGTCGGTCGAGCGCGTCGAATGCCGGAGGTTGTCGTCCGCGGCGAAGGCGCGCTCCTCGTGGTAGCTGTCGAGGAGCGTGATCAGGCGCGTCGCCGTCCATCACGAGCTTCAGCTTCCAGACGAGCTTGTCCACGTCCTGCACGCCGGCGTTGTCGCCGCGCGCGCCGAAGGGCGAGACCTGATGCGCCGGTCGCCGGCGAACAGCACCCGGCCGTGGCGAAACTTGTCGATCCGCCGGCAGGCGAACTGATAGACCGAGACCCACTCGAGCTCGAATTCGCGCTCCTCGCCGAGCATGGCGCGCAGGCGGGGAATGACATTCTCCGGCTTCTTCTCCTCGTCCGGATCGGCGTCCCGGCCGAGCTGGAAATCGATGCGCCAGACGTCATCGGCCTGGCGGTGCAGCAGCGCCGACTGATTGCGGTGGAAGGCGGATCGAACCAGAACCAGCGCTCGGCCTGGAATTCCGCTCTCATCACCACGTCGGCGATGAGGAAGCGATCGTGAAAGACCTGGCCGGCGAACTCGGCGCCGACGATCCTGCGGGCGTCCGAGTTGGCCCCATCGCAGGCGATGACCCAGTCGGCTTCGGTCTGGAATTCGCCGTCCGGGGTCTCGACCGTCAACGTGACGCGATCGGCGTCCTGCTTGAGGCCCACCACCTTGTGCTTCCAGCGCAGGTCGATGAGCGCCTCGCTTGGCGCATGCGTCGATCAGATATTCCTCCAGATGTATTGTTGCAGGTTGATCATCGCCGGCAACTTGTGGTCCGCCTCCGGCAGGAGATCGAAAACGTATCGGAGATCGTTCTCGGAAAAAGTCTTGCCCACTTTCCACTTCACTCCCCTGCTCGACCATCCGCTCGGCGCAGCCGAGCCGGTCCCGGATCTCCAGCGGCCGCTCGGCGAAGCAGATCGCGCGCGAGCCGACCGAGACGTTGTCGTTGTCGTCGAGAAGACGGCCGCGACGCCGCGGCGCGCCAGATCGAGCGCGGCGGCGAGGCCGACCGGCCCGGCGCCGATCACGACGACGGGATGGCGGGCGGGACGCCTCTCTTTCTGCTCGGCGGACCGGACGATAGGGAAATTTCGGATAGAGGTAGGTCGTCAGCATTCGGGCCGTCCCTCCCATGATCAGGCCGCCCCTCGATCGCGCCGAAAGCGCGGCGAGGCGAACGCTGCCGGCGCGTTCGCGCGCGCGGCGCAGTCAATGCTCCTCGCAACCTCGGTAGCGATTGTGACTATTGAAGGCAAGCGCGCGGGGTCGCGAGGGGCCGGGATCGGCCGGCTCCCGAAACGCGAGGGTCCAAACATGTCCATCAAACTCAACCACACGCAGCTTGTGCTGCTGAGCGCTGCGTCGCAGCGCGATGATCATTGCCTGGTTCGGCCAGCGGGTCCAAAAGCGCGCCCAGGCGCGCTGCTGGCGATCAAGTCCATGGGCGGGGAAAGCGAGGCGCTGCCTGGCGCGCCGCTGCTCGACGATCTCGTCCAGCGCGGATTGCCGAGTCCGGAGCTGGTCGTCGTTGATGGTGCGCCGGCCTCGAAAAGGCGCTGGCGGCGCTCTGGGCCCGACATGGCGATCCAGCGTTGCACGGTGCATTATGCCGACCTCCGGATTATGCCGACCACGCGGCCAATCCGGCCTGGGAGGCGGCGATCGCTGCGACGGGGGCGGCATAATCAGAGCGCCTCGAGGAAGGCGAGCAGCTTGTCGGCGGCCGGTAGCGGCCTGGCGTGATGTTGGCCGGGGTTGTTCGGCCAGGGCCCGTTCCTTGAGCTCCAGGTCGGCGTGCAAATACATCTGGGTCGTCTCGATCTGTTCGTGGCCAAGCCATAGCGCGATGACCGAAGTATCGACGCCGGCGCGCAAGACCGCATCGCCGCGGTATGCCGCAACACGTGCATGGTGACGGCTTTCTGGCCCAGCGATGGGCAGGTGCGGGCGGCAATCTCACGTGTTTGGCAAGACGGTGCTCGAGCGCGTCACGGCTGAGCGCCCCGCCGCTCCGGGTGGCGAACAGCGGCTCGGGGCTGACCCGCGCGTTCGGCGAGCCAAATGCGGAGGACCCCGCCCGTGCCCGAGGTCAGCGGCGTGACCCGCTGCTTGCGTCCCTTTCCCAGGCAACTGACATGGGCGCCAACGCCGAGATGGACATCGGCGCAGTGCAGGCCGATCAACTCGACGCCCGCAGACCCGTCTGCGCAGCCAGCGCCAGCAGGGCCCGATCGCGCCGTCCGGTCGGGTTTGACGGATGGGGGCGGCAAGTAGTGCGTCGAGTTCCGGTTCGCTCAGGAAGGTCACCAGCCGTCGGTCGTAACGCTTGGCGGGAATGGCGAGCACACGCGCGATCACGGCGGCCGCTCGGGATGGCGCAGGGCGGCGTATCGGAACAACGAGCGGATGGCGGCCAGGCGGGCGTTACGGGTGCGGACGCCATTGTTCCGCTGGTTTTCCAGGTGATCGAGGAAGGCGCCGATGACCGGGGCGTCGAGGTCATCGATGTCCAGTTGCGATGGTTGCTTGTGTTTCTGCCCGAGACAAAGACCAGCAGCAGCCGCAGGGTGTCTCGATAGGCGGCGACGTGTGTGGGCTGGCCTGGCGTTGGCGGATCAGGCGGTCGGTGAAGAACGCCTGCAAGGTCGTGGCAAGGGCGGTCATGCGTCACCTCCGAGGTGACGCTCCAGCCGTTCACCGGCCAGTTGCAGCAACTCCGGAGCAGCTGAGAGATACCAGTAGGTTTGGCCGGGATGACATGGCCGAGATAGGTCGACAGCAGCGCGAGCCGGGTGCTTGGGTCGCCGCCATCGCGATAGCTGTCAAGGATGGTGCGGACGGCGAAGGCGTGGCGAATATCGTGTAGCCTTGGCCGGCAATGGCTGAGCGAGGCGAGATCCGGCCTGGCCGACCAGTTTGTGAAAGGTCGGCTGTACGTTGGTGTAGAGCAACCTGGTGCCCGCCATGGAGACGAACAGCGCCGGCGAAGGCGGCGGCCGACGAGGTCGGTCGTCCCGACCCAGATACGCGCCGAGGGCGGTGACGGTGCTCGGATGCAGCGGCAATTCGCGGGACTTGCCGAACTTTCCGTTACGGATCGTCAGCAGGCCATTGGTCAAAATCGCCGCGATCGAGGTTGATGGCCTCTCCGACCCGCATTCCGCTCACCGCCAGCAGGGCGATCAACGTCTGATACGTCGCCACCCGGTGAGGCGTGCGCAAGCTGCCGGCCGCCGCAATCAGGCGGCAATGTCCGCGTCCGAGTAGAGATAAGGCGTGGCGCGACAGCTCTGCCCCGGCAGCAGGTCCCGCGCCGGCACCTCCGTCGCCGGGTCGATCCCTTGCAGGTGAATGGCAAAGCGGCGAACGACTGACAGCCGGGTCATCCAACTCCGATGCGCACCCGGCGAGCGGGTCGCCCAGGCCAGCGCCGTGGCGGTGGTCAGGTGATCTTCACCACGAGCCTCGACGTAGGTGAGGAACTGAGCCAGCAGCTTCTCGGCTCGGACCAGCCTGTAACCAAGGACGCGCCGCACGGCCAGGTAGTCGGCCAGGGCCTGACGGAGGGGGCTCATGCGACCTCTCCCGGCCAGGGACGCGCGATCGTGCGCAGCCGGTCGCGGTCGACCTTGGCGTAGATCGCTGTCGTCAAAGCACGACGGTGACGCAGGAGCTGACCGATCTCCGGCAGCGACGCGCCGGCACGCAGCATCTGGGTCGCGGCGGTATGGCGCAGACGATGCGCATGGATCCGGCCAAGCCCGGCCCGCTTGGCGGCATCGGCCACCACGTTGCTCACGCCGCAGGAGGTGAGTTCGTGATGGGGGGCCTTGATCCTGACCAAGACCGCCCGGCCCTGTGCGCTGCTGGGACGGCCA
>CAWDTW010000092.1:0-13123 GCA_963805295.1 uncultured Alphaproteobacteria bacterium | reverse complement strand
AGAACGGCTCTTATGACGTTATCTGTTGATAAGGCCCCATCCCGATGGCGCCGAGGATCCAGTTTTGCGGAGTGGCCTGGTCTCCCCATGCCTCGAGCGCTCGTCTCCATCCGAGATAGTTGGGCAGGTTCTTGGTGGCGACGCCGTGGAAGCGGCGCATCCATTCCTTGAGCCGGCCGTGATAGGCGTTGACGTTGTTGATATGGAGGTCGGGGGCCTCGGGGCTGGGCTTGCCCGGCGCGGGAACGACATGGACCGGGATTTTCGCCCTGTGGGCGAAGGCCACGATCGCCTTTCCGCCGTCGCAGACGAACCGATTGGCGGGCGTGACCACGCCGTCCAGCGCCGCCGCGATCGAGGCGCGGTCGACATTGGGCAACACCGCGTCGGTGGTTGCGCCCTCGCGGTCGCGCGCCACCAGGATCGGGATGTTTTCGAAGAAGAGGCCCGGGTGCTTGGCCTTGCCGCCCCGCTTGCGCGGCGGGCGGGGAAGACCGGACCTGCGGCCCTTGAACAATTCGAGGATGAACGTCTCGTCCGCCTCGACAATGCCTCTCAGCGTCTTGGGCTTGTCCAGCGCGGGCGAGCCGAGAAACCGGTGTCGCCAGCGGAAGGCCGTGGTGGGGTGGACGTGGTGGGGTGGACGTGGCAACGTTCGGCGGCCTTCGCCACGCTGGTTCCCTCGATCATCGCCTGGGCGTGGTCGAGCCATTGCTCCTTCTTGCGCAGCCCCGCCATCGGCGTCTTCGTCAGGGCGTTGAACGTGCGCCCGCAGCTCTTGCAGCGGGAGCGCGCCAGACCGTTCGCCCGTCCCCAGGCGACGATGTCGCGCCCCGCGCAATGGGGGCAACCCCGGCGTTCCACCTTCGCCTGGCCGATGTCCCCCAGCGCGTCCTCGCGAACCCGGCGCTGCTTGCGCGCGTCCCCCTCGGCAAGCGCCGCCGGCGCGTCCTCCGATCCTCGAGCCGCCGCCTCGACCGGTTCGCCAAAGCCCGACGCAACGTCCTCATCGGCCTCCTCGGCCTTGCAAAGCGCCTTCACCGCCTGTCGCCGCTGCGCTGGGGTCAACCTACCGATCCCGCCCAGCCAATCCTCAAATTCCGGGCTCTCCACCAACGCCTCCTCGAATCAGACGTGCCAAGAATAGCCCGAAATCAATACTAAACGCCAATAGAGCCTCGAGAACGCGGTCTCGGCGCAGGCGATGCGGCCGGGCGACGTGATCGTCAGCCGCAAGGGCCTTGCGGTCGAGATCGGCAACACCGACGCGGAAGGCAGGCTCGTCCTCGCCGACGCGCTGGCGCTCGCCGACGAGGACGCGCCGGACCTCATGTTCGACTTTGCGACCCTGACCGGAGCGGCGCGGGTGGCGCTCGGCCCCGACCTGCCGCCCTTCTACACCGACGACGATTCGCTCGCCGCTGCAATCGCCGAGCATGCGGCGCGCGCGCACGATCCGCTCTGGCGCATGCCGCTCTGGCGGCCCTACGAGGCGATGATCGACGGCACGGTCGGCGACGTCAGCAATTCGGGGACCGGCGCGGGCATGGCCGGCTCCATCACCGCGGCGCTCTTCCTCAGGCGCTTCGTCGAGAAGGCGCGAGCCTGGGCGCATTTCGACGTCTACGCCTGGAACCCGAAGGCGCGCGCGCACGGGCCGGCGGGCGGCGAGATTCAGGCGGCGCGGGCGCTGTTCGAGCTGCTCTGCGAGCGCTATCCCAGACGGTGAGGCGGCCGGGGCCAAAGGCCCGTTCGTGCGGTTTACGCCGCTTTAGCGGCGCGCGTCAGCGTTTTCAAAGGCTTGCGACCCCGTTTAGGGGACTGCCTGGAGATTGGGGGTGCGGGCGCCGAAGCGGTAGTTTCGCGTCTGATCTCTGATCGGGGGTAGGCGCGTGGCTTGGATTGTGAGGTTGGTGAAAACCGGGGCTGACGGTGAGAGACAGTGCGCTGACGTCTTGAAGATCAACCGGCCTGATGATCTCGGTGATATCGCCAACTTAGGGTTGACCCTGGCCGAAGGGAAGCTGTTGCTGGCCGGCCTCCAACAGGAGATCGTCGCGGCGCAGGCCAAGGGCCACGCCGTCCGGCGGCCGGACTGCCGAAGCTGTGGCGAGGTGTGCCGAGTGAAGGATTACCGGGACCATGCGGTCGCGACGCTTTTCGGCCAGGTCACGGTGCGGCTTCCCCGCTTTCGCTGTGCTGGGTGCGGCGGCAACGAAGCCGGCCATGGTTGGCCATCGTATTGCCGCTCGACGGCGGAGTTGGATCAGCTTCAGGCGCATCTCTCTGCCCTGATGACTTACCGGGTGGCTGCTGACGTGCTGCGGCAAATGTTCCCGGTCGACGCCGGAAACGACCCGGAAACTTTGCGTTTGCACACTCTGAAAATTGGTGCGGAGCTTCGGGATCAGGCCGCGGTGCGGCCTGATCCGGCGGCTCCGTCGATCACCGTGACCTTGGATTCGACCTTCATCCGCAGCTGCGAGGACGGCGAGCGGCATCTGGAGGTGCGGGTCGGCAATGTTGAAACGGAGACTGGCGGGCGGCAGGTTTTCGGCGCCGTCGCCAAAGCCGATACGGACATCAAAGTGCTGATCCGCCGCAGCCTCGACGCCGTCGGGCGAACCGAGGACACGGTGCTGACCGCGTTCACCGACGGGTGCTCCGGCTTGCGGCGCATTTTGGCTGATGCCGGTGTCACCGAGGCGCCGGTGCTCGACTGGTTCCACATCGCCATGCGGCTGCAGCACCTGGAGCAAACAGCCGGCGGTCTGTCGGCGGATGACCCGGCACGGGTGGCGGCGAAGGCGGTGATTGTCGCGGAGGTCGAGCGCCTGCACTGGAGGCTGTGGAATGGCAAAGCCAAGGATGCTCAAATCAGCACCGGTCGTATCCGCGCAGTGATGCATCATTTTCAGGGGGAACAAGGCCAGCGGAGGTCCATTGCGCCTTCGAGAAAGCTGTGGACCGCCTTGCACGCACTGGATGGTTATCTCACCGGACAGAGCGACTGGTTGGTCAACTACGCCGAGCGGTACCGTGCCGGATTGCGGGTCGGCACCGCGATCACCGAAGGGACGGCCAATTTTCTGGTGAACCGCCGGATGAACAAATCGCAGCAGATGCGCTGGTCGCGGCGAGGGGCGGATCTTCTGCTTCAGGTTCGCAGCGCCGTCTATAATGGCACGCTCGGCTCCGGCTTCGGACAGAGATTCCAGCCCGCCAACGATCCGCTCCCGCAAGCAGCCTTTGCGGCCTGACACCCCCAATCTCCAGGCAGTCCCTAGAGCGGTATCCGAACGGACTAAATCGGTTGGGGGATTCCCAAATCAGTTAGTTTCTGATTGATCATTCACGCCGCGAGAGGGAGGCGGCGGGGATGGCTGTTTCCGACGATCTTCGCGAGCGCGTGGTTGAGGCGGTGGTCTTGGGCGGGTTGTCGCGCAATCAGGCGGCCGCGCGTTTCAAAGTGAGCGTAGCGAGCGCGGTGCGCTGGGTGAAGCGGTTCCAAACCACGGGCGAAATTTCACCGGCGCCTTCTGGCGGCGACCGACGCTCCGGCCGGATCGAGGCGCATCACGACTATCTCTTGGGCCTGGTCCGGCGCAGCCCGGACCTCACGCTGCTCGAGATCCGGGAGCGGCTGATCGCCAATTGTGGCGAGCGCTTTGCGGTCTCCGTGCTGTGGCGCTTCTTCGACCGTCACGCGATCACCTTTAAAAAAAACGGCGCATGCCGAGGAGCAACAACGCGCAGACGTCCAAAATCGACGCTGGGAATGGTTCGCGGGGCAGCTCGATCTCGATCCGACGAAACTCGTTTTCATTGACGAGACCGGAGCCTCCACCAATCTCGCGCGCAAAAGCGGACGTTGCCGGCGCGGGCGCCGCTTGCGGGCGGCCATCCCGCACAGTCACTACAAAACGGTGACTTTGGTCGCCGGCCTTCGCCTTCGCGGCCTGACAGCGGCAAAGACTTTCGACGGACCGATCAACGCCGCCCGGTTCGAGGATTGGCTGGAGACATGCCTCGTCCCCACGCTCTCGCCCGGCGAGGTCGTCGTCATGGACAATCTCCCGGCTCACAAGGGGCCGCGGGTCGAGCAACTCATCAAGGCGGCGGGCGCGGAGTTGCGATATCTCCCAGCCTACAGTCCTGATATGAACCCCATCGAAAAAGCCTTCTCCAAGCTCAAAGCCTTCCTGCGCAAAATCGCCGAACGGACCGTCGCGGGCCTCATGCGCGCCCTCGAAACCTGCGCCGAAATCTTCAAGCCCTCGCAATGTACAAATTACTTCAAATCCTGTGGTTATGAGCACGATACAGGATGATCGGATTCCGCTCTAAACCCACCCATAACATTGCGTGCAATACGCTAACGTACGTTTTCGCACGGATGGGCCTTCCGCCCCTAGCCGCGCTTCGTTTCGTTCTTGATCGGGGTTGTCATGCCTTTGCATTCTAGCCACGAGGTCGGCGCGTTCAAACACTGAAAACGCGCCGTGAATTCATAAGCGTCCCCGCGCGTGGCGCGGTCGGGCTGTCGTGAACCGAACCCGCAAGCGGTTTCGGCCGTCCGGCTTCCATCCCTGACGCGATCCCGTTGCCCTGCCCGGCGTTGCAACGACCGCACGACCGCGCCTGAATTTCCGCACCGTTCAACAAGAACTCTCGACAAATCAGCAATTCCTGGGCAGGCTGGCCGGATGCGCGGAGTAATTCACCCCGCGCCCCCTGCAACCATTCTGGGAGATCATTGAGGACGCTTTCCCCCCGAGAAGTTTCACTGGGATCGTTTGGCTATGGTCGGCAGAAATCTCGGGCTCCTTGGACCGATTATTCAGGCGAAGTCGTTTTCTAGCGCAATGCGCTTCTGTTCTTCCTTAGCCAAAAAACTGAGCTGCATCTCTCGCTCTGCGACTGTGGTCGCAGCGGAAGCGAGCCTCCGATGTTTTGCCAGATTTTGAGCGTTGATGAAGTGCTCATTTAACACTCCGAACGGCGCCATTCGCTCGGTCGCAGTGATCCCAGCAAACGTGAGCTGCTGAAGTATCACGATGTTCTCGTCGCTGAAAAACCCATCCATATCCATATTCAACACCTTTCGGAGTGCGAGAAGCATAATTGCAGTTTGATGCGGCGAGGATGCGACAGGCGATCATCGCCGCCGTCCGTCGACAACGTGGTTCAGGGGCGAAAGTTGATCCCCGTCCGGTCCTCACTTTTCAACATTCCTCGGGACAACCCCTCATCGCGAATCACCTCCTCTGTGAGGAGGGTTAGAATCCTGTTCAAATGCCGCGACAAGGGGATCAACGTACGAACGCTGATACGGGGCAGGCTGGGCCCCGCTGCACTCGATGAGTTTCCTGGCGGAACGAGGTCCGTTGCGGCTATCCGAACCGAACGCTTGCGTCCGTCACCCAGCTCGACAACAGGGGTCATCGTGGAATCTTCCCGAAAGAGCACTATAAGCCGAAAGCGGCGCGATATCAGAATGTTGCGCAAACGACCGTTTGCGCAACAATTCGACCGGTCGCTATTTGGCAACAGGAAAAGACGACAAATATGCTCCTCGGCTACGCTCGCGTCTCCAAATCCGAGTCCCAGGAAACCGCGCCCCAAATTCGCGCGCTCAAGGACGCCGGATGCACCAGGCTGTTCGAGGAAGTCGCATCCGGCGGAAGGTGGGAGCGTCCCGAACTGCATAAGATGCTCGACCAGCTCCGCTCCGGCGACACGCTCGTCGTCTGGAAACTCGACCGCCTGTCCCGTTCGCTCAAAGACCTTCTGACCATCCTCGAACGGGTCAACGCCGCCGGCGCGAAATTCCGATCGCTAACCGAGTTGATCGACACGTCCGGCCCCGCCGGCCGCATGCTGATGCAGATGCTCGGCTCCTTCGCCGAATTCGAGCGCGAGATGATCCGCGAACGCACGCGCGCCGGACTGGATGAAGCGCGCGCTCAAGGACGCGTCCCCGGACGAAAGCCGAAAATCACCGCCGAGCAAAAGAAAGAGATCGTCGAAGCCGTGTCATCCGGGCGCAAGACACCCGCCGAAATCGCCCGCCTGCTCAAAATTCATCGCGGAACCGTGTCGCGGATCGTTTCTCAGTCCCGCGCCGGGGCTGAGCCTGCCTCAAATCCTTAGCGTACAGTTTGGGGGAGATTCTGCGATGACCCCTGATACAGTCTTCAAAATACGTCGCCGACAAATTGTGGCTGCCGATGGCTCCCACTCGGTCGTTCGGCCGCATGATAACGCGCGGATTTATAGCCGTAAAATCTTCCTCATGACGGCTAAGATAGCCACCCAGTCATTTCAGATGTTGCAGTTAGATGGGTAAAGCCTTATATTGGGCTTGGTAAGGGACCGGTAATGACCAGCCATGTGCTGCTGTTCGTCACGCTCTCGGACCAGGACCGTAAGACCGCCCAGCCTCTTGGCAAAGTCGGAAAGGGCGATCAGGTCGAGGTCCGCGTTCGGCGCGAGTTCAGGCGAGGATCAGATCCTGAGGCTGCCTACGACGGTTGCAACCCTGCTCGAGGCCGTCCTCGGCCATCTCCTCCAGGGCGAGCGGGTTGCTGTCGTCGCCGAGGAGCAGGAACTCAGTCCGAACGATGCAGCGGATATCCTGGGCATCTCCCGCCCGTTTGTTGTTCATCGCATGGACATCGGCGAACTGCCTTTCCGATATGTCGGCAAGCATCGCCGCACGAAGCTGAAGGACGTGCTCGCGCTGAAGACGAGGATCGACGCCCAGCGGGCGGCGATGGAGGCGCTGGCCGAGGACGCCGAGGACCTCCGGCAGCACTATGGCGTTTGAGCCCTCGGTCGCGGTCTTCGACGCCTGCATCCTGTATCCCTTCCATCTCAGGTACATCGTCGTCCAGGCCGCCGTAGATCGCCTGGTCGAAGCGCGCTGGACGGATGAAATCCACGACGAATGGATCCGAAACCTGGCAGTTGGCGCGCCGGCCATTCCGGCAGAGCGCCTGCAGAATACTCGTCGGCTAATCGGAGCTTCCCTCTTTCGACCTGCGCAACCCATTGTTTCAGCTTGATAAGATCAAGCTGGATGGGTGTGTTACTGGGTACAGGTTATGCCCAGGAGGTCGAAGGCTTTTTTCTGGATGTGTGTCGGCCGTGTGGTGATTGTGAAGGGGAAGTCGGGCGCGAGGGCGGTCGCGACGGTGTTTTTGGTGACGGTGGCGAGGTCGTGAAGCAGGGTGTGGAAGCTGTGGACGGGGAGACCATCGTCGGTTCGGCCTGTGGTCTGCTTGGCGAGGGCGGCGGGCGATCGCTCAGCCTTTGCGACCGGGCTCTTGCGGAGCGCCTCGGCGGCCTCCTTGTCGGTGTCGTCGTAGAGCATGGGGGCCAGGCGCTGGCGCATGTGCCATTCGAGATAATAGGCGAGCATGCAGAGGAAGACGTGGGCGCGCACGCGGTCTTCGAGCCAGTGGTAGACCGGCCGGACATGGAGGTCGAGGGTCTTGATCGACCGGATGGCGTGCTCGACCAGGCTCAGGGATTTGTAGCTTTTGACGGTTTTGCTGTCGTCGAGCGCGGTTTCGGGCAGGCTGGTGCGCACGGCGTAGAGGCCGTCGAGGGCGGCCTCCTCAGCGATCGCGGCGGTCTTGCGGGCGAAGGCGAAGGACGTGTCGGTGATGTCGAGCGCGAAGTGCTTGGCCATTTTATGCTTGCCGATGACGGCGCCGACGGCGAGGCCGATCTCGGCTTTTCCCCTGAGCGGCTCGCGCTTGCGCCGCACCGCGGCGGCAATGGGGGCGAGATCGCGTTCCGTGGCGCGCAGCAGGTCCTCGCGCTTGCGGGCGCGCTCGGCGGCGAGCGCGGCGTTGCGGCACAGGATGAGGCGCTCGCCCGGGAAGTCGGGCGAGGTGATGGTCGCCATATCGCGGTCATCGAACAACGACATCTGGAAGGCGCCGCCGTCGAGCAGCCCGCGGATCGCCGGCGCCCTGAGCGCGGTGATCCAGTCGAGCCCGGCCGGCTGGATGTCCTCGGCGATCCGGGCGTCGGTGATCATGCCTCTGTCACCCACCAGGACCACGTGGTCGAGGCCGAAGCGCTGCTTCAGCTTGGCGACCTGTGAGCCGAGCGTCGCCGGGTCGCCGGTCGAGCCCTCGAAGACCTCGACGGCGACGGGGCAGCCGTCGGGGGCGCAGAGCAAGCCGTAGACGATCTGGAGCTTGCCCTTCTTGCCGTCGCGGTTGTAGCCGAACCGGGCGAGCGGGCAGCAGCGGCCCTCCATGTAGCTCGAGGTCACGTCGTAGAGCACCAGCGTCCCGCCAGAGAGGTGGCGCTTGGCGAGCATGGCCTCGATCGCCGGCTGGCGGACCGCGAGCCAGTCGAGCGCCGCGTAGAGCTCCTCTTCGTCGACGATCCCGAGGCCGAGCTCGTCCCCCAGGCTGGAGGCGGCGGTCTCGGGCGACAGCGCGCGGGCCGCGGCAAGCTTGGAGGACGGATCGAGGATGCGGCTGACGGCGAGCGCCAGGACGAGGTCGCGGCGGCGGTTGCCGTCCGGCCCGATCAGCCGGTCGAGACCGATCCTGCGCGCCGTGCCCAGCGCCGCGGCCACGTGCCCGTGCGGCAGGGAGCGAATGATGCTGATCGCCTCCTTCTCGCTCGGGATGACCGTGCCGCCCTTGAGCAGCGCCTTGAAGCCGGCGATCCGCTCGCTGGGCCAGTCCGACAGGTTGAGCAACGTGCGCTTCCTGACCTTCCCGCCTTCGCGATAGCTCTCGCGCAGGAGGATGGCGGGGGGTGAATTGCGGTTGGGGACCGATTCGATGTACATGGGGCAACAATAAGCCTAACCGCACCACAACACAACATAAAATCAGCCAATTACATGGGTACACATCAAGACCAATATCTCGAAATCTCGCCGAAATATCAATCGCCTACGTAATCGGAAAGAGGGAAGCTCCGGCTAATGAATGACGCGCTTCCGACGGCGATGGTCATCGGATATGAGAACCATATTCCGGCGGTTAACCTTCCCGACCCGGATGACCGTCATGTTGTCGCGGCCGGGATCGCCGCTGGCGCGTCCATCATCCTCACCTGGAACCTGCGGCACTTTCCTGCGAAGGAGCTCAAGAGATTTGGTTTGCAGCGGGAGACCCCGGACGCCTTCCTCGCCGGCCTCTATGACAAAGTTCCGGATTTGACGATCGGCTCTCTCGCGAACGCCCGTCGGAATCTGACCAAGACGCAGATTTCAGCTTTTGACTTCATCAACATTCTCGGCTTTGTCACGTTGCCGTGCCGCGAGCGCGAAGTGTCGGCACCTCGGGAATTGTCAGGCCGCCGCGACTGCGGTCCGCCACGTGGTCATCGCAGCAGCGCGAAGCACGCGGTGCGTTTGGGCTGAGGTGAGATGGCGTTGGACGTTGAAGGTGTTGTAGACGGCGGCGTGGGTTGAAAGAAGTTTCGGCTGAACCCGGGCTCTTGAACCGCTGCATCTTGCGCTCCCGCCGCCGCGTTGGCTGGTGCGAATTCTCAGCTCGATTGTTCTTCCATCGCCCGCGCTCATGGTGGCGTTCGATCCCAAGCTCCCGGACCGCGGCGCTGTATGACCGCAAGTCGTCGGTGACCAACCGCTCAGGAACAAAGGCATACTTCTTCAGGAGCTTGCGCATCAGTTTCAGCGCGGCGTGTTTGTTGCGCTTCGACTGGACCAGCACATCGAGGACCTCGCCCTCGGCGTCGACGGCCCGCCAAAGGTAGACCATTCGGCCGTCGATTTTCAGATAGACCTCGTCCAGATGCCAAGTCGTATGAGGTTTTAGGCGACGCTTCCGTAGGTCGGCCGCGATCATCGGTCCGAAATGATTTACCCAACGCCGAACCGTCTCGAAAGACACCGGCACTCCGCGTTCCGCCAATAAATCTTCGACGTCGCGCAGGCTCAGGGTGAACCGGAGGTAAAGCCATATCGCTTGCTGAATGATCTCGGGCGGGAAACGATACCCGCTGTAGCTGATCTTGTTCATCCGCGTGCGGCTACCAGGCCACCGAGAACGCCGCAAGCCCGGAGCGCCGTGACAATGCCCGCGCGCGGGCTGCGCCAAGCCCCGCCATGGTGCGCTCGGCGATCAGCTCGCGCTCGAATTCAGCGAACGCGGCAAAAATGCCGAACGCGAGTCGCCCGTTGGCGGTCGTCGTGTCGATCTGCGCACCGGTGCCGGTCAGTACCTTCAACCCGACGCCCCGGGTGCGCAGGTCCTCGACCGTGTTGACTAGGTGACGCAGGTCGCGCCCGAGCCGGTCGAGCTTCCAGAGCACCAGCGTGTTGCCGGGCTGGATCGCCTTCAGGCAGGCGGTCAGCCCAGGGCGGGCATCGTGGCGGCCTGACGCGAGGTCCTCGTAAATGCGGGTGGGATCAACGCCGGCCGCAAGCATCGCGTCCCGTTGCGGCGCCAGCGTCTGGGTGCCGTCCGACTTGGAAACGCGGACGTAGCCGATCAGCATCGCGGCACCCGGAGCCTCAGGAAAGATGGAGCTTACCCTGCAAGGTTGCGATCAATCCCGCAACGGGTTTTCTGGCGGAATTTGGGGGCGATCGGCCGGCTGCGCACAGTCACCAAACCGCCCGTCTTTCTCGCGAACCACCCCGTGATCGCCATGCCGCGATCCGTCTCACTTATCGTGCGTCGAGATTTACGATCTCGCGTCCGTCTCAACGAGCGTGCGCTCAGTCTCAAATAGCGTGCGCCAGAGCGTCCCTCCAGTCTCAGCTAATCTGCGTCCGAAATGGCCCTTGATTGCGCGTTCGCCACATTTCGATTGCGCGCCGCTACAGGTAGGGGGAGTGATTTCGTGCAGCTTCCTCGATCAGGAGCGGCGAACGCGTCACGGTGGCGGGCCTCGTCCTGGGCACCAGCGGCCCGGCGCCGCCAAGGACGTCATCTTCATGACGCTCGAGGACGAGGCGGACGTACCAACGTCATCGTTTGGCCGAAGGCGTTCGAGCGGCTGCGCGCGATCGTGCTCGGCGCGCGCTTCGTCGCGGTGAGCGGCAAGCTGCAGAACGAGCAGGGCGTCATCCATATCATTGCCGACCGCATGGACGAGCTGACGTCGATGCTGGGGCTTCTCTCGGAGGCCGGCGCAAAATCGAGACAAGGGCGCGCGCTGACGAAGTCCGCGGCCCGCAGCTGACGATGGCGCAGAAGCGGCAGGGCAATCGCTTCGCCGAGACGCCGCGGCTCGACGCCCCGCGTCCGCCGGCCGATCTCGCCTCCGAAGTCATCGAGGCGAGGCGCGCGATGAGCGCGCTCGAATTCGGCGATTGTGCCGAGCATGTGAAAGACGAGCATTCCGCCGGGTGATGAGGTGTCGATTGCGTCCGCCAGGGAGGCGAGGCCTATCCTCTGCCCATAGGTCTTCGCCGGTTTTGATAAGCTGCTTGAGCGAACGTGCCAGCCGGTCGAGCTTCCAGATTACCAGCGCATCGCCCTCGCGGAGGAGCCGCGTAAGTTCCCGCCTATCAGCGCGCGCGCCGGAGGCCTTCTCGACAACTTCTCGCACCCCGCTTTGGCGGCCTTTCTTCACGCTGGAGGTTTAGTCCTCCAGCGCAGTGGGAGAATTGTACGAGTAGCGTGCTCCTGTGAACGACCCTTATTTCTCAGGGTCGATATATGTGCTTTTTTGCCATAACGGCTGCACCCCTCCTTCTACATGTCCAATCACAATGTTATCGACTGAGCCAGTTGCAAAATTATTTGGAACGCCTCTCATAACCCCTCTCAAATCGAGGCAATGTATTTAGAATCCATCCAACGGTTGTCAAGGCAATATTCTAAAATATTCCGCTTTACTGTGAGAAATATTTCTATATAGTGTCGATTCTATCGTCCTGAACCCTAGCAACAGCAATGACCGACGATCCTCTCGACGCTATGAAAGCGCGCTGGAACCACATCCAGGGCTATCTGTTTCCTTGGCTTCGCGAGGAAGTCGACCCGATGACCGAAGCGCTCGGGCGGCTCGTCACGACCCTCGACGTGATCGGCCTCGAGGCCTTCGTTCCCGAACCGCCCCGAGGCGCCGGCCGCCCGCCTGACGATCGCCGCGCCCTCGCCAGGGCTTTCGTCGCCAAGGCGGTGCTGGGCGTTCCCACCACCACCGCTCTGATCGAGCGCCTCGATGTCGACAAGTCGCTGCGTCGCATTCTCGGTTGGGAACGACGCTCGCAAGTGCCATCGGAAGCTACCTTTTCCCGCGCCTTCGCGGAGTTTGCGCAGGGCGATCTGCCCGACAAGATGCACGCGGCGCTGATCGAGCGCTCGCTCGGCGGGCGCATCGTCGGCGTGATCGCGCGCGACGCCACCGAGATCGAGGCGCGCGAGAAGCCGGTCAAGACGGAGCCGAACGACAAAAAGGAGGATCCGCCGCCGCCCGATGGCGCTCAGCCGACGCGCACGCGCGGACGCCCGCGCAAGGACGAGCAACGGCCAAAACCCGAGCCGACGCGCCTCGAACGGCAGACCACGCAGAACCTCGATCAGATGCTCGCCGATCTGCCCACCGCGTGCGATGTCGGCTCCAAGAAGAACAGCAAGGGCTACAAGGAAACCTGGATCGGCTACAAACTGCATCTGGATGTCGCCTGCGGCCAAATCCCGGTCTCCTGCGTACTGACCTCGGCTTCCGTCCACGACAGTCAGGTCGCCATTCCCTTGATGACCATGACCGGCGCCCGCGTCTCCTATCTCTACGATCTAATGGATGCGGCCTATGACGCCGCCGCCATCCATGACCACAGCAAGGCGCTCGGCCATGCGCCGATCATCGATCGCAACTTTCGCGCCCAGCACCAAGCCAAGGCCGAATGGGCCAAAGAAGTCGAGCGCATGAAACTCATCCATATGCCCGATCCGGACGACGTCATTTTTAATTTTCGCACCCTGGCCGAACGCGTCAACGCCCGACTGAAGGATGAATTCGGCGCACGGTCCGTGCGCGTGCGCGGCGCGATCAAGGTCAAATGCCACCTCATGTTCGGCGTGGTGGCACTCGCGGTCGATCAAATACTCCGCGTCACGCAGCTCAGGCCCGCGCCAGCCTGAGCGCCGGCCGCTCCGCCCCGCGA
>CAWDTW010000091.1:0-161367 GCA_963805295.1 uncultured Alphaproteobacteria bacterium | reverse complement strand
AATCATATTTGCTCTGTCCCACTCATCAGCGTGCGCAGAGACAAAAGTTGCGCAGAGCTGGCCGGTCTTAGTGTCCAGCGCAAACCTGATTCCTACTGCTTGAGAAGTCATGGGAATGAATCTCTGATACGGCTGTTTCGCTTGCGGAACGGGCTGAGGCTTGGGTTGTTCGGCTTGGGGCTCTTGCTGCGCTTGGTCGCATCCCCACAACACCAACAGCAAGGAAATCGCTAGTAGCTTTTTGGACATGCCGCACCTCGCGGCAGAAGTGTACCGCTTGACCGGGAATGGTATAAAGAAAGTAAAGCCCCAGTGCCAGCCGGGGCCAGATGACGTGCTCACGCCCACATTAGGGCCGGAGCATAGAGTGTGTCAACTAGGATTGTTTCTTTATCTGCTCGTCCAGGATCTTCAAAAGGCTTTCTCTCATCTTCCGAGTTGAAATCATGGCTGCGTCGAGCTCCGCTTGCGTTAAAACCCCTTTCGCAATTAGCACCTTCGCCAGCGCGTTCGACTGAGCGATTGCCTGAGTTGCAAACTTCATCGTCTCAGCTAAAGGTGGGATCAGAATTCCCAGTTCTCGGCTTATTGGCAGAGGACGTCCGGCTTGCGCTCCGCGAGATAACGCAAGACGAGATCGATCCTGAGGCGGACCGAATTGATGTTCCAGGTGGCGACGGAGAAATCCAGGGCGGCCCCGAAGTTCAAACGACGCCAGAAACGCCGACGCCGGGGTTCGAGGCAAGGGGCGGCGGGCGCTCTCCCGCGAGCGCCGCCTCGGCGCCGGAGCGCGCGACTCGACGACGGGCGAATGGTTTTTCAACGCGTTAGGCGCCAAAATCGTAACCGGGGCAAATTCCCGGGCGAGGCGTTTAGCTTGGGGCGGGGCTGACGAGGGTTGCGAGGTGGGGGATTGCGGGGCCGGGGATGCCGAGGCGGGCGCCGAGATAGTCGAAGAAAGGGATTTTGAGTTTCTTGCAGGTCTTGGCGAGGCCGAGCATGACGTCGCGGGCCTGGCGACCCCTTTCGCTGACGGTTCCGCCGGAGATCTTGCGCTTTGTGACGAAGGCGCGGATGTCGTTTTCGGAAGCGTTGGTGTTGAGCGGGATTTCCGGCCGTTGGAGCACGCGCAGGAGTTCGTTCTTGCGCCCGAGCAGGCGTTTCAGCAGACGATCGAGCGTCGCATAGCCGGTTCGGCGATTGAAGATGCGGTCGAATTGCGAGCGCAGAAGGCTTGCCCGTTCCGGGCTCGGCGCGAGCTTGTAATCCTTCAAGCGCCGATAGAACCACCAGATCATCCGCTTGGCGACCTCGACGGCGTTGCGTTGTTTGTCGTTGGCGGGCAGGAGCTTGTGGACGAGGCGCTCGGCGTGGACCCAGCAGAGCGCGTGATCGCCGACGCGGAACTGGCCGGCGTCGTCGGAGACGATCACGGCGTGTCCGAGCAGGCCCTGTTCGGCGATCGCGCCCCACAGCGCCGCTTCGCTGGAGAGGCGCACCGGATCGGGCGTGACCCGCAAATCGGCGAGGCCGAGCGCGTGCAAGTGATCCGTCCATTCCTCGTGCGAGCCAAAGTCCCGCGAAGCATGGCCGGCGAGCCTGTCGACGACGTCCTGCGACAGATCGGCGCCGCGCATATAGGCGATCGCGGCGGCATTGATCACATAGCGCGCCGCGCCGCCGAGCAATCGGCCCAGGAAAGCCAGACGCGACTTGCCCGGCCCGGTGCGGAACGCGGCGAACCGGTCGGAGCCGATGTGGGTGGTGAAACAGCCGTTGCCCGCATGGCGCGCCCCGGTGTCGTCGACGGTGACGAAGGGCGCCTCGGCAAGCCCCGCCCGCAGCACCGCCTCGTCCTCGGCGCGAAAGCTATCCAGCTTCGCGGTCAACAGCCGCACCACCTGACGTTTGGAGATCGTCAGGCCCATACCGGCCAGAAGCGCCACGATCCGTTCGCAGGGCATCTGGCCCTCAAAATGCAGCATCACCACGAAACGATGCAGATGCGGGCCGCATCCGCCCACGATCCCCGTCGCAAGCGGCGCAATCAGCGTTTCGCCGTCCGGCGTCTCCCAGCGCTCCCGCCGGTAGAGCGTCGTCTCGGCCGTCGCCATCAGGTCCTGAACGGTGATCTCCTCATAGCCCTTGAAGCGCGAGCCCGCCGGGGCCTCGACCTTCAGCGTCTCCTCCCGGTCGATCGAAAGCTTGGAGACGCCAGGGCCGCGCCGCCGCTTCGACGCCTCGTCCTTCGCGCCCTCAGCATGGCCCTCCGGCCCTTCCGTCGCTTTCTCCATCCCGGACGGCTTGTGCGGCGGGCGCGGCGGCAAAAGCTTCAACCGCGCGATCTCGTCCTTCAGCGTCTGGTTCTCGACCCGAAGCCTCACCACAACTTGGCTCAACTTCTCGTTCTCCGCCCGCAACCGCGCCACTTCCCCGATCAATTGGCGAACCAGGCCGATCAGCTCGGCCGGCGTCATGCGTTCAAGCGAATCAATCGAGCCAGGCGACATGCCCGGCTTGAATTAAGCTTCCATTAACACTTCCTTTCCGCCCGGGAATTTGCCCCGGTTACCCAAAATCGTAACCGGGGCAAATTCCCGGGCAGGAGCGCGGGAGGAAAAATTTCAGAAGGCCGGCGCTCGCGCAAGCGCTTGATAAGATTTAATCTCGCAACTGCAGCATTTTGCTTTGTGCAGTTGCGTGCCCGGGAATTTGCCCCGGTTACCCAAAATCTGTCCTTTTCGCGAGCTCCGGCGGGATGGCGCGCGTCAGCTCGAGCGGCGGCGCGGCCGGCGCCGGCTTCGATCGGCCGCCGAGCCCGTGATAGCGGTCGAGCGCGGCCACGATCTTCACGAACGGCGCGACCGCCCTGAGCTGGCCGCGTTCGATCCTGAGGTCGAGGAGGCGCAGCGCCTTGGTGAGCCGGGCGACATCGAGATGAACGCAGCGGTCCGGCGCGTCGAGCCGCCGCTCGACGATCGCACGGTCGATCTCCCACCGCTCCCTTGCGACGCTCGTGTTGCGCGCCTCGGCGATCTGCTCCCGGGTGAATCCGGACGTGAGCAGTTCGAGCGAGGCCCCGCGCAAGGCGGCATTTTGCGCCTTCCGCGCGCGGCCGGCGGCCCGCGCCTCGGCCCATCGGGAGAACGATGCGGGACGGTCGACCCATGCGGCGGCCTTTTTCTGCAAACGAGAGGGGACAATGCGGGCATTGTAGCCGGTTTTCTGGATCTCGTAAACAAAATGTTGCGGGAGGAAGGAATAAGCGATTGAAATAACGAGAAATTCACTGATTATGTGAGCGCCGCCGTCATGACCGTGCGGACGCCCTGGAAAGGTGTGCGCGGGCCGAAGAGCGCGCCCGTCGAGGGTCGCCATGAGCTGTTCGGCCTCCTGACGACCGACCCGAACCCTGGTCGTCGCGCCGGTCCATCCGAAGGCTATGCCGATCATCCTGACTGCGCTTTTCAATGCCGGACCGAAGCGTGCGGATGTCCGCTCTCACGCGCGGCCTCGCGTTCGCGCCGCGACGTCATGACGCATCAAAGAAAGGATAAATTCCGGTCAGCGGACCGCAATCGACGTAGACAAACTATGACTTTACTATAGTTTACTATAGATATCTATAGATATCGTAATATTCGGATATGACGACTTTAAGAGACGTCATTGAAGCGATGGGAGCGAACCGGCGCCTTGTCGTGGACACCAAGGCCCGCCGCGGCCCAGTCACCGGCGCGTAAGGAGAGGATGATGAGACTAAGCGTGATTGCGCTGCTCGCCGGACTGACCGGGCTGGCTTCGGCCGCGATGGCCCAGGAGACCAACCAGCCCCCGCCGCCTGCCGGCCCGTATCAGGCCGGACCGTGGAGTCCTGGTTACGGGCAGGCGCCGCAGGGGCAGGGGCAGGGGCAGGGGCAGGGGCAGGCCGAAGCCCCGAATGGCTACGGCGCTCCGTCTGGCTACGGCTCCCCGCCGCCTGCCGGCCCGTATCAGACCGGACCGTGGGGTCCTGGTTACGGGCAGGCGCCGCAGGGGCAGGGGCAGGCCGAAGCCCCGAATGGCTACGGCGCTCCGTCTGGCTACGGCTCCCCGCCGTCTGCCGGCCCGTATCAGACCGGACCGTGGGGTCCTGGTTACGGGCAGGCGCCGCAGGGGCAGGGGCAGGGGCAGGCCCAGGCCGAAGCCCCGAATGGCCACGGCGCTCCGTCTGGCTACGGCTCCCCGCCGCCTGCCGGCCCGTATCAGGCCGGACCGTGGGGTCCTGGTTACGGGCAGGCGCCGCAGGGGCAGGGGCAGGGGCAGGCCCAGGCCGAAGCCCCGAATGGCCACGGCGCTCCGTCTGGCTACGGCTCCCCGCCGCCTGCCGGCCCGTATCAGGCCGGACCGTGGGGTCCTGGTTACGGGCAGGCGCCGCAGGGGCAGGGGCAGGCCCAGGCCGAAGCCCCGAATGGCTACGGCGCTCCGTACGGCTACGGCTCCCCGCCGCCCGCATACGGCTATGCTCCGTATGGCGGCGGCTACGGGCCCTATGGCTACGGCTACCGTCCGTATGGCGGCTACGACGAGGGCTACGGCAGCGGCTACGGCTATGGCCGCGGCTCGGGTCGCGGACACGCAAGTGGCTCGTTCAGCTTCGGCGGCGACTCCGACCTCTCCGGCAACGGCTGGGGCAACGGCAACGGCTGGGATCGCGGCCGCGGCTGGGGCCCGGGTTGGTGGTGAATTCCACCCGACGAGAGCTTTGCGAAAGGCTCTCGTCGGCCTCCTGACGGGGGCGGGCGCTTGTCGAAAAGGCCGCTCGCCTTTGAAACCAAGCGGCGCCCAACGCGCGCTCGATACGCCAGCGGTCAGACGGTGCTGGCGACTTTGACCTCCCATATGGCCAGCAAATCGGTTTCACCCGGCGGTCGGCGATGCTGTAGAGATTCGCGTTGCCGTCTCGCCGCGAACTCACCAGACCCTCCTGACGCAATCGGGTCAGGTGCTGGGAAACGGTCGAGTGATGGAGAGAGGCAAGCGCCGCCAGTTCGCCGACGGACCTCTCGCCCGCCATCAAGTTGCAGACGATCCTAACTCGCGTGCCTTGGGCGAGGACCTTGAGAAAATGGGCGGCGGCGCGGCGTTCCGCGACGAGGCACTTGCAGTTCCGTCGCGCGAACTCGGGGGCCTGACCAACGGCGAATTGCGCGTTTGCGTCCGTCTTTCCCGATCCAGCCATTGCAGCACCAGACGACGCGGCGGACCAAGCTCCCGCCCTTGGTTAGCATATCATGAAATACGAATGTCATAAAATGCGAATGTCGTGAAATCGACTTCTCGGGGAATGTCGCCTCGAGCTCGATTGCAAGGATCGCCGTCAGGCGCGACGATCCGCGCGTCGCCCAGCTGCAGGACCGATCGAAGAGGCATTCGCCGAAGACTGGCCGAGGCCCGCAATTCCTGACGAACGACGCGTTGCGGATTGTCGCCGAGGGCGAGCGATCGGATGGCGGACTTGGCTAAGCGGCTCGAGACGGAAGCATTCCACGCAATTCGGTCATCGCGAGAGGTTCTCCCGGAGGTCCCGGACGGGGGAAAGCGGACACCGGGAGTGGCGCCGGCCGGTGCGGTTGCCCAGTCCTCACCGCGGAACCGAAAGCGGCGCGCTCTTTCTGCGGCATGGGCTGCTGAAAAGCAGGATCGGATCGATATCCCTGGTGCGGGCCCGTGACCGGCAGCGGGCTAGCGAGGCCCCTGGACATCGCCAGGTTCCTGCCGGATCGCGGTCTGGGCGGGCGGCGCGAGAAGGCTCTTCACCATGTCGACCGCCTGCTCCCCCAGCACCATGCCCAACAGGCCGACCAGTGCGATCAGCGGCGGGGCCGGGGAGCGGACGTGGACGAGCGCGTAAACCACGCCGACGGCCAGGCCCATGAGGAGAGAGACGAAATAACCGGTCATGACCGCCTCCCTATTCCTGCGGCCGCAGCACGATGCGGCCCGCCGCACCGGCCGCGACCTTGCGGTAGGCCTCTTGCGCCTCGCCGAGCCCGCAGGTCTGCTCGACCGGCGCGGCGTGGTACTCCCCTGCGACAAAGCCTGGGGTCAGCGCATCCAGCGCCTCCGCGGACGCCGTGAGGTCGCGCTTGAGGGTGTCCACGCCGATGAGCCGGCTTTCGTTGCGATAGAAATCGACGAGGTCGAAACTCACTTCGCGCTGGCCGGTCGCGGCGATTTCGACGAGCCTGCCGCGCAAGGCGAGACTGTTGACGGCGCTGCGGAACATGACGCCGCCGACCAGATCGAGGACGACATCCGCGCCCTTTCCGCCGGTCGCCGCACGAACCTCTGCCGGCAGATCCTCCACTCCGATGATCAGCTCCTCCGCGACGGCGCGAATCGGCGCGTCCGGGCGCGGCGCCCGATTGTCGGCGCCGATCACGCGGGCGCCGAGGCGCCGAGCGATCTGGGCGGCGGCGCTGCCGACGCCGCCTCCGGCGCCGATCAAGAGCACGGTTTCCCCGGCCTTCAGGCCTGCCGCTTCGACGCCGCACCAGGCGGCCATGTAATTGACGCCGACCGACGCCGCCTCGTCGAAGCTGAGGGCGCCGGGCTTGCGGCGCAGGCTCGCCGCCGGCACGGCGATCAGCTCGGCGTGGGTTCCGTCGCGGGTAAAGCCGGCATCGCCGCCCGTGCCCCAAACCTCGGCGCCGATCCATTCGGCCGGACCTCTCTCGACCACTCCGGCGAAATCCCGGCCGGGGATGCGCGGCAACGTCGTCTGCGTCATGGCCCCGGCGACGTTCTTCACGTCGCTCGGATTGATCGAAGCCGCCATGACCCGCACCAATGCCGTCCTCTCGTCGGCGGCCGGGTCAGCCATCTCCACCAATTCAAGAACCGAGGGATCGCCGAAAGAGTCGAACCGTATCGCACGCATGACCTGCTCCTTAAGGGTGTCATTTGCCTCGCGCAACAGTATGGGGGCGCGTAGAGGAGCGGGAAAGCCTCGAGAACGGATGCCACGTTTCCGGCCATAGAAAGCATGGCAGGCGGCCTTGGCGGATGGCGTCGGCGACATCGAACTGTTTCGGGCCGTCGTGGAGCCGTAGTCCGCCTGGGATGTGCAACCCCTTCAGCGTGCAGGCGGCCCAGGCCGGAGCGATCAGGATGCATCGCTACGCAGGCGGGCGCTAAGCCACTCCAAGTCGCGATCTCGGACGCCGACCGCGAGCAGGTGATCGTAGGTCTCGGTCACATAGGCTGCGTTATCACCCGACTTGCCCGTCCCTTCGCGCACCAATTCGAGTATCGCGTCTCGCCCCAGACGTCCTGCATATTGTCGATGCATCCTGTCCGCGACATAGGTCAGTGCGCTCACCCGCTCGCCGCACTCCAACAGGATCGGGACCACGCGCTCAATGTAAACTCCGGTCACTTGCTCCCGCTCGCGCAGATACCGGATCGTCGGCTCGCGTAACGCCGCCTCGACCCGGAAAGCGACGCCAGGGCACGCGCCGCCGCGGTCGAGTCCGAGCACGAGGCCGGGTCGATCCGGGGTTCCTCTATAGACATGCGAATAAACGCAGAGGCTTCTGCGCCAGCCGTTCAACATCGCTTTGCAGCGAACGGAATGTGGAAATCCGGGCCGCCATACCAGCGACCCATAGCCGAAGACCCACAGCTCGCCGTGCGACGGCTCTTCCCCGCCGGACGCGGTCACGAACTCAACTCGTGCGAGTTGCGCGCAACGCCTAGGCGCCACATGACAGGCTCCCTCGATCACCGTCCTCGCCCGAGCATTTTCGTGGGCAGACTCTCGTCGATGCGGAACAGCGCGGGATCGGGCCTGGTCTTGAGATCGACGTTGAAGAGGGTCACCACCGTCTGGAAGCCCTGGGCGTCGATCACCGTCCATTGCTTCAGCGCGAACGTGGCGGGATCGAAGATGAGCTCGAGATGCGCGGTTCCGCCGAGCGCCGCCTTGTCCTCGATCTCGATCGTCACCGAGCTCTCGTCCTGGGCGACGCTCAAGACTCGGGTGTCGCGGGCGATGTCGATGTGGTCGGAGAGGAGGAACTTCAACGGCGTCTGGGCGATGAAATATTCGTCCTGGGTGTTGAGCTTGTGGTCGATGACGGCGACGCTGCGTCCGTCGGCGACGATCTCGAACCGCGCGGGCGCTTCGTACTTGAACAGCATGCGGCCGGGGCGCTCGACGGTGAGCTCGCCTTCCGAGCGCTTGCCGCCCGGCCCGATCTGGACGAAGTCGGCGGTCATGACGCGGGCCGCGTCGAGCCAGGCGTCGGCGCGCTCGACCGCTTCGGCGGCGGAAAGCTGGGCCGTCGGGCCGCTCTTCGCCGGCGCCGCGGCTTTCGAGTGCGGTCCGGGCTTCTGGAGCTCGAGCGGCGCGTTCTGGGCGAAGGCGGGGGCCGCCAGCGCGGCCCAAAGGCCGAGCGCAGACCATCGAAACCGTTTCGCCATGACATCCGTCCTTTCGGCTCTTGCCCCGATCCTCGGCCGAATCAGGCCGGACAGCAAAGGATCGCATGGGCGCGACGGCCCCGCCTTTGGCGAGCCACTGTGCTCTTTGTGTGACGTGTTCGCGACCGCCGATCGGCTATTTCGCGCCGGCGAGCGCCGCGTCGAGCGCGTCGCCGAGACGCTCGACGATCGCCTCGACGTGGCCCGCGCTCACGATGAAGGGCGGCGCCAGGAGGATATGGTCGCCCCGCGCGCCGTCGATCGTGCCGCCCATCGGATAGACCATCAGGCCGATCCGCATCGCCTCGCGCTTTGCCCGCGCATGGATTTTTAGCGCAGGGTCGAACGGCTCCTTGCTCCCACGGTCCTCGACCAGCTCGAGCGCACGCAAAAGCCCACGCCCGCGGATGTCGCCGACGAACGGGCTCTTGGCGAAGCGCTCGGCGAGATGGCGCTGCAGCAGATCGCCCATCGCGACCACGTTGGCGAGGAGGTTGTCGCGTTCGATGACCTCCTGCACCGCGAGCGCCGCCGCCGCTGCCATCGGATGGCCCATATAGGTGTGGCCGTGCTGGAAGGCGCCCGAGCCGTCGGCGAAGGCGTCGAAGATACGCTTCGTCAGCATGACCGCGCCGATCGGCTGATAGCCGCCGCCGAGCCCTTTGGCGATCGTCATCAGGTCGGGCGCGACGCCCTCCTGCTCGCAGGCGTACAGCGTCCCGGTCCGCCCCATGCCGCACATGACTTCGTCGAGAATGAGCAGCACGCCGTAGCGGTCGAAGATCGCGCGGATGCGCTTGAAGTAGTCGGCGACCGGCGGCACGGCGCCGGCGGTGGCGCCGACGACGGTCTCGGCGACGAAGGCGATGACCCGGTCGGGGCCGATTTCGAGGAGCTTATCCTCGAGGGTATCGGCCGCGCGCGCCGCGTAATCCGCGTCGCTCTCGCCGTCGGCTTTGAGCCGGTAGGCGTAACAGGGATCGATGTGATGGGTCTCCATCAGCAGCGGCTCGAACTGGGCGCGCCGAAAGGCGTTGCCGCCGGCCGCCAGCGCCCCGAGGGTGTTGCCGTGATAGCTCTGGCGGCGGGCGACGATGGCGCGCCGCTGGGGTTCGCCGATCTCGACAAAGTACTGCCGCGCCATCTTCAGCGCCGCCTCGATCGCCTCCGAGCCGCCGCTGACGAGAGTGACGCGCTCGATCCCGGGCGGCGCGCCCTCGATGAGGCGGTCGGCGAGGCGCTCGGCGGCCTCGGTGGTGAAGAAGGCGGTGTGGGCGTAGGCGAGCGTGTCGAGCTGCTTGTGCAACGCCGCGATCACGTCGGGATGGCCGTGGCCGAGGCAGGAGACCGCCGCGCCGCCGGAGGCGTCGAGATAGCGCCGGCCTTCGCCGTCGACGATCTCGACGCCAGACCCTGCTGCCGCGACGGGCATGACGGCGTTCGCGGCGCGGTGCAGAATATGCGTCATGAGTGATTCCCGTTGGCGGCGCGGATGGGCATCCTAGTCGCCCGGACGCATCGACGGAAAGGCGGGCGGCGGTGACGGCGGGTCCGGCGCGCAAACGGGTCGTGGTGGCGGTCGCACCGAACGGCGGGCGCAAGACCAAGGCCGATCATCCCCTGCTGCCCACGACCCCCGACAAACTGGCGCGAACCGCCGCCGAATGCCTGGAGGAAGGCGCGGCGATGGTGCACCTGCATGTCCGCGACGCCGAGGGCGTCCACGTCCTCGACGCCGAGGCCTATCGCGCGGCGATCGGGCGGATCTGCGAGACGGTCGGGGACCGGCTCGTCGTTCAGATCACCAGCGAATTGATGGGCCGCTATTCTCCGGCCGAGCAGATGGCGGTCGTACTGGAGACCCATCCCGAGGCGGTTTCGTTCGCCTTGCGCGAGCTCGCGCCCGAGACCAAGGACGAAAAGGCGCTCGGCGACTATCTCAGCCGGTTGAAACAGATGCGGATCTGGCCGCAGATCATCCTCTATTCGGCAGAGGAGGCGACGCGGCTGGCGGCGATGCAGAGAGAGGGCCTGATCCCCTTCGACGGGCTCGCCGTTCTCTACGTGCTGGGGCGCTTCTCGCTCCTGGGGAGGGCCGCGCCCTCGGACCTCCTGCCCTTTCTCGCACCCTTCGCGCCGCGCTTCGCCTCCTTTAGCGTCTGCGCCTTCGGCCGGCGCGAGGCGGCCTGCGTCGTCGCCGGCGCGCTCTTCGGCGGCCACGTCCGCGTCGGCTTCGAGAACAACGTCGCGCTGCCCGGGGGCGAGCAGGTCGCGACCAACGCCGATCTGGTCGGCATCGTCGCTCGCGCGCTGGACGGCCTGGGGCTCTCGACGCAGAGCGCGGACGGCTTGCGCGAGGAGATCGCCGACCTCATGCGGTGATGCCGGTTTCTATTCCGCGTCGGACTGGTTGGCGGGCGCGGCGTCGGCGAAGGCGGGCAGGGCGTTGCAGGCCGCTTCCTTCGCCAGAAGGCGGGGGAAGCGCGAAACGTCGACGCCGAAGCGGCGCGCGTTGCCGAGTTGCGGAACGAGGCAGATGTCGGCGAGGCCCGGCGTTTGGCCGAAGCAGAAGGCGGCGCTCGATCGGGGCAGCAGCGCTTCGCAAGCCGCAAGGCCGTCGGCGTTGGCGTCGGCCGCCCATTGCTCCGCCGCCGCTTCGTCGAAGCCCCGCTCGCGGAGCCGCTCGAGGACGCCGAGGTTCTGCAGCGGATGGGTGTCGGCCGTGAGCGCCAGCCCGAAGGCGCGAACATGCGCGCGCCCGATCGCATCGAGCGGCAGGAACGGGGGCGAGGGATGCGTCTCCTCCAGCCATTCGATGATCGCGAGCGACTGGGTTAGCACGACGCCGTCGCCGAGCTCCAGCGCCGGCACGAGGCCTTGCGGGTTCATCGCCAGATAGGCGGGCGCGCGCTGCTCGCCCCGGCGAAGATGATGCGCGAAAGATTTATACGGCAGCCCCTTGAGGTTGAGGGCGATGCGCACGCGCCACGAGGCGGCGCTGCGGAAATAGCCGTGCAGTTTCATGAGGCGGTCCGAGCGGTCGGTCGCGTCCCTGGCGCGACGCAGGGCGGGCCGACTTTGTCCCGCGCTTCGCGTGCGGTCAATCGTGGTGTCGCGATAGTGTCACCCCATTGTCGAAGGAAGAGCGGCGTCGCGCCGGCGGCGAAATCGATGCTACGACTGTTTTCGCGCTGTTGCTCGCAACCAGGGGTTCGGCGCCCTTCCAGGAGTTTTCCGTGATCGTCGTCCATTCCATCGCAAAGCCCCCTCAGCCCAAAGTGACGGACGAACCCGCAATCGTGGCGCGCAAAGCGCTCGAACCCGCCGAGCCGATCCCGCCGAGCGCGATCTGGATCGACCTGATCGAGCCGACGATGGAGGAGGATCAGAAGGTTCAGACGTTCGTCGGCGTGCCCGTGCCGACCAAGGCCGATCCCGAATATACCGAGCCGCCCGAGGCGCACTACTCGGAGAATGGCGTGCGCTATCTGCACGCCCTCTTCATCAGCGAACCGGAAGACACGCCCGACATCACCGGCGTGACCTTCGTCATCGCGCCGACGGCGCTGGTCACCGTGCGCTATCATCCGGTCGAAACGTTCGACCTCTTCTCCCAGAAGCTCTGCAAGGCGTCGGGACAGGCGCTTTTTCCGGACGCCGTGGCGGTTGGCCTGATCAACACCGCCCTCAACCGGTCGGCCAGTGCGCTCAGCAAAGCGGGCGAAAACCTCGACCGGATCGCCAGCGCCGTCTTCCGGGCCAAGGGCGACCAAAGCAGCCGCAACCAGATCTATTCAGATACGCTCAACGCCTTGGGCCGCGAGGACGAGAAGATCTCGAACCTGCGCGAAAGCATGGTGTCAGTCGAGCGGCTGCTGCTCTTCCTGAGTCTGAAGGGCGTCCCGAAAATACGCCGAAGCCTGTGCGCGAGGCGACGCGCTCGGCCTTGCGCGACCTGCAGTCGCTGGAGGAGGACGCGAGCTTCAAGGCGCAGAAGGTGCAGTTCCTGCTCGACGCGACGCTCGGCCTCATCAACCTCGCGCAGAACGACATCATCAAGCTCTTCTCGGTGCTCGCCGTCATCTTCATGCCCCCGACCGTGATCGCCTCGATCTACGGCATGAATTTCAAGACGATGCCCGAACTCGAATGGCAGTGGGGCTATCCGCTGGCGATCGTGATCATGGTTTGCGCGGCGATCGGGCCGTACCTGTTCTTCCGCTGGAAGAAGTGGTTGTAACGCTTGGATTTGCTTTACATCGCCTCAGCGTGAGCGTATCGGTTGTCCACACCCTGGCGCCGGAGTGGACAACCAGACGACGAAATCTTCATGAAGCCGTTGCGGTCCGCGCTGCTCACCCTCTATGCCGACCTGTTGCAGCAACTGCAGGAAGTCGCCTTGCCGGCGGGCTCGGTCAGGATTCAGGAGGTGAAGGGCAAAGAGTACTTCAAGGCGAACACAACCATCGGAGCCCAGCGAAGAACGCTCTACATCGGCCCGGCCGACGATCCCGAGGCCAGACGCAAAGCCGCCGCGATTCGAGAGGAGATGCATCGCGCCAGAGCCCGGCGGCAAACGGTGGGCCTTCTGCGTCGAAGCGGACTTCCTTTTCCAACCCCAGAGCTTGGTCGCGTACTGGAAGCCATCGCGTCGGCCGGCCTCTTTCGCAGGGGCGCGGTTCTCGTCGGAACCGCCGCATATCAGTGCTATTCGCCTTTGGTGGGGGCGATGCTTCCGGCCGCGTCGATGATGACGCAGGACGTCGATCTTGCAACCGCCTCCCTCGCCTTGTCCGCGGAGGCGGACGGCGCGCATTTGCGCGGCGAGGGTTCCGACAGGCGGCGCGAGGCCCCGAGCCTCGAGGACATTTTGCGTCGGGCCGACCCGACCTTCGCTGGCGTTCCAGGATTGACCCCGACCACGTTTCCGTCGCGCTTTCGGGCGAGATCAGGGTTTATGGTCGACGTCTTGGCGCCGACGCGAAGCCGTGCGCACGACACCTGGGCGCCTATTCCTGCGTTGCGCGCCGCCGCGGCTGCCGTGGAACATCTGGACTGGCTTATCGCCGGCCCCAGCCCCGCCGTCGCGCTGTATGGCGCAGGGGTGCTGGTGCAGGCGCCCCAACCGGCGCGATACGCCGTCCACAAGCTGATTGTGGCGCAAAGACGAGAAGCCGGCTCCGCCAAGAGACAGAAGGATCTGGACCAGGCCAGGGCGCTCATCGAAGCCTTGAGACAGACGGAGCCCTTTGCAGTCGAGGACGCTTTGGAAGACGCAAGACGCCGGGGCCGGCGCGGTTGGCGAGATCGAATTGACCGATCGCTGCGAGAAATCGGGCTCAACGAACTCGTCGACTCCCGGCTTGAAGATTCGCCTCGATAGGTCGGCAGGCGGACCAGATGCTCGCGGTCATCTTCATGCCGCCGACCGTCCGCCTCGATCCCCGGCATGAACTTGAGGGAGACGCCGGAACTCGAATGGCGTTGGGGCTGTCCCTTGGCGATTCTCCTTACGATCTGCGCGGTGATCGTATGATTTTACATTTAGAGGAGGTATGTCTAGTGGTCAGCATCTAACACTTGGCGCCCGAGCCCGAATGTCGCGAAAGGGCGGACACCGCCCCTACGGTCGTCGCCGGTGGAACGCCCGCAATCGGTAGAGTAGGAGTGTGGCGCGGTGGCGTTAGGCCGAGCATGTCTGTTTCCGCCCCTTTCGTCTGACGGTGCCTTAGTGGCTCAGCCGTGGCTCCGTTTCCACACCCCTCTCATCGAACCGGACATGCGGATCGCCCGCATCCGGCTCTCGGACAAGACCTCACGCCTTCGTCCACGACACGTCGTGCCCAAGCCGGCCTAGACGTACGAGCCCGAAATGCCCGTAAAGGTGCGAGAGTGGATAGCTCCCGCCCTTGCGTCGCCTGACTTTGTGCTTGGAGCGCAACCACCGGCGCAACCGCACGGCTGTGTAAGCGTCGAGCGCCCGATACGCCTTGTTGACGGTTCCTACTTGGAAGTAGTTCGCCCATCCGCGCAGCGTGCGGTTCACTTTACTCACCAGCGTTGTGGTCTCTTGCCATGTTCCCGATCGGTCGGTCAGCGCGTGGATTTTCTCGACCACGCGCTGAATGCTTTTCTTTGACGGCCGGTAGCCGATACGGGCTTGGCCGGTCCTCGCCGAATACATTCGCCCGAACGTGTATCCCAGGAAGTCGAACTCTCCTTCCGGCACTTTGCAGATCCGCGTCTTCTCCTCGTTCACCGTGAGCTTCAGCTTGCCCATGATCTCCCGCAGTCGTTGCAAGGCCGCTTCGGCTTTGCCCCTTCTGCACAGGATCACGAGGTCGTCCGCGTAGGTTATGAGGCGAGAGCCGAGGCTTCGCTCAAGCCGGAACATCTTCCATGCCAACACGAACCGGCGCATGTAGAGATTCGCCAGTAGCGGTGAGATGGGTGAGCCCTGCGGGATGCCGCGCCGCTTGTCCCGCGCCTCGGTCGTGCGTGTCTTCCGACCGCGATCGTCGGTTTCTTCTACGGGGCAGTCCAGCCACATCCCGATCAGATGCAGCACGCGCCGATCAACGATCCGGCGCGCTACCGACTTCAAAAGCTCGGCATGCGGAATGCTCCCGAAGTAGTCCGCGAGGTCGGCGTCCACAACTTCCGGATGGCCGCGAAACAGCAGCTCCTCCACCTCGACCACCGCCTGTTGGGCGTTTCGCCCGGGACGGTAGGCATAGAGTTCCGGTGGAAGGTCGGCTTCGAAGACCGGCTCCAGCACCAGCATCGCTGCTGTCATGCAGACCCGATCCTGCAAGGTTGAGATGCCCAGCGGCCTGAGTTTGCCGTTGGCCTTCGGTATGTACACTCGTCTGATAGGGTCCGGTCGGTAAGTCTCCTGCCTGAGCGCAAGCGCCAGTTCGCCAAGCCATCGCTCCACCCCGTACGCCTCGATGTCCTCGAAGTCCTGACGATCCACGCCCGGCGCGCCCTTGTTGGAGCGGCACTGGGCATAGGCGTGCGCCAGAATGTCCTCGCGGCTGATCTTGTCGTAGAGGGCGTAGAAGCGGTAGCCGGGTTCTGCCTTCGCTTTCGCGTGCAACGCCGTTTGCAGTTTCTGAACGCTGTTCGGAGTTGATAGGTTGCCCAATCTCCAGGTCCCTCGCTACGTCTTGCGTCTGTCTTGAACTGAGGCCCCTTCCCTCCCCCGGCGTTACCCGGCTTCAGCGGTACTCCAAGCCTCTCCGCCACCCCACAGCGCCCAGCCTGTCCCTCGCGGGCGTCTGGTTGGTCATCCCTGACCACGCTCTGGGGCTTCCCGTGTTGCGCGCGCTTTCCTTGTGTGCGTGCTGCCGCCACTACCCCGGTGCAGCGGCTGGGCGTCGTCCTCGCTCATCTCACCCAGCCGTAACAGCCTTCCCCGATAACGTTGTCGGGTCGGCCTGCACATCGTCCTTTTCGAGGCTTGCTCAGCGTTCACTCGCGTTGCGGCCCGCACACTCGCGCGGTCACCTATATGTGACCAGCTACACCGAAGGCTTCAGCCATTTCGTCACCTCCATGACTGCTCCGGTTGCTTCCGGCTGGAGCGGTTGCCGGGTGGGGCTTGCACCCACTGGAAAGCGCCGCCTTCTCACGGCGCACACGTAAAGCGGCCATTGAGGATCCCGGCTGCTTCGGTCGGCGAGGCTAAGCGCAAGACGTGCGTTGCGTGCTACTAAGCCAACGTTAAGGGCCACGACTTCGTCTTTACCGGATTTGCATACAGACGGACGGGCGCGCATAGCGCGGGATCGGAGACCTAGCATGGAGAGCGCGATGACAAGCAAGCATTCTTCCACGATATCGCGTCGGGGCTTTTGCCTGTGCTGCGCCGGCAGCGCCATCTTCGCAGCCACCGGTGGCTGGCTCACGCCGCGTCAAGCGTTCGCGGAGGCGCGCGGACTCGTCAGCCTCATCAAGGATAGCGCAGCCGTCTCGCCGATCGTCACCCACAAGTTGCGCAACGACATCAGCGTGCTCGAAGGGTCCGGCGGCAATGTCGCGGTGCTGACCGGCCCTGACGGCAAGGTGCTGATCGACGCCGGCATCAGCGTGTCGCGTGTGCAGATGACCAAGGCGCTCGCCGATCTCGGCACCGATCCCATTACGCATCTCGTAAACACGCACTGGCACTTCGACCATGCCGACGGGAACGCGTGGCTGAATTCGGCTGGCGCGAAGATCATCGCTCAGGAGAACACCCGGAAATATCTCTCGCAGGTTCAGAGGGTCGAGGATTGGGACTACAATTTCCTCGCACTCCCAGCCAACGGGATTCCGAGCGAGGTGTTTGCGAGCGAACGCGATTTGAAGCTCAATGGCTCGTCCATCCACTTGAAACACTACGGCCCCGCCCACACCGACAGCGATATCTCCGTCACGTTTGCCGAAGCGGACATCGTGCATGTGGGGGACACGTTTTGGAACGGGATCTACCCGTTCATCGACTATTCGACCGGTGGCAGCATCGACGGCATGATTGCTGCGTCCGACGTGAACCTAGCCGCGGCCACGGATAAGACAATCATCATTCCAGGGCACGGAAAACCGGTCAGCAACAAGGCCGCGCTCAAGGAATTTCGCGACATGCTCGTCGCGGTCCGCGAGAATGTCGCGACGCTCAAAAAGAAAGGCATGACGCGGGACGAAACGGTCGCGGCCAAGCCGACCGCTGCCTTTGACGCCAAGTTCGGCAGTTTCGTCATCGATCCCGGCTTCTTCACCAGGCTGGTCTACGAGGGCGTGTGAACGTGGCGGTCGCCCAGACTGAACCATGCGCCGAGTCAGACGATGTCTACTCTAGGTCCACGAACAGTACGCCCGGGTAATTTTGCGTGCCCTATACCTCCCAAGGTTCCCTGACGGGGTCGTCGGGGAACGGCCGCTATTTGCGCACAGCGGACGGACGGAGTCGGTAAAGTCGAGGTGTGGCGCGGCCGGAGCGGTTGCAGGGTGGGGCTTACACCCACTGGAAAGCGCCGCCTTCTCACGGCGCACACGTCAAGCGGACGTTGCGTGTCGGTGTGGGGTGCCTCTCCATGTCGAAGTGGCCGTCCTCGACTGTCTGAGGGCCATGCGCGGCCCGGTCCTATCGAGCCGCAGATCTCGTCCCTTCACTGGTTCTCTGGACGTCAGCGGCGACGATGCGCAGACTTTTGTTGACCTGCTTGGGCCGAGCCGTCCAGGACTTCAATTCGGTGCCAGCCGTGGATCCGCCGTCAGGTGTAGATGCGACGGCCGTACGGGATGGTTCGCGGCGGTAGCGATCGCCGGCACGACAGCGTATAAGTCATCGGCGGGCTCGGGACGCGTGGATGGTTAGGCAGCGGACGACAATTCTCCTGGCCGGCGGCATGCTTGCGCTCGCGTTGCTCGGCAGCGCTCGGGCTGGGCCATTTGAAGACGGCCAGGCGGCGTCCAAGCGAGGCGACTACGCGGAGGCCGTGCGGCTATGGCGCCCCCTGGCCGAGCAGGGCGACGCCAAGGCCCAGTTCTCGCTCGGCTCGATGTACGATGAAGGAAAGGGCGTGCCGCAGGACTTCGATCAGGCGGCGACCTGGTTTCGCAAGGCCGCCGATCAAGATTACGCGGCGGCGCAGAACGGCCTCGGCAGGCTATCTGTTCTCGGACGCGGCGCGCCGAAGGATTTCGAACAGGCTGCGGCTTGGTTCCGCAAGGCCGCAGACCAGGGATATGCGTCCGCGCAGTTCAATCTGGCGAACATGTACCATAGCGGCGAGGGCGTGCCGCAGGACGACGCGCAGGCCGCGGCCTGGTTTCGCAAGGCCGCCGACCTGGGATATGCGTGGGCGCAGTTCAATCTGGCGACCATGTACCGTAGCGGCAAGGGCGTGCCGCAGGACGACGCGCAGGCCGCGGCATGGTTTCGCAAGGCCGCCGACCAGGGAAACGCGCCGGCGCAGTTCGATCTGGGGACCATGTACCACAGCGGCCAAGGCGTGCCGCAGGACGACGCTGAGGCCGTGGCGTGGCACCGCAAGGGCGCCGAGCAAGGATATGCGCCGGCGCAGACCAATCTGGGCTCGTTGTACAACTACGGTCTCGGCGTGCCGGAGGACAACACCGAGGCCCTGAAGTGGTACCGCAAAGCTGCCGACCAGGGCCTGGCCGACGCCCAGTTCCATATCGGGGCGTTGTATGAGGGCGGCACGGGCGTGCCTCAGGACGACGGGCAGGCGGTCGCCTGGTACCGCAAGGCCGCCGACCAGGGAAACATGCTGGCGCAGAACAACCTCGGCGGGATGTACGCCAGCGGCCGGGGCGTGCAGCAGGACAATGCCCAGGCCGCCGCTTTGTACCGCAAAGCCGCTGAACAGGGGCTCCCCCAAGCACAGTCTAATCTCGGCGAGATGTACGACGCCGGCGAGGGCGTGCCACAGGACCCGGCTCAGGCCGCCGCCTGGCTCCGCAAGGCCGCCGAACAGGGATATGCTCCGGCGCAGAACCACCTCGGCGCGATGTACGCTGAAGGGCGTGGCGTTTCGCAGGACGAGTCCCAGGCTATCGCATGGCGCCGCAAGGCGGCCGACCAGGGATACCCGCCCGCAGAGAACGACCTCGGCGCTGCTTAGGCGACGCCCAAAAATAGCCGATTTCGGAATTTGCGAGTTTACTGGCATCGGCTGTTTAGCGGATTCCCGAGTGCGAGGCGAGCGTCTATATCGTGATGATGATCGACGAATCATCCCTGCGCGTCCGGTTTGACGCGCTTCGGCCTTCGCTGGACGAGCGACGCCGGCGGTTGAGCGCGGCGGCGGAGGCGAAGGCGGCGGGCTACGGCGGGATTGCGGCGGTCGCGCGCGCGACGAAGGTCGCCCGGAGCACGATTGGGCGCGGTCTGAAGGACTTGCGGAACCCCGGCTCCTTGACGGGAGAGGTGCGGCGCAAGGGCGGGGGCACTCCTCGGTTGACGGTCAAGGACCCGACGCTGTTGGAGGACTTGCAACGATTGCTCGAGCCGGCGACGATGGGCGACCCGATGCGGCCGTTGCGATGGGTCTCCAAGAGCCACGACAAGCTGGCGACGGCGCTTCGCGCCATGGGTCACAAAGTGAGTTCCTCGACCATTCCCAAGCTGCTGGAGGAACTGAAATATTGTCGCCATTCCAACCGCAAGACCAAGGAAGCCGGCAAACATCCTGATCGCGACGCCCAGTTCGAATATATCAACGCGAAGGTCGAGGCGTTTCAGGCGGCCGGCGAACCCGTGATATCGATCGACGCGAAGAAGAAGGAATTGCTGGGCGAATTCAAGAACGGCGGTAGCGACTATGGGCCGCAGGGCGAACCGATCGAGGTCAACGCTCACGATTTCGAGGACAAGGAGTTGGGCAAGGTCGTCCCTTACGGGGTCTACGACATCGGCGCCAACCTCGGCTATGTCAGCCTCGGAATCGACCACGACACCGGGGAGTTCGCCGTCAACGCCGTCCGATGCTGGCTCGATCAGATGGGTTGGAAGCTCTATCCCGGGATGAGGCGCCTGATGATCACGGCCGACGGCGGCGGCTCCAATGGTTCACGGCTGCGGCTCTGGAAGTTGGCCCTCCAACAACTCGCGGACGAAACCGGTCTGATCATTCAGGTTTGCCACTATCCGCCAGGGACTTCGAAGTGGAACAAGATCGAGCATCGCATGTTCTGCCACATCACGCAGAACTGGCGCGCGACGCCACTCCTCAGCCTCCTCATCGTCATCGAACTGATCGCCAACACCACGACGAAAACCGGTCTCAAAATCCGCTGCGAACTCGATAGCAACACCTATCCAAAGGGCATCAAGGTCTCGGACGCGGAAATGGCGACCCTCAACATGACCCGAGACTCATTCCATCCAGAATGGAACTACAGCATCTCGCCGAGGTTTCACGAAATGAAGCAATAGTTTTTGGGCATCGCCTTACTTCGAAGGCCGGGGCGTTCCGCAGGACTATGCCGTGGGCGCGGCGTGGTTCCGCAAGGCCGCCGACCAGGGATATTTGAGGGCGCAAAGCAACCTGGGCATTGCGTACAAGAACGGCAAAGGCGTTCCGGCGGACCAGGAGCAGGCTGCCGCCTGGTTTCGCAAAGCCGCCGATGCGGGAGACGCCGTCTCACAGACCAACCTCGGCGTGTCGTACGACTATGGCCAGGGCGTGCCCAAGGACGTCGCGCAGGCCTTCGCGTGGTACCGCAAGGCCGCCGAACAGGGAGAGGCGGACGCAGAGAACGATCTCGGCCTGATGTACCTCAATGGTCGAGGCGTGCCGAAGGACCTCGCGCAAGCGAACGCCTGGTTTCGCAAGGCGGCCGAACAGGGCGAGGCCGAGGCGCAGAGAAATCTCGGGACGATGTACGCGCAGGGTCAGGGCATGCCTCGAGACTCGGTCGAAGCCTACGAGTGGTACACCTTGGCGGCCAGTCACTTGGACGACGCCCAGGGGCGGAAGGCGCTGGCCGCGGAGCTTGAGCTCCTGGCGGCCATGATGATCCCGCCGAGCTCGACGAGGCGCACCGAAAGGTCAGCGAGTGGCGCGGAAGGGCCAGTCAGTGGAGCCCGAAATAACCGTTGCGTGGACAGTCCCAGGAGCAAAGCGAGCGCGACATGACGGCGCCCACCCTCTTCGATCTTTCCGGCAAGGCCGCCGTCGTTACCGGCTTCTCGGGCGCCTCGGCTTCGGCATGGCGCTGGGCCTCGCGGAAGCCGGCGCCGTGATCGTGCTAAAAGGCGCATTCAAGACCCGAATGGGTTTGCCATTCGGAAAGGGCTCAGCATTCTCCGATGCTCCGGGGATAGAAATCGCGCCACGTCTCCGCCACCCCGTACCCGAGATGGGGCGTGAGCACGGTATGGTGCGAAGCCCGGAATGGGTGGTCCTGCGCTAGCGGCTCCTTGTCGTACACGTCGAGCGCCGCAACGATCTCGCCGGCCTTGACTGCCGCAATGAGGGCGGCCTCGTCGATCAAAGGCCCCGAGACGTGTTGATCAGAATGGCGCCCTGCTTCATGCGCGCAATGTCGAAAGCCTCGGCCGCGCCAGTAGGAAGCCCAATCTCAAGGTCGCAGCTTATCGCGTGAGGCCAGGCAAGCGTCGCCCTCCCCCCCACACCCCGCTTGCCTAGTCACCTCCGGCGGCACGCGGCCTCGCGAGAGCACGAGCTTGCCACCCTGCCTGCAAGGCGGTCTTCCACCCTCTCCTGAAAAGATCCTATGCGGGTGGACGGCGGCCTGACTTGGTAGGCTGAGCTTCCACACCAGCATGGAGGCAACCAATGAAGTCTGTCACCTCTGCGACCGCTGTCGCGACCACCGTCCGCGCGAATGATATCACGTTGTTCGCCTCGCTCGAATTGAGCAAATCGAAATGGGTTGTGACGATCAACAGTCCGGGCAGCGAGAAGTTTTCCAAGCACGTGGTCGAGGGCGGGGACGGCGCCTGCCTGCTCGACCTTCTTTCGCGATCGAGGGCGAAGGCCGAGCAGCGCTATGGGGCGCCGGTCAAAACGGTCGTCATTCAGGAAGCGGGATTGGACGGGTTTTGGATTCATCGCTTGCTGCTCGCCAACGGGATCGAGAGCCACGTCGTCGATGCGGCTTCGATCGCGGTCGCCCGGCGGCATCGGCGGGCCAAGACCGATGCGATCGACGGCGAGACGCTGTTGCGGACGCTGATGGCCTGGGCGCGCGGCGAGCGGCGGGTCTGTTCGATGGTTCGGGCGCCGAGCCCGGAAGACGAGGATCGCCGGCGCCTGACGCGCGAGCGCGGCACGCTGCTGAAGGAACGCATTCAGCATACCAATCGGGTCCGGGGCCTGCTCAGCGGCCAAGGCGTCCGGGATTACAATCCGCTTCGGCGCGATCGTGTCGAACGACTGGAGGCGCTGCGAACCGGCGACGGTCGCGAGCTGCCGCCGATGCTGAAGGCGGAAATCCGCCGGGAACTCGATCGGATCGCGCTAGCGACGACGCAACTGGCTGCGGTCGAACGGGCCCGCGACGCGCTCATCCGCACAGAAGCCGAGGAGCCGAACAACCCCGCCGCCCTGCTCCTCAGGTTCAAGGGCTTGGGCCCTGAGTTCGCCTCGCTCCTCTGGCTGGAATCGTTGTTCCGCAGCTTCGGCAACCGACGCCAGGTGGCGGCTTACGGCGGATTGGCGCCCAGCCCCTGGCAGAGCGGCGGCGTCGAACGGGATCAGGGCATCTCGAAGTCGGGCAACCGCCGCCTGCGCAAGACGATGATCGAGCTTGCCTGGTTCTGGCTGCGTCACCAGCCGGACTCGGCGTTGAGCCGCTGGTTTCAGGCGCGGGTCGGCGCCGGGAAGGGACGAATCCGCCGGATCGCCATCGTCGCGCTGGCCCGCAAACTCCTCGTCGCCCTGTGGCGCTATGTCACCCAAGGCGTCGTTCCCGAGGGCGCCGTGTTCAAGACGGCATGACCCGATGGCTCAATCCCACTCCTGCACTCCAACGATGACTTAACGACTTAACCCCATTCCAGCGAAGCTGAACGCGACGGCTTCGCCGGATCCGGGCGGGCGGCGACCGCGGATCAACCCCCGGGCTGAAACACGCCGTGAAAAAGGATGGTCCCGCCAACCCGAGCCCGATGCCCTCGAGCACGAGGGATTATGGTCCGAGCCCACAAGCTCGACCGGATGTGAGGTGATGCGGTCATCAGGGCTGCATGGCAAAGACGGGCTCACGCTTCGGATCCAAACGCCCAGGAGAAAGTGAAATGACGAAATGAATGAGCTTGACTGGAAGCACCCCATGTGAGGGGGTGGTCAAGCCGCCTTCTCATCCATCAAGGTGCGCGCAAACGAATGAGAACTCATCCGGCGCTTCGCGTCACCTTCCCCCGAGCCGCCCGCGCCGCGCTCAAAACCCCTCCGGCTTCCCCACCACGGTCGTATAGAGCAAGCCGTCGCCGAAGGCGCGCTCGGCGGCGCGTTTGAGGCTCACTCGCGTCACAGCGGCGATCTCGAGGTTGCGCTCGACGAGCCATTCGGGCGACCGGCCTTCGAGCTGGATGTGGACGAGCTGGGAGGCGATCTTGACGGATGTGTCGAAGAGCAGCGGATAGGAGCCGATGAGGTAGGCCTTGCCCTTCTCGAGCTCTTCTTCGCTGAGGCCCTTCAGCGCGACGTCGCGGATCTCGTGCGCGGCGACGTCGAACGATTTGCGCGCCCGCTCGTTCCTGGTGGTGGTGCCGCCGTAATAAAAGGCGCCGTGATCATAGGCGTAGAAATTGCCGGACACCGTATAGGCGAGGCCGCGCTTCTCGCGCACTTCGCGGAAGAGGCGGGAGGTCATGTTGCCGGAGCCGCCGAGCACATGGGCGGCGACGATGCTCGCGATATAGTCGGGGTCGTCGCGCATGAGGCCCGGGCGGCCGAAGCGGATGGTCGACTGCGGCACATCGAGCGGGATCGCGTCGATCTTGCCGAGGGCGGCGAAAGAGGCCATCGCGACCGGCTTGAGGTCGGCCTTCGCCGGCAGATCGGCAAAGGCCTTGTCGACGAGATCGGCCGCCCCTTTATCGTCGATCGCGCCGACGACGGCGACGACGAGCTGATCGCGCGCGAGCAGCCGCTTCGCCGCCACGACAAGATCGGCCCGCTCGATCAGCGCCAGCGATTCGAGCGAGCCGTCGGTCGGCTGGCCATAAGGATGGCCCGGAAAGGCGTTCGCCCTCCAGGCCTTCGCCGCGACCGAATCCGGATCGTTGGCGTCGTGCCGCAATCGCGCGTTGGCGTGCTCGCGGACGCGAATGAACGGCTCCTCGTCGAAGCGCGGCTGATTGACCGCAAGGCGCAGGAGTTCGGCGGCGCGGTCGAGGTTCTTGACAAGCGTTCGCATGCGCCCGCTCATCGCGTCGCGGTCGGCGTCGAACGAGATCTCGATCGCCCGTTCGTCGAGGGCGCGCTGGAAGACCTGCAAATCGAGGTCGCCCGCGCCTTCGTCGAGGAGGGCGGCGAGCAGCATCCCCGCGCCCGCCTTGTCGGCCGGATCCTGGGACGAGCCGCCGCGGAACGCGAATTCGAGCGAGACGAGCGGCACAGCGTAGGATTCGACCAGCCAGAGATTAAGACCGCGCGGGGTGACGAGCGTCTTCACGCTGACGGCGGACTGGGGGGACCAGACGACGCTGTGTTTTTGCATGGGCGTTTCCGGATTTTGTTTGAACTGGGTATCCCCTTCATTGCCCCGTTGTCCGGGAGTCGCTGGAACCCGGTGGCTTGACGATGGCGTTGTAGGGCGCGGGTCCAACGGCGAGGGCTTGTTGGGCGAGGCGATGAAAGAGCAGCCCGCGGGCCTTTGATCTGCGGCGATTGAAGCGGAAGGTGAATTCGTCGAGGTAGTAGTCGAGATGTTGATGCTGGACGCCACCCTGGTGAGTACCGATCAGCCATCGCTTGAGCAGCGAGGCGACGAGGTGGACGCGCGGCATGACTTCGTGGGCCGGCTCGGAGCCGCCGCTGAGGACCGTGACCTGATGCTGGTAACCGGCCGCCGCCAGTCCGGCATAACCCCTCCAGCCGTCGGTGTGAACCATCGCCCCGCGCTCCACAGCGCCTTGGACGAAGGGAAGCAGGCTATCTGTCGAGACATCTCCGATCTGCTGAAGGCGGATGCGGCCAAGCCCCCGGCCGTTCTTCTCGACTGCTATGGCGACGATGGCCTTGCTCTCGGTTTCTCGGCCTCGCGTACCCTGTTCCGGGCCACCAACATAGGTTTCATCAACCTCGATCGTACCAGACAGCAGGTCCCGGCCCGGCCGGACCATGGCGCGGCGCAGCTTGTGCAGCCAGGTCCAGGCAGTTTCGTAGCTGCCAAGCCCCAATTCCCTCTGGAGGCCGAGCGCACTGACCCCATTCTTCTGGCTGATGACGAACCACATCGCCAGAAACCACGTCCGCAACGGCTTACGGGTGCCCTCGAAGATCGTCCCGGCGGTCAGCGATGTCTGTTTGCGGCAGGCCCGACACCGCAGCCATCCCCCTGCCATCACCCATGGCTCCCCCGCCTCTCCGCAATGGGGGCAGGTGAATCCCCGAGGCCAGCGCAAACGACGGATGTACTCGCGGCAGGCCGCGTCGTCACGGAAGCGTTCGTCCATCGCCTGAAACGTGCGCGGCTAATCAAGTCCAGCGACCGGGTGTCGAGCGGTGTCCACCAGACAAGCGTACCACGTCCCTCAGGGGCAGTGAAGGGGATACCCATTTTGTTTGATTTTGGCACCGCCCAGGCCCGGGCGGCGCAGCAGTCTTGTCAGGCGGCTTCGTCTTCGAGCGGGAGAAGGCGTCCGGTGGCGGCGGGCTTGTGGTCGAGCCAATGCAGCGAATAGACGTGAACCGGCTCGACGATATTCTTGAGCTCTTTGTCACCGAGATCGTTGACCGCGAGATTGAGCCGGGCTCTCACCTGCCGGTAGGCGTCCTCTGACAGACAGATTTGCGCCTGGCTGAGCGATCCCTTCCAGCCGCGAGGCAATGTTGACGCCCTCGCCCATCAGGTCGCCATCGCTCTCCTCGACGACGTCGCCGAGATGAACGCCGATGCGGAACTCGATCTGGCGATCGGCCGGCACGCCGGCGTTGCGCTCGACCATCGCGTTCTGCACTTCGATGGCACACCGCACGGCGTCGACTGCGCTGCGAACTCGACGATGCTTCCGTCGCCGGTGCGCTTGACGATGCGGCCGTTATGCACCGCGATCGTGGGGTCAATGAGATCGCTGCGCAGGGCGCGTAGTCGCACCAGAGTTCGATCTTCGTCCGCGCCCGCGAGCCGGCTGTAGCCGACTACATCGGCGACCAGAATCGCAGCGATCTTCCGGATTTCGGACACGGCGCGCCCTCACGCGTCATGCAGAATAGCACAAGAAAGGCTTGAGCCACAAGTATACCTATCGCCCACAATTCCCGAACAAATCACCGCGCGCGCCGGTGCGTGACCGATTTTGCGGTCGTTGACGGGTCCGAGTGTCACAATCCCGAGGGGTCGATCACCTCCTGACGTTCGTCGACACGCATGGCAAGTCCGGCGATGATTGCGTGCAACCGGGGCAAGTCGGGCTCGCTTGACGCGGGCGCGGGGCGTCGTCGCCGCGCCAGGGAACGCTACGCGATATCAGGTCTACGCTCGGCAACGCGCGGTATGGGCTCATCCGGCCGGTTCCTGCGCCAGCGCCCGGATCCTTTGGCGGGCGTCGAGGAGGGTGGCCAGCGCTTCGGCTCCGCCGCCCAGACGAATGATCAGCTGGCGGGCGTGGCTGACCACCCGTCCGGGCAGGCCGATCAGATGGAAGCGCAGCGCCTTCATGCGTTTGGCCGCCCATCTCTCGCCCAGCGCGAGACGCTTCATCGCGGCGTTTAGATTGAACGCCAGGATCGTCAGCGCCCACCAGGCGGCGTTGGCGCCGAACAGCCCAGAGGGCATCTGTCCGCCCGCCAGGTCGGATTTCGTCGCCGAATGGACTTCCTCGCTCTTGCCGCAGCGCTCGCGCAGCCACCAGATCACGCCCTCGCCGGCGCCCGTGCGGTTGGTCACGACGGCGAACAGTTTATAGACCCCCTTCGGGCCGAACGCCTGGGTGGGAAACGGCAGCTTCGCCTCGTCGCCCAGCGCCAGTTGGCGCAGCGGTTCGCGGATCGCGAGAAAGCGGTAATCGGCGCGGTTGCGGCTGTGCCCGGCCCAATTGGGCACGTAGACGACCTCGGCCCATTCTTGATCGGTCTGTTGCGGCTGGCCGTCCGTTTTGCGGATCAGCGGCTTCCACGCGCTCTCGGGCGTCGTCCGCACAGCCGCGCGGAAAGCCTCGGTCACGTCGGCGCCGATCGCGAACTCGATCACGCCAAAGCGCGGGTCTTTTCCCTCGCCGCAATAGAGTAGCAGCTCTTCCTGATAGCCCGCCGTGTCCGAACGCAACGAGACTGTCCTCACGCTGTCCGGCAGATGGCGCAGGCTCTCTTTCAGGACGCGCAACTGCTCGTGTCCGGCGGGCACGTTGCCGTCGCGGAACTCCGAATAGAGCATCGCGCCCTGCTCCGCCCACCAGCAGTTCAGCGGCTGATACGCCTTGAACTTCTTGTAGCAAAACAGCGCCTCGCGCTTGTGCGTCTCAATCAGCGTCGCGTCCATGTCCAGCGTCGCCGTCGCCGCGGGCTGACGCTTCTGCAGAAAGTCCAGCAGCGCCTGGTTCACTCGCCATAGACCGCGCAGTGCCTGCGTCACCGCCGGAATGAACGCCATCCCCGCGACCGCCTTGGGCGAGGCTGGATCATCGAACCGTTCCAGCCAGCCCGACAGCGCCGACGGCGAGGGCATCGCCCGCTCACGCTCGCGCCGCCAGCGACTTTTCAGCGACCGCCGTTCGGCGCGCGAAAGCAAATCCTTCTCGATCGCCCGCAGGATCGCCGAAAAGCCGCTGTCGCGCTCCAACCGTTCGATGTCTTCCACGCAGTCGCCGCCGGAGAGATTCAGGAAAATCACCGCCAGAACCATCTGGATGTCGAGCCAGCCCTGGCCGCCGGCCGCCCGAACATGCCGCTGGATCGCCCCGCCGAGGCCGCAGGCCTTGATCAGCTCGAGATACAAGGGAAGCCCGGCCAGCGACGTCAATCCATGGCTGGACAAATCGGCCTCATACTGGAAATCGAGCAGCCCCTGTGCCAGCATCGCGCACCCCGTTGGTGATGGTTCTTAAGTCGCAAACCGAGACTATCTCCCTAATTCTTCAGGGCCAACGGGGAACTTGAATTTTCCTGATGCGGAATTCAGGTCAAAGCGTTCGGGCCGAGGAAGCCCCAGCCCGCCAGTGGCTGGATGGCGGTTTAAGGTCGAGTTGGCCCGCCGGGGCAACACCGTCGGTGAATGACCGCTATTTGCGTGCGCCGTGACAAGGCGGCGCTTTCCAGTGGGTGCAAGCCCCACCCGGCAACCGCTCCAGCCGGAAGCAACCGGAGCAGTCATGGAGGTAACAAAATGGCTGAAGCCTTCGGTGTAGCAGGTCACGTATAGGTGACGGCGCAAGTGTGCGGGCCGCAACGCGAGTGAACGCTGAGCAATCCTCGAAAAGGTCGATGTGCAGGCCGACCCGACCGCAATTTCGGGGAAGGCTGATACGGCTGGGTGAGATGAGCGACGACGACACCCAGCCGCTGCACCGGGGTACTGGCGGCAGCACGTACACAAGGAAAGCGCGCGCAACACGGGAAGCCCCAAAGCGTGGTCAGGTCAGGGATGACAGGACCAACCGGACGCCCGCGAGGGACAGGCCGGGCGCTCTGGGGTGGCGGAGAGGTTCGTAGTACCGCGGAAACCGGGCAACTCCGGCGGAGGGAAGGGACCTCAGTTCAAGACAGACGCAGAACGTGGCGAAGGACATGGAGATTGGGCAACCTATCAACTCCACATGATGTTCAGAAACTGCCGATGGCGTCGCACGCGACAGACGGCGTGAGGTCTTGTCCGAGAGCCGGATGCGGGAAATCTGCACGTCCGGTTCGATGAGCGGGGTGTGGAAACGGAGCTACGGCTAAGCCACTAAGGCACCGCCAGACGAAAGGGGCGGGAACAGACATGCTCAGCCTAACGCCACCGCGCCACACCTCGACTCTACGCATCACGCCCATTCATAGGACCGATCAGGAACGGCAGCAAAGGGTCGATTGCGGCCGTTTAACGACCGGTCCGGACGGGCGCCGACCAATTCGCAGATTCTGACCACTAATTAGGGCCGTGATTATGACACTGTCTCGCCGCAGCGCTCGGGATGTCGACCATGAGCTCGAAGCGCGCGCCGGCCCCATCGGGAACCGGTTGTGCAGGGGCTCGAACGTCTCGCTCGGCTGAAGCTGCCGTCGGATAACGGTCGGGAACCTCCTCCGTCGGAAATCGTCAGAACAGAGTGCAGAATTCGGTGGCAGTCTTGGACTTTATCGCCTGCGCCCCCGAGCGTTCCGCCTTTGATGGTGGCCTCAGATGAGACTACGTTCCGCCTCATCTGAAACGGAGGGCGTGATGTTCGCGCCGAGCGACGTGGCGGCTGTGTTGGGACTTTCGGCAAAGTCTCCGGCGGCTCATTCACCTGTCGCGCTGATCGTCCTCATCGAACATGGGTTGCCGGTCAAGGCCGTCGACAAGGTCGCGCATCTGCTCGCGCCCGACGACGCGCAATTCAAATACCGGCTTGTTCCGAAGGCTACGCTTGAGCGGTGAAAAACCTTGAATTTATCGCGGTCCCTGCGGGCTGAACGGCTTCACGTCAATGTCCCCGGCCCGCTGCCTCATATTGTAGGTGTCAAACCACGCCTGCATCCGCAACAGCATGTCCATGTTGACCCCGAAAGCCTTCTCGATCCGCAAGGCCATTTCCGGAGACAGGGCGGCGTGGCAGTTCACGAGGTCGGACAGGGTCGCCCGCCGCACGCCTAAAATCTCGGCGGCGGCGGCAACGGACAGGTCATGTTCGGCAAGGATTTCCTCGCGGATAAACTCGCCCGGATGCGACGGCTTCATGCCTACTTTTGCAAGTTCTTCGCTCATCAGTGATAGTCCTCTAAGTCAAGATTGTTGATTTCGTCGCTGGCGATTTCAAAGGTGATGCGCCAGTTGCCGGAAACCGAAATGCTCCAGGTCCCGGCCCGGTCGCGGGTCAAGCTGGTGGAGCGCCAGCCGGGCGGACCTTGCAGCCCCTCGATGGTTTCGACGCTCAGCAAGGCGGTAAGGACGCGCCGGACCCGGCCAACCAGATCGCGCCTGATGCCCCTTTCGTCGTCATCCTCGATAAAGCGTTTGAGCCCTTTATGCCGGACAGTGCGAATCCTCATGCCTACAAGTGTACGGCGAAACCGTACGCATGTCAAGCCTGTGATAAGCCTCTTTCTTGCTCCCCCTAGGCTCATGCGTGTTGGTTCAACCAGAAACGGAGCCTCATCCTCATTGCGCCCAGCGTGGTCGCCCGGCTCGACAACAACATCATGATCAACCCCGCTCACTCCGAGTTTCGGCTCATCGAGGCGAGCCCGCATCAACCGTTTTTCTGGGACCGCCGCCTTTTCGGATCGGCCGGTTGACCGCGCTCGGAGTCCAAGCCCTGAGGCCGCCTGCCGCCTTCAGGCGGCCGGAGCGCGGCGTCTGCGCTGGCTCTTGACATCTCCGATCCGCGCCAGGCTTATCCGGAGGAATAACCTATGCTGACGCGATAAAATAGGAATTCATCAGGGAACGCTCGGGTAATCGCGGACCCGCCCAGACGACTTCAAGCAGGACTTTAGAAATTCTGACTAACGTGCTCTCGCGGCAGACCGCGAAAGCAGTTTTCCGGGTTCGGCTTGCCTGCCTGTTTTCTCCCTGATCAGGGAGAAATATTTCCTGTTATCTCGCTCGACCGCCGCGCCAGCAATTTTTCCCAAGTGACTGAAATACAATAGTTTCATCCATCAACTCGGATAGCGGCGCGGCCCGAGTTCCCCTGTTGGCAGGGGATAACAGGGAGAATTCCGGTTTTGGCGAAGCTGCAAGCGGCGCAGGGCGCGAAACAAATCGTCAAGATTTCCTGGTCTTGGTTTTTTGTCTCTCACCTTTCAGGGGAAGGTTCATCCGACCTGGAACCAGCCGCCGACCCCCGCCGCGCGATGCTCGGGGATCGCCGACTCGATCGGCCATTTGCCAACATTGTCGGCGACGAAGGCGATATGGGCGGTGCGGCCGGGTTGGATGAGGATGGTGTCGCGCCAGTAGGGCTCCCAGCCGTCGTCCATCGAATGCAGGAGCCGCGCGACATGGCCGCCGAGCCGCATCGCCTGCACGACCGCGGTCTTGTTGGCGATGGCGAACACGGCCGGCGCCCCGCGCGGAATGGCGAAGGCGGGCTTCGGCGACCAGTCGACGAAGGTTACGCCGTTCAGCGCGAAGGGCGCCGCGCCGCCGCCGGTGACAGTGAAATCATAGCGGCGGGAGACCTCGAGGGCGATCTCGACCGGGAGAGCCGGATTGGGCGGCAGGCGGGCCGGCTCCGCGCGCGGGCCGACTGGGTCGCCCTCGGCCACAATCGTGACGAACGGCTGATCCGCCGCGCCCGCTTCGCCCCTGAGCACGAACCTCACGGCGGCGTTCGCCTCGCGCGGCATGTCGAACACGAGTTCGAACCGCGCGCCCGGCCCCATCGGGAACTGGTTGCGCAACGGCTCGAACGGCTCGCTCGGCTGGCCGTCGACCGCGACGATGAGGGTCTTCGCGCCATCGACGCCGACATTCGCCAGCCGGGCGGTCGCCGCGTTGCCGAGCCTCAAGCGCACCCGCGCGCCGGGCCGGGCCTCAAGGCCGAGGGGAGCGGCGGCGCCGTTGGCGAAGACGAGGCCGCCCTTGCGGCCTGGCCCACGGGCGAAGGCGGGATCGGAGAAATCGTCCTTGATCTGTCCCCGCTCGTCGAGGCTCCAGTCCGACAGCACAACCGCGACGTCCTCATCGACGTCGATCCTTTCGCCCTCCTCGACGAGGATCGGCCCGAACAGGCCGCGGCCCTGCTGGGCGGCGTCGGTCGCCCCGCTGTGGGGCAGATAGAGGTTGAAGCCGGAATCGGGCGGCGTGAATCGGAGGTCGGCGCTCGCGCCCGGCGCGAGCCGGGGCCCGGTGAGGCCGCCGTATCCGGCGGCGGCGTTGGCCGTCCGGAGCCCGGAAAAGCTCAGCGCGGTCGGCTCGGCGAGCTTGTTGACGAGGCGAAGCTTCAGCTCCTCGCCCTTCTCCAACCGGAGAAGCGGGCCCGGCGTCGCCCCGGCGTAGGAGAGAGCGGCGGCCGGGTCGGCGGGAGGCGGGAGAAGCGCAAGGCGCGAGGGCGCAGCCTCGAAGAGAAGAAACCCGTCGGCCGCCGCCGGGGCGGGGGTCTCGGCGCGAATGGGGCCGAGGCCCCAGGCGGCCGCAGCCAGTCCTCCGCCGAGAATCGCGCGGCGGGTCAGCGCCATGGCTGCGCCATTCCGGGACGTTTCGACCGGCGCGAGACTTGCGCGGGATCCTGCGTGGAGGCCGTCGCCATGCGTAAACTCGTGTTGTCCCTGGGTATCGCAACCCTCGGCGTTGCGCTCCTGCGCATCGCGCTGGCGCCGCTCTTCTTAGCCGAGACCGCCGATCGCGCAACCGTTCTCCTGCTCGCCTCGGGGGTCTTCACCATCGCCATCGCCGCGGTGATCCGGCCGTAGGCCCGGCCGCCGGGTCAATTCCCCTTTTTTCTCTGGCGCGCGGCGGACAAGCTGATATAGAGCGCGCCCGAAGCTCGAGGCGCCCTCGCTCGCGAGGGCGCTGGCGGCGGGCGTGGCGGAATTGGTAGACGCGCCGGATTTAGGTTCCGGTGACCAAAGTCGTGGGGGTTCGAGTCCCTCCGCCCGCACCAGCTCCCCGGCGCCCGCGAGGTCGATTGGGCCGGCGCTTTTTCTCGCGAGATGCGGTCGGCGCGGGTCAAAATGACGTTTTGGCGACACAGGGAAAATCGGCTAAGGGTAGCCTCGGCCAGGAAAGCAAGGCGGATTGGACGATGCAGGTGACCGAGACGCTGAGCCAGGGGCTCAAGCGGGAGTATGACATCCTTCTGCCGGCGAGCGACCTCGCGGAGAAGCTGAACGGACAGCTGGCCGATCTCAAGACGAAAGTCCGCATCAACGGCTTCCGTCCGGGCAAGGTGCCGGTCGAGCACCTGCGCAAGGTCTACGGCAAGTCGGTGATGGCGGACGTGGTTCAAGAGGCGATCGCCAGCGCCAACAAGAAGATCGTCGACGACAACCACCTGCGCCTCGCCCGCGAGCCGAAGGTGGAGCTTCCGACCGACCAGGCGGTGATCGACGCGGCGCTGGAGGCGCGCGGCGACCTCAACTTCAAGGTCGCGCTGGAAGTGCTTCCCGTGTTCGAAGTCGGCGACCTCTCCCTGATTTCGCTGGAGCGCCTGGTCTCGGACGTCGAGGACGCCGACGTCGACTCCGCGCTCGACCGCCTCGCCGAGGAGCGCCGCGCCTATACGGACAGGCCCGAGGGCGCCAAGGCGGAAATGCACGACCGCGTCACTGTCGATTTCGACGGCGCGATCAAGGGCGCGCCCTTCGAGGGCGGCATGGGCCGCGACATCCAGGTGGTGCTGGGCTCGAACACCTTCATTCCCGGCTTCGAGGAGCAGCTCCTCGGCGTCGCGGCCGGCGACAAGCTCACCATTCACGCGACCTTCCCCGACACCTATGCGGTGCGCTCCCTCGCCGGCCAGACCGGCGACTTCGACGTGACGGTGAAGGCGGTGGCGGCGCGCGAAGCGCTCGCGATCGACGACGAATTCGCCAAAGGCCTCCGCCTCGAAAGCCTCGAGGGGCTCAAGGAGATGATCCGCACGCGGATCGCCTCGGACTTCGCCCGCGCCTCGCGCGACAAGCTCAAGCGCCAGCTCCTGGACAAGCTCGACGCGCACTACGCCTTCGAGCTGCCGGAGGGCCTGGTCGGCCAGGAGTTCGATTCGATCTGGGCGCAGGTGATTCGCGAGCAGCAGGCCTCCGGGCGCAGTTTCGCCGACGAGAACACCACGGAGGAGGCGGCCCGCGCCGACTATCGCAAGATCGCCGAGCGCCGGGTGCGCCTCGGCCTCCTGCTCGCGGAAGTCGGCACGAGGGCGGATGTGAAGGTTTCGGACGAAGAGATGACTCAGGCGCTGATCGCGCGCGCCCGCTCGTTCCCCGGCCAGGAAAAGCAGGTCTGGGACTTCTATCGCAACGATCAGCAGGCTTTGGCCGAGCTGCGCGCTCCGATCTACGAGGAGAAGGTCGTCGACCACATCATCGGCCTCGCCAAGGTCGATGAGCGCAAGGTGAGCAAGGACGAGCTCTTGAAGCCGATCGACGACGAAATGCCGGCGGCGGCCGGAGGGGAGCAGCCTACGCGCTGATTGAAGGAGCGTGGCGGGGCGGCGGGCGCCCTGTTTGAATATGGGCGACTTCCGCCTCTTTTCGGGACGGCGGGGGACGCCTATGTTGGGTAGGGCGTCCGCCGAACAATCCTCGCAAGAGAAAGAGCCAATGCGCGATCCGATCGATTACTATTACAACAACCTGGTGCCGATCGTGATCGAGCAGTCGGCGCGCGGCGAGCGTTCGTTCGACATTTTCTCGCGCCTCCTGCGCGAGCGCATCATTTTCATGATCGGGCCGGTCGAGGACGTCTCGGCTTCGCTGGTGGTCGCGCAGCTGCTGTTCCTCGAGGCGGACAACCCGAAGAAGGACATCGCGCTCTACATCAATTCGCCGGGCGGCGTCGTCACCGCCGGCCTCTCGATATACGACACAATGCAGTTCATTCGACCAAGGGTGACGACGATGTGCATCGGGCAGGCCGCCTCGATGGGCTCGCTGCTGCTCGCCGCCGGCGACAAGGGCTCGCGTTTCGCCTTGCCCAATTCCCGCATCATGGTGCATCAGCCGTCCGGCGGCTTCCAGGGCCAGGCGTCCGACATCCAGCGCCACGCCGAGGACATCCTCAAGGTGAAGCGCCGCCTCAACGAGATCTACGTCCATCACACCGGCCAAAGCTACGAAGCCATTGAAAGGACTTTGGATCGCGACCATTTCATGTCGGCGGAAGAGGCCAAGGCGTTCGGCATCGTCGACGAGGTGACCACCAAGCGCGCTGTCGAATTGGAAGAGATGAAAGCCCCCGCCTGAGACGGGCGCGGGGGAATTGGCTCGATTCTTGCGACGTTCTGCCGCGATCAATTTTACCCTGCGGACTTGATTTCGCTCGCAGTTTAATGGTTGCTTGTCGAATCCCGAACCGGCGAATACAACCCCCCGCGGGGTGAAGGATTTGACGGGGCGGACGGCGAGGTGGAGTCGAAGGCTACGTTCCGCTAGGGTGGTTAGTTTAGGCTGAGCGGTCTGTGGGACGACAAGCGGCCTGAATGGAGAAAGACGATGGCCAAGGCCGACGGCGACGCCAAGAATACGCTCTACTGCTCGTTCTGCGGCAAGAGCCAGCACGAAGTGCGCAAGCTCATCGCCGGGCCGACCGTGTTCATCTGCGACGAATGCGTCGAACTGTGCATGGACATCATCCGCGAGGAGAGCAAGACCGCGCTCGTCAAGAGCAAGGACGGCATCCCGACCCCGCGCGAAATCTGCAAGGTCCTCGACGACTATGTGATCGGCCAGCCCCAGGCGAAGCGCGTTCTGTCGGTTGCGGTCCACAATCACTACAAGCGCCTCAATCACGCGACCAAGCACGGCGACGTCGAGCTGGCGAAGTCGAACATCCTGCTGATCGGCCCGACCGGGTCGGGCAAGACTCTGCTCGCCCAGACGCTCGCGCGCATCCTCGATGTGCCTTTCACCATGGCCGACGCGACCACGCTGACGGAAGCCGGCTATGTCGGCGAGGACGTCGAGAACATCATCCTCAAACTGCTGCAGGCCTCCGACTACAACGTCGAGCGGGCGCAGCGCGGCATCGTCTATATCGACGAGATCGACAAGATCAGCCGCAAGTCCGACAATCCCTCGATCACCCGCGACGTGTCGGGCGAGGGCGTCCAGCAGGCGCTCCTGAAGATCATGGAAGGCACGATCGCCAGCGTGCCGCCCCAGGGCGGGCGCAAGCATCCGCAGCAGGAGTTCCTGCAGGTGGACACGACCAACATCCTCTTCGTCTGCGGCGGCGCCTTCTCGGGCCTCGAGCGCATCATCTCGGCCCGCGGCAAGGGCACCTCGATCGGCTTCGGCGCGAAAGTGCAGGCGCCCGACGACCGCCGCACCGGCGAAGTGTTCCGCGAGGTCGAGCCCGAGGACCTGCTGAAATTCGGCCTCATCCCCGAATTCGTCGGCCGCCTGCCGGTCATCGCGACTCTCGAGGACCTCGACGAGGAGGCGCTCAAGAAGATCCTGACCGAGCCGAAGAACGCGCTGGTCAAACAGTATCAGCGCCTGTTCGAAATGGAGAACACCGACCTCACCTTCCAGGACGAGGCGCTGAACGTGGTCGCCAAGAAGGCGATCGAGCGGCGCACTGGGGCGCGCGGCCTGCGCTCGATCATGGAGGGCATTCTGCTCGACACGATGTTCGAGCTGCCGGGCCTCGACGGGGTCGAGCAGGTCGTCATCGGACCCGAGGTCGTCGAAGGCAAGGCGCGCCCGCTGTACATTTACGCCGAGCGCGCCGAGCGCGCGGGCTGAAACGCCGTCATTCAGGCGGCTTGAAAGAGTCGGGGCCGAGGCCCATCTTCGGCTGAAGACGTTGGATTTCGGCGACGCGGCATGAAGATTGCGTCGCGGGGTCGTTGTGTTCCTGTTCGGGCCATCGGACGGGCGGGGTGCAAAGGCGACGGGCGGAGCTGCTGATTTCAGAGCCCGCCCGGTCGGCGGGCGTCGTCAATGCAAACAAGGGGCCGGCCTTGAACCGGCTTCCAAAAGGACAGCCATGACCAGCCAACGCAAATCCATCGCCCCGGGGACGCTCGATCTCTATCCCGTCCTGCCGCTGCGCGACATCGTCGTCTTTCCCCACATGATCGTGCCGCTGTTCGTCGGACGCGAGAAGTCGATTCGCGCGCTCGAGGAAGTGATGAAGTCGGACAAGCCGATCCTGCTCGCCACGCAAAAGAACGCCGCCGACGACGATCCGGCCACCGACGCCATCTTTTCCGCCGGCACGCTGGCGAGCGTTCTCCAGTTGCTGAAGCTGCCCGACGGCACCGTGAAGGTGCTGGTCGAAGGCGCGGCTCGGGCGGAGGTGACGCGCTACATTCCGGGCGAGAGCTACTTCCTGGCCGAGGCCACGGCGGTCGCCGACGACCCGATCGACAAGATCGAGGCGGAAGCCTTGTCGCGGTCGGTCGTCTCGGAGTTCGAGAGCTACGTGAAGCTCAACAAGAAGATTTCGCCCGAGGTCGTCAGCGCGGTCAACCAGATCGACGATTACGGCAAGCTCGCCGACACGATCGCCTCGCATCTGGCGATCAAGCTCGCCGACAAGCAGGCGATCCTGGAAATGCGCTCCATCGCCAAGCGCTTCGAGAAATGCCTCGCACTGATGGAGAGCGAGATCTCGGTCCTGCAGGTCGAGAAGCGCATCCGCACGCGCGTCAAGCGCCAGATGGAGAAGACGCAGCGCGAATACTACCTCAACGAGCAGATGAAGGCGATCCAGAAGGAGCTCGGCGACGAAGAGGGCAAGGACGAGATGTCGGAGCTCGAAGGGCGAATCAAGTCGATCAAGCTCACCAAGGAAGCGCGCGAGAAGGCGCTGGGCGAGGTCAAGAAGCTCAGGCAGATGGCGCCCATGTCCGCCGAGGCCACCGTCGTGCGCAACTATCTCGACTGGCTGTTGTCGATCCCGTGGCAGCGGCGCTCCAAGATCAAGAAGGACTTGCCTGCCGCGCAGGCGATCCTTGACGCCGACCACTTCGGCCTCGACAAGGTCAAGGAGCGCATCGTCGAGTATCTCGCGGTGCAGCAGCGCGCGAACAAGTTGACCGGCCCGATCCTCTGCCTCGTCGGCCCGCCCGGCGTCGGCAAGACGTCGCTCGGCAAGTCGATCGCCAGGGCCACTGGACGCGAATTCGTGCGCATGTCGCTCGGCGGCGTGCGCGACGAAGCGGAAATCCGCGGCCACCGGCGGACCTACATCGGCTCGATGCCCGGCAAGGTCATTCAGTCGATGCGCAAGGCCAAGACGTCGAATCCGCTCTTCCTGCTCGATGAGATCGACAAGATGGGCATGGATTTCCGCGGCGATCCGTCGTCGGCGCTGCTCGAAGTGCTCGACCCGGAGCAGAACGCCACATTCAACGACCATTATCTGGAGGTCGATTACGATCTCTCCGGCGTGATGTTCGTCACCACGGCCAACACGCTCAACATTCCGCCGCCGCTGATGGACCGCATGGAGATCATCCGCATCGCCGGCTACACGGAAGACGAGAAGCTGGAGATCGCCAAGCGCCATCTGCTGCCGAATTCGATGGCCAAGCACGGTCTCGACGCCAAGGAATGGGAAGTCGAGGACAGCGGCATCATGGAGCTCATCCGCCGCTATACGCGCGAGGCCGGCGTTCGCAATCTCGAGCGTGAGATCTCCAACCTCGCCCGCAAGGCGGTCAAGGAGATCCTGACGAGCAAGAGGAAGAAGATCGTCGTCAACGCGCTGAATGTCGCCGAATTCCTCGGTCCGCCGAAGTACCGCTACGGCGAGATCGAGGCCGACGATCAGGTCGGGCTCGTGACGGGGCTCGCCTGGACGGAGGTCGGCGGCGAGCTTCTGACGATCGAAGGCGTCATGATGCCGGGCAAGGGCCGCATGACGGTGACCGGCAACCTGAAGGACGTGATGAAGGAGTTGATTTCCGCCGCCGCGTCCTACGTCCGATCGCGCGCGGTCGACTTCGGCATCGAGCCGCCCCTGTTCGACAAGCGCGACATCCACGTGCACGTTCCCGAGGGGGCGACGCCGAAGGACGGGCCGTCGGCCGGCGTCGCGATGGCGACGGTCATCGTTTCGATGCTGACGGGCATTCCGGTGCGCCGCGACATCGCCATGACGGGCGAGATCACGCTGCGCGGCCGCGTGCTGCCGATCGGCGGCCTGAAGGAGAAGCTGCTCGCGGCGCTGCGCGGCGGCATCAAGAAGGTCCTGATCCCCGAAGAGAACGCCAAGGATCTTGCCGAGATTCCGAACTCGGTCAAGACCGGCCTCGAAATCGTGCCGGTCTCGCGCATGGAGGAAGTGCTGACGCATGCGCTCGTGCGCCAGCCGATCCCGATCGTGTGGGAGGAGGAAGTCGGCGTTGTCGCGCCCGCCGGCCCTCCGCCGGAGGACGCCGGTCAGGGCCTCGTCGCGCACTGACGGCGAGCGTCTGAAGGACGGCGGAGGGGGACGGCCCGCCCGGAGACTTTGGCAGTGCTCAGGCGCCGCGAATCCCAGGGATTCGCGGCGCTTTTTTGCGTCTGCGGCCCGATTCGCCTTCAAAACGTATCTTTTTTTGCGGTCGATCCCGGCAAACTCTTGCGTTTCCTCGGCGAAACGGTGAGCAATGACACGAACTCAGCCGTCGATTCGCGCGGGAGCGGCGCTGGAACGCCGTCGCAAAGAGGGACGGACATGGGCGCGTGGCTTCGAACAGGGCCGCGCAAGATAACGGCGCTCACACAGAGAGGCGCCGCAGCCGAAAGGAGAGGGCACGATGAACAAGCTTGAGCTCGTCGATCACATCGCGACGGAAGCGGAATTGACAAAGGTGAGCGCGGCCGCCGCGCTCGAAGCGATGTTGGGGGGCATCGAAAAGACCCTGAAGAAGGGCGAAGAGGTCCGTCTCGTCGGATTCGGCACCTTCTCGGTGCGCGAGCGCGCCGCCGGCAAGGGCCGCAATCCTGCGACCGGGAAGGAAATCAAGATCGCCGCCTCGAAGAACGCCCGCTTCAAGCCCGGCGCGGCGCTGAAGGCGAGCCTCAACAAGAAATCCGGCAGGAAGTAGGCGATTTCTTCCGCCTTGCGACAATCGAGAAGCGAAGCGAGGGGCGGCCGTCGGGCCGCCCTTTTCTTCGCCGCCGATCGCCTCCGCCGCGCTTGGCGGGGCGCGCGCGAGCCTATAGTCTGAGGCCCGACGGCAAACAGGGGCGGTTAGCTCAGTTGGCAGAGCATCTCGTTTACACCGAGAGGGTCGGCGGTTCGAGCCCGTCACCGCCCACCAGGCGCCGCGGCCGGCGCGCCGCGCTCGGCTTGATCCTCGCTCTTTGCGGGACGATCGGGCCCGCCGCGGCTCTGGCCGAGTCGGGCTCGATGACGTTCCGCGCCGAGCCGCTCATGACCGGCGACTGCGACGCGCGCTGTCCCCATGTGATCGTCGCCGACGGCGTGATCGAGACGGACACGCCTCAGGCGTTCGTCGATTTCCTCAAGTCCGGCAGCGAGGACAAGAAGCTGCGCCGCGTCGTGTTTTTCAACTCGCGCGGCGGCAACGTCGTGGCTTCGATGGTGTTCGGCCACATCTTGCGAGAGCTTCGGGTCGCCGGCGTCGTCGGCCGGTACGAGGCTGGCCGCGACGCGGGCCCTTATGTCGGCGAATGCCTGTCCGCCTGCGTTTATGCGATGATGGGCGCGGTCCGCCGCGTCGCGCCTCCGGGCAGCGAAGTTGCGCTCCACCGGATGTCGATCGTCGAGAGCGAGGGCGGCGGATGGGGCGGCCCGGCGCATGTGACGCGCAGCTTCGCCGACGCGCCGATGATCGCCGTGCTCAGCCGATACGCCCGCCGGATGGGCGTCAACCCGGCGCTGGTGCAGATGGCGGAATCGCTGCCGCCGGACACGGTGCACGTTCTCACCCGCGAGGAAATGCGGCGCTGGTCGTTCGCGACGAGCCAGTTTTAGCGCTCGAAGCCTGGTTTTATTGGGGCCTTGCAGCCGGGAAACCCGAGATGCGGCTTTGCGCCCGCCGCGCTCGCGCGCCGCGTCGATGGCTTGCGGAAGGCCGGAACGCCCGAACAATGACTGCGTCGCGATTGGGCGCCGTTCGCCGCGCCAGAAACGCGCGCGTGTATTGACTTGGGCGCGCGGCGGGCTTATCTGCGCACACCCCTCGCGGGGGAGTAGCTCAGTTGGTTAGAGCGCCGGCCTGTCACGCCGGAGGTCGCGGGTTCAAGTCCCGTCTCTCTCGCCAATTTCCACTTCAAGAAAGTGTCGCGGCGCCCGCCCGAGCGGCGGACGCGGACGCATGCAAAAGCCGCAATGGGCCTATCTGTTGCGGGCATGCGACTTGCGGCTAAGGCGCCGCCTTTCGCCTTGCATGCTTCGCTGCGCTGCGATAGGCCTGCGGCGACGGGAGCGGCCTGCGTCGGAATGACGTTGCGCTCCCTCGCGCCCGTTCGACCGAAACCCGCGAGCCAGGCCGATGCCGAGCCTCACTTCCGACTATCTCCCGCTGGTCGTGTTCGTCATCCTGGCGGCGCTCATCTCGGGCGCGCTGCTGATCGCCCCGTTCATCGTGGCCTTCAAGGCGCCGGACGCGGAAAAACTGTCGGCCTACGAGTGCGGCTTCGATCCTTTCGACGACGCGCGCATGCGCTTCGACGCGCGCTTCTATCTGGTTTCGCTGCTGTTCATCATCTTCGACCTCGAAGTGGCGTTCCTCTTCCCCTGGGCGATCGTTTTCCATGACATCGGCCCGCTCGGCTTCTGGTCGATGATGCTGTTCTTGACCGTGCTGACGGTCGGCTTCGTCTACGAGTGGAACAAGGGAGCGCTGGAATGGGATTGAGCGCCAATCCGATCGTCGCGCCCGCGCCGAAGGGCCTCCTCGATCCGTCGACCGGCAAGCCGCTCGGCGCCGACGACGCCACTTTCGGCGCGATCAGCGACGAACTCGCCGACAAGGGCTTTCTCGTCACCTCGACCGACGAGCTCATCCAGTGGGCGCGCACGGGCTCGCTGATGTGGATGACCTTCGGCCTCGCCTGCTGCGCGGTCGAGATGATGCAGCTGTCGATGCCGCGTTTCGACGTCGAGCGCTTCGGCTTCGCCCCGCGCGGCAGCCCGCGCCAGTCGGACGTGATGATCGTCGCCGGCACGCTGACCAACAAGATGGCGCCGGCGCTGCGCAAGGTCTACGACCAGATGCCGGAGCCGCGCTACGTCATCTCGATGGGCTCCTGCGCCAACGGCGGCGGCTACTATCACTATTCCTATTCGGTGGTGCGCGGCTGCGACCGCATCGTGCCGGTCGACATCTACGTTCCGGGCTGTCCGCCGACCGCGGAGGCGCTGCTCTACGGCGTGCTGATGCTGCAAAAGAAGATCCGCCGCACCGGGACGATCGAGCGCTGACGCGCCGCTGGCAAGCACGAAAGACGCATCGAATGGACGACCTGCTGCAAACCATCGGCGCGAAAGTCGCCGCCGCGGCGCCCGGCGCGGTGCTGCATTCGACTTTCGCCTTCGGCGAACTGACGCTGACCGTCGAGGCCAGCCGAAACATCGACGTGCTCAAATTCCTGCGCGACGATCCGGCGGGGCAGTTCGTCTCGATCATCGACATCTCGGGCGCCGATTATCCGGACCGCGAAAAGCGGTTCGACGTCGTCTATCACCTGCTGTCGCCGAAACTGAACCGGCGCATTCGCGTCACCGTCATGACCGACGAGGAGACGCCGATCGCGAGCGCGACCGCCGTCTATCCCGGCGCCGACTGGTACGAGCGCGAGATCTACGATTTCTTCGGCGTCCTGTTCGTCGGCCATCCCGATCTGCGCCGCATCCTCACCGACTACGGCTTCGACGGGCATCCTCTGCGCAAGGACTTCCCGATGACCGGGTTCGTCGAGGTGCGCTACGACGACCAGGAAAAGCGGGTCCGCTACGAACCGGTGCGCCTCAATCAGGAATTCCGCCAGTTCGATTTCCTGAGCCCGTGGGAAGGGCCGCCGCTGCCGGGGGATGAGAAGGCGAAGGACGGCAGTCGGCAGTAGGCAGTAGGCAGTAGGCGATAGGGGGACGGCGGTCGGTGAGCGAGATCAGATCCTATCGCGATCTCAAAGTTTGGCAGGATGCGATGACGCTAGTCGATGGTTGCTATCACTTTTCCGGGGAGTTTCCTCGGGAGGAGCAATACGGTCTGACGTCACAGATTCGACGGGCGGCTGTCTCGATTCCCGCAAACATCGCGGAGGGGTACGGCAGGAACAGCGTCGGTTCCTACATTAGCTTTCTGCGAAACGCTCAGGGCTCTCTGAAGGAGTTGGAGACCCACCTGATTTTGGCTCAGTGGTTGAAGTTTGGCAGTTTCGAAAAGGCTGCGCGGCCGCTTTCGAACTGCGATTTGATCGGTCGGATGCTGCTCGGCCTCGCGCGCGGCGTTCGAAGCGCGGAGGAGCGCTGACATGAACGATTCTCGCAATACCGCCAGCTTGACAGACTGCCTACTGCCTACTGCCTATTGCCCACCAGCGCCGCCGCTTGGAACGCGCGCATGACCGAGCCGATCCTCCGCAACTTCTCGATCAACTTCGGGCCGCAGCATCCGGCGGCGCACGGTGTGCTGCGTCTCGTGCTCGAGCTCGACGGCGAGGTGGTGGAGCGGGTCGATCCGCATATCGGCCTGCTGCATCGCGGCACCGAGAAGCTGATGGAGGCGCGCACGTATCTTCAGAACGTGCCCTATCTCGACCGGCTCGATTACGTCGCGCCGATGAATCAGGAGCACGCCTATGCGCTGGCGGTCGAGCGGCTGCTCGGCATTACCGTTCCGCGCCGCGGCCAGCTCATCCGCGTGCTCTATTCGGAAATCGGGCGGCTGCTGTCGCATCTCCTCCAGATCACCACCCAGGCGATGGACGTCGGCGCGTTGACGCCGCCCCTGTGGGGCTTCGAGGAACGCGAGAAGCTGATGGTTTTCTACGAGCGCGCGAGCGGCTCGCGCATGCACGCGGCCTACTTCCGCCCCGGCGGCGTCCACCAGGACCTGCCGCCGAAGCTGATCGACGACATTTACGCCTTCTGCGATCCGTTCCTCAAAGTCTGCGACGACCTCGAGGTCCTTCTCACGGGAAACCGCATCTTCAAGCAGCGCAACGTCGACATCGGCGTCGTCAAGCTGGCGGACGCCTGGTCGTGGGGCTTCTCCGGCGTGATGGTGCGCGGCTCCGGCGCGCCCTGGGACCTGCGCAAGGCGCAACCCTACGAGTGCTACGAGGAGATGGATTTCGACATTCCCGTGGGCAGGAACGGCGACTGCTACGCCCGTTATCTCGTCCGCATGGAGGAGATGCGCCAGTCGGCCAGCATCATGAAACAGTGCTGCGAGAAGCTGAATTCGACGAGCGGCGCTGGGCCGATCATGACCGACGACGGCAAGATCGTGCCGCCGAAGCGGGGCAACATGAAGACGTCGATGGAGGCGCTCATCCATCACTTCAAGCTCTACACCGAGGGCTACAGGGTGCCGGCGGGCCAGGTCTATGCGGCGGTCGAGGCGCCGAAGGGCGAGTTCGGCGTCTATCTGGTGTCGGACGGCTCGAACAAGCCTTATCGCGTGAAACTGCGCGCGCCGGGCTTCGCCCATCTGCAGGCGATGGATTTTCTCTGCCGCAAGCACATGCTCGCCGACGTCAGCGCGATCCTCGGCTCGCTCGACATCGTGTTCGGGGAGGTCGACCGGTGACCGTTCTCGAATCGCTGAAGAGCCGCGCGGGGTTCATCGTCTCCGGCGCGCTGTCGTTCGCGGTCGTCATCGGCGGCATGCGGCTCGCCGGCGGGGAGCCGCTCATCCAGCCGCAGACCGACGTCGGGATCGCGATCGGCGTCGCGATGGTCGCTCTCTACTTCGTCATCGCCGACACGCGCGGAGGCGCCGAGCGATGACGCCCCATCCGATACCCTTCGAAGCCGGGAACCCGTGATCGATGTCCGTCCGCCGACTCGCCGAAAAGCAGCCCGAGAGCTTCGAGTTCACGCCCAAGAACCAGGCGTGGGCGGAGAAGGAGATCGCCAAGTATCCGCCCGGCCGCCAGGCCTCGGCGGTGCTCGCGCTCCTGTGGCGCGCCCAGGCGCAGAGCGGATACTGGCTTCCGAAGCCGGCGATCGAAAAGGTCGCCCATATCCTCGATATGCCCAACATCCGGGTGCTCGAGGTCGCGACCTTCTACAGCATGTTCAACCTCGCCCCGGTCGGGCGCCACTATGTGCAGCTCTGCGGCACGACGCCCTGCATGCTGCGCGGCGCCGAGGACATCAAGGCGGTATTGCGCAAGCGCATCGGCGAGCCGGGCCACGTGACCGCCGACGGCATGTTCTCGTGGAACGAAGTCGAGTGCCTCGGCGCCTGCTGCAACGCGCCGATGGTCCAGATCAACGACGACTATTACGAGGACCTGACGCCGGAGAATTTTTCCAGGCTGCTCGACGATCTGGCGGCAGGCCGGCCCGTCAAGACGGGCTCGCAGATCGGCCGCGTCTGCTCGGAGCCGGTCGGCGGGTTGACCGCGCTGACGACGCTCTATGGCGTCGACGGGCGAAGCGGACCGGCGAGCGCGCCCGCGCCGGCGCCGGCGAACGATCAGCCCGCAGCCGCGCCTCGCCTAGACGCGAACCCGGGACACTGAGCGATGCTGGATGACGAGGATCGCATCTTCACCAACCTCTACGGCTTCGGCGACCGCAGCCTGAAAGGCGCGCGGGCGCGCGGAAACTGGGACGGGACCAAGGCGATCATCGACAAGGGACGCGACTGGGTGGTGGCCGAGATGAAGGCCTCGGGCCTGCGCGGGCGCGGCGGGGCGGGCTTCCCGACCGGCCTCAAATGGTCGTTCATGCCGAAGAACGTCGATCCGAAACGGCCGCACTATCTCGTCGTCAACGCCGACGAGTCGGAGCCCGGCACCTGCAAGGACCGCGAGATCCTGCGCAACGATCCGCACACGTTGGTCGAGGGCGCGCTGCTCGCCTCGTACGGCATGGGCGCGAACGCCGCCTACATCTATGTGCGCGGGGAGTACACTCTCGAGCGCGAGCGCCTCCAGGCGGCGGTCGACGAGGCGTACGAAGCCAAGCTCATCGGCAAGGACAACATCCACGGCTGGCCGTTCGACATCCACGTCCATCATGGCGCGGGCGCCTACATCTGCGGCGAAGAGACGGCGATGCTCGAGTCCCTCGAGGGCAAGAAGGGCATGCCGCGCATGAAGCCGCCGTTCCCCGCCGGCGTGGGGCTCTACGGGTGCCCGACGACGGTCAACAACGTCGAGTCGATCGCGCAGGCCCCTGAGATCCTTCGCCGCGGCGCATCATGGTTCACGAGCTTCGGCGCTCCGAACAATTTCGGCACCAAACTCTTCTGTCTCTCGGGGCACGTCAACAAGCCGTGCAACGTCGAAGAGGCGATGTCGATCCCGTTCCGCGAGCTGATCGAGAAGCATGCCGGCGGCGTGCGCGGCGGCTGGGACAATCTGCTCGCCGTCATTCCCGGCGGCTCGTCGGTGCGGCTCGTTCCCGCGGCTCAGATCATCGACTGCCCGATGGATTTCGATTCGCTCGCCAAGCTCCGCTCCGGCCTCGGCACGGCGGCGGTGATCGTGATGGACAAGTCGACCGACATCGTTCGCGCCATCGCCCGGATCTCGTACTTCTACAGGCATGAGAGCTGCGGCCAATGCACGCCCTGCCGCGAGGGCTCCGGATGGATGTGGCGGGTGTTGACCCGCATGGCCGAGGGCCGGGCGCAGAAGCGCGAGATCGACATGTTGCTCGACGTGACGAAGCAGGTCGAGGGCCACACCATCTGCGCGCTCGGCGACGCCGCCGCCTGGCCGGTCCAGGGCCTCATCGCCCACTTCCGCCCCGAGATCGAGCGCCGCATAGACTGCTATTCGGCCAACCCGGCGAGCGAGCCCGTGCGCGAAGCGGCGGAGTAGGGGACATGGACGACGGCCATATCGCTCAGCTCAACGTCGGCCATCCGCTCCATGCGCTCGACGATCCGCACATGGCCGGCTTCATGGACAATCTCGATCGCGTCAACGCGCTCGCGGAGCGGAGCCCGGGGTTCGTCTGGCGGCTGAAGGACGAAAGCAACAACGCGACCGCGCTCAGGCCCTTCGACGATCCGAACATGCTGGTCAACATGTCCGTCTGGGAGAGCGTCGAAGCTTTGGAGCGCTTCGTCTGGGCGACGGTCCACAAGCAATTCTACAATCGCAAGGGCGGCTGGTTCGAAAAGCTCGCGACGCCGCATTTCGTCATGTGGCCGATAGCGCGGCGGCATATTCCTGACGTTTCGGAGGCGAAGGCTCGGCTCGAACATCTGACGATGCACGGCGACAGCGACTTTGCCTTCGGCTGGAGCCACCTGCCGCACATCAAGCTGTGGGCGAGCCGGAAATGCGGATGAGCGGGCGCATGGGCGCGCGCCGCGAAGGCGCAACGATCGACGGGGTTGTCGTCACCGATTTCGTTGCCGATTGGCGGGAGGGACACGGGGCGAGAGGAGCATGAGGAAGATCATCATCGACGGCAAGGAAATCGACGTTCCGGCCGAATACACGCTTTTGCAGGCCTGCGAGGCCGCGGGCGCGGAAGTCCCGCGCTTCTGCTTCCATGAGCGGCTGTCGATCGCGGGCAATTGCCGCATGTGCCTCGTCGAGGTGAAGGGCGGTCCGCCGAAGCCGACTGCCTCCTGCGCCGTGGCGGTCAAGGACCTGCGCCCGGGCCCGAACGGCGAGCCGCCGGTCGTCGAGACCAATTCGCCGATGGCGCGCAAGGGGCGCCAGGGCGTGATGGAGTTCCTGCTCATCAACCATCCGCTCGACTGCCCGATTTGCGACCAGGGCGGCGAGTGCGACCTGCAGGACCAGGCGATGGCCTACGGCGCCGACTCCTCGCGCTTCTTCGAGAACAAGCGCGCGGTCGAGGACAAATACGTCGGCGCGCTCGTCAAGACGGTGATGAACCGCTGCATCCAGTGCACGCGCTGCGTGCGCTTCGTCACCGAAGTGGCGGGCGTCCCCGAACTCGGCGCGATCGGCCGCGGCGAAGACATGGAGATCACCTCCTATCTGGAGAGCGCGCTGACCTCCGAACTGCAGGGCAACGTCGTCGACCTCTGCCCGGTCGGCGCGCTGACCTCGAAGCCGACCGCGTTCCACGCCCGCCCCTGGGAATTCGCCAAGACCGAATTGGTCGACGTGATGGACGCGCTGGGCTCGGCGATCCGCATCGACTCGCGCGGCCGCGAAGTCGTGCGCATCCTCCCGCGCGTCAACGACGCGATCAACGAGGAATGGATCTCCGACAAGACGCGCCACATCGTCGACGGCCTGAAGACGCAGCGCCTCGACCGCGCTTACGTGCGCGTCGACGGCAAGCTGAAGCCGGCGAGCTGGCGGCAGGCTTTCGCGGCGATCGCCGCCAGGGTGAAGGCGGCCTCGCCGTCGAAGATCGGCGCGATCGTCGGCGATCTGGCGACGGTCGAGGAGATGTTCGCCCTCAAGGGCCTCATCGCCAAGCTCGGCTCGCCCAACATCGACTGTCGCCAGGACGGCTCGAAGCTTCATCCGAAATTCGGGCGCGCGTCCTACCTCTTCAATTCCACGATCGCCGGCGTCGATCAGGCGGACGCCATTCTCGTCATCGGCTCGAACCCCCGCCGCGAAGCCCCGGTGCTCAACGCCCGCATCCGCAGGCGCTGGCTGAAGGGGGGCGTGCTGACGGGCGTCATCGGCGAGCTGGCCGACCTGACCTACAAGTACAACTGGCTCGGCGCCGGGCCGGACACGCTCGCGCAGGTGGCGGAGAAGCCGCCGGCGGGCATGACGAAGCCGATGTTGGTCATCGGCGCGGGAGCCTTCGCGCGGCCGGACGGCGCGGCGGTGCTGGCGAGCCTCGCCAAGGCGGCGCTCGCCGCGGGCGTCGTCAAGGACGGCTGGAACGGCTTCAACGTGCTGCACAGCGCGGCCTCGCGCGTCGGCGGCCTCGATCTCGGCCTAGCGCCGGGAGACGGGGGGCTCGACGCGCCGTCGATGGCCAGAGCGGGCGCGCTCGACGTTCTCTTCAATCTCGGCGCCGACGAGATCGACGTTCAGCCGGGCGCCTTCGTCGTCTATATTGGCACGCACGGCGACCGCGGCGCCCATCGCGCCGACGTCATCCTCCCGGGCGCGGCCTATACCGAAAAGACGGGCATCTACGTCAACACCGAGGGCCGCCCGCAGTTCGCCGAACGCGCGGTGTTTCCGCCGGGCGACGCGCGCGAGGACTGGTCGATCCTGCGCGCGCTGTCCGACGCGCTCGGCGCCAGGCTCCCCTACGATTCGCTGACGCAACTGCGCGCGACGCTCGCTGCCGCCTACCCGCATCTCGTGCGCTTCGACGCGATCACTCCGGCCGACGCGGCCGCGCTCGTCGCCGTCTCTGCGCTCTCGGGCGCGGTCGACAAGGCGCCGTTCGCCTCGAGCGTTCAGGACTTCTACCTCACCAACCCGATTGCGCGCGCCTCGCGCGTCATGGCCGAGTGTTCGGCCCTGGCGCAGGGCCGTGCGCGCCAAGCGGCGGAATAGGCCCGAACCGATGAGCAGCGCATCTCCCTATCGGCCCGGTTCGTCGCCGTGGCTCGCCATCTTCGGCGTCGGCGCGCTCGCCGCCGCCGTCGTCGTCGTGGCGCTCTTGTGGCTCCTCTTCAGCGGCGGCTATTTGGCGGCCTTCGGCCATTGGATGCACGAGAGCGACTTCGGGACGGCCCTGCGCTACGTGCTCGAGAGCCTGTTGCTGCTCGTCTGCCTGCTGCTCTCGACCGCGATTCTCATCTATCTCGAGCGCAAGATCTGGGGCTCGGTGCAGCTGCGGCGCGGCCCGAACGTGGTCGGCCCCTGGGGCGTTCTCCAGCCCTACGCCGACTTCTTGAAATTCATCCTGAAGGAGCCGATCATTCCGGCGAGCGCCAACAAGGGCGTGTTCGTTCTGGCGCCCCTGGTGTCGGTCATTCTGGCGATCGCGGCCTGGGCGGTCATTCCGGTCGCAGACGGCTGGGTGATCGCGGATATCAACGTCGGCATCCTCTATATTTTCGCCGTCTCGTCGCTCGGCGTCTACGGCATCATCATGGCCGGATGGGCGTCGAACTCGAAATATCCGCTCTTGTCGGCGCTGCGCTCGGCGGCGCAGATGGTGTCGTACGAGGTCTCGATCGGCTTCGTCATCGTCACCGTCGTCATGTGCGCCGGCTCCCTGAATCTTTCCGACATCGTGCGGGCCCAGGACACGCGCTTCGGCATCCTCGGTTGGTTCTGGCTGCCGCTCTTGCCGATGTTCATCATCTTCTTCGTCTCCGCGCTCGCCGAGACGAACCGGCCGCCGTTCGACCTGACCGAAGCCGAATCTGAGCTCGTCGCCGGCTATTCGGTCGAATATTCCGCCTCGCTGTTCCTGCTGCAGTTCCTGACCGAGCTCGTCGCGGTGCTGTCGATGTCCGCGATGACGGCCGTTCTGTTCCTGGGCGGCTGGCTGCCGCCGCTGCCGTTCGCGCCGCTCACCTGGGTTCCGGGCGTCATCTGGTTCCTTATCAAGATGTGGTCGGTCGTGTTCTGCTTCTCGCTGGTGAAGGCCTTCGTGCCGCGCTATCGTTACGACCAGCTGATGCGCCTCGGCTGGAGAGTGTTCCTGCCGATCTCGCTCGTCATGGTTTTCGGCGTCGCCGCCGTGCTCGAGTTCACCGGCCTCGGCGCCAACTTTTCGGGTTGAGGGAGACGAACATGGCTCTCAGATTGGACCAGTTCGCCCGGTCGCTGTTCCTCTCCGAGTTTCTGGCGGCGTTCGCGCTGTCCGTCCGCTACATGTTCAAGCCGAAGGCGACGCTGAACTATCCGAACGAGAAGTCGCCCTTGTCGCCCCGCTTCCGCGGCGAGCATGCGCTTCGCCGCTATCCCAACGGCGAAGAGCGCTGCATCGCCTGCAAGCTCTGCGAGGCGATCTGCCCGGCGCAGGCGATCACCATCGAGGCCGGGCCGCGCCGCAACGACGGCACGCGCCGCACGACGCGCTACGACATCGACATGGTCAAGTGCATCTATTGCGGCTTCTGCCAGGAAGCCTGCCCGGTCGACGCCATCGTCGAGGGGCCGAATTTCGAATTTGCGACCGAGACGCGGGAAGAGCTCTATTACGACAAGGACCGGCTGCTTGCTAACGGCGACCGCTGGGAGCGGGAGCTGGCGCGCAACATCGCGCTGGACGCGCCGTATCGGTGATTGGTCCCCCTCTGCCGATCGCGGGAGAGGGTCGGGGTGAGGGTTACGGCGAGGGCAGGGCGAGGGCAGGGCGAGACTTCTCATCCGGCGCCTTAGCCCGTCATAGGACGGGCGTTCTTCCGAACGCCCTATGGCGCCGCCTTCTCGCGCAGGCGGGAGAAGGGATCGACCACTGTCGCCTGGGTGCGGGAGCGGGTCGGGGTGAAAGTATTTTAAGAGGCTGACGATGCAGGCCGAGGCGATATACTTTTGGATTTTCTCGACGATGCTCGTCGGGTCGGCGCTCGCCGTCATCGTGGCCAGGAACCCGGTCCACTCCGTGCTGTTCCTGATCCTCGCCTTCGTCAACGCGGCAGGACTCTTTGTGCAGATGGGGGCGGAGTTCCTGGCGATGATCCTCATTATCGTCTATGTCGGCGCGATCGCGGTGCTGTTCCTGTTCATCGTCATGGTGCTCGACGTCAATTTCGCCCGGCTCGGGCGGGGCTTTGTCGACTATCTGCCTCAAGGACTGCTGATCGCCTTCTGCGTCGCCGCAGAACTCATCTATGTCGTTTCGGGCTGGGCCGTTTCGCCGAAAGCCGGTGAAGCCGCGACGCCGTCGGGCACGCTGTCGAACACGGCCGCGCTCGGCGAGGTGCTCTACACCCACTACTTCTACTTCTTCCAGGCGGCGGGAATGATCCTGTTCACCGCAATGATCGGCGCGATCGTCATCGGCGTGCACCACAGGCGGGACGTCAAGCGCCAGGACGTCGGCGCCCAGGTCGCGCGGACACCCGAGACCGCGGTCGAACTGCGCAAGGTTCCCTCGCGCGCCGGCATCTGAAGGATCGACCCATGGACCTCTCCGCCTATCTGACGCTCGCGGCGATCGTGTTCACGATCGGCGTCGCCGGCATCGTCCTCAACCACAAGAACATCATCATCATCATGATGTCGATCGAGTTGATCCTGTTGTCGGTCGCCATCAATCTCGTCGCCTTTTCGACCCATGCTGGCGATCTGACCGGGCAGGCCTTCGCGCTGTTCGTCCTCACCGTCGCGGCGGCGGAGGCGGCGATCGGGCTGGCGATTCTCGTGGCCCACTACCGCAATCGCGGCTCGGTCGCGGTCGAAGACCTCAATTCGCTGAAGGGCTGAGCGACCCATGTACGAACTGATCGTCTTCCTGCCGCTCTTCGGCTTCCTGATCGCCGGCCTTTTCGGCCGCTGGATCGGCGCGCGCGGCGCCGAAGTCGTCACCACCGGCTTTCTCGCCGTCTGCTTCGTCCTGTCGTGGATCGCCTTCTTTCAGGTCGCGGCCGGCGCCGGCGCGCATGTTCCGGTCGGCAACTGGTTCACCTCGGGCAAGCTCGCCGTCGACTGGGCGCTGCGGATCGACACGCTGACCGCGGTGATGCTGGTCGTCGTGACGACGGTGTCGTTTCTCGTGCATGTCTATTCGATCGGCTACATGGCCGAGGACCCGTGCCGGCCGCGCTTCTTCGCCTATCTGTCGCTCTTCACCTTCGCCATGCTGATGCTGGCGACGGCGGACAATCTGGTGCAGCTGTTCTTCGGCTGGGAGGGCGTCGGTCTCATGTCCTACCTGCTGATCGGCTTCTGGTACGAGCGCCCCTCCGCCAACGCCGCGGCGATCAAGGCCTTCGTCGTCAACCGCATCGGCGACTTCGGCTTCGCGCTCGGCATCTTCCTCACCTATACGCTGACCGGCTCGGTGACGTTCGACCAGGTGTTCGCCGCCGCGCCCGCCCTCGCCGGCAAGACGGTTCATTTCATCGGCTTCGACTGGGACGCCGCGACCCTCGCCTGCCTGCTCCTCTTCATGGGCGCGATGGGCAAGTCCGCGCAGTTCCTCTTGCACACTTGGCTTCCCGACGCGATGGAAGGCCCGACCCCCGTCTCGGCCCTGATCCACGCCGCGACCATGGTGACGGCGGGCGTCTTCATGGTCGCGCGCCTGTCGCCGCTGTTCGAGATGTCCTCGACCGCGCTCAGCGTCGTGCTCATCGTCGGCGCGACGACGGCCTTCTTCGCCGCGACCGTGGGACTGGTGCAGAACGACATCAAGCGCGTCATCGCCTATTCGACCTGCTCGCAGCTCGGCTACATGTTCGTCGGCCTCGGGGTCGGCGGCTACGGCCTCGGCATTTTCCACCTTTTCACCCACGCCTTCTTCAAGGCGCTCCTCTTCCTCGGCGCGGGCTCGGTCATCACGGCGATGCACCATGAGCAGGACATGCGCCGCATGGGCGGCCTGCGCACGGAGATGCCCTTCACCTTCTGGATGATGGTCGTCGGATCGCTGTCGCTGACCGGCGTCGGCGTCCCGTTCACGCCGATCGGCTTTGCCGGCTTCGTGTCGAAGGACCCGATCATCGAGGCCGCGTTCGCTTCTCATCGCTTCGGCGCGACCTATGCGTTCTGGTGCGTCGATATCGCCGCCGCCCTGACCGCCTTCTACTCCTGGCGGCTCGTGTTCATGACGTTCTTCGGCCGTCGCGGCGACTGGGCGTCTTCACTGCCGGCCGAGGCGCGAGACGATCACGCGCACGGCCATGAGGACCACGGACATGGCGATCATCCTGTCCGTGAATCGCCGCTGGTGATGTTGATCCCGCTCGCCGGTCTGGCGCTCGGCGCGACGTTCGCGGGCGTCGCCTTCCGGCACTGGTACATCGGCGAGGGCTTCTCGGAGTTCTGGCGAAACTCGCTGTTCATCGGCCAGGGGAATCACATCCTCGATGAGATGGAGCACGTCCCGGCGCTTGTCTCGCTGTCGCCGACGCTGATGATGCTCGGCGGTCTCGTCGTCGCGATCTACATGTACCTCGTCGACAAGGCGGCGCCGAAGCGGCTCGCCGACGCCTTCCCGGCGCTCTACCGCTTCCTGCTCAACAAGTGGTACTTCGACGAGCTCTATGACGCGATCTTCGTGCGTCCGGCTTTCGCCATCGGCCGGCTCTTCTGGAAGGGCGGCGACGGCGCGATCATCGACGGCTTCGGGCCTGACGGGGTGTCGGCCCGCGTCCTTGACGTCACCAGAAGCGCTGTCCGGCTTCAGTCCGGCTACATCTATCAATATGCGTTCGCAATTCTGCTGGGCGTGGCGGCGCTCGCGACCTGGTACCTGTTCGGCGGAGGGGGCCTCTGATGTCCGGTTCTTGGATCCTCTCGAGCCTCCTCGTCCTGCCGCTCATCGGGGCGGCGTTCATCCTCCTGCTGCCCGGCGAGACGGAGGCGACCAAGCGCAACGCGCGCTGGATCGCGCTCTTCGCAACGCTCATCACCTTCGTCCTCAGCCTCGTCGCCTGGGGGCGGTTCAATCCGGCCGACCCGGGCTTCCAGCTCCTCGAGGAGCATGATTGGTTCTCGCACGTCATTCTCTACAAGCTCGGCGTCGACGGCGTGTCGATGCCCTTCGTCCTGCTGACGACCTTCCTGATGCCGATCTGCATTGTGGCCTCGTGGACCCCGATCCAGAGCCGGGTGAAGGAATACATGATCACTTTCCTGGTGATGGAGACGCTGATGATCGGCGTCTTCGTCGCGCTGGACATCCTGCTGTTTTACCTTTTCTTCGAGGGCGGCCTGATCCCGATGTTCCTCATCATCGGCATCTGGGGCCACGGAAACCGCGTCTATGCGGCGTTCAAGTTCTTCCTCTACACGTTCACCGGCTCAGTGCTGATGCTGCTGGCGCTCATGGCGATGTACTGGACGGCGGGCACGACCGACATCACCGTTCTGCTCCACACGGCGTTCGCGCCGAAGATGCAGACTTGGCTGTGGCTCGCCTTCTTCGCCTCGTTCGCGGTCAAGTTGCCGATGTGGCCGGTGCACACCTGGCTGCCCGACGCCCACGTCGAGGCGCCGACCGCCGGTTCGGTGATCCTGGCCGCCATTCTCCTCAAGATGGGCGGCTACGGCTTCATCCGCTTCTCGCTGCCGATGTTCCCCGACGCCTCGCACTACTTCACCCCGCTCATCTACGCCCTGTCGGTGATTGCGATCATTTACACCTCGCTCGTCGCGCTAGCGCAGGACAACATAAAGAAGCTGGTCGCCTATTCGTCGGTCGCCCATATGGGCTTCGTGACGATGGGCATCTTCGCCGCCAACACGCAAGGGGTACAGGGCGCGGTCTATCAGATGATCAGCCACGGTCTCGTCTCGGGCGCCCTCTTCCTTTGCGCCGGTGTCCTCTACGACCGCATGCATACTTACGAGATTGCCGACTACGGCGGCCTCGTACAGCGCATGCCGCTCTATGCGGTCGCCTTCATGGTGTTCACCCTCGCCAATATCGCGCTCCCGGGCACCTCGGGCTTCATCGGCGAATTCCTGACCCTCATCGGCACGTTCCAGTCGAACACCTGGGTCGCCTTCTTCGCCACCACCGGCAGCATCCTGTCGGCAGCCTACGCCCTCTATCTCTACCGCCGGGTCATCTTCGGCGTGATCGAGCATGCGAACCTGAGGTCGATCGTCGACCTGGCGCCGCGCGAGATCGCGACCCTCCTGCCGCTTGGCCTCCTGGTCATCTACTTCGGAGTGCACCCCCAACCGGTCATCGACGCGAGTTCGGCTTCGATCGAGACGATCCTCAGGGGCGTCGAGCACGCGATGACGGCGACGAAAACCGCGGGCCTGTGACCAGAAGCCCGGACCCTTTTTGAGAACGAGCAACCCATGCACGTAACGGCCATCTCTCTTCCGGTAGTCCTGCCCGAGGCGGTGCTGGCGCTCGGCACGCTGCTGCTCGTGCTGTACGGCGCACTGAGAGGAGAGCGCGCCTGCAATCTCGTCACCGAAGTCTCGGTGGCGCTCCTCGGGCTCGTGTTCATTCTTGTCGTCGCCAAGAATCGGCCGATGGGGATCACCTTTTACGGCGCCTTCGCCGACGACGCGTTCACCCGCTTCATGAGCGGACTGGCGCTGGTCGGCTCCCTGGTGACGCTGCTCCTATCGCTCGAGTTCATGCGCAGCGAGCGCATCGCCGGCTTCGAATTCCCGGTCCTGATCCTGTTGTCGACGCTCGGCATGCTGATGCTGATCTCGGCCGGCGACTTCATCGCGCTCTATCTCGGCCTCGAGCTGATGAGCCTCGCGCTCTACGTGATCGCCGCCTATCGGCGCAACGACTTGCGCGCCACCGAAGCGGGCCTCAAATATTTCGTGCTCAGCGCCCTTTCATCGGGCATTCTCCTCTATGGCGCTTCGCTCATCTACGGCTATGCGGGCTCGGTGTCGTTCAGCGACGTCGCCGCCGCAGTGCATGATCACCGGAGCATCGGCGTGCTGTTCGGCCTCGTGTTCGTGCTGGCGGGACTCGCCTACAAGATCTCTGCGGTGCCGTTCCACATGTGGACGCCGGATGTGTACGAGGGCGCGCCCACTCCGGTGACGACCTTCTTCGCTACCGCGCCGAAGGTAGCGGCGATGGCGGTCCTGGTCCGCGTGGCCTTCACCGCCTTCCCGGGCATCACCAACGACTGGCGGCAGATCCTGACCTTCGTGTCGATCGCGTCGATGGGCCTCGGCGCCTTTGCCGCCATCGGCCAGACCAACTTCAAGCGGCTGATGGCCTATTCGTCGATCGGCCACATGGGCTACGCTCTGGTCGGGCTCGCGGCCGGAACGGTCGAGGGCGTTCAGAGCGTAATCGTCTATCTTGCGATTTATGTCGTCATGACGCTCGGGACCTTCGCCGCCATCCTCTCGATGCGCCGCGGCGGCAAGGCGGTCGAGACGATCGGCGATCTCGCCGGCCTCGCGCGCACCGATCCGGCAATGGCGTTCTTCCTGGCGACGATGATGTTCTCGCTCGCCGGCGTCCCGCCCCTTGCCGGGTTCTTCGCGAAATTCTATGTGTTCGCCGCCGCCATCAAGGCCGGTCTCTATGGATTCGCGGTCATCGGCGTGCTGGCGAGCGCGGTCGCCGCCTATTATTATCTGCGCATCGTCAAGCTGATGTATTTCGACGAGCCGGCCAAGGCGTTCGACCGGCCGGGCGCCGTCGCCCGCGTCGTGCTGGCGATCGCGGCGGTGCTGATCATCGCGTTCGTGTTCGCGCCCTCGTTGTTGACCAACGCGGCGATGGCGGCGGCGCAAACGCTGTTTTGAGCGCGCGGCCGGAGACGCGGAGCGCGCTCGCCGGCTGGCGCGTCGCCCGCTTCGACGCGGTCGAACTCGACCAACGCGGAGGCGCGCCGCCAGGCGGTCGCCGGCGATCCGGGGCGGCTGTGGGTCGTCGCCGGGGAGCAGACCGCCGGCCGGGGCCGGCGCGGACGGACCTGGGTCTCGCCCAGGGGCAATCTCTACGCCAGCGCCTTGCTGATCGATCCATGCCGGCAGGCGATCGCGCCGCAGCTCGGTTTCGTTGCCGGGGTCGCGCTCGCGCGCGCCGCCGAAGACCTCGGCGCGGCGGGCGCGCGCCTCAAATGGCCGAACGATCTCGTCTGCGACGGCGCCAAATGCGCGGGGCTCTTGGTCGAGGGCGCGTCGCTCCCGGAAAGAGGCCTCGTCTGCGTGGTCGGCGTCGGCGTCAATTGCCTCAGCGCGCCCGAGGGCGTCGGCTATCCGACGGCCGTTCTGACGCGTGCCGGCGGGGGCGCGATCGATTCGACGGCGCTCTTCGAGAGGCTGATCGTCCGTTTCGACGAGGCGCTCGGCGCGTGGCGGGCGGGCGAAGGATTTGCCGCCATTCGTTCGGCCTGGCTCGATGACGCCGCCGGGATCGGCGGGCGGGTCCGCATCGAAAACGGGAGCGGGCGGCGCGAGGGGACGTTCGAGGGGCTTGACGGTGACGGCCGTTTGCTGTTTCGCGGGGAGAGCGGAATCGAGGCGATCGAAACCGCGGACCTCTGGATATCGCCTCAGTCGGATGGCTCGCCCGTGGCGGCTTCGTCCGCTTCGCTTGCGCGGGAAGGCCCGGCCTGAATGACGGACGACGGCGAGTTGGTGTTCGCGGCCTTGGGCGGCCTCGGCGAAATCGGCATGAATTGCGCGCTCTACGGCTACGGTCCGGCGAAGGCCCGCAAATGGCTGATGGTCGATCTCGGCGTCTCCTTCGCGGGCGACGACCTGCCCGGCGTCGATCTCATCATGCCCGACGTCGGCTTCATCGCGAAGGTGAAGAAGGACCTTGCCGGAATCATCATCACCCACGCGCACGAAGACCACATCGGCGCGCTCGCCGATCTGTGGCCGAGCCTCGGCGCGCAGGTCTATGCGTCTCCCTTCGCCGCGGGCCTCGCCGAGGCGCGGCGACTCGGCGAGCCGGGCGCGCCCAAAATTCCCATCAAGATCGTCAAGTCGGGCGCGCGGGTCGCGGTAGGCCCGTTCGACGTCGAATTCGTCGCGGTCGCGCATTCGATCCCGGAAAGCTCGGCGCTCGCCATCCGCACGCCGGCGGGCCTCGTCCTTCACAGCGGCGACTGGAAGATCGATCCAACCCCGGTCATCGGCGTTCCGACGGACGAGGCGCGGCTCAAGGCGCTCGGCGACGAGGGCGTGCTCGCGCTCGTCTGCAACTCGACTAACGTGTTGCGCGAGGGCGAAAGCCCGTCCGAGCGCGACGTCGCCGCCGTGCTCGCGGACCTCGTCCGCAAGGCGAAGGGCAGGGTGGTCGTCACGACCTTCGCCTCCAACGTCGCGCGCCTGCGCTCGGCCGCCGAGGCGGGGCTCGCCGCGGGCCGGCAGGTCTGCATTCTGGGGCGCGCAATGGAGCGCGTCGTCGCGGTCGCGCGCGAATGCGGCATGCTCGACGGTGTGCCGCAGTTCGTCGGCATGGACGCGTTCGAGCGCCTGCCGCGGGACAAGATCTTGGCGCTCGCCACCGGCAGCCAGGGCGAGTCTCGCGCGGCGCTTTCGCGCATGGCCGAGGACGAGCACCCGACCGCGGAGCTGAGCCCGGGCGACACCGTCATCTTCTCCTCGCGCACCATCCCCGGCAACGAGAAGGCGGTCGGCAGGCTCGTCAACGCCTTTCTCGCCGGGGGCGTCGAGGTGATCACCGACCGCAACGCGCTGGTCCACGTCTCCGGCCATCCGCGCCGGGCGGAGCTCGCGAAAATGTACGGCTGGCTCAGGCCGACGATCGCCGTGCCGGCCCACGGCGAGGCGCTCCACCTCACCGAGCATGCCGCCTTCGCCAAGGCGCAGGGCGTGCCGCAGGTCTTGCGCGCCTTCGACGGCGACCTCGTGCGCTTCGCGCCCGGCGAGGTTGCGGCCATCGGCAAGATCGGCCGCGGGCGGCGCCTGAAGGACGGCGAGATCCTGCTGCCCGCCGACCAGGAATGCGTGGCGCAGCGGCGTAGACTCTCCTTCGCTGGCGTCGTCTCGATCGCGCTGGCGCTGACGCCGAAAGGCGAGATGGCGGGCGATCCGGACGTCATGATCGCAGGACTGCCGGAGCGCACCGGCGAGGGGGCGGCCCTCGACGGGATCATCGACGCGGCGATTTTCGAGACCTTCGAGGGCCTGCCGCGCGGCAAGCGGCGCGACCCGGATTTCCTGTCGAGCGCGATCGAGCGCGCGGTGCGCAATTCGGTCAACGGCGTCTGGGGCAAGAAGCCGCACGTGCATGTGCTGGTGGTCGAGGTTTAGCCTGGAAGAGGCTCGATTGAATTCAAATCCTCACGCGACCTGGAAGCATCGTCGATTGTCTTTCTGAGGAGCCAGTTGCAAAATTATTTGGAACGCCTCTCATAACCCCTCTCAAATCGAGGCAATATATTTAGACTCCATCCAACGGTTGTCAAGGCAATATTCTAAAATATTCCGCTTTACTGTGAGAAATATTTCTATATAGTGTCGATTCTATCGTCCTGATCCCTAGCAACAGCAATGACCGACGATCCTCTCGACGCTATGAAAGCGCGCTGGAACCACATCCAGGGCTATCTGTTTCCTTGGCTTCGCGAGGAAGTCGACCCGATGACCGAAGCGCTCGGGCGGCTCGTCACGACCCTCGACGTGATCGGCCTCGAGGCCTTCGTTCCCGAACCGCCCCGAGGCGCCGGCCGCCCGCCTGACGATCGCCGCGCCCTCGCCAGGGCTTTCGTCGCCAAGGCGGTGCTGGGCGTTCCTACCACCACCGCTCTGATCGAGCGCCTCGATGTCGACAAGTCGCTGCGTCGCATTCTCGGTTGGGAACGACGCTCGCAAGTGCCATCGGAAGCTACCTTTTCCCGCGCCTTCGCGGAGTTTGCGCAGGGCGATCTGCCCGACAAGATGCACGCGGCGCTGATCGAGCGCTCGCTCGGCGGGCGCATCGTCGGCGTGATCGCGCGCGACGCCACCGAGATCGAGGCGCGCGAGAAGCCGGTCAAGACGGAGCCGAACGACAAAAAGGAGGATCCGCCGCCGCCCGATGGCGCTCAGCCGACGCGCAAGCGCGGACGCCCGCGCAAGGACGAGGAACGGCCAAAACCCGAGCCGACGCGCCTCGAACGGCAGACCACGCAGAACCTCGATCAGATGCTCGCCGATCTGCCCACCGCGTGCGATGTCGGCTCCAAGAAGAACAGCAAGGGCTACAAGGAAACCTGGATCGGCTACAAACTGCATCTGGATGTCGCCTGCGGCCAAATCCCGGTCTCCTGCGTACTGACCTCGGCTTCCGTCCACGACAGTCAGGTCGCCATTCCCTTGATGACCATGACCGGCGCCCGCGTCTCCTATCTCTACGATCTAATGGATGCGGCCTACGACGCCGCCGCCATCCATGACCACAGCAAGGCGCTCGACCATGCGCCGATCATCGATCGCAACTTTCGCGCCCAGCACGAAGCCAAGGCCGAATGGGCCAAAGAAGTCGAGCGCATGAAACTCATCCATATGCCCGATCCGGACGACGTCATTTTTAATTTTCGCACCCTGGCCGAACGCGTCAACGCCCGACTGAAGGATGAATTCGGCGCACGGTCCGTGCGCGTGCGCGGCGCGATCAAGGTCAAATGCCACCTCGTGTTCGGCGTGGCGGCACTCGCGGTCGATCAAATACTCCGCCTCACGCAGCTCAGGCCCGCGCCAGCCTGAGCGCCGGCCGCTCCGCCCCGCAAACACAGGGAAAATTCGCCGCGTTCGATGAATTTTGCAAGAGGCTCAACCGTGTCGTTCAGCTGGAATGGAGCGGGACGCTCCGGCGCGAGGGGTCTCGTGTCTTTGGCGAGGCCGACCACACGTGGACGCGCAAGTACTGGTATGAATCAATTGGGCTCGAGCAATATCTTGACCTCGTCCGGCGTGCGGTAGAACTCCGCAACCGTGTCCATGGCGATGTTGCGATAACTCACTATGACGACGATGGGGCTTATGTGTCGTTGATCTTCCGCGTCGATACGGCCGAAACGAACCTGCGTCGGGCCTATGACGAGATCCGACGAATTGCTGGCGAAGTTGAGGAGACTGCGCGACAAGCGACCGACGAGGTCGGTCGGCGCTTGGCGGAGATCGCCGCTGGCCTATCAGGGTGGGGCTCTCAAAGCGTTGAGACTTTAGTCGACGCTGTCGGGACCGCCAAGACGGCGGACGAGAAAGGCCGCTCTCTCGAGGAGCTCTGTAGCAGGCTGTTCGCATCAGTGCCGGGTCTTTCCGTAACTGGCCGCATAAGAACCGAGACGGAGGAAATTGACATTTCAATTCTGAACGGCAGCGACGATCCTCGACTGCGTCGCGAGGGCGCGGTGATCCTCGCCGAGTGTAAAAACTGGACGGGGTGGTGTGGGAAGAACGACTTTGTCCTTTTCAAGCAGAAACTCGAAAACCGAAGCCGTCGCGCGACAGTGGGCTTCCTTGTTTCCTGGAATGGCTTTACGGAAACTGTTACAAAGGAAATGCTACGGGGCAGCCGCGAAGATATTCTTATTGTTCCAGTTACCGGTCAGAATATTCGGGCGGGCGTTCGCAGCGACGACTTTGCTCGCGTACTGCTCGAATGTTGGGATAGAGCGATCAACATATAAACTTTGTAAGGAGTAGCGCTCAAGAATCCCCTCATTTCGATTTTCGTCAATGAAATCAATAAGTTAGATAAATGTCACAGATAACCATTAACATACTGATTTCATTGCAATTTTCAGCATACGGTGAAAAATGAGGGGATGAGTGAGGGAGTAGCGCTGCTTTGGTGAATTTCAAAGTTCCCGGATGCCCGTCTTGCCGTCCGATTCTTAATAGGACGGACTTTGCAGGTGCGACAAACTATTGCCATTGACGGTCGGACGGGAATTCATCGTGCAGGCGGCGGCGCTTTCGCGCCGCCCTTGCCGAATTTCCAGACCGGACCAGACCGGAATGCCAAGCTTCCTGTGCTGGTCGGCGAGATCGTCCTGGAATTTCGTTTACGCGTTATTAAACCCCTCTTTGGTTCGCCTTTGCCGCGCCAGAAGCGGACCTCATGGTAGGGATCGAGTGAAACGACCCATTTGCACGCCTTTTCTGGGCATTGATTTTCCATTGGACGCGTCATGGATTATCTTGCCAACCCTGAACGATTCGGGAACACTGAAGGCCTCGAGGGCGGCAGATGCGGGTTGCGGGGCTTTTCACCGGGATAGGAGGGCTCGAGCTCGGCCTCCATGCGGCTGGGCACGAAAACGTTTTGTTTTCAGAGAATTGGGCGCCCGCTGCCGCTGTGCTCGCGGCCCGTTTTGCGGGCATCCCGAATGCGGGCGATGTCACTCGGCTGATTTCGCTTCCGACGATCGACTTGCTGACAGCGGGCTTTCCTTGTCAGGACCTGAGCCAGGCTGGAAAGACGGCCGGAATCGACGGCGAAAAATCCGGGCTGGTCGGGCAAGTTTTCCGATTGATCGACAGCAGCCGGCCGAATTGGGTGCTGCTCGAAAACGTCTCGTTCATGCTGCGCCTCGATCGCGGAAGCGCAATGGACAGGCTCGTCTCGGCATTTGAGGCGCGAGGATACCGCTGGGCCTATCGTGTGGTGAACTCGCTGTCATCCTAAATTCGGCGGTTGAGGCGTTTTCCGGGGGCTGAGAATCATTCATTTTCATATGCATGGGACAGGATTTCGCGCGCTTTGGGGCTCACCCGTCGGGTGAACAATCTCCGGTTGAACCCGACGCGTCGGGCGTGGGCGTCGTGGTCGACAGTTTCGCCGGTTCGATTCGGGTCGAGTTTGATCATGAAGCGGCGTTTACGCCGCTCGGGCAATTGCCGTTCTTCATCGATTTTCTGAAGACCGCGGGGTTGTTCGAGGCGTTGGTGGCGGATTGCCCGCTGCGTTACACCAGTCCGAACGCGCCCAAGAAGCGCGACGTGCTGGGGACGGCGATGTTGTCGATGTTGGCCGGGCACAAGCGCTACGCGCATATCGCGGCGCTGCGGAGCGACCGCGTGTTGCCCGAGCTTCTCGACATGAGCAAGATCGTCAGCGAGGACGCGGTTCGGCGGGCGTTCGCGGCGATCGAGGAAGAAGCGGGCGCGAACTGGCTACGAGGTCATCTCGACCATTGCGTGGAGCCGCTTTTGAGCGAGCCGTGGATACTCGACGTCGATACGACGGTGAAGCCGCTCTACGGCCATCAGGAAGGAGCGGTGGTCGGCTACAATCCCAAGAAGCCTGGGCGGCCCAGCCACTGCTATCACACCTATTCGATGGCGGGGACGCGATTGGTTCTCGAGGTGGATGTGAGCGCGGGCGACGAGCACACTTCCAATCACAGCGCGCCTGGCCTTTGGGCGCTCTTGGACCGAACGCCGCGCGATTGTTGGCCTTCTCTTTTGCGCGGCGACAAGGGCTTCGGCAATGAGGGGATCATGGGCGAAGCCGAGCGGCGCGCTTTGCCGTATTTGTTCAAGCTACGGCTGACCGCCAACGTCAAACGCGCGATCGAGCGTCTTTCGGGGCAGAGTGATTGGGTCGATTCGGGCCAAGGTTGGCAAGCCAAGGGGACCGAGATTCGATTGCAAGGCTGGAGCCGACAACGGCGCGTCGTCGTATTGCGGCGGCGCGTGAGAGGCGCGCTGGCGACGCCCGCGATGGACGAGGATGGACCGCCTCGGCTCGCCTTCCTCGACATCGGTGCGAGCGAGGAGATGTGGGAATATCAGGTTCTCGCGACCACGCTCGCCGAGGCCCTGGAAAGCTTTGGCCAGCTCTATCGCGACCGCGGCGATGGAGAGAATGTCTTCGACGAGTTGAAGAACCAATGGGGCTGGGGCGGCTTCGTCACGCATGACCTGGCGCGCTGTCGTCTGGCGGCCCGCCTCGTGGCGTTGTTTTATGATTGGTGGAACATCTTCACGCGCTTGGCCGAGCCGGATCGTCACCGAGAAGCGATCACGAGCCGGCCATTGTTGTTGCACGCCATCGCCGAACGGGTGCGCCATGCGCGACAAACGACGATCAAGATCGCCAGCACGCACGCCAAGTCCGTTCCCGCTGCAAAGGCGCTTCGAGCGGTAGCCCTATTCCTGAGGCGGTTGGTCACAAATGCGGAGCAGTTGACGCCCTGGCAGCGTTGGCGCGAAATCCTCTCCCGCGCCTTTCAAGCCTTCCTCAAAGGCCGCGCCCTGCGCGCGCCGCCGCGCTTATGTCCATCTTGACGCAACCGCAGATTGAACCCCCCCCGCTTCACGAACGACGATCAGAGCCAACTGCCGAATTTAGGGTCATTCGTTCCGCAGCGCCGAGAGCGGGTCTTTTTCCTCGCAAGCCTGGACGGCGACCCGGCGGACGTCCTCCTGCTCGACGACGCAGAACCGTCCGTTACGAACACGGCGTTGGACACCCATGCGCGATGGATTCTATTGGACCGAGGGAACCCGCGGACTCGGCTGGGGCGCGGATTGCGTTCCGACGTTGAAGAACGGTTCGACGATCGGCATCCCCTCGCCGCCTGCAATTCTGCTTCCGAGCGGCGAAATCGTAACGCCGGACATTCGGGATGCGGAGCGGCTTCAGGGATTCAGGGTGGATTGGACGAAGCCTGCCGAAAAGAACGGGCGCGCTTCCATGCGCTGGTCTCTGGTCGGGAACGCCGTGACCAAGCCGGTGGCCGAATGGATAGGCAGCCGATTGGCGAACCCGGGCGCATACGACAAGTCCAGAGACGCAGCCCCGTTGAGAATCTCCGACTGGCCCCGGGCCGCGCGACTTGACGGCGCGATCCGCCGTGAGGTGCGGATTTCCGCCTTTCCCACTTGGCGCCGCCGCAAGCCGCTTCACGAGTTCTTGCGGCATGAACCGCAACTTCTGTCGGCTCGGGCGACCGCCGGCTTTCTGTCTCGCATCGACAAGAGCTCGCTTCGTTTCGTGCCCGGGTTCAAGGATCGAGTGCGCGGCCATTTGAAGCACGTTCAATTCATCGACAACTTCGTCGCCGGCACGCCGATAACGCTGTTCGCCGCCGAATGATCCAGCTTCGATACGTACCACCGACGGACCCCGCCCGGTCCGAATTGATGCGGCGCGTCCGTCAAGTCGGAACGAAAGCCGAGGACCAAGTCGCCGAAGTCCTGCGCGGGCTCGGCTTGTTCTATCGGAGAAATGTGCGCTCGCTGCCGGGGTCGCCGGATTTCGCGAACAAGAGTCTTCGCTGGGCGGTGTTCGTAAACGGCTGCTTTTGGCATCATCACTCGGGCTGCGAGCGCGCAACGGTTCCGAGCCGCAACAGGGCGTTCTGGGAGGAAAAGTTCGAGGCAAACCGGATTCGCGACGACGCGAAGACGCGTGCCTTGCATTCGATGGGGTTTCGGGTCGTCGTCGTTTGGGAATGCGAGGCGATGAACGCTCGGGTCGCGCGGCGAAAGCTCAGGAAATTGAAGGCGCGATAGTTCGCATGGCCAAAAGCAAAACGTCATCCACCTCGATCGCGCGATTCGCCACCGAGTTCGGCTCGCTGTTCGAGGATCGCGTGGACCGGGAATTGCATTGGGCGGGCGACCGAAACGCGGTTGCCTTGCTCTCCTCCGTGCACAAGAAGAACTACGCCGAAACGCTGTCGCGTGCGCTGGCCCAGCGTTTCGCCGATGCGCTGCGAGGCTCATTCGAAGGAATACTTCCCGACACTGAGGGTCACGGACAAGAATTGCGAGCACGAACAGGGAAGGGGTCGAAGAAACTCGACGTGAACTATTCGACCGTGGAGCTCGGACTTGGCCTCGGCGTCTCCATCAAGACCATCAACTTTCGCGACGCCAGAACCAATCGTTACACCAAGAATTACACGCGAGTGGACAATGAATTGCGCGCCGAGGCCGCGGATTACCATGAGCGCCAGCCCTATGCCGTCTTGTGCGCAGTGGTCTATCTGCCCCTCGATGCTTGCGACGACGGAGGGAGGCTCGCGCCCTCCAGTTTTGGGCAAGCGATCCGGATTTTTCGTCATCGAGCGGGGCGCGAAAAGTCTACGGACGACCCGACACTTTTCGAGCGAATATTGGTCGGCCTCTACGAAGTGGATGCTCACGATTTTGGAAAAGTCGCGTTCTTCGACGTGATGGACGATCCGCCCCGAACCGGCAGGCCAAAGTCGCCGAAATCGTTCAGAGACGCTGTGAGAACGATCACGGACGCCTACGACGGGCGCAACAAGACCAAGTTCAAGTGGGCGGAAGGTGACGAGGAAATTATCACCTCTCCGGAGCCGGAAGAAGAGATCAAGAAGACGAGTAAGGGGCCATCGCCGAACGACCCGCCAGTTGAATTCCGACATTTCCTTCCTGATTCCCAAAGTCCATGTTACGCTTCAGCTTTCGAGAAATCCGCAAGAGCGGCGGAGAGCGAGGCAGGCATGACAGCAGGCATGGAACGGGGATCGGTGGCGGCGCCCGAGGCGACGGCAGAGGGCCATCGACCGGGCGGCCCGCACGCGTCAAATCGGGAGGTGATCTTGCAGCATGACCAGGTGGATGGCCGGGACAAAGGGCGTCGAGACGCCCGTCTTTCGACGGGCTATGCCCCGACCATGACAATCGGCGCCGGCCGACGCCCGGGAGGCGAGCGCGGGCCAAACGGCCGCGGCGTCGCGCCAAGAGGCGGAGACTCGCGCAAATGTCGTCGCAACCCCTTGAAAAGGCTAACTTCACGGAAGGAATTCGATTTGGAATTCGTTCCGAAAAATTTGGTTTTTGTTCCGTCGGATTTGGATTTCGTTCCGCCGGATTTGGAAAGCGTTCCGGAAGCTTTGGATTCCGTTCCGACGTCCGGGCGCGTGCGGCCCCGGGCTTGCGAGGCGACGCTAAACCGGGCCGCAAGTCTCTGACAAACAAGAGGCGCGCCGCTAAAGCGGCGCTAAAGACGGCTAAACGGCATCGGCCCCGCCGGCCCGAGCGCGTCGGGCGACGGGCGTGTCTTGGCGTCTTCTGCGAGGGCAGGGGGCTACCCAAACCCTACTTAAACACCGACTTTTTTCAAGTTGTTGATTTCACGGGCAATTCGGCGAAATTCGGCAAAACGTGGCACCACGCCTCCGAAAATCGAATACTTGCGGTTTACATTGGCTTTCGCGCCACCTGAGCCACGCGCTTCGATTGAAGAAGGCTTAAAGGGTGCCGCGAATAGGCAGAGAATGACCCTTCCCTGACCGAACAGCACCACAAAATCATAGCTGTGACCCACAATCAAGGCTGTAAGTGCAATAGACGTGGCACTACATGTTGCCAAAAGCCCTCATCAGCATCAATGATATCAGTATGTTGCAGGCGAGAGGCCTCGTTTACTGTTCAAGTAGGGCCAAAAATCCCCGCCGCCTTGGCGTAATAGAGGAGCGCGATGGTCTTGGCGTCGGCGATGGCGCCGCTTTCGATCATCGCGAGCGCCTCGGCGAACGGGACTTCGACCACCTCGATATGCTCGTCCGCGTCGACGCCGCCGCCGCGGCCGGCGCGGTCGGCCTTCGCCGTAGGGGGCGACGAAGCAGGCGATCTTTTCGGTCATGCCGCCGGGGCTCATATAGGCGTCGAAGGCGTGGCGGGGCGAAGCGATCTTGAGGCCCGTCTCCTCGAGCGCCTCGCGCACGACGCAAGTCCCGGGCGCGTCGCCGTCGAGCATCCCCGCGCAGGCCTCGATCGTCGCCAGCGCGCCGTCTGAGAGAAAGGCGCCGGCCCGGAACTGCTTGACCAGCGTCACGACCGAGCGGGCGGGATCATAGAGCAGCGCCGCCGCGGCTTTGCCGTGCCGGTAGACCTCGTGCGACAGAGCGCGCTCGCCGCCGTCGTCCTCGACGACCTCGATGTCCGTCCGGGTCAGGTCGAACCGGCCTCGCGAGAGGAGGGCCTCGCCGACGACGCGCGCCGATTTGGCCATGGCTCCCCCCTTAGTAGCGGAACTGCTCGCGCAGGATGCGCTCGTCGAGCGAGTGGCCCGGATCGTGGAGCAGAATGAGCGACGTCGCCCGGTCCATCGCCGCCGCGACCCGATTGACGCGGCGGATTTCGAAATGGTCGGCGGCGGCCGCCACCGGGCGCTTGTCGGCCTCGAGCACCTCGATGACGACCCGCGCCGCGTCGGGCAGCAGCGCGCCGCGCCAGCGCCGGGGACGAAACGGCGACAGCGGCGTCAGCGCCATCAAGGGCGCGCCGAGGGGCAGGATCGGCCCGTTGGCCGAAAGGTTGTAGGCGGTCGAACCGGCGGGCGTGGCCACCAGCACGCCGTCGGCGATGAGCTCGCCGAGCCTCGTCGCCCCGTCGACCTCGATGCGGAGCTTCGCCGCCTGATAGGTCTGGCGCAGGAGCGACACTTCGTTGATCGCCCGCGCGATCGTCTCGGCCCCGTAAATGTCGCGCGCGCGCATGGCGAGCGGATGGATGATCGAGGGCCGGGCGGCCGCGAGGCGCTCCGGCAGGCCGTATTCGGAATACTCGTTCATCAGGAAGCCGACCGAGCCGCGGTTCATGCCGTAGATCGGTTTCGGCGCGTTCATCGTGCGGTGCAGGGTCTGCAGCATCAGGCCGTCGCCGCCGAGGGCGACGATGACGTCGGCCTCCTCGGGAGCGACGTTGCCGTAAAGCCCGACAAGCGTCTTCAGCGCCTCGTCGGCTTCCTTCGAGCCGGAGGAGATGAAGGCGATCGTCCGGGTCCGCACGGCGTGGTCGGCGATGGACATGGCTCCGCTTGCCCTCGCGAGCGCGGCCGTCGCGGCCTCGTTGCCCGGGACGCACTCATATCCGAGCGGCGCGTCATGCGAAAGCCTCGCACGCCCTTCTCAGGATTCGGGCAAGGCGCGGGCGGACTTGCGGGCGGCGCGCTCGGGCGTCGGCAACCTGATGAGGAACCGCGCGCCGCAATAGAAGTCGTCCGCCTTGGGGGGCGCGAGCGCGATCGCGCCGCCGTTGCGCGCCACGAGATCGGCGGCGATCGACAGGCCGAGCCCGGCCCCGGCGTCGCTCGTCGACTTGTGGAACGGTTCGAAGATTCGCTCGCCCTGGTCGGCCGTGAATCCCGGGCCGGTGTCGCTGATTTCGATCAACGCCACGTCGTCGGTGCGGATCGCGGCGAAGCGAATGGCCTTCGGCCGGCCGGCCTCGGCGCCTTTCCCAATCAGCGCCTGCGCCGCGTTTCGGCTCAAGTTCTCGAGCACGCGAAGGACATGGTCCGGATCGGCGTAGACTTCGAAACGGGGCGGGATGTCGATGTGATAATCGATCGCGTCCGAGTGCTCGGCGCGGGCCGACTCGACGACTTGTCGCGCCAGTTCGCTCAGATCGAACGGTCGACGGTCTGGCGGCTGCTCGCGCCCCGCCCCGTAGGTCAACGTCGCCTGGCAGAACTGGATCGCCCGGTCGAGCGTCGCCACCAGACGCGGAGCGAGGCGCTGCGCCAGGGGATCCGGGATCTTCGCCAGGCGGTCGGAAATGAGCTGCGCGGCGGTCAGGATGTTGCGCAGGTCGTGGTTGATGCGGGCGACCGCCATGCCGAGCTCGGCCAGACGCTTGCGCTGGGCGAGTTCGTGCGCGAGCGAGCCCTGCATCGCGGCGAGGGCGGTTTCGGCGCGGCCGATCTCGTCGCGGCGCCCGCTCGGCGCAATGACGCGCGAAACGTCGTGCGGACGCTCGCCGAAAGCGATGATGTTCGAGGTGAGCCGCCGAACCGGCCGCAGCACCATCTGCCACAGCGCCGCCCACAGCACGCAAGTGACGACCGCCGCGATCATGAGGGCGATGTTGAGAAACGTGCGCGAGACTTGCCACAGCGCATTCTTGAGCGGCGTCTCGTCGAGGGTGACGGCGATGCTGGCTTCGTCGGGCGACGATCCGTCGGAGACGTCAATCATTGTCCCTGGCTTTGCGAACAACGTTTGGAACGCCGCTCCGATGCTGTCGACGAAGGTCTCTCTGTCGAGATTCACAGTCACGTCGGCGGCGAACGGCGCGCCCGGCGCGCCGAGCACGCGCCACCCGGAGGGCGTGGAGACCGCAATCGACTTGACGCCAACGCTGGCGAGGATCTTGTGCGACAGATCCGCCGGCAATTCGGTTGGTCCTCCTCCATCGAAGGCTTCGAACGCGGTCTGAGCCGACGCAAGCTTGTTGTGGAGCCAGGTCTCGCGAAAGGCGGCGAGGCGGGTGACGTAGAAAAGCCCCATCGCCGCCAGAACGAAGCCGAGGGTGACGACAAGCACGCGTCCGGCCAAGCCGAAACCGCGCGGCCGCCGCACCATGACCGCGCGCCTCGCGTCCGAGACGAACGCCGCGGCGGACGTCGCGGACCCGCTCGCGCTCTCCCGTCGGGCCGGCAGATCCAGCATCGGTTCCCTCTTCACCCTCCGAGGTCGTCTTCAATATAGGCCTGGATTATAGCCGAAAAATCACTCTCTGCACGAAAACCCAGGTTTCCGGCCCGGGTCGGATCGAACGCCCAAGGCCAGCCGGCGACGATGCGCGCAATCGTTTCGTCCGGCTCCCGATGGATAAGGCTGACTGCCTTGTCACCCGCGAACCGGCGCAGCGCCTCGATCTGATCGCCGACGGTCGCCGAGACGCCAGGCAGGTTCAGCGTCCGGCGGCTCCCCAGCAGCGACAGGTCGAGCTCCGCGGCGCGCAACAGGAACTCGACCGCGGAGCGCGGCGAGGCGTGCCAATGGCGGACGTCGTCGCCGACCGGCAGAATCGCTGGCTTGCCGGCGAGCGGCTCGCGGATAATTCCGGAGAAGAATCCGGATGCCGCTCTGTTCGGCGCGCCGGGTCGCACGCAGATGGTTGGCAGCCGAAGGCCGATCCCGTCGAAAAAGCCGCGCCGCGAATAGTCGGCGAGCAGCAACTCGCATATTGCCTTTTGCGTTCCGTAGCTGGTCAGCGGCGCGGGCGCGAACTCGTCGCCGATCAGTTCGGGAAACGGCGCGCCGAACACGGCGATCGACGAGGTGAACACGAGCCGCGGCCGATAGGCGCCGCCAGAGAGAACGTGCTCGCGCCGGATGGCTTCGAATAAGGCCTGGGTTCCGCCGAGATTGACGGCGTAGCCCTTTTCGAAATCGGCTTCCGCTTCGCCCGACACGACAGAGGCGAGCAGGAAGATCACGTCGGGCCGGCCCGCGACGAGTTTCGGCGCGACGTAAGAAGCCGCGATGTCGAAGGCTTCGAGCACGACCGGGAAAGGCGCCTCGAGCCGCTCGGGCGCGACGATGTCGACGAGACGCGCCTCGACGATCGCTTGTCCGGCGAGGCGCCCGTCGCGGGCCAGTCTCTGGGAGAGCTTTCGGCCGATCATGCCCGCCGCGCCGATGACGAGAACTTTCATGTGAGGCTCCTCCGTTGGGCGGCTCAGGGCGCGTGGTCATCGCCGAAACCAGGGCAATTTAGAGCGGATAATCTGCGCCTCACAATCCTGACCGTGCGGTCAAGTCGTACGATAGGTTGACCCACCGGTATTTACGTCGCCTTTTTTTTGCCCTAACGTACCGTCAGAGGAGCCGAGTATCGTGGTCAACAAAAAGGTACACTGAATGCGGAATGTCATTTTGGCTTGTGCGATAGTCACTGGATATACGAGCGCAGCTATGGCCGGCGAACAGGGTATAGCTTCATATTATAAGAATCCTCATTTCAGCGGTTTGATAGCAGCCCACCGGACGCTGCCTTTGGGAACTCAGGTCAAGGTGTTCAATCTCGACAACGGCCGCAGCGCGGTGGTGAAGATCGTCGGTCGGGGTCCGTTCATTCGCGGTCGCATCATCGACGTCTCGACCGCTGCGGCCGCGGCGCTTGGCTTCACACAAGCGGGCACGGCCCACGTGAGGTTTGAGAAGATGTAGAAAACAGGGTTGAGAGGGCGGCGGGAAATCGCCGCCCTCGATCAACCAAGCGGCCTCGGCTTTGAGGTCGAGACGGCGCCGGCGGAACAGAGGGGCCCATCCGGGGCCCCGGGGGGGGGCGCCATTTCCGGGCGCGAATCGAGGGGTTTCAATCGCTTGCGGCGCCATTTCGGGGCGAACGGTCGGCGCCGCCGCGGGAGCGAGGGGCTTTTCGCCGGCGGGCGGTCGCCGCGAGGGGGCGCCATTTCCGAGCGCGAATCGAGGGATTTCAATCCCTTGCGGCGCCATTTCCGGGCGAATGGTCGGCGCCGTTGCCAGAGCGAGGGGTTTTGCGCCGGCGGGCGGTCCCCCTAGGGGGCGCCATTTCCGGGCGGCCCACCGTCAGCGCGAGGAGCGCGGCTGCGACAAAACCGTCGTCGGAACCGAGTTCGCGGACGATGCTGGCGGCGCTGTCGAGTGACTGAGGGGTCCCCACAGGGGGTTGGGTTGACGCGCGCTGCCGCGGAGCGACGTCGGCGGCTGGCGTGCCGCCATTCGGCCGGACGCTCCGAGTTCGGTGCGAGGCCTTTTTTCGACCCGCCGCCGTTCGCGCTGCGATCGGCTGGGCAGTCGCCGCTGCTTCCACGGACTCGGACACGTGGCGTTCTCCTTCAACCGCGGCAACCGCTGGAGAACAAATGTAGAACACCTTCCGGCTGCTGGCAAGAGATTGTCGCGGCGGGCAGACCCGAGGAGGCAGTGTCCACAATGAGCCGATCGGCTGGAAAATGATGCGGCTCGATCAGAGCGTCTCGGCACACATCCTCGACGAGAAATCCATGGCCCCACGCCCGGGCTACAAGCGGGGCGATAGAGCCATGCTTGGCGGCATCAAGTGTCAACTATAGCCCGCAAACGCAAGGACCTCTGCGGTTCGTCAACTATATAGTCGCCTCCCGACCGTCTGAGGCCTCTTCAATTCCCCCCCTTCCAGCAGACGCCGCGCGATCACCTGCGCCTGAATCTCGGCGGCGCCCTCGAAGATGTTGAGGATGCGTGCGTCGCAAAGAACGCGCGAGATCGGATATTCGAGCGCGAAGCCGTTGCCGCCGTGGATCTGCAGGGCGTTGTCCGCGGCCGCCCACGCGACGCGCGCGCCCAAGAGCTTCGCCATGCCCGCCTCGAGGTCGCAACGCCGCCCCTCGTCCTTGGCCCGGCCCGCAAAATAGGTGATCTGGCGGGCGATGTGGATTTCCACCGCCATCATCGCGAGCTTGTCGGCGACGCGGGGGAAGTGGATCAAGGTCTTGCCGAACTGCACGCGCTCCTTGGCGTAGCGCAGTCCGAGCTCGAACGCGCATTGCGCGACGCCGACCGCCCGCGCGGCGGTCTGAATTCGGGCCGACTCGAAGGTCTCCATCAATTGCTTGAAGCCCTGACCCTCGACGCCTCCGAGCAGCGCGTCGGCGGGCAGGCGGAAGCCGTCGAAGGCGATCTCGTATTCTTTCATGCCGCGGTAGCCGAGCACCTCGATCTCGCCGCCCGACATGCCCTTGGCGGGGAATGGGTCGGCGTCGGTTCCGCGGGGCTTTTCGGCGAGCAGCATCGACAGACCCCTGTAGCCATGCTCGTGCGGATTGGTGCGGACCAGGAGCGTCATCAGGTCGGCGCGCACCGGGTGGGTGATCCAGGTCTTGGCGCCGTTGACCACGTACTCGTCGCCCTCGCGCGCGGCTCGGGTTTTCAGGCTCGCGAGGTCGGAGCCGGTGTTGGGTTCGGTGAAGACGGCGGTCGGAAGGATGTCGCCGCTCGCGATCCTGGGCAGGTATTTCTGCTTTTGCGCCTCTGTGCCACCGACAAGGATCAGTTCGGCGGCGATCTCGGAGCGGGTGCCGAGCGAGCCGACGCCGATATAGCCGCGCGACAGCTCCTCCGAGACGACGCACATCGCGACCTTGCCGAGCCCCATGCCGCCATAGGCCTCGGGGATGGTGAGGCCGAAGACGCCCATCTCAGAAAGCCCGGAAATGATTTCGAGCGGAATATAGGCGTTGGCGCGGTGCCAGCCTTGCGCGTGCGGAACGACTTCGGCGTCGGCGAATTCGGCGCATCTCGCCGCGAATGGCCTCGAACGTCTCGTCGAGGCCGGAATGGCCGATCGCGCCCTTGTGCGCGTGCTTGATCAGGTCGGCGAGGGCGGCGCGATTGTCCGGCGTGTTGCCGGACTTCATCAAGGCCTCGACGACGGGCTCGTCGCGGAAGGGTTCGATGTCGGAATTCGAAAGGCCGAAGTCGGTGAGGCGGATGATCTCGCCCTGGTTCATCGGGATGCCGCCGAAAATCTGGGCGAGATATTCGCCGAGCCCGATGCGGGTCAGCAATTCCTCGGTGGGGCCGAGGCGGCCCTCTTCATGCATCCGGCGGGCATAGGCGGCCATCTCCTTGATCGCCTCGACATAGGTCGCAAGCCACGCGAGCCCGTGGGCGGCGTGCTGTTCGGCCTCGATCTTGGCGGCGCTGAGCTTGCCGTGCGCGCCGACCCGCTCGCGTATGGCGGTCACCGCGCATTCCAGCAGGCCCTCGGCGGTGAACTGGGCTTGGCGGGCGAGATCGTCGAGCGTCACGGGGGCTTCTCCTTCATCGGCGCTGCTGCGCCGCACCATGCTTCGTCGGCCCATCTGTTGCAATGCGCCTTTTTGGCGTCATCGAACGGAAATAGATCGCCGCGGCCGTAGCGCTCGGCGGGGCGCGCGCCCTAAATGACGACGCGACGGACGTTTGTGACCCGGCGAGGCGAAATTGGGCAAGCTGGTTTCGATCCTGTGGAGCGCGGGCGAAAAGTTTCTCGCCGACGACGGCTGGGCGATCGCCAGCTATATCGGCCTGACGCTGCTGACCTCCTTGTTCCCGTTCCTCATTTTCGTCGCGGCGCTGGCCGGCTTCTTCGGCTCGGCGGAGCTTGCGAAAGAGGCGGCGCGCCTGGTGTTCGCCGAGTGGCCGGAGGTCGTGGCGCGGCCGATCGCGGACGAAGTGTCGAACGTGCTGACGGCGCCGCGCGGGGGGCTCCTGACTCTTGGCGCGGTGCTGGCGTCCTATTTCGCCTCGAGCGCCATCGAGGCGCTTCGGGTCGGGCTCAATCGCGCCTATGGGCTGGTGGAGAAGCGCCCCTGGTGGCTGTTGCGGCTTCAGTCGCTCGGGCTCGTGTTCGTCGGCTCGCTCGCGCTCTTGGCGCTCGCCCTCCTGGTCGTGCTCGGACCCCTCATCCTCGACGCGCTCGGGGCCTACCTGCCCTGGGTGGCCGCCGCGCGCGACCTTCTGACCTTTGCCCGCCTCGGGATCGCGGCCTTTATGCTCGCGACATCGCTCTTCCTCGCGCACCTCATTCTGCCGGCCCACCGGCCAAAACTCCACGACCTCCTGCCCGGCGTCGCGCTGACCTTCGTGGGCAGCATCGCCTTCGGCGAGGCGTTCGGCGCGTATCTCAGCGAGTTCGTGCGCAACTACATCTCGATGTACGCGGGCCTCGCCTCGGTGATGATCGCGCTCGTCTACCTCTACTGGGTCGCGCTCTTGTTCGTGTTCGGCGGCGAACTGAACGCCGCGATCATGCGCGCGCGCGAACAGCGCCCGAAGTGACGTTGCGCTCGATCAAACGGCGGGCGTCTGCCGCGCCGGGCGTCCGACAACCTACCGGGCGTCCAACAACGCGCCGAGGGAATGGAGACCGGGCGAGGCGCGACCTCGATTGCAATCTTAAAGATACAGAGCAATGCGTTGAATGAAAACGTATTCATTCAAGCAAGATAACGGCGACAGGCCCTGATTGACGGTTATTCTTCATTTGCGCGCGCCGAGGCCGGATTATGGCGACGGGCCCTCAATTCACTTTTTTTGCAGGGCCCACTTCACGCCGTGACGCCTCCGGCCCTGTGCATTTGGATATTGACGGGCCTGTCGCCGCCGCCAAAAACGGTCCCGCTGCGCGGGCTCTTCATTCCGTTCCTCAATTCATACATATTGAGAAGTGAGGCTCGGCTCGCGGCGCCGGTCGACCGCACTGGAGCGTCGATGACCGACAACGTTCACAGTGCGGGCGAGAAGCAACGGCGCCCGTGGCGAGGCGATATCCCTTCTTATCCCGACCGGACGCACTTTATCGATAAATGTCGTGTGAGGACGAGCTGCTGAAGGGATGCCCGCTTCTGTCGCACCAAGCCTTCACCGCCTTCATAGTGGGGTTAGAGGATGAGGCGCGGATGGACGAAATTCGGACTGGCCGGCGCCGCCGTCGCGCTTCTGGCGGCGGGGATCGTCGTCTATTCGAGATCAGGGCGGGTTCATGAGCCGGCGGCGTCCGCCCCGCCTCAACCGGTTCCGGTCATCGCAACGACGGTCCAGCAGCACGACGTGCCAATCGTATTGACCGGGCTCGGCACGGTCACGGCTCTGAACACGGCGACGGTTCGCAGCCAGATCACGGGGCTGCTGATCAGCGTCGACTTCCAGCGAAGGTCAATCGGTCAAGAAAGGCGACTTGCTCGCCCAGATCGATCCGCGCACCTATCAGGCCCTACTCGATGAGGCGGAGGCTACTCTGGTCCACGACCAGGCCATTCTCCAAGATGATGAGCGCAACCTCCAGCGCTATGTCGAGCTCGTCAAGCAGGATTCCGCCGCGCGCCAATTGCGCGACGATCAGCAGGCCCTCGTCGATGAGTTCAACGCGCAGGTCAAAAATGACCAGGCGGCAATCGAAAACGCCAAGGCTCAGCTCAGTTATACCTCGCTCGTCGCCCCGTTCGACGGCGTCACCGGAATCCGCCTGCTCGATGTCGGCAATATCATCACTCCGCCGACATCGGCGACGACCGCGGCGACCACGGCGACTACGCAATCGACTTCGGCCGCTACAAACGCGCTGGTCGTGGTCACCCAGGTTCAGCCGATCAGCGTGATTTTCACTCTCGCCACCACAAGCATACCGGAGGTCCAGGACGCCATGGCGAAGGGACCGCTGCAAGCCATCGCCTTCAGCCAGGACGACAGGACGCAGCTCGATGCCGGCAGTCTTCTGGTGGTGAACAACCAGGCCGATCCCGGCTCGGGCACGGTTGAGCTCAAAGCGCAATTTCCGAATCAGCTCCGCCACCTGTGGCCAGGCGCGTTCGTCAACGTGCAGCTGGTGATATCGACCCAGCACAACGGCCTGACGATTCCGCTGGACGCCATACAGCAAGGTCCGCAGGGGCAGGTTGTCTTCGTGGTCGGCCAGGATCATAAGGTGGCGATTCGTCCCGTCTCGATGCGCCAGTCGCTCAATGGCGTTGCGCTCATTGAGAAAGGCCTCAGCGCCGGCGAGACCGTGGTGGTCCGGGGCCAGTATCGCCTATCTCCTGGCACACTGGTGACGCTCGCTGACCCGAGCGACCCCAATACCGTTCCGAACCCCACCACCGCGAGTTCCGGCATGCTGCCATGAATTTCTCCGCCCCTTTCATACACAAGCCCATAGCGACCGCGCTCATGATGGTGGCGATCGTCCTGTTGGGCGTCATCGGCTATGAGCTCTTGCCGGTGGCCGCTCTGCCGAGTGTCGATTCTCCGACAATCCAAGTGACGGCGCAGTTGCCAGGCGCTGATCCGCAGACGATGGCCTCATCGGTCGCGACACAGCTCGAGCGGCAATTCGGCCAGATTCCAGGTCTGGCGCAAATGACATCGAGCAGCGCATTGGGCTATATGCAGATCACGCTCCAGTTCAGTCGAAGTCGAACCGTTGACTCGGCCGCCCAGGACGTCCAGGCGGCGATCAACGCAACGGCAGGCCAGCTGCCGGCGAATCTCCTCAATCCGCCGATCTACCGGAAGACCAATCCGGCCGACACGCCGATCCTGCTCATCGCCCTCACCTCGGAGTCGCTTCCGCTCACCAAGGTCAGCGACTACGCGAGTAGCATCCTCGCCCAGAAGATCTCGCAGATGCCCGGGGTGGGGCTCGTCGGGATTGGGGGCGAGCAGAACCCGGCGATCCGCGTCCAGGTCAACCCGGCCCAGCTTGCCGCGCTGGGGCTGGATCTGGAAACCGTGCGAACGGCCGTTACCAACAGCACCGTCAATCAACCGAAGGGCATACTCTACGGCGGCCAGCACGCCTTCGCGCTGTCGACCAACGACCAGCTTACGACCGCGAGCGGGTTCGACGACTATATCCTGGCCTACGTGAACGGAGCCCCGGTCCGCGTCCGCGATGTTGGCCGCGCGGTGGTGGCGCCCGAAGATAAAACGCTCGCCGGCTGGCTGGGTACGACCCCGGCCGTCCTCCTCGCGGTCCAGCGCCAGCCCGGCGCCAATGTGATCGAGACCGTGGACTCGATCAAGAAGGCGCTGCCGCAGCTCCAGGCCTCCCTGCCTCCCTCGGTCAAGGTCCAAATCGTATCCGATCGCACGCAGACCATCCGCGCCAGCGTCGCCGATGTTCAGTTCACTCTCCTGCTGACGATCGCGCTGGTCGTCGGCGTCATTTTCATATTCCTGCGGAAGCTTTGGGCGACGGCCATCCCTGCGGTTTCCGTGCCGCTGTCGCTGATCGGCACGTTCGCGGTGATGTACGTCCTCGGCTACAGCCTCGACAATCTCTCGCTGATGGCGCTGACGATTGCCGTCGGGTTCGTCGTCGACGATGCGGTCGTGATGATCGAGAACATCGAGCGGCATATCGAGGACGGGGCGACGCCGATGGAGGCCGCGATTAAGGGGGCGGGCGAGATCGGCTTCACCATCCTCTCGATCTCGATATCGCTGGTCGCGGTGTTCATTCCGCTCTTCCTGATGAGCGGAATCGTTGGCCTGCTGTTCCGCGAGTTTGCCGTGACCGTCGCGGTGTCGATCGCCGTCTCGCTGATCGTGTCGCTGACGCTGACGCCGATGATGTGCGCCCGCCTGCTAACGCCGAAACGCGGCAATCCAGGGTTCATGTCGAGGGCGCTCGAGCGCTTCTTCGACTGGCTGGTCGCGGTCTACGACCGGGGGTTGGTCGTCGCCCTGCGATACCGCCAGATCACGCTGACCATCATGATTCTCACCGTCTGCCTGACTGTGGCGATGTTTGTCCGGATTCCGAAGGGCTTCTTCCCGCAGCAGGACACCGGAATGATCGTTGGCATCACCGAGGGATCCCAAGACATCTCTCCGCAATCTATGGCGAATCGTCAGCAGGCTATTCTGGACGTGGTGAGCAAGGACCCCGCAGTCGCCTCGGCGATCGGCTATATCGGTCCTGGCGGCGCAACCGTCACGGAGAATGACGGGCGCATGTTCATCACCCTCAAGCCGCATGGACAGAGGAACGTCAGCGCCGACCAGGTGATCGCGCGGTTGAACCGGGCGCTGCAGCCGATCCAGGGCATCACGCTGTACATGCAGGCCGCGCAAGACATCAACGTCGGCGCTCGACTCTCCAAGACGCAATATCAGTATACGCTGGTCGACGTGGATAGCGACGAACTCAACCACTGGGCGCCCATTCTGCTCCAGAAAATGCAGGGATTGCCGGAGTTGGCCGACGTGGCGAGCGATCAACAGAGCGCCGGTCCGACGCTGAAGGTCGAGATCAACCGGGACGTTGCGTCCCGGCTCGGCGTCGATCCTGCTTATGTCGATTCCATTCTGTACGATGCATTCGGCCAGCGCCACGTGGCCCGAATTTATACGACCCTGAATGAATACTACGTCATCCTCGAAGTTGATCCCGGCTACCAGCTTGGCCCGAACGCTCTCAGCCGAATCTATGCAAAGTCCACCAGCGGCGGGATGGTGCCGCTCAGTCAATTCGCCACCGTCAGCCGGTCGACGGCTCCGCTGGCGATCAACCACCAGGGACAGTTCCCGTCGGTGACGCTGAGTTTCAACCTCGCGCCGAACAGCACCATCGGCGCAGCGGTGTCGGCGATACAGAAGACCACGGCGGACCTTCACATGCCGCCCTCGATCGCGACCAGCTTCCAGGGAAACGCCCAGGCGTTCCAGAGCTCGCTCGGCAGCACCCCGATCCTGATCGTCGCCGCGTTGGTCGCGGTCTACCTCATCCTCGGCATGCTCTACGAGAGCACGATCCATCCGCTCACCATCATTTCGACTTTACCTTCGGCCGGGCTGGGCGCCTTGCTGACCCTGTCGCTGGTCGGGATGCCGCTCGATGTGATCGGCATCATCGGCATCATCCTGCTGATCGGCATCGTGAAAAAGAACGGCATCATGTTAGTTGATTTTGCGCTCGCGGAGGAACGCGATCACGGGCTGAGCAGCGAGGAAGCCATCCACCGGGCGTGTCGGCTGCGGTTCCGCCCCATCCTGATGACGACGCTGTGCGCGCTGCTCGCCGGCGTGCCCCTGATGCTCGGGACGGGGACAGGGTCGGAAATTCGCCAGCCGCTCGGCTATGCGATTGTCGGCGGATTGCTCATCTCGCAGCTGCTGACGCTGTTCACCACGCCGGTCGTCTATATTTACATGGATCGACTGAGCGGTTGGATGGAACGCCGGCGCCAGCCCGGCCATGCCAAGGCAATCGTCCCCGCAGCTTAGCGAGCGGTTGACGCCCCGCCGTCAACAGTAAGCGACTGAGCCGGCAGAGCCTCGGGCGCGCTTGAAAAGCGGGCGCTGAAGCGCGACATTCAGGGCCTCGCCACCCTCACGCAGGAGGCCCCCATGCCGAACAAGCTCGAACAATTGCGCGCCATGAGCACCGTCGTCGCCGACACCGGCGACATGGACTCGATCCGCGCCTTCCGGCCGACCGACGCGACCACCAACCCTTCTCTCATTCTCAAGGCCTCCGAAATGCCCGCCTACGCGAGGCTGGTGGAGGAGGCGATTCTTTGGGGGCGCCGCCAGGGCGCCGTCGTTGGCGAGGTCACCGACCGCGTCGCGATCAACTTCGGCGCCGAATTGACCAGGATCGTTCCCGGCCGCGTCTCGAGCGAGGTCGACGCCGACCTGTCGTTCGACACGGAGGGCACCGTCGCCAAGGCGAAACGGTTCATCGGGCTCTACGAAGAGCGAGGGATCCACCGCAACCATATCCTCATCAAGGTCGCCTCGACCTGGGAAGGCTTCCAGGCCGTCCGGCGCCTTCAGGCCGAGGGCATCGACTGCAACATGACGCTGATCTTCTCGCTCGCCCAGGCGATCGCCGCCGCCGACGCAGGGGCGTTTCTCGTTTCGCCCTTCGTCGGCCGCATCCTCGACTGGCACGTGAAGGCGGGCGGCGGACCCTACACCCCCGAGACCGATCCCGGCGTGGAGTTGGTGCGCGCGATCTACGCCTATTACAAGGCCTACGGCGTCAAGACGGTGGTGATGGGCGCTTCGTTCCGCAACACCGGAGAGATCGAGGCGCTGGCCGGCTGCGACCGCCTCACCATCTCGCCGCAATTGCTGGAGGAGCTCTCCAAGGAGAAGGGCGAACTCGAGCGCCGCCTCGACCCCGAGCACCCGGGACTTGCGCCGCCGCGCATCGCGATGGACGAGAAACACTTCCGCTGGATGCTCAACGAGGACCAGATGGCGACCGAGAAACTCTCCGACGGCATCCGCCTCTTCGCGCGCGACTTGCGGGCGCTCAGGACGATGGTGGAGCAGCGGCTCACCGCGGCGGCGTGAAGGGGGGCTCCCGCCAAAACTTGCAGGTTAGTCGCGTGACCCCTTCTCCGATGGGAGAAGGTGGCGGGAAGCGCCGGATGAGGCGCTTGACGGGCGTTGCGACGCCCTCAAGGGCCAAATTGGCCCCTATTGCCGCCTAAGCCGCTGGGTTTCGTCTACGCGTCGTCGGAGGCGCAATGACGGGATCGCTCGCCGCCCTCAGGGCAGCCGCCACGGATTAGCGAGTGCGCGGGACCATCGCCGCTCATGCGGGCTTTGCCTCGCCCCCGCCTTTGGCGGGCGATAGGCCATCCGGCAATGGCCGGCGCAATAGGAGTGGCCCTTGGCCGGCGTGAGCCCGCAATAGGCGAAATCCCCGCTCCTCGGATCGCCGAGTGGCCATCGGCAGGCGAATTCGCGAATTTCCTCGAACCTCACCCGCCGCATCTCCCCAACCTCGGCTTCGGCAAGAGTCCATGCCGCCTTCCTCTCCGGTTCACGAGAGAGGGCGGGGGCGGAGTTCTGCTTGCTGGGAACGGGCTTGGGGTGGGGAATAGCCAATGGCGCCCGATACGCGCCAACCGGCGTCCCGCCGGGCGCAGAGGCGCGCCCGCCGCCGTTGAGCTTGATCCCGATTCGGTTCGCCTTGCCGATCACGGCGTTGCGGGACGCCGCGCCGAGCGCCGCAGCGATGACGCTCGCGCTTCGTCCTTCGAGAGCCAGCCCTTTGAGATTCTCGACCGCCTCGGCTGTCCACCGCATTTGCGCACTCCCATGGCTAAAGCTGCGGCGTTTGCAGCCGCGAGATGGAATGGTCCGGCTATTCTCCTCGTAGGCAGACTCTCGGACGCCGCAGCTGTCACGACCCGTCTCTTCAGGATAAATAGTCAATTAACGTCAATGTGTTACGTAGAAAGGCCGACAGCGCAATCGCCTATTTCGAACTGTCCGACAGGAGTGGCGAATACGGTATATTTGCCGCGCGGCTCGAATAGGGGTAGTTGGCGTTCCGAACGGAGGGGAGACCGTCATGCCCGGCGGCAGTCCGGAACAGGCGAAGTCCACGAGAACGCCGCCATACACGTCGTATCGGACGTTCAAGACGTTCATCCAGGATCTTCATGAGCACGGCGTTCCCTCACGCATCGACCGCAGCGTGTTGACACGCTTTTCAGGCGTGGTCGGCACTCAGCTGATGCACGCGCTTCGGTTCCTCGGTCTGATTGAAGACCATGGACATCCCACGCAGCGTCTCAAGGAGCTCGTGAACGCGCATGGCGCGGGGCATTGGCCCGAGAAGCTCTTGGAGCTGCTTCGGCAGGAATACGCCCCGATATTCGCGATCGACCTCGAAAGCGCGACCCCTTCACATTTCAACGAGGCGTTCAGGAAGGCTTTCCCGGCTGCGGACGCGGTTGTCCAGAAGTGCGTGACATTCTTTCTTTATGCCGCGAATGATGCGGGCGTGATTATAAGCGGCCGCGTGCTGAAGGGTCGGAAGCCTCGGTCTCCGACGCCGCGCAGAAAACACGCGTCCGCACAGGCGCCGACAAGGGAATTCGAAGCAGCAACGTCACGCCCTCAACCGGACACGTCTCGCATCGAGGGCAAGAAACCGTCAGAAGTCCTTCTCATGTACCTCGACCCGAATGAGATGGACGATGAACAGCAAGCCGCTGTCTGGACCATGTTGAAGTACTTCAAGGCAAGAGGATTGTGAGATGAGGGTCGACGGCGCCCGCCTCTTCGCCCACGACCTAAGCGCTGCCCGCCATGCTGGAGCAGAGGCTCGCGCCGGCGGCGTTAGGGGGGCTCCGTGAGATGATTTTGTGACACGCTCTTCGCGTCATGGCCGGGCTTGTCCCGGCCATCCAGTGCGTCCGCGAGGACGCTTTGCCTGCGGGTGCGAGTCCCCGCCATAGTAGGCCGTAGCTGTGTAGCCGAAGGCAACTGCGCCGCCGCGAGGCAGGGTGGGAAGCAGCCGGAGGCGAACCGCCCGTCCGTAGGAGAACGAACCCGATTCGGCGTGAACCCGTGGCGAGCCTGCTGGATAAGGGCGAAGCCTGGAATGATCGATGACGCTGAGGCGACTGAGAAAGCGGCCATCGGACGGCTCGCGTGGTTGGGGGCGGAATGTCGGGAAGGCAAGGCGGTGTAAGCGGAGAGACCCGTCGCCCTAAGGCGAGGGCGGCGGGAGTCAGAGCCTTCATAATACCGAAGCCGCTTTTGAGCGGCGAGAAGGGCGGCCAGCAAAACCGCTCCGAGGGAAGGGAGGCAGGAAGTTGGATGCGCGAGGTCCGGCATGACGCAAGACGCCGTCTCGGGAGTGCCTGCGAAGGCTACGCAAGGGACAGAGGCCCACGATCGCGGGATGAAAGATCCGTGGTGGTGGGCGGAAGCGTCGATCTGGACGGAGCGCATGAAGTCGGCGCTGGGCAACGGCGTCAAAGGAGGCAAATGGTTCAGCTTGGTGGATACGGCCATCGCCCTTAAGACCCTTGAAGCCGCGTGGCCCAAGGTCGAGCGGAACAGGGGATCGAGCGGAATTGATGGTCAAAGCATTGAGCGGTTTGCGGCGGGCGCTGAGCTCCATCTGGCCGAACTTCATGAGACATTGAACTCCGGCCGATATCGGCCGGCGCCGGTCAAGCGCGTCGGCATCCCCAAAGGCGGCGGGCAAACCCGTCCGCTGGGGATACCGACGGTCAAGGACCGCATCGTGCAAACGGCGCTCAAGATGGCGATTGAACCGATCTTTGAAACGACGTTCCGGGACGGCAGCTGCGGCAGGCTGGTATGATCTTTTTTGCTGCGCTCTGCACGGGTATCGGTGAGGGATTTGAAAAGCTTAAACCTGTTCGGGACATGTTCGATTCAGTTGCGCGCCTTCTCGGGCAAGCTATACAACTCGAAGACCGCTTGAGCCCCCGACTTCCCGCTCCCATCGAGCGAAAGCGGCTTGAGCCGCCGCCCCCACGCGTACCCGAACCCGATTCTGCTATCGACGACGATATTCCATTTTGACGTTGGGCGTTCTCGCGCGTCAGGATCGCGGATCGAAAAGTGCGTTGAGGATCTGCGGGCTTTGCCCAGCAATCGCCTCGAGGCGCTGAAAGGCGACCGGGCAGGGCAATACAGCATCCGCGTCAACGTGCGTGGCGCATCTGTTTCGAATGGCCCCAGGACGCAACCGCCCCGTCCAACGTCGAAATCGCGGACTATCATTGAGAGGAACTTGAGCTATGCCGCGCCCCGCCATCCACCCCGGTGAATTCTCCTTGAGGAGCTGACCGAGCTTGGCGTCACGCCGACCGAGCTTTCGCGGCAGATCAAGGTCCCGCCCAGTCGCGTGACGCATATCGTCCGCGGACGCCGCAGCGTCACCGCCGGCGCCGCCCTTCGTCTCGGGCATTGGTTCGGCGTGAGCGCCCAGTTCTGAGTCAACTTGCAAAGCGCTTACGACATTCGCCTCGCCGAGGAGCGGGCAGGGCGTGAAATCGCTGATCTTCCGACCCGTCCGGCGGGTCCCGCCGCGGATCCGCCGAAGCAGCCGATGCCGCTCTAACCATGCCACTCTAAAAAACCGACATTTTCTTGCCAGACGGCCGGCCTCGTGGTTTCCTTTTCAAGGCTGGCGCCGCGGACCGTCGTGTCGGCGGGGACAGGAGGGACCGTGCGCGAGCGTGGATTGAACGCGCTTTTTCGAGAAAAGGTCTCCCGGACGGTCGAAGGACTGCGCGAAGTTGCGTGACTCCCAAGCCGCCCTCGCCCTCGCCTTCCTTCGCCCAAGCTCGGGCAGGCTCCAGGTCGCCCGGAAATGGCGCCACAAAGGCTTGAAAAGATAGAATCCGCGCCTGGAAATGGCACGGCGCCAGGGGAAGTCGAACCGAAGAGACGCTTGGGAGTTACGAAGTTTGCAAGTTTGCAGAATATGGCGCCTAACACTCTGAAGAGTTTTGATTGGCGTCAGAATCGCGCGTTCGAGAAGCGCTTGCTCATGGCGGCGGCGTGAGCGCGGCGCGTGGCTCGCCCCTCGAAGTCCTGCGCGCCTTCCTGAAGCTCGGTTTGACCAGTTTCGGCGGGCCGGTCGCGCATCTCGGATACTTTCGCAACGCGTTCGTCGTGAACCGCGGCTGGCTCGACGAGCGCGCTTACGCCGATCTTCTCGCGCTGTGCCAGTTCCTGCCCGGCCCGGCGAGCAGTCAGGCGGGCTTCGCGATCGGCCTCATGCGCGCGGGCTACCTCGGCGGCCTTGCCGCCTGGGCCGGGTTCACGCTGCCCTCGGCGATCGCGATGACGCTGGTGGCTTATGGCGCCGGCGCGCTCAGAGGGGCCGCCGGCGAAGGGCTGCTGCATGGCCTGAAGCTCGTCGCGGTCGCCATCGTCGCGCAAGCGGTGCTCGGCATGGCGCAGAGCCTCGCGCCCGATAAGCCGCGCGCCGCGATCGCGATCCTCGCCCTCATCCTGATGGCCTTCGCGCCGGGGGGCATGAGCCAGATCGGCGGGATCGTCGCGGGCGGCCTCCTCGGGCTCGCCGTCTGCCGGCAGGGCGCCGAAGCCGCGGGCGGCGGCGCGGCGGCGCCGATCTCCCGCCGCACGGGGTTCGTCTTCCTCGCCGCGTACTTCGCGCTGCTGGCGCTCTCCTTCCTGCCGGCGCGCGAAAGAGCGCTGGCGTTCCTCGCTGCGATCACCCGCTCCGGCGCACTGGTCTTCGGTGGCGGCCATGTCGTGCTGCCCTTGCTGCAGGGCGCGGTCGTCGCGCCCGGCTTTGTCTCCCAGAGCGCGTTTCTGGCGGGCTACGGCGCGGCGCAGGCCGTTCCCGGCCCGCTCTTCACGTTCGCAGCCTACCTCGGCGCGGTCGCGGGCGTGCCGGGCGGCGCGCTCGGCGCGGCGCTGGCGCTCGTCGCGATCTTTGCGCCGGGGATGCTGATCCTGATGGGCGCGCTGCCCTACTGGAATGGGCTTCGGGGTCGGACGGGCGCGCGCGCCGCGATGGCCGGGGTCAACGCCGCGGTCGTGGGCCTGCTCGCTTCCGCGCTCTACGACCCCGTCTGGACGAGCGCGGTCGGCGGACCGGCGGATTTCGCCGTCGCCGCGGCGGGCTTCGCCGCCCTCGTCGTCTGGCGGGCGCCGCCGCTCGCCGTGGTTGCATCGACCGCCGCCGCGGGCGTCGTTCTGGGGGTCTTGCGGGTGGGATAAGGGACACTCGCGTTTGGCCAGCGGTCGGGTCGTTGGGAAGGGCTCATTTGCCGCCGCCGGAGCGGCGCCGGAATATGTCTCGTCAATGTCGTTCGAACGTTTGCTTCCGGAAAATAGAAACCAGCGTTATCTTGGTCCCCATGGATGCGATCGAAATCGGCAATGCGCGGCCAGCGGCCGGCGCCGAGGCTCAACCCGGGACCTATGCCGAGGCCGTCCCCGGGTCAAACCCGGGGATCCCCGGCCATCCAGGCGGTCCTTGGCCGGGGAATGGCGCGGCAAAGGCCTTTTCGACCGGAGTTCGGAGTCGGGGATAACCCCTTGAAAAGGCTCATTTCGAGGAAGGAAATCGATTTGGATTTCCTTCAGGAAAATTTGGTTTTCCTTCAGTTTGGCTTGGATTTTGTTCAGTCTGGCTTGGAATTCGTTCGGTCTGGCTTGGAATTCGTTCAGTGTGGCTTGGAATTCCTTCCCTGCGTCCGGGAGCGTCGGCCGCGCCCCCGCCTTTCGGTCCCGGGGGAGAGCGGCGTCGACGCGGAAGGGACAGTTTTTTGGGTAAGAGGGGCAAAAGTCAGGGCACGCAACTGCACAAACCGAGGTAAGAGGGGCAAAAGTCGGGGCGCTCAGGGCGGCCTTGGCGCGATGGCGCTGACGATTTGGGCGAGGTTGGGCATTTCCTGGCAGCCTGGAACCGCGAGGCGTGCGCCGAGATAGTCCCAGAAGGCGAGGCCGTTCTTGGCGCAGGTCTTGTAGAGCCCGAGAAAGGCGTCGCGACAGGCTCGGCCGGCGTCGCTGCGGGTTCCGCCGCTGATTTCTCGCTTGGTGACCTGGCAGCGAATGTCGTTCTCGGAGCCATTGGTGTTGAGCGGGATCTCGGGCCTTTCGAGCACCATCAGCAATTCGCTCTTATTGGCGCGCAGGCGCGCCAATAAGCGGTCGAGAGTTGCGAAGCCGGTCTTGTGGCTGAAGATGCGATCGAAGCGCGCCGACAAGGTCGCCTTGCGCGCCGGGGACGGATGGCGGCGCCAAGCCTTGAGACTGCGGTAGAACCGCCAGATCAGGCCGCGGATGCGGCTCTGCGCGGCGCGTTGGGCGTCGGTGAACGTATCGAGTTTGTGGACCAGACGTTCGGCATGGACCCAGCACAGGCCATGCTGGCCGACGTTGAATTGGCCGGCGTCGTCGCTCACGATCACGGTGTCGGCGAGCAAACCATGCGCCTTGATGCTGCCCCACAAAGCGCCCTCGGTGGCGATCAGCTCGGGATCGGGGTTGACCTTGAGGGCCGTGACGCCGAGCCGGTCGAGATGAGCGTTCCAGGCCGCCCGATCGGCGAAGACGCGATTCTCATGCTCGCTCAGCTGGGCGATGACCGGGCCGGCGAGCGCGCGGGCGCGCATATAGGCCAAGGCTTCGGCGTTGACGACGTAATCGCCATGCCCGGCGCGCAACAGCTCGAGGAAGTTGAGGCGGCTCTTTGAACCCGTGGTCCCGAACCAGGTGAAATCGGCGTTGCCGATCTGGGTGCAGAACCCGTTCTTGCCTTTGTGGCGCGCCCCGGTGTCGTCGGCGGTGATCCACGCCGCGTTGGTCAAGCCGGCCCGCAGCACGGCGCGGGCTTCGTCCAGGAAGCCCTCTTTGCCGGCGGTCAGCAGGCGAACCACCTGCCGTTTGGAGATGACGATGCCGAACCCGCGCAACAGCGCGACCAGTCGCGCCGCCGTGACCTGTCCCTGATGATATTGGGCGAGCACGAAGCGGCGCAGCTCAGGTCCGAAATGACCATCGACGCCCGCCGGCAAGGGCGCCATCACCGTCCTCCCGTCCGGTGTCCGCCAGCATTCCCGCTGAAAGTGGGTGACATGCGTGCGGATCATCAAATCCTGCACCAGGAAGCCCGCATAGCCTTTGAAACGCGAGCCGGGCGGCGCTTCGGCTTCGAGCTTGCGCTCCTCATGGATCGTCAACTTCACCCGCGTCGAGCCGCGCCGACGGCGCTCGCCAGACGGGTCCGCCGGTTGCGCTTCGCTCGCCTTTTCCATGCCGCTGGGCTTGGTGTTCGCCTTGATGTCCGGACGCCCAGGCCCACCCTTCAGCCGCGCGATCTCGTCACGCAGCGCCGCGACCGTCCGCCGAAGTTCCCTCGCCTCCTCGAAAAGCTTCAACACCAAGCTCTTGAGTTCAGAAGCAGAAAGCGCGTCGATGTCCGGTGGCGGCGACATGCCCCATCGAGACAGAAAACCGCCGATTCGTGAGATCCTCTACCCGCGCCCCGAGTCAATTAGCCGCACCCGCAAGCCAGACGCACATCGACCCCTCGCCCGGACTTTTGCCCCTGTTACCAACCGAGCGCCTAACGCTTTGAAAACGCTCGCTCGGCTTCAATCCGCGCGCTCTCGCGCCGCCCCTCCCGCCCTCGCCCCGCGGAGCCGGGCCAAGCGGGGCGTCCCCCCGGCGCCGTCACTTGTCGACGAAGGCCTTCTCGATCACGTAGTCGCCGGGCTCCCCGGTGTTGCCCTCCTCGAACCCGCGCGCCTCGAGGATGGCGCGGATGTCGGCGAGCATCGCCGGGCTGCCGCACAGCATGAACCGGTCGTGGGCCGGGTCGATCGGCGGCAGGCCGAGGGCGTCGGTCATCCGGTTCGTCGCGAGCGCGAGCGAGAGCCGGCCCTGATTGCGGAACGGCTCGCGGGTCACGGTCGGATAATAGACGAGCTTTTCTCGCGCGAGCTCGCCGATCAGTTCGTCGTTCGGCAGTTCCTTGGCGATGGCGCCGCTGTAGGCGAGGTCCTTGACCCACCGCACGCCGTGGGCGACCGCGATGCGGTCGAACTTGTCGTAGGCCTCCGGGTCCTTGATGATGCTGAGGAACGGGGCGAGCCCGGTACCGGTGCCGAGCAGGAAGAGCGTCCGGCCGGGGCGCAGGTTGTCGACGACGAGCGTGCCGGTCGGCTTGCGGCCGACGAGGATCTGGTCGCCCTCCTTGAGGTGCTGCAGGCGCGAGGTCAGCGGCCCGTTCGGGACCTTGATCGAGAAGAACTCGAGTTCGTCGTCGTAATGGGCGCTCGCCAGCGAATAGGCGCGCATGAGCGGCTTGCCGTCGCCCTCGAGGCCCATCATGACGAACTGGCCGCTGCGAAAGCGGAAGGTCGGCGTGCGCGTGGTGCGGAAGCTGAACAGGCGGTCGGTCCAATGGTGCACCTTGAGGACGCGCTCGTGATGGAATGCGCTCATGAATCCCTCTCTCCAACCCCTCTCTCCAACCCCTGTCTCAGGCTTCGCGCGCGCGCCCTATCATGCTTTAGCTGGCGCTTGCATGCGACATAGCGCAGCAGGGCCGGGCCTTCCGCTTGTTAACGTACAATTATTGTTGTATGCTTCCGCCGAGGCTATTTCGGCTTCAGGCTGAGAAGATAGGCGACGGCGGCGTCGACCTGGGAGGGGGGCAGCAGAAAGGCCGACATTTTGCTCGATCGGCGGGGATCGCCGTGCGGCTCGGCCAGAAAGCGGCGCAGGGACGCTTCCGTTGCGTCGGGCTTTGCGGCGATCGCGGCGAAGCTCGGGGCCGGCGGATCGAGGACCGGCGCGCGGGCCTGGTCGGGGGCGACGACGTGGCAGCTCGCACAGACGTCGAGCGCCAGCTTGCGGCCGGCGGCGACGTCTCTCGCCTCCTGCCCGCAGGCGGGGACGACGCGGGCGAAGGCGAGCGCGAGCGCCAGCGCCGAAAAGAACGAACTCTTCATGGGATCCTCGAATGGCGGGCGCGGCCCGCAGCCGGCCTTATAAGGCCTCCGCCTCCCAAGGAAACCCCGTCCGGCGGCGGGGAGCACGCGATCCGACGGCGGTCTCAATCGATCATCGCCGCCTTGAGAATATTGACCATCGTCGCGTGAGCGGGCTTGTCGCTGCGATTGCGGATGCGGTGCGGCCGGTCGCAGCGATAGCGCAGGGTCTCTCCGACGCCGGCCGTCTCGATCGATCCGCCGACGTCGACCTCGAGCTCGCCCTCGTGGACCGACAGGCACTCGACCGAGCCGCGCGCGTGCGCGCTCGAATTCGAGCACGCCGCCGGGATCGGCCTGGAAATCATACCATTGCAGCCAGTCGACCGTCTTCAGCCAGCCGGTCACGGCGAGCCGGCAGAGGCCGTCGTCGGAGACGAAGATCGGCGTCGTGCCGCGCTTGAGATGTTCGATGAACGGTCCGCCCTCGCCCCCCTGCAGCAACGATTCGATCGACACGTCCAGCGCGTGGGCGAGCCGCCAGATCGTGGTCAAGGTCGGGTTGGTCTCGTTGCGCTCGATCTGCGAGATGATCGATTTGGCGACCCCGGACTGCGCGGAAAGATCGGCGAGCGAAAGGCCGAAGCTCTTGCGCAACCGCTGAACCGCGATCCCCAGCTGGTTCGACAGGGAGGCCGCGCCCGCTTCGAGCACTTTCGCCCTGTCCTTACCTTCCACGCCCATGGCGCACGCCTCGACTGCAATCCTGAACGCAGCTTAGCCGAAGGAGTCCGGAATATCGAACCGGAGTGTTCACGATTCAGACCTTGCCGGACTTAGGCGCCAGCCGGAACCGGCGCGCCTGATGCTCCCGCCAAAGCATCGCCGCGCCCGCTGCAATGACGACGTCCGCGCCCGGAAGCACGCAAGCGCATCAAGGGACAAAGAGGCCCGGACGGCAGGCGCCGCGGAAGCCTCAAAACGTCCCCGGAAACGCCCCGCCGTCGATCAGAATGTTCTGGCCCGTTATGAATCCCGCCTTTGCGCTCGCCAGAAAAGCGCAGAGCGCGCCGAATTCGGCAGGATCGCCGAGGCGGTGGGCAGGATTGCGGGTGTGTGCCCGCGCCGTCTCGAGTGGGACCCCCGCGCTGGGCGGCGACGCGCTCCAGCGCGGACCGCCGGCGGTCGGTTTCGAACGTTCCAGGCTGGATGGAATTGATGGTCACGTTGTCGCGCGCGTGAGCACGCGCGGCCGACGAGATGTCGAGCCCGGCGATCGGCGCGCGCACGGAGCCCGAGGTGATGTTGACGATGCGGCCGAACTTGCGCTTCGTCATCCCCGGCAGCAACGCCTGGACGAGCGCGATCGGCGTCAGCATATCGGATTCCACGCCGGCCAGAATGTCGTCGCGCGTGACCGCGTCGAAAGCCTTAAAGGGAGGGCCGCCGTCGTTGTTGACGAGGATGTCGGGCTCCGGGCAGGCGGCGATCAGCGCCCGACGCGTCGCTGAATCGTTGAGATCGCCTGCGACTTCGTGAACCGCGACGCCAGTCGCGTCACGTATTTCTTTGGCTGTGTGCGCGGGTTGTTCGCAATCGCGGCCGTTGACGACGATCTCGCAGCGGGCTTCCGCCAGCGCAAACGTGCAGGCGCGTCCCAACCCTTTGCTCGAGGCGCAAACGATCGCCTTGCGGCCGGAAATCCCAAGTTCAAACGTCAGCTCCTGATGCTCGACAGGCCAGAATCGGCGACTTATAACCGCAACGTGTCCACCGCGTCATCGAAGCGACACGAGAATTTGTGCAGAGACTGTCCGTTTAGATTTTCCTAATGCGAGAGGCCGACGTGTCCAAGCATCACGGGACCCATCGCTACCGCACGTTGTTCCTTTCGGATCTGCATCTGGGAACGCGCGGCTGCCAGGCGCATCTCATCCTCGACATGCTGCGTCATGTCGAGGCGGACACGATTTATCTCGTCGGCGACATCATCGACGGCTGGCGCCTGCGCTCCGGGTGGTACTGGCCGCAAGCGCACAACGATATCGTGCAGAAGCTCTTACGCAAGGTGCGCCGGGGCGCGCGAATGGTGTTCGTCCCCGGCAACCACGACGAATTCGCCCGTCAGTTCTTCGGCCTGACCTTCGGCGGCATCGAGATCAAGCGCCAGACGATCCACACCGCCGCCGACGGCAAGCGCTATCTCGTCATCCATGGTGACGAGTTCGACGTCGTCGTGCGCCACTCGAAGTGGCTCGCCTACTTCGGAGACTGGGCCTATACCACCGCTCTGTTCGTCAACACTCATTTCAACGCGGCGCGCCGGGCGCTCGGCCTGCCCTATTGGTCGTTCTCGGCCTGGGCGAAGCTCAAGGTCAAGAACGCAGTCAATTTCATCGGCTCGTTCGAGAAGGAACTGGCTAGCGAAGCCAAGCGGCGCGGCGTCGACGGCGTCGTCTGCGGGCACATCCATCACCCGATCATCCGCCAGATCGACGGCGTGACCTACGTCAATACCGGCGATTTCGTCGAGTTCCTGTTCGCTCGTCGTCGAGTATTTCGACGGCCGGCTAGAAGTGATGCGCTGGCCCGCCGCGCTGAAGGTCCTCGTTCACGAGGACAACACGCCGTTCGAGGACGAGCGCGAAGAGGTCGAAGCGGAAGCGGCTTGATGCGCATTCTCATTGCGACCGACGCCTGGCGGCCGCAAGTCAACGGCGTCGTGTCGACCCTGGAGCGGATGACCCAGGCGGCCGGCGAATTTGGCGCGAAGTTCGAATTCCTCACCCCGCAGGGGATGTGGACCGCGCCTATGCCGACCTACCCGGACATTCGCGTCGCGTTCGCCACTCCGCGCCGGATCCGCCGGCGCATCGAGGAGGCGGCGCCCGACCATATCCATATCGCGACCGAAGGTCCGATCGGCTGGCTGACGCGGCGCTATTGCCTGAAGAACGAGCGAATATTCACCACCAGCTACCACACGCGCTTTCCCGAATATATTTCCGCCCGCATAGGCGTTCCCGAGCGCCTGACCTACGCGGGCCTCCGGTATTTCCATGCGCCCTCGGCCGCGGTGATGGCGCCGACTGCGACCATCGGCGACGACCTCACCCGGCGCGGCTTCGCAAAGGTGCGGCTGTGGACGCGCGGCGTCAACCACGCGCTGTTCCGTCCGCGCGCCAAACCCGTTCTCGATCTGCCGCGGCCGATCTTCCTCTCGGTCGGACGAGTGGCCGTGGAGAAGAACCTCGAGGCGCTGCTCGAACTCGACCTGCCCGGCTCGACCGTCATCGTCGGCGACGGGCCGGCGCGGGCGGCGCTGGAGCGCCGCTATCCAAAAGCGCATTTCCTCGGCGCGAGGCACGGCGAGGCGCTCGCGGACGTCTACGCGAGCGCCGACGTGTTCGTGTTCCCGTCCCGCACCGACACGTTCGGCATCGTGATCATCGAGGCGATGGCGAGCGGCCTGCCGGTGGCGGCGTTTCCGGTCCCGGGACCGATCGACGTCGTCGGGCCGGGCGCGGGCGTGCTCGACGAAGACTTGCGCGCGGCCTGCCTCGAGGCGCTGACGATCCCGCGCGAGGCGGCGCGCGAATATTCGCTGCGCTACACCTGGAGAGAGAGCGCGCGACAGTTCCTCGAAAACATCGAGGCCAGCCGCCCGAAACGCGTCCGCGCCTTAGGCGACGCCCAAAAATAGCCGATTCGGAATTTGCGAGTTTACTGGCATCGGCTGTTTAGCGGATTCCCGAGTGCGAGGCGAGCGTCTATATCGTGATGATGATAGACGAATCATCCCTGCGCGTCCGGTTTGACGCGCTTCGGCCTTCGCTGGACGAGCGACGCCGGCGGTTGAGCGCGGCGGCGGAGGCGAAGGCGGCGGGCTACGGCGGGATTGCGGCGGTCGCGCGCGCGACGAAGGTCGCCCGGAGCACGATTGGGCGCGGTCTGAAGGACTTGCGGAACCCCGGCTCCTTGACGGGAGAGGTGCGGCGCAAGGGCGGGGGCACTCCTCGGTTGACGGTCAAGGACCCGACGCTGTTGGAGGACTTGCAACGATTGCTCGAGCCGGCGACGATGGGCGACCCGATGCGGCCGTTGCGATGGGTCTCCAAGAGCCACGACAAGCTGGCGACGGCGCTTCGCGCCATGGGTCACAAAGTGAGTTCCTCGACCATTCCCAAGCTGCTGGAGGAACTGAAATATTGTCGCCATTCCAACCGCAAGACCAAGGAAGCCGGCAAACATCCTGATCGCGACGCCCAGTTCGAATATATCAACGCGAAGGTCGAGGCGTTTCAGGCGGCCGGCGAACCCGTGATATCGATCGACGCGAAGAAGAAGGAATTGCTGGGCGAATTCAAGAACGGCGGTAGCGACTATGGGCCGCAGGGCGAACCGATCGAGGTCAACGCTCACGATTTCGAGGACAAGGAGTTGGGCAAGGTCGTCCCTTACGGGGTCTACGACATCGGCGCCAACCTCGGCTATGTCAGCCTCGGAATCGACCACGACACCGGGGAGTTCGCCGTCAACGCCGTCCGATGCTGGCTCGATCAGATGGGTTGGAAGCTCTATCCCGGGATGAGGCGCCTGATGATCACGGCCGACGGCGGCGGCTCCAATGGTTCACGGCTGCGGCTCTGGAAGTTGGCCCTCCAACAACTCGCGGACGAAACCGGTCTGATCATTCAGGTTTGCCACTATCCGCCAGGGACTTCGAAGTGGAACAAGATCGAGCATCGCATGTTCTGCCACATCACGCAGAACTGGCGCGCGACGCCACTCCTCAGCCTCCTCATCGTCATCGAACTGATCGCCAACACCACGACGAAAACCGGTCTCAAAATCCGCTGCGAACTCGATAGCAACACCTATCCAAAGGGCATCAAGGTCTCGGACGCGGAAATGGCGACCCTCAACATGACCCGAACTCATTCCATCCAGAATGGAACTACAGCATCTCGCCGAGGTTTCACGAAATGAAGCAATAGTTTTTGGGCATCGCCTTACCGAAAGAGCCTCAGTTTGTCGGCGACGCTTAGCGCGTCGACGAGAGCCAGCCCTTCGAGGCGCGCATCGACTTCGACCTGAGGGGCCGCAACGGCGTTCGCGCCGGTCCGCTCGATCGCGGGCTCCTCGCTGCGGTCGATCAGGGAGTCGACCAGCGCGGCGAGCAGGGAAACGACGCGCCGGAAATGCTCGCGCGTCTCGTCGTCCCGAGCCTGGCGCAGCGCGGCTCGCTCTTCGAGACGCTCGATCGCTTTCGCCACCCGGGCCCCTTCCGCCGTGCGAGCCCGGCGCTCGAATTCGTCCAGAAACCAGCGCCCGCCTCGGTTTCGCGGACCGCGGCCTCGATGTGTTCGAAATCGCCTTCCGCGACTCCCTGCGGCAGAACGTTCACCGCCCCACAAGCCCCCTTGGTCCAAGACCCCACGACAGGCAGCATGACGCAGCGGCAGGAAAAGGCAAGGGCCGCTCGTAGGTCGGGACGAACGGCCCTGCGCCCACGCCCCCTTCGGCAGGCGCAGGACAAGCTATCGAGACGCCGCGTTGCGCCCGGCTCCTCGGGGCGAGCGCGGGAGGGGCGGCGCGCGCGCGCGGATTGAAGCCGAGCGAGCGTTTTCAAAGCGTTAGGCGCCAAAACCGTAACCGGGGCAAATTCCCGGGCAGGAGCGCGGGAGGAAAAAATTCAGAAGGCCGGCGCTCGCGCAAGCGCTTGATAAGATTCAATCTCGCAACTGCAGCATTTTGCTTTGTGCAGTTGCGTGCCCGGGAATTTGCCCCGGTTACCCAAAATCTGCAACTTTGTAACTCCCAAGCTGGGTGAGTCCGAATTGCCACAGGTTCGGTGAAATTTCTGCGTTTGTCGGCCCAGCCCTCGACAGGTACGGTGGAGACATGAGTCAAGGTTGGGATGAATCCCACCGAGATTCGCGAGCTGATCGGGGCTCTGCGGCGCGAGAACGCCGAGCTTCGGCGCGAGCACGAGGGCTTGCGGGCCGGGAACGCAGCGCTTCGAGCCGAGAGCGCGGCGCTTCGGGCGGAGAACGCCGAGCTTCGGGCGGAGAACGCCGAGCTTCGGCGACGATTGGACCTGGACAGTTCGAACAGCTCCAAGCCGCCGTCGAGCGACGGGCTGAAGAAGAAGCCGCGCATCCCCGGCAGCCTTCGCGGGCGCTCGGGCAAGAAAAGCGGCGGGCAGGCGGGACACAAGGGCGACACGCTCCGGCAGGTCGAGGCGCCGGATCGGGTGGTGCGGCACGAAGCGCAAGCGTGCAGCCGCTGCCGCGCCGTCTTGACTGCGGCGATGCAAACGCGGGTGGAGAGACGACAGGTGTTCGACCTGCCCGAGCGGCTGATCGAGGTCACCGAACACCAGGGCGCGATCTATTGCTGTGCGGCGTGCGGCAGGGAGACGCAAGCCGAGTTTCCCGCGGGCGTCGCCTCGTCGGCGCAATACGGCGAGCGCATTCGAGCGGCGGCGGTTTATCTCAACGTCCATCAGCTCATTCCCGAGGATCGGGCCGCCGAAGCGATGCATGATCTTTTCGGAGCGTTGCGTCTGTGCCCGGACAGCGTGGCGAATTGGGTGCGCGGCAAGGCTGCGGCGCTCGCGCCGGTGGCGGCGCACATCGCCGCCCTTGCGGCGGCGGCGCCGGTTCGCTGCCTCGATGAAACCGGCTTTCGCGTCGCCGGAAAGGGACAATGGCTGCACACCGTCGCCACCGGGACCCTGACCCACTATCGCGTGTCGGCCAAACGCGGCGAGATGCCGGAGGGGCTCGTCGGCGGCGTCGCGGTTCACGACGGCTTCAAGTCTTACTCCGGGCTCGCCGACGTCGGCCATGCGCTGTGCAACGCCCATCATCTGCGCGAACTGAAGGCGCTGGTCGAGATCGACAGGGAGCCGTGGGCCGCGCCCATGCGCGATCTCTTGCTCGAGGCCAACCGCGCGGTCGAGCGAGCGCGCGAGGCGGGCGCAAACAGTCTGCCCCCACCCGTGCTCGAGGGCTTCTTCGCCCGCTACTGGGAGATCCTGCGGCTCGGCCTGGCCTTTCATCGCAACTTGCCGCGCCTTCAACGGCATCCATCGAACCGCGGCCGGACAAAACACCGCCCCGGACACAACCTGCTCATCCGACTGCACGAGTTCAAAGACGACGTCTTGCGCTTCCTCGTCGACTTCTCCGTCCCCTTCACCAACAACCTTGCTGAACAGGCCCTGCGCATGATGAAGGTCAAGATGAAGATCTCCGGCGCCTTTCGCACCTTCGAAGCCGCTTGCGACTTCGCCGCCGTGCGCTCGGTCGTCGCAACCGCCCGCAAGCGGGGCTGGAATATCCTCCAGACCCTGACCGCTCGCCCTCATTCCCTCCTTCAGACCCTGGCCGCGTAATCCTCCAGCTTGGGAGTTACTAACCGGGGCAAATTCCCGGGCACGCAACTGCACAAAGCAAAATGCTGCAGTTGCGAGATTGAATCTTATCAAGCGCTTGCGCGAGCGCCGGCCTTCTGAAATTTTTCCTCCCGCGCTCCTGCCCGGGAATTTGCCCCGGTTACCCAAAACCTGCAACTTTGCCCCTTCCGCTTCGACGCCGCTCTCCCCCGGGGCCGAAAGGCCGGGGCGCGGCGGACCCTCAAGCCACACGGAAGGATTTCCAAGTCGGGGGGTACGAAATCCAAGCCGGGCGGAACCAAATCCAAGTCAGATGGAACGAAATCCAAAATTTTTCGGAAGGAATTCCAAATCTTTTTCCTTCCGCGAATTGAGACTTTTCAAGGGGTTATCGTCGAATCCAGCCGAAAAGGCCTTCGCCGCTCCCATACCCGGACGAAGACCGCTTCCGGACCCGGCCCGCGGGCGAGCCTGCCCGCGGCGCCGGCCGCTATCCGCGCTTTGCCGATTTCGATCGCATCCATGGGCGCCATGTTAACGCCGATTTCGATTTTCAGGAAACAAATGTCGTAACTGCCCAGGTCGCTCGGTTTTGATCCGATTTTTGGTTGCGGGAGATTTTTCTCGACAGGGGACTCCGGTTCCGATTCAAGAGTTGGATGACTTGCGAATCACCGATCGAGCCCTCTCGGGAAGAGCTTGTTGCGCTGATTCAAACGCTTTCGGCGGAGAACGCGGCTTTGAAGGCGCGGATCGCCGAGTTGGAGCGTCGGCTCGGGCTGAACAGCTCGAACAGTTCCAAGCCACCGTCGAGCGATGGTTTGAAGAAGCCGGCGCGGGTCAGCAGCCTGCGCGAGCGTTCGGGCAAGTCGTCGGGCGCTCAACCCGGTCACGAGGGCGAGACTCTCCGCCAAGTCGCCGAACCCGACCATGTGATCGAGCATCACCCACCGGTCTGCTCGGGATGCGGGGAGCCGCTGACGCCCGGCGCGTCCGGGGAATACGCCGCGCGTCAGGTGTTCGATCTGCCCGAACCGCGACCTCTCGTGGTCACCGAGCACCGGGCGTTTTCGTGCCGATGCGAGGCTTGCGGGGCGACGACGCGGGCGGCGTTTCCCGAGGACGTCAGGGCGCCGGCGCAATATGGCGTCAGGATCGCCGCCTTCGCGGTCTATCTCCTGCACTATCAACTGTTGCCCGAGGATCGGCTCGTCGAACTGATGGCCGATCTGTTCGGCGTGAAGCTCGCCGCCGGCACGATCGCCGCCATGAGCCGCAATTGCGCGGGGCGTCTGCGCAGCTTCGCCGAAGCGCTGCGCGACCTCGTCGCCAAAGCGCCGGTCAAACATATGGACGAAACCGGCTTCCGCATCGGCGGCAAGACGCAATGGCTGCATGTCGCCTGCACCACCTTGCTGACGTTCTATCGCACTTGCGCCAAGCGCGGCGAGATGTTGGCCAATGTCGTCGGCGTCGTCGTCCACGATCACTGGAAGCCCTACTATACGATGCAGGGCCTGTCGCATGCGCTTTGCAACGCCCACCACCTGCGCGAACTGAAGGCGCTCGTCGAAATCGAGAAAGAGGATTGGGCGCGCCAGATGCAGCGCTTGCTGCGTCGCGCCTGTCACGCCGCCCGCCTGGCGCGCGAACGCGGCCTTTCTCTCGAACCCCGATTGATCGCGCTCATCGAACGCCGATACGACGCCGTCGTCGCTCAAGGATTGGCCTTTCACGAGGCGCAAATCCCGGTCGCGCCAGCGCCGAAGAAGAGCGGCGGCGAGCGGCGCGGACGAAAACCCCGCCGAACCGGCCACAATCTCCTCTTACGCTTGCAAACCCGCAAGGAAGACACTTTGCGCTTCCTTCACGACCCCGCCGTCCCCTTCACCAACAACGAGGCCGAGCGGGATGGCCGAATGATGAAGGTGAAGCAGAAAATCTCCGGCGGGTTCCGAACCCCCGACGGGGCCGCCGATTTCGCCACCCTTCGCTCCGTCATATCAACCGCCCGAAAACAAGGCTGGAACCTCATCGAGACCTTGATGGCCATCCCCACCGATCTGGTCGCCCGCCTCCGATTTGCATAGCCTGCTCAGCAAAGCTGGGCAGTTACCAAATGTTCGGAACGACCTTTTGAATAAGACCCTCGAGCGGCCGTTCGCACCCTGAGACCCGGCAGTCGGCGCGCGTTCCCTTCTCCCGCGTAGCCCGTCGCGAGACGGGCGTCTTTCGATGCCCTTTGCGGGAGAAGGGAGAGCGCCCCCGGCCGCCGATTGACCCGGCGCGCGATCGTGTCATGCTTCGCGGCGGCTGGGGCTCGCCGTTCCCATGCGCCTTGCGCGAGGCGCGTGGGCTCAAGGGACGGCGATCTCGGCTAAACCGGCGATTGCGCAATCGGGGAGGCCTCGGTCGACACGTGGCGGCGAAGAGCGAGATCGCGTCGGCGGCGCCTCTGTCCGTCGACGCTTGGCAGTGCATCGGTTGCGGCCGCATCGAGGCGCCTCAGCCCTGCCTAGGGGTGTGTCAGGACCGCAGGGTCCGCTTGGTTGACGCCGCCGAGCATGAACGCGCGCTCGCGCGGCTCGGCGAAGCCGAACAGGCGGCCGCCGCGCTCGAAAGCCTGGTTCGCCGCCTCGCTCTGACGCGGCCGCGCGCGGGCGAGTGGGAGCGGTGTTACAAAACTCTGCAGGACGAGGCGCAGCGCGCGCTGGTCGAGCTTTCGCTCGCGCGGTCGGTGGCCGACGCGGAGGCCGGCGCGCAGCGCGAAATTGACGAGGAGGAGGAGCCGTGAGCGGCGCCGGTAGCCGCTGCGTTCAGGCCGGGAACTCAGCGCCGCATAACTGAGCGTCGCCCCCCAGCTCATGCTTCGGCCTTGCTGTCTGCCCCCCAGGACAGTGTGACTTTGAATTCAGCTTCGCCCTTGCCGGAGACGATCCAGAGGTCGCAGTCGCCGCTCAGAGTCGCGCCGAACTCCATCTCGACCTTGGATGGCCGCTGCATCCCACGGAAGCTGTTATCGAGCACTCCGACCATTTCACCTAGCGTCGCGAGCGCGCCCTCGAACTGGCTGCTTGCTTTCTCGGCCAGCTTGTCCTTCAGGCTGACCTCGTGGAGCCCGCCGCGCTCAGGCCCGCCGAAAAGCAGTTTCTTCCCGCTCGGCAATTCGACTATCATCGTCTTGGCCATGGCGATCTCCCCTTGCGATGTTGAAGGAAAGCCTAGCAGCCTGTCGGACTCGAAGTCCGCTTGACCGATAACATATTGATATCATTGAGTTTTATTTTGGCTCAATTAGCGTTAGATCGGCACGCCTATTTATGCTACGATTTATTACGGATTGACAGGGGATTGCGATGGATCAGGGGATGTTTCGAGCGTGGCTGGCGGAGATCGACGGTCTGACGGCGAAGCAGCGCCAGGAGCTCGAGGCGGTGCTGTCCGGCCGGCAGCCCAGAGCGGCGGTGGCGGCGGCGATCGAGGAGCGCTTGGGCGAGGCGCGGCGCTGTCCGCACTGCGGCGGTGCGTCGGTGGGCGGGGGCCAAGCCGACGGCCTGCGCCGTTTCCGCTGCAAGGATTGCCGCAGAAGCTTCAACGCGCTGACCGGAACGCCGCTGGCCCGATTGCGCAAGAAGGAACGCTGGCTTGATTTTGGTCAGTCGTTGAGCGAGGGCGAGACGGTGGCCGCCTCTGTCGAGCGGTGCGGGGTGGCTGTGAGCACGGCGTTCCGCTGGCGACATCGCTTTCTGCGCGCCGCCAAGAACCCCACGCGCCTGTTGAGCGGCATCGTCGAAGTCGATGAAACCTATATATTATCAAGCCGTAAGGGCGAGCGTCGCCTCCGGCGCAAGGCTCGCAGGCGGGGCGGAAAGGCAGCCAAGCGCGGCCTTTCGGACGAACAGACGCCGATCCTGGTGGCCGCCGACCGGAGCGGCGCCACCATCAGCGCCGTCCTCTCGGCCGTGACCGCCCAGACCATCAAGCCGGTGCTGGCGCCCGTTCTGGGTAAGGACGCCTTGCTCGTCACCGACGGCAATAACGTCTACCCGCCTTGCGCCGCCGCCCTCGGCGTCAGCCATGAAGCGCTCAACCAGTCGAAAGGCGAACGTGTCCGCGGCGAATTACACATCCAGACCGTCAACAGTCGCCACGAGAGCCTCAAAACCTTCCTGCGCCCCCATCGCGGCATCGCCACAAAATACCTCGACAGCTACCTCAGGTGGTTCCACCTCGCCGGCCTCAAGCACAATCCCACGCCCCGAACATGCCTCAATGCCGCCATCGGCGGAGGAGCTCAAATGGTCATGTCAACCTAACGCGAATTGAGCCATTATTTTTCTCGCCAGAAACATAAACTTAAATGAAATCAATGGCTTAACGTTTAAGTCCGTAACCGGGGCAAATTCCCGGGCAGGAGCGCGGGAGGAAAAAATTCAGAAGGCCGGCGCTCGCGCAAGCGCTTGATAAGATTCAATCTCGCAACTGCAGCATTTTGCTTTGTGCAGTTGCGTGCCCGGGAATTTGCCCCGGTTACTTAAGTCCGACAGGCTGCTAGTCTATATTCGAAAGCTCGGCGACGGCGAGACCTTCGTCGGCTGCGGCGCCTTCGTCGAACAGAATCTGATCGCCACCTGCCGGCATGTCTGGCGGGACGCGGGCGAACAGGGCGAGGCGGTCTTTCCCCATATGAGGCGCAGTGGCGCCGAGGCGACGAGCGCGCTGGAGCTGATCGACGCCTGCAAAACGCGGGAGGGCGACGATCCCGACGTCGTGCTGCTGCGCGCGATCGATCCACCGGAAGGGCTGACCGAGTTGCAAATCGCGCGCGGCGAAGCTTACGAAATTGGTGAGGCTTGCGCGCTCGCTCGGCTTCCAACGCGCAAGATTGATCGCGAAATCCCGGGCGAGATCGGCCGCCATATCGACGTGAAAGGTCGCCGCCGTTTCAGCCAGCAAGTCGCGACCGGCAACTGGCTCGAAAATGGTTCAAGTGGCTCGCCGCTATTCGTCGGAGCGGGCCAGCAACTGGCTGGTCTAATCAGCATGGCCGAGCTCGGCGACGAACCACAAAACGCTCCGCTCCGCGAGGCTTATGTGGTGCCGGGCACGATCATCTGGCCCTTCGTCCGCGCCGTAGCGCAACGGGAATTCGACGCGCGGCAGCGCGCAATCCAGCAGACGCTGGAAAAAGAGAGTCAGGCCAGCGGCGCGCGAGAGCTCATTTTCGAGATCGCGCGCCGCTCCGGCGGTGACGCGGCGAGTTTCGATCAGGCCCTGGCTAACGCCCGCGCCGCGTTCGAGGAAGGCCGGACGGCGATCGAGGCGGGCGTGCGCGGCGGCAATCTCGGCGCGCTCGTCGACGACCTACTCGCGAAGCTCGCCGATCATACGCGTCTTGGCGATTTCGTCGGCGGCGCGGCCGAGGCCGACCGCGCTTTCGCGGAATGGGAGCGCATCGAGGCTGAGCGGCGCGAAGCGTCCCACGCGGCGGGCGTGTGCATTCTCGTTGAGGGCGCGCGGCAGGACATCTTGCGCCGCGACTTCCGCGCCGCCGCCGAGCGTTACGCGCGCATCGTCGATCTAGAAAACCCGGATTTCTCCCGCCGGTTTGCAGCGCTGCGGGCAAAGCAAGTTGAAATCTACTCCGAGGGGCGCGACAAGGGCGTCAATGCGTCGCTCGAAGTCGCGATCGAACTCGCGCGTCTCGAACTGAAAATCGCCGACAGCGCGGACGATCGTGGCGCCTCCCTGCTCGACCTCGGTAATGGGCTCAAAACGCTTGGCGAAAGGGAGAGCGGGACGGCGCGGCTCGAGGAAGCAGTCGCGGCCTATCGGGCGGCGCTGGAGGAATACACGCGCGAGCGGGTCCCACTCAACTGGGTGGCGACGCAGGTGGGTCTCGGCAACGCGCTCGAAAGGCTCGGCGAACGCGAAAGCGGGACGGCGCGGCTCGAGGAGGCGGTCGCGGCCTATCGCGCGGCGCTGGAAGAATACACCCGCGAGCGGGTCCCGCTCGCCTGGGCGATGACGCAGAACAAATCTCGGCGTTGCGCTCGGGAGGCTCGGCGAGCGGGAGACCGGAACGGCGCGGCTCGAGGAGGCGGTCGCGGCCTATCGCGCGGCGCTGCAGGAATACACCCGCGAGCGGGTCCCGCTCGACTGGGCGATGACGCAGAACAATCTCGGCCTTGCGATCTGGAGGCTCGGCGAGCGGGAGAGCGGAATGGCGCGGCTCGAGCAGGCGGTCGCGGCCTATCGCGCGGCGCTGGAAGAATACACCCGCGAGCGGGTCCCGCTCGACTGGGCGATGACGCAGAACAATCTCGGCCTTGCGCTCTGGAGGCTCGGCGAGCGGGAGAGCGGGACACCGCGGCTCGAGGAGGCGGTCGCGGCCTATCGCGCGGCGCAGGAGGAACAAACGCGCGAGCGGGTTCCGCTCGACTGGGCGATGACGCAGACCAATCTCGGCAACGCGCTCGAAACGCTCGGCGAGCGGGAGAGCGGGACGGCGCGGCTCGAGGAGGCGGTCGCGGCCTATCGCGCGGCGCAGGAGGAACAAACGCGCGAGCGGGTTCCGCTCGACTGGGCGATGACGCAGACCAATCTCGGCAACGCGCTCCAAAAATCTCGGCGAGCGGGAGAGCGGGACGGCGCGGCTCGAGGAGGCGGTCGCCGCCTATCGCGCGGCGCTGGAGGAGTGGACGCGCGAGCGGGTTCCGCTCGCCTGGGCGATGACGCAGAACAATCTCGGCGCTGCGCTCAAGGTGCTCGGTGAGCGGGAGAGCGGGACGGCGCGGCTCGAGGAGGCGGTCGCCGCCTATTGCGCGGCGCTGGAGGAGCGGACGCGCGAGCGGGTTCCGCTCGATTGGGCGATGACGCAGATGAATCTCGGCAATGCGCTCCAGAGGCTCGGCGAGCGGGAGAGCGGGACGGCGCGGCTCGAGGAGGCGGTCGCCGCCTATCGCGCGGCGCTGGAGGAGTGGACGCGCGAGCGGGTTCCGCTCCGATGGGCGACGACGCAGAACAATCTCGGCAATGCGCTCTTCAGTCTCGGCGAGCGGGAGAGCGGGACGGCGCGGCTCGAGCAAGCGGTCGCGGCCTATCGCGCGGCGCTGGAGGAATACAGGCGCGAGCGGGTTCCGCTCCAATGGGCGGCGAGTTTTGGCAATCAGGGGGTCGCCCTGATGCTGATCGCGGACCGCGCCAACGATGCCGCCGTCGCGGAGACGGCCGTGCGGCAGATCGAGGCGGCTTACGAGACGACGCGCTTGGGCGGTCAGGAGCAGTGGGCGGCGTATTATGAGGAGCAGCTGCCCAAGGCTCGAGCGATCCGCGACCGGCTCAAGGCACGGTGAGGGCAGTCCCTCGCCCGTGATGCGCTCCCTTCTCCCCTTGCGGGAGAAGGTGTCGCCGAAGGCGACGGATGAGTTCTCATTCGCTTGCGCGCACCTTGATGGATGAGAAGGCGGCTTGACCACCCCCTCACATGGGGTGCTTCCAGTCAAGCTCATTCATTTCGTCATTTCACTTTCTCCTGGGCGTTTGGATCCGAAGCGTGAGCCCGTCTTTGCCATGCAGCCCTGATGACCGCATCACCTCACATCCGGTCGAGCTTGTGGGCTCGGACCATAATCCCTCGTGCTCGAGGGCATCGGGCTCGGGTTGGCGGGACCATCCTTTTTCACGGCGTGTTTCAGCCCGGGGGTTGATCCGCGGTCGCCGCCCGCCCGGATCCGGCGAAGCCGTCGCGTTCAGCTTCGCTGGAATGGGGTTAAGTCGTTAAGTCATCGTTGGAGTGCAGGAGTGGGATTGAGCCATCGGGTCATGCCGTCTTGAACACGGCGCCCTCGGGAACGACGCCTTGGGTGACATAGCGCCACAGGGCGACGAGGAGTTTGCGGGCCAGCGCGACGATGGCGATCCGGCGGATTCGTCCCTTCCCGGCGCCGACCCGCGCCTGAAACCAGCGGCTCAACGCCGAGTCCGGCTGGTGACGCAGCCAGAACCAGGCAAGCTCGATCATCGTCTTGCGCAGGCGGCGGTTGCCCGACTTCGAGATGCCCTGATCCCGTTCGACGCCGCCGCTCTGCCAGGGGCTGGGCGCCAATCCGCCGTAAGCCGCCACCTGGCGTCGGTTGCCGAAGCTGCGGAACAACAATTCCAGCCAGAGGAGCGAGGCGAACTCAGGGCCCAAGCCCTTGAACCTGAGGAGCAGGGCGGCGGGGTTGTTCGGCTCCTCGGCTTCTGTGCGGATGAGCGCGTCGCGGGCCCGTTCGACCGCAGCCAGTTGCGTCGTCGCTAGCGCGATCCGATCGAGTTCCCGGCGGATTTCCGCCTTCAGCATCGGCGGCAGCTCGCGACCGTCGCCGGTTCGCAGCGCCTCCAGTCGTTCGACACGATCGCGCCGAAGCGGATTGTAATCCCGGACGCCTTGGCCGCTGAGCAGGCCCCGGACCCGATTGGTATGCTGAATGCGTTCCTTCAGCAGCGTGCCGCGCTCGCGCGTCAGGCGCCGGCGATCCTCGTCTTCCGGGCTCGGCGCCCGAACCATCGAACAGACCCGCCGCTCGCCGCGCGCCCAGGCCATCAGCGTCCGCAACAGCGTCTCGCCGTCGATCGCATCGGTCTTGGCCCGCCGATGCCGCCGGGCGACCGCGATCGAAGCCGCATCGACGACGTGGCTCTCGATCCCGTTGGCGAGCAGCAAGCGATGAATCCAAAACCCGTCCAATCCCGCTTCCTGAATGACGACCGTTTTGACCGGCGCCCCATAGCGCTGCTCGGCCTTCGCCCTCGATCGCGAAAGAAGGTCGAGCAGGCAGGCGCCGTCCCCGCCCTCGACCACGTGCTTGGAAAACTTCTCGCTGCCCGGACTGTTGATCGTCACAACCCATTTCGATTTGCTCAATTCGAGCGAGGCGAACAACGTGATATCATTCGCGCGGACGGTGGTCGCGACAGCGGTCGCAGAGGTGACAGACTTCATTGGTTGCCTCCATGCTGGTGTGGAAGCTCAGCCTACCAAGTCAGGCCGCCGTCCACCCGCATAGGATCTTTTCAGGAGAGGGGTGCGCGGCGTCAGCCGCGGTTTGTGCCGCGGGACCCCCATAGGCGCTAGGATAAGGTTGGCAGCGGGTATTGCACCTGTTTTTTTCGCTTTCTTGGCGGCTCCGCGAGGGGGCGATGGAAACGGGCGGCGAGGTTCTTCAGGCATTCGATGGCGATGTGGCCCAGTATCGCCATGCGCAGCATCCAGATGACGGTTTTCTGGACGCGCCAGATCGAGGGAGCGTATTTGAGTTCGAGCAGGTCCTCAGGGGGAAGATTCCAGGACATCCTGGCTATAATCGTCTGTCGCGATGGCGAGGATCAGGTGCGCGTAGATCCAACTTCGCGCGCCCTTTTCTGTTCGGGCCGGCAGGCGGTCGAGGTTCAACAAACTCTTCAATCTCTTGAAGGCGAGTTCGATTTGCCAGCGCAAGCGATACATGGCGAGAATTTCCTCGGCGGGATAGCTCCGGGCGTCCAGGGATGTCGCCAGCACGACGAACTCGGCGGCGATCAGGCTGCGCGGATCGAGGGCCTTGCCTTTCTTGCGCGCCAGGCGCTGCAAACGCTCGCGCTCGGCGCGTGCGGATTGCTCCGATTTGCGGAGGATCACGACCCGCGCTGGCATCGGAGCGCCCGCGCCCTCGACCGAGACGACGATGTCGTCGGTCTGAATTTCCATCGGCATTTTGCGCAGATGCGCGATGAGATCGAACTTTTTGCCGTCGGCCCCGCGCAAACGCAGGGAACTCCAGCGCAGACGGACGACGTAGTCGGCATTCTCGGCTTTCCCGACGCTGGCGACGAAGCGGCGCAAGGCCTTCGCGGAGGAATAATTGCGGTCGCCGAGCCGTATTTCGCCGGCGATGGCGGCGCCCCGGTCGAGCGCTTCGGCGCCATGCTTGTCCGTCAGATCGAAATGGCTGAAACCGCCCGCGCCCAGATCGTAGACCGCGTGCACCCGCCAATCCGTGCCTTTGCTGCCGGGTTTGCTGACGCAACTGCCATCCGAAATCCTGAGAACGCGGCCCGGCCATCGAAAGTCCAAACCCGGCGTCTTGGCCCGCAACATCGACGCCACGATCTCCGAGAGAAACTCGCAAGATTGATGCAGCCGATCGTTGAGCGAGGCGTCGGTCAGATCCGCGACCCGAGCCAGCTGCGCCCAAGCCGCCGTCTCCCGCAGCGACAAGCCGCCAGGACCGCGCGCCAAGGCCAATCGCAACAGCGCCCGCGCGTCCGGCACGCCCCGCCGCCGCCGAAGCGCCCGCGTCGAGAGCGCGCGAGTTTGTCGAGGTCCAAATCGCCCAGAATATGGTCGACCAGGCTCGACCAGTTTTCGATGAGAGTAGATGCTGATTCGTGCATCTCCCCTACGAATCATACCCAGATTCCAAGTGTCTAGGCCTTATCCTAGCGCATATGCCCCCGGCCCCTAGAAGGAGGCGCACGACGGCTCGAACTCGAAGAAAAATCGACTTGTGTGAATCGAGTAGCCTTGCGGGAGACCGGCTTTCGAGATGTGTGAATGCCGTAGCCCGCAAGGGGAGAGGGGGTCGACGTCTCACTCGGGCGGCAGCACGCCTTTCTTGAAGAGGAAGCAGCCGTAGTGGCGTCGTTCCCCGGTGACCAGGATCACGAAGGCCTCGCTCGCGCGTTCGTAGAAGGCGAAGCGTTCGATGCCGACGAGCGGCTGGCGCCGGCCGACCGCGCGGTCGATGGCCTGCTGCACTTCGTGCTGCACCGGCGGCACGGCGATCGGATCGCCGGTCACCTCCATCCGCAGCGCGGGGTCGGGCAGGAAACTGTCGAGCGGCATCACCGACAGCACGGCCTCGACCGCCCGCGCGACCGAGACGCCGGCCATGAGGATGGGCTCGCCGGTGACGGTCGACGCCGCGGTCGAGGCGGCCGGGAAATTGGCGTCGACGATGGCGATCTCGTCGCCGTGGCCCATGCGGCGCAAGGCGTAAAGCAGGTCCGCGTCCAGGAGCGGATCGATTCCCCAGAGCATGTTCGCCTCCCGTTTTGGGGAGGATAGCGGGTTTCGCGGGGAGTGGATAGGCGGTCGGCAGCTGTAGCCGCGCTCGCTGAGCGCGGCTGCCGCGGTCATCGACCGCGGCTATAGCTGCCGCTTCCTCGCCGGCTCCGGCGCGAACTTCACTTCGCCCTTCGCGGTGAGGCGGACGAGGGCGCCGCCGACATTGGCGCTGAGCGGGCGGCCTTCAGCCGCGGCGTTCCGCAGCCGAAGCGCCAGCGCCTCGATCTTTTCGAGCCCGATCCGGCTTTCGTCGCGGCCTCCGGCGGCCGCGATGCGGGCTGCCAGCACGCGCTCAACGATGGCGATCGGTTCGGCGAAGAGGGCGCGGGCCTCGATCGGGCCGTCTCCGAGCCTCGATTCGACCTCGGCCGTCATGCGGGAGAGCGCCTCGTCCGCCTCGGCGGCGCGGCGCGCGAGTTGCGCGAGGCCCTCTTGGCCGAGCCCTTCCTCGGAAAGGCGCTCGATCAGCGCCCTGAGGCGCGTGCGGGCGTAGCGCGGGTCGGCGTTGGACGGATCGTCCGCGAAGGCCGCGCCGCGCGCCCGGCAGAAGGCGACGAGGGCGCTCTTCGGCACGCCGAGCAGAGGCCGGACGATCGTTGCGCCGTCGCGCCGGGTCACGGCCTCCATCCCGGCGAGGCCCGCAACGCCCGACCCGCGCATGAGGCGAAAGAGCACGGTTTCGGCCTGATCGTCGGCGTGGTGGGCGGTGGCGATCGCATCGGCGCCGATCGCGCGCGCGTGGTCGACGAGCAGGCGGTAGCGCGCCTCGCGCGCGCGCTCCTGCACCCGGCTCGAGGGCTTCGCGCCCCTCCAGACGAGAGTGGCGTGGTGGACGCCGAGCCGCGCTGAGAGTTCTGCGACCGCGTTGGCTTCCGCCGCGCTCTCGGGCCTCAAGCCGTGATCGACGGTCGCCGCCGCGATGGCTTTGCCGCCCCGCCGCGCCGCCCATTCGGCGGCCATCAGGAGGAGGGCGGTCGAATCGGGCCCGCCGGAGACGGCGATCAGCAGCGATCGGGCGCCCTCGAGCGGCGCAAACAGCGCCTCGATCCGCGCCGCCGAGAGAGGGTCTGCGCCAGAGTCCTTGAAAACGCGGGATTTTTGCAAAAAACCGGCATTCCTTTTTTGCATCCCGCTCGAGCGCTCAACAATGGTCCTTGGCCATTTCGCGCTCGGCGAGCTTCTTCACCGAAAGAGTCGCGTTCGGATAGCGCTTGCCGAATTCGGCGAAGGTCGCGCAGGCCTCTCCGGAATTGCCGAGCGCCGCGAGCGCCTGGCCGAGCCGCACCATGCTTTCGGGCGCGCGCGACGACTTGGCGTAGTCGGTCGTCACTTTCAGATATTGCTCGGCCGCCTCGCGCGGGCGCGACCGCTGGAAGTAGGTCTCGCCGACGTAGAAGACCGCGTCGGGCGTCAGCCGGTGGCCGGTGTTGGCGGCCATGAACGCCTTGAACCCGTCTTCGGCCTCCTGATACTGCCCGCCCTGAAAGGCCTGCAGCGCGGCGTTGTACTGCTCGCGCGGCGCGTCGAGCATCGCGACGCCGGTGCCGACGATCGTCGGTCCGGTCGCGGGCGGCGGGGCGGAGGCCGGGCCCTTGCCGAGCTCGAGCGGCGGGCCGGGGGGCGGACCGGCGCGGACAAGCGGCGCGCTCGGCGCGGTCGTTCCGAGCGGCTGGGGCGCGCCCGGCGCGTTCGGCTCGGCGTTGGGGTCGAAGGCGTCCGACTTTCGCGGCCTGACGGTGACAGGGGCTTCGATCACCACCGGAGGCGCCGCCGCGGGCGGCGAGGCGGAGGCGACCGGGGGCGGGGCGGGGACCCGGGCTTCCCCCGAACCCTCGCCGAAACGGACTTCGACGTCCTGGCGGAATTTCTGGAACTCATCCGCCAGCCGGCGCTGAGCATTCTCCAGCCCCTCGATGTGGCCGTTCGCCTGCCTCAGCTGCTCCTCGAGCCGGTTGATCCGCACGACCATCGCCGCCGCCTCGTCCGGGTCGCCGCCGGCCTCGCCGGGCACATCGGCGGGCGGCGTCACCTGCGCCGCTTGCGGGGGCTGGCGGCGGAAGAGGTCGAAGCCCTGCGCGTGGACGGCCGGGGCGGCCGCGAGCAGAGCGGCCATCGCCGCGGTCAGGCGCAATTTTCGGGAAGCGAACACGTTCGGCCTCGGCTGGGGTCAGGAAGCGCGGGGCGCCTCAGCCCCGCGACGGTCGGTTTCAAGTCGGCCCCGCCCTTCAGTCTCAACTCGTCAGTCTCAACTCGCCGCGGCGCCGTTCAGTACGGTGACGGCGCGGCGATTCTGCGACCAGCAGGAGATGTCGTCGCAGACCGCGACCGGCCGCTCCTTGCCGTAGCTGATCGTCCTCGTGCGCGAAGCGGAGACGCCCTTGGCGACGAGATAGTCATGCACCGCCTGGGCGCGGCGCTCGCCGAGGGCGAAATTGTATTCGCGCGTCCCGCGCTCGTCCGCATGGCCCTCGATGGTGAACGTATAGCGATTGTACCGGTTGAGCCAGGCCGCCTGCTTGTCGAGGGTCGCCTGGGCGGCCGCCGAGAGGTCCGTCTGGTCGGTGTCGAAGTAGACGCGGTCGCCGACCGTCTGGTTGAACTCCTGCACGGTGCCGGGACCCGCCGCGCCGTAGCCTGCCGCGCCGTAGCCTGCGCCCGCCGCGAGCTCATCGTTGTGGCGAGCGCAGGCGCTCAGGCCCAACCCGAGGGCGAGCGCCGCCGCCAAGACAATCGAACTCTTAGACCCAACCGCGAACATGGAACGCTCCTGACGATGTGCAGCCCCGCGCTGACTAGGCGCCGAAGAGTTAAGGCAAGGTTCCGGCAACCTTACCCATCCGTTGCTCTTGTTTCGATGAATGCAGGGAAGCCCGGGGAGCGTTAACAGCCCATTAATGGCCATATTGCGGCGCCAAAGGCCTTGCGCGCGCCGCACTTGCTGGGCACTGTCACGCCTTCGTGAACAGGCGTCTTGACGCGGATTCGTTGGAACTTTGCCGGGATGAAGCACCACAAGGCGAGGCGGACGGCGCTCCTGGCGCTGGCGATGGCGTTCCTGGCCGTCGCCTGGGTCTGGGACGGGCTGATCGCGATCGAGCGGCTGATTGTCCGGCTGATCCCCTGGACGCGGTTCAAGCAGGGCTTCGCCGCCCTCGTCGATCGGCTGCCGGCGCCGTTGGTCCTGCTGATCTTTCTCGTGCCGCTCCTCATCGTCGAGCCGCTGCTGACGCTGTGCGTCGTGGCGATGGCCATGGGCTATGTCGTCTCCGGCGCGATTGCCTGGGTCGTGTTGAAAATTGTTTCCCTCGCCCTCATCCCCGCGATCTTCGACCTCACCCAGCACAGGCTGATGACGATGCCCTGGTTCGTCTCGGCCTACGACAAGGTGTTGGCCTTCCATGACTACGCCGACCGGATCGTCGCGCCTTACAAGCACGCGGCGGCGGCGCTTTTGCGCCAGTGGCGCCGGCGGGCGGCCGCGGCGACGAGCCGGGCGCCCGGCGTCGCCCAGCTCGCCGCGCGCTTCGCCGCCCGCAGGCGCGCCGCCAACGGCCGTCCGTCGCTGCCGCTCGGCGGGTAGGGGCGAACGCCCGAACGTCTCGATGTCGCTCGAGCGCTTTCGCCGCCCGAGTTCTCGCCCAAGTTCTCGCCCGAGTTGACAGATCGCCCCGCAAGGAACAAATTCGCTTTGCTCGAGGGGCGTCCCGAAACGGGGCTGAGACGGCGAGAGCCGAACCCTTTGAACCTGATCCGGGTCATGCCGGCGAAGGGACGTAGCGGCCGCCATTCCTTCTTTGGTCGCCTGCTCCCGCCGTCATGATTCGACGCGCGAGGAGACGGCCATGAACGAAATTCCCAAATTCGCCGCGCCGCACGACGTCACGACCGGCCCGATCGCCGGCTCGCGCAAGGTCTACGTTTCGCCGAAGGGCCGCCCCGACATCCGCGTGCCGTTCCGCGAGATCGCGCTCAGCGACCCGAAGGAGCCGCCGGTGCGGGTCTATGACCCGTCCGGCCCCTATACCGAGACTGCGGCGCGGATCGATCTCGCCGAAGGCCTGCCGCGGGCGCGAGAGGCGTGGATCGTCGCGCGCGGCTACGCCGCGATCGACGGCCGGGCAATCCGGCCGGAGGACAACGGCGCCGTCTCGGCCGATCATCTCGCGCCGCTCTGCCCCGCGATGCGGACGCTTCGCGCAGGCCGCGACGGTGAGCTCGTCACCCAGCTCGAGTTCGCCCGCGCCGGGATCATCACCGAAGAGATGATCTATGTCGCCCACCGTGAGAATCTCGCGCGCGAGGCGGCGACCGAGAACGCCGCCGCGACCATCGCCGACGGCGAGAGTTTCGGCGCGGAGATTCCCGAATTCGTGACGCCCGAGTTCGTGCGGAGCGAGGTCGCGCGCGGACGCGCGATCATCCCGGCCAACATCAATCACGTCGAATTGGAGCCGATGGCGATCGGCCGCAATTTCCTCGTCAAGGTCAACGCCAACATCGGCAATTCGGCGGTGAGCTCCGGCGTCGCCGAGGAGGTCGAGAAGATGGTGTGGGCGATCCGCTGGGGCGCCGACACGGTGATGGACCTCTCGACCGGGCGCAACATCCACAACATCCGCTCCTGGATCGTGCGCAATTCGCCGGCGCCGATCGGCACGGTGCCGATCTACCAGGCGCTCGAAAAAGTCGGCGGCGATCCGTTGAAGCTCGACTGGGAGGTGTTCAGGGACACGCTGATCGAGCAGGCCGAGCAGGGCGTCGACTATTTCACCATTCACGCCGGCGTGCGGCTCGCCTACGTGCCGCTGACCGCGAGACGCGTCACCGGCATCGTCTCGCGCGGAGGCTCGATCATGGCGCGCTGGTGCCTCGCGGGACACCGCGAGAGCTTCCTCTACGAGCGCTTCGGCGACATCTGCGACATCATGCGCAAATACGACGTGTCGTTCTCGCTCGGCGACGGGTTGAGGCCGGGCTCCGGCGCCGACGCCAACGACGCGGCGCAATTCGCCGAACTCGAGACGCTCGGCGAACTCACCAAGGTCGCCTGGGACAAGGGCTGCCAGGTGATGATCGAGGGCCCCGGCCACGTGCCGATGCACAAGATCAAGGTCAACATGGAGAAGCAGCTCAGGGAATGCGGCGAGGCGCCGTTCTATACCCTGGGGCCGCTGACGACCGACATCGCGCCGGGCTACGACCACATCACCTCGGGGATCGGCGCGGCGATGATCGGCTGGTACGGCACGGCGATGCTCTGCTACGTGACGCCGAAGGAGCATCTCGGCCTGCCCGACCGCGAGGACGTGAAGACCGGCGTCATCACCTATCGCATCGCCGCCCACGCCGCCGATCTCGCCAAGGGCCATCCGGCCGCGCGCATCCGCGACGACGCGCTCTCGCGCGCCCGCTTCGACTTCCGCTGGCAGGACCAGTTCAACCTCGGACTCGATCCCGACACGGCCAGAAAATTCCATGACGAGACCCTGCCGAAGGAGAGTCACAAGGTCGCCCATTTCTGCTCGATGTGCGGGCCAAAATTCTGCTCGATGAAGATCACCCAGGACCTCCGGGCCGAAGCCGAGGCGATGGCCGGCATGGCGGAGAAGTCGCGCGAATTCGTCGAAGGCGGCGGCGCTCTCTATGTCGAGGCGGCGGAGTGAAATGCGCGCGACAGTCGTGGGCGCCGGGGTTGTCGGACTTACGACCGCGCTGACGCTCGCCGAGCGCGGGGCCGAGGTTTCGCTCGTCGAACGCTCGCCTGAGCTCGGCGCCAACGCCTCCTGGCTCGCGGGCGGGATGCTGGCGCCGTTCTGCGAGGGCGAAAGCGCGCCCCCTCGGGTGGTGGAGCTCGGGCGCAAAGCGATCGACTGGTGGGAGGCCCATGCGCCGGGCGTCGTGCGCGCCGGAACCCTCGTCGTCGCGCCGCCGCGCGACGTCGGCGAGATCGAGCAATTCGCGGCGCGCACCTCGGGTCACGAGCGGGTGGACGAGGCGCGCATCGCAGCCTTGGAGCCGGACCTTTCCGGACGGTTCCGCAAAGGCCTCTTCTTCGCCGGCGAGGGCCATGTCGATCCGCGCGCCGCGATGCGCGCGCTGGCCGAAAAGCTTCGCGGGGCCGGCGTCGATTTGCGCTTCGGCGTCGACGGCGAGCGGCTCGGCCCCGAGGCCGGGATTATCGTCGACTGCCGCGGCTTCGCCGCGCGGCCGCATTTGCCCGAATTGCGCGGCGTACGCGGCGAGACGATCCGCGTGCGCACGCGCGAGGTGAGGCTCGCCCGCACCGTGCGGCTCCTGCACCCGCGCATTCCCCTTTATGTCGTGCCGAGGGCGGAGGGCGAATACATGATCGGGGCGACGATGATCGAGAGCGCCGAGAAGGGGGCGGTCTCGGTGCGCTCGGCGATCGAGATGCTGAGCGCGGCCTATGCGCTGCATCCGGCGTTCGGCGAGGCGGAGATTCTCGAAATGAGCGCCGACGTGCGCCCCGCCTATCCCGACAACGAGCCGCGCGTCGACGAGCGCGAGGGGAAGATTTTCGTCAACGGCTTCTATCGCCACGGGTTCCTGCTCGCGCCGGCGTTTGCCGAGAAGGCGGTGGATTTGGCGTTCAAAAAATCGGTTGTGGATTGCTTGGCAGTCTAGTCTAGTATAGACTATAAAAAGACGAGGCAGTTTCGCATGTGGACCGTGCAAGAAGCGAAGGCGAAGCTCTCCGAGGTGCTGGAGCGCGCGCGGGCGGGAGAAGCGCAAATTATTGGCGCACGTGACCCTTGTGTCGTCGTTTCGATGGACGAGTACGAGCGTTTGACGCGCCGCCAGGCAGAACCGAACGTGGGTAAGTGGCTGGTCGAGAATCTGAGGGGTCTCGGGGAAATCGAGTTGCCGTCGCGCGGCGACGACCGCCCGATTCCGTTCGCAGACTGGTCCGACGAGGACTTCCGCTCTTGAGTGCTCGTCGGACCATGCTCGACACGAACGTGCTGTCGGAGTTGCTGCGCCCCGAAGCGGACGAGCGCGTGATCGCTTTTGTCGAAGCGCAGACGGACCCAATAGTTTCCGTGGCGGTGTTCCACGAGTTGACCTACGGCGTCGAATTGCTGCCCGCTGGCAGGAGAAAGGCAAGATTGAGTGCAGGGATCGAGACCTTTCGCCGACAGTTCCGCGACCGGACGATCGCTATCGACGCTGAGATTGCGGACATCTCCGGGCGGCTTCGCGCTGGGGAGACGCGATCCGGGTTTTCCTTGCAGGCGATGGACGCCTTGATCGCCGCGAGCGCAATCGCCGCGTCCGCGCAAATCGCGACGCGCAACACAAAGGATTTCCTGATTACGCGCTTGCGTCAGCCTTAAATGTTGGATAGAACAAACAACGAACAAGCTGTTTTCGCAGGGGTTCTCCGATGGCGCGCAATCAGGTGCAGTTCCAGAAAGGCCTCAGCGAGGCCCGTTTCGCCGAGATTTACGGAACCGAAGAGCAATGTCATGCGGCGCTGGTCAAATGGCGCTGGCCGAACGGGTTCGAATGTCCTGAGTGCAATGGCGCCGATCACTGCGTCGTCACGCGCGGCGCGCGGCGTTTATTCCAGTGTAACGCGTGTCGCAAGCAGACCTCTGTCAAAGCGGGAACGATCTTCGCTTCGAGTAAGCTGCCGCTGCGCATCTGGTTCAAGACGATCTACCTGGTCACGCAATCAAAGAAGGGCATTTCCAGTATCGAACTCGGTCGACGCCTCGGCGTCACCCAGACGGCTGCTTGGATGATGAAGCACAAGCTCGCTCAAGTCATGCTGGAGCGTAACGCGAGCAAACGCTTGAAAGGCAACGTCCAGATGGACGACGCCTATATCGGCGGCGCCCGGTCCGGCCGCCGCGGGCGAGGCGCAACAGGCAAGACGCCGTTCGTCGCTGCGATCGCAACAACGGACGATGGCAAGCCAGATCAAATCATCCTTCGGCCCGTCAAAGCCTTCAGCAGCTTTGCGATCCGAAAGCTCGCAAGCACCGCCCTCAACCCCGGCTCCAATATCGTCTCCGACGGTCTGGCATGCTTCGCCGCTGTCACCCAAGCCGGATGTCTGCACAGCTCAATAAAGACCGGAAGCGGCAAACAAGCGGCTCGCACCCCTGCTTTCAAATGGGTCAATACCGCGTTGGGCAATATCAAAGCCGCCCTCGTGGGGACCTACCGAGCCGTGCGAGAAAAGCACGTCCCTCGATATCTCGCGGAGTTCGAATATCAATTCAATCGCCGATACGATCTCGGGACCATGATCCCCCGCCTCGCATTCGTTGCGCTGAGGACCGCCCCGATGCCTTACCGCTTGCTAAAACTGGCTGACGTTGCCGCGTAATCAGGAAGGATTTTGAACGGCTGGGACTCGAGCTGGTAAATCCGTGGGCGCACTGAATGTCTCCGGCCTTTCGAAGGCGCTGCTCGTCAACGGCGAACCGCGAGAAATCGACGCCACGACGCTGGCGCAGGTTCTCGAAGCGCTCGACTACCGCGAGGCGACGGTCGCGACCGCGCTCAACGGCGAGTTTGTACCCGCCCGCAAGCGCGAGGCGACGCCGGTCAAGGACGGCGACCGGATCGAGGTTCTGGCACCGCGGCAGGGGGGCTAGAGCTAGCGATATGCAGATTTCTCGCATTAAGAGCCGAGCGCCAATAATCAGAGCCATCCGAGAGTACGATCGCTTGGGGCGCGAGAACTTTCTGGAAAAATACGGCTTCGGATCCGCCAAGTCGTATTGGCTCGCTTACAGGGGGCGTCGTTATGATTCCAAAGCGATTATCGGCGCTGCCTGCGCCTATCTCCCGAACTCGCAAGGTCCACTCAAAAATACAGAATTCTACGGGGGAGACGAGGTTCGCCGTCTGTTAGAGAAATTGGGGTTCGAGGTGGAGATCGGTGATGGGTATGTCCGCGACCTTGAAACGGAACTCCAACGCGTTGTTTGGCTCCGTAAGAACCAAACGAAGTTCTCCGATCCCGTCAAATCCTATTGGCGGAACCGATGCGCCGTGACGGGGATCGAGGCTCCAAGTTTGCTTGAAGCGTGCCACGTCAAACCTGGGAGCGGGTCGGACGCGGCGGAACGTCTCAATCCATTCAACGGCCTCTATCTCGCGTCGCACATCCACACCGCCTTCGACGCCAATCTCATTGGAATTTCGCCGGACGGAATAGTCTCATTGTCAGACAATTTGTCAGCATCCGACCGGAAGAAAATGCATCTCAGTGACGGACTGAAGATTGGAGTGGATGAAAAGCACCGGCCATTCCTTAAGTATCGGTACGCCAAATTTCGAGCGCCGCAGAACCGCGCCGAAGGACAATCGTCGTGACCCCTTCTCCCGACTTCACCCTCTACGGCGTGACCTTGTCCTCGCGCCTCATGCTCGGCACGTCGCAATATCCCTCGCCGGCGATTCTCGCCGACGCGGTCCGCGCCTCGGGCGCGGACATCGTCACCGTTTCGCTTAGGCGCGAGTCGGCGCGGCTGAAGGAGGGGCAGGATTTTTGGCGGCTCATCCGCGACATCGGCGCGCGCGTGCTGCCCAACACTGCCGGCTGCTACAGCGTGAAGGAGGCGGTGACGACGGCCGAGATGGCGCGCGAGGTGTTCGGCACGCCCTGGGTGAAGCTCGAAGTGATCGGCGAAGCCGACACGCTGCAGCCCGACGTGTTCGGCCTCGTCGAGGCGGCGCGGATTCTGTCGGCCGACGGCTTCGAAGTGTTCCCCTATACGACCGAGGATCTCGTGGTCGCCGAGCGGCTGATCGAAGCGGGGTGCAGAGTGCTGATGCCGTGGGGCTCGCCGATCGGCTCGGGCAAGGGGCTCAACAACGTGTTCGGGCTTCGCGCCCTCCGGGCGCATTTTCCCGACTTTCCGCTGATCGTCGACGCCGGCCTCGGCCTGCCGTCGCAGGCGGCGGCGGCGATGGAGCTTGGGCTTGACGGCGCGCTCTTGAACACCGCGGTCGCCAAGGCGGGCGATCCGGTCGCGATGGCGCGCGCCTTCGGCCAGGCGATCGAGGCGGGCCGCGCGGCGTTCCTGGCCAGCCCGATGCAGCCGCGCGACATGGCCGCGCCCTCGACGCCGGTGGTGGGGAGGGCCAATCTTTCGTGAGCGGTCTCGATCCCTTCTACCCGATCGTCGACAGCGCCGACTGGGTCGCCCGGCTCGTCGGCGTCGGCGCAAGGCTCGTCCAGTTGCGGGTCAAGGGCAGGGGCGAGGGATGGATCGCGCGGGAGGCGCGCGAGGCGCTGGCGATCTGCGCGAAGTCGGGAGCGACGCTGGTCGTCAACGACACTTGGCGGATCGCGATCGACGAAGGCGCGCCGTGGGTCCATCTCGGGCAAGCCGATCTCGACGGCGCCGACATCCCGGCCGTTCGCAAGGCGGGCGTGAGGCTCGGCGTCAGCACGCACGACGAGGCGGAGCTCGCCCGCGCGCTCGCGCTTCAACCCGACTATGTCGCGCTCGGGCCGATCTATCCGACGATCCTCAAGGCGATGGCCTTCGCCCCGCAGGGGCTCGAGCGCATCGGCGAGTGGAAGCGCCGCGTCGCTGCGATTCCGCTCGTCGCCATCGGCGGCCTCACCGTCGAGCGGGCGAAACTCTGCCTCGCGGCCGGCGCGGACGTCGTCTCCGTCGTCACCGACATCACGCTGAACCCCGACCCGGAGGCGCGCGCGAGAGAATGGATCGCGGCGACGCGCCCGGCATGACCCGGATCCCGATCGCGCTGACCATCGCCGGCTCGGACTCGGGCGGCGGCGCCGGCATTCAGGCCGACCTCAGAACCTTCGCCGCGCTCGGCGTCTATGGCGCGTGCGTTGTCACCGCGTTGACCGCGCAGAACACGCAGGGCGTGCGCGCGGTCCATATCGCGCCGCCCGACGTCGTCGCGGCCGAGATCGACGCCGTCATGGAGGATTTCGCCGTCGCCGCGGTCAAGATCGGCATGCTGGGGAGTGCGGATATTGTTGGGGCGGTCGCGGAGAGGCTGGGGTTGCCCTCACCCCAGCCCTCTCCCGCAAAGCCCGCCGAGAGACGGGCGTCTTTCGACGCCCTACCCGGGAGAGGGGGCGAATCCCTTCTCCCGCAAAGCCCGTCGAGAGACGGGCGTCTTTCGACGCCCTATGCTGGAGAAGGTGGCGCGCAGCGCCGGATGAGGGCCTTCATCATTTACGACCCCGTCATGACCGCCTCGTCGGGCGACGCGCTGACCGGCCCGGGCTTTGTCGCGGCGGCGAGGGCCAAGCTGTTGCCGCTGGTTGATTGCCTGACGCCCAATCTCGCCGAGGCGGCGGCGCTGCTCGGCGAGCCGGTCGCCCGAACCGAAGAGGACATGGCGCGGCAGGGGCGAGCGCTGATCGCGCTCGGGCCGCGGGCCGTGCTGATGAAGGGCGGGCATCTGCCGGGCGGCGAGGCGGTCGACCTGTTGGCGAGCGCGAAGGCCATGCATCGCTTCGCGGCTCCGAAGATCGCCTCGGCGAACCTGCACGGCGCCGGCTGCACGCTGTCGAGCGCGATCGCCGCCCACGTCGTCCTCGGCATGTCGCTGCCCGAGGCCGTCGCCGCGGCCAAGGCTTTCGTCGGCGCGGCGGTCGAGGCAGGTCGCGACGTCGCTTTGGGGGGAGGGGCGGGGCCGCTCATCCAGACGAAGCTTCGGCGCTGATTTGCCGGAACGCATCCTTGCGCTAGCGTAAGCTGTGAGGCAGGCGTCACATGACCAGCGACGATCGCGACTTTTACGAATCTCTCCCGGTTCTGAATGATTTCGCCGACGCGGTGAAGGCCGAGAACTATCGGCCGCTGCCCGACGGCTGGGTCGTCGGCCTCTCGGATGTCGTCGGCTCGACCGAGGCGGTGGCGCATGGGCGCTACAAGGCGGTCAACATGGTCGGCGCCGGCGTGGTCGCCGCGGTCTCCAACGCGCTGGAACGCCGTGCCTTTCCCTTCGTCTTCGGCGGCGACGGGGCGAGCTTCGCGGTTTCCGGGGCCGACGCGCCGGCGGCGAGCGCGGCGCTCGCGGCGATGGCCGCCTTCTCGCGGGCGGAATTTGAAATCGATCTGCGGACGGCGACGATAGCGGTCGGCGAAATCCGGGCGGCTGGGCGCGACGTCAGGGTCGCGCGGTTCGGCGCTTCGAAGCACGTCGCCTATGCGATGTTCGCCGGCGGCGGGCTCGCCTGGCTCGGAGCGCGGGCCAAGCGCGGCGAAGTCGCGCTCCCGCCCGCGCCGGCCGACGCGCGCCCCGATCTTTCCGGCCTTTCCTGCCGTTGGAGCGTCGCGCCGGCGAGGCACGGGGTCATCCTGTCGGTGATCGTCGCGCCGCGGGGCGAGGACCCGAGATTCGCCGCCCTCGTCGACGACGTCGTTCGCATGGCGCAAGGCGCCGCCGACGGCGGTCGTCCGATCACCGCCGAACGCCTCAGCTTCCGCGAGCCCGGCGCGGCGATCTCGCTGGAAGCCGCCGCAGCCAGGGCCTCCGGCGCATCCCGAATGAAATCGCTGGCGACCGCGGCGCAACGCTTTATGACGTCGGCCGTTTTCCATCGCTTCATGCTGCGGGCGGGCAAGTTCGACATGGCGGCCTATGTCAGCGAGGTCGCGGCCAACGCCGACTTTCGCAAATTCGACGATGGGCTGCTTATGACGCTCGACTGCTCGAACGAATTCGCCGACGCCCTCGAGGCGCGACTGGCCGAAGCGGAAGATTTCGCCGATTACGGGACCTTCCGGCAGAGCGGCGCGCAAATCACCTGCTTCGTGTCCTCCTACGCCGACCGCGGTCATCTTCACTTCGTCGACGGCGCCGACGGCGGCTATACGATGGCCGCCAGCGCCATGAAGGCCCGCCGGCTCCTGAAGGGGGCGGCCTGAACTCGGTTCCGGTCCCCCGTGGATATCCGCTGCCGACGCCCCTGCGCGCGGAGCGCCGATTTGCTACGCTCAGCGGCATGGAAGCCTCCAGCGCCAACTCCAACCTCGAAAGCGCCGCTCATCGGCTGACGCCGATGATGGCGCAGTATTTCGAGATCAAGGCGGCCAATCCGGACTGCCTGCTGTTCTACCGGATGGGCGACTTCTATGAGCTCTTCTTCGACGACGCGGAGGTGGCGAGCCGCGCGCTCGGCATCGTGCTGACCAAGCGCGGCAAGCACGAGGGCGAAGACATCCGCATGTGCGGCGTGCCCATCGAGCGCGCCGACGACTATCTCAACCGGCTGATCGCGCTCGGCCATCGCGTCGCCGTCTGCGAGCAGCTCGAAGACCCGGCGGAGGCGAAGAAGCGGGGCGCGAAATCGGTCGTCAGGCGCGACGTCGTGCGCTTGGTGACGCCCGGCACGATCACCGAGGAGCGGCTCCTCGAGCCCGGCCGCGCGCGCCTCCTCGTCGCCGTGCAGCGGGTGCGGGCGAGCGAAGCGCGTTGGACCTACGGCCTCGCGGCGCTCGATCTCTCGACCGGCGCGTTTTCTCTGACCGAGGCCGACGAGACGGGTCTCGCCGCCGAGCTCGCTCGGCTCGAGCCCAGCGAGATCGTCGCCGCCCAGGCGGTCTACGACGAGCCGCCGTTCCAGCGCATGATCGCCGACATGCGTGTCCCCGCGACGCCGCTGGCGCGCGAGGCCGGCGACGGAGCGGCGGCCGAGCGGCGGGTGTGCGAATTCTATGGCGTCGGGACGCTCGACGGCTTCGGCGCCTTCACCCGCGCCGAGATCGCCGCCGCCGCGCTCGCTCTTTCCTATGTCAAGCGCACTCAGTTCGAGGCGAGGCCGGCGCTGTCGCCGCCGACCCGGCGCGCTCGCGGCGCGAGCCTCGAAATCGATCCGGCGACCCGCGCCAATCTGGAGCTCACCCGGACGCTGAGCGGCGCGCGCGAAGGCTCGCTCATCGCGACGATCGACCTGACGGCGACGCCGGCCGGCGCGCGGCTCTTGGCCGAGCGGCTGGCGAGCCCGTTGACCGATCCTCTCGCCATCAACGAGCGGCTCGATTCGCTCGATTTCCTCGTCGAGGCCGCGAGCACGCGCGAGGCCCTGCGGCGAACGCTCATGAGCGCGCCCGACTTCCTGCGTTCGCTGTCGCGGCTCAGCCTCGACCGCGCAGGTCCGCGCGACCTCGCCGCGATCCGCGACGGGCTTTTCGCGGCGGGCGCGCTCGCGCGCGTTCTGGGGCAAGTTCTGGGGCAGGTTCCGGGAACTCGCGAAGATCCGCCGGCCGAGCTCCTGCTGAGCCTTGCGCGGCTCAGCGCGGACTGCGGCGCGCTCGAGCGCGATCTTAGGGCGACGCTCGCCGACGACCTGCCGCTCGTCAAGCGCGACGGCGGCTTCGTGCGCGCGGGGGCTTTGCCTCCGCTCGACGAGGCGCGCGCGCTTCGCGACGAGAGCCGCCGCGTCATCGCCGAGATGCAGGCGTCCTACGCCGAGGAGACGGGCGTCAGGCAGCTCAAGATCAAGCACAACAACGTCCTCGGCTATTACATCGAGACGCCGCAGGCGCAGGGCGAGGCGCTGTTGAAGCCGCCGCTCAACGCGACCTTCATCCATCGCCAGACGATGGCGGGCGCCCTGCGCTTTTCCACCAACGCGCTCGTCGATCTCGAGGCGCGGATCGCCTCGGCGGCCGAGGGAGCGCTCGCGATCGAACTCGACGCCTTCGAGCGGCTGCGCCAGGCGTGTCTCGCCGACGGCGATCGGTTGCGCGGGTTCGGCGCGGCGCTCGCGGAGATCGACGTCGCCGCCGCGCTCGCCGAACTCGCGGTCAGGCGCGGTTGGACGCGGCCCGTCGTCGACGCCTCGCTCGCCTTCAAGATCGAGGGCGGGCGCCATCCGGTGGTCGAGGCGGCGCTGAAGGTTTCAGGCGAGCCGTTCGTCGCCAACGACTGCGACCTTTCGGGGGACGTCGCCGACGGCGGGCGCATCGCCGTCGTCACCGGCCCGAACATGGCGGGCAAGTCGACCTATCTGCGCCAGAACGCGCTGATCGCGCTCATCGCCCAGATGGGGTCCTACGTGCCCGCCGCCCATGCCCATGTCGGCGTCGTCGATCGGCTCTTCTCGCGCGTCGGCGCGGCCGACGATCTGGCGCGCGGCCGCTCGACCTTCATGGTCGAGATGGTCGAGACCGCGGCCATTCTCAATCAGGCGACCCAGCGCTCGCTGGTGATCCTGGACGAAATCGGGCGCGGCACGGCGACATTCGACGGCCTGTCGATCGCCTACGCCTGCGTCGAGCACCTCAACGCCGTCAACCGCTCGCGCGCGCTGTTCGCCACGCACTTCCACGAGCTGACCCAGCTCGCCGAGACTTTGCCGCGGCTCATAAACCTCACCATGCGGGTCAACGAGTTCAAGGGAAGCCTCGTCTTCCTGCACGAGGTCGTCCCCGGCGCGGCCGACCGCTCCTACGGCATCCAGGTCGCCAAGCTCGCAGGTCTCCCGGCCTCGGTCGTCAAGCGGGCGCGAAAAGTGCTCGCCGATCTCGAGGCGACGCGGCCGAGCGGGACGCTCGATGCGCTGCCGCTCTTTTCCTACGAGCCGGCGCAGCCGCCGGCTTCCGCGCGCGACGAACTGCGCGAGACGGTCGCGGCGATCGATCCCGATGCTTTGAGCCCGCGCGAGGCCCATGCCGCGCTCTATGCGCTGAAACGCCTGATCGAGGAGAAGCCGACGTGACGGACCCGCAGATTCTCGTCGCCACCCTGCTTGCCGCCTTTCTCTATGTCGTCTCGCCCGGGCCGGCGTTCCTCGCTCTCTTCACGCTGGCCGCCTCGCGCGGGCGCGCCGCCGGCGCCTGGTTCATCACCGGCCACCTCGTCGGCGACGTGACTTGGGGCGCGCTGGCGGTCGCGGCGATCGTCGGCGCCAACCGGATCGGCCCGACGCTGTTCGAACTTTTGGGCTTCTGCTGCGGACTCTATCTCGTCACTCTCGGCCTCCGCGCGGTGATGACCCGCAAGGACGCGAAGCCGCGCACGATCGGCGCGAGCCGTCCGCTCGCGACCGGCATGGCCTTCGGCCTCACCAATCCCAAGGCCTATCCGGTGGCGCTGGCGATGTTTTCGGCGATCGTCGCGCCCTACATCGGGGCTCTGCGCGCCATTGACGCGCCGCAGATGTTCGCCGCCGCGTTCTCAGGCTTTCTGCTGGCGGACGCGACCCTCATCTTCGCCGCCGGCCTGCCGGCGGTGCGGAAGTTTTTTCTGACCCATGGGCTCGCAGTGACAAGACTCGTGGGCGTCATCTTCATTTTGTTCGGCGCCCGCTCGATCGCCGACGCCGCCGGCGGCGCCATGCGGCGGACGGCGTGAGGGCGGACGGCCGCGCTGGTGGTCCGCACGTCGGCTTTGCGGGGGAAAGCGGCCGTCCGCAGACATCCGGGGCGCCTTAAGCCCGGATTTGAGGCGTCGCATGCGGACGCCGCATATATGAAGCGGAACGACGGCAAACCCAGCGAATTGCGCGACCCGCGACGCTTTCCGGGGCTGCGAAGATTCCGTCGTCTGCCCTCGAGCGGTTAGAACCATTCTGTCGACTTTGTTTACTGAGACTCGCGCGCCCCATCACGCAATTGTCTGGCAAGCCGGTTCAGATCGATCGCGGCTGAATCTGAAGCGCACAGGCGCCGCTCCTTCGACTGAAGCGCGACATCCGAAAACTTCATCCGCATCGGCATGGCCATCGCGTCGCCGAAGGCGATCGCTTCACGGTCGGCAATCGAAGGCAAGAGTGCGACCATGCTCAGAGCGGAAGCCCCGACCGCGTCGGCGATGATTTTCTTGTCGATTTCGTTTGCAAGCCGCAAGGCGAACGTGGTCGAACATTGAGAAAGCACTGTCGGATCCAATTCCGACGGTCGCGTCGATAGGGGTAGGGATCGGCTTTCGCCGACCCCTCCCTCCGAACCGTACGGGCGGTTTTCCCGCATACGGCTCTCCGGTCGGTGGTTTCTTCATCGAGACTGTCTCGCTGATAACCAGGCCGTGTGAAGCGCGAACAGCCCGGCTTCTGCGAAGAAGGCATTTGGCCAGCGTTGATGGTCGGCGCGGCAGACGCCCCGCCCTGGGCGCTTTTCCTGCTTGCGCAGGACGGCGCGCAGCCGCCGCCTGACAAACCCGTCGAGCTTGCCGAAGGTGGTGTGATGGGCATATTTGAAGTAGCCGAACCAGCCGCGCAACAGCGGGTTGAGATCCTTCACGGCGCAGGCGAGGCTGTCGCCGCGTGTGCGCCGCGTCTTCTCCCTTATGCTGTCCTTGAACTTGTTCAGGCTCTTCTGGCGCACGTGACGCTGGCCGGCTTCGAAACGGTAGCCGAGGAACTCGAACCCTTGCCCCGGCTGCCGGCAGTCGCCGACATGCGTCTTTTCGGGGTGCAGCGCGAGGCCGTTTTCGCCCACCCAGGCGCGCACCTCCGCGAGGGCGGCGTCCGCCTCCTCGCGTGTCCGGCACAGGATGACGAAGTCGTCCGCATACCGCACCATGCGGCGCCCGCGTTCGGCCATCGCCGCATCCAGCGGGTCGAGGTAGATGTTGGCCAGCAGCGGGCTGATCACCGCGCCTTGCGGCGAGCCGCGTGCCGGCGTCCACCTCTCCAGCCCTTTCAGGATGTCGGCCTTCAGCCAGCCGCGGATCAGATCGAGAACCCGGCCATCGCTGACCTTCTCCTCGACCCGCGCCAACAGCCGATCATGCGGGATCGAATCGAAATAGCCGGCCAAGTCCGCGTCTACGACGTGGGCGTAGCCGTCCGTGATCAGCCGATCGACTTCCCGCAGCGCGTCATGGCATCCGCGTCCCGGTCGGAAGCCGTAGCTCCCGTCGCGGAACCGCGTTTCGAAAATCGGTTCGATCACGAGCCGGACAGCCTGCTGGACGATGCGATCCTTGACCGTCGGAATGCCCAGCGGCCTCGTTCTTCCATCGCCCTTGGGGATGTCGACCCGTTTGACGGCTTGCGGGTGGTATGATCCCTCCCGCAGCGCCGCCGACAGCTCGGCCAGATAATCTTCGGCCTTCGCCGCGAACCGCTCGATGCTTTGCCCATCCACGCCCGCCGCGCCTCTGTTGGCCCGGACCTTCGTCCAGGCCGCCGCCAGCGTCTTGGGCGCGAACACCTTATCCATCAAACTGAACCATTTGCCGCCTTTGACGCCGTTGCCCAGCGCCGACAGCATGCGTTCCGTCCAGATCGAGGCTTCGACCCACGTAAAGTCACGTCGAGCCTCTCCGCCTTGTGTAGCCTCGTCGGCACTCCCGACGGTCTGTTGCCTCGACCCGTTCATCGCGCATCCCCTTCCTGCCCACCTTCCCTCGCACGGGTTTATGTTGCCCCGTCCTCTCGCGGTCCGTCCCTTCCGGACGCAGACCACAGCGGTAGTATGCGGGCTCTGACTCCTGCCCGGCTCGCACACGCCGCGCAGGTCTCTCCGCTTCCTTTGTCTCGCCGTCCGAACATCCCGCCCCCAACCACGTTATGGGCCCGAGCGTCGTTTTCGCAGTCGTCTCAACGCGCCCGGCGGGTCTCATGACCCAGGCTTCGCCATGAGTGAGCAGGCTCGCCGCGCCACGCCGCCGAAACGGGTTCGTCGTCCTGCGGGCTGTTCGTTCGCCTCCGGCTGCTCCCCACCCCGTCTCGCGACGACGCAGTTGCCTTCGGCTACATGTGTCACGACTTCACATCGGTTGGACTTTCACCCCCCTGACAAGACAACATCACGGACGCACTCACTCCGAGCGAAGCTCGGTACTTCCGGCCTTCCTTTGCAATACGGCCGATTGCTCGCCGAGCCGGCCCGAAGTCATGCCCTTGGCCGGACGGGATATAACGGTGCGCTTCCTCACAAACCACGCTTATTTCATAACGTCCCGAACTCCAGAACGCGACCTCAAACGCGAACCGCGCCAACACCGAAACGACAGAATTGACCACCTCGTTGGGCAGGCCCGCGAGCTTGACGATTGTTATCGGCAGGCCTTGGGTCGGTATTCGGAATATCTTGGAAATGACCGTTTCGACACCTTCGTCGGAGCCGGCCTTGCTAAACATGAACTTATATCGAGGATCACGAGAGAGACCGTCCATGCGAGAGCGGAGCGCTCGCAGATCCGATCGCGGGTAGCGTTGCTCGAGCTTCCCGAGCCATTCGTCGATGGTTGCCACGACGTCGACCATGCGAAACGGGCTGGGCGTGTCGGGCGTTATCAACGCGCTTTCCGCTGAAGGTTGGCGGCGCAGCACGCCTGCCGCGGCTGCTGGAGCCGCGCCGGCAAGATACTTGGTCTTAGCGGTTTGGATGACTTCGTATAGGGCATCGCGTTCGTCTGGCTGAGGCGGGCGACCGCTGAAAACAACCTCGGCAAGCTCGTCGAAGTGAAACATCCAGATCGGAAGCTCCAGGCTGTCCGAGTCGATCACATTCGCAAAGCCGGGGAAATGCGCCTCGTACTCGTTGTGTGGATCGAGGATGATGACCCGAAGATTTGGCCTCGTTTCGATTGCGGCGCCGATGAGCAGGGACACGGCGGTCGTCTTACCCACGCCAGTGGCTCCCACCACCGCAAAATGGCGCGCGATCATTTGATCGATGCTGATCTCTGCAGGGATGCTGCTGTTCTGGCTCAATCGGCCGATTTGCACCCCTCGCTTCCCTCGAAACGTATAGACGGTTCGGAGATCGTCCGCCCTCATCCGGTGCACAATCGCGCCGAGGGACGGGTACGAGCGAACGCCGCGGTAATAAACAGACTGATCATGTTCCCTGTCGATGATCTCCCCACTCAGTTCGAATGTGACTCGAGCGAAGTTGGCCTCCCTTTCCGACCACCTTGCGTCAATGGTTGCGACTTCGCACACGACGCCGACCAAACGCGAATTGCGATGACCGATCGTTATCAGGTGACCGACGGACCAATCCTCGCCCTCCGGATCAAGACGACAGTAGATGACTCCGTGGGTTCCACTCAAAGACACCAGATGTCCGATGACGCGCGGCGGAGGGGTTTCCCTCCGTTCGGTAATGCCGGTTTCGTCCGGGAGCGCCGCGCTTCTCGCCTCACGCGCGATCTCCGCGCGCTGCGGGAGCTCCTGAAGCTCCGAGTGCGCTGAGCCGGAGTTCAGAAACGTCGCCGCCTATCTTGTAGGTTGGTTCACGACCAAGCGATTGCATCGAGAGCGGACCGTCGCTGTTGTTAACGTCAACGGTTGGAGACTGGCGAACAACAATTAAAAAAGATCGTTCAGCGAGATTGAACGCCGGCTGGCACAAAGACCGGCCCGCGCCGCGCACTCATCTATTAAGAATGACTTAGCCGACGGATGGGTAACCGGGGCAAATTCCCGGGCAGGAGCGCGGGAGGAAAAAATTCAGAAGGCCGGCGCTCGCGCAAGCGCTTGATAAGATTCAATCTCGCAACTGCAGCATTTTGCTTTGTGCAGTTGCGTGCCCGGGAATTTGCCCCGGTTACACGGATGGCAGCCCCAAGCCAATGGTCGAAGGACCACATTGGGTCGTGAGCGCAAGGCGAACGCCGGTTACGCCGGACTGTGACGAGCGTCACGGAAGTTAACGAATTGTTGTGGTGTGGCCGTGTCGACGGCGAACAATCGCCAACGATGCGAAAGGGTCTCACAATGTTGTATCGGCGACGTTCCCGGGGATTGCGGCTCGGAGTTGCCCTCGAGGCGAAAGCTCTCATTTCCAGCTCGGGCGCCGAGGCTTACTGGGTTGCGCGTCGGCGGGCGGAAGAAGCCAGCAGCGAAGACATGGCCAAGGACTGGAGCATCGTCGCCGCAGCGATCGCGCGCAGGACGGGAAGGCGCCTACCCCTACTCGCCACGCTGTTCCACTAGCGGCCCCCAGTTCCATGGCGGGCTGCCCTGGCTGGCGCGAAATTCTTGATCTTGTTCCGTCGTGAATGACTGCTTCGTCTCGAAGCCGGTCGCGCGGGCCGGGGATCAAGCGGTTGATTTTCGCCATTAGCAATTGCAGCGCAAGGAGCGGAGTTTTCCGGCCGAGCCATCGCGGTAGATGGGACGCGCCAAGCAAAAGTCCGGAGCACTCCCTATGTCTACGCTTATGATCACGCCGATGGTCGAAGCCAGCCGCTCCGTCGCTCCCGACGAAATGTGGGAAGCGGTGCGCCGCCGCGACCCAACTTACGACGGCGCATTCTTCGTCGCGGTCAAGACCACCGGCGTCTATTGCCGGCCGAGTTGCGCCTCGCGGCCGGCGAAGCGCGAGAACGTCTCCTTCTTTTCGAGCGTCGAGGCCGCGGAGCGGGCGGGTTTTCGCGCGTGCAAGCGCTGCCGCCCCGACCGGCTCGGCGCGCCCGACCCCCAGGTCGAGGCGGTGCGCCGCGCCTGCGAAAAAATCGCGTCGGCCGAGGAGGCGCCCTCGCTTGCCGACCTCGCCGCGGGAGCGGGCTTGAGCCCCTTCCACTTCCACCGCGTCTTCAAGAAAGTCGCCGGCGTGACGCCGAAGGCTTTTGCCGCGCAGATGCGGGCGCGCCGCGCGGCCGAGAATCTCAGCACGGCCGGGACGGTCACCGAAGCGATCTATGACGCCGGGTTCAACAGTTCGAGCCGCTTCTACGAGACCGCGGCGGCGCGCCTCGGCATGACGCCGACCGCAGTCCGGCGCGGCGGCGAGGGCGCAAGAATTCGCTTCGCGGTCGGCCAGAGCTCGCTCGGCGCCGTCATGGTCGCGGCCACCGAAAAGGGCGTCTCGGCCATCATGCTCGGCGACGATCCCGACGCGCTCGTTCGCGCGTTGCAAGACCGCTTTCCGCGCGCCGCGCTTGTCGGCGGCGACGCGACGTTCGAACGGATGGTCGCCGCGGTCGTCGGCCTGGTCGAGGCGCCCGGCCAACGCCTCGACCTCCCGCTCGACATCCGCGGCACGGCGTTCCAGCAGCAGGTCTGGCAGGCGCTCCGCGCCATCCCTCCCGGCCGGACGGCGACCTATGCGGAGATCGCGGAAGCGGTCGGCCGGCCGAAGGCCGTGCGCGCGGTCGCCCAGGCCTGCGCCGCCAATCCGCTCGCCGTCGCGATCCCCTGCCATCGGGTGGTGCGGACCGACGGCGACCTTTCCGGCTACCGCTGGGGCGTCGAGCGCAAGCGGAAGCTCATCGACCGCGAGGCCGCCTGATGCCGGCGCCGACGATGAAGGCGCCCCCTCTCCCCTTGCGGGAGAAGGTGGCCCGAAGGGACGGATGAGGGGTCCGCGCCGTGAGGCGCGCTTCAGCGAGGCGCCCGACGGAGCCGAACCCCTCACCCCTAACCCCTCTCCCGCAAGGGGAGAGGGGAATCTCTCCGCCGCCGCGCCTGCAATCGACGCCCTGGACTGGCCGGCGCTCGAGGCCGACCTCGGCGCGTTCGGCGCGGCGGTCGCGCCGAACCTCCTGTCGCCGCAAGCCTGCCGCGCGCTCGCGGACTTGTACGAGGACGACGCTCGTTTCCGCTCCCGCGTCGTAATGGCGCGCCAATGTTTTGGCCAGGGCGAATACAAATATTTCGCCGACCCGCTGCCCGACGCCGTCGGCGCGCTTCGTCGCGATTTCTATCGGCGGCTTGCGCCGATCGCCAACCGCTGGAACGAAGTTTTGGGCGTCGCGGTCCGTTACCCCGCCGAGCACGAAGGTTTTCGCACGCGATGCCATGAAGCGGGACAGACGCGGCCGACGCCGCTCCTGCTGCGCTATGGGCCGGGCGATTACAATTGCCTGCACCAGGACATCTACGGCAGCCATGTCTTTCCGCTTCAGGTGGCGATCCTGCTGTCCGAGCCGGGGCAAGACTTCACCGGCGGCGAGTTCGTGCTGACCGAGCAGCGGCCGCGCATGCAGTCGCGGGCCGAGGTCGTGAATCTGACCCAGGGCGACGGCGTGATCTTCGCCGTCCGCGAGCGGCCCGTTGAGGGCGTGCGCGGCGCCTTTCGGGTGAACATGCGCCACGGCGTCAGCCGGCTGCGGAGCGGCGAGCGCTTCACGCTCGGGATCATTTTCCACGACGCGGCGTAACGCCCCCCTTGTGGGGGTCTCCCGACGGGAAAGGGGAGACTTACCGCGCCGAACGGATCAAGCGAAACCTATGAGGCATGCGGGCGTCATAAGGCTCAGTCTTCGTCGTCCTCGTCTTCGTCATCTTCATGTTCCTGTTCGCGGCGCCAGCTTTCGACGGTGAGCTGCTCGATCGCGGCGTTGTAGGCCTCTTGCGAGACGGCCTTCGCCTCGGGATCTCTCAGTGCGTCAAACAGATGGTTGGAGAGCACCGAGCCCACCGCATGAACGGCCTGGTGTCGATCCAGTCCTTCCGCCGTCAGCCGATCGACGGCCCGCCGGACCGGCAGCTCGTCGCCGAGCGCGATCTGGTTTTCAATAGTGGCATGCATAACGGCATGGATCTTCTCATTCGGCAAGGAAATGCCGGCTCGTCGATGGTAGTGCAGCACCAAGCCCAGGCGTTCCTCTTCGGGCAGAGCCAGCCATCGTTCGGGATCCGGGGCGACGGCGGGATCATAGGCGCCCTCGATGTCGAAGTCCTCATCCTCCTCGATATCGTCGTCCTCATCCCCCTCCAGAGCATCCGATACGTCTTCAATCTGGCCAAAATCAAAACCGTCGGCGCCGAGCCGTCGGCGCAGCTGGTCGACCCGCCGGCTGATCTCAGTCGGCGATTCGGAGGGCCCGGGGACGTAAAGCGGCTTTCCCTGGAAACCGAATTGGAATTGGACCTCGCAGGCGTCAGCGTCGACATCGCCGAACAACGGCTCGATTGCCGCATAGTCGGCAGGGGGTTCCAGTCCGAGAGATCGCGCATAGGCCACGGCGTCGTGCAGCAGCTTTCGGGCGTAAGAAGGATCGACCGCCTCGAATGGCGCGACTGCCTCGAGGTCATCGAGATCCGTTTCGATCTCCGCTTCTTCGGCTTCACGGGAAAAAACATCCTTGACGCCAACCTCGCGCCCCTCAAGGGCCTGACCGCGCTCCAGAACCTCCGCCTATCCAACTCCTCCGGACGAAGGCTGTCAAGTTTGCGCGTCGTCGCATGGCGGGGTATGCCGCGTCTGCCTGTCGTCTTCAAGCCCCTCTCGGGCCCTTCCACCGTTTCCTTCGGCCTTCGGGTGTGTCTCGCCATGCGCTCTGCTGGGGCGGCGCCCCGCAGGTTGCGCGATTTGGGACGCCTGCGGCGTTGCCGGCGCCCGGCGCGGAGCTTAATTATGTTGTGAACATCCAGCGTCCGAGGTTTCCATGTCCGCCCCCCGTCAGCCGGCCATCTTCATTCCCCACGGCGGGGGCCCCTGCTTCTGGATGGAGTTTCCCCCTCCGTTCGGCCCCCACGCCTGGGACAAGTTGCGCGACTATCTCTCCGGCCTCGTCGCCTCGCTGCCGCAGCGGCCGAAGGCGTTTCTGGTCGTCACCGCCCATTGGGAGGCGGCTCAGCCGACCGTCAGCCTCAACCCCAAGCCGGGCATGCTGTACGACTATTACGGCTTCCCCGAGCACACCTACAAGCTGAGCTATCCCGCCCCCGGCGAGCCGGAACTCGGCGCCGAGGTCAAGCGGCTCATCGAGGCGGCCGGTCTGCCGGTTGCGACCGACGACAGCCGCGGCTTCGACCACGGCGTGTTCGTGCCCTTCCTCATAGTCGATCCGAAGGCCGAGATCCCGGTCGTCATGCTGTCCTTGCGCAAGGATCTCGATCCGGCGTTCCACATCCGGCTCGGAAGAGCGCTCGCGCCTTTGCGCGATCAGGGGGTGGCCATCGTCGGCAGCGGCATGAGCTACCACGATCTGCGCCATTTCTTCGACGGCGACACGGCCGCGTCCGCCGCCTTCGACGCCTGGCTGGATGAGACGGCGAAAGCGCCGGGACGAGAGCGCGAAGCGCGGCTCACCCATTGGGACAAGGCGCCGTCGGCGCGCGAGTGCCACCCGCGCGAGGAGCACCTGCTGCCGCTGATGGTGGTCGCCGGCGCCGCGGGCGACAGCAAAGGGACCCGCGATTTCAACGCCAAGATCGGCGGCAAGATGTTCTCGGCCTTCCGGTTCGGGTGAGGATTGCCTCGGGGATGAATTGCGCCTGAACAAGACTATCGTGGGGTGAAGCTTTCTACCGGGGAGAGCTTTCGGGAGGCCCGTAAGCGTTAAGCTTTTTCAGCTCGTCGTCGACCCCTGCGACCTGTGTCAGGACAGGCAAATCCTGTAACGGCGTCAGGTCCGCGACCTGTGTGTTGGAGAGATTTAGGAACCGGAGCGCATTCAGGCCTTTGAGGGGCGCGAGGTCCGCCACCTCCGTGCCCGATAGGTCGAGCGTCGTGAGTGCGGTCAGGCCGTTGAGGGGTGCGAGATCCGTCACCTTCGTCCCGGATAGGTCGAGCGACCAGAGCGCTGCCAGGCCTTTGAGGGGCGCGAGATTCGTCACCTTCGTCCCGGGTAGGTCGAGGGACCAGAGCGCGGTCAGGCCCTGGAGGGGCGCGAGGTCCGCGACCTGCGTCTTGGATAGGCCGAGGTACCCGAGCGCGGTCAGGCCCTGGAGGGGCGCGAGGTCCGCGACCTGCGTCTTTCCGTGACGAGCGTATTGGATAGGCCGAGGTACCGGAGCGCGGTCAGGCCCTTGAGGGGCGCGAGGTCCGCGACCCCATTATCCGAGAGGTCGAGCGACTGGAGCGCGGTCAGACCCTTGAGGGGCGCGAGGTCCGCGACCCCACTATCCGAGAGGTCGAGCGACTGGAGCGCTGTCAGACCCTTGAGGGGCGCGAGGTCCGCGACTTTCGTCCGGGATAGGTTGAGCGATTGGAGCGCGGTCAGACCCTTGAGGGGCGCGAGGTCCGCGACCCACGTATCGAAGAGGTCGAGCGACTGGAGCGCGGTCAGTCTGCCGAGAAGCGGAGCCGCTTGGGCCCAGTTCTCCTCTTTGAAACGCGGTCCCTTTGTCGCTTCGCGTTCGTCTTGCGACACTTCGACGCCGAAATCGGCCAATCGCGCCCGTGCTCGATCCGTGGCGCTGGCGCTCCAGATGGTCGCGCCGCCGACCGCCGCGGCCATCAGCCCGAAGAGGGCAGGGGCTGCGAACGCGCGAGTGAGGCTGGGCCAGTCGAGCCGGCGCCGTCCGAGATAGCGCGTGACCGCGCGGGCGACGAAGTCGTGTGACAGCTCCCATTGGCCCTGAGCTGGGTCGAGCGGGCGCGCCAGCGCCGACGCCCAGAGTCCGTTCATCACGGCTCGAACCTCGCCCGGCCGAAACGCGGTCTCTCCGACGAGCTCCTGCTCGGAGCGCGGCCGCTTGGTGCCCTGCTCGGTGACAAGCTCCCCAAGGACGCGCGGCGCGAACGCGCGAATGGCGGGCTGTTCGACCGACTGCTCGATGTAGTGGCGGACGAGGCGTCCGGCGTCGAGCGACGGCGCGGTGGCACGGCCCTGCGACAGCACGTGGCCGACCACGTTCAGCGTGATCGGCCGGATCATGCCTGGACTGTCGTCGAGTTCTGAAGCGCTCATCGCCAGACGGTCCAGCGCGTCCTGCTGAAGCGCGAGGCCGGATCGCGCCATGAACTTCGTCCCCGCGGCGATGGTGAAGCGGCCGACCTCCTGCCAGTTCTCGCCCTGCCGAAGCAGCGGCAAACCGAGTTCATCGATCGCCGTCGTGTAGTCGCTGCGCAGCACCAGCAGAAGTTTGAGGCCCCTGACCGGCCTTGCGCGCAGGTCGGTGAGGAACGCCGCGAAGGCCTTTTGCCGTTCCGAGGCGGCCAGGATGACGAACTCCTCGAACTGGTCGAGGACCAGCAAAAGTCCAATGTCCGCCCGTCGCGCGAACGCTTCGAGCCTGTCGCGCAGAGTCTTGGCCTCGCCCAGCTTCCACTTGCGCGCGGCGGCGAGCTTGACGATCGCCTCGCTCAACGCCGTCTCGGGGTCTTGCCAGACCCGCGCCTCGACGACAGCCCAGCCGGAGTCTCTCGAATGTCGGGAGGACGAAGGCGTTCAGGACGGAGCTTTTTCCGGAGCCGGAATTGCCTGTCAGATAAAGGGGGATGGCGTCGGCCCGCTTGATCCAATCCAGGACTTTTTCATGAATGCGGTCCGCCCGGTCGAATTTGGCGCGGTCGTCCGCCGTGTCGAGGTACGGTCCGGTGCGGAAGTAGCCCTCCCGCACCGCTTCGGTCTTGACGGCCAAGGCCTGCGCCTGTCGCCGTTTCCGCTCGGCCTGCCATTCCGCCACGATCTGCGCGCCGACGATCAGGACGGGGATTCCGATTAGCAAAGTGTTCCAAAACCACCGTGGCTCGAGCGTAAATCCAAAGAAGCCCTCGATGGCGCTACGCAGTGGGGTCAGCAGCCAAGGAATTGCCAAAAAGGCCGCCCGCACGACCGCAGTTCTGCCGAGCGCCTTTCCCGGCAGGAAACTGCGTATCGCTTTGATGTCCGCCTCGCCCGGCGCGAGCAGCTTTGTTAGCTCACCGGGTAGGCTCGACGCCTCGCCCATCGCTTCCCCTTCTCAGATCCGATGAACCGTACCAGAACGCGGCGGTTTGGGAAGTGCGCCGGATCACCACCCTTGGCGCGCCTCCCACCCGCGCGGAGAACACCTTCTGTCTCTGGGAGAGTTTAGCAATTCTTGACATTCACGCTCTCGCGACGGACCGCGAAGTCGGTTTTCCGCTTCGCGCTCTCCTCCTTGTTCTTTTCCTGTTATGGGGCTTAACAGAGAGATCAATCTCCCTGTCCTCTCTTCCCCTTTCGCACGAGCAGTTTTGCTCAAGCCTATGAAATACACTGGATTTATCCAAAACTAGGGGAGCGGCGCGGGGCGATTTTCCCTGATAGCAGGGTGTAACAGGCAGGATCGCCTGTTTCCGCGCACTCGTCAGGCCGCCTGGCGGGCAAGGGATCGGCAAGATTTCCTACCGCCGGCGCCACGCCGAAGGCGACCGGAGAAGGACGCGCCAGAGCTTACGCGTTCAGCTCCTCCGGGAACCCGGGCGCGCGCAAGTCCGTGTGCAGCGCGTCCTCGAGCAGCTTGACGACCAGGGTCGATGAGGCCCCGCCGCCATAGGCCTCGCGGGCGCGAATGAAAGTCTGCGCCGTGATCGCGGCGAGGTCGAGCGGCACGCCGAGCTCCCGTCCGAGGTTGATCGCGAACCCGAGATCCTTGCAGGCGAGCTCCATGGTGAAGCCGATGTTGTAGGAGCCGTTGAGGACGAGCTGCGATTTCGGTCTCGTGGACGAAACTGTTGCCCGAGCTAGTCGGCCGATTTATCTAAAGCACGGGGTATAGGTGCTTGAGCTTGATGCGGGCGTCATCGGTGGTGAAGCGCCAGTTGGCCTTGGCGTGGCGGAGGTTGCGGTGTTTGACCCAGGCGCCGACCTCGCGGCTGAGGGTTTTGTGGTCTGGGATGCGCCGATCGAGGCACTGAGAAGTCAGGACGGCGAGTTCGGATTCTGCCAGATCGAGCCAGGAGCCATGCTTGGGCGTGTAGACCCATTCGAAGCGGTTGACGAGGCGGCGAGCCTCGGCCGCAGGGAAGGCTTCGTAGAGAGAAGACTTGGCGTGGATGTTCAGGTTGTCCTGGAGCAAAGTGATGATCTTGGCATCGGCAAAGTGGGTGTCGGAAATGTCCCTTAAGACGTGCGCGTAGTCGATGGCCGTGTGGCGGTCGGTCACTTTGACGTATCGCCAGCCTTCGAGGGGAGCGAACATCATGAAGAGGTTGGCGACGCCGTGGCGCTCATATTCATAGTCGTGACGAGCGGGGCTTCCCGGCTTCATCGGGATCGGCGTGCGCGTCTCTGCGACCAACTGCTTTGACGTCTCGTCCAGACAGACCAGTGGTCGCTCGGGATCATGCGGCCGCATGTAAACAGCCAGCACGTCCTCCATCGCCGCTACGAAGGCGCTATTCGCCTCAGGCGGAATGACCCAGCACTTCTTGCGGTGAGGCTGGACAATGTTTTTTTTAGTACGCGACCAATCGTGCTGTCGCTGGCGCGCTCGACAATATTGAGTTCGACGACCCTCTCCTCCAAGAGCCGCAAGCTCCAGCGCGCAAAGCCTTCCGGAGGCTGGGAACACGCCAGGGCGATCAGTTTGGCTTCCTTCTCGCCGTCGAAAATCCGCGCCACCGGCGGCCTCTCCCGGACTTTGCGGCTCAGCACCGCGTCCAACCCCTCATCAACCAGTTGCTTTCGCACGCAGTAAACCATCGACTTGGTCGTATCTAAGGCCCTGATGATCTCGCTGTCGCTCCAACCCTCACCCGAGACGTCCGCCTTCAACAAAATCAGCGCCTTCGTCAGCCGCCTCGGCGGAATCTTTCCCTTGGTCCTCAGCGCCTCAAGCCGTTCGCGCTCCTCAGCGCTCAGTCGAACGACGTACTTCTTTACCGCAACTTCCCGCGCAGCCATCCTTGCCTCCGTCCTTTAAGGGTGCCGAAGGCAGTGAATTGATCAAAGGTTGGGAATTAGTTGACGCGGCCGACTAGCCTTGATGACGTGGTAGGCCTGGGCGAGATCGAGGCCGCCGCGCCTGGCGAGCATCAGCGCCTCGCCGGCCGCGACGAGATGGATGAAGGCGAGCATGTTGGTGATGACCTTCATCACCGAAGCGGAGCCGAGCGGCCCGACGTGAAAGATCGGCCGTCCCATCGCCTCGAGCGCCGCGCGGTGGCGCTCGAGCACCGACGCTTCGCCGCCGACGATGACCGCCGTTTCGCCCGCCGCCGCCTTGTGGACGCCGCCGGTCACCGGCGCCTCGAGGGTGAACACCCCCTCACATGGGGTGCTTCCAGTCAAGCTCATTCATTTCGTCATTTCACTTTCTCCTGGGCGTTTGGATCCGAAGCGTGAGCCCGTCTTTGCCATGCAGCCCTGATGACCGCATCACCTCACATCCGGTCGAGCTTGTGGGCTCGGACCATAATCCCTCGTGCTCGAGGGCATCGGGCTCGGGTTGGCGGGACCATCCTTTTTCACGGCGTGTTTCAGCCCGGGGGTTGATCCGCGGTCGCCGCCCGCCCGGATCCGGCGAAGCCGTCGCGTTCAGCTTCGCTGGAATGGGGTTAAGTCGTTAAGTCATCGTTGGAGTGCAGGAGTGGGATTGAGCCATCGGGTCATGCCGTCTTGAACACGGCGCCCTCGGGAACGACGCCTTGGGTGACATAGCGCCACAGGGCGACGAGGAGTTTGCGGGCCAGCGCGACGATGGCGATCCGGCGGATTCGTCCCTTCCCGGCGCCGACCCGCGCCTGAAACCAGCGGCTCAACGCCGAGTTCCGGCTGGTGACGCAGCCAGAACCAGGCAAGCTCGATCATCGTCTTGCGCAGGCGGCGGTTGCCCGACTTCGAGATGCCCTGATCCCGTTCGACGCCGCCGCTCTGCCAGGGGCTGGGCGCCAATCCGCCGTAAGCCGCCACCTGGCGTCGGTTGCCGAAGCTGCGGAACAACGATTCCAGCCAGAGGAGCGAGGCGAACTCAGGGCCCAAGCCCTTGAACCTGAGGAGCAGGGCGGCGGGGTTGTTCGGCTCCTCGGCTTCTGTGCGGATGAGCGCGTCGCGGGCCCGTTCGACCGCAGCCAGTTGCGTCGTCGCTAGCGCGATCCGATCGAGTTCCCGGCGGATTTCCGCCTTCAGCATCGGCGGCAGCTCGCGACCGTCGCCGGTTCGCAGCGCCTCCAGTCGTTCGACACGATCGCGCCGAAGCGGATTGTAATCCCGGACGCCTTGGCCGCTGAGCAGGCCCCGGACCCGATTGGTATGCTGAATGCGTTCCTTCAGCAGCGTGCCGCGCTCGCGCGTCAGGCGCCGGCGATCCTCGTCTTCCGGGCTCGGCGCCCGAACCATCGAACAGACCCGCCGCTCGCCGCGCGCCCAGGCCATCAGCGTCCGCAACAGCGTCTCGCCGTCGATCGCATCGGTCTTGGCCCGCCGATGCCGCCGGGCGACCGCGATCGAAGCCGCATCGACGACGTGGCTCTCGATCCCGTTGGCGAGCAGCAAGCGATGAATCCAAAACCCGTCCAATCCCGCTTCCTGAATGACGACCGTTTTGACCGGCGCCCCATAGCGCTGCTCGGCCTTCGCCCTCGATCGCGAAAGAAGGTCGAGCAGGCAGGCGCCGTCCCCGCCCTCGACCACGTGCTTGGAAAACTTCTCGCTGCCCGGACTGTTGATCGTCACAACCCATTTCGATTTGCTCAATTCGAGCGAGGCGAACAACGTGATATCATTCGCGCGGACGGTGGTCGCGACAGCGGTCGCAGAGGTGACAGACTTCATTGGTTGCCTCCATGCTGGTGTGGAAGCTCAGCCTACCAAGTCAGGCCGCCGTCCACCCGCATAGGATCTTTTCCGCCGCGATCGCCGCCAGGCGCTGGATCGAATCCGAATCGTCTGTGCCCATCTCGATCCAGGTCGCGCCTGGGGCGAGACCGGCGAGAATGCCCTCGAGGCCGGTCAGCACCCGCTCGGAGACGGCGGGGGAGGGCAGGCAGGTGAAGACCGCGTCGACCGTCTCGGCCAGCGCGCGCGGGGAGTCCGACCAGATCGCGCCGGCGTCGAGCAAAGGCTTCGCCGCTTTCTGATCGATGTCGTGCACCCTGAGGTCGAAGCCGGCGCGCCCGAGGCTGGCGGCCAGCGCCCCGCCGAGATTGCCCAGTCCGATGAAACCGTATCGCATCGTCGTTCACGCCTCCCAAACCATTGTCTGGGAGAATAGGCGCTGGGCGGCGGCGGGCAAGCGCCTCATCGTAGCGGATCGGCCGACCGGCGGCCGCCGGCTCCTCTGGCGCCGGAGCCCCGGTTGCACTATGTTCGATTTTAGACGCCGGGCGTCTAACCTGTGGATGCGGCCGCCTTAATCCGGGAGCCAAGAGTGGAAACAATTGCGGCTTTGGCGGCCAAGAAACTCGGCCAATTCCTGGCTGACGATTTTAGGGACATTTTCGGCTCGGCGAATCCGGCCAATGAATTCGCCGAGCGGCTCGGCTCGCTCGCGCGAAGCACCATCGAATGCATCGCCAGAAGCGACGCGCTCTACCACAACTATGAACACACCATGCTGGTGACGATGGTCGGCCGGGACATTCTTCGCGGGCGCGTGCTGACGCAGCGAATTGAGCCCCAAGACTACTCCCATCTCATTTGCGCCTGCCTGCTGCACGACATCGGCTTCGTGCGCGGCGTGCTCAAGGGCGACACCAAGACCGAATTCGTGGTCGACCAGGCGGGGACGAAAGTCACACTGCCTCGCGGCGCCTCGGACGCCGCGCTGATGCCCCACCACGTCGACCGCTCGAAGCTGTTCGCCTACGAGCGGCTCGGCAATTCGCCGCGGATCGACCCGGCCCGGGTCGCGGAGGCGATCGAGATGACGCGGTTTCCGCCCTGCCTCGACGGGCGCGAAAATGCCGATCTCGAGGCGAGGCTCATGCTCGCCTCCGACCTGATCGGCCAGCTCGGCGACCCGCTCTATCCAAAAAAGGCCAATGCGCTGTTCGCCGAATTCGAGGAGGTCGGCAGCAACCGGCAGTATGGCTACGAGACCCCGGCCGATCTCGTCGACAAGTACCCGACGTTCTTCTCGGAGCGCGTCGCCGCGCATGTCGAGGAGGGGGTGAAATACCTCTCCATGACCGCCTCGGGCCGCCAGTGGGTGGCCAACCTCCACAATCACGTCTGGTGCGCCGAGAACGGCAATTGGCTGATGGGCCCGCAGCAGTGACCGGCGCCGTCAGTCCGGCGGGTCGACCGGCCCGAACCTCGGCACGAGATGCAGCGCCGTTCCCTCCCAGGGGTGGGCGTTGGCGATGTCCTCGTCGAGCTCGACGCCGAGTCCCGGCTCGTCCGGCGGAATGACGTAGCCGTCCTCCCAGCGCACAGGCTTCTTCAGAATCCGCGCGTGGAAGCCGTCCCAGCGCTCGATGCTCTCGAGGATGAGGAAGTTCGGGCTGCAGGCGGCGAGCTGGACGTTGGCGGCCCCGACCACCGGCCCGCAATAGAGATGCGGCGCGATCTGGGCGTAATGGGCCTCCGCCATCGCCGCGATCTTCTTGGCCTCCAGGATTCCGCCGACCCGGCCGAGGTTCATCTGCAGGATCGAGGCCGCGCCGGTCTCGAGCACGCGGGCGAATTCGTATTTCGTCGTGAGCCGTTCGCCGGTCGCGATCGGCATCCGGCATTGCGCGGCGACTCTCGCCATCTCTTCCGGCGCCTCGGGCGGCGTCGGCTCCTCGAACCACAGTGGCTCATAGGGCTCGATCCGACGGGCGAGGCGCAGTGCGCCGGAGACGGTGAACTGGCCGTGCGTGCCGAACAGGAGGTCGCATTTCGTCCCGAGCGCCTCGCGCAGGGTCTTGCAGAAAGTCTCGCTGAGCGAGAGCCGCTCGAGGCTCGGCTGGCGGGGGTCGAACGCAGAGTAGGGGCCGGCGGGGTCGAACTTCACCGCAGTGAACCCTTGCGCGACGTATTTGAGCGCCCGCTCGGCCGCGGCGTGCGGGACCGAGTAAACCGGACTGTCGGAATAGGCGTGCGAATCGGGCTCGTCCGGATAGAGATAGGTGTAGCTGCGCAGCCGCTCGTGGACCTTGCCCCCGAGGAGCTCATAGACCGGCTTGCCGAGCGCTTTGCCGACGACGTCCCACAGCGCCATCTCGAGGCCGGAGAGAACGCCCATCAGCGAGACGTCCGGCCGAGCCGTGTAGCCGCGCCCGTAAACGCTGCGCCAGAGCGCTTCGATGCGGAAGGGGTCCATGCCCAGCACATGACGCTCGAACACGTCCTCGATCATCGGCACGATCGCTTTGGGCGCGAAGCTCGCCGCATAGACCTCGCCGACGCCCTCGACTTCGCATGCCGTTTTCAGCTTGAGAAACACGAAATACCGGCCGCCGAAAGCGGGCGGCGGATTGCCGACGACGAAGGTCTTCAGTTCGGCGATTTTCATGGGCGGCGGCGCTCCCTCAAAACACGATCACGTTGCGCAGCGCCGCGCCCCAGCGCGAGGAGGCGACGGCCTCGTTGATCCTGTCCAAGGGATAGCGCCCGGTGATGAGCTCGTCGAGCTTGAGCCGGCCCTCGCGGTAGAGCGCGACGATCTTCGGCACGTCGACGAGCGGGCGGGCCGAGCCCATCTTGGAGCCGAGAATCATCTGCCCGTCGGCGGCGAGCCAGCCGGGGTCGATGGTCGCGGTCACGCCCGAGGGAGGCATGCCCACGAGAACGGTTCCGCCGTTGCGCTTCATCAGTGATATCCCCTGTTCCGCCGCGCCCTTGACGCCGACGGTGACGAAGACCCAGTCGGCCTTGCGCCCGCCGGTGAGCTCCGCCACCCGGCCCTCGACGTTCTCGCCCCGGGCGTTGATCGTATGGGTCGCGCCGAAATCGCGCGCGGCGGCGAGCTTGCCCGCCTCGACGTCGATGGCGATGACCGGATTGCAGCCGGCGAGCCGCGCGCCCTGGATGGAGTTCAACCCCACGCCGCCGCAGCCGATGACGACGACGCTGGCGCCGGCCTTGACCCTGGCGGTGTTGAGGACCGCGCCGACGCCGGTCAGCACCCCGCAGGCGATGAGGGCCGCGCTGTCGAGCTTCATGTCCTTGGGGATCGCCACGGCCTGGGAGGCGTCGACGACGATATGCTCGGCGAAGGCGCCGGTCCTGAGGCCTTGCGCGAGCGGGTTGCCGCCGGCGTCGCGGAGCGGCGTCTCTTTGTCGAGCGGGAACACCTCTTCGCAGAAGACGGGCGCCCCCTCGGCGCAGGCCGGGCAGAAGCCGCAGTTGCGGATGAGCGTCGCGACCACATGATCGCCGGCCCTCAGCCGGGTCACGCCCGGTCCGACCGCCTCGACGACGCCGGCCGCCTCATGGCCGTAGACCGCCGGCAATTCTCCGCCCCAGGCGCCGTCCATGAAGAGGATGTCGCTGTGGCAGATCGCGCAGGCCGCCATATTGACGAGAATTTCGCCGGGGCCGGGGGAGCGAAGCTCGATCGATTCGAGGCTGAGCGGCGCGCCGAAGGCGCGGCAGACGGCGGCTCTGGTTTTCATGCGGGTTCCCGGAGATTCGTTTTAAAGCCCGCGGAAGGTTTCGCGGGCGCGGCCCGAGTTCAAGCGCAGTCTTGATGCGGGGGGAATGCTTTTTTTGAGGGGCGCCGTCGGCGCGCCTGGCCCAAGCGCTGGCAGAAGCGCGCCCCGACATTCGGGCGCCCGGCAGGAAGCCGACCTTGTCGGCAAGGCGCTGTGCCTCGCGCGGCGGCCCAAACCCGGTTTAGCGCCATTTTAGCGGCGGGGTCCAATTCCGTCAGAGACTTACGACCCGGTTTAGCGTCGCCGCGAAAAGCTGTGGCCGAACGGCCCGGCGAGGCGAGCCGGCCCATGCGCGGGCCATGTCGCGCGAGGCGATCGAGCGCCTCACCTCGTGCGACGATTTAATGTAACACTGTAATGCGATACTATAATATGTTGATATAAAGATAATAAGTCCTCTTTTCATTATTGCGGGAATCGTTGCGCATGGACAGGCTCTTTTTCGATCCGGTCAAGTCATGCTCTAACAGCGTCGGTCGCGCATTCCGGCGAGTTTGCCGTCTGCCGGACGGGCGGAGGGGCCGCGATCAAGGAGGAAAGTCGCGATGCTGTTTGCTCTGAGCGGTCTGATCGGATGCCCCGTCGCGGCCAGCGACGGCGACATCGGCTCCGTCAAGGACTTCCTGCTCGACGACCGCAGCTGGAAGGTCCGTTGGATGGTCGTCGGCGGCGGTCATTGGCTTCCGGGCCGCCAGGCGCTGATTCACCCGTCGGCGATCGCTCCGCTCAAGATCCCACCCAAGCCCGCGCTGCCGATGATGAGTACCGGCGAGAGGCTGACCGTGTCCGTCCAGCTGACCAGACAACAGATCGAGTCCGGTCCGGAAGCGCTCGAAGACGAGCCGGTGACGAGGCAGATGGAGTCGAGCCTCTACGACTTTTACGGGTGGGATCCGTTTTGGGGCGCGTCGCATTTCGGCGCCGACGCGATTGTGACGCGGCCGTCTGAGCGGCCGATCCCCGCCGAAGTCGCAGAGGGTCGGGCTGCGGAACCGGAGGGTCCTCCGGGCGATCCGCATCTGGGCAGCGTCGCCTCGGTCAAGGGCTATGCCGTCCACGCTACGGACGGCGACCTCGGCCATGTCGAGAATCTCCATGGCCGATGACGCCAATTGGGACATCCGCTATCTCATCATCGCCACCCGGAACTGGTTGCCCGGCAAGCATGTCCAGATCGCTCCCTATGCGGTGACCGATATCGACTGGCCCGAACGCCGAATCGACATGAATGTCACGCGCGAGCAGGTGAGGTCAGCCCCGGCCTGGGACCCGCTGGCCATGGCGGATGATGCCGCCGAGCAACAGCTGCACCGCCATTTCGGCTGGCCGGGCTACGGCTGGTGAGGTCGGGCGCGGCCGGCCCCATCCGAATGGCGTCGCGCGGACGCCGGCCGGGCTGACGGCCCTCGCCGCAATCGCCGCGGCCGGAAGCTGGGCCGCTCGGCCCCGAAAGCGGAGGGCCGTCGGTCCAAAGATCCCGCAAATCGGCAAACAGGCGACGACGCCCGAAGGGCGGGGGACCTCCAGGCGGACAAGTTTGCCGGGTCGACGGATTTACGCGGCTTCGTAACCGCGCGACTTCGTCTCGACGGCGCCCGCTCCCTCGAGGGCCGATAGAAATTCCTCATGCGTCATCGGTTTGGAGAACATCGGATAGTTTTTTTCGACCGCCACGCGCTGTTCTTCTTCGCTGAGGGTCGCCGTGCAGTCCTTGAGGGTAACGACGTCATAGCCTTTCTCGTACCCGGTGCGCATGGTCGATTCGACGCAGCAGTTGGTCAAGAATCCGCCCAGCGCGATGGTCGAGATTCCCCTGCTCCTCAAGATGAAATCGAGATTGGTGGTAGCGAATCCGCAAAGGCCGCGTTTGCCTTCGATGACGATATCGCCGGGTTGGGGCTTCAGGACATCCACGATCTCCGCACCCCAGGTTCCCTGGCGGAACGACTTGCTGTCGACCACGCCCTTGAGGATGCCGTAGGGGTTTGGGCTCAGTTCGTGATAGTCATCGGTGAAAGTGATTGGCGCGTAGACGATCGTCGCGCCCAGCGCCCGCGCCTGCTTCACGGTCTCGACCGTATTTGCGAGCATGTTGGTTTTGTCCATCACCGGCTTGACGGCCTGATGCAACGTGCCGCCGTCGGACGTGAAATCGTTCTGATATTCGATGAGAACGACCGCTGTTGATTTGGCGTCCATTGTGTCTCTCTCCCGGTTGTTTTGGATTTGGCGCCCCGGCTTGCCGCGACGGCGACCAGCGCCTTCCGCGCTTTATAGGCATCAATATCACGCTGGTCGAGAAGGACCGACAAGATAAGGACTCGCGCCGTTCGTTGTGGCGCGCGCAGACGCCGGGCAGGGCGCCGGGTCAGCGACAATGTCACGCGCGAGCAGGTGAAATCCGCGCCGGCCTGGGACCCGCTGGCGATGGCGGACGAGGCCGCCGAACGACAGCTTCACCGCCACTTCGGCTGGCCGGGCTACGGGTGGTAGGCGAGGACGCCGGACGGCGTCCGGGAGGCGCGAGCATGAGACGAAGCGCCCGCAATCCGGCCGCCATCCTTCCGCATCACCTGTAGATCTCTCGCCGATGTCCGACCCGGAGCTCGATGATGAGCGACCCGGCGTCTTCGATGCGCACGATCAGGCGATAATCCCCGACCCGGTATTTCCACAGTTCGCCGAGCCTCGCGCCTTTCAGCGCCGGACCGATCGAGCGGGCGTCGTCGAGAGGCGCGATGCGGTCACGAAGGAAGCGAAGAACGCGCTGGGCAGCTTGCGGGCCGAGCCCTTCCAGTTCGCGCGCGGCGGCGCGCTAAAACTCAATCCTCCACGCCATGGCGCCGCAGCAGGTCGGTCAACGGAATCGACCCGCTTCGACCGTCGAGCAGAGCCTCCAGGCGGCTTTCCGCCAGATAGATGTCTTCCAGCTCGTCGATGTGCTTTAAAATCGCCTCGCGCGCATAAAAACTCTTGGAGCGTCCGGTGCGTTTGGCGAGCTCGGCGAGCCGGGCCTCGATCTCCGGCGGCAGACGAAGTGCAAGCATGGGGACCCCCATTGGTGCTATACATGTATAGCGCGGAACGCTCGCGCGCAACAGGATTTGGTTTGGAGCCCAAGCGCTGGGCCAGCCCACGCGACGTCGGCGGTTGAAAAGAGCATTTTGCGATCGGCCGCGCGGACGGAGATTTGGTTGAGCCGGGAGCCGGAAAGCCTCGTTCTCGAACTTCTGCGAAACATTCGCGCCGATGTCGCACGCGTCGACGACAAGGTCGACACCAAGATTGACGCCGCGAAAGCGGATTTGCGATCCGAAATCCAGTCGCTTCGCGGAGACACCGCTTTCGGATTTTGTCTCCAAGAACGGCCTCCAATCAGCTGCCACCATGAGAATCGCACATTGGGACGAGATACCGCAGGTCCCGGAAAAACGGGCTTCAAGCCGTAGACGGGCAGGCTACTCCGTAGTTTATTATGCCTCCACTGCCGGGACAAAGGAGCTGCCGTGTTTCAACTTACCAAGTCATCCGAAGGTATGAAGCTCCTACATTGGAATAAGGAACTTCCATCCGCGAGCGCCACAGACCCCCTGGGGCTTAACCTCGGCGTATCAGCCCGGTTATCGAACGAACTCCTTTACTGCATTACATCGATCACCCCCCGCGCGCGCTATTACTCATTTTTCCCGTGGGCCTTTCAAAACTACAACGACCACGAACGGACGACGACGGGTGACCGGGGACGCGTTCAAGGCGTCCTCATCCGCGAAAGGGCTATGGTTCTCGGCGCCGTTCTGCACCACGGGGGCGCGGCCTGTGACAATGGCGGCCTCGGAGGCTCAGACAAGGCTACCGAGCAGGCGACGAAGAACTTGCCGTCATACGACCTCGCTGGATGGCGTCATCTCAAGAACGGGGAGGGGCAGTTCGGCGCAGCCTACAAGGGTTCATTGATCAATCTCAGTGTCTTCCAGACCGGAGGGACTGAGGTTAATGACGAAGCTGGCGCCGATAGCGAGGACCTGTACGGAGGAACGCAAGCAATCGACGTGCGCGAACTCAGTCCGCTTGGCAAGCGTCTCGCCGATGCGTTCGAAAAATCCGTGCGCGACACCGCCTATGTGGCGGAGCTATTGACCCTTATGAATAAGGTCAACGCGGATGCGCTAACCGAATTTGGCTCTCGCGCGGGTCTATGTGAAATTGCGGGCAAGCGCGCCTTCGACCGTGACGTTCTGCGCAATGTGTTCTTCGCCCGCTATGAGGAGACGAGTTAACCTGGACACCACCGTCGACGAATGTCTCTCCTTCTCCTCCTTGAATGTGTCGGTCAAGCGCATGCCGCAGGTATCGCGTTCGGGAACAGCAGCTTTAGTGATATCTGCTATTTCGGCACTTTGGTTTCAGATGAAGACGTAGGGGAAAAAACCGCGGTCAATATGCCGCCTGCCCTCAAAGACATATACGAACGGTGGCGCATTTTTTATACTCAGAGCTATCTGGCTGTCGCTTTGCAATCATTACTTGTCGCCTGTGTCCGGGTGATCCGAGGCAAGTCGGGCGGCATGACGCTTGAGGGCTTAGTCGAGGCTCTGTGTCCGCCCGGCTTGAATGCACGCTTTCGCGAGTGCTTTGACCGCAATTTGCCTGAGGACTTCTTTGGGCTCTCAGCGCGCGAGAACTCTCGCGATATGCGGAATTCAGAGTACCAACGGGTCCTTCAACATGCTGCCGATTGACGCAGCCTTCTCGGAGCGGACCCTCGAACATTTGCTTGTCGACAACGAGGCGAACGAGGCGGCGTGCGTCGCCCTTGCTGCCATGCTCTTGTACGAGGTGGTGGTCCGTTATCATCTGCAAGTTCGAACGTCCTTGAACAACTGGTATGAACAACAAGTTCACAATGATTTGGGGGATATCTCGCTGCCCGGCGTTATGCGGTTCTTGCGCGGAGAGTTTGGGGACAATTGGCTCGATTGTTCTAACGCTGAGATTCTCAGTCGAATCCTCTCGCGCTTCGTTATTCGCCAGCACGAGAGAATGAGTTACGAGCGCGGCTTTGGCGGAAGCGCACCCTTGTTCCACGTTGATGGAAGGACGGTAATCGGGACCGGCACGGATTACGCGGACCCTCACGCCCTCAATCCGCGACTGCGGAGCGCACTGCAAATCCTTTCGGACCTCGGCTTCGTCGTCAACGAGGACGACAGCGGCTACAGCCGCACCTCCGATGGAGACGTGTGGTTGGCGACCGAGCTTGAACGCACGGGTGTCTTATGAAGGCCCTCGATCTGCTTGAGGAATTTGACAAGGGGGAAGGAGCGTTTGGCTTTATCGCCACCTACGAATTTGATCCGCAGTTCTTCGAAGGGCGCGTTCTTGCGAAGCGCACTTTTGGGAACGCTGACCGGTTGGTGGTTTTCATGGACAAGGGCCGCTATCAAGAGCTCGTCAACAGCGGACTTCAGGTATCTGGATTCAATCGCCGTTACTTAGCCCGCATTATGCAGCGCCGTGACGTTTTCGGCGGCGCGTTCTGGTGATTTTTCGGAACCGCGCTTGCTCGCGGACGCGCGGCATTGTCTCCGGCTTTGGGCCTGAAACGGGTGGAGGGGTTTGCGGGTTGAAGGGATGGGTTTGACGTTCGGGGACGTTCACGCCCCGTGTTTCAAGTGACGAGGCGCGGGATGCGCTGGAGGGCGAAACGCAGGATTTCCTGGCCGGGGCATGACGTCGGCAGATGGACGCGGATCATGGTTTTCATCTCGACGACGCGGGCGGCGATCTTGACGAGGCGCAGGCGCAACGTGTCGAATTGGGCAACGCGCCACATCGAACGCCTGGGCATCGATGCGCGCAGCCCCCACATCAGCCAGTAGGCGCCGGCGTGCAGGAAAAGCCGAAACTGATTGGCGGTCGCCTTGGTGCATGAGGTGCGATCCGACGCCAGATGCGTCTTCCAGGATTTGATGTGGTTTTCGGCCTGGCCGCGCCGGCAATAGACGTCTTCGTAGAGCACGCGAGCGTTGCGCTTGTTCAGATTGGTGACGACGAAGCGCGTGTCTGATCCTTCCGCGCCCGCTTCGACCCGGGCGATGATCCGCTCGACCCGGCTCCAGCTTTGCGCGCCGTCGAAGAACTCTTTGAAACGACGAAGCTTGCCGTCTCTGGGCGCGGCTTCGAACCGTGCCTTTACACTGGCTTCGAGACTTTCGACATGCCGGCGCAACGTCGTAGTCGGCGCGACGCCGAAGATGTAATCGAGGCCGCTCGCCCGACACCAGTCGAGAACCTCGGGGCCGCAGTAGTGGCTGTCGGCGCGCAGCAGGATCTCGGTGTTGGGCCAATGGGCTCGGATCGCGCGCAACAGCCGGCGGAGGAAGGGTTTGATCTCCTTGCCGCTCGGCCGCTTGGCGGGACGAAGCACGGCAGTGACGAAGCGGCCTTCGCCGTCGAACACGACGATGGGCTGAAAGCCGTATTCGTCGTAATGCGCGTTGAACAACCGCAACTGCTGCCCGCCATGGACCGCGTCGAACGTGTCGTCGATGTCGAGGGTGATCCGTTTGGGAACCTTGTGAAAGGACTCGCAATAGAGATCGACCATCGCGCGACCCATCCGCAACAGGGCGCGAACCTCCGGCAGATTTTCCAACCGCGAGATCGTCGACTGCGAGCACAGTTCGCGATCCGACGGCGTCAGATCGAGCGCCATCTTGAACATCGGATCGCTCCGCAGGCAATTGGCGTCGTTGCCGTCCTCATAGCCCGCCGCGATCATCAGCAGCCGAAAGCGGATGATGTCGGCAAGGCTGTGGGTGATCTGATCGGGCGCGCGCCGGTCGACCATGCAGGCGGCGAGCCGATCGGCGACGCGAAGGCGCTGGTCGACCTCGCGCAACGCCAGAACGCCGCCATCCGACGACAGCAAGCCGCCGTCAAACTTGACCTCGACGCGCTTGCCCGAAACAGGTGACAACCCAGGCAACGGCAACATAGGATCGTTCATGGCAGGTGCGGCCTCGCTGAAATCGCGCGAATCGGCTTAGACAACCAAATTATACACGAAATCAGCTATTTACGCCACACCCGCCAACCCGCAATGCATAATCCGGGTTAGTTGCTCCGATAGACCGGGCCCCGGAAGTTTTTCACCCAAAACTCTACCTGGCGCTCGGCGAAAAGCGTGCGGACGGATTGATCGGCAGCAACAACTGCACGAGTGCGGGTATCGCTTACAACATTGAGCTTTGCTCGGCCTTTTCATTTGTCGCAGATAAACCGGCGGCAAACGATCAGGAGGCGCGGTCCGTCCTGCGGCAAATCTATGAGGCCATGAGGGTCTTCGCCAAGGATGCAGGCGTTCTCAAAGGCGTCATCGAGAATGAATTTCTAGGACCTGCAGAAGACCGTTTCCCATGGCTGCATCCGAAGGTCGCAATTCCCAATGCGAAGATCGAGTTGATCCACTCACATGAGAACTCCTCTTTGGCCCGAGCTGATCAAGCGTCTCGCCGAACGGAACGTCCGGAAAGTCAAGGTCATTTCACCCTTTTACGATCAGGAGCTCGGTTTCCTGCATCGATTGCGAGAGCAATGGCCTGCCGCTGCGCTGACTATCGTCGCCCAACCGGACTACGCCACGCTTGACGGCAAGAGGCTGGGGAAGCTTTTCGGAAGCGGTGACCATCGCTTGCTTTCGGCAAGCCCGCAGCCCGGGCGGCGCCTTCATGCCAAGGCCTTCTCCTTCGAGACGGATGCCGAGACGTATTGGCTGAGTGGCAGTCCGAACGCAACACTTGCCGCGTTCGACGGACGCAATACCGAAGCCGCTCTTTGGGTGAGCACCGAGGAGAACGCCGATACCCTACTGGGGAGCTGCGAACTTGAGCTAGAAATAATTGATCCAGTCGGATTCAAGGGAGCCGCAGAGCAGGAGCCCCGCAACGAAAGCGCTCGGAGCCGCCAGCTTACGCTCGGCTCCGCAGTGCTGCACGAAAGCGGTGCGCTTGACTGCGAGTTGGAGGCGACCGGTTCAATTGTTAGCCTGTCGCTAAGAGTGCGTAACGTCAATGAGGAACTCCCCGTGCTCTCCCTCCTGGTGCGCCGGACCATTCCGGGCAAGGTGTCCATCGAGCTCAATGAAAACCAGATCGCGCAAATCCGTGGCGCGGCCATTTGCGAAGTCAAAGGCGTGCTGCCGCCCGGGCGGGAAGTTATCAGCAACGCGGTAGCCCTCGTGCAGCTCTACCAACTGCTTCGAGATCGGCCGGTCCGCATCGGTGGACGCGATCCTCTCCGCAAGATCGAAGAGACCGGAGAGAATCTCGTCTCCTACGTTGACAGCCTTGGCAGCGTCCGCGAAGCGGTCGAGTTCTTCAATAATTGCAGTATCCGCTTCTTCGATGGGGAGTCTCCTCCGAATCCTTTGAGACGTGACCTCTGGAAACCGCGCGACCCCTTCAAACCCGACACACCTCCAAATTGGCTGAATGTTGCAGTCGGCGGATCGGTGGAAGACCTACGAAACGCGATAAGGGATTTTGTGGAGCGGCACCAGCGGCAAAAGCTATACAAGCATGTGCGCCGCGGCAATTTAAACGGTTTGCCCAATTTCTTGGACATATTCCGAACACTGAATGGGCTACTCTTGACGTATAATCACCGGGTGATGGGAAACGCGGGAGCGGTCATTCCCTTCGGTGTCGTCACCACTAGCGTAATAACGAACCTAGAGCTTCTCATCGGGCCGCTTGAGCAGCGGGAGGATGCCTACGAAGGCGACGGGTTCGTTTCAGCCATTTACGTCAACATGGCAGGTGAAAGTGCGAAGGTCCGAGAGCGGTTGCGCGAGGAGCGCGTGCCTCAGATGCTACGGGCCGCAGTAGAAGCAATGATCAATGTCAGGGCCAAGGCTCGCAAGATGGCGGCTCTTGACCCCTGGGCCATGAATCGCCTGCGATGGGTTTCAGAATGGATAAGTGCCCAGGGCCTCGACCAGCCCACCGCTGACGACGTACGCTCTGCGGGGCTGGAATATTTGCCAGAGCAGAAGGCGGCATAGGCATCTCCCCCTTCGAAGTAACATGACAGGCCGGAATTCGGTGGCCGCCGGAGTAAGAAAGAGGCGGCCCCACACAGTGGGGAAGATTATTGGCGACGTTAAGATTGGAAGACTGTCCGCCTTCATCCCCACCTCGCATCCTACGCTCACAACTCGCATATTCAATTTCTGTTGATTGGCCCTGTTGCGGCGCAAAAAACTTATCCCCACCCCCCTTGCGCCCCCCGGCCAAACCCGCTATGTGGACCGGCCGGGGTTGGCGGCGCGATGCGACCCCGAATGATCAGACATGGCTACCGCCCTGCAAGGATCGGACCGGAGGTTGGTCGGAGCGGGAGCGGCGGATAGGCCGGAGGACGGAAAGGAAAACCTTTGCGTCCGTTCCGGCCATGTCCTGTCCGAGACTGCCGGCGCGCGAGGCCTTCGGGCCGAACGCTTAATTCTTAGCGCCCCGCGAGGGGACGAAACGCCCCCTCGAGGGGCGGGGGGCCAGCATAGACGGGGAAGACCGATTTTGAAACCGTGGGGCTTTCCTGACGGAAAATGCGGTTCGAACCTTCTGTCCGGCGCTGGGTTCGCCCAACTCCGGGGACAGGCGCAAGTCGTCGCGGCGCTCGAGTCTTCAGGGATTCGCGCGGCGCGGCATGTGCAACAGGCGGGCTCCTCACTCGAGCCCGCCGACCGGAGACGAGCACCCGTGGATAGAGCGGAAAAGAAAGAAGCCGTCGCGGCCCTGCACGACGTCTTCGCCAAGACGTCGGTCGTGGTCGTGGCGCACTATTCCGGCTTGACGGTCGCCCAGATGCAGCGTCTGCGCAAGCAGATGAGGGCCGCTGGCGCAAACGTTCAGGTCGCCAAGAATCGCCTCGCCCAAATTGCTCTCAAAGGCACGGACGTCGCCTCGATCGGCCCCTTGCTCAAGGGTCCGACCCTGATCGCTCATTCGAGCGACCCGGTGGCGGCGGCCAAGGCAGCCGTGGCTTTCGCCAAGGATCACGACAAGTTCGTGCTCCTCGGCGGCGCCATGGGCAGGACCGCGCTCGACGTCGACGGGGTCAGGGCGCTCGCGACCTTGCCCTCGCTCGACGAGCTGCGCGCCAAACTCCTGGGGCTCATCGCCGCCCCGGCGACCAAGCTCGCCCAGCTCGCAACCGCGCCGGCCGCCAAGCTCGCCCGCGTGGTCGGGGCCTATGCCGCCAGAGACGCAGCCTGATCGAGGCTCTTCAAATTCTTCGAATTCGAACCCATATCAAGGAACACGCAAAAATGGCCAATCTCGAAAAGATCGTCGACGAACTCTCCTCTCTGACGGTTCTCGAAGCCGCTGAACTCGCCAAACTCCTCGAAGCCAAGTGGGGCGTCTCGGCCGCCGCCGCGGTCGCCGTGGCGGCCGCTCCGGCCGCCGGCGCGGCCGCCGCGGCGCCGGTCGAGGAGAAGACCGAGTTCACCGTCGTCCTCGCGGCCATCGGCGAGAAGAAGATCGAAGTCATCAAGGAAGTCCGCGCGATCACCGCGCTCGGGCTCAAGGAAGCCAAGGACCTCGTCGAAGGCGCGCCGAAGCCCGTCAAGGAAGGCGTCGGCAAGGAAGAAGCCGAGAAAATCAAGGCGGCCCTGGAGAAGGTCGGCGCGAAGGTCGAGCTCAAATAATGGGCGCAGGAGCCCCTCGCGGGCTCACGGAGGAAAGAGGGACGGTCCCGCCCTTTGGGCCGGGGCCGTTCCGGCGTTTTGAAAGTCGACCTTTTTCAGGCCTCTGAAAAGCGGCGCGGGCGGCGCCTCGGGCAGGGGAAATTCGGGCAGGGGAAATAGAGGGGCGTTCGCGACGCCCCGGCGGCCCACAGGCGATCAGGCAGCGGATCATCGGTCGGGCGTGAGCAATTGAGGGACCACATGGCGCAGACATTCACCGGTCGCAAGCGCGTTCGCAAAGTCTTCGGGCACGTCAAGGAAGTCGGCGAGATGCCGAACCTGATCGAGGTGCAGAAGGCCTCCTACGACCAGTTCCTTCTCATGGACCCGCCGAAGGGCGGCCGTCCCAACGAGGGCTTGCAGGGGGTGTTCAAGTCGGTGTTTCCGATCAAGGATTTCGCCGACACCGCTCATCTCGAATTCGTCAAGTACGAGTACGAGGCGCCGAAATACGACCTCGACGAGTGCCGTCAGCGCGGCATGACCTACGCCGCTCCGCTCAAAGTGACGCTGCGCCTCATCGTGTTCGACGTCGATCCGGAGACGCAGGCCAAGTCCGTCAAGGACATCAAGGAGCAGGACGTCTACATGGGCGACATGCCGCTCATGACGCCGAACGGCACCTTCATCGTCAACGGCACCGAGCGCGTCATCGTCTCGCAGATGCACCGCAGCCCGGGCGTCTTCTTCGATCACGACAAGGGCAAGAGCCATTCCTCGGGCAAGCTCCTGTTCGCCGCCCGCATCATCCCCTATCGCGGCTCCTGGCTCGACATCGAGTTCGACGCCAAGGACATCGTCCATGCGCGCATCGACCGGCGCCGCAAGATCCCGGTGACCTCGCTGCTTTATGCGCTGGGCCTCGACGGCGAAGAGATTCTCGCGACCTTCTACCGCAAGATCGCCTACCGCCGGGTGAATGACGGCTGGCGCGAGCCCTACGATCCCGAGCGGACGAAGGGCATGAAGGCCGCCGTCGACAGGATCGACGCCGACACCGGCGAGGTCGCGATCGAGGCCGGCCGCAAGCTGACCGTGCGCTCGGCCCGCCAGCTCGCCGACAAGGGCCTGAAGGCCCTGCTCGCGAGCGACGCCGACCTCTATGGCCAGTACATCGCCGAGGACCTGTACAACCCGGAGACTGGCGAAATCTACGCCGAGGCCGGCGACGAGATCACCGAGAAGTCGCTCGCGCAATTGCTCGAGGCCGGCAAGGTCGAACTGCCGATCCTCGACATCGACCACGTCAACGTCGGGCCGTACATCCGCAACACGCTGAAGGTCGACAAGAACGCCTCGCGCGAGGACGCCCTCTTCGACATCTATCGCGTGATGCGTCCGGGCGAGCCCCCGACCATCGAAAGCGCCGAGGCGATGTTCCAGTCGCTGTTCTTCGACCCCGAGCGCTACGACCTCTCGGCCGTCGGCCGCGTCAAGATGAACATGCGCCTCGACCTCGAAGCCCCCGACACCCAGCGCACGCTGCGCAAAGAGGACATTCTCGCGGTGGTCAAGGCGCTGGTGGCCCTGCGCGACGGCCGCGGCGAGGTCGACGACATCGACCATCTCGGCAACCGGCGCGTGCGCTCGGTCGGCGAACTGATGGAGAATCAGTATCGCATCGGCCTCCTGCGCATGGAGCGCGCGATCAAGGAGCGCATGTCGTCGGTCGAGATCGACACGATCATGCCGCAGGACCTCATCAACGCCAAGCCCGCGGCGGCGGCGGTGCGCGAGTTCTTCGGCTCCTCGCAGCTGTCGCAGTTCATGGACCAGACGAACCCGCTCTCCGAAATCACCCACAAGCGCCGCCTCTCGGCGCTGGGCCCCGGCGGGCTCACGCGCGAGCGCGCGGGCTTCGAGGTGCGCGACGTGCATCCGACCCACTACGGCCGCATCTGCCCGATCGAGACGCCGGAAGGCCCGAACATCGGCCTCATCAACTCGCTCGCGACCTTCGCGCGCGTCAACAAGTACGGCTTCATCGAGAGCCCGTACCGCCGCGTGCGCGAGGGCAAGGTGACCGAGGAGGTCGCCTATCTGTCGGCGATGGAGGAGCAGAAATATGCTGTCGCGCAGGCCGACACGCCGATCGACGCCAACGGCCATCTGGTGGGCGACCTCATCGTCTGCCGTCACGCCGGCGACGTCGTGTTCCTGCCGGGCGACCGCGTCGACTACATGGACGTCTCGCCGAAGCAGCTCGTCTCCGTCGCCGCGGCGCTGATCCCGTTCCTCGAGAACGACGACGCCAACCGCGCGCTGATGGGCTCGAACATGCAACGTCAGGCTGTGCCGCTGGTGCGCTCCGACTCGCCCCTCGTGGGCACCGGAATGGAGGCGATCGTGGCGCGCGATTCGGGCGCGGCCATCGCCGCGCGCAGAGCGGGGATCATCGACCAGATCGACGCGACCCGGATCGTCATCCGCGCGACCGAGGAGACCGACGCGGCCAAGCCCGGCGTCGACATCTATCGTCTGATGAAATTCCAGCGCTCGAACCAGTCGACCTGCATCAACCAGAAGCCGCTGGTGAAGGTCGGCGACCGCGTCGAGATGGGCGACATCATCGCCGACGGCCCCTCGACCGATCTCGGGGATCTGGCGCTCGGCCGCAACGTGCTCGTCGCGTTCATGCCCTGGAACGGCTACAACTTCGAGGACTCGATCCTCCTCTCCGAGCGCATCGTCAAGGACGACGTCTTCACCTCGATCCACATCGAGGAGTTCGAGGCGATGGCGCGCGACACCAAGCTCGGGCCCGAGGAGATCACCCGCGACATTCCCAACGTCTCGGAAGAGGCGCTGAAGAACCTCGACGAAGCGGGCATCGTCTATATCGGCGCGGAGGTGCAGGCCGGCGACATCCTAGTCGGCAAGATCACGCCGAAGGGCGAAAGCCCGATGACGCCGGAAGAGAAGCTCCTGCGCGCCATCTTCGGCGAGAAGGCCTCCGACGTGCGCGACACCTCGCTTCGCGTCCCGCCGGGCGTCCAGGGCACGGTCGTCGAAGTGCGCGTCTTCAACCGCCACGGCGTCGACAAGGACGAGCGCGCCCAGGCGATCGAGCGCGAGGAGATCGAGCGGCTCGCCAAGGACCGCGACGACGAGCAGGCGATCCTCGACCGCAACGTCTACGCGCGCCTCGCGCAGACGCTCGAAGGCGAGCGCGCGCTGTCGGGGCCGAAAGGCTTCAAGAAGGACCAGGTGCTGACCCGCGCCCTGCTCGACGAGCAGCCGCGCTCGCAGTGGTGGAGCTTCGCGCTCGAGTCCGACCAGACGATGTCGGAGATCGAGGCGATGCGCAAGCAGTACGACGAGTCGAAGAAGTCGCTGGAGAGCCGCTTCCTCGACAAGGTCGAGAAGCTGCAGCGCGGCGACGAATTGCCGCCCGGCGTGATGAAGATGGCCAAGGTCTTCATCGCGGTGAAGCGCAAGATCCAGCCCGGCGACAAGATGGCGGGACGCCACGGCAACAAGGGCGTCGTCTCGCGCATCGTGCCGCAGGAGGACATGCCCTTCCTCGCCGACGGCACGCCGGTCGACATCGTGCTGAACCCGCTCGGCGTGCCGAGCCGCATGAACGTCGGCCAGATCCTCGAGACCCACCTCGGCTGGGCCTGCGCCGGCCTCGGCAAGCAGGTCGGCGAGGCGGTCGACGCCTACTTGCGCTCGAGGGATCCCCAGCCCCTGCGCGGCAAGCTCAAGGAGATCTACGGCGAGGACGAGACGATCAAGGCGCTCGACGACATGAGCCTCGCCGAACTCGGCGAGAACCTGCGCCGCGGCGTGCCGATCGCGACCCCGGTGTTCGACGGGGCGCGCGAGAAGGACATCGTCGAGATGCTGAACAAGGCCGGCCTCGACGCTTCGGGGCAGGTGACGCTCTACGACGGGCGCACCGGCGATCCCTTCGACCGCAAGGTTACGGTGGGCTACATCTACATGCTGAAGCTCCACCATCTCGTCGACGACAAGATCCACGCCCGCTCGATCGGCCCCTACAGCCTCGTCACCCAGCAGCCGCTGGGCGGCAAGGCGCAGTTCGGCGGCCAGCGCTTCGGCGAGATGGAGGTCTGGGCGCTCGAAGCCTATGGCGCGGCCTACACGCTGCAGGAGATGCTGACCGTGAAGTCGGACGACGTCGCCGGCCGCACCAAGGTCTACGAGGCGATCGTGCGCGGCGACGACACGTTCGAGTCAGGGATCCCGGAAAGCTTCAACGTGCTGGTCAAGGAAATGCGTTCGCTCGGCCTCAACGTCGAACTGGCGTCGATCAAGCGGCTGCCGGACGAGACGCCGCCGGCGGAGGCCGCCGAGTGAGGAATCGCGCCCGTGATCCGAGCGGGCGCCGAGTTTCGGTCGCGGCGATTGCGCCGCGGCTTTCTTCCATGGGTGCGAGTTCGGCGTCGGCTCACGCCGGACGTCGCGGGAGACCAGAATGAACCAGGAAATCACCAATCCGTTCGCGCCGGTCGCGGCGCCGCAGGCTTTCGATCAGATCCAGATCGCGATCGCCAGCCCCGAGAAGATCCTCTCGTGGTCGTTCGGCGAGATCAAGAAGCCTGAGACGATCAACTACCGCACCTTCAAGCCCGAGCGCGACGGCCTGTTCTGCGCGCGCATCTTCGGGCCGATCAAGGACTACGAGTGCCTGTGCGGAAAATACAAGCGTATGAAGTACAAGGGCGTCATCTGCGAGAAGTGCGGCGTCGAGGTGACGCTCTCGCGCGTGCGGCGCGAGCGCATGGGCCACATCTCGCTCGCGGCGCCCGTCGCGCACATCTGGTTCCTGAAATCGCTGCCCTCGCGCATCGGCCTTCTGCTCGACATGACGCTGAAGGACCTCGAGCGCATCCTCTATTTCGAATCCTACATCGTGCTCGATCCGGGCCTGACGCCGCTGAAGGACCGTCAGCTCCTCAGCGAGGACGACTATCTGCGCGCGCTCGACGAATACGGGCAGGACAGCTTCACCGCCATGATCGGCGCCGAGGCGATCCGCGAGATCCTGAAGGGCATGCACCTGCAGAAGATCGCCGACGACCTCAAGGTCGAGATCGCCGAGTCGAAGAGCGAACTCAAGCCGAAGCGCCTCGCCAAGCGGCTCAAGATCATCGAGGCCTTCATCCACTCGGGCAACAAGCCGGAATGGATGATCCTGACCGAAGTGCCGGTCATCCCGCCGGACCTGCGCCCGCTGGTGCCGCTCGACGGCGGCCGCTTCGCGACCTCCGACCTCAACGACCTCTACCGCCGCGTCATCAACCGCAACAACCGGCTGAAGCGGCTGATGGAGCTGCGCGCGCCCGACATCATCATCCGCAACGAAAAGCGCATGTTGCAGGAGTTGGTCGACGCGCTGTTCGACAACGGCCGGCGCGGGCGCGTCATCACCGGCGCCAACAAGCGGCCGCTGAAGTCGCTCGCCGACATGCTGAAGGGCAAGCAGGGCCGGTTCCGCCAGAACCTGCTCGGCAAGCGCGTCGACTATTCTGGCCGTTCGGTCATCGTGGTCGGCCCGGAGCTGAAGCTGCATCAGTGCGGCCTGCCGAAGAAGATGGCGCTCGAGCTCTTCAAGCCGTTCATCTATTCGCGGCTCGACGCGAAGGGACTCTCGGCCACCGTCAAGCAGGCCAAGAAGCTCGTCGAGAAGGAGAAGCCGGAAGTCTGGGACATCCTCGACGAGGTGATCCGCGAACACCCGGTGATGCTGAACCGCGCGCCGACCCTGCATCGCCTCGGCATTCAGGCCTTCGAGCCGGTGCTGATCGAGGGCAAGGCGATCCAGCTGCACCCGCTCGTCTGCTCGGCCTTCAACGCCGACTTCGACGGCGACCAGATGGCCGTGCACGTCCCGCTGTCGCTCGAGGCGCAGCTCGAGGCGCGCGTCCTGATGATGTCGACCAACAACATCCTGCACCCCGCCAACGGCCAGCCGATCATCGTGCCGAGCCAGGACATCGTGCTCGGCCTCTACTACGTCTCGCTGATGCGCGACGGCGAGCCGGGCCAGTACGAAGAG
>CAWDTW010000090.1:0-101023 GCA_963805295.1 uncultured Alphaproteobacteria bacterium | reverse complement strand
GCGTTTTTGTGATCGCGGAAGCCGGACTCCACAAAAGAAAGCCCCGGCTGCGCCGGGGCAGTTTTGGGGATGAACGGGCCAGAAGATCGGATTTCAGCGAGCGTCCTCAGGCGCCCATGGCCGGTCTGTCGCCGGCGGGCGTTCCGGCAAACATCGCGGGTGTCCTCTTCAATGCGACCTTGATCAAATAATCGAGGGACAAGACGCCGGGACCGCGGGCGATGATATAGAGCAGCACGGATGACCAAAGCAGGTGATCCGGCCAGTTTCCCGGATAGACGAACAGCTGGATCACCATGGTCATGCCGAACAGGCCGAGAGCGGACAGGCGTGAGGCCAGGTCGATCACGAGCAGTACGGAGAATAGATGCTCCTGGATCGTCGCCATATTAGCCGCGAGCTCCGGCGGCAGCAGCGGAACCCGGTATTCATCGCGGAAAAGATCGATGGTGGTCTGGGTAACCTGCCAGCCATCCACTTTGGTTTCGCCGGAGCGCCAGAAAACGTCTGCGATTGCGAGGCGCGAGACGAGGCCGATAGCGGAGCCGGGAATCCGCTCAGCCAGATCGATGGCGAAAAATGCAAGGGATTTCAAAGTCATGGCGGTCCTCCTTGGGGGCGAATGCAAGGCCGAATGGACAACCTACTGAAAGCTCACAGTTAGCCCGGATTATGCATTGCGGGTTGGCGGGTGTGGCGTAAATAGCTGATTTCGTGTAGAATTTGGTTATCTAAGCCGATTCGCGCGATTTCAGCGAGGCCGCACCTGCCATGAACGATCCTATGTTGCCGTTGCCTGGGTTGTCACCTGTTTCGGGCAAGCGCGTCGAGGTCAAGTTTGACGGCGGCTTGCTGTCGTCGGATGGCGGCGTTCTGGCGTTGCGCGAGGTCGACCAGCGCCTTCGCGTCGCCGATCGGCTCGCCGCCTGCATGGTGGACCGGCGCGCGCCCGATCAGATCACCCACAGCCTTGCCGACATCATCCGCTTTCGGCTGCTGATGATCGCGGCGGGCTATGAGGACGGCAACGACGCCAATTGCCTGCGGAGCGATCCGATGTTCAAGATGGCGCTCGATCTGACGCCGTCGGATCGCGAACTGTGCTCGCAGTCGACGATCTCGCGGTTGGAAAATCTGCCGGAGGTTCGCGCCCTGTTGCGGATGGGTCGCGCGATGGTCGATCTCTATTGCGAGTCCTTTCACAAGGTTCCCAAACGGATCACCCTCGACATCGACGACACGTTCGACGCGGTCCATGGCGGGCAGCAGTTGCGGTTGTTCAACGCGCATTACGACGAATACGGCTTTCAGCCCATCGTCGTGTTCGACGGCGAGGGCCGCTTCGTCACTGCCGTGCTTCGTCCCGCCAAGCGGCCGAGCGGCAAGGAGATCAAACCCTTCCTCCGCCGGCTGTTGCGCGCGATCCGAGCCCATTGGCCCAACACCGAGATCCTGCTGCGCGCCGACAGCCACTACTGCGGCCCCGAGGTTCTCGACTGGTGTCGGGCGAGCGGCCTCGATTACATCTTCGGCGTCGCGCCGACTACGACGTTGCGCCGGCATGTCGAAAGTCTCGAAGCCAGTGTAAAGGCACGGTTCGAAGCCGCGCCCAGAGACGGCAAGCTTCGTCGTTTCAAAGAGTTCTTCGACGGCGCGCAAAGCTGGAGCCGGGTCGAGCGGATCATCGCCCGGGTCGAAGCGGGCGCGGAAGGATCAGACACGCGCTTCGTCGTCACCAATCTGAACAAGCGCAACGCTCGCGTGCTCTACGAAGACGTCTATTGCCGGCGCGGCCAGGCCGAAAACCACATCAAATCCTGGAAGACGCATCTGGCGTCGGATCGCACCTCATGCACCAAGGCGACCGCCAATCAGTTTCGGCTTTTCCTGCACGCCGGCGCCTACTGGCTGATGTGGGGGCTGCGCGCATCGATGCCCAGGCGTTCGATGTGGCGCGTTGCCCAATTCGACACGTTGCGCCTGCGCCTCGTCAAGATCGCCGCCCGCGTCGTCGAGATGAAAACCATGATCCGCGTCCATCTGCCGACGTCATGCCCCGGCCAGGAAATCCTGCGTTTCGCCCTCCAGCGCATCCCGCGCCTCGTCACTTGAAACACGGGGCGTGAACGTCCCCGAACGTCAAACCCATCCCTTCAACCCGCAAACCCCTCCACCCGTTTCAGGCCCAAAGCCGGAGACGATGCCGCGCGTCCGCGAGCAAGCGCGGTTCCGAAAAATCACCAGAACGCGCCGCCGAAAACGTCACGGCGCTGCATAATGCGGGTTAGCTGACGAACCGCACCAGCGCTCCCCACCCGCGGCCGTCGCGCACGGCCGCGACGTTGCGCCGGAGCCAGGCGTCCGCGCCAAGAGCGCGGCCGGTCGCCAGCACCGCGTAGGTTCCACAAAGAAAGGTCAGGAACATATAGCTCCATGGCCATTCGTCCGGGTCGCCCGGGCGCTTGTTGTAGATGCCGAGCCAGAGGTTGAGGGTGAACAAAGCTAGGTCACTGCGGCCGTCTCACTGACGAAATATGCTGTTCCGGTTCTGAACATATCGCCTGTCATGTCATCCTCCCGTTTCCAACGCCGCGAAACACCTTGACCCGCTCGCCACGGTTTCGCAGGATTTCAGCGAATTGTGTCGCGTGATCGATCGTGCGAAACGTGCAGCGCAATCTCCACTCAGGGAACGGCTGCGCTTGGAACATACGAACCTCGTACATTGTGACCTCCCGTTTTGTTTGCGGCCATGGGATCGGCCGCCAGAGCACTGAAGTCGCCGGTGTTGGTGGTTAGGAACGCGATCAGGTCCGAGACTGGGGTCGACATGCGGGTTTGCCCTCCTTCATGGCGCAGATCGATCGCCGCGCTGAGATCGCCCCGACGATCTTTTCGCAGGCGCCCTTCGGCACGTAGATCCAGGCCATCGCCTTCCTGTCTTCGGTGACATGGCCATGGCAGGCGTTCGTCGCGGTGGCGCAGTCGTTGGTGGCGCAGTCGTTCTTGCCGGCCTTGACGATCCCCGCGCACTTTTCCTCGCTCGCGTGGTCCTCGTTCGCGGCGAAGCACGGCTCGCGACACGGATTGCCGTCACCGAAAAAATCCCGGCCACACTGGCCCGGATGAGCTTCTCGTTCCGTTTCAACAGTCTCTCCAGTCGAAAGTTGCGCAGCCGGTTCATCCGAATGCCTCGGCACTATCGCCTGGAGAAATCACACAGTCGTTCCCTGATCTTCACAAGTTGGTCACAAAACGCCGGCGGACGGGATTGTGGATGCTCCCCCTATTCGGAGCCTCTTTCCGGATGACCGGATATCAGGGTCACGAATACGTGCCGAACTTATAAAATTTTGATCACGAAGGAATTTTATCTGGAGTGCAATCGCACTTGTTCCTATCTACCACGGGCGACATTCCATCTTCATAGGTGAAAGATGAATACTTCCGCATCTCCTGTCAGGTATCGTTCGCTTCGGATATTGGCGTCCCTGGCCATTCTATGGACTGTCGCGTCCGCGGCGTTGGCGGCCGGCATCGTCGGAATCGAGCGCATACTGGTCACCGTCTCGGATCTGGACCGCGCCGAAGGCTTCTATCGCGACGGGTTGGGTTTCGAGACGGTCGGACGGGGCGAGATGGCCGGTGACGGATTCGCCCATCTTGTCGGATTGCGCGACGGCAGGGCCAAAACACTGACCATGCGCCTGGGGCGGGAAGAGGTGACCTTTGTTCAGTATGATGCGTCCGGAAAGCCCTATCCGGCGGACAGCAGGAGCCCGGACCGCTGGTTCCAGCATTTCGCGATCGTCGTCTCGGACATGGACAAGGCCTACGCCCAGCTCCAGCGGGTCGGCTTCACGCCGATCTCCGATGCCGGGCCGGTGACGCTGCCGCCGGCAAACGGTTTCGTGAGAGCCTTCAAGTTCCGCGATCCCGACGGCCACCCTCTGGAACTTCTCTATTTCCCGCCCGGCCAGGGCCGAGGGGTTTGGACCCGGCACGGCGACAGGCTGTTTCTCGGCATCGACCATTCGGCGATCGGCGTCGCCGATACGGGACGTAGCGAAGCCTTCTACCAGAAGCTGCTCGGGATGAGCGTCGCATATCAGAGCGTCAATCGCGGCCCGACCCAGGAGAGCCTGGACGGGACGTTCGGCGCCGTCGTCCAGATCACTGGCCTGCGCCCACCGGCGGAAACCGGGCCGGGCGTGGAGTTTCTCGAATATCGCACCCCGCCGACCGGACGGCCAGCGCCAGCCGATACAGCGTCCAACGACCTTGCCCATGTCGAACTGGCGTTCATTGTTGACGACCTTGACGGCCTGGTCGCCAAGCTCAGGGAGGCGCGTGCGCCCTTTGTCTCGCCCGACGAGGTGCATTTGGGCGGCGGCACGGACGCAGCGCTGGTCCGCGATCCCGACGGGCACGCCATCTTGTTGGAGCAGATCCGGCGCTGAGGGGGCTCAATCCTTCGGATATGCCATGTTCTCGACCGTTTCGACCAGGTGCTCGATTCGAACGGAAGTCTCAACGAACGCTCAATTCGCTGTCGCCTCTGCCCCTCGTGAGTGCATGCTCATGATCGATTTGGCCCATTCGTCACGACGAAGGGGGAATGACCGCTTGTTGCGCAATCCGGCCGTCCGCTGCTGCGTCTTCGAGCGGCATAAGGCCCGATCGCGGGCGGTCCCAACCCGAATGAAATGATTCGAATCGGGACCGGCTCACGGCTCAGGTTGAGGGTCTGGCGCCCACGACCCAGATAGTGCGTTTCTCCCAATGTGCATCATCGGCGCAGCCTTGCGCCCTAGTGTAGTGTCTTTAACGCTTCGACCCCTGCTTGCCCTCGACGCTCCTTGGCAACGCGAACGAGTGCGTCGGTCCGTTGTGTTAGAGTCGGTACACTAGTGTACCGACTTTAACGCTTGTCGCCCACGGGCGACTTTCTCAAGGATGTCGGCGGCTGGCGCGGTCCAGACGAAGGGCTTGGGTGCGGCATTGTGTTGCTCAAGGTAGGCTTCGATGGCGGCGTTGAGTTGGGCGACGCTGTGGAAGACGCCGCGTCGAATGGCGTCGTCGGTGATCAGGCCGAAGAACCGTTCGACGAGATTGATCCAGGAGGCCGATGTCGGGGTGAAGTGAAGGTGAAAGCGGGGGTGGCGCTTGAGCCAGGCCCTGACCTTGGGGTGCTTGTGGGTCGCGTAGTTGTCGACGACCAGATGCAAATCGAGCAATTTCGCGGTGTTGCGGTCGATGGTGCGCAAAAAGCGCAGAAACTCCTGATGGCGATGGCGGCGCATGCATTCGCCGATCACCTTGCCGGTGGCGACGTCGAGCGCGGCGAACAGGGTCGTCGTCCCATGGCGCTTGTAGTCGTGGGTCATCGTGCCGGCGCGGCCCTTCTTCAGCGGCAGTCCCGGCTGGGTGCGGTCGAGCGCTTGGATCTGGCTCTTCTCGTCGACCGAAAGCACCAGCGCCTTGTCCGGCGGGTCGAGGTAAAGCCCGACAATATCCTGAACTTTCTCACAAAACTTGGGGTCGCTCGAGAGCTTGAAGCTGCGCGTCAGGTGCGGCTTGAGCCCATGCGCCGCCCAGATGCGCTGCACGCTCGAATGGCTGAGACCGACCGCCTTGGCCATCTTGCGCAGAGACCAGTGCCTGCCGCCCGGCGGCTTCTCGTGCAGCGTCTTGTTGACGACCCGCTCGACCGTCGCGGCGTCCAAAGGCGGCTTGCGGCCAGGACGAGTGGCGTCGCGTTCGAGCCCCGCAGCGCCGCGCGCAAGATAGCGCTCACGCCATCGATCGACGGTTCGTTTGGTCTTGCCGGTCGCCCGAACGGTCTCCCTCACGCCGGCCCCTTGCGCCCACATCAAGACGATCCGCGCCCGCCAAACCAGCTTCTGCGGCGTGTTTCGGCCCGCCACCCAGCCTTCCAGCCGCGCCCGATCCTCAGGAGACAACCAGATGCATGATTCGTTTTCCATCCCCCTCGACTCGCACGATCGCGCGCCGCTGGGAATCCTTCCGTTAGTTACGGAACACTAGTGTAGTGAATCTAACGCAAAGCGCCCTGTCGGGACTCTGAAACCTACGACTTCCCGGTCGCCGCGTGGGGTCGAAGCGTTAAAGACACAACACTAGGGGGACGTATGCGTGGTTTCGCACAGAGGACACGGTCTCTTTCCGCAATATGATTCTGTCGGACATTCGCGGTCATAAGGCGTTGTCACCTGTTTGACGGACAATCTCGCAACGCCATCTTCGCGCGCGAGAATGAAAAAGCGGATTTCCGCCTTGTATCGCCGATGTTTCAGAGAAGCGCTTCTTGTTGCAGACGGTGTGAGAATTTCGTCGCATCTTATGCGCTGCCCGAATTTCGCGACCCGCGTCGGCGCGGAGCAGAAAAATCCGTTCTCGGGCCGAATATCTCGTGGGAATCAGGCGCCGGATATCATCCGCTACCCATCTCGGCAGACGCCGCGCGCCTGCGGCGACGCCCCGCCTCGCCGTTCGTCTCCTTGGGCGCCGGCAGGTCGACGCGAAGGCTGAGGTTCGGGAAGGCGTCGGTCTTGTTGGGGATGGCCATCGCGGCGACGAACAGATTCTGGAAGTTCGGCTCGATCGCCGTCTCGATCTTCTCGATCTTCCGCACCACGCCCTCGATCTCGGCGCGCGCCGCGAGGTTGAGGAGCGCGATGCGCGCTCCCGTTCCCGCGGCGTTGCCGGCGCTCGCGACCCTGGAAAGATCGCAGTCGGGGATGAGGCCCAGCGTCATCGCATAGACGGGGTCGATCTGGGCGCCGAAGGCCCCGGCGAGGGTCACGCGTTCGGGCGCGCCGGCGCCGCGACGCTCGATGAGGAGCCTGGCGCCCGCATAGAGCGCGGCCTTGGCGAGCTGGATCGCGCGCACGTCGGTCTGGGTGACGAGGAGCCGCGGCGGACCCTCGCTCAGCAGATAGGCGAAGGTGCGGCCGGTCGCTTCGACCCGCGGATTGCGCTGGCCAAGCGTTCCGTCGATGACGCCGTCCTGCGAGAGGATTCCTGCGAGGTACATCTCGGCGATCGCCTCGATGATCCCCGAGCCGCATACGCCGGTGACGCCCGTGTTCGCCGTCGCTTCAGCGAAGCCAGGCTCGTCCGACCACAGCTCGCAGCCGATCACCTTGAAGCGCGGCTCGAGCGTGGTCCGATCGACGCGAATCCGTTCAATGGCGCCTGGCGCCGCGCGCTGGCCGCAGGAAATCTGGGCGCCCTCGAAGGCCGGGCCGGTCGGCGAAGAGCAGGCGAGCAGGCGCTCGCGATTGCCGAACACGATTTCCGCGTTGGTGCCGACGTCGACCAGCAGCCTCAGCTCGTCGCCGAGATAGGGCGCCTCGGCCAGAACGACGCCCGCCGCATCCGCGCCGACGTGGCCGGCGATGCAGGGGAGCGCGTAGACGAAGGCCCCCGGCGCGATGTCGAGGCCGAGATCGCGCGCCTTCGCTTCGTAGGCGCCGTCGATCGCCAGCGCGAACGGGGCGCCGCCGAGCTCGGTCGGGTCGAGGCCGAGGACGAGGTGGTGCATGATCGGATTGCCGACCAGAGCAGCTTCGAAGATCTCGCCGCGCGCGACGCCGGCCGCGGCCGCCGCTTCGCCGATCAGCGCGTCGATCGCCTCGCGCACGGCGCGCGTGAGCTCCGCCTCGCCGCCCGGATTCATCATCACGTAGGAGACGCGGCTCATCAGATCTTCGCCGAAGCGGATTTGCGGGTTCATGGCCCCGACCGAGGCGACGACCGCGCCGCTCATGAGATCGCAGAGATAGGCCGCGACGGTCGTCGAGCCGACGTCGATGGCGACGCCGTAGGCGCGCTCGGCGAAGCCTGGCAGGATCGCCACGATGTCGCGGCCCTTGCGCACCGCGACGGTGACCGTCCAGCCGCCCGCGCGCAAAGTCTTCTGGAGGTTGGCGAGCGTCGCGAGATCGGCGGCGGCGTCGACGATGCCCCACTGCGCGGCGAGCGCCTCCTGGAGGCGTCGAAAATCGCTCGACGGCTCGCGCAGGTTCGGCTCGGGCGCCTCGACGTAATGCAGACGCACGACCGGATCGACGTCGATCGGATGCTCCTCCGCGCGCTTGCGCACGACCTGCCGGTGGACCTGGCTTTCCGGCGGCACGTCGACGACGAGATCGCCGCAGACTTTCGCCTGGCAGCCGAGCCGCCGCGCGGGCGCGAGCGGCCCGCGCTTTTCCACGTAGCGCTCCTCGACCTCGTTCCAGGGCGTGGCGTGACGGCTGTGCGAATCCAAAGCGTGCTTGGCGAACTGGCCTTCGGCGATTTCGATCTGGCATCGCCCGCAGATGCCGCGCCCGCCGCAGACCGAGTTGAGATCGACGCCGAGCGCGCGCGCGGCGGCGAGGACGCTCGTTCCTTCGCTGAAATCGCCCCGTTTGCCGGATGGCGTGAAGACGACGCGAAAGGCGCTCACCGGGTCTCTCAAACCTTAGCGCGGCGGCGCCCTTCGCGCCGCCCTCCGGCCGCCTCCCCTGCCGGCGCCGGCTCGCGATATTTGTGGATCCAGGCGCCGCAATTGGGGTCGTGGCCCATGACGACGTCGGCCCCGAGGATCGCCTGGATATCCTCGGCGCGAAGCGGGTTCATGATCGCCGAGGTGAGGCCCGCGCCGATCATCATCGGCAGGAAGGCGGCGGCGAGGCCGCGGCGATTCGGCAAGCCGAAGGAGAAGTTGGAGGCGCCGCAACTCGTGTTGACCTTCAGTTCGCTCTGCAGGCGGCGCAGGGGGCGCATGAGCCGGGCGCCGGCGTCATTGATCGCCCCGACCGGCATGACGAGCGGATCGACGACGACGTCCTCGCGCCTGATCCCGTGGTCCATCGCCCGTTCGACGATCTTCTTGGCGACCGCGTAGCGCGCGTCGGGGTCCTCGGAGATGCCAGTCTCATCGTTGGAGATCGCGATCACCGCGGCGCCGTATTTCTTGACGAGCGGCAGCACCCGCTCGAGCCGCTCCTCTTCGCCGGTGACCGAATTGACGACCGGCTTGCCCTTGTAAGCCGCGAGCCCCGCCTCCAGCGCCTCGACGATCGAGGAATTGATCGACAGCGGAACGTCGACCGTCTCCTGCACGAGCTTGACGCATTCGGCGAGGATGCGCGGCTCGTCGGCGAGCGGGATGTCGGCGTTGACGTCGAGCATCTGCGCGCCCGCCTCGACCTGGGCGATCGCCTCGGCGGCGACTCGGCTGAAGTCGCCTGCGGTCATTTCGGCCGCGAGCTGCTTGCGCCCCGTCGGATTGATCCGCTCGCCGATCATCACGAACCGGCGCTCGAAGCCGATGACGACGTGCTTTGTGGCGGAGGAGACGAGGGTTTCGTTCATGAAAGGTTGTTCTTGGGAATCTGGTCGGCATCATTGCGAGTTGGGACCGCCCTTGAGCGCGATCCCGCATGGCGCACGCTGAACAGCCGTACGCGAGGCTTGCGCTCGGGCGGGGGCCGTTTGCCGCGCGGCTCGAAGGCGGATGGGGTCGGCCTCGTCACGACGGCGTTTCGCGCCCGTTATGCTTGGCGAGGACCGCAAGGCGGTGAGTGTCGTATGCGGCCTCGAGCCGGGCCGCGGCGGCGGCCGCTTCGGTCTCGAGGTCGTCGCCGCAGGCGACCGGCTCGCCGCGCCGCCAGTCGGCCAGATAGTCGTCGGCGTTCTTTGCGCCGGCGTGCATGGCCGCCGCGTCGATCGCGCGGATGAAGCGCTCGGAGAGTTCGCGCTTGGCGGCGGCGCGCCCCGATTTGACGATGACCTGGCTCGGGATGTCGCGCCAATAGACGGTAATCAGGCTGGCCATGGCTGAGCTTTCCGGTTCGTAGGTTCGTCTTGCCCCGCTTTGTCTTGCGTCGCCTCGTTCAGGAACGCCGAGAGGCCGCCGAGGCCGGTGAAACGGCGCTCGTAGGCGAGGCCGAGCCGCTCGGCGGCGGCCTTGGCCTTTGCAGCCGTTGCGGCATCGTCGATTTGCGCGAGGTGGACGACGCGCCGGTAGGCGCCGAAATAGTCGTCGCGCAATTGCGGGAAGCGGTCGAGGCCGAGCCCCTTGATGACGAGCGCCTCGAAATGCCGGGCGAGGAAGTCGGTGAGATAGAAGGTTCCGGGTTCTTCTTCGGCCAGCGCCGCGAAGGCCTCCTCGCCCGCGTAGAAGGCGTAGCAATGGGCGCCCGCGATGCGCTTGACGCCTTCCTCCTCGAGCACCCGGTCGAGCGCGCCGCCGGCGCCGCAGTCGCCGTAGAGGCAGAGAATCTCGTCATAGGCTGCGCGGCTGGCGCGGATCTTCGCCCGCATCGCCGCGGGGATCCTCTCGGGACGGTTGTGCAGCGACGCGGGCAGGCAGGTCAGGTCGACCGCGTCGAGCTTCAGCGCGAGAACTTCGCGCGCGAGCGCTCCGCAGGCGATGACCAGCACCTTGCGCGCGCCGCCCTTCCGGCGGGGGTGGCCCGCCTCCGCGCCGGTGTCGGCGGCAGCCGCGAGGGTCATGGGACGTCGAGCCTCCGGGGTTGCTTCACGCGCTCGCGGGGCTTGCCTGCGCTCACCCCTGCTCGCGCGCCTGCGTCGCGCCCTGGCGGCGCGCGAGCAGGGTCTTGGCGGTTTCGACCGCCACCGCCGCGTCGCGGCAATAGGCGTCGGCGCCGATCGCCTCCGCGAAAGCCTCATTGAGCGGCGCGCCGCCGACGAGCACGATATGGTCGTTGCGCATGCCTTTTTCCTTCAGCGTGTCGATGACGACCTTCATATAGGGCATGGTCGTGGTCAGCAGCGCCGACATGCCCAGAATTTCGGGTTGATGCTTCTCGATCGCCTCGAGGTATTTGTCGACGCTGTTGTTGATGCCGATGTCGAACACCTCGAAGCCGGCGCCCTCCATCATCATGCAGACGAGATTCTTGCCGATGTCGTGGATGTCGCCCTTGACCGTGCCGATCACCATCCTGCCCATCCTCGGCGCGCCGGTCGCGGCCAGCAGGGGCCTCAAAATCGCCATGCCGGCCTTCATCGCGTTGGCCGACATCAGGACTTCCGGCACGAACAGGATGCCGTCGCGGAAGTCGATCCCGACGATCCGCATGCCCTCGACCAGCGCCTTGGTCAGCACCTCGTAGGGCGCCCAGCCGCGTTCGAGCAGGATCTTCGACGCCGTCCTCGACCTCCTCCTTGAGGCCGTCGTAGAGGTCGTCGTGCATCTGCTCGACGAGTTCGTCGTCGGAGAGGGTCGAAAGGTCGAGCTCGTCGTCCGCCATGAGCGCCATTCCCGCTAAACGCCTGACGGGCGCAACCGCCGCGCCGTTCACGCGTTAGCGTCTTGGGGTTAAAGGAAAGGGCCTGCGGCGCAGACCCTTGATTGGCCGGCATTATCCCCTGCGGCCGCGGCGCGGCCAAACACAATTATCGCGGCCGGACGTTCAATTTTGTGGCCCGCCGCGCTCGCTTCTCCCGCTCGCGGGAGAAGCGACTGCCCCCGAGCTTTGACCCGGGGGTGGCCGGCGACAGCCGGCCGGATGAGCGCCAGCGCTGCGATACGTTCAAAAATCATTCTGCTCTAAAGCGCCCAGGGCCGCGTGTCGATCAACCATAGCGAGGTCATCCTGCGGCTCGCGGGGCGCCCTCGGAGAACACGAAGCGCCGCGCCCTTAAGCTTGCCCGCGCTGGACGCTGCGGCCTATGATCAGGCCGAGAGGGCGACGAAATGAGCGATACCCCGGAGACCGTCGATCTGGCCTATATCGGCCACGCGCTACAGCGGCTCACGACGGAAGTCGCGACCCTGCGCGACGACGTGAACGTGATGGCGGCGATCGTCCGACGCATCGACAACAATCAGAACCGGATGCTGGACGAACTGCGTGCAATGCATCGCCAGCACGAAAGAATGGCCAATCGAGTGAGACAACTCGAAGAGAAATGAGTTCTCTATCGCTCTTGAACAGGGCGCATTGCACGAGGCGCCGATTGAGGCCGGCGCCTCGCCCGAGGAAGCCGCCAGGGCGGTCGAGAAGCTCGCTGGCTGCGAGAACCGTTTCGCCAAAGGTCCATTTCGCAGCCGGGTTTCCGGCTCCTAAGAACACGTATGGGTCGCGGGAATTTCCGACCTAGCGCAGTCGCACAATTAAGGGAATTTACAGCATGATAAAACAGCGCCGGGAGCAAGTTTCAATGAAGATTACACGCCGTGTCGCTCTGAAAGCCGGACTCGGTACTGCCTTGTCCGCTCTAAATCTGTCGGCGTTGCGAGCCGATTAACGGCCACATGCCGGAAAGGAAGGGAATGTTGCCATGTCTCATCACCTCGATACCCCCCTCGCCGCTCAGAACGGCCAGCTCTATATCGACGATATGTACGTCTTCTCAGGCAATGACAGCACAGTTTTCATCATGGACGTCAATTCGAATATTACCGGGGTCCACGTAAAGCCAGGTTTTCACCATGAGACGCGCTATGAGTTCAAGGTGCATTTCGACGGAGCGGATTTCGAAACCCTGACGTACCGGGTGTCCTTCGACGAAGCGGATCTCAGAGGGACGACAGGCAATGAAATTGCACGCTCTCACTGGCAAGGAGGCGCGCGAGGACTCCGCAGCCGGCGAACTCGTGCTGGAAGGCAAGACGGGCGAGACGGCGAGTGCGGGCGGCGCCCGGCTATGGGCATGGCGTATCGCCGACCCGTTCTACATCGATCTGTCGCTGCTCGCGAAGGTTAACGGGGCAGTAAAAAGCGGGACCGCGGTAGACCTGTCGGCTTGGCGCCCGGAGAACGCCAAGAATAGCTTTGCCGGCACGATGGTCGAATCGATCGGGCTGGGATCTCCCAGTAGCATCCCCAACTCAGACCCGGCGCCCGTATTGGCATCTGGTGCGCCACCAAACTCGCCACGGACACGGGCGGCTGGCGGCAGATCAATCGGGGCGGTCATCCCATGATGTGGCCGATCTTCTGGCCAGATGACACACACTTTACAAATCCCGCCAACACAAGGCACCCGTCCGAAGACTTTGACGCGGAGGGCCGGCACATCGCGGAGCACATTGCCGCCATGGTCGCGGCCAGCGGCGCCTCCGGCGACCCGCAGGGCTACGGCCAGACCGTAGCGCGGGAGCTGTTCCCTGATGTCTTGCCCTACGTGGTCGGGACGCCAGCGACATACGGCGTCGCGAACCACGGCGATCGCGGCAGACCACGTCTGCACCAGCGAGCATGGTCTGCCCGTCGTCGTTCACATAGACCGCGTCTTTGACCATGACGCAGTTGTTGGAGGGCCAACTTCCAGAGCCGCAGCCGTGAACCATTGAGCCGCCGCCATCGTCCTGAGCATAGTCGCCTCATCCCGGGATCGAGCTTTCAACCCATCTGATCGACCAGCATCGGACGGCGTTGACGGCGAACTCCCCGGTGTCGTGCTCGATTCCGACGCTGACATAGTCGAGGTTGGCGCTGATGTCGTAGACCCCGTAAGGGACGACCTTGCCCAACTCCTTGTCCTCGAAATCGTGAGCGTTGACCTCGATCAGTTCGCCCTGCGGCCCATAGTCGCTACCGCCGTTCTTGAATTCGCCCAGCAATTCCTTCTTCTTCTCGTCGATCGATATCACGGGTTCGCCGACCGCATGAAGGCCGCGGCTTCGCTCGAATTGCCATCTGGGCGTCGCGATCAGATCTTTGCCGGCTTCCTTGGTCTTGCGTTGGAATGCGACAATATTTCAGTTCCTCCAGCAGCTTGGGAATGGTCAACTTGCTGGCGTGGACGTAGACCCGCTGGCCGATGGCGCTCTGCATCTGCACGATCGCCCGGCCGCTGCGGTTCTCGATGTCCTTGCCGCCGTAAATCACAGCCCATGCCCAAGGCTGGCGTATCGATATGGCCTTCATTTCCGATGGCCCCTACGGAAACGCCTATTCGCGCGCGATCCTGACCTTGTGCTCGGCAACCGGGATGAGGCTGCGCACCCGCTTGATCCGCTCCGGGTCGAGCCGCGCCGAAACGACGCCCACCCCGTCGGAGGCTTTGGCGACCACATGGCCCCAGGGGTCGGCGATCAGCGAGTGGCCGTAGGTGTGGCGCTGCTCGTTGCCGACGCTGAACGAGCCCGTCTGGGCGCTCGCGCAAACGTAAGTCTCGGTCTCGATGGCGCGGGCGCGCAAGAGCACTTCCCAGTGGTCCTTGCCGGTGTGCAGCGTGAAGGCTGCGGGGAGGGCGATGATCTCGGCGCCCTTTTCGGCCAGCGCCTGGAAGAGGTCGGGGAAGCGCAGGTCGTAGCAGATCGAGCAGCCGACGGTGACGCCCTCGCAATCGTAGGTGACGATCTTGTCGCCCGCCTTCACCGTCGCGCTTTCCTTGTAGGATGTGCCCTCGGGCGTCGTCACGTCGAAGAGATGGATTTTTCGGTAGCGGGCGATCTCCTCGCCCTCGCGGTTGAAGACGACCGAGGTGTTGTGGATGCGGTCCTCGCCCTCGATTTTTTCCATGATCGACCCGGCGTGGACAAAAATGCCGTGCCTGATCGCCTGACGGCGCGCCATCGCGTAGGCTGGACCACCGGGAAAGCTCTCGGCGTTCATGAGCTTGTCGGCCTTGAAGCCGCCCGCCCAGTCGAAGAATTCTGGCAAGAGCACCCAGTCCGGGCTCTCCTCCCGGACCGCGCGCTCGATCAGCGCCTCGGCGGCCGCGATGTTGGCGGCCTTGTCGCTGATCGAGTTCATCTGGATGATAGAGACTTTCATGCGCGGCGCTCCAGGACGCGGGTGCACTTTGATCGGAGCGTTCGGGGGCGTCAACGCCGGACGAAGGCGGCAAAGGCCTTGAGCTGATCGGCGATGAAGCCGCGCGTCGCCGGATCGGTCACCTCGCCGGTGGCGGGGTCGATCTTCGTATTGACCTGCGTGATGATGACCTCGGGCCGATTGAAGGCGCGCGCCTCGACGAAGAGCAGGGAATGGCGCAGGTGGAGCTGTGCCCGCACGCCGCCCAAAAGGCCCGGCGAAGCGCTCTGGATGAGCACCGGCTTGCCGGCGAACGGCTGATTGGGCAGGCGGGAGAGCCAGTCGATCGCGTTCTTCAGCACGCCGGGCATCGAATAGTTGTATTCGGGGGTGACGATGATGAGGCCGTCGGCCGCCCTGATCGCCTCCGCCATTGCGGTGACCGCGGGCGGAAACCCCTGCTCCTGGACGTCATAGTTGTAGAGCGGCAAGTCGCCGACCGAGCCGAGCGGGACGATCGAGACGCCCTCGGGGGCGAGCGCGGGCAGGGCGCGGGCGATGGCGGCGTTGAACGAACCGCGGCGGAGGCTGCCGACCATCACGGCGAAGCGAAGCGGCGTCTCTTGAGGCATCGACGATCCTCCTTGACGGGGTTTGCGGCGCGGACTTGGCCTGCGCGCGGCATCGTGAGGGCGCTTCGTGGCTGTAGTTTGGCCTTCCTCACCGGCTTGCTATGCTCCAAGGCGAATCCCGTCCTGAAGAAAGAAACCCCATGCTCGCTCCCTCCGATCTCTTTTCCGTCCGCGGCCGCATCGCGCTCGTCACCGGCGGCGCAACCGGACTCGGGCGCGTCTGCGCCGAGGCTCTGCTTTCCGCCGGGGCGCGCGTGCTTATCGCCTCGCGCAAGGCGGAGGCCTGCGAAGCGGCGGCGAACGAGCTTTCGGCGTTCGGCCCCTGCGAGGGCTTCGGCGGCACGGTCGCGACCGAAGCGGGCGTCGCGACGCTCGCCGCCGAGACGCGCAGTCGGACGGACGCTCTCCACATCCTCGTCAACAACGCTGGCCTGACGTGGGGCGAGCCGTTCGAGAGCTTTCCCTGGAAAGCCTGGGAGCGGGTGATGAGCGTGAACGTAGCCGGGCTTTTTTCGCTGACCCGCGATCTCGCGCCGACGCTCGCCGCCGCCGCTAGCGCCGACCGACCCTCGACGATCGTCAACATCGGCTCGGTGATGGGTGGCGTCACTCAGTCCGAGCACGCCTATTCCTACGCGGCCTCGAAAGCCGCGGTGCATCACCTGACCCGGGTTCTCGCCGCTGAATTCGCGGGCCGGCAGGTGACGATCAACGCCATCGCGCCGGGACCGTTTCCCACCAACATGACGCGATTTGCGCTTGGCGACGAGCAGCGCGCGGCGCGCGGCGCGAAATCGGTGCCGATGGGCCGGCTCGGGCGGCCCGAGGACATTGCCGGCGCGCTTCTGTTCCTGACCGGGCGCGGCGGCGCGTACACCACGGGCGCGATCGTGCCGGTCGACGGCGGCGTCTCCATCGCCGCCGCACCCGGTATGCTCGAAGGCGCGGAATGACCGAGTGGACGGAGGCGCAGCCGATCCCCGCGAACGACCTTCACCAGCATGTCGGCGAGAGCTTCGTCTCGCACTGGTTCGTCGTCGACCAGGACCGGATCGACGCCTTCGCCAAGGTCACCGAGGACGAGCAGTTCATCCATGTCGATCCCGTAGAGGCGAGCGCCACGCCCTTCGGCGGCACGGTGGCGCACGGGTTTCTGACGCTGTCGCTGCTCTCGCCGATGGCCTACAGCGCGCTGCCGAAGATCAAGGGTGCGGCGATGGGGGTGAACTACGGCTTCGACCGGGTGCGTTTTCTCCATCCGGTGCGCTCGGGCAGCCGCGTGCGCGGCCGCTTCGAGCTGATCAGGGTCGTCAAGCACTCGGAGCGCGAGTGGCAACTGAGCTACGACGTCAGCATCGAGATCGAAGGCGGCCACAAGCCCGCGCTCGCGGCGACCTGGCAGACGATGCAGGTGATGGGGGCGACTTGACCGAGTTGCGGCGAATCCGCTCAGGGTGCAAGCGATGAGCAAGGCAATCCGTGTTCATGTCGCCGACAGCCTCGATACGATCGGGGAGCGCGTGGTCGACGCATGGCGTCGGGCGGAACGCGGCGAACTGACCGGAGAGAATGCGGAAATCCACATCGGGTTCGAGAGTTGGGAGACGATGGTCAAGACGCTCTCCCCCAAGCGGCTGGAATTGCTGCGTCATCTTCACCGCGCGCCCGCCCGGAGCATTCGTGCGCTCGCCCAGGCGCCCGGCCGCGACTATCGCCGGGTGCATGAGGACGTCGAAGCGCTGGAGGCCGCCGGGCTTCTCGATCGTAATGAGGACGGCTTGCGGGCCGACTACGGCGCGTTCGACGTGTCGATGCGGGTCGCGCTATAGCCCCAACCCCAGGCGAGTCTTTGACCATACGTTACCCCATCGCGATTGAACCTCGAACCAAAAATGCCGAATACGGCGTCGTCATTCCCGATCTGCCCGGCTGCTTCTCGGCGGGGGACACGCTGGAGGAGGCCATCGCGGGGGCGGAAGAGGCCGGGCTTGCCTGGATCGACGCGGCGCTCGATGCGGGGGAACCCGTGCCGCCGCCCTCGACGCTGGAAGTGATCCGCGCCAAGCCTGAATATGCCGGCTGGATTCTTTCGCTCGTCACCATCGACCCTGCCGCGCTCGACGATTCCGTCGAACGCGTCAACATCACGCTGCCGCGCCGGATCCTGCGGCGCCTCGACGACGAGGCGCGCGCCGCGGGCGAAACGCGTTCCGGCTATATCGCCAAGCTTGCGATCGGCCGTTGACTTGAACGCCCTCACCAGAACCGCACCGTCTCGCCGGTCGACGGCGCCGTGAGGTCCCCCTCCCACATCGCGCGGCGGCCGCGCACGATGGTTCCGACCGGCCAGCCGGTCACCCGTTTGCCGTCGTAGGGCGTCCAGCCACAGCGCGAGGCGATCCAGGAATTGCGGATCGTTTCGGCCCGCTTCATGTCGACGATGGTGAGGTCGGCGTCGTAGCCCGCCGCGATGCGCCCCTTGCCGAGGATGCGGAAAATGCGCTGAGGCCCCGCGCTGGTCAGATCGACGAAGCGCTGCAGGGTCAGCCGTCCCGCGTTGACGTGGTCGAGCATGATCGGAACCAGCGTCTGCACGCCGGTCATGCCCGAAGGGCTGTCGGGATAGGGTTTCGCCTTTTCCTCGCGCGTATGGGGCGCGTGATCGGAGCCGATGACGTCGACGACGCCTTGGCTGACGCCGCGCCAAATTCCTTCCCGATGCTCCAGCCCGCGCACCGGCGGGTTCATCTGCAGCTTGGTCCCGAGCCGCGGATAGTCTTCGGCGCTCAACGTCAGATGATTGGGCGTCGCCTCTGAGCTTGCGACATCCTTCGCGCCAGCGAGGAACTCCATTTCCTCACGCGTCGAGACATGCAGCACATGGACTTGGGCGCGCGCCTCGCGGGCGAGGCGGACGAGGCGCTCGGTGCTTTTGAGCGCCGCGATCTCGTCGCGCCAGACAGGGTGCGACGACGGGTCGCCCGCGACGCGCAAGGGCCTCCGTTCGTTGAGGCGCGCCTCGTCCTCGCTGTGAAACGCCGCGCGCCGGCGGATTCTTTCAGGATCGCGAGCACGCCCGCATTGTCCGCGACGAGCAGACGCCCGGTGGAAGAGCCCATGAACACCTTGATTCCCGCCGCGCCCGGCAGCCGCTCGAGTTCGGCAATGTCGGCGACGTTCTCATGAGTTCCGCCGACCCAGAAGGCGAAGTCGCAATGCATGCGGCCCCTCGCGCGGGAGAGCTTGTCGGCGAGCGCCTCGGCCGTCGTCGTCGTCGGATCGGTGTTGGGCATCTCGAAGACGGCGGTCACGCCGCCGAGAACGGCCGCGCGGGATCCCGTCTCTAGATCCTCCTTGTGGACAAGGCCCGGCTCGCGAAAATGCACCTGGCTGTCGATCACGCCGGGCAGCACGTGCAGGCCCTTGCAATCGATTCGCTCGCCCGCCGAAGCCGCGCTCAAGTTCCCGATCCCGGCGATGCGCCCGCCGCGAACGCCGATGTCGCGCAACGCCACGCCGTCCTGGTTGACGACGGTTCCGTTCGAAAGAACGAGATCGAAGGTTTGCGGCATAAGGGTTCCTTGCGCGAGAGCGAAAGCGGGCTAATTTAACAGGCTCGGCATAGCAAGCGCGACTGGAGGCCCGCATGACCAAGAAAGCTGCCCTGCTAGGGGATCGTGGCGTGATTCGGGTCAGCGGCGAGGACGCGACAAGCTTCCTGCAGGGGCTGCTGACCAACGACGTCGAGCGGCTGAAGCCCGGCGAGGCGCGCTATGCGGGGCTTCTGACGCCGCAGGGGAAGATCCTGTTCGACACGTTGGTCGTGCGCGCTCCCACAGAGACCGGCGCGGCCTTCCTCCTCGACTGCGCCGCAGAGCAAGCGGCCGATCTCGCCAAGCGGCTCGGCTTCTACAAGCTTCGCGCCAGGGTTTCGATCGCCGACGAGAGCGCGGACCACCGCGTCGTCGCCTTCTGGGGCGCGCAGCCGGAGAACGCGCCGGGCGCGGTCTTCTACGCCGATCCGCGCGATCCTCGCCTCGGCTGGCGGGCGATCCTGCCCCGCGCCAGGGCCGCCGCGGTCGGCGAGGCGCACGCGGAGACCTACGAAGGCTTGCGCATCGGCGCCGGGGTTCCGAAAGGCGGCGTCGATTTCGTCTACGGCGACGCCTTCCCGCACGACGCGAACTTCGACCTGATCCACGGCGTCGATTTCGAGAAAGGCTGCTACGTCGGCCAGGAGGTCGTCTCGCGCATGAAACACCGCGGGACGGCGCGCAAGCGGGTCGCGCGCGTCAAGGTGCTGGGCGAGCCTCCGGCGCCCGGAACGCCGGTCCTCGACGGCGAACTCGCGGTCGGGACGCTCGGTTCGTCGTCGGGACGCGAGGCGCTCGCGATGCTGAGGCTCGATCGGGTCGAGGCGGCGAACGCCGCGGGCCGCGGGTTGAGCGCGGGCGGCGTCGCCGTGGCGCTGGCGGAGTAGGCGACGATCGGTCCCCCGCGCCGCGCCGCCGCGTCCTGATCAAAGCGGCGCCGCTCGCGTCGGGCCGGCGCCGTGAGCGGTCGCGCGGTTGAGGCGGCGAGCGCCTCGTCGACTCAATGCAAACGGACGCCGGCGAGGCGGTTGAAGGCGCACAGCTGTCTCGCGCCGGCAGAGATCAGATTCAGTCCGGTCTCCATGAAGGCGAAGGTCGTCGGCTCCGGCTCGCCGGTCAGGCTCAACGGCTCCCAGTCCTCGAACAGGCTGATCTCGACCTCAACGCCGCCGTCGTCCTCAAGGCCGAACTCCGCTCCGGTCGAACCGTGCGGGGAGATGGCGGGCGGGAGCAGGGGCGACCAGCGCTTGACCGTCGACGAACACGAAACGACGAGCCAAACGGCGAAAATGCGCCCCTTGACGCTGAAGCGGATCGCCGTATCTCCCTCGTCGCCTGGCGGCGGGAACGTGGGCAGCATCAGACCAGGGAAGTCGCGGAAAGCCAGCGCAAGCTCGAAGTTCGAGCCCGCTCGCTGCGACAGCTTCGGTTTGGCCGGCGCGAGGAGATTGATCACGGTCGGCGGCGCATCGGGCGGGTTCGGCTGCGGACTGAGCCGGACCAGCATTTCGGGATTGACGCGGCCCCCGCTCGCCGTCAGCGCGAACCCTTCCTCCCCGCCGGGAAACGCGGCGTTCGGCGGCATATGCGCCATGATGGCCGCGCGCGCTCCTTTCGCAGCGGCCATATCGAGCAGCCCCGCGACAATGAGCGCGCGGGCGCGGTTTCTGTTCATTTGCCCACCCCACCGAGCGCGTGTCCCGCCAGCGCTGCGATGACGTCAAAAGAGACTAGAACAGTCGCTGTTCGCGGTCTAGGCCCCGGGCGAATTTCGACGTCATTGAGGAGCGCTCCCGGCTTTGGCCGCCTCGCATGTCTTCGCGCTCGAATGTTTACATACGATCGCCGCAGCGCCGGGTCGGCAATGGCGCGAGCGCAAAGTCGCAGCTACATTCTCATCGACCCGGCGGCCGCCCGGGCGAGGCGTCGGCGGTCACGGGAGGGGAGAGCAGTCTATGGTTGAGGGGTTGGCGTCTTCGCCCTGGTGGTCGTCGCGTTCGTCGTCGTCACGGCGCTGATGGGCGTGCGGCATTGCTGAGCTGTCCGACTTCCCCCCTGCGCTTCGGCCGAAATCGACCCAAGACTCGCCTTTCCCTGTTGGCAGGGATTCTCACCTCCGAGGGAACGCGGGCTCTCTCAGCGGTAGACGAGCACCGGGATGGTCGAATGGGTGAGGACCTTGACGGTCTCGCTGCCGAGCAGCAGCGCGGAGACGCCGCGCCGTCCATGCGAAGCCATCACGATGAGATCGCATCCCTTGACGTGCGCCGCGTCGATGATGGCGCGATAAGGCTGGTCGTGGACTTCGCGGATCGTGTCGCACGGCACGCTGGCCGAATCGGCCGCCATCCTGACCTGCTCCAGCGCCTGTTCGGCGATGCGGCGCGACTCCTCTTCATATTCGTCCTCGCCGACCGAGACCAGGACCGCGTCCATCGAAGCGACGCGATAGGGCTCGGCGAGCGTCAGAGCCGTCACCCTGGACCCGCACTCCTTGGCCAACTGCACACCGTAGAGCACGGCCTTGCGGGAAAGATCGGACCCGTCGGTCGGGATGAGAATATGTTTGAACACGGCGCCCTCCTCTCCTCATTGCCGATTGCATGATTTCGCCACAGGTTAGGCGAATGGCGCGGCGGGCGCCATAGGCCCGCGACAACTCGCCGAGACGCGGCCGGCGCCGGGGCCTTGCGCGACGCTTCATGCCCCGCCGCGGAGTTGCGGCGCCGCAATCGCGCGGCTAAAATCTCGCCCCCGATAGGATGTATTGTCCTTCGGCGTCCAATGATTCCCTTCAACCTCGCCAAGGAGCCGTCCCATGAGTTTCTCGCTCCCCGATCTGCCCTACGCTTATGACGCGCTGGGCCCCTATATGTCGCGCGAAACGCTGGAATACCATCACGACAAGCATCATCTGGCGTACGTCAACAACGGCAATGCCGCGCTCAAGGGCACCGAATGGGAGGGCAAGTCCCTTGAAGACATCGTCAAGGGCTCGTTCGGCAAGAACGCGGCCCTGTTCAACAACGCCGGCCAGCACTACAACCATATTCACTTCTGGCGCTGGATGAAGCCCGGCGGCGGCGGCAAGATTCCGGGCGAAGTCGAGAAGGCGCTCAAGGATTCGTTCGGCTCGGTCGACAAGGCCAAGGAGGACCTCATCCAGGCGGGCGTCACCCAGTTCGGCTCCGGCTGGTGCTGGCTGACCCTGAAGGACGGCAAGGTGCAGGCGACCAAGACCCAGAACGGCGAGAACCCGCTCATCCACGGCGGCAAGCCCATTCTCGGCATCGACGTGTGGGAGCACTCCTACTACATCGACTACCGCAACCGCCGGCCCGATTATCTGAAGGCCGTCGTCGACCACCTCCTCAACTGGGAATATGTGGCGGAACTCTTCGGCCAGAAATGAGCCGGCGCCAATGAACCAAACGCCCTCCGGCTTGCGCCGGAGGGCCTGAGGGCGGTCAATCCTTCAGATTGAGCGTTTTGTCCTTGCAGACGTCGACGCCGGTCGCCTCCATCGTTTGGCCGTCGTCGAACGTTCCGTGCACGTCGACCTGGCAATCCGCGCCGCGCGGCAGGCGCGCGACGGCCTTCTTGCCGGGTTTGAGCGCGCCCAGGACCTTCTTCCACGCAGCGGAGCCGCCGACCGCGGCCTGCAACTCGACGAGCCCGGCCGCGCGCGAATTGACGACGGTCACGCTGACTGTCGAGGCGGACGACGCTGGTTTCTGCGCCTTCGCTTTCGCTTTCGGCGCGGCCGCTGCGGGCGCCGGAGCGGCAGGTGCCGCGGCCGGCGCGGGCGCGGCGCTCTGCGCGCGCGCCGCGCCCGCAGCGATCAGGCCGCACAGCGCCGCCCCCGCGAGCGCCATCGTCCCATTCCGTTCCTTCATTCTCGAGTTCTCCTCCCACCAGCTCGCGCCAACGGGCGCTAGCTCTTTATGGATCAGGAGCATGGCGCCGATCCCGGCGAGGGAAAAGAGGATCGGGGGCGGCCGAGGCGATTTGTCGCCGCACGCGCCGGTATCGCAAGACGAAGCGGTTTCGCGCGTCCCATGGGTCACATATTGCGCAGCGATGCGGTCTCCTGCGATTCGCGATCGCGCCGTTGACGTTCCGCGGCGCGCAGCATCGGAACGACGTCCTCGATCTTCTCCGCCACCAGGTAGCGCAGTTCGAGGCCGCGACGAAGGAAGCCTTCGACGTTCATATGGGCGAAGAGGGCGAGCAACGGGCGCCAGAATCCGTTGATGTCGGCGATGAGGATGGGCTTGGCGTGGCGGTCCAGCTGCGCCCAGGTCATCTGCTCGACGAGTTCCTCGAGCGTGCCGATCCCGCCGGGGAGGGCGACAAACGCGTCGGCCCGGTCGAACATGGCTCGCTTTCGCTCGTGCATGTCCTCGACGACCAGCATCTCCTGCGCAGCGGTCAGCGCGTGTTCCTTGCGGACGAGAAAGCTGGGGATAATTCCGGTGACGTAACCGCCTGCCGCGAGGGTGGCGCGGGCGAGGCGGCCCATGAGGCCGTCGCCGCCGCCGCCGTAGACGAGGCCGATTCCCTCCTGGGCCAGGATGCGCCCCAGCGCGTCCGCCGCCTCGCCGAAGCGGGCGTCGTTGCCGGCGCCCGAGCCGCAATAGACGCAGACGTTTCGAATGGAGCTCATGCAAGGCCTCGCTTGTCGTCGGCGATTTGTCGCGCCGGGGCGAGCGCCGTCAAGGCCGGCGTCCCGCCTCATTCGAGACCGATCTCGCGCAGGATCTCCGCCTGATGCTCGCCGAGCTTGGGCGAGCGGCGCGCGAGCGCGAGCGGGGTCGCGCTCATCACGATGGGGCTGCGTACGCCGGGCGTCCCTTCCGGGTCGATGCGCATGCCGCGCGCCACGAATTGCGGATCGTCGAAGAGGTCGGCGACCGTGTTGATCGGCCCCGCCGGGACGACCGCCTTCTCGAGGGCGGCCAGCAGCTCGTCGCGCCGCCAGCGCCGCGTCTTCGCGGTCAGCTCCCGCTCCAGCTCCCCCCGGCGCGCGACCCGCGCCGCGTTGGTCGCGAAGCGCGCGTCGCGCGCGAGCGCATCGAGGCCGAGGGTCGCGCAGAGGCGGGCGAACTGCCCGTCGTTGCCGACCGCCACGATCACCCAGCCGTCGGCGACGGGAAAGGTCTGGTAAGGGGCGATGTTGGGGTGGACGTTGCCCATCCGACGCGGGGACACGCCGGACGCGAGATAGTTCATCGCCTGGTTGGCGAGCATCGCCCCCATCGTGTCGAAGAGCGCGAGGTCGATGTGCTGCCCGCGCCCGGTGCGCTCACGCTCGATCAGCGCCGCTTCGATCGCGATGACCCCATAGAGCCCGGTGAAAAGGTCGCATACCGCGACGCCGACCTTCTGCGGCGGGCCGTCCGGATCGCCGGTGACGTCCATGTAGCCGGACATGCCCTGGATGAGGAAGTCGTAGCCGGCGCGCTCGGCGTAGGGGCCGGACTGGCCGAAGCCGGTCACCGAGCAATAGACGAGGCGAGGATTGAGCTTTCGCAAGCTCTCGTAGTCGAGGCCGAATTTCGCAAGACCGCCGACCTTGAAGTTCTCGATCAGAACGTCCGAACGCGCCGCGAGCCGCCGCACGATCTCGCGGCCGCGCCCGGTCGCGAAATCGGCGACGATCGAGCGCTTGCCGCGGTTGCAGCCGTGGAAATAGGCCGCCGCCCGTTCGCCGCCGGTCTCGATGAACGGAGGGCCCCAGTGGCGCGTGTCGTCGCCCTCGGGGCTCTCGACCTTGACGACGTCGGCGCCGAGGTCGGCCAGCGTCTGCCCGATCCAGGGCCCGGCGAGGATGCGCGCGAGCTCGACGACCTTGACGCCGGAAAGCGCGCTCATGCCTTTAGAAGAACGCCTGAAGGCCGGTCTGCGCCCGCCCGAGGATCAGCGCGTGGACGTCGTGCGTGCCCTCGTAGGTGTTGACCGTCTCCAGATTGGCGAGGTGGCGCATGACCTGATACTCGATCTGGATGCCGTTGCCGCCGTGCATGTCGCGAGCTTGTCTCGCGATATCGAGCGCCTCGCCGCAATTGTTGCGCTTCATCATCGAAATCATCTCGGGCGCCGCCCGGCCTTCGTCCATCAGCCGTCCGACGCGCAGCGCGCCCTGAAGCCCGAGCGCGATCCTGGTCTGCATGTCGGCGAGCTTCTTCTGGAAGAGCTGGGTCGCGGCCAGCGGCCGGCCGAACTGCTTGCGCTCGAGGCCGTACTGGCGCGCGCGCATCCAGCAGTCCTCCGCCGCACCCATCGCACCCCAGGAAATGCCGTAGCGGGCGCGGTTCAGGCAGCCGAACGGGCCCTTGAGGCCGGAGACGTTCGGCAGGAGCGCCTCCTCCGGGACTTCGACATTGTCGAGCACGATTTCGCCGGTGATCGAGGCGCGCAGCGAAAGCTTGCCCTCGATCTTCGGCGCGGAGAGCCCCTTCACGCCCTTCTCGAGGATGAAGCCGCGGATCTGGCCGTCGTGCGCCGCCGACTTCGCCCACACCACGAACACGTCGGCGAGCGGGGCGTTGCTGATCCAGGTCTTCGAGCCGTGGAGGCGATAGCCGCCCGCAATTTTTTCCGCACGCGTCTTCATGCCGCCGGGATCGGAGCCGGCGTCCGGCTCGGTGAGGCCGAAGCACCCGATGAGCTCGCCGCGCGCGAGGCCCGGCAGATACTTCTTCCGCTGCGCGTCGTCGCCGTAGGCGTGGATCGGATACATGACGAGCGAGCTCTGCACGCTCATCATCGAGCGGAAGCCCGAAGTCGATGCGCTCGATCTCGCGCGCTACGAGCCCGTAGGAGACGTATCCCGCATTGGCGCAACCGAACTCTTCCGGCAGCGTCACGCCGAGCAGGCCCTTTTCGCCCATCAGCCGGAAGAGCGCCGGATCGGTCTTTTCCTCGAGATAGGCGCGCTCGACCCGCGGCTTCAACTCCTTGGCTGCGAACTCCCGCGTGGTGTCGCGGATCAACCGCTCGTCCTCGGTGAGCTGGCTTTCGAGGAGCAGCGGATCGTCCCACTGGAAGGGACCGAGGCTCGGGCCATGATGGGCGGTCATCGTTTTCTCTCTGACGGTCGCGTTCTGCGGACGGCGCGTCCCCGATCATTATTCCGCGTTTCGAGGTGCGTCGAGGCCTTGGCTCCGCCAAGGCGCCTTTGGTGGCGCGCGCTGAGCCGCACGCCTATCATCGCGCGCGGGAAGGATTCGAGACGCGATGCAAAACGACCCGCTGTCCCACGGCCTGTGGGAGACGACCTCGCCGCCCGCGCCGCCAACCTCGCCGCTTACCGGTCAGGTCAAGGCCGATGTCGCCGTCGTCGGCTGCGGATATACCGGGCTTTCGGCGGCCCTCAGGCTCGCCGAAGCAGGCGCGAGGGTCGTCGCGCTGGAGGCGGTCGAAATCGGCTTCGGCGGCGCGGGACGCAACGTCGGCTACGTCAACGCCGGCATGTGGGTGATGCCGAGCGAAATCCCGAAGGCGCTGGGGGCCGATTACGGCGAGCGCGTGCTGACGCTGCTCGGCGGCGGGCCGGCCGTGGTTTGGGAGACCATCGACAAATACGCAATCGATTGCGATCCGGTGCGCAACGGCACGCTGCATTGCGCCGTCGGCCGCTCGGGCCTCGCCGATAATGAGGAGCGCGCGCGGCAGTGGGCCGAGCGCGGCGCGCCCGTCCGGGCGCTTTCGGCGGCGGAAACGGCCAGACGCGTCGGCTCCGACGTCTATGTCGGGTCGCTGCTCGACATGCGAGCCGGCACCATTCAGCCGCTAGCCTACGCGCGCGGCCTCGCCCGCGCGGCGATCGCCGCCGGCGCCGCAATCCACACGCAAAGTCGCGTGCGGGCCGCAGAGCGGACGGGCTGCTCCTGGACGCTGCGTACGGACGCGGGGTCGCTCGTCGCGGATTGGGTCGTGGTGGCGACGGAGGCGTATGGCGGCGCGCCGTGGCCGCAAGGGAGGCGCGAGCAGATTCTTCTGCCGTACTTCAATTTTGCGACCTCGCCGCTCAGCGCCGATTTGCAGGCCTCCATCCTGCCGGGACGTGAAGGCTGCTGGGACACCAGGAAGATCATGAGCTATTTCCGCTTCGACCGCGCCGGGCGGCTCGTGTTCGGCAGCGTCGGCGCCCTGCGCGGAACCGGCCTTGCGATCCATCGCGCCTGGGCGAAGCGGGCGCTCAAGAAGATATTCCCGCAAATCGGCGCGATCGAGTTCGAGGCGCAGTGGTACGGCATGATCGGCATGACGGACAACGCGCTGCCGCGCTTTCATCGGCTGGCGGAGAACGTCGTGACCTTCTGCGGCTACAACGGCCGCGGCATCGGAACGGGCGCCGTCTTCGGGCGCGTGTTGGCCGACCACATCCTTGGGCGCATCGCGGAAAAAGACCTGCCGTTGCCCGTCACGCCGCCCGAGGCGCCTGCGCTGCCGACCCTGAGAGAGGCCTATTACGAGGCCGGCGCCCAGATCGCGCATGCGCTCGGCGGATGGGTCTGACGGGCGCAGGATTCGACGAAAGTCGAAGGGCCTTGAATTCACCATGTTCACCCGATAGGCGATGGTATCGATGCTCGGCCGACGACTTGGTTTCGTGTCTCCGGATGCGGGCCGGCGAAACCCTCCGCACCGAGAGCGGGGGCGATTTCACGCTTCCGCTCGACTTCAACTGCACTACGGGAAGATTCTATGGCTACGGGAACCGTCAAATGGTTCAACGCGACAAAGGGATTCGGCTTCATTCAGCCTGACGACGGCGGCAAGGACGTGTTCGTCCACGTCAGCGCCGTCGAACGGGCGGGCCTGCGCGAACTCAACGAGGGGCAGAAGCTCAGCTACGACATCGTCGCCGACAAGCGGACCGGGCGCTCCTCGGCCGGCAATCTGAAGGTCGCCTGAACCCTTCAAGTTCACGTTCTGACCCGATGAGAGAGCCCCGGCGGCGACGCCGGGGCTTTTTGCTGACGGGAGGGCTTCCCGGCGACGGCCCGGCGACAAGGGCGGGGCTTTCCGATTATGGTGGCGCCCTTAGGGAGGGAGGCGGCCATGGCTCAACGCGCGCAGGCGACATTTCTCGGACTCGATATCGGCACATCGTCGGTCAAGGCGCTGCTCGTCGACGACGATCAGCGGGTTGTCGCGGAAGCCTCTGCTCCGCTCGGCGTGTCGCGCCTCCACCCCTTATGGAGCGAGCAGGACCCGGAGGACTGGTTTCATGGGGTCGAGGCGGCGGTCGCGGCGATCCGCCGTAAGGCCCCGTCTGAGTTCGCGGCTCTCGCGGGAGTGGGCCTTTCCGGCCAGATGCACGGCGCAACCCTGCTCGATGCGAACGACAAGCGGCTTCGCCCGGCGATCCTGTGGAACGACGGCCGCTCCTTCGCCGAGTGTCTGGAGCTCAAGCGCCGCGTCCCCGACGTCGAAAAGCGCACCGGCAATCTCGTCATGCCGGGCTTCACCGCGCCGAAAATGCTGTGGGTCGCGGCGCACGAGCCCGAGGTCGCCAAAGCGACGAAGCGCGTGCTCTTGCCGAAGGACTTTGTCCGTCTGCGCCTCTCGGGCGAAGCCGTGTCCGAGATGTCCGACGCCTCCGGAACCTCCTGGCTCGATGTCGGGCGGCGGCGCTGGGACGAGGATCTGCTCGCCGCGACCGGTCTTTCGCTCGCCGCGATGCCGAGGCTGGTCGAGGGCTCCGAGGTCTCGGCCCATCTTTCGCCGCCAATCGCCAAGGCCTGGGGCCTCGAGGGGCGAAACATTCCGATTGCGGGCGGGGGCGGGGACAACGCCGCCTCGGCCATCGGCGTCGGCGCGACCGCGCCGGGGGCGGGATTCGTCTCGCTCGGCACGTCTGGGGTGGTCTTCTCCGTCACCGACCGATACGTCAGCCTGCCCGAGCGAACGCTGCACGCCTTCTGCCACGCGCTCCCCGCACGCTGGCACGGCATGTCGGTGATGCTGTCGGCGGCCTCGGCGCTGTCGTGGATCGCCGGCGTGCTCGGCCGCGAGCGCGAAATCGGCGCGCTCATCGCCGGCGCGCAAGCCTTCTCCCGCTCGAAGAACGCCAAGGCCGGCGCGCCGGTCTTCCTGCCCTATCTCAGCGGCGAAAGGACGCCGCACAACGACGCCGAGGCGACCGGCATGTTCGCCGGCCTCCGGGCCAACCACGGCGTCGACGCGCTCGTCTTCGCGGTGATGGAGGGCGTCGCCTTCTCCTTCGCCGACGGGGTCGACGTGCTCGACGCCGCCGGCGCGCGGCCGGAGCGGCCGCTGCTCGTCGGCGGCGGCGCACGCTCGGATTTTTGGGGCCAGATGATCGCCGACGTGACGGGCCTGACCATCGATCTGGCGCAGGGGGCGGAGGCCGGCGCCGCCCTCGGCGCGGCCCGGCTCGGCATGATCGCGGCCGGCGCGGGCAGCCTCGAGGCGGTCTGCGCGCGCCCGCCGATCCAGCGCGCCTTCGAACCCAACGCCGAGAGCGCCGCCGCGCACGCGCCGCGGCTTAAGCGGTATCGCGCGCTCTATCCGGCCGAAAAGGCGGCGCGAGTCTCTTAGCGCGTTAACCGAGGCGGGGCGCTGGCTTCGCGCGCCAAATTCGGCTTTTGTTCGTGTTTTCTTGTGTTAGCTTGCAAAGACAAGACCGTTCCGTGTCTCGGCTCAACGATCAATAGGGAGAAAAGCGATGACGATGGTGGTGTTACCCACGCTGTTGGCGACATGGACACGTGGCTCAAGGGCGGCGAAGAGCGCAAAGCCCTGTTTTCGACATTTTGTTCGAACTATCGAATTTTGAGACAAGACGGGACAAATCGCGGTGCAATCGTCGCCGAGAATGTCGACCTTGCCAAAATGCAGGCGGCGGTCGGCAGCCCGGAAGTGGCAAAGGCAGAGGCCGCGCACACCGTCATCGACCCGCTCGATCTCTACATCGAGGTTGCCGGAGGCAAATGATCGGCTGCCAGCGCGAGGAGCGATCATTTGGACCGGAACTGCCCAGCGTCCGGAGAGTTCCATGGCTTTGCCTTACGGTTTGGTCAAAGCGAAGATGACTTCGGAGCCGACGCTCAAAGCGACGCGCCGCCGCTCGGAAATCCAGTACCATCAGCATTTCGGCCTGCTCGTCGGCGGCGCCCGATGGGACGTCGCCGTCAACGTCGGAACCAACGATTCCGACGACCTCTTGAAGTACAAGCTGGTCTTCGATTTCCGTCACCCGTTGATCGCCACGCTCGCGGCGGCGCCGGCGGGATCGAACGCGCTGACCGAGGAAACCGCTCTGCCGGGGCTCGACTTCACCCGCAGCGATGTGCTTGCGAACACCGGCGCCTGGCGCGACAGCGACGTCATGGACGGCTCGGAGGCGCCCGAGCCCGTCGCCTCGCTGAAACGCCTGCTTCTGAAGGCCTATCAGCAACAGGCGGACGTCCATGTGTTCGGCCGTTTCTACGGCGAAGGCGACGGCGTCCACGACACGCACATGAACCAGGGCTAGACCGGCGAGTTCCTGCACAGGCCCGGCGACGATTCGAACGATCATAACGACGTCTGGCAGGACGGCGCCCTTATCGTCGATCTCGGCGAACCCGAATGGGCGGCTTAATTCGCCGTCTTCAACCAGCAGCTCGTCCCGACCGACGATCTCCGCAATCCGACGCCCGGCGCGGCGACAATTTAGCGGCCAGAATCCGACGTTTGGCCCCCACATCGTAGGGCCTCGCGGGCGAGAGCGGGCGCTCGATCTCGTCGCGCCGCGGCCGAATGTCCTACGCCATTTCGATCCGCGTTCCGACGCCGCCGTTGAGCAGCCGCTTCAGGTGGTACTGGGCGAGCGCGTCGCTCGGGCGCTCTCCGATCAGGGCGGCGAAGGCGGCGAGCGCGCCGGGATCGCCCGCCTCCAGCTTGGCGAAGGCGCCGAGATAGGCGGAGACGTGGGGACTGGCGCTCTCTTCCGGCGACAGCGGCTCGAACACGCGCATCGGCTCCCTCCGCCCCCGCAGCACGAGATCGCCGACCGGGCGGCCGAAAATCCGTCCGCGCGCTCGACGGCGGCGGCGCTGACGCAGTTCCGGGTGCCAAGCTGCTTGTTGACCGCCTCGAGCCGCGCCGCCGCGTTGATGGTGTCGCCGTAAGCCGTGTAGTCGAAGAGCCGCCCGCCGCCGAAATTGCCGACGATCGCCGGTCCCGCGTGAACGCCGATTCGGGTGACACCGAGCGGCACGCCGCGCGCTTTCCATTCGACGCGATATTGCTCAGAGCGCGCGTCGAGCGCGAGCGCGCAGGTGATGGCGCGGGTCGCCGCGTCCGGCTGATCGCCGGGCGCGCCGAAGAGGACATGGATCGCGTCGCCGATGATTTTGGCGACGGTCCCCTCGTGCGCGAACACGATTTCCGTCATGTTCTCGAAATAGCCGCTGAGGAGGCTCGCGAGCTGCCGGGGATCGAGCGATTCGACCAGCGGCGTGAACCCCGCGATGTCGGTGAAGAGCGTCGCGATCTCCCGCCGTTCGCCGCCGGGCGCGAGCGCGTTGGCGTCGGCGGCGAGGGTGCGGGCGAGATTGGGCGAGAAATAGCGCGAGAGCGACGCGTGCGCGCGCTCCGCCGCCGCCTGGCGCTGGCGCGCGTCCCGGAGGTCGGAGACATGCGCGATCGTCTTGCGGACGGTGGCCTCGAAATCGGCGAAGTCGATGGGCTTGGTAAGAAAGTCGAACGCGCCCCGGTTCATCGCGGTGCGGATGTTCGCCATGTCGCCATAGGCAGAGACGATGACGGTCGAGAACCGGGTCGCTTCGTCCTGGAGCCTGGCGAGCAGGGTGAGCCCGTCCATACGCGGCATGTTGATGTCGGACACGACCATGTCGAAATCAGGGTTCTCGGCGAGAAAGGCCAGCGCATCCACCCCGTCGCGCGCGAAGCCGAAGGCGATCGAGCCCTCCCTGATCTGGCGGCGAAACCTCTGCCTGACGAGGTCTTCGAGATCGGGCTCGTCGTCGACGACGAGGATTTTCGCCGTCATGGAGGACCCATCGCCGCGTCCAGCCGGCGCCCGATCTCGCCGCGCAATTCGGGAAAGTCGATCGGCTTGGTGAAGAGACCCGCAGCGCCGCCCTCGATCGCCTTTCGGCGCGTGTCCGCATCGCCATAGGCGGTGATCATGATGACGGGCACGTCGGGCCGGGCTTGCCTGGCGCGCGGCAGCATGTCGAGTCCGCTCATCCCCGGCATGTTGACGTCGGAGAGGATGAGTTTGAGCTTTGCGTTCTCCGCCGCGCCGACCCGCTCCAGAGCCTCGGCCCCGGATTGGACGAATTCCATGACGAAGCGCGACGAGCGCAGCTCCTTGCGGAACTGCTGGCGGAAAAGGTCGGCGACGTCGGGCTCGTCGTCGACGACCAGGATCAACGCGCTCATGGCCCCGCTCCCTTGCGCGGAAGGACGATGGTGAACTGCGCGTACGAGCCCGGCTCGGTCGAGACCTCGAGCGTCCCGCCATGCTGCTTGGCCACAATGTCGTGGCTGAGCGAGAGGCCGAGCCCGGTGCCTTCGCCGGCCGGCTTGGTGGTGAAGAACGGATTGAACATTTTCGCCTTCACCGCGTCCGGAATGCCGACGCCGTTGTCGCGGAAGGCGATCTCGACATTGTCTCCGAGGTCGCGCGTCGAAGCGGTAATCGTCGGCTCATAGGCCCCATTTTCCTCGCTCTGCTTGCGTTTCGTCGTGGCGTAGAATGCGTTGGAAATCAAGTTCAGGAGCACGCGTGTCATTTCCTGCGGATAGAGCTCGGCAGCGCCGGCCTCGCCGTCCAGCGATTTGGCGATCGTCACGTTGAAGCCGGGCTTCTCGGCCCGCGCGCCGTGATAGGCGAGGTTCAGCGCCTCCTCGACCATGGCGTTGACGTTGACGCTCGTGCGCTCGCCCGACCCCTCGCGCGAATGCAGGAGCATGTTCTTGACGATCGAATTGGCCCGCTTGCCGTGGCCGACGACCTTGTCGAGATTGGCGGCGACCATGTCGATCAGATCCTCGGCCTCTTCGCGACGGGTCTCATCCAGAGGCGCCTTTATTAGCACGTCTCGCAATTCGTCGATGAGTTCGCGCGAGAGCGCCGAGAAATTGTTGACGAAATTGAGCGGGTTCTTGATCTCGTGGGCGATGCCGGCGGTGAGCTGGCCGAGCGAGGCGAGCTTTTCCGACTGGATCAGCCGGTCCTGCGCTTTGCGCAGATCGTCGAGCGAGGCGGCGAGTTCTTTCGTGCGGGATTGAACCTCGTTGAAAAGCCGAGCGTTTTCGACCGCGATGAGCGCCTGGTCGGCGAAGGCGCGCACCATCTCGATCTGGCGCCCGGAAAACGGCGACGGCTCGGGCCGGGCGAGCGCAAAGACGCCCTCGACCTGACCGTTGCGCAAGAGGGGCACGCCGAGCGCGGCGCGGTAATTGCCGATGCGCGGCGCATCGCCGAAGTTGTAGTCCGGATCGGCGAGCACGTCCGTCAGATGGACGGCCTCGCCGCTCAGCATCACCCGTCCGGTAAAAGTCTCGCGCCCGGCGCGGATCGGATGCTCATGAAGGAATTTTACGATTTCCGGGGTGCAACCCAATTCGGCCCTGAGCCGCATGGCGTCGCCGTCGCGCATGAAGAGGGTTACGAACGACGCTCCGCAGAGGTCGCGCGCCGACTCGGCCAAGGTCGTCAGCACCGCCTGCAGATCGAAGGCCGAGCGGCTGATGACCTGGAGAACGTTGGAGGTCGCGGTCTGCTGCTGCAAGGCCTCTTCCAGATCCCGCGTCTTCGCCTGCACCTCGTCGAACAGGCGCACGTTCTCGATCGCGATCACCGCCTGGTCGGCGAAGGTCTGGACGAGGCTGATGTGGCGCTGGGTGAATGCATTGGGTTCCGGGTGGACCAGCGATATCGCCCCTTCGACCCGGCCCTCCCGCAAGAGCGGCACGGCGAGATTTGAGCGCGTCGGGAGGCCAAGGCCCTGCACAGGAGCTATGAGTTCCGGGTCCGCGCGGTTGTCGACGATGAGCTCGACCTTTCCCGACAGCAACGCCCGTCCCGGCGGGGTCGACCGATCGATCGGAATCGCGCGACCCAGGAGGCTTCTGTACTCCGGGCTCGGGCTCGCGACGGTTTTGACGACGAATTGGTCTCCCGCGCGCAGGCAGATTGCGCCGCCGACGGCGCCAACCAATTCGACCGCTGACGCAAGCAGAGTGTCGAACACCACCTGCAGATCGAACGCCGAACGGCTGATGACCTTCAGCACGTCTGCGGTGGCCGTCTGCTGTTGCAGGGCTTCCTGCGTCTCGCGGAACAGCCGCGCGTTCTCGATCGCGATCGCGGCCTGATCGGCGAAAGTCCGAAGGAGCGACAGTTCCCTGTCAGAGAACGGCTTCGGCGGCGTGCGCGTGACGACGATGGAGCCGACGCCGCGATCCTCCCACAGCATCGGCGCATAGGCCGTTGAAGCGTTTCCGAGGCGTTCGAGCCGGTCGCGAAGTTTTTCAGGCAGGTTCGGAGTTGCCGCGACGTTGGGGGTGTGCTGAACACGGCGCTCGAGGATGGCCCGGCCGGTCACGCTCTGCGAAAGAGGCACTTCGTCGCGCCCGATATCGCGGGCGAACGAACCGCGACCCGCCGCCGAACGCACCATGTCATCGTCGCCGAGCAGATAGATGGCGAGCTCATCCGTCGCGAACAGCCGCTCGCACGCATCGAGGATCGTCTCGAAGACCGGCGCCGTATCCTCGACGGATTTGCTGATCGCGCTGAGCACGTCCGCCGACGCTTTCAGCTGTTCCCTCGCCTCGGCGAGTTCGCGTTCGCGCTCGGCGAGCGCGGCCAGCAAGGCTTCGCGCGTCGGCGCGTTGGAGGGTTCGGGCGGAAGGTTCAAGGAGGGCGCGCCGCGATCGGGAATATGAGGCCGGAATCCACGAGCGGATTTGGGGTGGCAGTGTCGCGTCTATTTGGCGGGATGGCAAGCGGACCCCGGTCGGCTCCAGTCATCCCCGGTGCGGCAGCCGGGCGTCGGAATTCATCCGCGAGCTAAGCGGCGCGCCATTTCACCACGAGGTCGCCGATCGCGGAGACGAGGATCTGCACGCCAATGGACATCAGCAGGAACGCCGTGAGCCGCACCACCACGAGACGCGCGGTCGCGCCGATGAGCGAGGTCACGCGATCGGCGTAACGGTAGGCGATCCAGATGATCGCCGCGTTGGCGACGGCGGCGAGGCTCACGCCGACGAAGAAGGGCATGAGGCCGAAGCGGAAAGGCGGACGGACGGCGCCGAGGGTGATGGCGACCGCGATTGTGCCCGGCCCGGTGGTGAAGGGCAGGGTGAGGGGAAAGAACGCCAGTTGCATCGGATCGCCTTCGGCGTCCTCCGCCGCGACCTGCTCCTCGCGGCTTCTTCGTTCGGCGCGCTGATCGCCCGACGTCAGCTGCCGCCAGCCCATCGTCGCGACCACCAGGCCGCCAGCGATGCGCAGCGCGTCGAGCGAAACGCCGAAGAAGTTCAGCACGTAAGCGCCGGTCCACAGCGCGCCGAACATGATCAGGAGGGAGTAGAGGCCGACGCGGGCGGCGACCTGCGTTCGCTCGGCGTGGCTGAAGCCCCTGGTGAAGCTGTCGAAGATGAGCGCTCCGCCGACCGGGTTGATGATCGAGAAGAGCGACGGGAAGGCAAGCAGAAAGGCGTTGTTTGCCGTCGCGGCGACTCCCAGCCAGTCCGCCCCTGTCATGGGTCCGTTCCCCGATCAACCCCGCGGCGAATCATACACAGGAACGGCGCGCGGCGGAATCGGGACCATCGCCGAACCGCCGCCCGCGAGCCGAACGTCTTCGACGTCGGCGCGGACAATGCGCTCCGTCGCCGGCAATGTCCTGACGACGTTTGCGCGCCTCGGCGAGCGCCTCTCGCGCGGGATCGCGCGCCGGGCGGGCCGCGCCCGCCAGGGTTTGGCTTGAGGCGCGGGACCCCCTATCATCTCATGCGAATCCGAAGCGTTGAGGAGGCCATCCCGTGCCGGGCGAAAGGTCCGCGCGCCGGCGCGGCGTCACGCTGGTGCTGACGGCGACCGTGCTCTGGAGCCTCGCCGGGGTCTTCGCCCGCCTTCTCGGCCATCTCGATGTGTGGACGGTGCTGGGCTGGCGCGCGCTCTTGGGCGCTGTCTCGATCTCGGCCGTGGGCCTTATCGAGTGGCGCAGGGGGCGGCTCGACAATCCGTTCGGCTTCGGCCCGCTCTCCCCGGTCCTCGCCCTCCTGGCGATGATCGCGATCTCCGCCTACGCCGCCTCGGTGATGACGACGACCATCGCCGACGTCATGGTCATCTATGCGACGCTGCCCTTCGTCGCGGCGACGATCGGCTGGCTCGTCAATCGCGAGCGGTCTCGACGCGCACGCTCGTCGCCTCCGGCGCGGCGCTCGCCGGCATCGTCGTCATCTTCGCCAACGGCCTCGGCTCGGGGCGGCTCCTCGGCCAGGCCCTGTCCGCGGTGATGACGTTCGCCTTCGCCGGCATGGTCGTGCTGCAGCGGCGCCAGCCGAAGGCCTCGATGATCGCCGTCAATGCGCTGGGGGCGCTCGGCTCCGGCGTCTTCGGCCTGATGAACTCGCCCCATCCCCCGCTCGGCCTCTATGAATTCGGCGTCCTGTTCGTCTTCGGCCTGACCACCATCGGTTTGGCTTTCGTGTTCTTCATGGAGGGGGCGAAGTTCATCCCCTCGGCCGAGGCGGGCCTCATCAGCCTCCTCGACGTTGTGCTGGGGCCGATCTGGGTGTTTCTTGCCTTCGGCGAGAATCCCGGCGCGGCGACGATCCTCGGCGGGGCGATCGTGCTCGGGGGGGCGCTGTGGCGCATGGCGCCGGACCTCGCCCGCGAACGGGCGTTTTGACGGGAGGAGGACGCATGGAGCGCGAACGATTTGCGCTGGTGACCGGCGCGGGCGCCGGGATCGGCAAGGCGACGGCGATGGCGCTCGCGCGCGCGGGCTGGCACGTCGCGCTCGCCGGGCGGCGGGGGGAGCCGCTCCTCGAGGTCGCGCGCGAGATTGGCTTTCTCGGCCGCCGCGCGCTCGCGGCGAGCTGCGACGTCGGCGATGCGGAGGCGGTCGAGAGCCTTTTCGCCACGATCGAGCAGGGGTTTGGCCGGCTCGACCTCCTGTTCAACAACGCGGGGCAAAGCGCGCCCGCGGTTCCGCTCGACGAACTGACCTACGCACAATGGAAGGCGGTGGTCGACGTCAATCTCAACGGCGCCTTCCTGTGCGCCCAAGGCGCCTTCGGGCTGATGAAGCGCCAGACCCCGCAGGGCGGCCGCATCATCAACAACGGCTCGATCTCCGCCCATGTCCCGCGCCCCTTCTCCGCGCCCTATACGGCGACGAAGCACGCCGTCACCGGCTTGACCAAATCGATCGCGCTCGACGGGCGCGCGCACGACATCGCCTGCGGCCAGATCGACATCGGCAACGCGCTGACCGAGATGGCCGTCAAGATGACGCGGGGCGTGCCGCAGGCCGACGGCCGCATCGCGGTCGAGCCGACGATGGACGTGGAGGAAGTCGCCGCTGCTGTCGTCCACATGGCGAGCCTGCCGCTCTCGACCAACGTCCTCACCATGACCATCATGGCGGCCAAGATGCCCTATGTGGGGCGGGGGTAGGGGCGTCTCGCGATTAGGTGGAATTGGCGACGGCGCGCCTGCGCTCCCGCTGTCTGGACGGGGGACATCGTGGACACGCGTGCGGATACATGGTGGACACTTTCCCGAGCTGCGCAACCGCGGACAGTCGGAACAATCGGCCTGCCGCCTGCGTTGATTTTGGCGTTGCAATCGTTTTGGCGCGCAGCGTGACGCGGCTCACAGCGCGCCAAGCGGGATCGTGCGATACCGCGAGACAGCGCCGTTGGGGCCGGACTCCGCCTCAGATGCTACTTTCCCGGCAGCGACAGCGCGCGGAGGCGACGATGCGAAGCCTGTTTGTTGTTCTGGTGGCTCTCACGATGGCTTGCGGGGCCGCCGCCGCAGTCACCGTCTCTCTCGCGCCCGTTCACGCGGACGACGTCGCCAGGGGCTATTAGTTTTCGACGACCTGCATGATGACGCAAGGTCCGCCATAGGCGGACCGGTGCATCGCGGTCCAGCCGACGACGGACCCGGTCGAGGTCGGCGCCGCAGTCGCCCGTAAGGCGAGCCTCCCGCTTTCGATCTCCCCGTTGCGGACATTCCCGATCACTGCCATGCTCCCTAGGAACTGCGATATTTTGAGTTAATTGCGGGCAAGGACACTTTGGCTGGCCAAGAAACGCTGTATCCCCTCGAGTTTTTCATCGCCGCGACGCCAATATCGCTTCAGGGAAGCGGCAGGTCGAAAGCGCGATGGAAAGGGACCGTCGCCGAAGCGGCCCGCATGCGAGTTCGAGAAACGGACAAACTGGGATTCATTGATCGGCGCCCGCTTTGCCTCATCGTTTACTATTTCCCCTCGGCCCCGATGTTAGGCGACGTCGACAACATCGTGAAACCGATCATGGATGCGCTGGTCCGCGTCGCCTACATAGACGACAAGGACGTCGAACGGGTCGTGGTCCAGAAGTTCGAGCCGCAGGATGAGTGGAATTTCTCAGACCCCGGCGAGCAACTCGCCGCGGCATTGGATGCCGCTCCACCGGTGGTGTATGTCGCGTCGATGACGATCTGAGCTGGAGGAGGCTCTAATGACTTCGGATGCTCAATATTTGGAGTCAGAAACGGAAGATCAGTTCATAGAAAGGCTGCGCGCCCGGTACGAGGAAAATGGCTTCACCTTCATAGTCCACCCCGAAAGAGCGAAGCTGCCCGATTTCTTGGGGTCCTATATTCCCGACGCACTCGCCCAAAAGCCGGGGCACAACGTCGTCATTGAGGTGAAGCGTCGCCCGACTGGATCGACGGAGCGCGCATTGAAGGATATCCGGCGACTGTTTGATGGGTGCCCGGACTGGCAGTTCCAGGTCGTTTTCATGGGCGCGGATCCGCTGCAGCCGGTAACGATTCCGGCTGCGGGGACGGCTGCGATCCGCAGCCGCGTTAGCGAAATTCGCGCCCTGATGGTCGAGGGGCATCTTCGGTCGGCCTTCGTCATGGCCTGGTCACTGCTTGAAGCTGCCCTTCGAAACTCGAGCCGCGAAATAGCGACGGGACCGCTCACGCCCGGCACAGTCGTACAGACGCTCGCCATGAACGGCTATATCGAGCCTGAGTTGGAGAGGCGCATGCGAGATCTTGTCACACTCAGAAATCGGGTCGTCCATGGTGACTTGGCTGCCGAGCCTGCGGTAGCGGACGTCGAGCTCATCCTCTCGGCAATCGAGGCGACACTGAACGCACACGCTGCCTAAAGTTAACGCCGGTCAGTGCGGCATACTCGGCGAGACGTCCCAAACGAGTCGTTGGAACCTCGGTAAAACACTTCCCGTGTTGGCGGTTCAGCGACAACCGACCCCGGGGCCTCAACGACGGGAGCCAGAAGGGATTGCTTTCCGCGCGGGGCGATGGCCGCCGTCGGCGCATTGCGGTGAAGCCGACCGACCCGCTCGAACGCCTTCCGGTTTCCGGGCGCGCGTGGCCGCGGCGTCAGGCCAGGCCGCGAGGCGGCGCGCCAGGCGCGCCCAACCCGGTTCTTCCGTCAGATCCGGGCGACCACGGCCAGTTTCTTGACCTGTCCGTTCAGATAGGCCCGCAGCAAGGCGTCATAGTCCTTGACGGACACGCATCCGTTGGAATCGCCGTTCGGCCCGAGCATATAGGGGTGGGCGAGCAGTCCCGCGCGGCCGAAGAGCGGGCTGTCGCCGATGGGAGTGAGGCGCAGCGCCTGCACCCCGTGGAAGGAGGCCTCGCGCGGGGTCAATTCATAGACGTTCGGCGGGGTGGGCCCGCGCATGCGTTCGCTGACGTAACGGGGATCGTCCAGCTTGTCTCCCAAGCCCGAATGGGCCTCCAGCCGCGTTCCGTCGGGCAGGTAGAGGGTGCGCGCCGAGATGTCATAGACGGCGGTCCACCGGTCATAGCCCGCGATCGGGGAGGAGAAGCCGAACAGCGACCTGCCTGCGAGGTGGCCCTCCGGCGTGGTGAACGTCGCACGGGCTTCCGGCGCGGCGTAGGCGACCCGGCTTTGCGGCGCGGTCGACGCGACGGCTGGCCCGGACGGTTGCCCCAGCCCGAAGAGCTTCTGAATGAAGTTGCGATTGTCGGCCGGGGCGGAGGAGCGCGCGCTCCTCAGGTTCTGTTGCGCAATACTGCCCTCCGGCGCCGCGGGCGGAGGCGCCCCGAACTCGGCGGGACGCGGCGGCGGCAACGGCGCGGTGTCGGCGATGTCGGGAACAGCGCGCGCCGGCGGCAGCGGGACGTTCCCCGGCAGCCGGTTCGCCGCGGAGGGAAGAGGCGCAATGGCTTCGAGGCCCGGTGGCGCCAAAGGCGCGCTTTCGTCGATTCGCGCGACGTCGCGCGTCGGTGGCAGCGGCGCGACTTCCGGCAGCGGAATCGCCGCGGAGCGAGCGGGCCCGACGGCCCCGAGGGGCGGCTGCCGCGAACGATCCTGCCCAGGCGGGGCCGGCTTCGAGATCCATCCCGGCTCGATGATCATCGCGCCAAATGGATTCGCGGCGACCTCCGCCGCCGGCGCGGCCGCCGCAACTGCGGCCGGTCGGGTCCTGTCGACATCCGGGGCGGCGCCCGGGCGCACATGCAGGAGGGCAAACGCGCCGACGCCTCCAATCGAGGCCAGGCCGACGGCGCAAAGAACGATCTGCAGGAGAACGTTACGAGATTCGCGTCCGTCGAACGAAACGTCGTCAAATGTTGCGTCGGTCCCCAGCATCCTTCGCCTACGCTTACGCCTCAGTTCCGGAATCAAATTAATGGTGACTTGTTTATGCTCGATTAACGCAGTTTGCCGCGGAAGGAAAGCGGGGGGCAGGGCCGCGTTGACGCACGGGCGCCGCGAAGCCCGCCCGCGTCTGATTTTCACGCGATCGTCCAGGCCTTCAATCTCGCGCGCCCATGGCCATGGGCCACGGCGATGGCGGCTGTCGACGAAGCGGAAGCTTACCGCTCGCTGCGCGGCTGCGGCGCGCAGCCGGCCGCGTCGGAGGTATTCGCCGAACGTCGATCAGGACTTGCTCCCTATCGTTCCAGGCGCCATGGATCATGGGTTGGCTTTTTTGGAATTGCGCCCATGGCGTCAACGCTCTCCGGCAAGACTCTGTTCATCACCGGCGGCTCGCGCGGCATCGGGCTCGCGATCGGCCTCCGGGCCGCGCGCGACGGCGCTAACGTCGCCATCGCCGCCAAAACGGCGGAGCCCAATCCGAAGCTTCCCGGCACGATCTATTCGGCCGCGGAGGAGATCGAAAAGGCGGGGGGCAACGCGTTGCCGCTCGTTGTCGACGTCCGTGACGAGGCGCAGGTGCGCGCCGGGCTCGAGAGGACGTTCGCGATGTTCGGCGGCATCGATATCGTGGTCAACAACGCCAGCGCAATTTCGCTGACGAATTCGCAGGCGACCGAAATGAAGCGTTTCGATCTGATGCATCAGATCAACGCGCGCGGAACCTTCATGGTGTCGAAATTCGCGGTTCCGTTCCTGGAGAAATCGGACAATCCTCATATCCTGATGTTATCGCCGCCGCTCGACCTGAAGGAGAAGTGGTTTTCGGGCAGCACCGCCTATTCGATGGCGAAATACGGCATGAGCCTCGTCGTGCTCGGCCTGGCGGGGGAATTGCGCGCGAGGGGCGTCGCCGTCAACGCGCTGTGGCCCAGGACCACGATCGCGACCTCCGCGATCAGGAACCTGCTCGGCGGCGACGCCATGATGCGCGCCTCGCGCACGCCTGAGATTCTCGCCGACGCGGCGCGCTTGATCTTCCTCGAGGACGCCAAATCCTTCAGCGGAAATTTCCTGATCGACGACACGTTTTTGTTCGAGAACGGCCTTCGCGACTTTGATCGCTATCGCGTCGATCCGAGCGTCGACCTGGCGCCGGATTTCTTCGTGCCGGAGGACTCGGCGCCGCCGGTCAGCCTCGCGAAAGTCTCGGCCGGTTCCAAAACCCCTTGAGGAAGCTCCTGCTCGCTCCACGGCGGAGCCTCAGGATTTCCTCAGCGCCGCCGCGCGGCTGCGCCAAATCTGAGGCCCGCCGAAGGCCTTGAGGCCGGCCTCGGCGGCGAAAGCGAGTTCCTGCCCGAATTCGTCATCGCTCACATGACCCGCCGGTTCGGCCAGCAGGAGGCTCGCGCCCGGCTTCATGGCCCGCGCCGCCTCCGCGAAGAAAGTCTCCGCCGACGGCAATTCGTGGACGACCGCGAACGCCAGGACGAAGTCGAAGGCGTTTTCATACCCATCCAGCGCCATCGTCGCCGCCGGCGTCACCCGCGTCTCGATCCGGTCGATGGCGCCCGCCCGTTCGGCCCGCCGCCGCAGCCCGGCGATCATTTTTTGCTGGACGTCGACGGCGACGACCCGGCCTTTTGGCCCGACAAGCCGGGCGAGTTCGAGCGTGAAGAACCCCATCCCCGGGCCGGGCTCGAGCACGGTCATCCCGGCGCGAACGAAGGGTTCCAGAAGGCGGACGGGATCTTGCGCGAGCCTGCGGAGAGGACTGGCCAGAAGGTATCCGGCCCAGCAAGGGCAAACGCGATGCTCAGCCATGATCGATCCAAACTCCGCCGGACGGCGCCCGGCTTCGTCCAGCATTTGGCCAGACCCGAGACTTTCGGCAACCCAGAGCGCGCCGCCCCATCCTCAGGGAACGGCCGCCAGCAGAAGGAAAACGCCGAAAATGACCAGATGGACCGCGCCCTGCAGGATGGTGGCGCGGCCGGTGGCCAATGTCATGCTGCTGACGAACAGGGTCAGCAGCAGGATCGCCATGCCTTCGGCGTCGAGGCCGAGCGTCAGTTCGCGACCGAGGTAGAGCGAGACTCCTGCGACGGCCGGAATGGTGAGGCCGATGCTGGCCAGCGCCGAGCCGATCGCGAGGTTGAGACTGGTCTGGACCCGATTGGCGTACGCGGCCTTTATGCCCGCGACGCTTTCGGGCAGGAGCACGAGGGCGGCGATGACGACGCCGAGGAAGGAAGGCGGCAGGCCGGCGGCGTGGATCGCGCGCTCCAGCGCCTCCGAAAGGGTTTCGGCGAGCAGCACCACCGCCACGAGCGAAACGACCAGCAGGAAGCCGCTCGCGGCCGTCGCTCCAGCTGAGGGCGGTGCCGGCGCCTCGCCATCATCGCTCGCGATCTCGGGAAGAAAATAGTCGCGATGGCGCACCGACTGAACGAAGACGAAAACGCAATAGAGGATCAGCGACAGGGCCCCGACGAACACCAGTTGGGTCGGCGAATACTGGGGCCCGAGCTTGGCCAAAGTGAAATTCGGCAGGACGAGCGTCAGAACCGCAAGCGTCGCCAGCACGCTGAGCGCCGACGCCGTGGCTCTCACGCGAAAGACCTGCTCGTGAAAGCGGACGCCGCCGACCAGCAGGCAGAGGCCGACGACGCCATTGAGCACGATGGCGACCGCCGAAAACACGGTGTCGCGGGCGAGGGAATTCTCGACCGAGCCGCCCGACAGCATGGCGGTGACGATCAGCGAGGTTTCGATCACGGTGACGGCGAGGGCGAGCAGGATGGAGCCGAAGGGCTCGCCGACTTTCAGCGCCACAATCTCGGCGTGATGCACGGCGGCGAAAACCGCGCCGAGCAGCAGCAGGGCCGCGACCAGCGCGACCGCGGGGTTCTCGCCATGCAAAAGGCCGAAATGCTCGAGGCCAAACAGAACGAGGGCCGCGATCGGCGCCGCCCATGTGGACCAGGAGCCGGCGCCAGTCCCGTGAGTTGCCGTCATCTTTCGTTCCCCTCGTGCGAAAAGACTTAATGCCGGGCGGCTTGCGGCGCCGCCCGACGGACTACCGATTCCCGCGACGATAGCAAGTCGGCGCGAACTTTTGCTCTCAGGGGTCGCCCGCATGATCGCCCGCTCGCGCCGACGCGAACCGCGGTCGACGTCAGCGCGCGACGTGTCCGCTCGGTCAGAGCTTTGCCGCGGTTTCCTTTATCATCGCGCGAGCTGATATCGGGCTTCTCGTTCGGCAACGTCTCGGCCGGACTCGCGCGTTTACCGCCCGATTACGAGGAAGTCGCCTCGTGCCTCGGCGCGCGCCCGGGCTATCGACTGCGCCGCGTCACCCTGCCCTTGATCACGCCCTGTGTCGCCGCCGCCTTCGGCCCCAGCTTCGCGCTTTCGATGGGCGAACTCGGGGCGACGGTGATGGTCTATCCGCCGGGGTGGGTGACGCTGCCGGTCGCCATCTTCGGGCTCACCGACCGCGGCGACATCTTCTCAGGCGCGGCGCTGACCATGATTTTGGTCGCCGTGACATTGGCGCTGCTGATCGGCCTCGAGCGCGTTCCGTTTGCCGCCTCGGCGCGCCGATCAGCGGCGGACGAGGCCCTGTGCAGTTCGCTACGGCGGCTCGTCGTCAAATTCAAAAAGCGAGCCCCGCCCATATTTTTCTAACACTAAATTTTGGTTCTCGGGCAAAGTGCGCTCAACCCGAATTTGGGTAGTAGGAAAATACTGCCGTCTTATAACAAGGCCACCTTTGGATTTGTCACTTCAACCCAATAAATTTGCGAGTATGGCGCGCCGCAACCTATATCCGATGCCAATTGAAGGCCTGATTGACCATCCGGTTTCAAAGGCCCTGCCGGCGCGGCGTTCGGCATGCTGAGTTGCCTATGTTTTACATTTCTGGCAAACCGAGTTGTCATTTGACCGGAACTTGAGCGGCATGGCGGTGACACTTGCATTTTTCCCGGTTGGGGCGTGTTCGGCATGGCGGCGATCGTCGCGCGCCGAAAGGTGCGCACGCACGGCTCGACTGGGCCAGTCTTGCGCGCGCTCGATCAGCCGCGCGCGGACCGGATTGAACGCGACGGTGCTCGCCGCCGCCATCAGGTGGTTCTCGTGCATTGCGACCGAGCCGAACCGCCCCTGAAACAGATGGCCGGTCTGGCGCGCCCGCGCGTTGACGAAGGCGGCGTAGCGTCGCCGCGCCCGGGACAGCGCAAGCGCGAGCCTCGCGCCGTCCCCTGAGCACTAGATGGACGTAATTGGGCGTCGGGCAATAGGCGCAGCAGGCGACGCCGAAGCGCCGGCACGTTTCGGCGAGCCGGTCCTTATAGAACGCGTAGTCATCGGACTCCAAGACGATCCGCTCTCCGCGATTGCCGCGCTCATCTGACGTAAGGAGTGACTGCACGCTCGCTATTCAAATACGGTCGAAAAATTTGGTCGAAGTGAATACTTCTGAGGTTTTATCGTAATGTGTCTTGCGATCGGAATTCGAGGGTCTCGAGATATCGGAATTCTTGTCGCAAAGTTCCTGAATGTTACAATACAAGTATCTCGCTCGATCGTGAAATGGAAAGGCTTTGTCCAGAAATCCAAACGTTTTTCGTCATACGGGGGTGGCGTATCGCTTCCAAGGACAATCTGGCACGAAAGCGGCATCCCACTGCGGAACCGGTTGGGGTTAAAAAATTGCTCCCTCATTAGAAGTCCCGCTTCTGTGAGAGCAACCTGATATCCATACATGCTGAAGAAAGCAAGATATGATGTGCAAATTAAAGCGATAATGTGGCGCTCTGTTAGCTTATTTACTTTTTTATTTAACATGGTTCCATTTAGCGCCTCCCGAATACAAGTGTCGTAGAATCGTCCCTTCCAACTGTTACAACCCTCACTTGAAAATTTTTGTCCTTTGATATACAAGTGTTTCTTGCAAAGCAATGTTAACTCGCTTCGCGCGTTCACCGGCGCCTCCGGATGGACCCTTACCTGAACAGGATCGTCCGCCAGCGCTTGCTTTGGCACTATATGTTCCAAACTGAACTGTTCTTGTGGCAGGAATTTGCCGCAACAGCAGCACATCAGCAGCTCGTTATTGCTGATTTCTGGAGCATACTGAGAAAAATCTCCGCGGAGCTTATGCCAGAGCGTCTCCTTCATTGCGGGCTCGTCGATGTCAACAGTCACCAAATCAATCCTTCTACAAGACTAGACGAGCGAGCAGGCCTGCGTTCTTCACTAGTTCCAGCTCTTGACACCTTTGATTCCGGCCCTTCATCGCGGTGCCCCTCTCAGCCATCCCCTCAATTTTCGTCGCAGGCAATTTGCAACCTCAGATACGTATCTTGATCCCGAGATACTCGTCTTGCGAGTTTTGCGGCACCGGATTTTGCGTCGCGATCATCGCTGATGAGGGCGTGTCATTCCAAAAGCCGCGTTTTCGTTCCCTTGATCTCACGTTGAAGGGCCAAAAAGTGCCGAAATCGGGCCATTTTTAAAATGAGGGGATTTATGAGGGTGCCCCTACGCCTTCACCGCATCAATTTGAGTGCAGCCCAAGGAAATCCCAGACCCAGGGCGGTGCCCAATGAGCCGCCGCAACCCCGAAGCCCAAAATGAGCGCCGGCAGTCGCCATCGCACGAGTGCAAGAGCGACGAGCGCCCGCCCGCCACTTCCTCGAAAATGGCTGCGGCCGATTTTGAAATCGAAGTCAGGACTTGCCGCCATTTCCGTCATCCCCGATCGACATAACAAGCCAGGGCGCTCGTCTGACGAGACGCTCGCCTTCCTTGAGGTACTCCGAGAGAAGAACTGAAATCCCGGCGCTGACCGCTTGTGAGCGGTTCATTCTAAACCGCTCACAAGCCTCGTCGAGGGCGCGTAATTCCGGGTCTGAGAGCCTAAACGACACGACCTTTTTACTCATAGGCACGACCTTGCAACCCAATTGTTAATAAAAACCTTCGAACGTAATACGCCGATGGCGCAAGAAGGGCGGCATGGACGCGCCGCCGACGTTGGCCGCACCTGCGTGGGCGACCGCCGGCGACGCGTGCTTTCGGCTCGCCGACGGCGTTGAGCAGGGGACTACGGTGAGGCTTCGTCACATGCGGCGCCCACATCTTATCGCCCTGATAAGCGCGAATTATGCGCCTGCTCTCGTGCAAAAGTTCCCTGCTCCGCGAAATAAAATTCCCTGCTTCTGTACCGGGAGCTGCGGTCGCTCGGTCGCCTCGGTCGATCTCCGCGGCGGGCCGGCGCCACGGCGGCGCCCTGTCGGCGCCGCGCCTGTTACGCCCGTGAGGCGGCTCCTGAAAATTGTTGGCGAAAGTCATATTCTGTGCTATGTTTGTTCTTTAGAGCCGTCGCATCGGAGAACGTCAATGAGCAACAGACTTCAGCCCATCGCCCTCGGCAATGGGCCTCAAAGATGCTCGGCTCAGCCTCTAGCGCGACCCAGCCGCCGGCGAGGCTCGGCCGCCGCGATCGGCGGTTCGGGCGGGAGGAGAGCGCGAGAAAAAAATTTATGAGCCGAGATCGCGGGTAACCCCTTGATGACGTTGGATTCGGGGAAGAAAAAGGAAGGGAAAGGAAGCTTTTGGAAGGCGTTTTGCGACCCTCACGCGGGTTCCGGAAGCGTTCCTGAGGCTCGCCTGCGCGATCTTTGAAATCGCCGCGCCCGGAGACTCCCCACGCGCGGGCTCAAGAAGGGTCGGAACAAAATCGCTAGGACCGGAAATGCCGCCGCAAAGGCTTGAAAAGAATGACTCCGCGCCCGGAAATGGTTTGGCCTCGGAAGGCTTCAACCCCCAAGATCTGGTATGGGATCCGTAGCGGCTGGCGCATGCGCGGTTCCGGCTCGCAAGCCGCGAGAACCGGCAAGCCGCCGCGGTTCTCGTCCGTCAAAACAGAGCCGGCTCTTGCTCCAACCCTTTGAAAACGCTCAAAACGGCAATGGCCAGGCCTTGTAACAAGTTGGCATGAATGCGCTGTCGGCGCCCCGTCCGTTTGGCGTCGACGCCACGGTTTCTTGGGGCCTCGATGACGGCGCCGGTTCAAGCCGATCGAGTTACGCTCTAGTTCGGCGCCCTGCCGAGCGGGATGCCGTTGACCTTGATCGATCGGTCCGCGCCGAGTTCGACCACCCAGCTGAGGCTGCCGTCGCTCTCCGTCTTGGCGAGTCCCTTGGCCATCGCGACGGCGGGAATTGACTTCGTCGCGATGTCGGGCCCGAGCGCCTTCATGGCGGCCATCGTCTTGTCGAAATTGCGCATGCGGATCGCCATTGCGCCCGACGGTTTGCCGACGACGTAGCGGATCTCGCCCTGAACGACGGCGTCGATCGCCGGCGCGACGACATGGGAGGGGGCCAGTTCGATCCGCATCGGGCCGGCGCTGAGGAGCGCCGCCGCGACTTTGGCCGAATCCGCGTCGGAGATCGTCGGCCCGTCGGCGGTCAGGCGCATGTCGGCGATCGCCTCGTTCGCGGCGGCGGCGATGTCGATCCCTTTGAACGTCGCGGCGAGATCGATCTTCGAGGGCGTGAGGTCCGCCGCGCCGGGCGGCGTCAGCGCGACAGGCAGGCTCAGGCCTTCGGCCGAGACGGCGACGTCGATCGCGCTCTGCGGACCCGAGTTGGCGACGCCGACGGCGAGCTTGAGGCCGGCGAGCGCGATCGCGCCGTAGGGCGAGGCGATCATCATTTTCGTGGCTTCGCCGCCCTCGGCGAATTTCAGTCCGGGCGCGGCGAGCTCCTTTAAAAGGGCTTTCACCTCGGCCTCGTGCTGGGCGAGGTCGGCGCGATGGGCGGACAGAAGGCTCAGGAGGTCGAAGAGCTTCCGCGTCTTCAAACCGTCGGCGCCGACATGGAAGGCCGCCTTGTCCAGCCGGCCGCTCGAGCTGACGGGCTTCGCGTCCTGGCCGGTCGCGGAAAACTTGAAGGCGATGTCGTCGATCTCGTCCTTGAGCGAGGTCGAGACCGACCCGTCGGGGTTCACGGCGGTCGCGCAATCGCCTCTCACCGGGCCGAAATCGAAGGCCTCGTCGACCTTCGGCGCGTGCAACGTGAGGGCGCCCCTGTCCGCGTTCGCCGACCCGCTGAGCCACCAGGCGAGCGCGGGATCGATCAGAACCGTCTGCCGGTAATTGTCGATCTCGACCGTGCTCGTCGCTTCGCCGTAGCGGGAGACGATCTTGGGAAAGGAATCCTGGACGACCCGCCATTTGCCGTCGTCCTGCTCGAAGAGCTTGTAGACGAGGGCCGCCGGATCATAGGACGCTGCCGCGCCGGTCGCCTTGATGAGGCTGTTGAACGCGCTGAGGTCGGTCGAAACGAGATAGTCATGGACCTCGGGCGCGACCGTCACGAGGGCGGGCCCGCCCGCGGGAGCCGCAGGCAGAAAGCTGTCGAACAGGGCCAGCACCTTTTGCGCGCCCTCGGGCGTCGCGGGTTTGTCGGCGGCGAACGCGGGGCTTGCGGCGATAGCCACTCCCACGAACAGCCACACGCGCGCCGCTCGGGGGCGAAAGAGACTCGCGGACATGGTCGGACCTTTTCGGGTTCAAAAGAAAACGCGCGCCAAACTATCTCAATTTCGGTTCAGGCGCACGTCATTCTCCGCCCGACCTTCGCGGGCCCGTTCAGCGCGCCGGCAACGCCGCCGGCGTCCGCCTCTTCGGCATCTGAGCCTTGGCGACGCCGGCCTTGACCGCCGCTTGCACCTTTTCGAAGGCGCGCACCTCGATCTGCCGGACGCGTTCGCGCGACACGCCGAACTCGGTCGACAGCTCCTCGAGCGTGATCGGCTCCTCGGCGAGGCGGCGCGCCTCGAAAATGCGTCGCTCGCGCGGGTTCAGCACCGAAAGTGCGCCCCTGAGCGCGTCGAGGCGGGCATCCGACTCCTCGCGCTCGGCGAGCTGGGCTTCCTGGTCGGCGCTCTCGTCGACGAGCCAGTCCTGCCATTCGCCCTCGCCGTCCTCGCGCAGGGGCGCGTTGAGCGAGGCGTCGCCGCCGAGGCGGCGGTTCATCTCGATCACGTCTTGCTTGGCGACGCCGAGGCGCCGGGAGATCGACTTCGACCTGCTCGGCGCGCAAGTCGCCGTCGTCGAGCGCGGAGATGCGGCTTTTCGCCTTCCGCAAATTGAAGAACAGCTTTTTCTGGCTTGCCGTGGTGCCCATCTTGACGAGCGACCACGAGCGCAAAATGTATTCCTGGATCGACGCGCGGATCCACCACATCGCATAGGTCGCAAGCTTGAAGCCCTTGTCCGGCTCGAAGCGCTTGACCGCCTGCATCAGGCCGACGTTGCCCTCAGAAATGACCTCGCCGATCGGCAGACCATAGCCGCGATAGCCCATCGCGATCTTGGCCACGAGCCGCAAGTGCGAGGTGACCAGCTTGTGGGCGGCCTCGCGGTCGCCGTGCTCGCGCCAGCGCTTGGCGAGCATGTATTCCTCTTGCGGCTCCAGCATGGGAAACCGCTTGATCTCCTGCAGGTAGCGGGCGAGCCCAGAACTCGCCTGCGATCACAGGAAGCGATGCGGCCATGATACCCTCCACTCGGAGCCCGGCTCCGGGCCGGCTCCGTCGGCGCTATGGCCGAACGACTATCTTGTTCCAGCAAGCGTGGCCGAAAAAAGGCCAAGCCGCTACAGCAAAAAGACGACCGAGATGAATTTCTCGTCATCTCCGCTTTTGCGAGCCGCTTGGCTCATCCCCCCTGCCAGCGCGCAGGGCCTTGACCAGACGGGCAAAATCTTGCGGCGGCGGGCTTTCGAAACGCAAGGGCTCGCCGGTGACCGGATGTTCGAAGCCGAGCACCGCGGCGTGCAGGGCCTGACCTCCTAACGCCGCGAGGGCGTCCTTTGCTCCCTCGGAAAGCTGCGCCGCCTTGGTCTTGAAGCCTGCCCCATAGACCGAATCACCCAGAACCGGATGTCCGATCGACGCCATGTGAACCCGGATCTGATGGGTCCGCCCGGTTTCGAGCCGGCAGGCGACGAGGCTTGCCGGGCCCAACGGCTCCACGAGGCGCCAATGGGTGACGGCGCGACGACCCCGCTCCTCGGGTGCGACTGCCATCTTCTCGCGATGGCGCGGATGGCGGGCGATCGCCGCGTCGACCTTGCCGGCCGTCGCGCTGAAACCGCCCCAGACGAGCGCCAGATATTCGCGCTCGAGCGAGCCGGTGCGGCCGTGGTCGGCGAAGAGGTCGGCGAGCCCGCAATGGGCCGCATCGATCTTCGCGACGACGAGGAGGCCCGAGGTGTCCTTATCGAGCCGGTGGACAATGCCCGGCCGCCGGATCCCGCCAACGCCCGACAGGCTCGCCCCGCAATGGCGGATGAGCGCATTGACCAACGTGCCGTCGGCGTGGCCCGGCGCCGGATGAACGACGAGCCCCGCCGGCTTGTCGATGACGATCAGTTGCTCGTCCTCGTAGACGACGTCGAGCGGCAGGTCCTCGCCGAAGAGCGCAGAATCCTCCGGCGGCGGCGGCTCGAAGGCGATCCGCGCGCCCTCGGCGAGCCGCATCGCGGGATCACGCGCGACTGCGCCGTCGATTGTGACCTCGCCGGCCTCGATCAGCGCCTTGAGGCGGGTGCGCGACAGCGCGACGCGCCGTTCGGCGGCCGCCAGGCTCAAGTAACGGTCGAGCCTTTCGCCGGCGCCCGCGGCGCCGACGTCGAAGACCTGAGGCCCCGACGGCACGGCGAGCGGCGCGCGCAGAACCGTCTTTGGCGACGCGTCGGCCGCCGGCTCGTCGGGGTGGGGCCAGGCCCGGCGCTTGGCCTTGGCGTTCATGCCCGCTCGCGGCGCCGGCTCCGCCCCCCCGTTCCGACGGCGGGCGGCGCGACCAGCGGGCCGAGCGCGGCGACGATCGTCTCAACGGTCGGCCGTGCGCCGGGCTCGTAGGCGTCGAGGCCGCGCCGAATTGCCGCCACATGGGCCGGCTTGTTGCCGCAGCAGCCGCCGATGATGCGCGCGCCGCAATCGACGGCGAGTTCAGCGTAGGCCTCCATCAGCTCGGGCGTGCCGGTATAGTGGATTTCGGCCCCATGCCAGTGCGGCAGGCCGGCGTTCGCCTTGGCGATCAGCACGGCTCCCGGATCTGCGGCGCTCATGGCGAGGATCGCGACCAGCAGGTCGGAAGCGCCGACGCCGCAATTTGCGCCATATGCGAGCGGCTTCGGATCGAAGTCCGCAACGAGCGCGCCGAGCGCGGCGGGCGCGACCCCCATCATCGTCCGCCCGGCTGTGTCGAAGCTCGCGGTGACCGTGTAGGGCATGCCGACCTGGGCCGCCGCTCGCGCCGCGGCGCGGACTTCGTCGGCCGCCGACATGGTCTCGATCCAGACGACGTCAGCGCCGCCTTCGCGTAAGCCCTCGATCTGCTCGACGAAAACATCGACCGCTTCGTTCTCGCTCAACGGCCCGAGCGGGGCGAAGATGTCGCCGGTCGGGCCGACCGACCCGGCGACGACGACCGGCCGACCCGCCTTGTCCACGACCGCGCGGGCGTTCTGGGCCGCGAGCAGGTTGAACTCCCGAGCGCGCGCCTCGTGCCCGTGCAGCGCAAGCCGGCTGCGATTGCCGCCGAAGCTGTTGGTCAGGATGATGTCGGAGCCGGCGTCGACGAAGGCTTGGTGCAGCGCCCGGATACGGTCGGGGTGGATGGCGTTCCACAATTCGGGGGTTTCGCCGGAGGCGAGCCCCATCGCGAACAGATTGGTGCCGGTCGCGCCGTCCGCCAGGAGCGGCCGGCCTTCGGCCAGAAGGGTTTGCAGCATGGGGGTCTCAATTAGTGGGACTGCGGCACCGGCGCAAGCCCGCGGAGCGCGGGGCCCCGGCGTCCCCTCCCAACCATCCGATTCCCTGCTTTCAGGGAATTCTGCAGGGAACTCATCCGATTCCGGCCGATTCCGGCAGGATTCGTCCGGAAAAGAACAATGACTTCAAGGGTCTCGCGCGCAAATTCCCTACGCGAGGGAACAGAGGAATTTTTGCCCGATAACAGCGGAATATATTCGCGAAAATCGAGGAAACAGGGGATCCGAGGCGAGGCGGCGGGACAAATGAACTCCCGGCTTCCGTGGCCCCGCCGGAGCCGACGGCCGCTCTCATCAGGGAGCCATTAACCACGCTGCCTTCCTCGGCGCCACTTCGCCCGGCCCCGCGGCAATTGTGCCGCCGCCAAAAGGCTGCTATCGCTCCGCCACCGAGCGACCATAATTCATAAATGACGGGGACGAGGCGGACTTTTAAGTCTTTCGGGAGGAGCCTGACTTGATGTTGGAGACGCCCGAGCGCCGCAGGTTTTTGCTCTTTCTCATCAAGCCGTCGCATTACGAAGACGACGGCTACGTCATCCAATGGATGAAGTCCGCCCTGCCGTCCAATTCGCTCGCCTGCCTCTACGGCATCGCCAGGGACGCCATGGAGACCGGCGCGCTGGGCGCGGACGTCGACATCGAGATCGTCGCCCTCGACGAGACCAACACCCGCGTCCGCCCGGACCGCATCGCGCGCCAGATTCTAAGGCGTGGCGGCTTCGGCCTGGTCGGCTTCGTCGGCGTGCAGTCGAACCAGTTCCCGCGGGTGATGGACGTGCGCGCGCCCGCTGCGGGCCGCCGGGCATGCCCGTCTGCATCGGCGGCTTCCATGTCTCGGGCTGTCTGGCGATGCTCAAGGAAACGCCGGACTCGCTGAAAGAGGCGCTCGATCTCGGCATCTCGCTGTTCGCCGGCGAGGCCGAGGGGCGGTTCGCCGACGTTCTCAGGGACGCCGCGGCGGGAAAACTCCAGCCGGTCTACAACTACCTCGACGACCTGCCGGCTCGGCCTCGACGGGCGCGACGCACCCGCTCATGCCGCGCGAGAACGTGAAAAACACGATCAGCATGATCTCGAGCTTCGACGCCGGCCGCGGCTGCCCGTTCCTCTGCTCGTTCTGCACCATCATCAACGTGCAGGGACGCAAGTCCCGCTACCGCACCGCCGACGACATCGAGGAGATCGTCCGCTCGAACCACAAGAACGGCGTGCGCTATTTCTTCATCACCGACGACAATCTGGCGCGCAACCGCAACTGGGAGGCGATCTTCGACCGGCTGATCAAACTCCGGTAGCGAAGGCCTCAACTCGCGCTTCGTCATCCAGGTCGATACGGCCTGCCACAAGATCCCGCGCTTCATCGAGAAGGCGGCGGCGGCCGGGGTCAAGCGCGTGTTCATCGGCCTCGAGAACATCGATCCCGACAACCTCATCGCCGCCAAGAAGAAGCAGAACCACATCGCCGACTACCGCGAGCTTTTGCTCGAGTGGCGCAAGCATCGCTGCATCACCTATTGCGGCTACATCATCGGCTTCCCCGCCGACACGCCGGAATTGGTCGTCCGCCGCATCGAGATCATCCAGCGCGAGCTGCCGCTCGACATTTTGCAGTTCTCCTGCCTCACCCCGCTGCCCGGCTGCGAGGACCACGCCAAGGCGGTCGCGGCGGGCGTCGACATCGACCCGGACCTCAACAAGTTCGATCTCGAGCATGTGGTCTGACGACCATCCGCGCATGACGCGGGCGGAATGGCAGGAGCTCTATCACACGGCGTTCCGCACCTATTACACCGACGAGCACATGAAGACGGTGATCCGCCGCGCCGCGGCCGGCGGCCCGCGGGTCGACACGGTGGCGTTCCTGCTGGTGACCTTCTGGGCGGCGAGCACGCTCTACCACATCTATCCGCTGGAGGCCGGCCTCATCCGGCGAAAAGTGCGGCGCGACCGGCGTCCGACCCTGTCGGATCGAAAACCCGCTCGTCTTCTATCCGAAATATTTCTGGGGCCTCCTCTCCATCCACGGCAAGGCGGCGGTGAAGCTGGCAAAAATCTGGTGGTTCATGCGCCAAGTGCTGAAAGACCCGAACGCGAAAAACTACACCGACGAGGCGCTGCGGATTTCCGACGATTACGACCATCAGGAGATGTACCAGCTCTCCGACGCGGCCCGCCAGGCCGGCGCGAAGGCGAAGCGGATCGAGGAGCAGAAGCACGCGATGCCGCGGCGCGGGCGGAGGCGGCGGAGTAGGGGGGCGGTCGCGTCCCTGTCACTCGTCATGGCCGGGCTTGTCCCGGCCATCCACGCCGAAATGCCGCCAGAACCCGGCCCCGGTTTTGCGCTGATCCAGGCAAAAGAAATCCTGATTACGCGGCAACGTCAGCCAGTTTTAGCAAGCGGTAAGGCATCGGGGCGGTCCTCAGCGCAACGAATGCGAGGCGGGGGATCATGGTCCCGAGATCGTATCGGCGATTGAATCGATATTCGAACTCCGCGAGATATCGAGGGACGTGCTTTTCTCGCACGGCTCGGTAGGTCCCCACGAGGGCGGCTTTGATATTGCCCAACGCGGTATTGACCCATTTGAAAGCAGGGGTGCGAGCCGCTTGCTTGCCGCTTCCGGTCTTTATTGAGGTGTGCAGGCATCCGGCCTGGGTGACAGCGGCGAAGCATGCCAGACCGTCGGAGACGATATTGGAGCCGGGGTTGAGGGCGGTGCTTGCGAGCTTTCGGATCGCAAAGCTGCTGAAGGCTTTGACGGGCCGAAGGATGATTTGATCTGGCTTGCCATCGTCCGTTGTTGCGATCGCAGCGACGAACGGCGTCTTGCCTGTTGCGCCTCGCCCGCGGCGGCCGGACCGGGCGCCGCCGATATAGGCGTCGTCCATCTGGACGTTGCCTTTCAAGCGTTTGCTCGCGTTACGCTCCAGCATGACTTGAGCGAGCTTGTGCTTCATCATCCAAGCAGCCGTCTGGGTGACGCCGAGGCGTCGACCGAGTTCGATACTGGAAATGCCCTTCTTTGATTGCGTGACCAGGTAGATCGTCTTGAACCAGATGCGCAGCGGCAGCTTACTCGAAGCGAAGATCGTTCCCGCTTTGACAGAGGTCTGCTTGCGACACGCGTTACACTGGAATAAACGCCGCGCGCCGCGCGTGACGACGCAGTGATCGGCGCCATTGCACTCAGGACATTCGAACCCGTTCGGCCAGCGCCATTTGACCAGCGCCGCATGACATTGCTCTTCGGTTCCGTAAATCTCGGCGAAACGGGCCTCGCTGAGGCCTTTCTGGAACTGCACCTGATTGCGCGCCATCGGAGAACCCCTGCGAAAACAGCTTGTTCGTTGTTTGTTCTATCCAACATTTAAGGCTGACGCAAGCGCGTAATCAGGAAAGAAATTGAGACCGTTGACGCGGAACCGCGCGGATGGCCGGGACAAGCCAGGACAAGCCCGGCCATGACGGCATTTAGGGAAATATGCAAGTGTCACCGTAATGCCTTCGCTCAGGCCTTCCCCGGTAATCCGGCGTGTCGGCGTTCGCATCTCGACTTTCGAGGCCTGCTCGAGCTTCACTAGCGTTACGGCCCGCTGGCTTGCTCAGCCGCCCAAGGCGGCCTTTGTCACGAGGCTTCGATCCCGCCAGTCGCCCAGCAAAACCGCTCGTCAGCTACCAGGGCTATCGACAACTCCCTGCGTGGAACCTTCCTCCACTGGTGATGCGCGCCTTCGGGGCGCACGGATTACGGGGACGGTGCGCCGGGAGGCCGGCGAGGAGTAGGTGGTGCAAGTCCACTGCGATGAAGGAATAGCAAACCACATCGGCCCCGAGCCGTGCGTCGTCGGTCGCGAGGCCGGGGGCGAAGCGTCGGCAGGGGAGCGTATAGGCCAGCCATTGAGCCGCGAAAGAATCAATCGGGACGCCGACGCCGTTGTCACAGCGGAAGGCAAAACGGGGATGTGCGTCAACGCGAGCGCATATCCGGTCCTGCGTGGTCGAAGACCCTGGCATTCGCGACCCCTCTCCCGTTGGGAGAGGGGCAGGGGTGAGGGGACCTGCGGGCGCAATGGGGCGTATGACCTGGCAGCGGGCCTGACAATTCCTGAGCGCCCACACTCGCGCTCACCGAGTGGCAACGTGACAAGCTGTGCAAGTTTGTCGAACAAAAGGCTCACCACCGCCCAGCTTTGACAGGACCCACGGTTTCGTAATCGACGTCAAAGCCTCGGAATTCTTTCAACCGCCGGTCCGCCGGGACGGCGTTCGGAGAGACCATTCTGACAACAAGAACGTCGCCAGAAGGCGTCGGCCTCCTCGCCACAACGACAGTGCCAAGCGGCGCTTCCAGAAAACGAAGCAAGTCCTCGCGCGTCTGAGAGCTGGCCTTCCGCGCTGACTGTCGCCCAATCTCTGACATCGTTTGCCTTTTGGTTCGCTCGGCTCTCGGGCAGTACGACAACATAATGGTGCTTAATTCCTTCCCTGAACCCTACGTAAGATTCCTTCCCAAAGTCCTACTTAATGGGACCATGACCTGAGACAAGGGTCAACCCAAGCTTGTCGAGCAGGGGTTTCAGCGGAATCATATAGGTTTCCTCGTTGCCATGGCCCCCAATCACCAAGCCGACAGCCGCGGCGGGATCATGACCGTCCTCGCGATGAACCACGAGGCTTCCGGAATCACCCTCGATGGCGAAACTGCTGCTGTTTCCGCGGAGGATATACACCGGCTCGAAGAAAACGGTGCCCTTGAACGTAACATTCTCTTCTGCAGAGTGGTACACTGTTAAGTTATAGTCAACGCGCTGAGGGCCAATCAAGCGGCTTTCGATAAACCCTTTCGTGCGCCGCGTCGTCCGGCCCACTTTTTCAACTGGCGCGTCTTCTTCGGGATCGGCCACTTGACTTGGCGTGTCGTATTCCTCGCCTTGCCAGGATGTTACGCGATCGGGATCGATGACCTTGAAAATCGCCGCATCCGCATTATCGCGATACCCTGGCACAGAGGAAGGGTCTCCCTGGACGAACGGCAGCGCCCTCCGATGGAGTCCGATCGTGCGCGGATCGGGAGCCCCGGCGCCAACATCAAGGATTCCCGGCGCGACGATAGGCATATCGATCCTCGCGTTCGAGCAGCCGCCCGTCACGTGGTTGCAGGAAAGGCCGAATATCGCGCCTCGCTCGTCGCCAAGCAGGGCGCCCAGGGTCCCGGCCTCGCGGGCGTTGCCGACACTGATCGACGAACCGCAACACAGTCTCTCGCCGTGACACATGGCCGGGAATTCGGGCCGCCGTCGAAGGGGTTGCGACGCTGAACGGCTGCGCCACGCGAAACTCGACCTGTGTCTTCAATCCATTGTCGTGCAGCGCCTTTTGCTCCGCAAGTGTGAGCCTTCGGCGCGTGTAAATATAAATCCTGGGTTCCCGCCGGCCGGACGCAGCATAGCCGACAGCCGTCATGGGCTTTGAGACAAAAGTCTCGACCGCGCTGGCGGAAAACATGGCGGCGGGACCCAGCAGATCTCGCTGCGGCAAGGCCGCCGCCGAGCGTCCTTGACTAAAGACGCCTGCGGCCTCTGCCCAGCGACGAAGCTCGGAGGCCTCTCGCATCACGCTGTCTCGATCCGTCATTCACGGTGCTCCGGTTGGGCCGCCAGCGTCGGAGACGCCAAACATCGCCGCTCCGTTCAATGACATATCGTGCGAACCTTCGAACCGCACCCGATAAAAGCCGACCGTAGGCAGCGAATTGAGCCTTACTCTAAGTTGCTCGATCTGCACGCCGTTGTAGCTCAACGGCTGCCGCGCCAAAGGCTGGAATGCAACCGCTCCCTCGCCATCGTTGAACTCCACTACCAGTTCGCCCTGAATGGAATGGGTCGGCATCACCGGGGCCAGCATCAGGTCGACTGGCTTTCCCAATCCGTAAATTGGATGAGTGGGGAAGATGGTCACGAGGGGCTTTTGGCCCTCGCTCATGAAGGCGGCAGCTGCGGGCCTCGCGCCCAAGGAAAAATACATCAGCGTCCGGATCTGCTCGCTGCGAAAGACGTCCTCATGCGCCGCAGGCGCCGCGTGATGGACCCGAACCGGGCTGACGGCGCTCCACAGCGGCACCGTTCCGTCGCCGACTTCCTTGCCTTTTCGAGGGAGCGCCTGCGCGCCCTTCAAGTCGACGCGCACCCACGTGTCGTTGCCGGAACCCGCGAGATAAATGTACTCAACATGGCTCGGTCGTTTATTCTTCGATAATATCTTGTGAACCGCGGCCGCCTTATTGAGGTTGGTCGTATTGAGACCAAGACGCTTCGAAACAGCGGCCGCATAGAGATCGAGTTCTTTGAGCTGGTCGCCCTTCGTGTTGAGAACGACCGCGAGGCCCGGCGCCGGCAGTAACTGATACAAAGCCGGGTATCTTGGATTTGCTCCCAAATTCTTGATGTCCGGCCCGGACAACCCTGTCGATCCCTCCAACCCCATGGCGCGTATGAGCGCGGTCGGCGATCCCAAGTGGGGACCTGCCAGCGCCGCAAACGAGCGGACGGATCTGAACCAGGATCTGTCGTCGAAAACGCCACTTTCGAGGATCAGGCGGTTGACGAGGCATCCCATCGAGTGGCCGACAAAGCAGATTTCGTCCTTATCGCTGGACGGGAGCGCGTCTATTCGCACAGCAATGTTCGTCGCGATTTCCCGCAGATCGATGCGCCAATCATAGCCAAAAGGATGAAAAATGCGGCGCGGCGCTCCCGCGTTCCCTGACGCGATGTCGGAGAGATCCCGCAACAAAGGCTTGTAGACGTCGAAACACAAGACAGAGTCAATTGGATCTCCGAAGGTAACTGCTGGGTCGGCCAGTTTTTCAATGCGCTGGTACCCGAATTTGGCTTCCAGTGGGGTCGGAGGCCAGACGGTTTCTCCATTTAAGAACAACTGGCTTCCAAGAATTCCAGGCAAGAATATCAAGAATATAATGCTGCCCATCCGGCCCTCCCATAAAGCGCGTGAAAATTCCACTTTGTCCATCTTAGCCGGTTTCGAGCGCCAACGGCGCGGCCACCTGTTAGAGGACGACCCAAATTACGGTGACCGTGCGCCGGGAGGCCGGCGAGGAGTAGGTGGCGCCAGTCAACTACGGAGCCTCTTGCAAAATTCATCGAACGCGGCGAATTTTCCCTGTGTTCGCGGGGCGGAGCGGCCGGCGCTCAGGCTGGCGCGGGCCTGAGCTGCGTGACGCGGAGTATTTGATCGACCGCGAGTGCCACCACGCCGAACATGAGGTGGCATTTGACCTTGATCGCGCCGCGCACGCGCACGGACCGTGCGCCGAATTCATCCTTCAGTCGGGCGTTGACGCGTTCGGCCAGGGTGCGAAAATCAAAAATCACGTCGTCCGGATCGGGCATATGGATGAGTTTCATGCGCTCGACTTCTTTGGCCCATTCGGCCTTGGCTTCGTGCTGGGCGCGAAAGTTGCGATCGATGATCGGCGCATGGCCGAGCGCCTTGCTGTGGTCATGGATGGCGGCGGCGTCGTAGGCCGCATCCATTAGATCGTAGAGATAGCGTATTACGGTGACAGTGCGCCGGGAGGCCGGCGGGGAGTAGGTGGTGGAAGTCCACTGCGGTGAAGGAGTAGCGAACCACACCGGCCCCGAGCCGTGCGTTTTCGGTCGCGAGGCCGGAGGCGAAGCGTCGGCAGGGGAATGCATAGGCCAGCCATCGAGCCGCGAAATTATCAATCGGGACGCCGACGCTTTTGTCACGGCGGAAGGCAACACGGAGGTGCGCGCCAATGCGAGCGCATCGCCGGTCCCGCGAGGTCGCAGACCCTGGCATGTGCGCAAGCTCCTCGTTCGGAAACCGGGAGATCTCACGCTTGGCCGTCGGCGCGAGCCGAAGGTCCGCATCGGGAAGGCGACGAGCCGAAGCCGATGATGCACGGGCGTGAGAAGTCAGGTCCCGCCATAGTAGCCGTGAAGCCGACGAACGAAGCCGGGCGACCGGCCGAGGAGCCGGTGGAGCCAAGGGCGGGGGCCAAGGAGAACGCGGGACAGGGCGGCACGCTCCGGACACCGAGCCGGGAAGGCGCGTCCCACGGCCTGGACCGCGTACGGCAAGCCGCGAGGCTGAAGAAGGAGGAGCGGTTCACCGCGCTCCTGCATCATGTCGACGTCGACGCGCTCGGATGGGCTTACCAAGCGTTGAAGCGGGAAGCCGCGCCGGGCGTTGATGGCGTGACCTGGGAGGACTACGGGCAGGGACTCGAGGCGCGCCTCGAAGACTTGCATCGCAGGGTTCACAGCGGAGCATATCGGGCGCAACCCTCGCGGCGACGGTTCATTCCGAAGCCGGATGGAAAGCTGCGCCCGCTCGGCATCGCCGCACTGGAGGACAAGATCGTCCAGCGCGCGGTGGCCGAGGTGCTGAACGCGATCTACGAGGAGGATTTCCTCGGGTTCTCGTATGGGTTCCGGCCCGGGCGCGGCCAGCACGATGCGCTGGACGCCCTATGGGTGGGGATCGACAGCACGAAGGTGGGCTGGGTGCTGGACGCCGACATCCAAGGGTTCTTCGATGCGGTCGACCACGAGTGGTTGATCCGTTTCGTCGAACACCGGATCGGCGACCGGCGAGTGATCCGACTGATCCGCAAATGGCTGAAGGCCGGGGTGAGCGACGAAGGACAGGTGACGGCGACGGAGGGCGGAACCCCGCAAGGTGCGGTGATTTCGCCTCTCTTGGCCAACATCTACCTGCATCACGTCTTCGACCTCTGGGCGCATCAATGGCGGCGACGCCACGCCCGGGGGCAGGTCATCCTCGTGCGCTACGCCGACGACATTGTCGCAGGCTTCGAGCACAAGGCCGACGCCGAGCGGTTCTGGACGGACATGAAAGAGCGCATGGCGCGGTTCGCGCTGACGCTGCATCCCGACAAGACGCGTCTCATCGAGTTCGGCCGCTTCGCTGCGGCGAACCGAAAGCGGCGCGGCGCGGGCAAACCGGAGACATTCAACTTCCTCGGATTTACGCATATCTGCGGGCGCACTCGGCGCGGCGGCTTTTTGCTTCGGCGAAAGTCCCGGCGCGACCGGATGCGCGCCAAGCTGCGTGCGATCAAGGAGGAACTCCGGCGGCATCGGCACGCGTCCATCCCTGAACAGGGAGGCTGGCTGAAACGGGTGGTCGTCGGCTGGTACAACTACCACGCCGTGCCCACCAACATCGCCGCCCTGAGCAGCTTCCAGCATCTTGTGGGCGAACTCTGGATTTGGGCGCTTCGCCGCCGAAGCCAGAAGGATCGCACCTCTTGGCGGAATATGCGTTCGATCCTCGACCGGTGGCTGCCAACGCCGCGCATTCTCCATCCGTGGCCGCGCGCACGCTTTGCCGTCAGATATCCAAGGTGGGAGCCGGATGCCTTAATCGGGCCCGTCCGGTTCTGTGCGGGGGGCGCCCAGTAATGGGCGTCCCTACCGCGATCTTGCATTTTTGCTGAAATGCCGCTCGATTGAAGGTCTATACGGCAGAATGGAAGCGACTCGCGAGAGGCCGAAACGGTCGCCGAAAGGGCTTGCAATATTGTGCCAATTTTGGCACGATAAATGCGGATGATTGATCGCGCAAAAAAGCTGCCCGCGCGATTCTATGTGAATCCGGCGGGCCGCAAGCCGGTTCGCGAATGGATTCTCGAAATGCCAGAAGCCGACCGTCACACCGTCGGCAAGGACATTCAAAAAGTCGAATTCGGATGGCCCCTTGGCCGGCCGCATTGCGCGTCGCTCGGCGCCGGACTTTGGGAAGTGCGCAGCACGCTTGGCGGAAACCGCATCGCGCGGGTGATCTTTTGCATGGGCGACGGTCACATGATCCTGCTGCACGGCTTCGTCAAGAAAACTCAGAAGACGCCGAAGGCCGATATCGACCTTGCCCTGAGACGTATGAAGGAAGTGACCTAATGACGCAGAAGCGCAAAGGCGGCGTGAGCAAAGAAACCTTCGACGAGTTCCTTGCCGAGCAGGGCATTCTTGAAGCAACCGAAGATCACGCCGTCAAGGAACTCATCGCCGAGCAGATTGCCGCGGCGATGGAGGAGCAAGGGTTGACCAAAGTCGAAATGGCCTTGCGGATGAAAACCAGCCGCCGCCAGCTCGACCGGCTGTTTGATCCGGCGATTCCGTCGGTCACGCTCGACACTTTGCGGCGCGCCGCGAGCGCGGTGGGCCGCTCCCTCCGCATCGATTTAGTGTGACGTCGATTGACGCTGCTTCAAGCCGTGACAGTGCGCCGGGAGGCCGGCGAGGAGTAGGTGGCGCCAGCCCACTACGACGAAGGAATAGCGAACCGCATCGGCCCCGAGCCGTGCGTCGTCGGCCGCGAGGCCGGGGGCGAAGCGTCGGCAGGGGCGCCTATAGGCCAGCCATCGAGCCGCGAATGAATTAATCCGGACGCCGACGCATTGTCATGAGCGGAAGGCCGAACGGGGATGCGCGTCAACGCGAGCGCATGCTCGGTCCTGCGTGGTCGAAGACCCTGGCATGTCCGGAAACTCCTCGACCGGAAACCGGGAGACCTCGACCTTGGCCGCGCGTGAGGTGAGCGGTCCGCATCGGGAAGGCGACGAGCCGAAGCTAACCGGCGCCCTTCGACGGCGCAGGAAGCGTAATCAAATCACTCACGTCGGTGGGCCGTCGAGCGAACGTTCGCCTGGCTCAGCCGCTGCCCCTGCACTCTATTTTACGTAGAATGCAATGGCGGGTTCAACAAGTCATTCTGCCGGAGAATAAAGGTCAGAAAAGAGACGCGCTACTCTCAGTCGGCAAAAGGCTGCGGCGCTTATATACATTGTACCCTGCATGTCCTTATATTTGGCGTCGCATTTTGCTTGAAGTCCGTTGTAAATCTTCTTGTCCGAGGCAGTGATCTTGTTCTAGAAATCTAAGCCGCATTTGCGTTCGGCGACCGGTGTGATCGCACCATCTCCAGAAGCTCCCAGCGCACAGGCTTCAGCAATGGCGGCGCCGCCCTCGCAGCTTTTGCTGGCTTTAATTGCGCTGCCCACTTTATCGAGATAGTCTTCGTCACCAATTTGCACGGGGCAATCCGCCGCAATCGCTTGAAATCCAACTAGGAACAGGCCAATTATTAGAGCTGCTTTTCTCATGTTTATCCCCTCCTTTATTCATAGCAAATCTAGAGTCTGACTCGAAATTATCCGCGTTGAACGGCCAGAGTCCGTAGAGTAGAAGTGTCGCGCGGTGGCGTTAGGCTGCTCACGCATCCCCTCATTCAGGCGGGGCCGAAGGTTTGTGTGAAAGCGTTGTTTTGGTTTAGGAATTCTTCGTATTTGTCAACGAGCGGTCTCAAGCGTCGCTCGGGCATGTTGGGGATGAGATCGTAGAGCAGGCAGCCCTGGCGAAACAGCGAATGGACGCGGCGTTTGATCGTGCTGGTTCTGAGCGATCGGTCCATGCCGAGGCTTTCGCCGGCCGCGCCGAGCAGGGTCAGGAGGAGGATCGCCAAGGCGTTGAGCAGCAGCAGACGGTCGCGCCGTTGCGGATCGCCGATGCGCAGGACGCTCAGGCCCATGCCGAAACGCAAATCCTTGGTGTCGCGGAACCCCGGCTCGATCGTCCATCGTTTGGCGTAGAGGTTGACGATCTGGGAGGCGCTCGCGGTCGCATCGCTGGCGGCCAGATGCCAAGCCTCCTTCATCCCCTTGGCGTGGACGCAGACCGCCGCGCCGACCTTGTGGCGGGCGGCGGTGAGTTCGGCGCCGCGCAGAAGGCGCGCGCGCCCTTTCTTGCCGACCCAGTCGGCGGCCAGGCGCGTCTCACCGTCCGCCGCGGTCACATGAACGTTGCCGCGAAAGCGGATGACGTAACCGAAGCCGAGGCTTTCGAGGAATTCGAACAGTTTGACGTCGCCGAAGCCGCGATCGGCCAGGATCGTCACCGCCACGCCCTCGGGCAGGATCGCCTTCAAACGCGTCAGGCAGAGGTCTTCGAAGTCGTTGCGCCGGTCCTTCAGTTCGTCCTTGTCGACCGTCAGCCACAGGAGCGGCGTCGCCCGGCCGTGGCGCGTGATGAGGTTCAAAGCGAGCGTGGCCTGATTGTCGGCGTCGAAATCGGTCCAATCCATCGCCACGACGATCGCCTTGCGCTGGCCCACGACCTCGCGCGCCCATGGCGCGAACAGGTCCCCTACGACGACCCCGGCGTTGCTCAGCAGGCGATCGACCTGTTTGATCGCGTGTCTGTCCATCAGACCGCGCGCTTGCGCCAGCGCGTGCCCGATGACCGAAACGGCCAACGACGCCCCCGTCAGAACCCCCAACGTCCCATTGGCCAGCGAAAAATCCGCTTGGCGTGCAAGCTCCCCGAAAACGCGCGCTTCAGAAAATCATGAACCAATTCCATCCGATCGATCGACTTGCGCATCCCCGCCTGCCCGCACGATTCGCCACATCGCCATGCGCGAGAATCAAAAATTCAGGCGTTTTCGAGTCCTTCAAAATGAGGGGATTCGTGAGGTTAGGCTGAGCATGTCTGTTCCCTACCGCGATGGCCCGTTATTACCAATTGCCGCATATCTGCTTTACTGCACCGATGACGCGCATCGCCCGCATTGTCGTCCCCGGTCTTCCCCATCACGTCACATGAGCGCGGCAACCGCGGCGAGACAATAGTCTTCGAGCCCCGCGCGGGCCCCTTCCCCAGCTTGCTGGGGAAGGTGGCGCGATAGGGCGTCGAGAGACGCCCGTCTTTCGACGGGCTATGGCGCCGGATGGGGTGTGGTCCGCTGCTTCGGGCCAGGTCGGATTGCACGACCGTCACCGCAAACCTGCATCGATCCATACCTGCTTTCCGCACCCCATCCGCCGCTACGCGGCGCCTTCCCCGCTTCGCGGAGAAGAGGGGACCCGCCGGCCGGCGCTTCGGCGTCGCCTGTTGGGCCTATTGCCTGATGCCCAATCCCCGTCCATCCGATCCTTGCGCCCAACGACGGCGATTGGCTCGCGCTGGCGCTCTCCCGGGGCGCCGGCTCTACGCCGGCTTCGCCAACGCGCCGTCGCGCTGAACCCGGCGCGCGCGGCTGATCGAGCGCGCGGCCGACCGGCCCCATTCGAGCGTTAAGCGCGCATCTCATCCGCCCGCGACGACGGGCTGGTCGAGGCGCCACCGCTCCTCGACCGGGCGCCGAAGTTCGCCGATCTCCTCGATGCCAATCGCGACGATCCCGGCTTTGGCCCACGCTGCGCCGCAAGGAACGGATCGGCCGCCCGCTCGGCGACCGCGCCTTTCAGGAGGCAATCAGCCGCCGTCTCGGCCGGGCCGTCGCGCCCGGCAAGCGCGAGCCCAAGCCGAAACGCGAGCGCGACGGCGGGTGATGCGGCGGGGGGAGGTGCAAGAAAAGGGAATTACGGGCGTGTCACCGTAACCGGCGACAAGCCCTTCACCTTCACGCGCTTCCCGCCCAGCCAATGGAAGTCGATCCGGACCTCAAACGCGATCGAGCGATTGCACGAGGAGTTCAAGCGCCGGATCAAGACCCAGACCGTGCTTCCCTGCGCCGAAACCGCCGCGATGATGTTCTGGGCGCTACTCGCTTCAGGCCAGATCACCATGCGCAAGGTCGACGGATGGCAGACCTTATCCGAAAAGCCGACCGATCAGACCATTGACCTCGCCGCATGATCGGATAGCCTCATGCCGCCCGAAGACGCGCTGACCAATTCCAACACAATTCGCGACGGGACCCTTGCTGTTGGGCGAGTTGTGACCCAGATTTCCCTGATCGCACAGTTGAGAGGACGGAGAGCTATTATGGATCTTCTCGTGGAACGTGTCGATGTGTGGGCGGCAACCATCGAAGACAGACCCGGCGGCCTTGCGCAGGCGCTGGCTACGCTGCGGGACGCGGGCGCAGACCTGCAATTCATCATCGCCCGGCGCGCAGAATCCGGCAAGGGAGTGTTGTTCGTCACGCCCCTCCAGGGTGACAGGGAAATCGCTGCAGCCGCGCAGGTGGGTTTTAACGTGGCGAATACCCTCCATTCCGTTCGAGTCATGGGCCGTGACCGGCCGGGCATCGCCGCGGAGTTGACTCAGAAGCTTGCCGAAGAGCGAATTAACCTGCGCGGCTTCTCTGGCTCCGTGATTGGCACACAGTTTCTCGCCTACGTGGCGGTGGACTCTGCGGGAGGATGCGAACAAGGTGATAGAAATTCTGGAGAAGGCCTGACACACTCTGTCAAGTGGTCGTAGCGTTGGTGAAGCTATGGGCCCGTCAGGAAATAGGTAGCGCTGGCGGGTGAGTTTGGTTACGGTATTACGTTATTACGGTGACACTGGCATGTTTACTCAAATGCCGCTCGATTGAAGGTCCCCAGCTTGACGTCATACGGCGGAATGGAAACGACGCGCCGGCCAATGCGAATCGCGCTCTCGAAGAGGCAACCGTCTTGTGAGGGCCTTGCGAAGCATCTTTGCGTTAGCGAGACTGGCACGATAGTCTCGCACCGACCCTATCCACGAACGGTTTCGAGGTTTGCACCATGGACAAGTTTGCGCTCGTGGTGCTGGCATCCTTGACCTTGGCCGCCTGCGCCACCCCAGTCCAGACCGCGGGCACGACGGCCGGCGCTGTTGGCGGAGCTGTAGTCGGCGGGCCGGTCGGAGCTGTAGTGGGCGGCGCAACGGGCGCTCTGGTCACCGCGCCTTGGAGCCCATTTGGCGGCCCTTACTATTATCACCGTCGCTATCGTTGCCGCTGGTACGACCCATACGGCAACGTTCATTATCGCCGGTGCTACTACTAGTGGTCAAATTCAGACGGAAGAGTCCGAGCCGCCTTTCGTGATGTCAACGCGTTCAGCAGTCCGGCATTACGCCATTACGGTGACAGGTGCGCCGGGAGACCGGCAAGGAGTAGGCGGTGGAAGTCCGCTGCGATGAAGGAGTAGCGACCCGCATCGGCCCCGAGCCGTGCGTCGTCGGCCGCGAGGCAGGAGGCGAAGCGTCGGCACGGGAGCGCATAGGCCAGCCATTGAGCCGCGAAAGAATCAATCGGCGCGCCGACGCCGTTGTCACAGCGGAAGGCGAAACGGGGGTTGCGCTTCAACGCGAGCGCACTTCCTGCCCTGCGTGGTCGAAGACCCTGGCATGTGCGCTAAGCTCCTCGAGCGGAAACCGAGAGATCTCCTGCCCTGGCCGCGCGTATCATTCGGCCAACAGATCGTCGATCGATTTGGCGTTCGCCGCGGCGAAAGGGTTCATCAGACGGAGGCCATCGAGGATCCGCCCGTCCTGCATGTCCTCCGTCAGCAAAACCTTCGCGCCGGCCTGCGCGGACGCCGCGCAGACCACGCAATCCCAGACCTGCAAGCGATGCGCGCGCGCCAATTCGGCCGCCTTGTTGATGATTGCGTCAGTCGTCGGCGGCGTGATGAACACGGACTTGTAGAGCGTCGCCTGCCGGATCGCATCCTCGAAGGAGGCCGGAAAGCGACGTTGAACGAAGCGAAGAAGTTCTCCGAGCGCCTGCGCGGGTATGACGCCGTCCCGCGCGGTCCGAAGGATCAGATCGGCGGACCGCATTCCCTTCGCCGAATTCGGGCTCGATTTCGGCGTAGATGAGGATATTACTGTCGATCGCGACGCGGATCATGCCGGATCGCCGCCGTATTTGTCGTCCTCCGTGATGGCCCCGACACGGCGACCCGATCCGCGCTTCGATCGCAGGCTTTCCTTGAGCGCCGCGAAGCGGGCCCGCCATTCGGGATCGCTGGCGGGGTCTTGCGATTGCGGCGTGATCTTGGCAACGGGCCTGCCGTTCTTGGTGACGACGATGGTCTCCCCGCGTTCGGCCGCGGCGATCACTTGCGAGAAATTCTGGTTCGCGTCCCGCACGCTGATCTCGCGCATGGCTGGCGCTCCTCTTGGTTCTACGTTGCAACATAAGCGCAAGTCGCGCGGGAATCAACGCTGAAGGGAAAGCTGAAGCTCGCCCGCGCTCTCGCGACGGAAAATTTCATCGCGGTTTTGGAGAGCGTCGACGCCACGAAGAAGGGGCTACAGCTTGACGCTCTTGAAGTATAAGGGATCCGGCGCGGCGGCGTTCGAGATCGCGCAAGTCGGCTGTGCGGGCGATCGGGTTACGGTGACAGTGCGCCGGGAGGCCGGCGAGGAGTAGGTGGCGCCAGTCCACTACGATGAAGGTAGAGTCGAGGAAGGGCGCGGCGGCTTGAGGCTGGGCCAATGGCTTCGTTTCCCTTTCCCGCTCATCAAACCAGACGTGCGGATTGCCCGCATCCGGCTTTCCGACAGACCGCAGCAGGCCCACGGCGACGACCCATCGGCGTCGCCTTCGCCGTGCTGTAAAGCTTGTTCGGAAGGCTCCCGATCGCATTCGGCGTTTTCAGGCTTGCGCCAATCGCCACGACCTTCGCCCTCATTGCAAGCGCGTCTGAAGTCAGGGGCCTTGGCTCCGCCGGAATTACCCAGCCTCGACGCTACTACGCCCCTGTCCGACTCCCGCTCGGGCCGCCATCCTTTGCGATGGCGTCGAGGCCTGCGCTTCGCCTTCGCGGGTCTCCCCCGATTACCCGCACCACCTTATCCAGCGTGCCGTGCTCACTACCCCGGCGAACCGAAAGGGTGCATGTGTCGATGCCTTCCCCCTTCGCGCGGCCTTCCCCGGTAATCCGGCGTGTCGGCGTTCGCATCTCGACTTTCGAGGCCTGCTCGAGCTTCACTCGCGTTACGGCCCGCTGGCGTGCTCAGCCGCCCAAGGCGGCCTTTGTCACGAGGCTTCGATCCCGCCAGTCGCCCAGCAAAACCGCTCGTCAGCTACCAGGGCTATCGACAACTCCCTGCGTGGAACCTTCCTCCACTGGCGATGCGCGCCGTCGGGACGCACGGGTTACGGCGGGTTACGGTGACAGTGCGCCGGGAGGCCGGCGGGGAGTAGGTGGTGGAAGTCCACTGCGGTGAAGGAGTAGCGAACCACACCGGCCCCGAGCCGTGCGTTTTCGGTCGCGAGGCCGGAGGCGAAGCGTCGGCAGGGGAATGCATAGGCCAGCCATCGAGCCGCGAAATTATCAATCGGGACGCCGACGCTTTTGTCACGGCGGAAGGCAACACGGAGGTGCGCGCCAATGCGAGCGCATCGCCGGTCCCGCGAGGTCGCAGACCCTGGCATGTGCGCAAGCTCCTCGTTCGGAAACCGGGAGATCTCCACGCTTGGCCGTCGGCGCGAGCCGAAGGTCCGCATCGGGAAGGCGACGAGCCGAAGCCGATGATGCACGGGCGTGAGAAGTCAGGTCCCGCCATAGTAGCCGTGAAGCCGACGAACGAAGCCGGGCGACCGGCCGAGGAGCCGGTGGAGCCAAGGGCGGGGGCCAAGGAGAACGCGGGACAGGGCGGCACGCTCCGGACACCGAGCCGGGAAGGCGCGTCCCACGGCCTGGACCGCGTACGGCAAGCCGCGAGGCTGAAGAAGGAGGAGCGGTTCACCGCGCTCCTGCATCATGTCGACGTCGACGCGCTCGGATGGGCTTACCAAGCGTTGAAGCGGGAAGCCGCGCCGGGCGTTGATGGCGTGACCTGGGAGGACTACGGGCAGGGACTCGAGGCGCGCCTCGAAGACTTGCATCGCAGGGTTCACAGCGGAGCATATCGGGCGCAACCCTCGCGGCGACGGTTCATTCCGAAGCCGGATGGAAAGCTGCGCCCGCTCGGCATCGCCGCACTGGAGGACAAGATCGTCCAGCGCGCGGTGGCCGAGGTGCTGAACGCGATCTACGAGGAGGATTTCCTCGGGTTCTCGTATGGGTTCCGGCCCGGGCGCGGCCAGCACGATGCGCTGGACGCCCTATGGGTGGGGATCGACAGCACGAAGGTGGGCTGGGTGCTGGACGCCGACATCCAAGGGTTCTTCGATGCGGTCGACCACGAGTGGTTGATCCGTTTCGTCGAACACCGGATCGGCGACCGGCGAGTGATCCGACTGATCCGCAAATGGCTGAAGGCCGGGGTGAGCGACGAAGGACAGGTGACGGCGACGGAGGGCGGAACCCCGCAAGGTGCGGTGATTTCGCCTCTCTTGGCCAACATCTACCTGCATCACGTCTTCGACCTCTGGGCGCATCAATGGCGGCGACGCCACGCCCGGGGGCAGGTCATCCTCGTGCGCTACGCCGACGACATTGTCGCAGGCTTCGAGCACAAGGCCGACGCCGAGCGGTTCTGGACGGACATGAAAGAGCGCATGGCGCGGTTCGCGCTGACGCTGCATCCCGACAAGACGCGTCTCATCGAGTTCGGCCGCTTCGCTGCGGCGAACCGAAAGCGGCGCGGCGCGGGCAAACCGGAGACATTCAACTTCCTCGGATTCACGCATATCTGCGGGCGCACTCGGCGCGGCGGCTTTTTGCTTCGGCGAAAGTCCCGGCGCGACCGGATGCGCGCCAAGCTGCGTGCGATCAAGGAGGAACTCCGGCGGCATCGGCACGCGTCCATCCCTGAACAGGGAGGCTGGCTGAAACGGGTGGTCGTCGGCTGGTACAACTACCACGCCGTGCCCACCAACATCGCCGCCCTGAGCAGCTTCCAGCATCTTGTGGGCGAACTCTGGATTCGGGCGCTTCGCCGCCGAAGCCAGAAGGATCGCACCTCTTGGCGGAATATGCGTTCGATCCTCGACCGGTGGCTGCCAACGCCGCGCATTCTCCATCCGTGGCCGCGCGCACGCTTTGCCGTCAGATATCCAAGGTGGGAGCCGGATGCCTTAATCGGGCCCGTCCGGTTCTGTGCGGGGGGCGCCCAGTAATGGGCGTCCCTACCGCGATCTTTACTTAACCCCCATTCCGCGACATGCTGCGGCCCCTGTCCTCGATTTCCCCCATGGCCCGCATCGCCCGCTTCGTCGTCCCCGGTCTTCCCCATCACGTCACCCAGCGTGGCAACCGCGGCGAGAAAATAGTCTTCGAGCCCCGCGCGGGCCCCTTCCCCAGCTTGCTGGGGAAGGTGGCGCCATAGGGCGTCGAGAGACGCCCGTCTTTCGACGCCCTATGGCGCCGGATGGGGTGTGGTCCGCTGCTTCGGGCCAGGTCGGATTGCACGACCGTCACCGCAAACCTGCATCGATCCATACCTGCTTTCCGCACCCCATCCGCCGCTACGCGGCACCTTCCCCGCTTCGCGGAGAAGAGGGGACCCGCCGGCCGGCGCTTCGGCGTCGCCTGAAGGGCCTATTGCCTGATGCCCAATCCCCGTCCATCTGATCCTCGCGCCCGATGACGGCGATGGGCTCGCGCTGGCGCTCTCCCGGGGGCGCCGGCTCTATGCCGGCTTCGTCAACCCGCGGGCGCGCCAAACCATCTGTTTCAGGGGCGGTTCGGCTCGGTAGCGATGGACGAGGACCACTTGATGGCGGCGGCGGGCGCCGTCGCGCTATTCCCGTAACTGGGTATCCCCTTCATTGCCCCGTTGTCCGGGAGTCGCTGGAACCCGGTGGCTTGACGATGGCGTTGTAGGGCGCGGGTCCAACGGCGAGGGCTTGTTGGGCGAGGCGATGAAAGAGCAGCCCGCGGGCCTTTGATCTGCGGCGATTGAAGCGGAAGGTGAATTCGTCGAGGTAGTAGTCGAGATGTTGATGCTGGACGCCACCCTGGTGATTACCGATCAGCCATCGCTTGAGCAGCGAGGCGACGAGGTGGACGCGCGGCATGACTTCGTGGGCCGGCTCGGAGCCGCCGCTGAGGACCGTGACCTGATGCTGGTAACCGGCCGCCGCCAGTCCGGCATAACCCCTCCAGCCGTCGGTGTGAACCATCGCCCCGCGCTCCACAGCGCCTTGGACGAAGGGAAGCAGGCTATCTGTCGAGACATCTCCGATCTGCTGAAGGCGGATGCGGCCAAGCCCCCGGCCGTTCTTCTCGACTGCTATGGCGACGATGGCCTTGCTCTCGGTTTCTCGGCCTCGCGTACCCTGTTCCGGGCCACCAACATAGGTTTCATCAACCTCGATCGTACCAGACAGCAGGTCCCGGCCCGGCCGGACCATGGCGCGGCGCAGCTTGTGCAGCCAGGTCCAGGCAGTTTCGTAGCTGCCAAGCCCCAATTCCCTCTGGAGGCCGAGCGCACTGACCTCATTCTTCTGGCTGATGACGAACCACATCGCCAGAAACCACGTCCGCAACGGCTTACGGGTGCCCTCGAAGATCGTCCCGGCGGTCAGCGATGTCTGTTTGCGGCAGGCCCGACACCGCAGCCATCCCCCTGCCATCACCCATGGCTCCCCCGCCTCTCCGCAATGGGGGCAGGTGAATCCCCGAGGCCAGCGCAAACGACGGATGTACTCGCGGCAGGCCGCGTCGTCACGGAAGCGTTCGTCCATCGCCTGAAACGTGCGCGGGTAATCAAGTCCAGCGACCGGGTGTCGAGCGGTGTCCACCAGACAAGCGTACCACGTCCCTCAGGGGCAGTGAAGGGGATACCCATTTTCCCGTATTCCGGTATCGGACGTTGAGCGGTCATTGCGGATCGCGGCCCAATCCAATGATCGCCAGCAGAGCTAAACCGGTTGACGCTCCCAAAGAAGCGGGCGTCTAATCGTATCGAGTTTGACGTCCGCGAGGCGGGCCGCCCAATGAAGCAGCGGATCACATCTCTCTTTGCCGGCGGCGTTCTCTCGCTCGTCTTGTTCGGCGTCGCGTCGGCAGGAGAATTTGAAGATGGCCAGGCCGCGTTTCAGCGTGGCGACTACGCGGAGGCGCTGCGGCTTTGGCGTCCGTTGGCCGGGCAGGGGGAAGCCAAGGCGCAGTATTCTGTCGGCAAGATGTACCACAAAGGCCAGGGCGCGCCGCAGGACGACGCGCAAGCCGTGACCTGGTTCCGAAAGGGCCGCTGACCAGGGCTATGCCGCCGCGCAGAACGCCCTTGGCGTGATGTTCGCGTTCGGGCATGGCGTGCCGGTAGACCCCGGACAGGCCGCCGCGTGGTACCGCAAGGCCGCCGATCAGGGATATGCGCCCGCGCAGTTCAGCCTCGGCGCACTGTACCACGGCGGCCAGGGGGTGCCGCAGGACGATGCGCAGGCCCTGGCGTGGTTTCGCAAGGCCGCCGACCAGGGAGACGCCGTCGCGCGGTTCAGCGTCGGCGCGATGTACGAGGGCGGCGAGGGCGCGCCGCAGGACGCCGCGCAGGCCGTCGCGTGGTATCGCAAGGCCGCCGACCAAGGGAATGCGGACGCGCAGAACAACCTTGGCGCGATGTACGCCAGTGGCCGCGGCGTGCAGAAGGACGAAACGCAGGCCGCGACATGGTACCGCAAGGCCGCCGACCAGGGGGTCGCCGCCGCGCAGTTCAGCCTCGGCGAGATGTACGACGACGGTCGCGGCGTGCCGCAGGACGACGCTCAGGCCATGGCCTGGTATCGCAAGGCCGCCGACCAGGGATACGCAGCCGCGCAGTTATATCTCGGCGCGATGTACGACGACGGCCAGGGCGTGCCAAAGGACGCCGCGCAGGCCGCCGCCTGGTACCGCAAAGCCGCGGACCAAGGGGTCGCCGCCGCGCAGTTCATCCTCGGCGAAATGTACGACGACGGTCGCGGTCTGCCGCAGGACGACGCGCAGGCCCTGGCGTGGTACCGAAAGGCCGCCGACCAGGGCTTGGCGGTTGCGCAGAATAATCTCGGCGCGATGTACGCCAAGGGCCAGGGCGCGCCGCGGGACGACGCGCAGGCCGCCGCGTGGTACCGCAAGGCCGCCGACCAGGGAGACGCCGGCGCGCAGAACAATCTCGGGGCGATGTACGACCGTGGTCTGGGCGTGCCGCAGGACGACTTACAGGCCGTCGCGTGGTATCGGAAGGCCGCCGACCAGGGACATGCCGGCGGCCAAAACAGCCTTGGCATCATGTACTTCGAAGGTCGGGGCGTGCCGCAGGACTATGCGCAGGCCCTGGCGTGGTACCGAAAGGCCGCCGACCAGGGCTTGGCGGTTGCGCAGAATAATCTCGGCGCGATGCACGCCAAGGGCCAGGGCGCGCCGCGGGACGACGCGCAGGCCGCCGCGTGGTACCGCAAGGCCGCCGACCAGGGAGATGCCGGCGCGCAGAACAATCTCGGGGCGATGTACGACCGTGGTCTGGGCGTGCCGCAGGACTATGCGCAGGCTGCTGCATGGTACCGAAAGGCCGCCGACCAAGGCTTGGCGGTTGCGCAGAATAACCTCGGCGCGATGTACGCCAGAGGCGATGGCGTGGCGCAGGATTATATCAGAGCGTACATGTTGTATAGCTTGGCGGCATCACAAGCAGAGGATACCGAACTGCGTGATCTAGCGGCCAAGGGTCGCGATGAAGTGGCCGCCAAGATGACGCCCGATCAGATCGCCGAAGCGCAACGGATGGCGCGAGCGTGGAAGCCGAAAAAATAATCCTGTAACCGCCGCCCCCATGCGGCTAGGCGGGTCCAGCCTGCCTCGGGAAGCCCGTCTTGGCGGACAGCGGCTCCTAGTGGTGAAAGTTTTACCTGCGCAACGGACGATCGGAGTTGGTAGAGTAGGAGTGTGGCGCGGTGGCGTTAGGCCGAGCATGTCTGTTTCCGCCCCTTTCGTCTGACGGTGCCTTAGTGGCTCAGCCGTGGCTCCGTTTCCACACCCCTCTCATCGAACCGGACATGCGGATCGCCCGCATCCGGCTCTCGGACAAGACCTCACGCCTTCGTCCACGACACGTCGTGCCCAAGCCGGCCTAGACGTACGAGCCCGAAATGCCCGTAAAGGTGCGAGAGTGGATAGCTCCCGCCCTTGCGTCGCCTGACTTTGTGCTTGGAGCGCAACCACCGGCGCAACCGCACGGCTGTGTAAGCGTCGAGCGCCCGATACGCCTTGTTGACGGTTCCTACTTGGAAGTAGTTCGCCCATCCGCGCAGCGTGCGGTTCACTTTACTCACCAGCGTTGTGGTCTCTTGCCATGTTCCCGATCGGTCGGTCAGCGCGTGGATTTTTTCTCGACCACGCGCTGAATGCTTTTCTTTGACGGCCGGTAGCCGATACGGGCTTGGCCGGTCCTCGCCGAATACATTCGCCCGAACGTGTATCCCAGGAAGTCGAACTCTCCTTCCGGCACTTTGCAGATCCGCGTCTTCTCCTCGTTCACCGTGAGCTTCAGCTTGCCCATGATCTCCCGCAGTCGTTGCAAGGCCGCTTCGGCTTTGCCCCTTCTGCACAGGATCACGAGGTCGTCCGCGTAGGTTATGAGGCGAGAGCCGAGGCTTCGCTCAAGCCGGAACATCTTCCATGCCAACACGAACCGGCGCATGTAGAGATTCGCCAGTAGCGGTGAGATGGGTGAGCCCTGCGGGATGCCGCGCCGCTTGTCCCGCGCCTCGGTCGTGCGTGTCTTCCGACCGCGATCGTCGGTTTCTTCTACGGGGCAGTCCAGCCACATCCCGATCAGATGCAGCACGCGCCGATCAACGATCCGGCGCGCTACCGACTTCAAAAGCTCGGCATGCGGAATGCTCCCGAAGTAGTCCGCGAGGTCGGCGTCCACAACTTCCGGATGGCCGCGAAACAGCAGCTCCTCCACCTCGACCACCGCCTGTTGGGCGTTTCGCCCGGGACGGTAGGCATAGAGTTCCGGTGGAAGGTCGGCTTCGAAGACCGGCTCCAGCACCAGCATCGCTGCTGTCATGCAGACCCGATCCTGCAAGGTTGAGATGCCCAGCGGCCTGAGTTTGCCGTTGGCCTTCGGTATGTACACTCGTCTGATAGGGTCCGGTCGGTAAGTCTCCTGCCTGAGCGCAAGCGCCAGTTCGCCAAGCCATCGCTCCACCCCGTACGCCTCGATGTCCTCGAAGTCCTGACGATCCACGCCCGGCGCGCCCTTGTTGGAGCGGCACTGGGCATAGGCGTGCGCCAGAATGTCCTCGCGGCTGATCTTGTCGTAGAGGGCGTAGAAGCGGTAGCCGGGTTCTGCCTTCGCTTTCGCGTGCAACGCCGTTTGCAGTTTCTGAACGCTGTTCGGAGTTGATAGGTTGCCCAATCTCCAGGTCCCTCGCTACGTCTTGCGTCTGTCTTGAACTGAGGCCCCTTCCCTCCCCCGGCGTTACCCGGCTTCAGCGATACTCCAAGCCTCTCCGCCACCCCACAGCGCCCAGCCTGTCCCTCGCGGGCGTCTGGTTGGTCATCCCTGACCACGCTCTGGGGCTTCCCGTGTTGCGCGCGCTTTCCTTGTGTGCGTGCTGCCGCCACTACCCCGGTGCAGCGGCTGGGCGTCGTCCTCGCTCATCTCCCCCAGCCGTAACAGCCTTCCCCGATAACGTTGTCGGGTCGGCCTGCACATCGTCCTTTTCGAGGCTTGCTCGGCGTTCACTCGCGTTGCGGCCCGCACACTCGCGCCGTCACCTATATGTGACCTGCTACACCGAAGGCTTCAGCCATTTCGTCACCTCCATGACTGCTCCGGTTGCTTCCGGCTGGAGCGGTTGCCGGGTGGGGCTTGCACCCACTGGAAAGCGCCGCCTTCTCACGGCGCACACGTCAAGCGGCCATTCCAGATCGCGAGGGCGAGCGTTGGAGTTGGAGGGAAAGGGTCGTCCACGCCGAATGTCACCAACTGTGGATTGGGGAGAGTTGGCTGAGACTGACCGACATGCGCAGCACAACACGATTGGGTGGCCGGCAAGGCGCTTGAGATGCGTCCGTCGTCGATGCCGAGACCGAATCAGTCTACGATGCCGCCGATGTCTATTTTCGGCTTTGCGCGCACTGTCGCTCTCATCTCGGGCGTCCTCGCTTTCGCCGCAATAGTCGGGGCGCAGGCTACCCCGTCGGATCCCGCCCGCTATGTCGCCTCGATCTACGCCGACGCCCGGGAGGCCGAGGTTTGGGCGCATTGGCTCGACGGCGCGCGACGCGGGGAATGGTTTTCGCGCGCGCTGACCGCGCTATGGGCGCAGTGCGACACACGCGCTCGCGAGACGAGCGACGAACTCGGCGCAGTCGATTTCGACGTCGCGACCAATTCGCAAGGGCTGGAGGTCAGGAGGTTTACGGTCAAGACGCTCTCGCGGGACGTCTCGCATGCGAGCGTCGTCGCGAAGCTCACGCCTGACAATTGGGCGCGTAAATCGGATCGCGAGAACGAGATCCGCTACGACCTCGTCTGGGAGCGCGGACGCTGGGCGATCGACGACGTCCATTCCGTGATCGAACCTAACCCCTGGTCGCTGCGCGCGGTCTTGTCGCAATTCCTTGCTCGTTGAAAGGCGCGAAAAATGCTGCGGCGAATTCTGATCTTCCTGGCGCTTTATTGCGGGTCGGCCGCGACGGCCTTCGCCGCCGATCCGCTCGACGAGGTGCGCAAGTCGTTCACGATCGGCGGCAAACCTATCCCGCCGGAAATTTTCGCCGACTTCGGCGATGCGTGGATGTTGGACAACCGGCCGATCGTCGTGTCGATCGACGCGAACGCGTCGATCGACAGCAACCGCTACGCCGATCCCATCAAGACGAACGGCCGCTGGGTCGGGCAGATGAAGCCGGGCTCGGGCTCGTTCAACGGCCCCGAAACGATGGCTTACGAATACCGCGGCGCCACGGCCAACGGCTTGCTGGTGTTCCTGGCCGCCTGGAGCGGCGGCGGCAGCGGGACGTTTTATTATCTGCATATTCTTGACGCCGCCTCCAACCGCGCGTTCGACGAGGACGGCTCGACCTATTCGCGCCTCGACCTGACCCTGGTGCGCACTTACATCCTCGGCGACCGCTGGGAGGGCGACGTGAGCATCTCCGGCAATTCCGTTCGCATCGTCACCGAGGCAAGCCTCGGCGGCCACGGCGTCGCGTCCGTGACGATCGATGCGCGAAAGCCTTGAGGCGGTCGGGTCGCGCAACAGGCGTGTTTCGTGCACCTAAAGCCTCCGGCAGGTCCCGACGTTAAGCGGACATAGCAGATCGCGACGGCGCACGTTGCAGTTGGGCGATAGCGGCCGTTCGCGGTTCGGGTTTGGACTGCCCGGTGATTGGTGCCTGCAAAGAGAAAGATCGCCTCGCGACGGTCCTCCCAAGCTCATTGAATGGCGGTTGATGATCAGGCGGCGAGAGCCGTCCGCCCGACCCGCACCTTGCTTTACCCCGCGAAGCCGAGCCCCGCGGGCCAGTCCGAAAGAATTGCGCGTGTAGCGCCAGGCCCGCTTTGGGGCCGCCGTGTTCGAGCGGCCGGGAAAGATTTGTTCGAACTCAAGCTGGAAAAAGATATCGGACCAATAAGGTTTGCGGTAGCGTCAGGCAATTCGACTGGCCGCCGCTGCGATTGGAACAAAAAAATGATGATCGAACGAATTCTCAAAATCATCATGAGCGGAGGGCTCGCGATTCTCACCGCTTTGATCGCCTACGCGAACATTCATGACCCGGGCGCCAATCTCAAATACGTGGAGCACGTTCTCAGCATGGACACTGTTGCGCCCGACAGCGCAATGTTGGACCACGCCCTCCCGATCCCTCTGATCTGGCGGATCGCCTTTTGGTCGATCGTCACCGGGGAGGGACTGACCGCCGCCCTGTTCGCCTTAGGAGCGGTGGAGCTCTGGCGCGCGCGGAAATTGAAGGCGCGGATGTTTCATGACGCCAAGCGCTTTGTCTATATCGGCGCCGCCGGCGGACTCCTGATCTGGTTCGTGGGCTTTACCGCGATCGGCGGTGAATGGTACGCGATGTGGCAGTCTCAGGTCTGGAACGGCCAGCAGGCGGCCTTCCGCATCACCGCGTTGATTCTCCTTACTGTGATCTTCGTCGGTCAACAGGATTGCGAGCGAGGCTAGGACCGGCAGGTTTCGTCGCGCGTACAGACGCGTCCGCACTTCGCCCGCGCTGCGACGCAGAGCATGTCGATTTCACTATCCTCATTTCGGCTCGAGCGCGTTGAAATCACGATCGCCGCTTCCGGGATGACTGCTGTTTAGCGCGAAGCCGGCGGCCGGACTCGACGTAAAGGGGTCGTTGACCGGCGCAGGTCAGGCCGTGGGCGTCGGACCCGACAGCCCGCCGTCCACTTGCGCCTTGCCGCTCGCCACGCTCAATCCAGCGGCGACGCATAGGATGAGCCAACAGCCGCTCATTGGGCCGCCGACGCCAAGCACGAGCGACAATAACAGCGCGCCGCTGCAGACGAGGATTTCGGCGCCGAGCGGGCCGGCGTCCGCCCCGTCCGCGCGCCCGCGCCAGGCGGCGAACAGCCAGATAAGGCCGCCCTGCGCGGCGAGCAGGACCAGGAGCCGAATTGTAGGCGGCATGTCGTCGACGAGCGGATCGGCCAACACGTGGACGACAAACGTGAGCGTCTGGAGGACGATCATTCCCAGTAACGGGGGCCAGATATCGAGACCGCTATCCCTGCGGGCCGTTGTGGTCGAAGCGACGAGAAGCGCGACGGCCGCAACAACCAGCGCGGCCAGCGCCAGCGGCGCCCATTCGGGCGCGAGCCCCGTCCTGACGATCTCAACGCCATAGGCCACGTCATTGGGCAGATGCGCGACGAACGGAGCGGCGAGCAGCACCAGCATGCCGTCCCCGATTCCCCGTTCTGTCATGACCCGGGCGAGCCAGATCAGGAAGGCGGTCGCGCCGACGATGGAGACGACGACGCCGAGGCGAAATATCGGGCCGGGAGACAGCGCAATATTGTCGAGCCCCTCGATGGCCTTCGCTATTCCCATGCCCTGGACGGCCGCAAGCGCCAGGGCGAAGATTTGCGCCGCGCGCCACAAGCGCTCCGAATGGTTTTGGCTGACGGCCGCCCAGCGGGCGAGCGGGGGGATGGCGACGCGCGCCATTTCGGCGAGGGCAAGCCCGAAAAGGATCGGCCGCGCGCCAACGCCGAAAATCGATAAGTCTGCGGATGGTACGGAAACCGCGAGGCCCGTCACGGCCTCGGGGTCGAGGCCGGCAAGCCACACGCGAGACCCCAGCCCATAGAGCGCCAAGCCGCCCAGGGTGATTGCCCAGCGTCGAGGGTCGCGAAGCAGCGCGCTTGTCATTTCGCCCGGGTTCGCCATAGCGCAAGGTTCCAACGTTGGAGGCTCAGCCTAGCCGAGATACCCGGGATAGCCAGCCCATCTGGCCGTCCGAACGGCGCCGTAACTGCCCTTTGATGCGTCCTGCAACGACGTCAGCGCCGGGCTCGACCTCCGGGCTCCATACAATTTCGGGCAATCCGCTGAGGGGTGGCTTTCGAGTTGGATCGACTCATTCGCCGCGCCGTCCGGGAATGCCGACTATTTGCGCAGAACTGCCCCGTTCACGACGTTAAGATCATTCCTTATTGCGGCCGTGAACGTCGCTGTTGGGGGATAGCTGTCAGTCGAACGTGCAAACTCGACACACACTTTACAGTTGGGCGCGGAGAGTCTGCGACGTGAGCGGGCTTGGCCTTAGGCGATGCCCAAAAACTATTGCTTCATTTCGTGAAACCTCGGCGAGATGCTGTAGTTCCATTCTGGATGGAATGAGTCTCGGGTCATGTTGAGGGTCGCCATTTCCGCGTCCGAGACCTTGATGCCCTTTGGATAGGTGTTGCTATCGAGTTCGCAGCGGATTTTGAGACCGGTTTTCGTCGTGGTGTTGGCGATCAGTTCGATGACGATGAGGAGGCTGAGGAGTGGCGTCGCGCGCCAGTTCTGCGTGATGTGGCAGAACATGCGATGCTCGATCTTGTTCCACTTCGAAGTCCCTGGCGGATAGTGGCAAACCTGAATGATCAGACCGGTTTCGTCCGCGAGTTGTTGGAGGGCCAACTTCCAGAGCCGCAGCCGTGAACCATTGGAGCCGCCGCCGTCGGCCGTGATCATCAGGCGCCTCATCCCGGGATAGAGCTTCCAACCCATCTGATCGAGCCAGCATCGGACGGCGTTGACGGCGAACTCCCCGGTGTCGTGGTCGATTCCGAGGCTGACATAGCCGAGGTTGGCGCCGATGTCGTAGACCCCGTAAGGGACGACCTTGCCCAACTCCTTGTCCTCGAAATCGTGAGCGTTGACCTCGATCGGTTCGCCCTGCGGCCCATAGTCGCTACCGCCGTTCTTGAATTCGCCCAGCAATTCCTTCTTCTTCGCGTCGATCGATATCACGGGTTCGCCGGCCGCCTGAAACGCCTCGACCTTCGCGTTGATATATTCGAACTGGGCGTCGCGATCAGGATGTTTGCCGGCTTCCTTGGTCTTGCGGTTGGAATGGCGACAATATTTCAGTTCCTCCAGCAGCTTGGGAATGGTCGAGGAACTCACTTTGTGACCCATGGCGCGAAGCGCCGTCGCCAGCTTGTCGTGGCTCTTGGAGACCCATCGCAACGGCCGCATCGGGTCGCCCATCGTCGCCGGCTCGAGCAATCGTTGCAAGTCCTCCAACAGCGTCGGGTCCTTGACCGTCAACCGAGGAGTGCCCCCGCCCTTGCGCCGCACCTCTCCCGTCAAGGAGCCGGGGTTCCGCAAGTCCTTCAGACCGCGCCCAATCGTGCTCCGGGCGACCTTCGTCGCGCGCGCGACCGCCGCAATCCCGCCGTAGCCCGCCGCCTTCGCCTCCGCCGCCGCGCTCAACCGCCGGCGTCGCTCGTCCAGCGAAGGCCGAAGCGCGTCAAACCGGACGCGCAGGGATGATTTGTCTATCATCATCACGATATAGACGCTCGCCTCGCACTCGGGAATCCGCTAAACAGCCGATGCCAGTAAACTCGCAAATTCCGAATCGGCTATTTTTGGGCGTCGCCTTAAACATTCGGGTCAACGATATTCACGTCTCCTGCTAAACCGCACTGCTCCGCTGCTGCGCCCTTAAGCCTCGGCGGCCACGGCATCGCGTCCGTGACAATCGATGCGCGAAGGCCCTTGAGGCGGTCGGGCCGCGCTATAGCGCGCCATTTCACTGCGACCAGCTCTCCATCCAAATCGCTTGCCGGGCCGTGATCTCTAATTTGCACCAGGACTTAATGGGGTTAGCCATCGTCCCTTGGAGCACAAGATAAGGCTGGCGGCAGGAGGCATCTCGCCATACAGTCCAGGCGCGCTGCGTCTTGCGAAGATTTTCGAGGGCGTCCTTATTCATTCGTGAAGGCGCCTTGGCGTAGGCGGCGTTGAGACGTTTGTCCCACACCGCCGCTTCCAGCGAGTAGCAGCCGTTCAGCACGCTGTCGGACATATTGCCTTCTTTCTGGATGCACGCGGTCGACAACACCCCGACGCAGCTTATTGGGGCGCGCCGCGCCGACTCCGCGGCGGCGGCCAGCCTACCTTGCGCTCCCGACTTCTCCTCAAGCTCGTCCGGTGGACTTGGACCCGTTTTCTCGTTGTTCGCAGCTAGAGCGGTATCCGAACGGACTGAATTGGTTGGGGGATTCCCGAATCAGTTAGTTTCTGATTGATCATTCACGCCGCGAGAGGGAGGCGGCGGGGATGGCTGTTTCCGACGATCTTCGCGAGCGCGTGGTTGAGGCGGTGGTCTTGGGCGGGTTGTCGCGCAATCAGGCGGCCGCGCGTTTCAAAGTGAGCGTAGCGAGCGCGGTGCGCTGGGTGAAGCGGTTCCAAACCACGGGCGAAATTTCACCGGCGCCTTCTGGCGGCGACCGCCGCTCCGGCCGGATCGAGGCGCATCACGACTATCTGTTGGGCCTGATCCGGCGCAGCCCGGACAAGACGCTGCTCGAGATCCAGGAGCGGCTGATCGCCAATTGCGGCGAGCGCTTTGCGGTCTCCGTGCTGTGGCGCTTCTTCGACCGTCACGCGATCACCTTTAAAAAAAACGGCGCATGCCGAGGAGCAACAACGCGCGGACGTGCAAAGTCGACGCCGGGAATGGTTCGCGGGGCAACTCGATCTCGATCCGACGAAACTCGTTTTCATTGACGAGACCGGAGCCTCCACCAATCTCGCGCGCAAAAGCGGACGTTGCCGGCGCGGGCGCCGCTTGCGGGCGGCCATCCCGCACAGTCACTACAAAACGGTGACTTTGGTCGCCGGCCTTCGCCTTCGCGGCCTGACAGCGGCAAAGACTTTCGACGGACCGATCAACGCCGCCCGGTTCGAGGATTGGCTGGAGACATGCCTCGTCCCCACGCTCTCGCCCGGCGAGGTCGTCGTCATGGACAATCTCCCGGCTCACAAGGGGCCGCGGGTCGAGCAACTCATCAAGGCGGCGGGCGCGGAGTTGCGATATCTCCCAGCCTACAGTCCTGATATGAACCCCATCGAAAAAGCCTTCTCCAAGCTCAAAGCCTTCCTGCGCAAAATCGCCGAACGGACCGTCGCGGGCCTCATGCGCGCCCTCGAAACCTGCGCCGAAATCTTCAAGCCCTCGCAATGTACAAATTACTTCAAATCCTGTGGTTATGAGCACGATACAGGATGATCGGATTCCGCTCTAAGTCGGTGCACGCCTTTACGGCGGCGACACTCTCCGCCGACGGCTCGTCGGAGAAGGCCGGGGCGGAAAGCATTGAGAGCGTCAGGAGAGCGGCGGAACTAATCGCGAAACGAGGCATGGCGGCAAAGTCCATCGACGAAACCGCTCGCCCGGAGACCATGGCTGAGCGTGCGCTTCAGCTTGGCTGCATCCGTTGCGCGCGGCAAGTTTGCGGTGGTTCATGACGTGGAAGCGCGACCCCGAATGACGAAGGGCCCCGGTCCTGGCCTCCGTATACGGATATTCATCCACTTCTAACCCGGATTGCGCCAGCTCTTTCGCTGATTGGCGCGATCCTCCGGTTGCGCAATTTGGCGCCGGTGTACATCGTGAGGTGCAGATTGCAGAGCCGGCTGTAGCCGAAACCTTCAGGATGGGTCTCCTCGGTATCCGCGCCCGTCGTCGGCAACGCGGATCAGGCGCCGCCCGCCTGCCTCGATCGCGACCTCGACATGGCGCGCGCCGGCGTCGAGCGCGTTCTCGACCAGTTCCTGCTGCGGCCGGCCGCTCGATCACTTCGCCTGCGGCGATGCGGTCAATAAGCAGCGGATCGAGACGGCGAATTGGCATGGGGCCAGCGACCTCAGCCGAGTTATCGCGTCGGACGGTCGTCGCGGGAAGAGAAAGGGAGCGGGACCGTCGCCGAAATCCCCTCTCCCGCTTGCGGGAGAGGGTCGGGGTGAGGGTTCGCCTGCAAGGCGCTCTTCCACCCTCTCCTGAAACGTGGTGGTCATGCGGCCTTTTTGATCTCGACGACGAATCCGAGGGATCGGATTCGGTTGGCGAGGCTTCGGGCCGCGCGTTCTGGGTTTCGAGCTCGACGGTAATCGGGTCCGAGGTCTTGGTAGAAGGTTCCGTCCTTGAGCATATGGTAGATGATGCGCAGCATCGCGGCGGCGACGGCGATGATCGCCTTCTTGTGGCCGAGGCGCGGTTTGAGGCTGAAGTATCGCGCCCTGAGGCTGGAATTTTTCACCTTCGTCGCCGCCAAGGCCGCCTGGACGAGCACGGGTTTCAGCCAAGGCGCGCCCTTGCGCAGGCGCCTCGAGCGCTTTCGGCCGGCGCTTTCGTCGAGCCGTGGACACATGCCGGCCCAGGAGAGCAGATGGTCGGCCGTGGGGAAGGGGTTCATATCGACGCCGATCTCGGCGATCACGGTTTGGGCGACGTTGTCGCTGACGCCGGGAAGATCGTTCAACCGCTCGGCGGCGCCGCAAAAGGGACCGAGCGCAGCCTCCAGCCGCGCGTCGAACTCCGCGATCGTGGCTTCGATCTGTTCGATCGTCTTCAGATGCTGACCGATCAGGAAGCGATGATGGTCGCGCAAGCGTCCTTCCAACGCGGCGGCGAGTTCCTCGCGCGCGCAGGCGAGCTGGGGATGGCCGAGTTCGGCCAGCCGCCGCGGGTCGCTTTGGCCCGACACGATCGCCATCAAGATGCGCCGGCCGCTCCAGCCCAGGATGTCGGAAATGACCGAGGCCAGCTTGATGTTGGCCTCCTCCAGCGTCGCGTGAATCCGCTGGGTGTGACGGACGATCTCGCGCGTCAGCTCGCGCCGCGTGCGGGTCAGGTCGCGCAGGTCCTGGATCGGCTGCGGCGGCACGAAACTGGCGCGGATCAGCCCGTGGGCGAGAAGATCGGCGATCCAGGTCGCGTCGTTGGCGTCGCTCTTGCGGCCCGGCAGGTTGCGTATGTGCGAGGCGTTGGCGAGAACCAGGCTGAAGTCGTGGCACAGCACGTGCCAGACCGGCTTCCAATAGACGCCCGTCGCCTCCATCGCCACATGCGTGATCTTGGTCTCGGCCAGCCACGCCGACAGCGCCAAAAGGCCCTGCGTCGTGGTCGGGAACCGCCCCAACTCCGATCGAACCTTTCGGCCGGACACAATCCGCCGGCAGGCCACGATCTCCTTCTGATGCACGTCCAATCCCGCGCATCGTCGATGCAACGTCTCCATCGCGCGCTCCCTCGCAAGACAAGGCGGCCGGCGCGATGAACCAGAAAACGGGTGCTCTCTCCTACGGGCTCCGGGCTCGACGGCCAAAACCGCCTCGCCGTGGCGACAATCCAAAGTACGCCTGGGCCATCCGATCAAACTCATCCTCGGGCTCGAAACACCAAGGGGTAAAGCGACCTCTCCACCGGCCGCCGGCACAATAGCCCGTTTCATCCATCAAGGTGCGCGCAAGCGAATGAGAACTCATCCGGCGCTTCGCGCCGCCTTCCCCCGAGCCGCCCGCGCCGCGCTCAAAACCCCTCCGGCTTCCCCACCACGGTCGTATAGAGCGAGCCGTCGCCGAAGGCGCGCTCGGCGGCGCGTTTGAGGCTCACTCGCGTCACAGCGGCGATCTCGAGGTTGCGCTCGACGAGCCATTCGGGCGACCGGCCTTCGAGCTGGATGTGGACGAGCTGGGAGGCGATCTTGACGGATGTGTCGAAGAGCAGCGGATAGGAGCCGATGAGGTAGGCCTTGCCCTTCTCGAGCTCTTCTTCGCTGAGGCCCTTCAGCGCGACGTCGCGGATCTCGTGCGCGGCGACGTCGAACGATTTGCGCGCCCGCTCGTTCCTGGTGGTGGTGCCGCCGTAATAAAAGGCGCCGTGATCATAGGCGTAGAAATTGCCGGACACCGTATAGGCGAGGCCGCGCTTCTCGCGCACTTCGCGGAAGAGGCGGGAGGTCATGTTGCCGGAGCCGCCGAGCACATGGGCGGCGACGATGCTCGCGATATAGTCGGGGTCGTCGCGCATGAGGCCCGGGCGGCCGAAGCGGATGGTCGACTGCGGCACATCGAGCGGGATCGCGTCGATCTTGCCGAGGGCGGCGAAAGAGGCCATCGCGACCGGCTTGAGGTCGGCCTTCGCCGGCAGATCGGCAAAGGCCTTGTCGACGAGATCGGCCGCCCCTTTATCGTCGATCGCGCCGACGACGGCGACGACGAGCTGATCGCGCGCGAGCAGCCGCTTCGCCGCCACGACAAGATCGGCCCGCTCGATCAGCGCCAGCGATTCGAGCGAGCCGTCGGTCGGCTGGCCATAAGGATGGCCCGGAAAGGCGTTCGCCCTCCAGGCCTTCGCCGCGACCGAATCCGGATCGTTGGCGTCGTGCCGCAATCGCGCGTTGGCGTGCTCGCGGACGCGAATGAACGGCTCCTCGTCGAAGCGCGGCTGATTGACCGCAAGGCGCAGGAGTTCGGCGGCGCGGTCGAGGTTCTTGACAAGCGTTCGCATGCGCCCGCTCATCGCGGCGCGGTCGGCGTCGAACGAGATCTCGATCGCCCGTTCGTCGAGGGCGCGCTGGAAGACCTGCGAATTGAGGTCGCCCGCGCCTTCGTCGAGGAGGGCGGCGAGCAGCATCCCCGCGCCCGCCTTGTCGGCCGGATCCTGGGACGAGCCGCCGCGGAACGCGAATTCGAGCGAGACGAGCGGCACCGCGTAGGATTCGACCAGCCAGAGGTTAAGACCGCGCGGGGTGACGAGCGTCTTCACCCTGACGGCGGACTGGGGGGACGAGACGACGCTGTGTTTTTGCATGGGCGTTTCCGGATTTTGTTTGATTTTGGCGCCGCCCAGGCCCGGGCGGCGCGGCAATCTTATCAGGCGGTAAAGTTCGAGGAAGGGCGCGGTGGCTTGAGGCTGGGCCAATGGCTCCGTTTCCCTTCCCCGCTCATCAAACCGGACGTGCGGATTTCCCCCATCCGGCTTTCCGACTGGCTTCATGGCGAGGCTTTCGGCGCGGGGTTGGGATGGTGGCTCCAGAGCGAGACGACTTCCAGTTTGCCGTAAATGGCCGAACGGGAGAAGTGTCGCGCGCCCCGGTTTTGCATCTTGTGCCTCCTGGCGAGGAAGGCGCGCACGGGATCGATGACGTAGTGATCGACGTCCCGATACGCCTTAGCGAGGCTGCCGTAGCTGAAATACGCCGACCCGCCGAGCAGAAGCCTGTTCAGCTTTCGGCGGGTTTTCGGCCACGGGGCCACGTTCGCGGGCGTCAGCATTTCGCCGATCTTGGTCTTGATCCGATGCACGCTCTTCTTCGAGGGACTTGCGCCCGAGTATAAGCGTCCGTCCTTGGTGCGGCGATGCGGGCCGAACGTGTAGCCGAGAAAATCGAAGCGGTCTTTCCGGGCGTCCCTCAACGAGGTTTTCGCCTCGTTGAGCGTGAGCCCGAGCTTGGTCATCGCCGCCTTCGTCCACGCCAGCGCCTCGCCCGCGCGGGCGCGGGAGAGGATGACGAAGTCGTCGGCGTAAGCGACGACATGGGCTTTGAACGCTTCGCCGCGTCCGGTGAGCCGCCAATGCTTCAGGAACCGGTTCATGTAGAGATTGGCGAGCAACGGGCTGACGACCCCGCCTTGAGGCGTGCCGCGCCGGTCGCTCTTGCCGCTCTTCATCCGCCGCGTTCCGTCCCCATCCCGCTCCTCGACCGGCGCTTCCAGCCCCATCTTGATCAGATGCAGCACATGCCGGTCGACGATGCGCCGGGCGACCGATTGCATCAGGTCCCGGTGCGGGATGGTGTCGAAATACTTCGACGGATCGGCGTCCACCACGTCAGTGTGCCCCGACAGAATATGCCGGTGCACTCGGCTGATCGCGCCGCCCGCGCTCCGCTTGGGGCGGTAGCCGTAGGCGTTGTCCTCGAAGTCCGCCTCGAAGATCGGCTCCAGCACCAGTTTGGCGGCGGTCTGCGCCACCCGGTCCCGGATCGTCGGGATGCCGAGCGGGCGTTCGCCGCCGCCGGGCTTCGGGATCATCACCCGCCGCACGGCTTGGGGCCGGTAGGTCTTCGAGACGAGGTCCTCGCGCAGTCCCGCCAGCCACTTCTCAACGCCCGCCGCCTCGATCTGTTCGAAGTCGATTCCGTCCACCCCCGGCGCGCCTGCGTTGTCGCGGACCAGCGCATAGGCGTGTTCGAGAATGTCGGCTCGGCAAATCTTGTCGTAGAGCAGGTAGAAGCGGTAGCCGGGCTCCGCCTTCGCTTTGCCATACAGCTTTCTCTGAAAGCTCCGGATTTTGTCGGGCGTTTCCAGACTTATCGTCAATCACCCTCCTTTAGCTCTCGTCGAAAGCGCGCCAGAAGTCAGGGGCCTTGGCTCCGCCGGAATTACCCGGCATCGACGCTACTACGCCCCTGTCCGACTCCCGCTCGGGCCGTCACCCCAGGGATGACGTTGAAGCCGAAGCCTCGCCTTCGCGGGTCTCCCCCGATTACCCGCACCACCTTATCCAGCGTGCCGTGCTCACTACCCCGGCGAACCGAAAGGGTGCATGTGTCGATGCCTTCCCCCTTCGCTCAGGCCTTCCCCGGTAATCCGGCGGGTCGGCGTTCGCATCTCGACTTTCGAGGCCTGCTCGAGCTTCACTCGCGTTACGGCCCGCTGGCTTGCTCAGCCGCCCAAGGCGGCCTTTGTCACGAGGCTTCGATCCCGCCAGTCGCCCGGCAAAACCGCTCGTCAGCTACCAGGGCTATCGACAACTCCCTGCGTGGAACCTTCCTCCACTGGCGATGCGCGCCTTCGGGGCGCACGGGTTACAGGGACAGGCCCGGCAATGCCTAAATACGCAAAGTCAGAGACGCCATGGCGCGTAGCGAACCGAGAACAAGCAATTGCGGTCGCGTCATCGTAATCCAGTTTGAAAAGTCCGGATTGGCAGCCGTAATCGCGCCCCGATTCTCGTCCAGCGTGTGACGTAAAATTCAATTCCGCGGGTGACGTGAGGCGGATCGCAAAGGCATGTTCGTGGTTGTTCGCAAACCCGCGGTCCCGATCGGGACATTGACAGTCTTTGAGTTCAGTGTCCGACGCCTTCCAACATGCGCGAAATATCGTTGATGGAATCTTTGACCTAGTGTACCGACTTTAACGCTTGTCGCCCACGGGCGACTTTCTCAAGGATGTCGGCGGCTGGCGCGGTCCAGACGAAGGGCTTGGGTGCGGCATTGTGTTGCTCAAGGTAGGCTTCGATGGCGGCGTTGAGTTGGGCGACGCTGTGGAAGACGCCGCGTCGAATGGCGTCGTCGGTGATCAGGCCGAAGAACCGTTCGACGAGATTGATCCAGGAGGCCGATGTCGGGGTGAAGTGAAGGTGAAAGCGGGGGTGGCGCTTGAGCCAGGCCCTGACCTTGGGGTGCTTGTGGGTCGCGTAGTTGTCGACGACCAGATGCAAATCGAGCAATTTCGCGGTGTTGCGGTCGATGGTGCGCAAAAAGCGCAGAAACTCCTGATGGCGATGGCGGCGCATGCATTCGCCGATCACCTTGCCGGTGGCGACGTCGAGCGCGGCGAACAGGGTCGTCGTCCCATGGCGCTTGTAGTCGTGGGTCATCGTGCCGGCGCGGCCCTTCTTCAGCGGCAGTCCCGGCTGGGTGCGGTCGAGCGCTTGGATCTGGCTCTTCTCGTCGACCGAAAGCACCAGCGCCTTGTCCGGCGGGTCGAGGTAAAGCCCGACAATATCCTGAACTTTCTCACAAAACTTGGGGTCGCTCGAGAGCTTGAAGCTGCGCGTCAGGTGCGGCTTGAGCCCATGCGCCGCCCAGATGCGCTGCACGCTCGAATGGCTGAGACCGACCGCCTTGGCCATCTTGCGCAGAGACCAGTGCCTGCCGCCCGGCGGCTTCTCGTGCAGCGTCTTGTTGACGACCCGCTCGACCGTCGCGGCGTCCAAAGGCGGCTTGCGGCCAGGACGAGTGGCGTCGCGTTCGAGCCCCGCAGCGCCGCGCGCAAGATAGCGCTCACGCCATCGATCGACGGTTCGTTTGGTCTTGCCGGTCGCCCGAACGGTCTCCCTCACGCCGGCCCCTTGCGCCCACATCAAGACGATCCGCGCCCGCCAAACCAGCTTCTGCGGCGTGTTTCGGCCCGCCACCCAGCCTTCCAGCCGCGCCCGATCCTCAGGAGACAACCAGATGCATGATTCGTTTTCCATCCCCCTCGACTCGCACGATCGCGCGCCGCTGGGAATCCTTCCGTTAGTTACGGAACACTAGAAGGGGCGGACCTCGTCGAGGTGTTTGAGGTCCCGGTGGACCCAGAAATCCCAGACTTTAAGAGGGCGCCAGCGGCAAAGGCGGCTTTTGAAAAGGGTCAAGGGAAGCTGTGAACTGGACCCCATTCGTGGGACCACGGGTCCTTGGATTTAAGGTGTAATCTCGCCTGCCCTTGTCCTTCAAGAATTAAGCCGCTTCTTGCTGCTTCTGCTTCTGCTGTGGGTATGTGGGCAACGCGTTTGCGTTGTCCAAGCGAAGCGGCATATCCACAGCGCTCGCCGCCGCCTCGATTTTGTCCATGCCGGCGCGCCACACCGCCATCGGCATCTGGTTGTTCATCGCCTGGTGAGGGCGTCGAAAATTGTAAAAAGTCATCCAGGAACCGATGCCGGCCCGCGCCTCGCGGCCGTCGGCGTAAGCTTTCAGATGCACCTCTTCATACTTGATGGAGCGCCACAGCCGTTCGATGAATATGTTGTCCATGAAGCGGCCGCGTCCGTCCATCGAAATCGCGACGCCGGCCGCCGCGAGCTTGCCGGCGAAAGCCTCGGCGGTGAAAGTGGAGCCCTGATCGGTATTGAAAATCCGCGGCTTTCCGAACCGAAGCAGCGCCTCCTCCAGCGCCGCCGCACAGAAGCTCGCATCGTTGGTGTTCGACAGCCGCCATGCCAGAACCGCCCGGCTGGCCCAGTCGATGATCGCCACCAGATAGAGGAAGCCGCACGCCATCGGGATGTAGGTCACGTCGGCCGCCCACACCTGGTTCGGCTCGACAATCTTCAGGCCGCGCAGCAGGTAGGGGTATATCTTGTGCCCGGGCACGGCTTTGCTCGTGCCGGGGCGTGGAACCAGCGCCTCGATCCCCATCACCCGCATCAACCGCTGCACCCGCTTGCGGTTGACCCCACGGCCTTCCTTGTTGAGTTCGAAGGTCATTCGCCGCGAGCCGTAGAACGGAAGTTCGAGATGCAGTTCGTCGATGCGGCGCATCACCGCCAGATCGTCCGCCCCGGTGACGGGCTTGGGACGGTAGACCGCCGAGCGCGCCACGCCCACAAGCGCGCATCGGCGGCGCACCGACAGGTCCTTGCCAGGCCGTTCGACCATCGCCCTTCGATCGGTCGCGCTCATCGACCCGGCCTCCTGGCCAAGAAATCCCGTTCAACCGTCAGTTGGCCGATCTTGGCGTAAAGCTTGGCCGTCTCACGCTCGCGCTCCTCCTCGCCATCGCCCGAACCGCTCGCCCCTCGCGCGAATAGGCTCGCGACGTTGTCGAGAACCTGCTTCTTCCAGGCATAAATCTGGTTCGGATGCACCCCGTGCCGCTTTGCCAGTTCCGGAACCGTCGCATCCTCGCGCAGCGCCTCAAGCGCAATCTTCGCCTTGAACGCCGCATCAAACTTCTTGCGTGACTTCGTCATTTCTCGCTCCATCGGTTGCGACAGAGCAGGACATTTCACACCTTAGCCAATGGTCCTAACCCGGATTATGCATTGCGGGTTGGCGGGTGTGGCGTAAATAGCTGATTTCGTGTATAATTTGGTTGTCTAAGCCGATTTGCGCGATTTCAGCGAGGCCGCACCTGCCATGAACGATCCTATGTTGCCGTTGCCTGGGTTGTCACCTGTTTCGGGCAAGCGCGTCGAGGTCAAGTTTGACGGCGGCTTGCTGTCGTCGGATGGCGGCGTTCTGGCGTTGGGCGAGGTCGACCAGCGCCTTCGCGTCGCCGATCGGCTCGCCGCCTGCATGGTGGACCGGCGCGCGCCCGATCAGATCACCCACAGCCTTGCCGACATCATCCGCTTTCGGCTGCTGATGATCGCGGCGGGCTATGAGGACGGCAACGACGCCAATTGCCTGCGGAGCGATCCGATGTTCAAGATGGCGCTCGATCTGACGCCGTCGGATCGCGAACTGTGCTCGCAGTCGACGATCTCGCGGTTGGAAAATCTGCCGGAGGTTCGCGCCCTGTTGCGGATGGGTCGCGCGATGGTCGATCTCTATTGCGAGTCCTTTCACAAGGTTCCCAAACGGATCACCCTCGACATCGACGACACGTTCGACGCGGTCCATGGCGGGCAGCAGTTGCGGTTGTTCAACGCGCATTACGACGAATACGGCTTTCAGCCCATCGTCGTGTTCGACGGCGAGGGCCGCTTCGTCACTGCCGTGCTTCGTCCCGCCAAGCGGCCGAGCGGCAAGGAGATCAAACCCTTCCTCCGCCGGCTGTTGCGCGCGATCCGAGCCCATTGGCCCAACACTGAGATCCTGCTGCGCGCCGACAGCCACTACTGCGGCCCCGAGGTTCTCGACTGGTGTCGGGCGAGCGGCCTCGATTACATCTTCGGCGTCGCGCCGACTACGACGTTGTGCATGAGGTGCGATCCGACGCCAGATGCGTCTTCCAGGATTTGATGTGGTTTTCGGCCTGTCCGCGCCGGCAATAGACGTCTTCGTAGAGCACGCGAGCGTTGCGCTTGTTCAGATTGGTGACGACGAAGCGCGTGTCTGATCCTTCCGCGCCGGCTTCGACGCGGGCGATGATCCGCTCGACCCGGCTCCAGCTTTGCGCGCCGTCGAAGAACTCCTTGAAACGACGAAGCTTGCCGTCTCTGGGCGCGGCTTCGAACCGTGCCTTTACGCTGGCTTCGAGACTTTCGACATGCCGGCGCCTACTGGCTGATGTGGGGCCGCATCGATGCCCAGGCGTTCGATGTGGCGCGTTGCCCAATTCGACACGTTGCGCCTGCGCCTCGTCAAGATCGCCGCCCGCGTCGTCGAGACGAAAACCATGATCCGCGTCCATCTGCCGACCTCGTGCCCCGGCCAGGAAATCCTGCGTTTCGCCCTCCAGCGCATCCCGCGCCTCGTCACCTGAAACACGGGGCGTGAACGGCCCCGAACGTCAAACCCATCCCTTCAACCCGCAAACGCCTCCACCCGTTTCAGGCCCAAAGCCGGAGACGATGCCGCGCGTCCGCGAGCAAGCGCGGTTCCGAAAAATCACCACAACGCGCCGCCGACCGACGCGGAAACCTCACGCCGCTGCATAATGCGGGCTAAATCCGGGGTCCAGTTCACTGGTGAGGGCTTTCGTGCCCGCAGTCAGCGGCGGCGCCACAGAAGTTGCCAGCCAAGACCCGATTGACCTTGAGGCCAAGAAAATCGCTCGCAGGTGGCTGACGAATTTGCTCAAAAATGAAGCAGACCCTGCGAAAACTCCGCGGCACTTTGCGTGCTGCCCAAATTTCGCGGCCTACAACCGCGCAGAGCAGAAAAAATCGCGAAAATTGGTTCTCTGCGCAACCGTACCGGAGCCTCGCGTCGAGTTTTCGCACGGTCTGGAAGGTAAGTGGAAGCCGCAAAAGTTGGGCCAGCGAGTCGCGGCCGACGACGATCCGCTCGTCGGGACTAAGTACGCCACGTTCGGCGATGCCCTCAGGGAGTTCCGCGTGTCGTGGCGCCCAGCCAAGCCCGCATCGTTCCGGCAAGACCAAGAACGGACGCGTTGTCCAATACGTCACCTTCCACGTCGAAGCCGATGAAACGTTCGCTCAGGCAATCAAGCGCGAGGCTGAGGCCGGGCTGGGCCATATCGAGTTCGGGGAGGGGCAGGGGGAGTTCTGAGAGGCTCGCATGCCCGCACGACACCGCTACACGGCAATCCATGAATTCATGTCCCCGTGATCCGTGCGCCCCGACGGCGCGCATCGCCAGTGGAGGAAGGTTCCACGCAGGGAGTTGTCGATAGCCCTGGTAGCTGACGAGCGGTTTTGCCGGGCGACTGGCGGGATCGAAGCCTCGTGACAAAGGCCGCCTTGGGCGGCTGAGCAAGCCAGCGGGCCGTAACGCGAGTGAAGCTCGAGCAGGCCTCGAAAGTCGAGATGCGAACGCCGACCCGCCGGATTACCGGGGAAGGCCTGAGCGAAGGGGGAAGGCATCGACACATGCACCCTTTCGGTTCGCCGGGGTAGTGAGCACGGCACGCTGGATAAGGTGGTGCGGGTAATCGGGGGAGACCCGCGAAGGCGAGGCGCAGGCCTCGACGCCATCGCAAAGGATGGCGGCCCGAGCGGGAGTTCGGACAGGGGCGTAGTAGCGTCGATGCCGGGTAATTCCGGCGGAGCCAAGGCCCCTGACTTCAGACGTGCTTGCAAAGAGGGCAAAGGTCGTGGCGATTGGCGCAAGCCTGAAAACGCCGAATGCGATCGGGAGCCTTCCGAACAAGCTTTACAGCACGGCGAAGGCGACGCCGATGGGTCGTCGCCGTGGGCCTGCTGCGAAGTCTGTCGGAAAGCCGGATGCGGGAAATCCGCACGTCCGGTTTGATGAGCGGGAAAGGGAAACGGAGCAATTGGCCCAGCCTCAAGCCGCCGCGCCCTTCCTCGACTCTACCCGGTGACGCTTACTTTTTTCACTTTTCTGGCAGGCTCGCCGCGGCGAACGCCTCTTCGGGAGCCTCCTTATCGCGCATCGGCCGCGCGTCATTCACGATCTTCCGGGGCAAGCGCGTATGAGCTTGAGCGAAAAATTTCATACCCGGCTGAGGGGTTGCGGCCGAGATTCGGCGGAGCGAACGTCACGGGGCCGCGTGCGCGTTGAGGAACCCCTCGGCGCGAACTTGCGCATTCCCGGCCGCGTCGAGGGTTGTGCCGCGCGCGGTGGCCGAAGGGCAGCACGAACGCATGGCCGACATCGGGACAGGCCAAACCGGCGCCGTGGCCGCCGCGCCAGAAAAATCAACAACTCCTTGCCAGGTCAGCGGATTTGTTCTATATTTGTTCTCAAGCCGCCTTCTCAAGGAAACCATCGAGTTGTTCGCTTCCCTCGAAAGGATTGGCCGCCGCCGTGCGCAACCGATCAGTCTGGCAGCGGTGCGCCGCACGATTGGCGAAGGGGCGGCGTCTCGGTCGTCAAGCTCGGCGCCCACGAGGGCCTGGCGCGAATGCGCGAGGCCCGTAACTCCCAAGGTGAAGCTTGTCAGCTTGGCGTTCGTCACTCTTGGATCATCCCCGCCCGCCGGCATCCGTGTCCAATTCGCCGCCGACCCGGGAAGCGAGGCAAACAAATTTGTTTTTTGGGTAACTCCCAAGCTGGGTGAGTTCGAATTGCCACAGGTTCGGTGAAATTTCTGCGTTTGTCGGCCCAGCCCTCGACAGGTACGGTGGAGACATGAGTTAAGGTTGGGATGAATCCCACCGAGATTCGCGAGCTGATCGGGGCTCTGCGGCGCGAGAACGCCGAGCTTCGGCGCGAGCACGAGGGCTTGCGGGCCGGGAACGCAGCGCTTCGAGCCGAGAGCGCGGCGCTTCGGGCGGAGAACGCCGAGCTTCGGGCGGAGAACGCCGAGCTTCGGGCGGAGAACGCCGAGCTTCGGCGACGATTGGACCTGGACAGTTCGAACAGCTCCAAGCCGCCGTCGAGCGACGGGCTGAAGAAGAAGCCGCGCATCCCCGGCAGCCTTCGCGGGCGCTCGGGCAAGAAAAGCGGCGGGCAGGCGGGACACAAGGGCGACACGCTCCGGCAGGTCGAGGCGCCGGATCGGGTGGTGCGGCACGAAGCGCAAGCGTGCAGCCGCTGCCGCGCCGTCTTGACTGCGGCGATGCAAACGCGGGTGGAGAGACGACAGGTGTTCGACCTGCCCGAGCGGCTGATCGAGGTCACCGAACACCAGGGCGCGCTCTATTGCTGTGCGGCGTGCGGCAGGGAGACGCAAGCCGAGTTTCCCGCGGGCGTCGCCTCGTCGGCGCAATACGGCGAGCGCATTCGAGCGGCGGCGGTTTATCTCAACGTCCATCAGCTCATTCCCGAGGATCGGGCCGCCGAAGCGATGCATGATCTTTTCGGAGCGTTGCGTCTGTGCCCGGACAGCGTGGCGAATTGGGTGCGCGGCAAGGCTGCGGCGCTCGCGCCGGTGGCGGCGCACATCGCCGCCCTTGCGGCGGCGGCGCCGGTTCGCTGCCTCGATGAAACCGGCTTTCGCGTCGCCGGAAAGGGACAATGGCTGCACACCGTCGCCACCGGGACCCTGACCCACTATCGCGTGTCGGCCAAACGCGGCGAGATGCCGGAGGGGCTCGTCGGCGGCGTCGCGGTTCACGACGGCTTCAAGTCTTACTCCGGGCTCGCCGACGTCGGCCATGCGCTGTGCAACGCCCATCATCTGCGCGAACTGAAGGCGCTGGTCGAGATCGACAGGGAGCCGTGGGCCGCGCCCATGCGCGATCTCTTGCTCGAGGCCAACCGCGCGGTCGAGCGAGCGCGCGAGGCGGGCGCAAACAGTCTGCCCCCACCCGTGCTCGAGGGCTTCTTCGCCCGCTACTGGGAGATCCTGCGGCTCGGCCTGGCCTTTCATCGCAACTTGCCGCGCCTTCAACGGCATCCATCGAACCGCGGCCGGACAAAACACCGCCCCGGACACAACCTGCTCATCCGACTGCACGAGTTCAAAGACGACGTCTTGCGCTTCCTCGTCGACTTCTCCGTCCCCTTCACCAACAACCTTGCTGAACAGGCCCTGCGCATGATGAAGGTCAAGATGAAGATCTCCGGCGCCTTTCGCAACCTTCGAAGCCGCTTGCGACTTCGCCGCCGTGCGCTCGGTCGTCGCAACCGCCCGCAAGCGGGGCTGGAATATCCTCCAGACCCTGACCGCTCGCCCTCATTCCCTCCTTCAGACCCTGGCCGCGTAATCCTCCAGCTTGGGAGTTACCGGCTTGGGAAGCTATTTGCCGCGCAATTGGCGCGCGCTTGCCGCGTTTTTGAAGATGCCGGACGCGATGGAAGCAGGCCCATACTCTGCTACGAAAATGACTCCGCTGCGGGTTGGCGTCACGTGGCCTGCGCATTGGGTTCGAGGGTGACGCGATACCCGAGGCGTTCGAGGCGGCGTTTGAGGTTGGCGACGGTTCGGGATTGGCCGATCTGGTCGAGATAGGCTTCGCCGAGATCGCGGTAGGGCAAGTTCTTAGCGAGCATGTGATAGGCGGAGACGAGGATCTTGTGGGCGATGGCGAGGGCGGCGCGGAGAGCGCCGCGGCGGGCCTTGAGGCGGTGGTACTTGTCCTTGAGGTAACTGCCCTTGGTCTTCGAGGCGGAGATCGCGGCGCCGACCAGGATGGCGCGGAGGTGGATGTTGCCCTTGCGCGCCCGGCCGCTCTTCTGCCTGCCGGCGCTCTCGTGATTGCCGGGACAGACGCCCGCCCAGGCCGACAAATGATAGACGCTCACGAACACGCTCATGTCGACGCCGATCTCGGCGATCAGCACGGCGGCAACCACCCAGTCGACGCCCGGAATCTGCATCAGGAGCGTGTGCGGCGCGCGATAGGGCTCGAGCCGCTCGTCGATGCGCAGGTCGAGCGCTGCGATGTCGGCCTCGATGGCTTCGAGCCGGCGCAGTTGCATCGTCAGGAGGAAGCGGTGATGCTCCTCGAGCCGCCCGTCGAGCGCCAGGATCAGATCGGCGCGCTTGCGGCGCAACCGGCCCCTGGCGAGATCGGCCATCGCCTCGGGAGAGGCCTCGCCCGCAATCAGCTCCCTGAGCATCGCGCGGCCGGAGACGCCGAAAACGTCGGAAGCGACGCTCGCCAGCTTGATGTTGGCGGTCTCCAGGAGCTTCAGGAGCCGATTGCGTTCAGCCGCTTGGCTCTCCACGAGCTTGCGGCGGTAGCGCAGCAACTCGCGCAGCTCCCGCAGCGGCCGGGGCGGCACGAAGCTCTTGGCGATCAGGCCGTGCCGAACCAGATCGGCGATCCACTCGGAATCCTTCACATCGGTCTTGCGCCCCGGCACGTTGCGGATGTGCCGGGCGTTCCCGACGATGAGGTCGAAACACCCCTCGAGGACGGAATAGACCGGGCGCCAGTAGACGCCCGTGCTCTCCATCCCGACGTGCGTCACGCCCGCTTCCAGCAGCCAGTCCCGCAGCGCTTCGAGGTCCCGCATCATGGTGCGAAACGTCCGCACCTCCTTCTTCGGTTGCGCCCCGGGCGCGCCGACGAGAACGCACGCCACGACCGTCTCCTGATGCACGTCCAGACCACAACATCGCTCGATGATCGCTTGCATCATCGCCTCCTTCCGTCAGAAGGCGACCGTGACGCTGCAGGTACGTTCAAGACACTGCTACGCGTGCTCCCCGTTCCCGAGGGCGACAAAGAATGGTACCTCTATGCAGCGCGGGCCGGACTGCCATTCGGGGTCGCAAGCCACCGCAGTTTCGTCAGCCTCAGCACGGTCGCCCATCGCTGAGGCTCCGACAAATCGGCCCGCGCCGCCAGCATTTTCATTCATAATGGTGCGCCGCAGGCGCTGGTTGGCTGCCATGAAAATAGCTTCAGCGCGGATGTGGGGTCATGCGGGCTCGGCCTTTGGTTCGAGGGTGACGTTGTAGCCGAGGCGCTCGATACGTCGTTTGAGGTTGGCGACGGTTCGGGTCTGGGCGATCTGGTCGAGGTAGGCTTCTCCGAGTTCGCGGTAGGGCAGGCCCTTGGTAAGCATGTGATAGGCAGCCACGAGGATCTTGTGAGCGATGGCGAGAGCCGCGCGCATGGCGCCGCGGCGCGCCTTGAGGCGGTGGAACTTGTCCTTGAGGTAGCTGCCCTTGGTCCGCGCGGCGGAAATGGCGGCGCCGACGAGCATGGTGCGCAGATGGACATTGCCCTTGCGGGCGCGCCCGCTCTTCTGCTTGCCGGCGCTCTCATGGTTGCCGGGGCACACGCCGGCCCATGCGGCGAGATGGTAGACGCTGAGGAAGACGCTCATATCGACACCGATCTCGGCGATGAGGGCGGCGGCGACCACCCAGTCGACGCCAGGGATTTGCATCAGCAGGGCGTGCTGAACGCAGTAAGGTGCGAGCTTTGCTTCGATGCGGTCGTCGAGGGCGGCGATATCGTGCTCGGCCGCTTCGAGCCGGCGCAGTTGTGTCGCCAGTAGGAAACGATGGTGCTCCTCCATCCGCCCTTCGAGCGCCAGAACCAGATCGTCCCGCTTACGGCGCAATTGCCCTCTGGCAAGGTCCGCCATCGCCTCGGCCGAGGCGCTGCCCTCGATCAGAGCCTTCAACATGGCGCGCCCGGAAACCCCGAAGACGTCGCTGGCGACGCTGGCCAGCTTGATGTTGGCCGTCTCCAGGAGCTTCAGGAGCCGGTTGCGCTCGGCCGCCTGGCTCTCCACCAGCTTGCGGCGATAGCGCAGCAACTCGCGCAACTCGCGCTGCGGCGCCGGCGGAACGAAGCTCTTGGCAATCAGCCCATGGCGGACCAGATCGGCGATCCACTCGGCATCCTTCACATCGGTCTTGCGACCCGGCACGTTACGGATATGCCGGGCGTTGCCGACGATGAGGTCGAAATGCCCTTCCAACACGGCATAGACCGGGCGCCAGTAAACGCCGGTGCTCTCCATGCCGACCTGCGTCACCCCAAGCTCTTGCAGCCAGTCCCGCAACGCTTCCAGATCGCGCGTCATCGTCCGAAAGGTCTGCACCTGCTTCCTCGGCCGCTCGCCCGGGGCGCCGATCAAGACGCAGGCAACGACCGCCTCCTGATGCACGTCAAACCCGGCGCACCGCTCAATGATCACTTGCATCTTCGCCTCCATCCAAAGGAAGGCGACCGTGACGCCGCAGGTATAGTCGAGACACTGCCACGCGTGCTCCCCGTTCCCGGGGGCGACAAAAAATGGTACCTCTATGTAGCGCGGGCCAGACTGCTTATCGGGGTCGCAAGCCACCGCAGACTTGTCAGCCTCAACACGATCGCCCGTGGAGAGACTCGGACAAACCGGCCCGCGCCGCCACCATTTTCACTCATAATGGCGCGCCAACGGCGCTGGTTG
>CAWDTW010000089.1:0-59348 GCA_963805295.1 uncultured Alphaproteobacteria bacterium | reverse complement strand
CCCGTCAGTGTAGGTCACGATCATGTCTCCCGGCTCGAGGCGAACCGTGTCATCGCGGTACTCGGCCTCGGCCATCACGCCGAGCACCAAGCCGTCGGGCAGGGTCAGGAACCTGCATTCGCCGTCGGCGCCCAAAATCAGCGGCGGATTATGACCCGCGTTGGAGAAGGCCAACTCGCCCGTTTTCACGTTTAGAATGCCGAGGAACAGCGTCACGAACATGGAGCTCTCGGTGTCTTCGGACAGTGTCGCATTGACCTCGCGCAGGATCTCGGCGGGGGTGATGCCCGGTTGCTGGCTCGCGCGCCTCATGAGCACCATGGTCATGGCCATCACCAGCGAGGCCGGCACGCCTTTGTCCGCGACGTCGCCGACATAGAAGAACAGCCGCGTCTCATCCAATAGGCTGAAGTCGTAAAGGTCGCCGCCAACTTCTCTTGCCGGCACGAGGGTCGCGTAGAGCGAGAAATCGCTCCGGTGCGGGAATGGCGGGAAGATCTTCTTGAGGAAGCTCATCTGGATGTCGTGGGCCACCCGCAGTTCGCTCTCGAAGCGCTCCTTCTCGGCCGTCGTTTCCCTGAGGTTCTTGATATAGGTCTGGAGGTCGCCAGCCATCTTGTTGAATGTGTCGGCCAATTCTCCAATCTCGTCGCGGGTCCCGACATTTACGCGGTAGTCCAGGTCCCCGCTGCCTATGCGCGTCGCGCCGGCGTCAAGCGCCAGTATGGGCCCAGTGATCCCGTTGGAGACCCGGCGGGCCAGGCCGACGCCCAGGATGACCATGACAGCGCCGATCGCCAAGATAAGCTCGATCATGAAGATCATTCTTCGCTGGATATTATCGGCGAGCCGAGTAATCTTCGCTTCGGGCATCGATATGCCCACACTCCAGAACGACTTTCCGTCGGGCGAGTGGATGGACCGAATGGGAGCGTAAGCTACATAGGCGGCGCCGTCGGCGGCGTACTCAATGCCGGCGTTGCCGGCAGTCATTTTCGAACGGATGGCACCGCCGGCATTCGGGATAAACATGTCATCCTGTTCCTGATCGATGAGCTCGCCCTGTTCGTTCAACAGAAAGGCATAGCCCGGAACCCCTTCATGGGTGTGGATAAGCTTCCTGCCGATGGAGTGCATGCCGATTTCCAACCCGGCCACGCCCGCCAATCGTCCTTCCGGATCCATCACCGCTCGGGAACAAGTCAGGAGGTCGATGTCATAGACGCGCAGCTTGCCGTACTCATTTCTAATCTCGTAACGGTTGCCGTTCTTGTCCTGTAGCCTCCACCTGCCACCTTGCTCGAGCGAAACCCGGCTGTTTTCGATAAGGGTGATCCGCCTGTCCTCGAATGCCCGCGCCAAGCTGGGGGACACCTTGTCGGTTATCTCACTCTCGTTTCCCGGTTTGAGTTCGAACACAAACTGCGCCCCGCTCCAGTTGGTGTATTTGGTCCACGCCACGCTGTCTCGGCCGACCGCGTCGAGGTACCAGGGGTCGTATCTCGGGTCGTATTCCCAGTAGACGCCCAGACCGGTCTTGCCTTGCCGCACAGAGAATAACCAATTTTTCTCGCCATCCCGTATCAGCCACCTATTGCCCGGCTCAGTGGTCGAAACCACGGCATGACGTGATAAGACCAGGCCGTTTTCCCTGAATGCCACCCACAGAGACTCGGGAAACTCGCCCTCTGCGTTTAAATACTGCGCAGATGTTGGCTCGAGGTTAAACGCGAAATAATCCGACGTTTCGCTGTGCCCAGGATACTCTAGGAAAACGCCCAACTGGGAGCCGTACCAAATTTGCTCGAGGCTCGCATCGTCTTCTTTAACAAAGCCAAACACCTTTTCCAAATTGCCGGAAAGGCCCAACGCGGGTTTGGCGGCAGCTAGGGAGACGCCGGGCGCCACGGTAGAAAAAATATATGAAGGAGCGCCAACCGGATTGTCCGGTTTTTCCGCGACGGAATGGGGTCCCGCGCCGCCAAAGGCAGAGGAGTCGTGCAGGAGCGCCTGGACCAACAACGCAGCCGTCCGCGTTTCGTCTACAACCTTGTCGAGTTTGGCGCTGACAATGGTCGCCTGATCCTCGGCAAACCGGACGAGGTGGTGGCGGGCTACCCCTATGAGGTCTGATCTGACCTGCTCCCGCACAATACACTACACAGGGGAGGCTGATCAGCCCGGCCAGGATCAGCGGCAACAGCGACAGTACGAGCAGCCAGAGCAGAAACTTGGTCTTGATGGACCAGCGCCTGGTCTTTGGCCGAGAAGGCGGGACAGGAGTGACATCGATCATGGCGGGTTCTGACTTCGAAGACATCGAGGTTGCCCGCTTTCGCTGCGGTAGTCGAAGCCCCTCGACCGCGGCGAGGAGCGCCGCCATCAGCGCTTCCGCCTCGAACCCGATCTCGAACCGCAATTCACGAGTCCGCTGCCGGTGTGACATGACTGTTCCCCAATCGATCGTCGCGCTCTTGGGCGCGACTGTGATCTGACCACGGTGCGCCGCGACGCGCAGTGACGGGGCTCACACGCCGGCGGCCTGGCTTGCCAAAGCGCCGCTCCTGTCGCACCACTGTCTTGCCGTAGAAGGACATCGACAGGCGCGACTGGTCGGCACCCATTCCTCGTCGGTCAGATCAGACGGGTGACGCAGCCTGTCACGGTTGTAGCGGGGGCGGTTCTTGGTCGTCCACATTGCGGCGCCTCTAGCGATTCGGGCGCCACAGAAAGAATCACACGTGATTCCGGCCAATCAAGCCGGCTTTCGTAACCGATTCAAATGACTCGCACACCTTCCGGACGGACACTTAGCCCGGATTATGCATTGCGGGTTGGCGGGTGTGGCGTAAATAGCGGATTTCGTGTAGAATTTGGTTGTCTAAGCCGATTCGCGCGATTTCAGCGAGGCCGCACCTGCCATGAACGATCCTATGTTGCCGTTGCCTGGGTTGTCACCTGTTTCGGGCAAGCGCGTCGAGGTCAAGTTTGACGGCGGCTTGCTGTCGTCGGATGGCGGCGTTCTGGCGTTGGGCGAGGTCGACCAGCGCCTTCGCGTCGCCGATCGGCTCGCCGCCTGCATGGTGGACCGGCGCGCGCCCGATCAGATCACCCACAGCCTTGCCGACATCATCCGCTTTCGGCTGCTGATGATCGCGGCGGGCTATGAGGACGGCAACGACGCCAATTGCCTGCGGAGCGATCCGATGTTCAAGATGGCGCTCGATCTGACGCTGTCGGATCGCGAACTGTGCTCGCAGTCGACGATCTCGCGGTTGGAAAATCTGCCGGAGGTTCGCGCCCTGTTGCGGATGGGTCGCGCGATGGTCGATCTCTATTGCGAGTCCTTTCACAAGGTTCCCAAACCGATCACCCTCGACATCGACGACACGTTCGACGCGGTCCATGGCGGGCAGCAGTTGCGGTTGTTCAACGCGCATTACGACGAATACGGCTTTCAGCCCATCGTCGTGTTCGACGGCGAGGGCCGCTTCGTCACTGCCGTGCTTCGTCCCGCCAAGCGGCCGAGCGGCAAGGAGATCAAACCCTTCCTCCGCCGGCTGTTGCGCGCGATCCGAGCCCATTGGCCCAACACTGAGATCCTGCTGCGCGCCGACAGCCACTACTGCGGCCCCGAGGTTCTCGACTGGTGTCGGGCGAGCGGCCTCGATTACATCTTCGGCGTCGCGCCGACTACGACGTTGCGCCGGCATGTCGAAAGTCTCGAAGCCAGTGTAAAGGCACGGTTCGAAGCCGCGCCCAGAGACGGCAAGCTTCGTCGTTTCAAAGAGTTCTTCGACGGCGCGCAAAGCTGGAGCCGGGTCGAGCGGATCATCGCCCGGGTCGAAGCCGGCGCGGAAGGATCAGACACGCGCTTCGTCGTCACCAATCTGAACAAGCGCAACGCTCGCGTGCTCTACGAAGACGTCTATTGCCGGCGCGGCCAGGCCGAAAACCACATCAAATCCTGGAAGACGCATCTGGCGTCGGATCGCACCTCATGCACCAAGGCGACCGCCAATCAGTTTCGGCTTTTCCTGCACGCCGGCGCCTACTGGCTGATGTGGGGGCTGCGCGCATCGATGCCCAGGCGTTCGATGTGGCGCGTTGCCCAATTCGACACGTTGCGCCTGCGCCTCGTCAAGATCGCCGCCCGCGTCGTCGAGACGAAAACCATGATCCGCGTCCATCTGCCGACGTCATGCCCCGGCCAGGAAATCCTGCGTTTCGCCCTCCAGCGCATCCCGCGCCTCGTCACTTGAAACACGGGGCGTGAGCGGCCCCGAACGTCAAACCCATCCCTTCAACCCGCAAACGCCTCCACCCGTTTCAGGCCCAAAGCCGGAGACGATGCCGCGCGTCCGCGAGCAAGCGCGGTTCCGAAAAATCACCAGAACGCGCCGCCGAAAACGTCACGGCGCTGCATAATGCGGGTTAGCTGCCGGCACAGCCGCGAACAGTACCCAAGCGCTTGCGGCGCCACGCCGTTTGTCACCATGCGGCCATCGCACAGAGTTTCGACCGGAAGTGCTGCCGCGGCGCCGCGCCGTGCTATGCATCCCTGTACCCCTGGCTGATTTCGATCAGATTGCCGTCGGGGTCCTTGATCCAGACCGACTTCCAACCCGGGATGAAGTCGTCGAAGGTGAGCGGCCCGAGGCTGATTTGGGGCGGATCGCGCATCGCCGCTAGCGCGGCGTCGACATCGGCCACTTTGAACGCGATGTGACGCAGAGCCGGGTAGGCCGGACCGTCCTTGTCGAACGGCGGCATTGGCCGTTCGGCTTCCTTCGGAAACAGCTCCATGTAGACGACGCTGTTACTGATATAGACGATCTCCTTACCCTCGCCGATCTGGAACGCGCGCTTGCGCGAGAAACCGAAATTGTCGCAGTAAAACTTCTCGATCCGCGCCACCGACTCGCAGGTCAGTGCGACATGGTGAAAGGAAATATCGCTCATCGCTCCACTCCCGCGAATCGTCAGCTCAGGCTGCCGTCGGGGTACTGCACCATTCCCGCGAAATGGATCGCGATCTTGCCGTTGCGCAGGACCCAGCTATCGGCGAAGCGCATGCGCGCGGTCTGGCCGCCGGCGGTCATCTCGATCTGCTCCGTGATCATCAACAGATCCTGGTCGACCTCGCCCCAGAACCCGATCGAGGTCTTCAGGTCTTTGATGGCCAGGATGCCCTGAAAATGCCGGCGCAACTCCTCGCGGCCGCGGAACACCAAAGGCTTCTTCTCGAAGCTCGAAATCAGCACCGCGTCCTCGGTGTACTGATCGAGGATTGCGTCGATATTGCCTTCGAGGATCAGCCGAATGTGCTCCCGATAGAGCCTGCCGAGTGGCGTAACCGGCACGTTTTCGATCATCACTTGCCTCCTGCGCGAGCCACTCAGAGTGCTGCCGAATTCGGCCGCAGCTTGATTTCATCCACCGTGTATGACGCGATTTGCGGCCCGCCGTTCGGCCCTGTCGGCGTCACCACCCAGGTCTGATAGGCGTCGCATTCGATGCGCTCGCTGCGCGCCGCCGGCGGCTTCCAGCGGCTCGCTTTCCATTCCACGACCACTTTGGCCGGGTAGCGGTCGCCTTCGGGGCGCCCGACCTCGACGCTGCTGACGCGATGCGCCTCATCGAAGAAGATGCGGATCACGCCCTCGTACCAGCCGATGAACTTGTCGATGCCTTCGAGGGTGGCCTCGGGGAAGACCATCTTTAAGCCATTCGGGTTGAGCATGTCGACGAGTTCCTGGGTCGGCGCATGCACATCCAGCTTGCGGTACCAGGCGCGGGCGAAGTCGGCGATCTGCTCGTTCGTCAAGGTAGCCATTTTGCATCAACCTTATCGATAATTGCCCGACGTCGGGTGCGTGCGGCGAGTACCCGTCGGTTCTACCAGCCGTACCGTCGCAAGCCGTAGTCCAGCATGTTGACGAATTGCTCGCGGCGGCGTCACATTGTAGTTCTGCGGCGGATCGACATAGGTGGGGTCATAGCTCGGCGGCAGCGCATGCGGCCGCGCGCCGGTTCGCGTCACATAATCCCACCAGCTCGACGCCCCAATAGCCATGTTCCGAAAGCACTGCAAGAACACGCTTGGCCGCCATACCAACCTACTTGGTGTACAGAAGGCGCGCATCATAAAAGTGCCGCCAACACGAAATCTGCCAGGCGCTCGCCAATCATGACGGTGGCGGCATGCGTATTGCCGGACGTGATCCGCGGCATGACCGACGCATCGGCCACCCGCAGCCGTTGAACCCCATGTACCCGCAGTTGCGGGTCGATGACCGACATCCGATCGAGACCCATCGCGCAAGTCCCGGCCGGATGCCAGACCGTCGAACAGTGGTCGCGGATGAAGCCGTCAAGATCCGTGCCATCGACGGCCTCGCCGGGGATCGCCTCGCCGCCGTTGATCGCCAACATCGCCCGTGTCTTTGCCAGCCGACGCGCCAGTCGCAGGCCGGCCGCCAAGGTGCGCACGTCTTCCGGCTCGGCGAGGTAATTCGGCTCAACCAGCGGCAGATCCAGCGGGTTGGGCGACTTCAGCCTGACCTGACCGCGGCTCAGCGGCTGAACGACAATCGGCACGAAAGCGAAATTGGCCCCCAGCTCGGGCGGCGCGAAGGCCGGCAGCCCGGCCCCGAAGTGGAACTGCAGATTGGGCGGCGCCGCCTGCATGCCGAGACGGGTGCGGACGAACAGGCCCGCCTCGGCGATGAACTCCGGTACCGGCAGTTCCTGCCGCGAATGGTAGATGACCGGTTGCAGCAGATGATCCTGCAGGTTCTTGCCTACTCCTGGCAGGTCCTGCTGCACCGCGATGCCGAGCGCGCTGAGCGCCGCCGCCTCGCCGATGCCGGACAGCATCAGCAGATGCGGCGAATGGAAGGCGCCGCCGCACACTATGACTTCGCGCTCGGCGCGGATTTCCTGCTCGCGCCCATCCAGAAGGTAGCGGACCCCAACCGCCCGGCTGTTGTCGAGGAGAACGGCGGTCGCCTGCGCGTTCGTGATCAGCTGCAGCCGGCCGGTGCGGCGCGCCAGCGCCAGGAAGGTCTGCGCGGTGCCGGCGCGGGTTCCGTTCGGGAAGATCGTGTGCGTGTAGAGCCCCGCCCCATCTTCCTGCCGCGCCCCGTTATGATCCCAGTTCGGGCCGTCGAACCCGAGTTCGACCGCGGCCTCGCAAAAGGCGGTCGCGACCGCCGTCGGTTTCGGGTTCTGTCGGATCGGAAGCGGTCCTTCGCCGCCATGGAACTCCGAGCCGCCCGCGTAATACGTCTCGCTGCGCTTGAAGTACGGCAGACACTCGTCGTAGCTCCAACCATCGGCGCCGAGCACGTTCCACAGATCGAAATCGCGCCGGTTCCCGCGCACATGAATTATCGCGAACAGCGAACTGCAGCCGCCCAGTACTTTACCGCGGGCGACCGGGATGCGTCGTCCGTTCAGTCCGGGCGACGGCTCGGCGACGATGTTCCAGTCGTCCTTCGATCCCCACAGCTCGATCAGCCGTTTGGGGTCGTGGATCGCGGGGGCGCTGTCCTCGCCCCCGGCTTCCAACAGCGCGACATTTAGCTTGCCGGAGGCGGCCAGCCGGTAGGCGGCGACGCAGCCGGCGGTGCCGGCGCCGACGATGACGACGTCCGCGACCACGCTCACGCCCCTCCCTGATGACGGTACGGGAATTTGCGACGATGATTGTCGATCTTCGCCTCGTTATCCCCGAACACCATGACCCGCGAGTAGAAGTTGGGCAGCGCCGGGCTGCCGTATTCAAGCATCGGATAGGGGTAGGGGCCGGCCTCCGGCATCACCGAGCTGATCGCCGGCAGCGTGATACGGTCGAGTTCGGCGATTTCCTCGGGGCTGAGCTCGAACTCGACCGCCCCCAGCGCCTCGCGGCATTGCGCAACGGTGCGTACCGAAAAGATCGGGATCGTCGGCACCCGCTGCTGCATCAAGAAGCGCAGCGCGATCTCCACCGGCTTACGCCCGATCCCATCAGCGAAGGCGACCACTTTGTCCATGATCGCGAGATTGCGCTTGGTTGCCTCGGTCCAGAATTCGTGCCCCTGCGGATCCACATGGGGCATCAGCCGATTCGGCACAGAAGTATCGAGTGGAGGCCGGTTGTACTTGCCCGTGACCATGCCGCCACCGAGCGCCGACCAGCAGACGATGGCGATGTCGAGCTCGGCGCACATCGGCAGGAATTCCGGTTCGAGCGACCGCTCGACAATGCTGTACTCCGCCTGGGTCGCGATGAACGGCGTCCAGCCGTAAGCATCGGCCAGCGTGTTGGCCCGCGCCATCCACCACGCCGGGAAATTCGATGCGCCAATATACAGCACCTTCCCCGACCGCACCAAGGCGTCGAGCATACGGAGGATCTCGTCGACCGGGGTGGTGAGATCTGCAATATGTATCCATAGCAGATCGATGTAATCGGTACGCAGGCGCCTCAGACTGCCTTCGATCGAGCGCACTAGGTTCTTGCGGTGGTTGCCACCGGCATTCGGGTCGCGGCCGTTCGTCATCTGATCGTACAGCGAATACTTAGTGCCAATCACGACGTCCTGGCGACGGCCTTCGAGGAACCCGCCCAGCCATTGCTCGGATTGGCCCTCCTGATAGCGGTTCGAGGTGTCGAGATAGTTCCCGCCGGCCTCAAGGAAGTAATCGAGGATGCGCCGGCTCTCCTCATGGTCGGAGCCGAGCGATCCCCAATTGACGCCGAAAGTGCCGCAACCCAGACACAGTTCGGAAACCCGGAGGCCGCTGCGGCCAAGCAGTTTGTATCGCATCCCGTCACCTCGCCCCACTGTCGGAACGGTCAGAAGTTGATCCGCGCACCGAGCTCGAAGACGTTAAATGCTATCTCCGGCGATACGGTCGCGCCGCCATTTATGATGAAATGTAGCGGCGTCGCACCGCGCACATACCGGTAGTCGGCGAAGAGGTCCAACCGGTCGGTGACCGGGATCGCCGCACCGACCTTGATCTGCCAGACCGGAATCCAGTTGCTGGTGCTGTTGACGATAAACGCGCCGTTCACGACGACGATGTCATTCGACAAGCTGTGGATATCGCTCTGCAGCCCGCCGAAGCCGGCCGACAGGAAGGGCTTGACGGGCCAGCCGAGGCCGAAACGGGACAGGTCGAAATCGTAGGCCGCGTTCACAAAGAAGGTGTTGACATCGATATTGCCGGTGGCGGGGCGCGGCCCGTTGAACGGCGGCGGCAGCGCGGTGACGCGCAGCGTGTCGTTAGTATTGTTAAAGCGGTTGTATTCGCCTTCGATGCGGAACGCTCCGAAGCGCACGCCGCCGGCCGCCGAGACCATGAAGCCCGGATCGAAGGTGGTCACGCCGGCCGGATCGGCGGCAGGCTGGCGCCACTGCAGCGCGGCACTGCCGTCGAGATAGAAGGGGTACTGCATTGGCAGCGCCGCTGGCGGTTTGACCGTCGGCAGCGGATAAAGCGGCGGCGGGACCTGCGTAACCGTCTGAGCCTGCGCGTCGGTGATGGCGAAACATGCCAACGCCGCGACGAGTGCGGCGGCGTATTCTTTATGGATCCATCCCATTGTAGATATCTATCCCCTCGGTTCGACATAAAAGTTTAGACGACACACCCGAACACAATTTACGTTTTCCGGCAAGCACAAATTCTTCCCGGCGGCTATATCGCCGCCAGCATGTCGATGATCGTGCGTGCGAACAGGTGACAATGGCCGCCGGTGCGCGCCGTCACCAGGTCGCCATCGACGACGATGTCCTGGTCGGTATAGACCGCTCCCATATTCCTGCCGTCGCCGAGCAGGTTGTTGTGCGCGACGACGCGCCGCCCGCGCACCAGTTCTGGGGCGGGCGCCACCAGCCACATGCCGTGACAGATGATCCCCTTCACAATGCTCGTGTCGGCAAAGGCACGCTTCAGGAATTCGGTGGCCGGCGGCAGCTTGGTGACATCTTCGGTATAGCGCAGCCGGTCTGCAACCATGGCGGACGGCACGATGACCGCCGCGTAGCTGTGCATCTTCAGCCGGTCCGCTGACGATACATCGGGGGCGTTGGCCATAGCCGTCGTCATAGGGGCGTCCCTTGCGCCATGAGGCTCACACCGCGCCCAGCCGCGCCAGAATGGCGCGGGCGAGCAAATGAGCATGGGCGCCGGTGCGCGCGGTGATCAGATCGCCGTCCTCGACCAGATCTTGATCTACAAAGTCCGCGCCATAAGCAATGGCGTCGCCGTGAAGGTTGGGATGGCAGGTGAGCCGGCGACCCTTGACGAGACCCCTCACCGGCGCGGTCAGCCACAGGCCATGGCAAATAATGCCCTTGATCACATCCTTGTTGGCGAAGGCGCGGGCGAGAAAGGCGGTCGCCGGGGGTGGTTCGCTCAGGTTGGCGGTAAAGCGAAGACGGTCGGCGACATAGCCGGACGGCACGATGACCGCGCCGATCTGGGCCAGCGCTGCGTCGTCGATGGTCTCGAAACTGTCGTGGCACTCGAACGGCGCTTGGTGTTCGTGACCCTTGAACGTGATCGATGTCTGGCGCCACAATCGGGAAACGAAGCGGACCGGGACGCCGCTTTCCTGGAAACGGAACTGGTAGTACCAGATCTCGTGTTCGTAGAAGTCGCTCTCGATCATGACCAGAACGGTCTTGGCGGTCGGCATGGCGGCCTCATCGGATTGGAGATGGCGTTCACTGGCCACAGCGCACGCCGATCAGTTCGGGATGCACATCGCTTTCGATGACGACGTCGATCAGGAAGGGGCCCGGCTCGGCGAACGCCGCTTCGATCGCAGGCATGACCTCATCCGGCGCTTGCACCCGTCGCGCCGGCACGCTCAAGGCGCGGGCGAGCTGGGCGAAGTCGAGCTCGGGGCTGGAGAGATCGAACGAGAGCGGGAACGGCCGACCAACGGCGCCGGTCTCGGCCCAATACTGCTGAATGTTCACCTGTAGCAGTCTATATGAGCGATTGTTGCAGATAATATACTTGACGTTGAGGCGATGGCGCGCGGCGGTCCACAGCGCCTGGATCGTGTACATGGCGCCGCCGTCGCCGGAAACCGCCACCACGGGCCGATCCTGACGGGCGCAGGCGAGGCCGATGCCGCCCGCCATTGCGCTGCCGAGCGAGCCGCCTCGGGTCTGGAAGAACGCGGAGGGATCGACCGGCGGCACATATCGGGTCAGCACGGGTGAGTTGGTCAACGCCTCGTCGAAAACGGGCGTGCCCGGAGGCATGACTTCTGGCAAAGTCGCTCATGAACCGGCTGAACGGCAGCGGGTGCTGATCGGCGCGGGCGGCGTCGGCGGCGATCGCCTTGGCGCGTTCCTCCGACCTGCTGTCCGCCGACGCCTTGAGCCGGGCTGCAGCCGCTGATCGGCCTGCTGCGGTTAGACGCGCCGCTACGGCGTCGCCGAGTTCGCGCAAGGTCGTCTTGGGATCGGCGACCATGCCGATGCTTACGGGGTGGTTCTTACCGATCGAGTCGGCATCGAGGTCGATGTGGATGCCGAAAGCGTCGTCAGCGAAAACGTCGCCGAGTTCCGGGAAGACTTCCGGCGCTATGTACGTGCCGACGATCAGGTTGACATCGCCCTTTTTCAGAATCGGCAGGCTGTGCTCGCCGAACATGTGCCCCGTCTGGCCGCGCCACATGGCGTGCGTCGTGTCGAAATTGACGTCGCCGCTGTCGACGCCCCAGACGTCGGCGCCGATCAGCGTGGCTACGCGCGCGACTTCGGGTTGCGCGTCGGACCAGGCGACACCGTCGCCGACGTAGATGGTGGGCCGGGCGGCGGAAGCGAGCTTCTCTGCGGCCTGGGCGATCAGCGCCGGATCGCCGGAGCCGCGGGTCGACGGCAGCCCGACTGGGACGGCGGTTTCGACCGCTTCAGCGGTTAGAATATCCTGGGGCAGGCAGACATACACAGGGCCCATTGGCGGCGTTGCGGCGATCTTCACTGCGCGACGCAAGACCCGTAGCACTGACGAGGGATGCTGCACCATCGTCGCCCATTTCGTCACCGGCCGGGCCATCGCCACGAGGTCGGCGGCCATCTGCGCATCCATCGCCGCGTAGCGGATACCGGCGTCGCCGCCAACGACGACCAGCGGCGCGTGGCCACGCCTCGCTTGATAGAGAGCGCCAATCGCGTTGCCGAGGCCGGGCGAGGAATGGATCTGCACGACGGCGACCTTTCGCGCGGCGCGCGCATAGGCATCCGCGGCCATCACCGCGACCGATTCCTGCAGGGTCAGAACGTATTCGATCGCCGGGAAATCGCCGAGTTCGTCGAGAAAGCCCTGCTCGACCGTACCGGGATTGCCGAAGATGTGAGTTACGCCGTCGGCAACGAATTGCTCGAGCACCGCTTGATATCCGGTCCGCACGTCTTTCCCCCTTTGGTCGTTCGACGGCGCCTCGCCTGCCCGAGGCGCCACGGGCTACCAGCCCGACCGGACGAGTCCATTCCGCAAAACGTCGACAAAACGTTCGCCAAACTCGTGCGAGCATTGCAGCGAGCGGGCGGTGATGAATGGATAGTCGACGATCACCGACGTCCTCTTGCCGAAATTGCCGTGGTAGCCGCCGGTGGGTCCGACAGCGTCGGCAAGCATGTATTCGAGCGCGTAGGGCGGCGGACCCATGTTGAAGTTGGTGCCAACAAAGCCGGTGCCGTCATGGTAGTCATATTCGATGCAATGTCCGGTGACGTGTTTGCCGGCGATGATCGCTTTGCGCTCGTTGAAGTCCCGGGCGAATACCAGGGTCGCGACGCCGTAGCAGATTGCGCCGATCGGGCGGCCCGCCGCGTGGAAGCCGAGCACCAAATCGTGCACGCGTTGGTTGTTGACCACGTCGACGATCGGACCGCTCCCCCCGACCACGAGAATCGCTTCGTAAGTCGCCAACACGCCGGCCTGCGCTTCCCTGCGTGCCTCATAGTAGGCCTCGAACTTTCTCAGGAAATCGTCCACGCTGAAATACGGACGCTCGGGAAACATCGCCGAGAGGTTCTTCGTCGCATTCAGACGGTTGGTCGCCTCGAAGGCTTTCACCAGCGCTGCGTCGTCCGGGGTCGTTACGCAGACGCCGAGCGGCGGATCCCGGTATTCGGTGTCGATGCTCGGCGGCAGCACGGGGGGGCGCTTGCCGCGCGGCGTGACGAACTCCAGCGTGTAGCCCGCCGCTTCAAGTTTCCGCAAAGGTCCGACGAGTTCGATTCCCCAATAACCCCACTCCGACATCACCGCCAGAATTTTTCCGGTCGCAGCCATCGCAGCCCCCCTTGCATCGGTTCAATCGGCGCCCCGCTGCCGCCTGCAGCCGCATAGTCGCGCTGGCCCGGTGAGTAATGATACTCGCAAGTGAAGTTGCTGTCGAGAGCTTGAGTTGAAGTAACATATATGACAAGTGACAAAGAGCGTCTTCGGCACTACAACCGCGCGTGTGCTCACCGCACAACCTTGCGTGTGCTTGTCGTCGGCGCGTGATAATTGTGAGTCTGCCGCAACGCCGAATTTCCGATTGACAATTCCGTCTTCATTCCTCATTTTTTTACTTCGCATAAAGGGAGCAACGCCCTGTTCACCATCAAAACGACGGGCTTTCGGCACTCCTGTTGGGGGGCGATGATAATGCGGCGCAATCACTACTGAATTTCAGCTTTTCAAGCACCTTCGATCCGTTGTCCGGATGGCGCGCGGTTGCATTGGAAGCAGGATACGGCTGGAAACGCCAGGATGCTGGAAGCGGTGAACCTCACCTACAGGCTTCTGAAGGAGGCCACTCCCTACGACTTGCCCCCCGAGGGAAGCCTGAGCTTTGCCGGCCGTTTCCACTGCGCGGTAAACGGTTTTCCTGAGAATTCGCGGCTGAACGTCGGCCAGCATGAGACGACCCAGGCCAAAGCAGGAGTAGCGGCGCACCTGAGCGGCGGCGCGGTGCGCGGCAAGGCCTGCGATTGGTACGGCCGGGTGCCAGGGTATGAGGGTCTTTAACGTCGTCGATGGGGCCATGGCGCCGAGCGGTTGCAAGGCGGCCACCTATCCGGCTCACACGGTCGCGGCATCGGCCGAATGCTGTGTCGAGAACATCCTGAGCCGCGACTTCTGAAGAATGTCGGCTTAATTGCAGGGACAAGGGGCTAGAAATGGACACGATCAACTTCTCATTCTCCGACACAATCGCCGGCTATGTGGTGGGTTACAACAAAGAAATTGACAGCTTCCGTATCAGGACCTCGGATGGGCGGGAGTTCAGCGTCAAGTTCGGGCCCAACTCATACGCCTGGATTGCGAACAACCTGAACGAGCCGCGGCAATGGTGTAAGGACCAGATGCGCAGCATGCTGTCGCCAGGGCGGTTCCTGTTCGTCTATGGCGCTTTCTATAACGAAGGTGGCGGGTTCAATTTCGTGGCGCAATACTTGGTCTTCCCTGGGGCCAGACCGGATGAATACCATTTCGAGAAGCGGGACTGGTGGGTGAGGCAGATTCGGGCTCTGGGAGAGTTCTATCTGCTTGCCCAGTTCGGTGGCGATGAAATCAACTATGACAACTACCGCACCACCATCAAGGTCACCGGGGAAAAGCCCAAGGATCAATACCGCCAGGAAACCGACACCATCTCGCGCCTGGTGTACGGTTTCGCGACCGCCTACATGATGACCGGCGACGAACGCTTCCTGGAGGGCGCAGAGAAGGGAACCGACTATCTTCGCGAGCACATGCGATTCTATGACTCGGACGAAAACATCGTCTACTGGTACCACGGCATCGACGTGGCCGGCCGACAGGAGACCAAGATATTCGCCTCGGAGTTCGGCGACGACTTCGACGCCATCCCGGCCTACGAACAGATCTACGCGTTGGCCGGTCCCACCCAAACCTACCGCATCACCGGCGACCCGCGAATCCTCAACGACGCTGAAATGACGGTTGACCTGTTCGACCGCTTCTTTCTGGACAAGGAGCTGGGCGGGTATTTCTCCCACATCGATCCGATCACGCTGGATCCGCGCAGCGAATCCCTGGGCCAGAACCGGGCCAAGAAGAACTGGAACTCGGTCGGCGACCACGCCCCGGCGTATCTGATCAACCTTTATCTGGCCACTGGCGAAGAGCGCTATGGCCGGATGCTGGAAGCTACCTTCGACACCATAGCCAAGTACTTTCCGGACTACGACAATAGCCCGTTCGTTCAGGAAAAATTTTTCGAGGACTGGAGCCACGATTACACCCACATGTGGCAGCAGAACCGGGGCGTGATCGGCCACAACCTCAAGATCGCGTGGAACCTCATGCGCATGCATAGCGAGCGGCCGAAGCCGGAATACGAGGCCTTCGCGCGCAAGATCGCCGAGGTCATGCCCGCCATCGGCGGCGACCCGCAGCGCGGCGGCTGGTATGACGTGATGGAGCGCAAGCTCGGCCCGAACGAGGAAAGGCACCGCTTTGGCTTCCACGATCGCAAGGCCTGGTGGCAGCAGGAGCAGGGCATTCTTGCCTTTCTCATCCTGCGCGGCGTGCTTGGCGGTGAGCAATACTTGAGGATCGCGCGGGAGTTGTCGGCGTTCTACAACAGCTTCTTCCTCGACCACGACGAGGGAGCAGTGTATTTCAACGTGCTGGCGAACGGCGTGCCCTATCTGATGGGCACGGAGCGTCTGAAAGGCAGCCACTCCATGAGTGGCTACCACTCTTTCGAGCTGTGTTACCTGGCGCAGGTCTATACCAACCTGCTGATCACCCAGCAGCCCCTCGAGCTTTACTTCAAGCCGATGCCCGGAGGCTTCAGGAACAACATCCTGCGAGTCACGCCGGATATCCTCCCGCCGAGGAGTGTGCGGCTGGAGAAGGTCTGGGTGGACGGTCAGCCGTATAGCGACTTCGACAGCGTGCGCATGACCGTGAATTTGCCTCAAACCGACAGACGCGTCCAAGTGAGGGTGCTGCTGCAGCCGCAAGGGAGGCCCTGATGCAAGTGGATGTGCGCAACGAGGGCGACATCGTCTTGGTCGAGCTTGTGGGCGACATCGACGGCAAAACGGCGCCAGAATTCCAGGCCAGGGTGCTTGACCTCGTGAAACCCCGCTCCCGCATCGTCGTGAGTTTGGAACGAGTTGCCTTCATGTCCAGCGCCGGTCTGCGCACGATGCTGCTGATCTACCGGGAGGCCAAGTCCAAGGACGCGAAAGTGGTCTTGGCGCAGGTCAACCAGGACATCCGCAGGAGCATGGCCGCCACCGGATTCCTGCCGTTCTTCGTTCTAAGCGACAGCGTGCAGGACGCCATTTTGGGGATGGGCTGAATATGGAACGTATCGATGTCCATCCCACCCACGAATACCAGGGCTACAAGATACGCTCCGGCAAGCCCTATCCGTTCGGCGCCTCCTTGGTGGCGGGCGGGGTCAATTTCTCAGTGTTCTCACATCACGCCAACTACTGCGTCCTGGTCATCTTCGAGAAGGGCGCGGATACGCCAACCGTCGAAATCCCGTTCCGCGGCATGTTCACGAAGGCGCTGACCCAGGAGCCGGTTTGGGGCGAGTTCCGCATCGGCAATGTTTTCAACATGACCGTGCTGGATCTGGATCACGAGGCCATCGAATACGGCTTCCGCATGGACAGCGGCTTTCCCGGCGCGCGGGCGGGGCAGCCGGCGCTGCACCGTTTCGACCCCGCCAAGGTGTTGATGGACCCATACGCCGCCGCCATCGGCGGGCGGGATGTATGGGGACAAACACCGGACTGGAACGCCCCGTTCCAGCACCGCTCGCGCGTCATCTTCGACGACTTCGACTGGGAGGGCGATCGCCCGCTGGAGATCCCGCTTGCGGATCTGGTCGTCTACGAGATGCATGTGCGCGGCTTCACGCGTCATCCGTCCTCGGCGCTCGACGCCGTCGGCGCCGGCACCTTCGCGGGCATGCGGGAGAAGATCCCCTACCTGAAGGAACTCGGCGTGAACTGCGTCGAGTTGATGCCCGTCTATGAGTTCGACGAATTCGAGAACAGCCGCTGGGACGCGACGCAGGGCCGCTGGGCCAAGATGAATTACTGGGGCTACAGCACCGTCGGCTTCCTCAGCCCCAAGGCTGGGTTTGCCGCCACCGGCCGGATGCGAGACGGCACCATGGTCGGCGATGAACTGAAGACCCTGGTAAAGGAGCTGCATCGCAACGGCATCGAGGTCATCCTTGACGTCGTGTTCAATCACACGGCCGAAGGCAACGAGCAGGGGCCGACCATTTCCTATCGCGGCATCGACAACGCCACCTACTATATGCTGACCCCGGAGGGCTATTACTACAACTTCAGCGGCACCGGCAATACGCTCAACTGCAACAACCCCATCGTGCGCGACATGGTGCTTGACGCGCTGCGCTATTGGGCTTCGCAGTACCACATTGACGGTTTCCGCTTCGATCTGGCCTCCGTGCTCGGCCGCGACCCGTGGGGGGCGCCGCTGGCCAACCCGCCGCTGCTCGAGGCGCTGGCGTTCGATCCTGTCCTCGGCAAATGCAAGCTGATTGCCGAGGCGTGGGATGCGGGCGGGCTGTACCAGGTTGGCTCGTTCCCGGCCTACGGACGGTGGGCGGAATGGAACGGCAAGTATCGCGACACCGTGCGCCGCTTCCTCAAGGGCGACGCCGGCGAAACCGGGGCCATGAGCCAGGCGATCCAGGGTTCGCCGCAGATGTACCAGGGGCGCGGGCCGACGGCGTCGATCAATTTCGTGACCTGCCACGACGGCTTCAACCTCGCCGACCTGGTTTCCTACAACGACAAGCACAACGAGGCCAATGGCGAGGAGAACAGAGACGGCGCCAACGACAACGCCAGCTGGAATAGCGGTTGGGAAGGCCCGACGACGGATCCCGGCATCCTCGCCTTGCGCCGGCGCCAGATGAAGAACGCCATGGCGATGCTGCTGGTCAGCCAGGGGGTGCCGATGATCCTGATGGGCGACGAAGTCGCCCAGAGCAAGCTCGGCAACAACAATACCTATTGCCTGGACACCGAGATCAACTGGCTGGACTGGTCCTTGCACGACCGGAACAAAGAGCATTTCCGTTTCGTCAAGAACATGATCGCGTTCCGCCGGGCGCATCCGGTGCTGCGGAACCAGGAGTTTTTCCGCTACGGCGACACGGGCGGCGGCTATAGCGACATGTCCTGGCACGGCACCCGGCCCTGGCAACCGGACTGGGGCGGCAGGGTGCTCGCATTCATGCTGTCCGGGCGGCATGGCGAGGCCGGCACGGCGAGGGACGATTTCCTCTATGTCGCGATGAACATGTATTGGGAGGCGCTACCGTTCGAATTGCCGCGCCTACCGGACGGGATCCGGTGGCGCGTCTTCGCGAACACAGGCATGCCATCGCCGGAGGACGTCTTCGAGCCGGGCAAAGAGCCGGAACTGACGGAACAGGCCGGCTGCATTGTGGGAGGACGATCGGTAATGATCCTGGTGGGCAGACCCGCGGGGCAGTAATGCGGCGTGTGGCCGGCGGCGAGACCGGGCCAAAGCACGTTGATCCGTTACCGCCGCCAGATGCGAAAAGGAAATAGACATGGCACTCAACATTTCGGTCGAGGAAAGTCCCGGCGAGGCGACCATCACCTTGTCAGGGGAACTGGATGCCGCCACGGCGCCTCAGTTCAAGGAGGCGATCGAGAAAGTGGCCGGGGCGAAGCCCCAGCGGCTGGTGCTTCGCATGGGCGAACTCGAATTCATGGCCAGCGCGGGCCTGCGGGTGCTGATCTTCGCCCGCCAGAAAATGGGGCCCGATGTATCGCTCTACGTGATCGGTAGCCACGGGCCGGTCTTGAGCACCCTGAAAATGAGCGGCTTTCACCATAGCGTCCATCTTCAGGATACCTATGTGCCCGAGTAGCGGGCCTCCTCACATGGAAAAGCGTTCGCTGCCAGCCGTACTGGATTCCCTTGCGGAGCTTCGCCGCTATGTGAAGGAAGCCGCAGACGGCGCCGGGATCGATGAGCCGAGGGCCTACAACCTGCAACTGGCGGTGGACGAAATCGCCACCAACATCATTTCCTACGGATACAAGGACGTCGGGGCTTCGGCGGTCATCTCAATAAGCGGCGAGATGCGTGATGGCGTACTGGTCATCACGCTCGAGGACCGTGCGCAGGCCTTCGATCCGCGCACGATGGAAATGTCGGAGGCGGAAGATCTCGCCAAGCCTCTGGAAGAGCGGACCATTGGCGGCTTGGGGATCTTTCTCGCCACTCAAGGAGTGGACCGCTTCGACTACCGCCGCGAGGGTGACCGCAATCTCAACATCTTCGCGGTCAGGATATGACATGAACGATAACGCTTCGACTAGCCCAACTTCCGGATTGTGGCAGACAAAGTTCTTTTATATCAAAAAGATAGGCATTTTTGTAGTCACTATGGCGGTGGGTGTCGGACTGTTGGGGCTTGATTACCTGAGTGGATCCGATGCGCCACTACCATCGCGAATCACTCAAATTTCAAGCGACAATATTGCATGCATTTAGTCACTATTTTGCGAAATCCCGCGGCCGCCGCCAGCCTACCCAAGCAATTTCAAAGGCTTGCAGCAACGTGCACAGGCGTCGCCTCCAAAAATCGACCCGGAAATATGGAAGTTGGGCTAAAGAGCGGCAAGCCACTTCTCATAGTGTGCGCCGCTGAGCTACGCACCGGCTCTGCGTTCTACTTCTCGGCAAATGAGTCCGGCTCGTGGCGGCTCGATAGGCTCGCTCGACGGATATCTCCCTCGCCCATGCAGTCGCGGCGTCGGCGGCCTATCCGCTGCTTCTGCCCGCACTCGATGAAGCCGCGCCGTTCGACCGACGCGACGGCTCCCGCCGGGTTGAACGCATTTCGCTGACCGACGGAGGTCTATATGATAGTCTTGGGCTGGCGCCGTTGTGGCCCGACCGCGATCCTTCAATTAGCCTCAACGTGAAGGCGGTCGATACGATCATCTGCAGTCGGGCAGGGTACGGACTGCGTCACGATCCCCCGAGCCAATTCATGATCGCTCGACTAAAGAGTGCTTTCGCCTGCGTTCAGGACCGCGCCGAGAACTCGGGACTAAGACGGCTCTTCGATTTGAGGAAGAACGGCAGCCTTTCCACCGTTGTGATTCCGTTTCTCGGCCAGGATGATCACCGCCTCAAATTCGCTCCGGATGATCTTGTCACGCGCGAGCAAGCATATGCCTATCCGACGGACTTCTCGGCGATGAGCCCCGTTTGGATCGAACGGCTGAGTCGCCGAGGCGAACAGATTACCAGAGCGATTATCGAGGAGCACGCACCGGAACTGGCGGAAGGGGCCTGGAGGAGCTGCTGTTTCGCGGCCATCCGGAAGTTGTGGACGCCGACCTCGCGGACTACTTCGGGAGCATTCCGCATGCCGAGCTTTTGAAGTCGGTAGCGCGCCGGATCGTTGATCGGCGCGTGCTGCATCTGATCGGGATGTGGCTGGACTGCCCCGTAGAAGAAACCGACGATCGCGGTCGGAAGACACGCACGACCGAGGCGCGGGACAAGCGGCGCGGCATCCCGCAGGGCTCACCCATCTCACCGCTACTGGCGAATCTCTACATGCGCCGGTTCGTGTTGGCATGGAAGATGTTCCGGCTTGAGCGAAGCCTCGGCTCTCGCCTCATAACCTACGCGGACGACCTCGTGATCCTGTGCAGAAGGGGCAAAGCCGAAGCGGCCTTGCAACGACTGCGGGAGATCATGGGCAAGCTGAAGCTCACGGTGAACGAGGAGAAGACGCGGATCTGCAAAGTGCCGGAAGGAGAGTTCGACTTCCTGGGATACACGTTCGGGCGAATGTATTCGGCGAGGACCGGCCAAGCCCGTATCGGCTACCGGCCGTCAAAGAAAAGCATTCAGCGCGTGGTCGAGAAAATCCACGCGCTGACCGACCGATCGGGAACATGGCAAGAGACCACAACGCTGGTGAGTAAAGTGAACCGCACGCTGCGCGGATGGGCGAACTACTTCCAAGTAGGAACCGTCAACAAGGCGTATCGGGCGCTCGACGCTTACACAGCCGTGCGGTTGCGCCGGTGGTTGCGCTCCAAGCACAAAGTCAGGCGACGCAAGGGCGGGAGCTATCCACTCTCGCACCTTTACGGGCATTTCGGGCTCGTACGTCTAGGCCGGCTTGGGCACGACGTGTCGTGGACGAAGGCGTGAGGTCTTGTCCGAGAGCCGGATGCGGGCGATCCGCATGTCCGGTTCGATGAGAGGGGTGTGGAAACGGAGCCACGGCTGAGCCACTAAGGCACCGTCAGACGAACGGGGCGGAAACAGACATGCTCGGCCTAACGCCACCGCGCCACACTCCTACTCTACCAACTCCGGTCGTCCGTTGCGCAAAGACATCGTGATGGTGTAGATGGGGAGTAACGCACTATCGCTGCTGTGACCACGTCGTTCGCACTCTGAACAATCCGATCCATCCTAAATTCAGACGCCTTGGGGAGGCGCCTCACGAATTCCGCAATTGGTTCTGGCAGCGCGTGCGCTGGCAAAAAGGCTGGATGCGCCCTGTCAACAGATATTTGTATTCTCGCGATATCAATCACTTAGAGCGGTATCCGAACGGATTGAATTGGTTGGGGGATTCCCGAATTGGTTAATGTCTGCTTCCTCATTCACGCTGCGAGAATGGGGGCGGCGGGGATGGGTCTTTCCAACGATCTTCGCGAGCGCGTGGTTGAGGCGGTGGTCTTGGGCGGGTTGTCGCGCAATCAGGCGGCCGCGCATTTCAAAGTGAGCATAGCGAGCGCAGTGCGCTGGGTGAAGCGGTTCAAGACCACGGGCGAAATTTCGCCGGCGCCTTGTGGCGGCGACCGACGCTCCGGCCGGATCGAGGCGCATCACGACTATCTCTTGGGCCTGGTCCGGCGCAGCCCGGACCTGACGCTGCTCGAGATCCGGGAGCGGCTGATCGCCAATTGTGGCGAGCGCTTTGCGGTCTCCGTGCTGTGGCGCTTCTTCGACCGTCACGCGATCACCTTTAAAAAAAACGGCGCATGCCGAGGAGCAACAACGCGCAGACGTCCAAAATCGACGCTGGGAATGGTTCGCGGGGCAGCTCGATCTCGATCCGACGAAACTCGTTTTCATTGACGAGACCGGAGCCTCCACCAATCTCGCGCGCAAAAGCGGACGTTGCCGGCGCGGGCGCCGCTTGCGGGCGGCCATCCCGCACAGTCACTACAAAACGGTGACTTTGGTCGCCGGCCTTCGCCTTCGCGGCCTGACAGCGGCAAAGACTTTCGACGGACCGATCAACGCCGCCCGGTTCGAGGATTGGCTGGAGACATGCCTCGTCCCCACGCTCTCGCCCGGCGAGGTCGTCGTCATGGACAATCTCCCGGCTCACAAGGGGCCGCGGGTCGAGCAACTCATCAAGGCGGCGGGCGCGGAGTTGCGATATCTCCCAGCCTACAGTCCTGATATGAACCCCATCGAAAAAGCCTTCTCCAAGCTCAAAGCCTTCCTGCGCAAAATCGCCGAACGGACCGTCGCGGGCCTCATGCGCGCCCTCGAAACCTGCGCCGAAATCTTCAAGCCCTCGCAATGTACAAATTACTTCAAATCCTGTGGTTATGAGCACGATACAGGATGATCGGATTCCGCTCTAGTTCATGCCTAATTCGAGGAAATAGCCCCTGTCGCAACGCCGTCGCAACAAACTGGCGATCTAACCCGCATTATGCAGCGCCGTGACGTTTTCGGCGGCGCGTTCTGGTGATTTTTCGGAACCGCGCTTGCTCGCGGACGCGCGGCATTGTCTCCGGCTTTGGGCCTGAAACGGGTGGAGGGGTTTGCGGGTTGAAGGGATGGGTTTGACGTTCGGGGACGTTCACGCCCCGTGTTTCAAGTGACGAGGCGCGGGATGCGCTGGAGGGCGAAACGCAGGATTTCCTGGCCGGGGCATGACGTCGGCAGATGGACGCGGATCATGGTTTTCATCTCGACGACGCGGGCGGCGATCTTGACGAGGCGCAGGCGCAACGTGTCGAATTGGGCAACGCGCCACATCGAACGCCTGGGCATCGATGCGCGCAGCCCCCACATCAGCCAGTAGGCGCCGGCGTGCAGGAAAAGCCGAAACTGATTGGCGGTCGCCTTGGTGCATGAGGTGCGATCCGACCCCAGATGCGTCTTCCAGGATTTGATGTGGTTTTCGGCCTGGCCGCGCCGGCAATAGACGTCTTCGTAGAGCACGCGAGCGTTGCGCTTGTTCAGATTGGTGACGACGAAGCGCGTGTCTGATCCTTCCGCGCCCGCTTCGACCCGGGCGATGATCCGCTCGACCCGGCTCCAGCTTTGCGCGCCGTCGAAGAACTCTTTGAAACGACGAAGCTTGCCGTCTCTGGGCGCGGCTTCGAACCGTGCCTTTACACTGGCTTCGAGACTTTCGACATGCCGGCGCAACGTCGTAGTCGGCGCGACGCCGAGGATGTAATCGAGGCCGCTCGCCCGACACCAGTCGAGAACCTCGGGGCCGCAGTAGTGGCTGTCGGCGCGCAGCAGGATCTCGGTGTTGGGCCAATGGGCTCGGATCGCGCGCAACAGCCGGCGGAGGAAGGGTTTGATCTCCTTGCCGCTCGGCCGCTTGGCGGGACGAAGCACGGCAGTGACGAAGCGGCCCTCGCCGTCGAACACGACGATGGGCTGAAAGCCGTATTCGTCGTAATGCGCGTTGAACAACCGCAACTGCTGCCCGCCATGGACCGCGTCGAACGTGTCGTCGATGTCGAGGGTGATCCGTTTGGGAACCTTGTGAAAGGACTCGCAATAGAGATCGACCATCGCGCGACCCATCCGCAACAGGGCGCGAACCTCCGGCAGATTTTCCAACCGCGAGATCGTCGACTGCGAGCACAGTTCGCGATCCGACGGCGTCAGATCGAGCGCCATCTTGAACATCGGATCGCTCCGCAGGCAATTGGCGTCGTTGCCGTCCTCATAGCCCGCCGCGATCATCAGCAGCCGAAAGCGGATGATGTCGGCAAGGCTGTGGGTGATCTGATCGGGCGCGCGCCGGTCCACCATGCAGGCGGCGAGCCGATCGGCGACGCGAAGGCGCTGGTCGACCTCGCCCAACGCCAGAACGCCGCCATCCGACGACAGCAAGCCGCCGTCAAACTTGACCTCGACGCGCTTGCCCGAAACAGGTGACAACCCAGGCAACGGCAACATAGGATCGTTCATGGCAGGTGCGGCCTCGCTGAAATCGCGCGAATTGGCTTAGACAACCAAATTCTACACGAAATCCGCTATTTACGCCACACCCACCAACCCGCAATGCATAATCCGGGCTAACTGTGCAACTTTTGCCGCCGCCCGTCGTCGGTCGATGCAGCATAGGCCTCACGCTTCAATGAGGCCGAGGCGCACGCGCCTCGGATGCAGATGCGAACGAGGGGAAGGTCGCAGATCGCATCCGGGCTTCAATGAGGCCGAGGCGCACGCGCCTCGGATGCAGCGGAAGACATTGCCGTCCTTGCCGTCGGGATACTTGCTTCAATGAGGCCGAGGCGCACGCGCCTCGGATGCTGTTACGCTCGACCGCGGGCTCGACCACCTATTCGAAGCTTCAATGAGGCCGAGGCGCACGCGCCTCGGATGCTCTCAAGGAATTGCCGAAGCGGATCGATGCGAACCGGCTTCAATGAGGCCGAGGCGCACGCGCCTCGGATGCAACGTCTTGGTGACGACGCTCCAGGCATCTGGACCTCCGCTTCAATGAGGCCGAGGCGCACGCGCCTCGGATGCGGCGAGATGCTCGAATTGGATCGGGCGTGGTCGAAGGGCTTCAATGAAGCCGAGGCGCACGCGCCTCGGATGCAATTCGGTGAACTTCTGGCTTATGGGGGTTAGCCTTTAGCTTCAATGAGGCCGAGGCGCACGCGCCTCGGATGCCCCCTCCTTACAAGCCATTGGCTATGAAGGCAATCTTGGCGGGCTTTCGAGCGATAGTCTGCCGAGACCGGCAAAACTTGCCGGACTCGACGCGGATTCGTATCGACCATGTCAAACAGCCTAACGATTCCAACCGATTGCGCCGATTTGAGCGGGTACGGGGTTCAGCGCGCCATTGCGCCGCTCGAAAGCCTCCCGCGAGTACGAAATGCGTCAAATCAGGTCAGCTCTCCATTCGGCCCTTGCCTAATCATACTATATGACGATGGCTTGGCGCTCGATTTTCGAGAAATTCTTGCCGATGCTCTCCATCGCCAATTCGATCTTGTCCGCCGGCCCGACATCGATCAGAAGCACATGGTCCTCGCCATTCTTCACCAGTTCGCGCAATCGCGTCTCCAGCTCGGCGCGGCGCCGTCGCGATAGGCGGCACTGCAAAACAGAAAGCAGAATCCACTCGCCATACCCATGCATCGCCTTGAACACGCGCCGCCAGCGCCGTTGATCGGAGATGTCATAGGCGACGATGAAGAGACGTTCGTCAGTCATCGCGCGCGCCTCAACGCGGCAAATAATGCGGGTAGCTCGGCAGCTCTCCCAGAAGAAACCGGGACAGCAGCCGCGCCTGCACCAGCAGCATGCGGCGCATGCTCACCTGATAGCCGAAGACCGGGTGAGTTGTTTCCTGGGACAGGCGGCGCTCGAACGCCTCGACGAAGCGGCGGCGTCCCGCCTGCGTCAGCGCCGCGCCTGTGACCGCTACGACGAAGTCGTTCGGCCCGACCTCGCCGGTATTGACCGCGGACAGCACGACGGAATTGGCGATGACGGCGCGGAACGGCTCCATGACATCGAGCGCCCGCGGGCCGACCATAGCGCGGCGCGTGATAGAAGCCGCGATAGGGATCGAGCCCGACCGACGCCAGCGTGATCGTCAAATGCCGGGTCAGCATCGCGTAGGCAAGCGACAGCATGGCGTTGACCGGATCGGTCGGCGGCCGACGATTGCGCGCCTCGAAGCGAAAAGGCGCTAGATCGCCGGCGCTCTGCTTGTCCTCGGGTGGCTTCAACAGGCCGGCGAAGGCGCGGAAATAGACGGCAGCCGCGTCACCTTCGACGCCGAGGAGCTGGGCCGGCGTCGCCGCGCCGTCCGCGGATTTCCGCGAGGCGGCGAGACGGTCGAGCGCTGCCTGCCGCTCTTCCGGCGACCCGCGCCAATTTCGGCGCAGGATCGTGCGTTGGTTCACGATCTTCGCCGCGACGAGTTCCTTTGCAAATCGCAGGCAAGCGGCTTCGTCGAAGCTCATCCGGTATTGCGCGGTGCGCACCTCGACATTGCGATGACCGATCCCGTGGGCGACGCCGCGAAACCAGCCGCCGTGACTGTGGAAGGTGACCGGAATTTCGCGTTCGAGCAGAGCGGTGAGCGCCGGCGTGGTGATCGACACGTTACCGAACAGGGCCACATCTGAAACGTCGATGAAGCGGACCTGTGTTTCGCCTCGCTCTTCGTCGCTGATCTTGAGCGTCTCACCTTCCTTGCCGATCCGGGCATGCTGGGATTGGACGATAAGCGGCAGCGCCTCGTCCGGCGGAACGGCGATCGGTCGCGGCGCGAGCGATGAGCCGGCAAGAGATCGGACCTCGTCGGGCAGGCAGACTGTGACCAACGCGCAGCGCGTGCATTTCGGGCTGTCTTTCAGGGGCGGCGGAATTCGGCCTTGCGAGACGGTCAACCGCAATTCGCTGACGGCCATGCGGGTGGCCGCCCGTAGAGCCTCGTCGAGCACGACGCGCACCCGCTCGCGGCTTTCGGCATAGTAGACCACCCCTTCCGCAACGCGGTAGCCATTCTCTTCGAGTAGAAGACTCTGAAGGCAGACCTGGATGCGCTCGGGCTCATAGGCGCCTTGCGGGACATGGGGACGCTTACCCCGCTTGTAATCGACGGGCGTCACCAGGCCGTTTTCAGCCTCAGCGATGTCGAGTTTGGCGATGACGCCCAGCGCGGCCGAGGAGAGGGTCAGCGATCGGCTTACGATCTTGTCAGCCGCTGCAATTTCGAGCACATCCGGCGCGGGCAGCGGCGCACTGGGCCCATCGACGCGCCCGTGAACGCGTCTGCCTTCGACCGTGTCACTGGTCTCCGACCACTCGCCCTGCGTCCACATGAGATAGGCGAGACGCGGACAATAGACGAACTCGTTCACCATACGCGCCGGGATCAGCGGCGCGTCGTCCGTCGCCGGAGGCGCGGGAAGATGCAGTTCAAGCTGGTCGTCACTCATCGAAAGATCGCTGCGAACAATCCGCCGCCCGCGTGGCTGTCGCGTCCGAGCAGGATCGGTCCTTTGACGGCCACGGAGAAGCACAGGCGCGCGTGGGCAGAAAGATGGCCGGCGTTCGGGCCGGCGACCACTTCGGGTATTTCGACCTCAGGCCGCGGCAGGCCGCGGCGAGCGCATTCGGCGATCAGATCGCGCTCGATCGCCTCGGTGAGGTCCTTTCCGCGACCCCCGTGGCGCGTGGGGCAGTACGGAGTCTCGCTCACCCAAAGCCGGCTCGGACCGATCAGCGCGTCGCCCTCGCTGGGCGCCCGCGGCGACCCGAGTCCGATCACCCCGAGCCTGCCCGCGCGCACAACCTCAAGTGACGCAGCGACGCGGTCGAAGGCGACCCGCTCGCCCCGGCCTGGCCGCGCCGAGCGATCGCAAACCCAGGGCGCAGCCACGATCAACTGCTCGATACGGCCGTCATGATCGAGATCGGCGCCGGCGAGGAAAACATGTCTGTGGCTGCCAGAGGCAAGTGGGCCGCCGTCGGCCTCGTGCCCCGAAAAGAGTGCCGAGACATCGCCCTTTTCGTCGCGCGACAGCGCCATCAGCGCGCGGCGGACGGCGCGCAGTAGGTCCGCTCTATCGGCAGCCGCCACGCGCCCATCGGGCGGTACGGAGAAGACGATCACGTCGCGCCGATCGTCCTTGACCGGCTCCATCAGACCGAGACCGAGATAGCGACCGTCGCCGAGGATCAGCGGACCGCCTACGGAAGCGGCAAAGGCAATCTCGACATGCCAGAGCTGCTCCTTCGCGAAGCGCGGTCCCGGCGCAAAGGCCTCGGCGCGTGCACCTTTCAAGTCGAACGGTTCGCGCTGCACGCGCACCGCCAGCGGGCGCGCGGACACGCCGGCATGCCGAAGTGCCTGAATAACTGCCGAAACGGCTTTGGAGTCCTCGTCTGTCCGTTCGACGCCGCCCTTCGCCTCCGTACGCCGGCGCGTGGGATCGATGCGGCGGCGCGCCGCTTGCTGCGGCAAAGCGGCGGGCGAGACGGTGCGCCAAACCAGGGCAGGTGCTTCGTCTTCCAGGCCATAATGCGCGAGCATCCCGAGTTCGACCGCCATCGCGAGTTCGCAAAGGATTTCGCCGTCATTCGACACGAGCAGCAGGCCGGAAAACGCCCATTCCACGTCGTCCACGCGGATCGGACAATTGGCGGGAATTTCGATCAGGACGCGCCGAATGGCATGATCGGCATGCTGATGCCCGATCGAGGGCAGCGGCGTGACGCGCACGCGCGCGGCCTTGTCGGCTTCATTCGCGTTGCGACGGCCGACGATTGTGCCGTGAATTGTTTCCGCCTTCTCGGGCAGCTTTTCCTTGAGCCTTTGCGCGGCGCCGTAGCGCACGCGTTCCGTCAGCTCGACGATCCGATCGAGCCGCCAGGGCGCCTTCTCGCCGAGGAGGTCAAAAAGCAGGCGCTTCGGCGGGCTGTCATAGACGACCTGTCGAAAGCGTGGCTGGGGCGGCTGGGCGAAAACCCAATCGGGCTCCTTTTTGCTTGGCTTCGAATTAGACGGCGTCTGAAAGCGGAGGCGCATTTTCTTGTGGCGCAGGACAAGACTCTCGAACGAGCCTGTAATCGGAACCGCAAGCGGTGCCCCGCCTACTCCGTTGCTTGGCCGATGAAGGACGCGGCCGGCCGCCGCCAATCGCGCGTCCGTTTCCTCCGGCGTGAGGACTCCGCCCCACGCCCAGGCCATGTCGACTCCGCGGCCGAGCTGGTAAAGCCGCTCGGCAATGGCGCAAATCCGCCGCGCATTCGCCTGGGCTTCAGGCGCATCGTCAAACGTCCAAGCGTAAAGCAGCGACGTTTCGGCGTCGAACAGGATCGGGCGGATGAACTTGGGCGCGCGGATTTCGCTGATCCGCTGCGGATCCCGCCGACGGCGTCGAGATCGTTATTCGGCACATAGTTTCTGAAGCCTTGGCCAGCCCGCATGGGCGGCGCGGCGATCTCCGGCGCTTCGAGCGTCTCGAACCAAAGCAATGCGCGCCGATCCTCCTCCGTCAACATCTCGCCTTGCGCGGCCCCGGCGACGAGGGTCTGGAACAGTCGCGCCGGCGACGGCGGCCAATCGAGCCGGCCGTGATAGCGCCCATCATGGAAGCGCACCGAGATGAGCAGGCGCGGCATGTCAGGCTCAGCCGGCTTTGGCTTTTTTGTCGGCTTTGCGGACGTCTTCCTTGGCGAGCGCGGAATTGAACGTGACAGGCCGATCCGGACCCTTGCCAAATGCGTCAGCGCGGTCCTGCGTGTATTTTTTGATAACATCCGGATCGAGCATGATGGAATCTCGCTTCCCGTCTCGATGCACGAGCTTCCATTCAGCGTCGCCTGCAGGGTCCAGCGTCAGGAGACAGCCTGCGCGTAGGAAGCCGTCGATCGGTTCGATCGCGGCGACAAGCGCGAGGCCGAGGATGTAGTGGCGGAGTGCCGGGCTGTTCTCACCCTTGAGCCGGCGCAGCGCAACGAAATTGACGGTCACGTCGCGCTGGATCGGCCCGCGCGCGACCACACCGCCATGCGCTCAGACTGACGGGACATGCACAAACCCCCGTTGCGCCAGCGGGCTCTCAGCCCGCCCTTCGGCCTTCTGCTTGTCCTCCTCGGAAAAGACGGCGAGCGAAGCATAGTCGAGCGCTGGGTTATACTGTGCGGAGCGTTTGAGTTCGCTCACGTCCCAGGCACGGATCACAGATTGCATGATCCTCGGCATCTTAGCTTGCGTATCACGCGAATCCCATACGCCGAAAATGAGCGACGTCGGCGCCAGCTTGGCGATAGAAGTGGCGTCGCCGCGGAGAAAATTACCGAACGCTTCCTTCGCGGCGCGTGGAAGATCGAACGTGTCGCTTTTGGACGTTCTGACGACGGCGTCGCCCAGGCGGTGGCCAGCCTCAAGGATCGATATCTTCTTCTCGTTGCCGTAGGCGATGTCGATCTGCGGCACGAGCCTGGCGAGTGGATTTTCCGGCTCGCCCTCCTCCGGAGCCTTGAAAATCGGCTCCATGCGGTTGGCCTGGCTGCCCACGCTGTCGATCGTGCAGACTTGCGTGCCGTCCGAGAGCGTGTCGATATTATAGCGGATGTCGGCGTAGGTTGGCGGGAAGATGACTGCGCCTTCGCCTTCGACTGGCAGCAGCTTCTGCTTCAGATGCAGTGCGACTGGGCCATTCGAATCGTCGACCCAAGAATTGATGGTTGCGGCCGTGAGCGTCGTCATGCGCGGGGCTCCTCCTGAGCGAAAGTAACGACTTTGTTTTTGCCAGAGAGATCGAGGTGGAAACGAAACCGCCTCAAGGGAATTGTCACGAGACCGCCCGCGAGCGCAGCGCGAGCCAGCATGGGCGGCAGGCTCGCGCCCCTGGCGGCGTATCGAACTTGCCGCACGTCGAATTCGTCGGGACGCGCGTGCTCCAAGCCCCACGCCGCGAGAAACTCAACGACGGGCGAGGCCTGGATCGCATGCTTATGTTCGTTGGGCGAGTAGCCGGCGTCGATGGAGGTCCATGCGCCCCGCGGGTCGAAATTGAAGCTCCCGCCCATCGGGGTAAGCACGTCGAATGGCGCTTTGACAAGCGCCGCAAGATCCACTTCCCACAATTGCGCGAGGCCTTTTGTTTTTAGGTCGCCGGGCTGCCCGCTAGCCTTTCGCCTGCCCGTCGCCTTCTTGCGAACGCCTTTCAGCATCGCTCGCGCGATCTTGTCCGCTGACCGATTGCCAGCGTAGAGCTTGAAGCTCTCCCGGCTCGATCCGTCAGCCCAGTGTCCAAGCTCGACGACCGGCCTGTTTCCGCCCCCGAACCTGATCGGCAGAACCATACGGTCGCCTTCCTTGACGGGGAAGGTCGGGGAGAAATCCAAATCCGAATCGCCGGTCGCCGCAGAATTTGCCGCGGCGTCCTCATCTGGTTCATCGTCCGCGTCTGTGTGTGCGCCGTGAGAAGGCGGCGCTTTCCAGTGGGTGCAAGTCCCACCCGGCCAACCGCTCCAGCCGGAAGCAACCGGAGCAGTCATGGAGGTAACAAAATGGCTGAAGCCTTCGGTGTAGCGGGTCACGAATAGGTGACAGCGCGAGTGTGCGGGCCGCAACGCGAGTGAACGCTGAGCAAGCCTCGAAAAGGACGATGTGCAGGCCGACCCGACAACCCTTTCGGGGAAGGCTGATACGGCAGGGCGCGATGAGCGAAGAATACGCCCGGCCGCTGCACCGGGGTAGTGGCGGCAGCACGCACACAAGGAAAGCGCACGCAACACGGGAAGCCCCAAAGCGTGGTTAGGTCAGCAATGACAGGACCAACTGGACGCCCGTGAGGGACAGGCCGGGCGCTCTGGGGTGGCGGAGAGGTCCGTAGTACCGCGGAAACCGGGTAACTCTGGTGGAGGGAAGGGACCTCAGTTCAAGACAGACGCAGAACGTGGCGAAGGACATGGAGATTGGGAAACCTATCAACTCCGGAAAGTGTTCAGAAACTGCCGAGGGCGTTGCACGCGAAAGACGGCGTGAGGTCTTGTCCGAGAGCCGGATGCGGGAAATCTGCACGTCCGGTTCGATGAGCGGGGTGTGGAAACGGAGCTACGGCTGAGCCACTAAGGCACCGCCAGACGAAAGGGGCGGGAACAGACATGCTCGGCCTAACGCCACCGCGCCACACCTCGACTCTACCGCCCTTGCCTTTCTTGGGCGGCGGATCGGCATAGCCCTTCGGTCCCCACCGCTTCGGCTCCGCCTCCGCCAGGAATTCCAGCACGACCTCGAACGGATTCCGCTCGCCCCGGGCGCGTAGCGCGAAACTGACGTTTCCTTCGTCGCTCCAGTCGAATCCCCCCTCGGCGTCGCCGAGCAGCACGTCGGCGGCTTCTAGAAAGCCAAGGCAAGCGAACACTTGGCCCGGATTCCGGAGGTCGACAGGGATCGAAGGCGCGCTCATCAAACGCCATCCCCTGGACTGGGGGGTTGACCCACCCCGTTGTCACGCGAGGCCTGCTGATCCGCTGCGCGCACGAGCGCTTCCCACCATGCCAGACCCCACGGCCCCCAGCGCTTCTGTAGTCGCGCGAAGCGCAGCATGACGGCGCTGGCGCGCTCTTCGAGCAGAGAGGGCGGGCCATCGTCGCAGCCGGAGGTTTCGATCACGGGTCGAGCCTGTCCATGGTGCGCGGCGACGAGACGCAGGACAAGATCGCGCCAGTCTGTCGGAAGCGCCTTGAATTCGGTGCTCCCTTCGACGTTGGGCAAGGACCCGAATTCGTGCCGATAGCCGCCAAGCACCGCCTGGTCGATGGGCCCGCGCGTTTTGGCGAAGACTTTATACGCGCCATGCTCATCCTTCTCTCGCGGCGCCTTGAAGGCGCGTTGCCAGCGAGGCGACTTCTTGCCTTCGTCATGCAGACTGGCGGCGACCGCTAGCGTATCCACCGCTACGTCGGAGAGATGGACCGCTTTGGCGAGGCGCACCATCTCGTTCCGTACCCCTTTCCTGGTGCGCGGCCAGCTCTTGCGGATTCGATATTGAGCGCGCGTCCTCCTTCTGCGCGCCTTCCTTGAAATGCTCGACAACGAGTCGCTCCAATGGGACGCCATCGCCATCGCGACGGAGGTCGAAATCGTCCTCAAACCGCCAATTGTCGCTTAGCGCGCCGAGCAGCACGTTGCCTTCGGGGCTCGTTCTGGCTCGCCGCACGCGGAACCCAGCTTCCTTGCTCCACCGATCGGAAGTGTCGGCGGTCTCAACAGAAGCGTCGCTGGCTGAATCCAGCAGGCCGTCCCTCAGGCCGCCGAAGCGCGCGTCGACCACGAGAATTTTACCGATGAGGTCGTCCTGAAATTCGTCCTTCGCGTTGCCTTTGCGCTCCTTCGCGACATCGCCGAGGGTGTAGCAACCCACGTAGGCGCCGCTCGACGTAAGGATCAGGGCGACAATGTCGTCGCGCTTCAGATCGCTTGCATGTTCCGCGTCCTGCCCCGCTTCCGATCTTTCGACGTCGAGGTTATCGGCCGTTGACGTTTCGACTTCGTGTTCTTGGCGCGCAGGGCGCTCGCGGCCAAGCAATTTGTTGGCGCGCGCTCGAAGCCAGCTAACGACGCGGTAGGTCTCAGTCTCCAGCTTCTCGCTTTCGTGCGGCGGGGCCGCTTCGAAGAAATCCTCGATCTCCGCTTTGCCAGGAACGAACGTGCGTCCACGAGCGTCAACGCGGCTCGGCAGATGCCTCCGCCAAACGATCGTGGTCTGGGGCTCCTCATCGACCCATCCGCGCAGCCACGGCGCGACTTCCGGGCGCCCGGTGTGGGTTTGGAGCGCGGTCATCGACCAGGCGTCCACGAGCGCCCGACTAAGCGCGGGGCGCAGCGGCTCCGGCGTCGTCGCCCTGTCGATGAGCGAATTGAGCGACCGATCGATCCGCGCGCTTTCGGCAAGCCGGCGCAGAGCGCCGGGGCTGGCATCGTAAGCGCCATCGATCCGCGAAAGATTCTCGATCACGGCTTTGCAAGCGAACGCAATCAGAGCGCGCTTCTCCGATTGGGTCGGTGCCTTGGCGTCCTTGATCGAAGGTTCGCTCCAGAACACCGTGATTTCGGCGTCGCCTTCGCCGCGCCGGTTCACCCGCCCGAGCCGTTGCGCCATGCGTTCCCACGCAACGAGGTCCGAGACCATATGGTCGGCATCAATATCGACGCCGACTTCGCCTGCAGCGGTGGCCACCAGGAAGGCCGGCTTCTCCAAACGGTCTTTTTGCCCGATGAAGCCGAGATCGCGCAAACTCTGGTCAACTTTGTTGCGTTCGTGGACGCGTCTTGCGCCGACCAACAATTCGACCGGATGAATCTCAGTCTTGGCACGCCCAGCTTTCTTGTCGCCGTTGGCCAAATCTTTTATCCTAAATTCGGCGGTTGAGGCGTTTTCCGGGGGCTGAGAATCATTCATTTTCATATGCATGGGACAGGATTTCGCGCGCTTTGGGGCTCACCCGTCGGGTGAACAATCTCCGGTTGAACCCGACGCGTCGGGCGTGGGCGTCGTGGTCGACAGTTTCGCCGGTTCGATTCGGGTCGAGTTTGATCATGAAGCGGCGTTTACGCCGCTCGGGCAATTGCCGTTCTTCATCGATTTTCTGAAGACCGCGGGGTTGTTCGAGGCGTTGGTGGCGGATTGCCCGCTGCGTTACACCAGTCCGAACGCGCCCAAGAAGCGCGACGTGCTGGGGACGGCGATGTTGTCGATGTTGGCCGGGCACAAGCGCTACGCGCATATCGCGGCGCTGCGGAGCGACCGCGTGTTGCCCGAGCTTCTCGACATGAGCAAGATCGTCAGCGAGGACGCGGTTCGGCGGGCGTTCGCGGCGATCGAGGAAGAAGCGGGCGCGAACTGGCTACGAGGTCATCTCGACCATTGCGTGGAGCCGCTTTTGAGCGAGCCGTGGATACTCGACGTCGATACGACGGTGAAGCCGCTCTACGGCCATCAGGAAGGAGCGGTGGTCGGCTACAATCCCAAGAAGCCTGGGCGGCCCAGCCACTGCTATCACACCTATTCGATGGCGGGGACGCGATTGGTTCTCGAGGTGGATGTGAGCGCGGGCGACGAGCACACTTCCAATCACAGCGCGCCTGGCCTTTGGGCGCTCTTGGACCGAACGCCGCGCGATTGTTGGCCTTCTCTTTTGCGCGGCGACAAGGGCTTCGGCAATGAGGGGATCATGGGCGAAGCCGAGCGGCGCGCTTTGCCGTATTTGTTCAAGCTACGGCTGACCGCCAACGTCAAACGCGCGATCGAGCGTCTTTCGGGGCAGAGTGATTGGGTCGATTCGGGCCAAGGTTGGCAAGCCAAGGGGACCGAGATTCGATTGCAAGGCTGGAGCCGACAACGGCGCGTCGTCGTATTGCGGCGGCGCGTGAGAGGCGCGCTGGCGACGCCCGCGATGGACGAGGATGGACCGCCTCGGCTCGCCTTCCTCGACATCGGTGCGAGCGAGGAGATGTGGGAATATCAGGTTCTCGCGACCACGCTCGCCGAGGCCCTGGAAAGCTTTGGCCAGCTCTATCGCGACCGCGGCGATGGAGAGAATGTCTTCGACGAGTTGAAGAACCAATGGGGCTGGGGCGGCTTCGTCACGCATGACCTGGCGCGCTGTCGTCTGGCGGCCCGCCTCGTGGCGTTGTTTTATGATTGGTGGAACATCTTCACGCGCTTGGCCGAGCCGGATCGTCACCGAGAAGCGATCACGAGCCGGCCATTGTTGTTGCACGCCATCGCCGAACGGGTGCGCCATGCGCGACAAACGACGATCAAGATCACCAGCACGCACGCCAAGTCCGTTCCCGCTGCAAAGGCGCTTCGAGCGGTAGCCCTATTCCCGAGGCGGTTGGTCACAAATGCGGAGCAGTTGACGCCCTGGCAGCGTTGGCGCGAAATCCTCTCCCGCGCCTTTCAAGCCTTCCTCAAAGGCCGCGCCCTGCGCGCGCCGCCGCGCTTATGTCCATCTTGACGCAACCGCAGATTGAACCCCCCCCGCTTCACGAACGACGATCAGAGCCAACTGCCGAATTTAGAGCGGAATCCGATCATCCTGTATCGTGCTCATAACCACAGGATTTGAAGTAATTTGTACATTGCGAGGGCTTGAAGATTTCGGCGCAGGTTTCGAGGGCGCGCATGAGGCCCGCGACGGTCCGTTCGGCGATTTTGCGCAGGAAGGCTTTGAGCTTGGAGAAGGCTTTTTCGATGGGGTTCATATCAGGACTGTAGGCTGGGAGATATCGCAACTCCGCGCCCGCCGCCTTGATGAGTTGCTCGACCCGCGGCCCCTTGTGAGCCGGGAGATTGTCCATGACGACGACCTCGCCGGGCGAGAGCGTGGGGACGAGGCATGTCTCCAGCCAATCCTCGAACCGGGCGGCGTTGATCGGTCCGTCGAAAGTCTTTGCCGCTGTCAGGCCGCGAAGGCGAAGGCCGGCGACCAAAGTCACCGTTTTGTAGTGACTGTGCGGGATGGCCGCCCGCAAGCGGCGCCCGCGCCGGCAACGTCCGCTTTTGCGCGCGAGATTGGTGGAGGCTCCGGTCTCGTCAATGAAAACGAGTTTCGTCGGATCGAGATCGAGCTGCCCCGCGAACCATTCCCAGCGTCGATTTTGGACGTCTGCGCGTTGTTGCTCCTCGGCATGCGCCGTTTTTTTTAAAGGTGATCGCGTGACGGTCGAAGAAGCGCCACAGCACGGAGACCGCAAAGCGCTCGCCACAATTGGCGATCAGCCGCTCCCGGATCTCGAGCAGCGTGAGGTCCGGGCTGCGCCGGACCAGGCCCAAGAGATAGTCGTGATGCGCCTCGATCCGGCCGGAGCGGCGGTCGCCGCCAGAAGGCGCCGGTGAAATTTCGCCCGTGGTTTGGAACCGCTTCACCCAGCGCACCGCGCTCGCTACGCTCACTTTGAAACGCGCGGCCGCCTGATTGCGCGACAACCCGCCCAAGACCACCGCCTCAACCACGCGCTCGCGAAGATCGTCGGAAACAGCCATCCCCGCCGCCTCCCTCTCGCGGCGTGAATGATCAATCAGAAACTAACTGATTCGGGAATCCCCCAACCGATTCAGTCCGTTCGGATACCGCTCTAGGTTTATCGCTTCGGCTACCCCTTGCGCGCTCGGCCCGACGCCAATTTCAATCTTGTCACGTCGATCGCAGAACACAATTACGCGGAAATACTTGCCATCTTTCGCCGCTAGCCCCCAGGCGGCCTCGGCGAGTTGCCTGTCGTGGTCCTTTTCCGTGAGGGGTTTGAAACGCAGGCGCTTCTTCGCTTCAAGACGCATCTTGGCGACGTGGTCGGCCTTCCAATCTCCCTCTTCAAGACCAAAAGGCGCAAGATTTCGATCCGTCTTCGCCCGGATCTCGCTGGGTCGCCGAAAGTGGCAGGAAAGCGAACCGTGGCAGTCTTGCGCTGTAAATCTCGTCCGTTGCTCGCAGAACCGCATTCTGCTCGATCCCGCGGACCAGATGCCCGAACGGAGGGACGAGATGTGCCTCGTCGAGTACGATCAGAGAATTGACGCCGAGCAGGCCCGCCTGATAGGGCCGCATTTTGCGTGATACGCCGTAGCCCTCGAACAGAAGCCGCGAGCCGATCATGTCGACCGTGCCAACGATGATCGCGGGCGCCGCGGGATCGTCAAGCCACTCGCGGTTGTCGACATGCGCTCCGCGCAGCGTGGAAATGGGAAGCCTGCGCGCGCCGAGCCCCAAGGGCTCTTTCAGACGTTTCGCGTCAGCTTCGAGCGCCTCGCGCAACTTCTCCGCCTCCGTCGTGGCCTGATCAACGATCGCCCGGCGGTCGACGACATAGACAAGGCGGCGCGGAAGCTTCGCCCCGTGCGCCAGCGCGATCAGCCAGAGCGACATCACGGATGTCTTGCCGAGGCCGGTCGGGATATCGAGCGCGGCCGGCAGTTCTCCCTGCTCGAAATGCCGGATGAACAAGCGCTCCTGCCAGTGCAGCGGCCTCCAGCCTGTCAGCTGGCGAAAACAGTCTTCAAACGTGCTGCCCGTAGCCATCATCCCCCTCCCAAAGGATACCCCGGCCGCCTACGCCTTCCAGGTTCGGGCTATTTCATCCTGACAAGCAGAACCACAGTCTATCAATGGTAACCACTTACTGCAATCGGCATGCTTCGGCCGCGCTACCCTGGGAGGGCTTCTCCGACGAGGGCTCTGCCGGACTGCTCGACGAACTCTCGATCGAGATCGAATTCCCATATCAAAGCGCTACTTATCTGCGACTTTCTGCTCGTCACACAAAAGGCGGCTTACCACCCTGAGCGTGGTCATACCGTGCTCGATTTGCGTCGCAACCGCCACCCAGAAGTTGAAGCGGCTGCGCGGCCGCGCGCGCCTCGCCTTCCGCTGTTCCTGTAGGGCGATCTAACGGGCCTTCGCCTCGCCATGCCCCCGTAGCAAACGAACGGTGCTGCTAACCATGCGCCAGATTTCGTCCTAGCGGGTTGACGCGGTCACGTCCGAGCAACCTTTGCGCGCAATGGCCGCGAAATCCTCCAACCGTTGCATGCGGCGGGCGCCATGAGAACGTCCGGAAAAACTGCGTGCGACCAGAACCGCTCCACCAAGCCTTCGCGGCGACAGCTTCCGGCCCTTCGGCATCGATGGCAGTCGATACGACCGACGTTCAAGGGGAACTCGCCGAGCGAACGTGACCCGATCCGCATCGCGCTATTCGATCGAGGCCATTGCTGTGACTTCACCTGTTTCAGGCGCTTGAGCGACGTGGCCGCCGAGGAAGGACACACATCTCAACACCAGCTCCATGTCACCTTCGCCGCGGGTTACCTCTAACATCCGCCAGTGGTCCAAGGGCTAGCGCATCCCTTGCCTGAAGATGCCGTCCGGCCGACGGTTCAACGGACTGGGCCGAAACGGGAGCACTCAATGACTGGCTATCGCAACGGTATCGCAACAAGCCGGCTCGTATCGAGGGTGAGTTAGCGGAATTGTCGACGCTCCTGCGCTTCCGGTCCGGCTGCCGCGAGTGAATTTTTCTCAACTAGGCGCGAAGGGGAACGCCTGCCGCAAGCTGGCGGAGAGGGCGAGGCCGTAGGTTTTGTCGGCCGTCTCGGGACGATCAGCGATGAAACTCTCAAGGATGTTCATAGCCTGGTTGCCAGTGAACGTCCCGATCGGCGGCGGACGGTAGAGCGGATGCCCTTCGATCATCCCGGCCCAGGACATTCCGCTGGCGAAGGCGCTCGCGATGACTTCAGCGACTGCGGCCATTTCGCGATCCCCAGCCTTCCAGTCAGCGACGAGAGCCCGAGCCGTCGAATTGGAAGGACCGGCCCGAGCGCCCGTTGTCCAAACCGCGGTGAGCAGTACTGCCGCCGCAATCTTGGTCAGCTTGAAGAGGTTGCACATGTCGGCGGACTATGCAGCAATTGACGCTGGGGGCGAAAGAGGCCGGCAATGCTGTCCTGGCTTCCTCGCCGGCGCGCGAGAATGGAACAAACAGAAGGTGAGGCCGAGGCGCTGAACCGCGATCTTGGCTTCGCCGCCTATTCCGAGGCGCGACGAAGGGAACGTGAAGCGAGTTCGGACGCCATTGCGAAGGATTGGGGCTTTGTTGCATTGGCGGTTGCGCGCCTGTTCGGTGGGCGCGTAGACGTCGACCCCTTGGTGCGGCTGGCGACGAATGCCGTTCTCGTTCCCGATCGCGAAGTGGCGGCGTCGCGTAAGCCTCGATCCCTTTCCGAGCTCAGGCCGGCAGACGAAGTGACGCGCGTCCTTGCCGCCACGGCGCACCCCTTCCGAATCCAATTTGTCGGCGTGGCGCCGGATCGCAGACCGACAACCTTGACGGAAGTCGAGATTCAGGTGGCGGACGTGTCGGCAGCAATAGTCGCCGCCGCGAATATCGCGTGGCCGCCTCGAACGATAGGACTGCACATCTTCGACCACGAAGGCCGCGAAGTTTTTGGGCGGCAGAAGCCCGATCGCCGATAGGGCTACGGATGGCGTTCGTTCTCCGCCGCGCGGTCGCCAGCCGCTTTGGCGTCCGCCTCGCACATGTAGGTTTACGCGCGCCGAAGGCGGGGTCGGGATCAGACCAATCGAAATTGCTCATCTAAATTATTGTGATTCATGATCCATGTTTGGCTCCATTCGCGATGCTGGTCGCGACGGCAGGAGAAGAGCAGGCAGCTGCTGCCTTGGCGGCGATGGGGATTGTTCGAGTGAGGCAGAATGGGGTCCGCTCACGCCTTAGCGATCGTTCAGAGCCTTATCCTTATCGGCGCTGCTAACGGGGCGCCGGTCCTGTTCGCGCGACTGCTGGGAACGGGCTTTGCACGCCCGATCGATGGAGGGATTGTGTTGTGCGACGGTCATCCTCTACTCGGTCGTTCCAAGACTTGGCGCGGCCTCGCCGCAGCTGTCGTTCTCGCGGCCTGCGCCGCAGTCCTCATCGATCTCCCGTGGCTGGCGGGTGCGCTCGCCGGTGTTTCCGCCATGGCGGGCGATTGCCTCTCTTCCTTCGTCAAACGGCGATTGGCGCTCGAGGCGAGCAGCATGTCGCTTGGCCTCGATCAGGTTCCCGAATTGCGGTTTCCCGCAGTGGCCTGTAGCGTTTACCTGCGGCTTGGTCCTAGCGACGTAATCGCGATCGTCTTGGTGTTCTCCGTCGGAGGGCTGGCGATGTCGCGTCTGTTCTACGCCGGCGGCTTGCGGGATCGGCCCTACTGAAGTGTGCCGCGCACAAGTTGGTGGAGGGTGATCTCCGGCCGATTGTTAAAGCGCACTGGAACGATCGAAGACCCCGCCCCGACTGAGGTATAGCCAGCCATGCCCGCATGTCGCCATGCGCCAGCGCCGAAAGCGCGCGGCAGATCCGCTTCAAGCAGGATCGGAACCCCGCCGGGCAAGCAAATTTGCCCACCGTGCGTATGTCCGCTCAGCATCAGGTCAAAACCGGCGTGGGCGGCCTGCCGGTAGATTTCCGGAGTGTGGGAGAGCAGGACGGAGACACAACCATGTGGAATATCCGCCGCCGCTTTTTCGATGTTGTCTGCGCGGTAGAAATGCGCGTCGTCCACCCCCGCGAGATAGATGGAAGCTGGGCCGGAGCGTATGGCGACGCACTCGTTGAGCAGCGTGCGAATACCAAACGCTTCGAGGTCAGGAACCATGGCAATCGAATCGTGGTTGCCGAGCACTCCATAGACGTCGCCGCGAAGCGCTTCACGCAGGTGCGCCACGACTTCGAGGCAGGGCTCGCAATCGCCGTGGGTGCGCCCGCGATAATCACCAGTTAGCACACAAAGATCGTAGTCAAGGTCGTGCGCGAGTTCAGCAACCCGCTGCATGGCGGGGCCGCTTAGGTCCGCATGCAGGTCGCTCAGATGCAGGATGGTGAAGCCATCAAAAGCACTTGGTAGATTTGCCAGATGCACTGTGTTGCGCCTCAGTTGCACCTTGCCCGCGTTTGCCCGGCCTCGCCAATAGGTGCCTGTCACGCGCAGCCCGATCTCGATCATCGCCTGCATCAGGGGCAGGTTCTCTAGGTGCAAGAAGTTGAGCCCTTGGCCGAAAGCCTGTGCCTCGTGCTCGCGCTCGATGCCGAGACGCAGCCGCGCGTGCAACGGCCCAAGTCGACTTTCGAGACGGCGTCGCGCTTCGACGCGATCGAGTAGCCGGCCGCTCGTCACGTTATCGGCCTCCGTGGGGTTCATCGCCAAATGCCGAAGTTACGAGCCACAAGCGAAGGAATCTGCGCCGGATGTCGTGTTTCTGATACCCGTTTGTCGGCCCCACGGAGTGACCCAACTCTGACGTCAGTGCCACAGATCGCCCGCGGCTCACCGAATCGCGAAGGGCGCCTGTTCCGACGACACGCCGAACAGCTCGCGTATGCCTGAGAGCAGACTGCGGGGCGGCGGACCATCGACGAGCATGGAGAGATAGTCCTCCGCCCACTTCCGGATGTCGTTTTCCAAAAGATGCGCGAGCATCGGCCTGTGACGCTCGCGGCGCTCGGCCAACGGCATCTCCAGCGCACGCTTCAACGCCGGCGCGACCGCGTCGGTCTCGTGCGGATTGACGATCAGCGCGTGGTCGAGCTCCTTCGCCGCGCCCGCAAATTGCGACAGCACCAGCACGCCGGGGTCATCCGGGTTCTGCGCCGCCAGGTATTCCTTGGCGACCAGGTTCATCCCGTCCCGCAACGGCGTCACCATCGCGACATCCGCCGCTCGATACATGCCCGCCAGAACCGTGCGCGAATAGGAACGGTTGACGTAGCGGATCGGCGTCCAGGCCGCGTCGCCGAAGCGGCCGTTGAACTTGCCGATGAGGCACGTCACCTCGGCTTCGATCTCGCCGTATTGCTCGACCTCGGTACGGCTCTTCGGCGTGACCTGCAGCAGCGTCACTTTCCCGCGCCACTCGGGATTGGTCTCGAGAAGCCGTCCGAACGCCTTCACCCGCTGCGGAATGCCCTTTGAATAATCGAGCTGATCAACGCCGAGCACGAGACGGCTCCCGCCGAGGCTCTCGCGGACCAAGTCCACAAGCGCCGAGCGTCCGGCGTTGCGCGCCAGGCGCATATACGCCTTGGTCTCGATGCTGACCGGGAAGGCGCCGAGCCGCATTTTTCGACCCTCGATCTCGAACTCACCGCCCTGGACCTGGGCAGCGCCCAAAGTCGTCAGGTAATGGGCAAAATTGTCACGGTCGTTTTCGGTCTGGAAGCCTATGAGATCGTAGTAGGTCAGGCCGCCGAGAATTTCCGTGTGCTGAGGCAGCGTCTGCAAAATGTCCGGCGGCGCGCAAGGCGTGTGAAGAAAAAAACCAATTCGATTGCGATGGCCGCGCATGCGCAGCTCCCGTCCCAGCAGCATCAGATGATAATCGTGCACCCAGATGACGTCGTCTTCGTTGAGCATCGCGCTCAATCGGTCGGCGAACATACGATTGACGCGCATGTACCCGCTGGCGTCCGTGCGGGAGTATTCTTGCAAGTCCACCCGGTAGTGAAGAATAGGCCAAAGCACGCTGTTGGTGAGTCCGTTGTAATATTCCTGAATGTCGCTTTTCGATAAATCGATGAGGACGTAGGTGACCTTGTCGAGCTCGATCGCCTGCGACGCGTCGGCGGGCTCGTCAGCGGCTTTGCCGCTCCAGCCGACCCACATTCCTTTGCGATTCTTCAGCGCCGCTTTCACCGCCACCCCCATCCCGCCCCCGAGCGGCATGTCGGGCGAATCGGGAACCGCGACGCGGTTGGAGACTATGATGAGACGTGCGCCCATGCGTCCTCACAACTCGACGACAAACGCGTCGCAATTCTATGATGCCCGGCCAGGCAGTAGGAATGCGGCAGTTTGCCCCAAAGCTCGCCCGGTGTCCGGATGAATGTCCTCGGAGAGGAGTCCGAAGGCGGTAATGCGCGGCAGGCCGGGGGCGGTTCGATCCGGATGATTTGCGGCGGCTGGAACGCCCACCGAATCGCTCGAAGCGCGGCGCGAAATCCGTGACCCGCAGCTTGTCGCCGTCCGCGTTGGCAGGACCGTCTCGACAATCGCCGTATTGCGCAGATAGCCCGGCAGATAGCCCGATTGCGTCTCGGCGAGTCCGGCGAGGGTGACGTTGCAGAACCCCTTCTCTTCATCCCCGGCCAATAGGCGGGAAAAGACCGGATTGGAATCGAAGTGGGGGAAATACCGCCACATAATACGGGCGTTCCGGTCGACGAGCGCGGCGGCGCAGCTGTTGCCGATCAGCGCTAGGTCGAGATCTGCGTGCGGGTATGGCGCTCCGCGATCATAGGCCGGCTCCGGATTCGGCAAAATCGGCAAGCCATTGACGCACTTCGCTCGGGCGCGCGAAGGTGCCACGCGCGCGCGGGCGCGGCCGGCCGACCGAAAAAGCAAAGCCCCCGCGCGTGGAGACAACGGCAAAACCAGCTTCGTCCGTTTCGTCGTCGCCGACGAAAATCGGCGTCCGGCCGCGAAACCGCGGACAGGAGAGAAATGCCGCGATCGCTTTGCCTTTGTCAAAACCAGGGGCCCTCAATTCAAAGGCGTAGTGAGCGTTGACAATCTCGATCGCGGTCTGCGGTCGGGAGTCGATGAGCCGCATGACGGTTTCGCGCAGCGGCTTTTCGAGGCCCTGCGCGAGCCGATAGTGAACGGCGAAACTGAAACGCTTGTTTTCGGCGAAGGCGCCAGGGAATGCGTCGACCGCGCGCGTCAAAGCGGCCCACAGCGAAGCCGGCAACTCGACCGCCCCCGGCGCCGGCATCGCCGACTCGCCCGGGTCGAATCGCATCTGCGCGCCGTGGACCCCGCTCGCACGCAGGCACAGAGGCTCGAACAGGCGATCGAGATCGTCAATGGCGCGGCCGCTGACCAGCGCCAGGGCGCCTTCGAGCTTGCGTTCAGCCTTCGCCAAGGCCGCCACAAGTCCGGCGGGCGTCACAACTTCATGCGGCCGTTCCGCGAAGTCGAGCAGAGTGCCGTCGACGTCGAGAAACAAGGCGACCGGCTTGTAGCTCAGGGCCACGAAGCGACACGCCGGGCTAATCCCTTTGGCCATTGTCCTTGCCCTCTTTGTCGTCTTGCGCAGCATCTTAGTTGCAGCTAGCGAAAGGGATTCGCACGGCTTTGAGGCCCGGAATATGTGCCGCAGAACCGGATTTTGCTGAATCTTAACCGCAATCGGGCAAGATGTGCGTCAAACGAGGTTGACTGTTCTATATGGGAACGTGGCGGGAACCTACTGCGCCTGGTCTCGAAAAGCGATCTGATTTGCAAGATCGCCGGCTCGAAGCGCTGACCCGTGCGACGCGGCGCATTGGCGCGCGCCTCGACCACGCAACCAAGCTAAGGTCGCCCGCCTGGCTTCCGTCTGTTGAAGAGAGCGAGCAGCTGGCTGAGCTTCAGCGCATTCTCGCCGCCAAGCCGCAGCAATTCCTGCTTCAGTTTTTTTGCGACGCCGGCGGCCCCAGGCCCCACATTCTCGACGAGAGCGAGATTTGGGCCGCGGATGTATCCACCGCAGTCCGCGTGGCGTCTGAGGGGCATTGGCCGCCCCGAACGATTGGATTGCGTATCCTCGACGACGAAGGCCGCGAAGTCTTTGGACGACAGAAGGCCGATCGCCGACAACGCTATGGATGGCGTTCGTTCTCCGCCGCGCGGTCGCCAGCAGCCTTCGCATCCGCCTCGCACATGAACGTCCCATGCTTCGTGTTGCCATAGTTGTGGGTTCCAGCAAGCGGTAGATGCCCGATTTTGTGTTCGCCCAGACGACGGCGTCCGAGGGAAAGCGGTAGCGGGCCTGCTACACGGTTCCGAATCCGCCGGCGCCAGTCCGCGGCTGGCGCGCTTCCGTAATTCGCACGGGCGGGCGCGGGAGCGGGAGCCGACGCTGGGCAGGAGCGGCAGGCGGCGCACGGCCGGCAGGAATCGACGTGAGATCGGGATAGGGGGGTGCCTCGCGGCACCGCCCCTCCCACACCACCGGGCATACGGGTCCGGACCGCGGCGGTTCGACCGAGTTAAGCTTGGGCGGGCACATAAATTCGGGGAAGACCGAGCGAATTGAAATAGCTGTAGCGCAGCGCCTGTTGGACCGACGGGTGTCCTGACATTCGCCAGATGCCCGTGGGCGAGCCGGCCGCCACCGCCGCATTGAACTTCGATATGCCACGATGGCGTAGTTCTTTGAAGCGGTTTTGCCCGGTTCGCCACTGCCGCCAAAGATACAAACGCAATCTTCGGCGAATCCACGCTTCGAGGTTCGTGAGGACTCGCGGGGTCTGGCAGAAGCCGAAGTAGCCGCGCCATCCCACGATGTATGGCTTCAGCTCTTTGATCAACTGTTGCAGACCGAACCCCCGTGTCCGGCGTGTCATGTCTCGGATCTGCCCCTTGAATTTGTCGAGCGCCTTTGGCGCAATGCGCCGCTCGCTCCCGTCATTCGAGATGCTGAACCCAAGAAACTTGCGCTCTTCCGGTCGCGCCACCGCGCTCTTCGCCTCGTTGACCTTGAGCCGCAGCTTGTTGGTCAAGAACCGGCTCACAGAGGCCATGACCCGTTCGCCGGCGCGACGGCTGCGAACATAGATGTTGCAGTCGTCGGCGTACCTGCAAAAGCGGTGACCGCGTCGGGCCAGTTCCTTGTCGAGGTCGTCAAGCACGAGATTGCTTACGATGGGCGAAAGCGGGCCGCCCTGCGGCGTCCCCTCATCCACCGGACGGACCAAACCGTCTTCCATCACCCCGGCGTTGAGAAACGCCCGGATGAGTTTGAGCACACGCTTATCGGACACTCGCGCGGCGACGCGCGCCATCAGGCTGTCGTGATTGACCCGGTCGAAAAACTTTTCGAGATCGAGATCGACCACGACGTTGTAGCCGTCGGCGATGTAACGTTGCGCCTGAGCCACTGCCTGATGGGCGGAGCGCCCCGGTCGAAAGCCGTAACTGTGCTCGGAAAACGTCGGGTCCCACCGCTCTTGGAGAACTTGCAGCATAGCCTGCTAAATCAGTCTGTCGACGACGCAAGGCACGCCGAGCTTTCTGATCCCGCCGTCCGGCTTGGGGATTTCGACCCGTTTGACCGGCTGCGGCTGATAGGTTCCCTCAAGCAATTGAGCCCGAATGTTTGGCCAGTGCTCCCGCAGGTAATCCTTGGCGGCGTCGATGGTCATTCCATCAACGCCAGGACTGCCCTTGTTGCTTCGAACGCGCTTCCACGCTCTTTCGAGATTCCCTCGATCACACACCTCCTCCATTAGTTGTTCCGCCAAGGCCGGACTTTCGGATGCTGGCTTCGCCATCAACGGTTCGGCATCCTCGGCCTCGGCGTCCAGGGCTTCACCCCGACCCTCCGCCACCAAGGTCTGAGACAATTGCTCGCCCAGAGTTTTCTGCCGCGTTCCGCTCATGAGTCGTCAGTCCTAATCGCCACTCTCAATCGTTCGGGCCTTCGGCCCTCGTTCCCGGCTCGGCCTCTGTTTCTCCGCCTTTCGGCTTTGGAGTGCCTCATTAGCCTTGCCGACTGCTTGGCCTAATATGCCCTCTGCTGACTTCTGCATCCGCGGTCAGGACGCCTTGCGACGCCCTCAGTTCCGAGATTGGAACACGGAGCAGACCTCCCGGGGTAAGTTCAGTCGCCTTCCGTGCGCAGTTGCCGAATCTACGCTTCGCGTCCTTGATGAATATGGACTTTGCGGCTCGTTGCCCGCTCGTCCAACGCTCGCGCCTCATATCCGGTTTTTGTCCATCAACTCGCACATTTGCTCCGCGCTTCCTTTAGACCCCGCCTTGCGGCGATGGCCCTTGCGCATCGCTAACCCTTCACCTCCATCAGGTTGGGTAGAGGACTTTCACCTCCAAGCTACTGAACATGCCCGGCACACAACGAAACCGCTCGCGCGGTAGCCGCGGCGAGGGACGGGAGCGGGTTCTGAAGGGCTGAAGGCGAGAGCGAGGGCTCGAACCTGTCTCAAGATCGTGGGGTTCAACCCCATGCGAGACAGGAGTTTTCGCGATGCCCGAGAAGCCCATCAGCCCGCTGCGCCAGCGCATGATCGATGACATGACGGCGCGCCGGTTCAAGGAGAAGGTGCAGAAAGACTACGTCCGGCACGTCAGGACCTTCGCGGCCTTTCTCGGCCGTTCGCCGGACACCGCGACGAGCGAGGACCTTCGCCGCTTTCAGGTGCATCTGGCGCGGCAGGAGATCGGCGTTGCGACGATCAACGCCGCCATCGCCGCGTTGCGCTTCTTTTTCAACGTGACGCTCGAACGGCCCGACCTGGCTCGTCCTCTGACGACCGTGAACAAACCGCGCAAGGCGCCGGTCGTGCTGAGCCAGGAGGAGGTGGCGCGTCTCCTCGAAGCCGCGCCCGGCCTCAAGTACGAGGCCGCGCTCAGCGTCGCCTACGGCGCGGGCCTGCGGGTGTCCGAGGTCGCAGCCCTGAAGGTGTCCGATATCGACAGCCAGCGCATGACGCTGCGGGTCGAGCAGGGCAAGGGGCAGCGGGATCGCTACGTCATGCTCTCCCCGCAGCTGCTCGAACTGCTGCGCCAGTGGTGGCGCGCGGCGCGGCCGCAGGCCTGGCTGTTCCCCGGCCAGAACCCGGTCAACCCGATGTCGGCCCGCCAGCTGGTGCGCGCCGTCCACGCCGCGGCTCAGGCGGCGGGGATCGCCAAGCGCGTGTCGCCGCACACCTTGCGCCACAGCTTCGCCACCCATCTGCTCGAACAGAACGTCGACATCCGGGTGATCCAGGTCCTGCTCGGCCACGCCAAGCTGGAAACGACCGCGCTCTATGCGCGCGTCGCCGTCAACACGATCCGCGACATCAAGAGCCCGTTGGAGGGCTCGGCCTCAACCTGGTGGGGCAATCGCCTCCCGCCTGACCACGGCCACATGGCGCGCCCTCGCCTGGAGGTCGCCGACGTCTTTCGCGCCCATGGGCCGGCGTGGCGCAAGGCCAACGCCGGCCACGTCGGCCTCGGACAGCTGAAGGTCATGTCGGCGATCGAGACCTGCCGCACCGCGGCGCTCGGCGGGCACGTCGAGCGCTGCGAGGACTGCGCGCACGAACGCGTCGCCTACAACTCCTGCCGCAACCGCCACTGCCCGAAGTGCCAGGGCGCGGCGGCGCGGCAATGGCTGGCCGAGCGCGAAGCCGAACTCTTGCCGGTCCCCTACTATCATGTCGTCTTCACCCTGCCGGCCTCGATCGGCGCCCTGGCGTTCCACAACAAGGCCGTCGTCTACGACCTTTTGTTCAAGACCGCCGCCGACACGTTGCTCACGATCGCAGCCGATCCCAGACATCTGGGCGCGCGCATCGGCCTCACCGCCGTGCTGCATACCTGGGGCTCGGCGCTCACCCACCATCCCCATGTCCACGTTATCGTTCCCGGCGGCGGCCTGTCGCCGGACGGCTCGCGCTGGATCGCCTGCAGGCCCGGCTTCTTCCTGCCCGTGCGCGTGCTGTCGCGCCTGTTCCGCCGCCTGTTTCTCGAAGGCCTCGCAGCGCTGCGTAGCGCCGGCCGCCTCGCCTTCCTCGGCGACCTCGCCCCGCTCGCCGGCCAGCACGCCTTCGACGCCGCGCTCGCGCCTTTGCGTCGCTCCCCATGGGTCGTCTTCGCCAAGCGACCGTTCGCCGGGCCGAAAGCCGTGCTCGCCTATCTCGCCCGCTACACCCACCGCGTCGCGATCTGGAATTCCCGGCTCATTGCGCTCGACGAGGCGGGCGTCTCCTTCAAATGGAAGGACTACCGGATCAAAGGCCGCGACCGGCTCAGGACCATGACGCTCGACGCCGCCGAGTTCATCCGCCGCTATCTCCTGCACGTCCTGCCGACAGGCTTCCACCGCATCCGCCACTACGGCCTCTTCGCCAGCGCCGTTCGAGCCCTCAACATCGAGCGCGCCCGCCAATTGCTCGCCGCGCCCGAACGCGCGCCCCCTGAAGCGGACCGTGAGACCGAGGACCGTGACACCGAAGGACCTTCGCCAGTGCGCTGTTGCCCTTGTTGCGGGGGCCGGATGATCATCGTCGAAACCTTCCAAGGCCCGCGCCCTGCGCGCTCCCCATCGCCAATCCGGATCAGGATCGACACCTCATGACAATCGCCGGGCTTCCCACCGCCCAACGCCGTTTCTCCTCGCCTCCAACCGCGCCCCGGAGCAGAAAAGCGCTGTCCTCAAAACGTCCGCAGACTCTCTCCACGCGCCGCGCCCACACCCGCCGTTCGTATGCTCGCGATCGACAAAGCTCGTCGCCTTTGTTCCCGCCCAGAACAATGCGCGCCACCAGCCCCCGAAACCCAACGAGCGCTCCGTCCGCGACCCCAAAATCCCCATAGGTCGCGCCCGACGAAACAGCGCCCATTCCTGCCCGCGGTTTCCTCCTTACGAGGCTTTCGGACGCCGGCCCCGCGTAAAACCCCGCGCGCCTGCAAAGGGCCGGCGTCCGAAACCCTTCAGCGAAGCTGCCGTTGCGGGAGCCAACTTGAACGTCGACGAAGAGCGATGCCGTCCGTTCTTGGTTCCCCATGCGACCTGTCAGATCCGCCAATAGTGGTTATGCCCATCTCCGGGCTTCCAAACATCCCGAAAATTGCATATTTCCAGGCCAGTTCGGGGTCGGGATTCCCGGGTTCATATAGAGCAGAGCGGCGGTCTCGTTGGGTCAGAAGAATGGAGATCAAATATGGCGGCAATCACGTGTGCGCCGGATGGCAAGACCATACCTCTCGGACCAAGTGAGACCATTCTTGAGGCAGTTCTACGGGCTGATATCCCCCACGCGCACGCCTGCGGTGGCAGGGCAAAATGCAGCACCTGCCGGATCGTCATTCTCGAGGGCCTGGAGAACTGCTCGCCGCGCACCGAAACGGAGCAGGCGATGGCGTCGCGGCTGGGCTTCGCCTTGGAGGTTCGGCTTGCCTGCCAGACCAAGACACAGGGCGACGTGAGCTTCCGCCGACTAGTATTGGACGAAACTGACCGCGAGATCGCCAGCCAGCTGCTAAAGAAGCGCACAGGGCCTGTCGGGGAAAGCAAGCCGATCGCCGTGCTGTTCTCAGACATCCGCGGCTTCACCACTATGGCGCAGAGGCTTTCGCCCTATGATGTGATGTTCGCGCTCAACCGCCATTTCCACGAACTGGGTGAGATCGTGGAGAGCAATGGCGGCTACATCGACAACTTCATCGGCGACGCACTCATGGCGCTGTTCGGGGTGGGGGGTGATAAGAGCGCGCCGTTTAGAAGCGTTAAGGCCGCGGTGGAAATGCTGCAGGCCAACGATCGTATGGCGCCCTACATGGAGGCTACCTACGGCCACGCATTCCCGATCGGCATTGGAGTGCACTACGGCGAAGCGGTGATTGGCACACTCGGCTCGTCAGGCAAAGAGAAACTGACAGCGATCGGGGACACGGTCAACGTGGCGAGCCGCATCGAGGCTGCGAATAAAGAGGCTGGGACCCGTCTCTTGGTCTCAGGCGAACTCTATGAGTTGGTCAAAGACGACGTGATCATGGAGGACTTCATCCGCGTCAAGCTGCGCGGCACAAGTGAGCGTGTGACTTTATACGAGATCTCCGGCATCCAGCCAGCCGCGCTGGCGCGCGACTGCGCGCTGCAGAGCGCCGATCCCTCGACGCAGCGTTACGCGGGCAAGACCTGGACCGCAGTGCTGAATGAGGATGAGCTTCCGGCCGCTGGGCGCAAACTGGTGGAGATGGAGGCCTTCGACCTGATGGTGATCCGCAGTGGCGAGAACGTTTTCGCCTTCAACAACGCCTGTCCGCATTTGCATTTTCCCTTTGGGGATTCCGACGTGACGGAAGAAGGCGTGCTGATCTGCCAGTGGCACCAGAGCTGCTTCGATCTGTTCACTGGCGCTATCAAATCGTGGTGCCCCGGCCTTGAGCCTGACGGCACCATGAAAGACGTGCGGCACCCCGAGCTTCATCCTGATGGCGTCATTAGAGACGTACGGCTCAAACTTTTTGGAAACGTCAGCAAGAACCGAACGCCGCTCACCGTCGTTCCGGCGCGAGTGAACGAGGGCAAGATCTGGGTGGCGCTTGAGTAGGTCGCGGGAGCACGTGGGAGCAATCGCTACTGACGTCACTATCTCAGGCTCCGCGCCGACGGAAGACTAATCGACGTCGGGCCGCGGCAGGCGCTATGCGCCGTTCACCGGTTTGACAACCTCGGAAGTCTGGACGTGAAGGCGCTCTGCGTGATCACGCCAGCCGCGATAGGTCGCAGTATTTCCGCGAGTTGGCCGAGGTAATCAACGCGGCTGGGGGTCCGCCGGACCGAGCAAAGATGGCGGAAATCATGCACCGCCGCGGCCTCACGCAGGCGGGGAATGACCGCTATTTGGCGCCGAGTGGCCGTTGCGAACAGCCGCTAAGGATGACGCCATCGACGAACGAGCGTCTCCGCGCGGCCCGTCGGACCCACTGCGTCAACGCGTCGCACCTCTCAGGGATATCTTGGTAAAAATTTCGCCCTTAACTTCCGTCAATATGACATCCAATGAGTAGGGAGGGCGCGCCATGTTGGATATTCGCGCCGACGTCGCAAACGCGCTTCATTGGGATATCGCGATCCCTCGTCATAGGGTAACCGCGAAAGTGGACGGCGGCTGGGTTACTCTGCAGGGCGTAGTCGAATGGGCGTACCAGAGGTCCCTCGCCGAGGCGGACGTGCGCAGAGTGCCCGGGGTGACCGGCATCAAGAACGAAATTGCGGTTCGTGGGCTGGACTACGATCAGCCCACGGCGCCCGACGAAGTCGACGATCTTCTACGGGGTCGGAGGAAAATCTTGGGGCTCGACGTCGATGCAATCGGACGCGAATTCCACGAAGCGTTTGACAAAATCAAGAGAAATTGCCCGAGTTGTAGCGATCGGGAAGCCTGTGCGCTGGATTTGAAGCGTGATCCTAACACCTTAATGTGGGAAGCTTATTGTCCGAACTCAGACGTGCTCAATGCCCTCGTTGCGCTCACAGAAGTGATTTGTTGAGGGCGGTTAGGCTGAGAGGGGTCGGAGGGGGGAAAAGGGATTCGTTAGGCCGCGACGCTACCGCGAGGTGGCGGTTGCCTATTTGACGTTCACTCAGATCGCCCAGGCGCAGCGGCTGGCGCGCGAATGGAAGCCGAAGTCATGGCGTAACCGCGCGCCGTTGACCCAGATCAATATCCGCTGGCTGCAATATGCGATGGTGGCGACGTCAGATCGGGCGCAAGGCAACCTCCAAGACGTCATCGACGCGTGGTGATCTGCCCGTCTGAAAGTTCGGGCCGAGGTTGGCGTACTTGCCCCGGCCCGACTTTTTTGTGCGGCTTGACGCCGCAATAGCAGAAAGCGGAAGATCCCGCCTCTCACCCTTCCATCAACGCGAGCACATGTGCGGCCACCGAGCGCGCCAGGGCGTCGAGGTCGTAGCCGCCTTCCAGCACCGAGACGATGCGGCCGCGCAACGCCTCCGGGCGATTTCCATTAGGCTCCGCGTCACCCAGACAAAGTCCGCCTCGACGAGATTGAGGTTGCCGAGCGGATCGCGGCGGTGGGCATCGAAGCCCGCCGAGATGACGATGAGATCAGGCGAGGACATAGCGGACGTTCAACTCGCGCCCGATCGTCTTCACGTCGAGCGGCTTGCCTTTGTAGGTAAACGCCGTGTTGCGGGCGATCCCGACGGCGCTCCGTATCCGTGAGAGGTCGGTTGTCAGGCTCTCCGTGACCCCGTCGACGAAATGCTCCTATTCCGGGTCGCCGCCGATATTGGCGAACGGCAGGACAACCATCGAGAGGCGCGGGGGGCCAGATTTTTCCGGCCGCTGGGGCCGGCGCGGGCTTTGCTTGGGCGCGCTCTCCGACGTCAAGCGAATAGACCCGGATCGGATCGGCGATATTCTTGAGTTGGGTCGGGCCAAGGTCTGTGACGGCGAGTTCGAGCCGCCCCTTGACCTGACGATAGGCGTCCTCGGACAGACAGATCGCGCCGGGTTTGGCGATGCTCTCCAACCGCGCCGCAATGTTGACGCCGTCGCCCATGAGATCGCAGTCGCTTTCCTCGACGACGTCGCCGAGGTGAATCCCGACCCGGAACTCGATGCGGCGCTCGGGCGGGAGGCCAGCGTTGCGCTCGACCATGCCGTTTTGGACTTCAATGGCGCAGCGCACGGCGTCCACCACGCTGCGGAACTCGCTGATCGAGCCGTCGCCGGTGCGCTTGACGATCCGGCCATGGTGGGCGGCGACGGCCGGGTCGATCAGATCGCTGCTGAGCCCCCTGAGGCGCGCGAGCGTGCGCTCCTCGTCGGCGCCGGCGAGGCGCGAGTAGCCGACGACGTCGGCGACCAGGATCGCAGCCAGTTTGCGGGTCTCGGTCATCCCTCGGGCACTCCGGCCAGGCGCATGCCTTCGGCGACGCGCGCGCGTTGGGCGAGATAGACCGCATTGTCGCTTTGGGCGCCGGCGCGAAACCGGCCAAGCGTGAACTTCGGGTCGACGGCGAGGCCGGCCTTCACCTCCCGGCGCGCCTCGTCGATCCGGCCGAGATGCGCGAGACAGGCGGCGAGCAGGAAGAACGCCAGGGGTCGGTTGCGGTTGGCGTCGATCGATTTTCTCAGCCAGGCCGAGGCTTCGGCGAATTCGCCGAGAAGCGTCTTCGCCGAGCCTGCAACCAGGAACCACTCGAAGATCATCGCGTCGCGCGGGCTCAGGCGCAAGGCTTCCAGCACATGAGCCTCCGCTTCCTGCGCCCTGCCCATGCAGGCAAGCGCGGAGCCCATCAGCGCTCGCGCCCCGGCCAAATTCGGGTCGATCGCCAGCGCCCGCTCCAGTTCCTCGACGCTTCGCTGAGCCCGATAGGTCGCCCGAAGCACTACGCCCATGAATAGATGAGCGTATGCATTGTTCGGCGTCGCCGCCAACGCCTTGATGAGGCGCGCCTCCGCCTCAGCCAAAAGGGCCTGAGGATCGTCCGTCATGTCGCTGATGCAGACCAGCACGTCCACGCCGGCGACGCCGACGAGCGCGTCGATATTGCCAGGATCCAATTCGAGCGCGCGTTCAAAGAATTCGCGCGCCTTCGCCAGCATCTCCGGAGCGAAGCCGCGATTGATCAGCGCTCGCCCCTGAAAATAGAAATCCATCGAATCGGGATTGGGCGTTTGCTCGGCACGGCGTGCTTCGGCGTCCATGAGCTCAGCCTCAAGCTTATTGGCGAGTCTCGCGACGATCTCGTCCTGCATGTCGAAGAGATCGGCGACGGGCTTGTCGAACCGCTCGGCCCAAAGATGCCTGCCGCTCTCCGCTTCCATCAGCTGCACGTTGACGCGCATGCGGGCGCCAGCGCGTTGGACGCTGCCTTCGAGGACGTAGCGGACGTTGAGCTCGCGCCCGATCCGTTGCAAATCGACCGCCTTGCCCTTGTAGGCGAAGGCCGTGTTCCGGGCGATGACGAAGGCGCCGGATATGCGCGAGAGGTCGGTCGTCAGGCTTTCGGTGACGCCGTCGACGAAATATTCCTGCTCCGGATCGACGCCGATGTTGGCGAAGGGCAGCACGACGAGGGAGAGGCGCGGCGGCTCGCGCTTTTCCGCTGCGGGCGGCGCCGGATTCGCCTGGGCCGGCTGGCCTACGTCGAGCGAAAAAACCCGGATCGGCTCGGCGATGTTCTTGAGCTGCACGAGGCCGAGATCCACGGCCGTCGTCTCGAGCCGGCCCCTGATCTGCCAATAGGCTTGCTCGGAGAGACAGATCGCGCCCGGCTTCGCGACGCCCTCGAGCCGTGCCGCAATATTGACCCCGTCGCCCATGAGGTCACCGTCGCTCTCCTCGACCACTTCGCCGACGTGGATGCCGATGCGAAACTCGATCCGCCGATCCTCTGGAACGCCGGCGTTGCGCTCGATGAGGCCGTTCTGCACTTCGATCGCGCAACGCACGGCGTCGACCACGCTGCGGAATTCGATGAGGCAGCCGTCGCCGGTGCGCTTGACGATCCGCCCGTGGTGGGCGTCGATGGCGGGATCGACCAGATCGCTGCGCAACCCCCTGAGCCGCGACAGGGTGCGATCCTCGTCGGCGCCGACGAGCCGGCTGTAGCCAACGATATCCGCGACCAAGATCGCCGCGATCTTCCGAGTTCCCGCCATGGTGAGCCCTCAGTCACCATGCAGAATAGCACAAAGACCGACCAAAGCCGCCCGCCGTTTGATCGAGAGCGAGTGAGCCAAAGGCGAGCAGCCCGAGCCAATGGCCGAAAGGCGGCTTCCGGTCGACTTCACCCATTCGACAAGCGGTCGGGGAATGACCGCTATTTAGCGCCGTCCACGGCAGCGCATTCGAACTCCCCCCATCGCGGTCGGTCCCAAACCGAATGCACTGACTTCAAATTCGGGACCAGCTCGCGGCCATGTTGAGCGTCTGGCGTCAAGGACCCGTTGGTGTGTTTGTGGTTATCTACGCCATTGGCGCATCCTTACGCCGCGGACGGCCGGACTCGGTAGAGTAGGAGTGTGGCGCGGGGGCGTTAGGCCGAGCATGTCTGTTTCCGCCCCTTTCGTCTGACGGTGCCTTAGTGGCTCAGCCGTGGCTCCGTTTCCACACCCCTCTCATCGAACCGGACATGCGGATCGCCCGCATCCGGCTCTCGGACAAGACCTCACGCCTTCGTCCACGACACGTCGTGCCCAAGCCGGCCTAGACGTACGAGCCCGAAGTGCCCGTAAAGGTGCGAGAGTGGATAGCTCCCGCCCTTGCGTCGCCTGACTTTGTGCTTGGAGCGCAACCACCGGCGCACCCGCACGGCTGTGTAAGCGTCGAGCGCCCGATGCGCCTTGTTGACGGTTCCTACTTGGAAGTAGTTCGCCCATCCGCGCAGCGTGCGGTTCACTTTACTCACCAGCGTTGTGGTCTCTTGCCATGTTCCCGATCGGTCGGTCAGCGCGTGGATTTTCTCGACCACGCGCTGAATGCTTTTCTTTGACGGCCGGTAGCCGATACGGGCTTGGCCGGTCCTCGCCGAATACATTCGCCCGAACGTGTATCCCAGGAAGTCGAACTCTCCTTCCGGAACGTTGCAGATCCGCGTCTTCTCCTCGTTCACCGTGAGCTTCAGCTTGCCCATGATCTCCCGCAGTCGTTGCAGAGCCGCTTCGGCTTTGCCCCTTCTGCACAGGATCACGAGGTCGTCCGCGTAGGTTATGAGGCGAGAGCCGAGGCTTCGCTCAAGCCCGAACATCTTCCATCCCAGCACGAACCGGCGCATGTAGAGATTTGCCAGTAGCGGTGAGATGGGTGAGCCCTGCGGGATGCCGCGCCGCTTGTCCCGCGCCTCGGTCGTGCGTGTCTTCCGACCGCGATCGTCGGTTTCTTCTACGGGGCAGTCCAGCCACATCCCGATCAGATGCAGCACGCGCCGATCAACGATCCGGCGCGCTACCGACTTCAAAAGCTCGGCATGCGGAATGCTCCCGAAGTAGTCCGCGAGGTCGGCGTCCACAACTTCCGGATGGCCGCGAAACAGCAGCTCCTCCACCTCGACCACCGCCTGTTGGGCGTTTCGCCCGGGACGGCCAGGATTACATCGAGACCGTTTGGGGGCGCGGCTACACTCTGAGAGAACCGACAGAGCAGTCAATCGCGAGCTGACGCAGCGAGGTCAGTCGCAATTGCGGTTGCGCTGTCGCCCAGCCGCAACTATCGCCATGGAACCAAGACCAGCCACGTGGTTCGTTCAGGCCCCAGGCTCCAGCTGGGCGGACCTATCGTGCAGTCACCTGCACCAATCTTGGATCGAGGCGAAATCGACCGACGCCTGCCGTGTGGGTGCTGCAAATGCTGGATCGTAGGTGACTAAGGACATCACGCAAAATAACCGCTACGGTTCCGCTGGCTGTGCCGAGGTCGGGAGTCGCGGCCTGATGGTGTAGTTCCATTCAGGATGGAACGGATCACCGGTGATGTCGAGACGGTTCATCTCGGCTCTGCCGACCTTGATGCCTTTCTGGTAGGTGCGGGTGTCGAGCGCGCTCTCAATTCGCAAACCGGCCTTGGTCGTCGTCGCGCCGATCAGCTCGACGACGGCAAGGCGATCGGTGAGCGGCCGGCCGCGCCAGTTCTGGGTGATGTGGCAGAACAGCCGGTGCTCAATCTTGTTCCACTTCGATGTGCCCGGCGGATAATGGTGGACATGGATGACGAGCCCGGTCTCGTTGGCGAGCTTCTGCAGTTCGACTTTCCACAGCCGCACCCGCGCCCCGTTCGAGCCGCCACAATCGGCCGTGATCGTCAGCTCTCGCGCATGGGGATAGCGCTGCCGCCCCATGCGTTCGCGCCAGCAGCGGATCGACTGTAGAGCGAACTCGGCCGTGTCGCTCGTGATCCCGACGCTGACGAAGCCGGCGTTGGCAGTCACATCGTAGACGCCATAGGGCACGACCTTGCCGAGTTTCTTGTCCTCGAAGTCATGCACGTTCACGCGCCGTGGCTTGCCTTTCGGGCGATAATCGGTTCCGCCGTTCTTGAAGTTGCCGATCAGCTCCTTTTTCTTGGTGTCGACGGAGATCACGGGTTGTTGTTGGGCCTGCGCCGCCACGACTTTCGCGTTGATATATTCGAACTGCGCGTTTCGGTCGGGATGTTTGGCGCCTTCATCCGCCTTGCGATTGGACTGGCGCGAGAACCCGAGCTTCACCAGCTCCTTGCGCACCGTGTCGGCGCTGATCGGATGTCCCATCTCCGTCAGGGTCGCCGCGAGCTTCTCCATGCTTTTCGACACCCAGATCAAGGGCCGCATCGGATCACCCAACGTCGCAGGCTCGACCAGCCGTTCGAGCGCGCGAACGAGCCCGGATCGTTCTCAGAGAGCGCGCGACGCCCGCCGCCGGCGCGGCGAACGCGCCCCCTCGGCAGCGCCGCCGCATCCAGATCATCCTTCCCGCGATTGATCGTCGAACGAGCCAGCCCGGTGATCTTCGAGACGGCCGCAAGACCACCCCACCCAGCGCTCCGCGTCTCGCCCGCGGCAAACAACCGCCGTCCCCGCTCGTCGAGCTTCGAGCCAACCGCTCCCCACCGTTGCCGAATTGCGTTCTCCTCGATCATGCCACCGACCTACGCCGGTTCGCTCAGTGGCGGAATCCCCGCAACCCGAGTCACTCCGTCGCATGACCAGCAATCACGATTTGGTTATTGTTCGAAGTGTCCTAAGGCGGTGCAGGAGTTGCCCATCTCACAAGGGCATGCCCTCCGCCCCAAACACTCGCGCATCATTCGCATCACCTCGTCGTCGAAGGCGTCCGCGACCGCTGAGATTTCACCGCTGACCATCTCGGGAAAGAGGCTCACCGCAAGTTCCCGATAGTGACCGGACATCGTCGTCAGCTTGGCAACGCGGAATTCGAGGAGATCGACCACCCGCTCCTCCTGTTTGGATTGCGGCCAAAGCCATTCAAAGAGGCATTAATGAACGGTTAAGGTAAACAATCAGTTAAAGCCACCGGCGGCTCTGAAAAGTTTCCACATCACCCGTGACACGGCCGATCAGCATCGGAAACAATGCGAAGAGCACCTGCACAGCGAGTTCAAGGAGTCCAGGGGCGCTGCCCCATGCGGCGAGTTGATTTTGGGAGGACCGACCGATCCCGCAGAGGCCGAGCGCAGTCTCAGCCACTTGCAGCAGCGCAAAGCCGACAACTCCCATCATCAGACGGACGGTCGCTTTGGGCGGCACACGGAACCACCGGATCAGCTCGCTTGCAGCCGCCCAGGACACCGCGAGCATTATTGGTAGTTCCAGCGCCACTGCGGTTAGCTCGCCGACATGAGGCACGATTAAAAATACACGGAGGGTGCCGAGTAAGAACCCCGCAGCGAATGCCGTCGCGAAGTAGACAATCCCGGCTAGGGCCGCACGAGAACTTATCCGAGCGTCCATAAGAGCCTCTT
>CAWDTW010000088.1:0-86906 GCA_963805295.1 uncultured Alphaproteobacteria bacterium | reverse complement strand
CCACAATCACCCCTCCGGCGACCCGTCGCCCTCGACGCAGGACGTCAAGATGACGCTCGAGATCATGGCGATCGCGAAGCCGCTCGGCGTCACGGTGCACGACCACATCATCGTCGGCCGGGAGGGTCACGCGTCGCTGAGGGGGATGGGCTGATCTGAATTCTGGGTCCGGCGGGCGGTTCCGTTGACCTCGCCGATCGTTCGGCTACGATTGCGGCTCCGGCGTGACTGCTTCGGTTCTTCCCGGTCTCGACTTCGAATGCGGTCGTCGATCCGATGAAGTTCTGGTCGAAGAAGACGCGCAATCGCGGAAATGGCGATCGTACGTTCTGGTCGTCGTGGGCGCCTATATCCTGACGCTGGCCTTCGGGACGCTGTTCGCGCCGCTTCGGCCCAATCTGGAAAATCTCGTTTTCGATCAGTACCAGCGCTGGCTTCCGAGGCCCTACAATTTCGATCAGCCCGTCCGGATCGTCGACATCGACGACGAGTTCGATTCATCTCATTGGTCGATGGCCATGGCCGCGCCAGACGATGGCGGAGCTTGTCGAGACGCTCGCTAAGGCCAATGTCGCCGCGATCGGCTTCGACGTCCTGTTTTCCGAGAAGGATCGGCCGAGCGACGACTGAAGGCCTGCGCCCAGGGCGCCGTCCATCGCGCCGACGAGGCGTCGCGTTGCGAGGAGCGCGCCGACGGCGACATAGCGTTCGCGCACGCGATCGCGGACCGTCCCGTCGTGCTCGGCGACTTCCTCACCCCGACCCACAACGGCGCGCAGGCGAGCCTGACGACGAAGGCGGGCTTTTCCTTCGTCGGCGACGCCCCGACGCCATTCATCAATCATCTCAACGGGGCGCTCGTTCCGATCCCCGCTCTTGCCGACGCCGCGAGCGGTCTCGGGCTTCCTCAACTGGCTGCCCGACAACGACCGGGTCGTCCGCCGCGTGCCGCTGCTGCTCGACCTCAACGGCCAGATCCAGCCGAGTCTGGCGATGGAGACGCTGCGGGTCGCGCAGGGCGCGACCGGCTATCTGGTGAAGTCCGCCGCCGAATTCGGACAGACGTCGGGCAAGAGCGCCGGCGTCGAGGCGATCAAGGTCGGCGACGTGGTCGTTCCGGTTCAGGCCGACGGCGAACTGCGCGTGTGGTTCGCCAAGTCCGACCCCCGCCGTTCGATCCCGGCCTGGAAAGTCCTCCAGCCCGACGCCGATCTCTCCGATCTCGCAGGCAAGCTCGTCTTCGTCGGCTCGAGCGCCTCGTTGCTTTCCGACATTGTCGCGACGCCGCTCGATCCGTCGACGCCGGGGGTGGAAGCGCATGCGCAGCTGATCGAGCAGATTCTTTCGGGCGTGACGCTGCAGAGGCCCGACTGGGCGCCGGGCGCGGAACTCGTCGCCGGCGCCGCGCTTTCGCTTGTCGCTGGCCGCGATCCTGCCGTTCATTCCCGATCTATTGGACCGCGCTTCTCGGCGCCGCCGCCGCCGCCGCCATGGGTTACGCCAGCTGGAACGCGTTCACCCGGCACGGCGTCCTCATCGATCCGGTCATGCCCAGCCTTTCCTCCGGCTTTGTGTTCCTGGCGGGCGTCGGGCAGCTCTACGGCCAGAAGCGGCAGCAGGTGAACGAGATCCGTTCGGCGTTCGGCAGGTATGTGTCGCCCGCCGTCGTCGCCCGCCTCGCCGAGCATCCGGAGCAGCTGCAGCTCGGCGGGCAGCAGCGCGAGCTGACTCTGATGTTCTGCGACATCCGGTCGTTCACCACGCTGTCCGAAGGCTTCACCGCGGTCGAACTCTCGACGTTCCTCAACGAATATCTGTCGCCGATGACCGACATCATCCTGAGGGAGGAGGGCACGGTCGACAAATACATGGGCGACGCCATCATGGCGTTCTGGAATGCGCCGCTCGACGATCCGGCGCATGGGATTCACGCCGTCCGCTCCGCGCTCGAGATGCGCAAGACGCTGGTCCAGCTCAACGCCGAATGGAAGGAGCGGGCCGGACAAGACGGGACGCCGCTTCCATCCGGTGAAATTCGGCATCGGCCTCAACACCGGCGAATGCAGCGTCGGCAACATGGGGTCCGTCCAGCGCTTCGACTATTCCGCGCTCGGCGACGAGGTCAACATCGCCTCGCGACTCGAGGGCTCCTCGAAACAGTTCGGCGTCGACATCGTCGCCAGCGCCGCCACGCGCGACGAAGCGCCGGAATTCGCCTGGCTCGAGATCGATCATGTCAAGCTGAAGAACAAGACCCGATCGGTTGCCGTCTTTGCTCTGGCGGGCGACCAGGCTTATGCCCAGAGCGACGAATTCCAGCATCTTCTCGCCCTGCACGAGGACATTCTGAAGGCGTACCGGGCGCGCAAATTTCGCTCGCCGCGAAGCAGATGGCCGCCGACGCGGCGCCCCTCGCGCCCGCCGAGGTCGTCGGCCTGTATCATTACTATCAGAAGCGCTTCGCTCGCTCGCCGAGGCAGGAGCTTCCCGAGAGCTGGGCGCCGCTGATCGCGCTCGACGAGAAATAGCTCGATCGGCTCAGAACAGGTATCGCAGACCTATGCCGCCGTGGAAGGTCGTCCCGGCTGCGCCGCCGACGGTGCCGAGCAGGAAAGCGTCGATGACCATCCGACTCGCGACGCGGTAGCCGATGCGCCCGCCCCACTCGCACCAGACCGAATTCGCGATCGGATAGGGGGCGACGGGGCCGAAGCTCGTAAACGTTCCACTGCGACCCGAATCCGGCGCCGAACCCGTAGGCGACGGCCGCGCTGACGTTCACCTCGAACTGCCCGTTGAAGAGATGGGTGTACTGTCCGCCGACGCGGGCAGACGTTGAGGGTGTCGAGGCCTGTCTGGACGGTCGCCGGAAAGGGATTGTTCCCGTTCGCAGCCTCGGTATAGCCGCCTGCGATGAGCCAGCTTCGGCTGATGTCCGTATAGACGGCGGCTTCGTCGATCGGCGTGACCCGGTCGACCCAGCCCACCCGGCCGAACAAGCCCAGACTTCGGTCGATGCCCGAGCCCTCGCCGACCGAAATCGTATCGCCGTTCGGATAGGAGCGGGTGTAGCTGGACCTGCTCGAACGGCGTCGCGCCGCCGCCGACCTCGACGAACGGACGGCTGCGGCCGAAATTGACGGGGTCGTAGACCAACGAACCCGCGAACACGGGTGCGATCCAAACTGATGCAGTCTACGCGGTACGGCGCAGTGATTTTTGTGGGCTGTTGTCATTGGCGACGGCGGAGTTGGGTTGGGCGAGGGCTTTCCAATAGGCGTTCCAGTCGCCGTTGATTTGGTTTATCCGCAAGGCGAGCATGTATTCGGCATGCTCGACGCGCCACCAGGCGCCGGGCCGCTTTAGGCGTTGTTGCGCAACGTAGCGATGAGCGCTTTCGATCCCCTCGCCCGAGCCGATTGGCAGCCCGTCGGCCAAAGCTTGGCGGTAGTTCAGGTGGTTGGCGCGAGCGCTGAGATAGCGATGGCAGGTTCGCACGGGCGCATGCTCGTCGTCGACTTCGGGCGGCTCGCAACATCCGGCAAGCGCCCGCAGAACGGCGTCGAGACGCCCGCCTTTGAGCGCCTCCTTCTGCGTCTCCATCCAGGCGCTCCGCGCGGCCTGGTCGGGCGCGATCGCTTCGGAAGCAGCGGCCAGGTATTCGCAAACGTGATAGAAATCAATCAAATAGCGGCCCTGGTCGCCGAATTGCGCCTCGACTTGACCCACGATCCAGGGCGCGCCGTCGCCGACCGCGTGAACCTGGGAGTTCGCCCCGAAGCTTGCGCGAACCGCGCAGGAAAGCAGCTGACGCCCGGCCTCTTCGACCCCGCCCTCGATCGAGCCCGCATAAACCGGCGTCCGGCTCCCTTGAGCGTGCGCCAGCGACAGCTTCGCCTCCCGCCAAGACAACGTCTTGCCCTTGCGCTTGTCTTTTCCCTCGCAACTCGGCTCGACGATCGGAACCATGCCGCCGTCCGTCTCAACGACGATCGGCTTGCGCAGGCCGGGCGCTTCCGGAAATTCAGAGCCCTCGCGACCAACTTCGAGCATGGCCTGGGCGTGGGCGAACGTGATCCGCTGGATCGTGCTCTCGCCGATCGCGAAGCCGTAGTGCTCCTTCAACTTGGCGCGCGCTTGCGCGAAGGGCTGATCGGCGGCGAAGTCGACGATGACGCGTTGCAGCGGCCGCGAACACCCCAACGGGCTCACCTTCGCCCCGAGCACGAAAGGACGCACCCGCTGCGTCCCGAACCCATATTGCGGCTCTCGGATCTCTATTTCGCCAAATTTCGTATGCCAGCGGAGTTTTTTTCACCCTGGCGATGCATCTGAGGGCGTTGACGAATTTCCCGCTCCGTCGCCTCCACTCGGGTCTCGGCCCAACTGCGCAGCGCCTCCCGTCCCAGAAGACGCATCTCCTCCACCAAGCGCTCTTCCGCAGCGTCGGCTTCTGTCAATTCCCCCTCGTCGCCTTCGACCGCCAGCACGATCGATGACACCCGCTTGCGAAGCTCGGGATGCGCCCGCAAAGCCGCCATCAGCGCATCATCGCTCAACTCCAAGCCCGCCATCCGAATCCTCCCGCCAAATCAGTCCAAACCGAACCTACTCTGCATCGCTTTGAATCGCACCCGCGAACACGGGCGCGTTGGTGACGGTGATGCCGGACGCGGTATATTCGTCGTAGGAAAAGCCCCCCATCAGGGTCAATTCGTCGGAGAGGCTCCATCGGCCATGGGCGCCGAGCGCGTACGAGCCGATCGAGCCGAAGCCAGAGCTGCAATTCGAGCAGTTGACCTGTTCCGACGCGCCCAGGAGGATCGAGCTCAGCACCCTGCCGGTGATGATCTGCTGCTCCTGGGCCTTCGCGACATTGGTGATCGAATTGGCGATCTCGGCCTGCGTCGAAGTCGGCGAGGAAACGAGATACCAATCCTGGTTGGACTCTTCGAGCGTGTACTTGAAGCCGCCGACGACCGGGGTGTTGGCGAGGGCGAAGGCGTTGGCGGCGGTCGTCCCGCCATTGACGGCGACGACGAGCGGGATGCCTGGACCAGTGGTCGGCCCTCCCAGTCCGCCGAGGCTATGGATGGTGATCAGCGTCGACCCCGTCGCCTTGCCGCCGTTGATGACGATCTCGTCAGACCCGGTCCCGGGTCCGCCCAGCACCGCGTTCATGGTCACGTTGGCGCCCGAGCCGACGTAATTGCCTACGGTCAGCGTCTTGAAACCGCCGCCGGCGCCAGGCGGGGCGAAGACGACCACGCTGTTGACGACGGCGAGATTTGAGACGACCGACGAGCCGGTCATGGTCCAGGTCGATCCGTTGGTCAGATTGACCGTCGTCGTCGAGGCGCCATCAGTCTGTATCGCGCCGGTCAAAGTAGAGGCGTTCGCATTCAGCGTGACGAAGCTGCCGTCGATCGCGTCGAGAAGATCGTTGTCTCCGGCGTTGGCGGTCGTGTTGTTGAAATTGACGGTCGCGACCGAGGGATCGGAGACGATGAGGTCGCCGGTCTGATTGGCGATGGTGAAATTGTCGAAGCTCGCGGTCTGGTTGGTTCCGCCGAGGAACTCGATCGAGTCGCCCGCCGAGGCGATCGACCCGCCGCCCGTCGCCGAGATGGATGCGCCGTCGCCCTGCAGCGCGACCGCCGCCGCTGCGGCGTTCGTCGTCGTGATGTTGAGGGTTCCGGACGCCGTGATCGATCCCGCGGAGCCGCTCATCGCGGAGTTGCTGGCGAAGAGCCCGCTTGCGCCAGCCCCGGAAGTGGTAATGGTCGCCGAACCGAGCTTAATCTGCGAGCCTTGACCGTCGGCGTCGGCGCCGAATGCGCCTTGGCCCGACGTCGAGATCGTGGTCAGTCCAGTAGTCGCCGAGACGACGCCGCCGTTCGCGGCGTAGATCCCGATCGCGCCATCGCCCTGGGTGGTCAGAACGTTTCCCGCGCCGAGAGTCGTTATCGAGCCCGCGCCGCTTACGTCGACCGCGTGCGCGTCCTGGCCGAATGTGACGATATTCGTGTTCGTCAAATTCATCGCGCCGCCTGTCGAGAAGCCCGGACCAGGGCCATTGTAGGCGCCGAACGCATCGACGCCATGGGTCTTGACGCCGATGCCGGTCCCGGTCGTAGTCAACGACGCGCTCGAGCCGTTCACCTCCAAGCCGATCGATCCGTCGTGGAACGTCAGAACGGTCCCTCCGCTGAGCGTGACGCTGGTGCCGCCGCCTAGTGAAAGGACCGCGGGAGCGCTGGTCCCGATGGTCGTGATCAACGCGCCGTTCAACGTCACGGATCCGCCTGTGTCTGCTTCCACCGCGGGCGTTCCAGCGGCGGAGGTTGAGAACGAAATCGGAACATTCGTTCCGATTATAACGCCGCCGCCCGACGCTCGCCCCGCGATCAGGCCGCTCGTCGTCGTCACGTAAGTAGGCCCTTGGGGAACGCAGTTGATGTCTCCGGGACCGGCGAAAACGTAAGTATCAGGCTCAGGACCAGGAATGTCGATCGTGCAATTGGCGGAAAGGGCGGTGCGCGACGAAAAGACGAGCCCCAGCAGGCTCGTCGACGCGAGGAGCCAAGCCGCGCGCCTCCCCGATCTTCTCCCTATCGCCCCCACAAAGCCCCTCCTCGTGATGCGCCGGCGAAACCGGCCTAGGCGTAACTGGCGCTCGAGCGGAGCGATGGGTCCAAGTAAAGCGCCCACAAATTGACGAGAGTTGCTATCACCCCGGGTTCGAATCGCCAGTCCATTTCACCAAAGCGGTTTGACCGAAAACACATAGCATTTCATCTCAACGGACGGAATTGCGGGTGAGCGAGGGCGGCGCTCGCCCTGAATACGATGTCGGGCCCGGACGATCGGCCATCCGAGGCCATTTGGGACCTGAACATGGAGGTCGGGATTGGCTGCGAGGCCGCGGGGTCAATACGAGACCGCCTTTCGCGAGAGCGACACCGACCGCTCACGGACGCGAAAGCAATTGAGCTTTCCGCGTCCGGCGATATCCGACCAGACCAAGCCCTAAGCAGCCGAAAAGCGTCATGGTCCAGGTGGAAAGCTCCGGTGCGGCGGAGGCGCGGGCGGTGGTCGTCACGAGGAGCGCGCTCGAGTTAAAATCAAGATTCGGGCACACTAGAGAATTAGAACAATTGTAAAAGTCAAACGTCAGCAAGTAAGTGTCGCCCGGCGTTGTTGCAAACGTTTGAGAGAGAGTGTCGTAATACCCCGCAGAAGTGCCTCCAAACCACAGTGCCGGAACGCTTGTTCCATCGTCGAAGAAACCGTAGTTACTTCCGGATGCGGCCGGCGTAGGCGTCCACGTGCCGCCCAACGAGTTCGCTCCGCCGCCGAGGGTGACGCTGTTGTGAGATACGTACTCGTACGCGAATGGCCAATAGCCGCCTATCGAGATCGTGGTTGTCGCCGCCGTCGCCGTAAAATCGAGATCGTAGGTCGTTCCGGTCGTAGCCGGCGGATTGACGAGCGACAGCAAGGTGACGGCCTGCGCCGACGTTGCTCCGAGCAAGGCCACTCCCCCGATTACGCCGGCCATTAGTGATGATAGTTTCCGCACTGCTCACCCCTATGTCTCGGCATATGGACCGTCACAAGCGGCCCACGATCTCTTCCCTATCGCCCGCACAGGACCCCTCCCGACGCTCCGGCATCGGCATAGCTCGTGCCCGAACAGAGCGATGGGTCGGAGCAGAGCGAAGCGAAATTGACCGGCGTCGACGTCAGGCTGGCTTGGGTTGTCCCGCCGACCTTCCTGGCCGACGCGGTCTGGCCCGGATGATCGAGCCCGGCGCAGTCGCAGCGCCCGCCCGCGCCGCCGAACGCCTTGGCGCAATTGCGCGCCTGCTGCGCGAAGCTGATCCCGCTCTTGCGCGGGCAGACAAGCGCCTGGCCCTCGACGAGGGTCACGCGGGTGTCCGCGCTGCGCACGGCGATGTCGAGCACTGTCCCGCGAACGCCGATCGCGGCGGTCGGCGTGGTGATGGTGTAAGCCCTCTTGTCGAGGCTACCGGTCGTGAAGCGAAAAACGCCCTTCGCCAGGCCGACCGCGACCTTCTCCGCGCTCGGGTCTCCTTCGTAGACGAAGCGATCGAGTACGATGCGCGAGGTCGGGCCGACCGCGAGATTGGTCGAATCGAGAAAGACGAGCTTGGCGAGAGAATCCGCGCCCGTGCGCACGACTTCGTTCCGATAGACGGAATCGCCAACCGTCAAGGGCCCGGCCGCGCCGGCCAGTTCGCGCGTGACTAGATTCTGGGCCGTCGTCGTCGATCCGATCGCCTGCTGGGCGCGCGCGCCCTCAACGGCGCCGATTGCGCATAGGGCCCCGACAGGAAAGGCGATCGCCAAGATCCGACGGTTCGCCATGGTCCTCACGTAATTGGAATTGCCAATACAACAAGCACAACCAATAAATTGCACGAACCGTGCATTGTCAAGCGCTGCGGCCCGACGGAACGGATTTCTTCGCGCGCCGCGCCGCCGCTAGGTCAGCCGGCGTATCGATGTCGAAAGTCACGTCCAGGCCCGCGGCAGCGATTTCGACGACTTCGCGCCGGTCCAAAGCGGCAAGGAGGTGTCGCGCGCCCTCGTCGCCGGCGAGCCGCATAGCGCGTTCGAACAACCGCCGGGCGATGAGGACCGGATTTCCGCGTCGGCCGTCCTTGATCGGCGCGACCGCGCAGACGGTCGGACGCGAGTCGAACCCGTCGATCAGTTCATCGATGAGCCATGCAGCGACGTACGGCATATCGCCGAGCAGCACGACCGCTCCGCCGGCGTCGCCGGGCATGGCGGCCAGTCCGGCGCGAAGCGAGGAGGCGATCCCGGTCTCGAAATCCGGGTTGAACGCAAACCGCGCCGGCAGGCCCGCGAGCGCCGCCTCGACCGCGCTTCTGGCGTGGCCGACGACGACGAGGACGGGGCGCGCGCGCGAGGCGAGCGCCGCCTCGACGACCCGGCGCACGATCGGCTCGTCGTCGAGCATCGCGACGAGCTTCGTCTCCTCCGCGCCGCCTTCCGCGCGAAAGCGGGACGACCGGCCCGCGGCCAGGACGACGGCGCCGACCCTAGTCATGCGGCTCCCGCGGCTGCGGCCGGGAAGCGATCTCCATCAGGAGGCCGCCGACGCCCATGGCGCGGATGTCGGCGTCGGAAATCGGCGCCCCGGCCAGCAGCCGCTGCAGGACCCAGTCGAAGCCGTTTTCCTTCGGCGAACGGGCGCAACCGGGCGCGCCGACGATCGGCGTTCGCCCGCGAGCGGCAAGGAGCAGCAGATTGCCGGGGTCGACCGGCAGGCCGAACCGCTCGATCCGTCCGCCGAACGCCTCGACGGCGGCGGGGACGACGTCCCGCCGGTCGGTGATCGCGGAGGCGCCGAAGATCACGAGCAGGTCCGCGTCTTGCGCCAGGCGCTCCAGCGCCTCGGCGAGCGGTCCGATCTCGTGCGGCGTCGCGACATGGGCGACGACGCGCGCGCCGGTCGGGGCGAGACGCGCCTCGAGCGCGCGCAGGGTCTTGGCGACGACGCTCTCCTTGAGGCCGGGCAGCAGGGTCGAGACGACGGCGACGCGCAGCGGCCGGAACGGCGCGACCGACACGGCGGGCGAGGAGCCGAGCGCGGCGAGCACGGCTTCGAGCGTCTCGCCTCGCGTCGCGAACGGGATGATCTTGACGGTGGCGACCATGTCGCCGTCCTCGACCGCCCGATACGAGGGGAGGGTGGCGACGGTGATCGCCTCGTCGATCGCGTTGAGCCGGTCGACCGCGGCGCGGTCGATGATTGCGAGCCCCGCGGCCTCGGCGAAAAGATTGACCCGTCCCGTGAACGGCGGGGCGCAGCGGACGAGCTCTCCCGCCAGCCGCGTCGCCAGCCGCAGCGCCGCCTCATCCTCGCCGACGTCGCCATCCTCGAGTCGCGCCGCGACGACGCTCGTCACGCCCGCCTGCGCGAGCAGGCGCCGGCGTTCGGGCGTGACGACGTCGCCCTTCCTCAGTGCGATGCCGTCGATCCGCACGGCGTGCGCGAGAATGGCCCCCTCGGCCTCGTCGACCGGCACGGCGCCGAATTTCATTGGACCACGCTTTCCGAGCGCAGCGGCTTCTTGCGCAGCGAGGCGACGATCTCGCCGACGATCGAGACCGCGATCTCCGCCGGACTGACGGCGCCGATGTCGAGGCCGATCGGCGCGTGGATGCGTGCGAGCGCAGCATCGTCGAAGCCTTGCGCCCGCATCCGCTCGAGCCTCTTTGCGTGCGTCTTCTTCGAGCCGAGCGCGCCGATATAGAAGCACTTCGCACGAAGCGCGAACATGAGCGCCGGATCGTCGATCTTCGGGTCGTGAGTGAGCAGGCAGATCGCGCTGTAGCGGTCGAGAGGCGCCGCCAAAAGGGCCTCGTCGGGCCACTGGGCGATGACTGGCGTATCGGGGAACCGTTCGGCCGTGGCGAAGGCGGTGCGCGGATCGATGATGGTCACGTCGAACCCGGCGATGCGCGCCATCGGCGCGAGCGCCTGCGAAATGTGGACCGCGCCGACGAGGGTCAGGCGCGGCGACGGCGCCTGGACGGTCAGAAAATAGTCGACGCCTTCGAGGGTTGCCGCACCGCTCTTGCCCATGCGCAGGGCGAACTCGAGCTCGGCGGCGAGCGGATCGGCGCCGAGCGCGTCGGCCTCGATGAATCGCTGGTCGCCGTCGGAAAGCCGCGTCACGATGGCGCCGGCGCGCCGTTCGCGGCGCGCGGCGTTCATCGCCTTGAGGACGTCGAGGCGCATCAGTTCAGCTTTTCGACGTAGACTTTGATGCGGCCGCCGCAGGAGAGTCCGACGCGCCACGCCGTCTCGTCGGCGACGCCGAACTCGAGCATGCGCGGCGCGCCGCTGACGATCACCTCCGCCGCCTCTTCGACCACCGCGCCTTCGACGCAACCGCCGGACACCGAGCCGAGGAAATTCCCGTCGGCGTCGATGACGAGATGCGAACCGACCGGACGCGGCGCCGAGCCCCAGGTCTCGACGACCGTCGCGACCGCGACCTCGCGCCCCGATGCGCGCCACGCCTCGGCGGCGGCCAGAACGTCGTCCTCCCGCGACAACATCCTCGAGTGTCCTTTCCCGTCTCGCCCCCTCAAGGGGCGGTAAATCCGAATCGCGCGTGGCTGCCGTCGCAGAACGGCTTTCGGCCGGAATGGCCGCAGCGGCAGAGCGCGGCCTTCTCGATGCGGTCGATCATGCGGCCCGTGCCGGAAATGATCTCGACCGGTCCGGCGACGCCGAGCGGCCCGTTCCGATAGGGCGTGACGGCGAGCACGCCGTCGCGCCGGGGAGGCGGCGCGCTCGTCGCGGTCGGCGGCTCGCCGGTCGCCGCAAATCCCGCCGCGACATGCGAGCCGTCGCAATAGGGTTTGTTGTTCGACTGGCCGCAGCGACAAAGGGTCGTCCGAGTTCCGATTTTTTCGCCCAGGAGCTCGATTTCGGCATAGACGGCGAGCGGACCGTTCTCTCTGACCGTGATCGTGTTGACCCTCGGGTTGGGCTCCTCCGCGCCGCCGTCGTGGCGCGTGACCCGGATCGCGCCGGATGGACAATTGATCGCGACCCGCACGAGCGCCTCGGCGTCGGAGGCGTCCGGATCGATCCAGGGTCCCTCGACATTGGCCTTGAAGACCGCGGGCTCCGCGAGCACGCATCGGCGCGCGTGGATGCAAAGGCGCCCGTCGAAACGGATGGTCGCCGATTTTCCCTTTGCGGTTTCGACGCCCTCGTCGCTCATGCGCGCTCCTTCGCCTCCCCCATGCCCGACTTGAACAAAATGGTCGTGACCGGGCCGCTCCGCAAGGCCGCCGCCAGACATCAGGCGGCGGAGGCCCGCAGCCAAGCCTTGGGGTCCTTCGCGTCGGCGCGCCCGCCCGACAGCGCCTTGCAGAGGTCGGCCATGCTGGCGAGATTGTGGATCGGCCGGAACGCGTCGACATGCGGCAGCATCGCGCGCACGCCTTGCGCCTTGGCCGAGAAGCCGTCGAAGCGCAAGAGCGGATTGACCCAGATGACCCGCCGGCTCGACTTGCGCAGACGCTCCGCCTCGGCGGCGAGCCGATCGACGCCGTCCCGCTCGAGCCCATCGGTGAACAGCAGCGTGATCGCGCCCTGGCCGAGCACGCGCCGCGACCACTCCCGGTTGAACGTGGCGAGCGCCTCGCCGATTCGCGTGCCGCCGGACCAATCGACCGCCAGCGCGGAGCAACGGGCGAGCGCATCGTCGGGGTCGCGCGCGCGCATGGCCCGGGTGACGTTGGTCAGCCTCGTTCCGAACAGGAAGGTCGAGACGCGCCGCGTTTCGCCGAGCGCATGCAGGAAATGCAGGAAGAGGCGCGTGTATTCGCTCATCGAGCCGGAAATGTCGCAGAGCGCGACCACCGGGGGCGGGCGCTCGACGGCGGCGCGAAATTCGAGATCGATCGCGCCGCCCGGCTGCAGCGAGCGTCGGAAGCTGCGTCGGGCGTCGATGCGAAGCCGTCGCGCGTCGGGCGCGAACCGCCGGGTGCGGCGCCGGTCTTCGGGCATCACCAGCCTCTTGATCAGCTTGCGCGCCTCCTCGATCTCCGCCGCACCCATCTGGGCGAAGTCCTTCGAGCGCAGGATCTCTTTCTCGGACATGGTGAAGCGCGCGTCGAGATCGAGCGATGGGACGGCCTTGGGTTCTTCCGGCGGCGATTTGAATAGCGCGTCGGCGACGCGGCTCGCGCCGGCCTCCGCGCGCGCCGGCCTCCGTTGGCCCGGCGCCCGCGGCGACAACATCGCGATCAGCTTTTCCAGGAGGCCCCTGCGCTTCCAGAAGATCTGGAACGCCTGATCGAACAGCAGGCTGTGCTCGTGCTTCTTGACGAACACCGCGTGCAGCGTCGCGTAAAAATCCTCGCGATCGCCGAAGCCCGCCGCCTCGACCGCGGCGAGCGCGTCGAGCACCGCGCCCGGGCCGAGCGGCACGCCCGCCTCGCGCAGCGCGCGGGCGAAATGGACGATGTTCTCAGCCAGCGCTCCCCCGCCCGCCGGCCGCGAGTTCGGAAAAGACCGTCATGCCTTGCGAGAGGCGCCAGGCGGCCGCGCGGGCGGAGACGATTGCGCCGAACGCGTTCTCGGGCCCTTTTTAGGGTGCGTCGCCCTCAGATTCTCGCGCGCGAAGTAGGCCTTCATCGGCGAGAAATAGAAATCGCGCCAGCCGCCGTTTTCATAATCCGTCTGGTCGTCGGGAACGCCGCTATGGGTCAGCGTGAGCCTCGTTCCGGTCTTGGTCGGCTCGAGTTCGACCGTGATCGTCGAATTGGGGTCGCGATGGGAGAATTCGCTGGTGCGCCACGACTGCACGATGCGCCTGCCGGGGACCAGCTCCAGCGTTTTGCCGGCGATGTAGCCGTCCCAGGCGGCATAGGAGTCTCCGACGCGCTTGCCGATCTTAGCCGGGGCGCCGGTCATTGCGCTGTGGCACTCGCTGTCGAGCCACGCGTCGTACACCGCCTCGGGCGAAGCGGGCAGGGTGCAGGAAAGCTTGAAGTCATATGTCATCGGCGCGCCCTCCGCGCTAACCCAGCTCCATGCGGCGCAATTCGGCGCGGGTCTCCTCGATCAGCGTCTGCGCCTTGGCGCCTTCGATCTTGGCGATGTCGTCCTGATATTTCAGAAGCACGCCGAGCGTATCGGACACCTGCGCCGGGTCAAGCGCAACGGCGTCGAGTTCGGTCAGGGCGGCCGCCCAGTCGAGTGTTTCCGCCACGCCCGGCGACTTGAACAGGTCCTGCTTGCGCAGGCGCTGCACGAAGGCGACCAATTCGAACGTCAGCCGCTCGGGCGCGCGCGGCGCCTTGGCGCGCACAATCGCCATTTCCCGCGCCGCGTCCGGGTAGCCGACCCAATGATAGAGGCAGCGCCGCTTCAGCGCGTCGTGGATTTCGCGCGTGCGGTTCGAGGTGATGACGACGATCGGCGGCTCCGGCGCCTTGACGACGCCGAGTTCGGGAATCGTCACCTGGAAGTCCGACAGGATCTCCAGCAGAAAGGCTTCGAACGCCTCGTCGGCGCGGTCGATCTCGTCGATCAGCAGCACCGGCGCGCCGCTGACGCTCGGCTCCATCGCCTGAAGGAGCGGGCGCTTGATGAGGTAGCGTTCGGAGAAAACGTCGTGTTCGATGCGGTCCTTGTCGTGCTCGCCGGCCGCCTCGGACAGGCGGATCGCCATCATCTGCGCGGGGTAGTTCCATTCGTAGACCGCGGTGGCGATGTCGAGGCCCTCGTAGCATTGTAAACGGATCAGCCTGCGGCCGAGCGAAGAGGCGAGAACCTTGGCGATCTCCGTCTTGCCGACGCCGGCTTCGCCTTCGAGAAACAGCGGCCGGCCGAGCCTGAGGCTCAGGAACAGGACGGTCGCCAGGGAACGGTCGCCGACATAGGACGCGCTCTGAAGCAGGGCCAACGTTTCGTCGATCGAGGCGGGCAGGACCGGCGGTTGGGGCGTCATGGACACTCTGCCGTGGGAGAGGGGCCTATTCATCGGCCCGACAGCCAAACAGATCAAGGGCGCCGGCAAACTCGATTGTCGCCCCCGCCGCCGGGAGGTTTTTGCGGGCCTCGAGGCGCAGCCGATACGTTCCGGGCGCGAGCGCGACGGTCAAGTTCCCTGCCAACAGGCAAAAAAGCAGGAATTCTTCTTTTTCCGGCCATCGAGCCGAAAAGTCGTCGCGCAAACGAAGGGATTCCAGAGACTTGCAATAAAATTCCCTACGCAGCGGAACAGCGGAAAATTTCGCAATTATCAGCGGATTAAATGCGCCATTAGACCAGAACAGGGAATTCGGCAACGAGCGGTCGCTCAAGGCTTCGGTCGCTGAAGACCTCATCAGCAAAGAACTCGCTGAGGGTGTCGATTAGCCGAGCAACAAGGGCCGCCGGGCGGAAGGGCTGACTTGCTTCCTCCCGCCCTGCTCGATCCGGTCCCGGATCTCAGCCCGCCGCCGCGACTGCGCGCTTGGCCATTACGCCGATCAGATGGGCGCGATAGTCGGCGTCGGCGTGGATGTCGGAGTTGAGGCCGTCGGCGGGAACCGAGACGCCGTCGAGCGCCGAGGCCGAAAAGTTTGCGTTCAGGGCGGCTTCCATCGCGCTCGCACGGAAGACGCCATTTTCGCCCGCGCCGGTCACCGCGACGCGCACGCCGCCGGCGGTCTTGGCCACGAAAACGCCGACCAGCGCATAGCGCGAGGCGGGGTTGGCGAATTTCATGTAGGCCGCCTTTTGCGGGATCGGGAAGCTCACCTGGGTGATGAGTTCACCGGGTTCGAGCGCGGTCTCGAACAGGCCCTTGAAATAGTCGTCGGCGGCGATGCGGCGCTTGCTGGTGACGACGGTCGCTCCGAGGGCGAGGACGGCTGCGGGATAGTCGGCGGCCGGATCGTTGTTGGCGAGCGAGCCGCCGATGGTGCCGCGGTTGCGCACGTGCGGGTCGCCGATGCCGGCGGCGAGCGTCGAGAGCGGGGGAATCGCGGCCTTTACGACGGGACTGCGGACCACTTCGGCGTGCCGGGTCATCGCCCCGATCACGAGATTGTCGCCGTCGCGGGAGAGGCCGGAAAGCTCCGGCACGTCCTTCAGTTCGATGATGGCGGAGGGCGCGGCGAGGCGCTGCTTCATCGTCGGGATCAGCGTCATGCCGCCGGCGAGCGCCTTGGCGTCCGGCTTTTCGAGGTCGGCGAGCGCGCCCGAGAGCGTGTGCGGGCGGTGATATTCAAAGGCGTACATCGAATGTCTCCGAATGAGGGGTCAGGGCAGGCGGCGCGAGGGCCGCCTCCGGTTCGAATCATTCCGCGGCGCGCTTGGTCACGGCCTTTTGCGCGGCGCGCCAGACGACCTGCGGAGTCGCCGGCATGGTCACGTCTTCATGGCCGAGCGCGTCGGTGATGGCGTTGATGACCGCGGGCGGAGAGGCGATCGCGCCCGCTTCGCCGCAACCCTTGATGCCGAGCGGGTTGGACGGGCAGGGCGTCTCGATCGTCTCGACCTTGAAGGACGGCACGTCGTCGGCGCGCGGCATGCAATAGTCCATGTAGCTCGCCGTCAGCAGCTGCCCGTCGCCGTCGTAGTGCGCGCCTTCCATCAGCGCCTGGCCGATGCCGTGCGCGATGCCGCCGTGAACCTGGCCCTCGACGATCATCGGATTGATGAGCTTGCCGAAGTCGTCGACCGCCGTCCAGCGGTCGATCGTCACCACCCCGGTCTCAGGATCGATCTCGAGTTCGCAGATGTGGACGCCGGCCGGGAAGGTGAAGTTGGTCGGATCCCAGAACGCGCCTTCCTTCAGGCCGGGCTCGAGCTCCTGGCCGTTGAACTTGTGCGCCAGGTAGGCATTCAGCGCGACGGAGCCGAAGTCGATCGACTTGTCGGTGCCCTTGACGGTGAACTTGCCGTCCTTGAACTCGATGTCCTGCTCGGAAGCTTCGAGCACGTGGCCGGCGACCTTTTTCGCCTTGGCCTCGATCTTGTCGAGCGCCTTCGACAGCGCCGACATGCCGACCGCGCCGGAGCGCGAGCCGTAGGTGCCCATAGCCGAACTGCACCTTGTCGGTGTCGCCGTGGACGATCGAGACGTTGTCGATCGGGATGCCGAGGCGGGCGGAGACGAGCTGGGCGAAGGTCGTCTCGTGACCCTGGCCGTGGCTGTGCGCAGCCCGTCAGGATTTCGACGTGCCGACCGGATTGACGCGCACTTCGGCCGATTCCCAAAGGCCGATGCCAGCGCCGAGCGAGCCGCACCGCCGCCGATGGCGCAAGGCCGCAGGCCTCGATATAGGCCGAAATGCCGACGCCGCGCAGCTTGCCCTTCGTCGCCGAGGCCGCCTTGCGCGCGGCCACGCCCTTGTAGTCGGCGAGCTCCAGCGCCCTGTCGAGCGCCTTCGGCGATAGTCGCCCGCGTCGTAGGTCGACGAGGACCGGCGTCTGATGCGGGAACGACGTGACGAAGTTCATCCGGCGGAATTCGGCCGGATCGCGTCCGGTCTCGCGCGCCGCGACTTCGACCAGGCGCTCGACGACGAAAGTCGCCTCCGGCCGGCCGGCGCCGCGATAGGCGTCGACCGGCGCGGTGTTGGTGTAGACCGCGTCGACCTCGGCAGTAGATCGCAGGAATGTCGTACTGGCCCGACAGCAGCGGCGCGTAGAGATAGGTCGGGATGGACGACGAGAAGGTCGACAGATATGCGCCGAGATTGGCGATCGTGTGCGACGCGCAAGCCCTTGATCTTGCCGTTGGCGTCGAGCGCCAGTTCGGCGTGGGTCACGTGATCGCGGCCGTGCGCGTCGGCCAGGAACGATTCCGTCCGCTCGGCCGTCCATTTGACCGGCCGGTCGATCTTCTTCGCCGCCCAGGCGCAAACGGTCTCCTCGGCGTAAATGAAAATCTTGGAGCCGAAGCCGCCGCCGACGTCGGGCGCGATGACGCGCAGCTTGTGTCTCGGGAGCGATGCCGATCGAACGCGGACAGCACGAGCCGCGCCAGATGCGGGTTCTGGCTCGTCGTGTAGAGCGTGATGGCATCGGTGCCCATGTCGTATTCGCCGATCGCCGCGCGCGGCTCCATCGCGTTGGGGATCAGGTCGATTGTTGACGAGGTCGAGTCCTGGTCACGTGCGTCGCCGCCGCAAAGGCCGCGTCGGTCGCGGCCTTGTCGCCGAGATGCCAGTTGAACACCGTGTTGTTCGGCGCGAAGTCATGGACCTGCGGCTGGCCCGGTTTGGCCGCGTTGGCCGGCTCGACCGCGGCCGGCAGCACGCCGTAATCGACCGCCGATCTTTTCAGCCGCGTCGCGCGCCTGGCGTAGCTGTCGGCGATAACGACCGCGACCGTGGTCGCCGACATAGAGCGCCTTGCCGTGAGCGAGCGCCGGAAAGGCGCCCACCTTCATCGGCGAGCCGTCCTTGGAATGGATCGTCACAGCCGCAGACGATGCGCGCCGATCTTGTCGGCGACGCGATGTCGTCGCCGGTCAGCACCGCGACGACGCCCTTCGACTTCAGCGCGGCGGAAGCGTCGATCTTGTCGATCGTCGCATGCGCATGCGGCGAGCGCAGAAAATAGGCGTAGGCCTGGCCGGGGCGATTGATGTCGTCGACGTAGTGGCCCTTGCCGGTGATGAAGCGGATGTCTTCCTTGCGTTTGACGGAGGCGCCAATGCCTGTCGCGCTCATGTTTCTCTCCCTTGGAACGGCTTCAAAGCGTGCTCTATTCGGCGGCCTTGGGCGTCGCGGCGGCGGCCATCTCGCGCGCGCCCTGGGCAACCGCCTTGACGATGTTGTGGTAGCCGGTGCAGCGGCAGATGTTGCCTTCGAGCCCGTGGCGGATCGCCGCCTCGTCGAGGTTCGGGCCCTCGCGATTGACGAGGTCGATCGCCGCCATGATCATGCCCGGCGTGCAGAAACCGCACTGCAGGCCGTGGTTGTCCTGGAAGGCCTGCTGCATGGGATGCAGCTTGCCGCCCTGGGCGAGGCCCTCGATCGTCGTCACGTTCGCGCCCTCGCAGCTCGCCGCCAGCGCCGAGCAGGACTTGATCGCCTCGCCGTCGACGTGGACGACGCAGGCGCCGCACTGCGAGGTGTCGCAGCCGACATGCGTGCCGGTCAGGCGAAGATTCTCGCGGAGGAACTGCACCAGCAGCGTCCTCGGATCGACTTCGGCCGAAACGTGCCGGCCGTTTACCGCCATAGAGACATGAACCATTCCCATATCCTCCTGAACCATGACGTCTTCTTCGGTGGGACAGCTTGCGGCGCGCCGGCGGGCCGCGCGGGCTCCGCGGGCGCGGCGCGCCCGCCGGCGGCCTCGGCGAAGCTGGCGAAGAACTTGTCGGCCATGCCCTTCGCCACGCCGTCGATCAGCCGCGAGCCGAGCTGGGCCATCTTGCCCCCGACATGGGCCTCGACGTCGTAGCGCAGCAGCGTGCCGCCCTCGGCGTCGGCGAGCGACACTTTGGCGGCGCCCTTGGCGAAGCCGGCGACGCCGCCCTCGCCCTCGCCCGCGATGGTGTAGCTGACGTCTGGGACGATGTCGGAGAGTTCGACCTTGCCTTTGAAAGTGGCGGAGACCGGGCCGATCTTGGCCTTGACCACGGCGGCGAAGCCGTTGTCGCCCGTCCTTTCGAGCGATTGGCAGCCGGGAATGCAGGCTTGGAGGACCGCCGGATCGTTGAGCAACGCCCACACCTTCGGTCTTGCGGCCGGAAGCGTCGCCTCCCCGGTCATCGTCATCGCCATGAACGTTCCTCCCTCGGCGGACGCAAGCCGCCCGTCGATTCGCCCCCGTTCACGCCTTCATCGGGCGCTCTCGACCGCAGCGATTTGCCGTAAGCGATGTATACGATGATTTTGGTACACTGTCGTCGGCGCCAAAGTCCATATCGAGGACAAACGTCCGCTATTTCTTTTCAGATATGACATTGCCGAGGCAATTGTTTGGCCGAGAAGCCGATATATACGTACGGATCGTTCGAGCGACTGGCGGGTCGCGCGCAATCGCCCGCGGGCGCGCTCCGCCGCCGCCGGCTCCGCCAGCAAGGCGTGCTTGGCCAAAAGCCGTTCGACGTTGACGCGGTTGCCGCCACAACCTGCGACGGGTAGGCTGCCGAAAGACGACGGGCGCGGCCTTGAACCCTCGAATTGCGACGGGCTAAGCGCTAGAATGGACGGCTCGAATTCATCGACAGGACGGCTGAGCGTAACCTTGGCACGTTTCCTGCGAAGCCGGAGGAAACCGGAGGGACCGTTGGCGCATGGATAATTTCCTGCAGCAGTTGATCAATGGGCTGACGCTCGGCTCGATCTACGAACTCATCGCCATCGGCTATACGATGGTTTTCGGCATCATCGGCATGGTCAATTTCGCCCACGGCGACCTGTTCATGCTGTCGGCGTTCATTGCGCTGATCCTCTTCATGATCCTGACCCAGATTTTGCATCTGGGCTCGTTGCCGATCGCCTTCGTCGTGGTGATGATCGGGGGGATGGCGCTGACCGCGCTCTGGAACTGGACGATCGAACGGCTCGCCTACCGTCCGTTGCGCGGCTCGTTCCGCCTCGCGCCGCTGATCTCGGCGATCGGCATGTCGATCTTCCTGTCGAATTTCGTCCAGGTCGTGCAGGGTCCGCGCAACAAGCCCGCGCCGCAATTGCCCAACCACGTCTTCAACCTGACCGGCGGCGCTTATGACGTGACGCTCTCGGTGCGCCAGATCCTCATCATGGTCGTGACCGCCGTGCTGCTCGCCGCCTTCTGGTATCTCGTCCGTTACACCGCGCTCGGCCGCGCGCAGCGCGCCTGCGAGCAGGATCGCAGGATGGCGGCGTTGCTGGGCATCGACGTCGACGCGACGATTTCGATCACCTTCGTCATCGGCGCGGCGCTGGCGGCGGTCGCCGGGGTCATGTTCGTCATCTACTACGGGGTGGTCAACTTCGCCGACGGCTTCGTGCCGGGCGTCAAGGCCTTCACCGCCGCGGTGCTGGGGGGCATCGGCTCGCTGCCGGGCGCCGTGCTCGGCGGCCTCCTGATCGGCCTCATCGAGGTGTTCTGGTCGTCCTATTTCACCACCGACTACAAGGACGTGGCGGCGTTCATGATTCTCGCCATCACCCTGATTTTCATGCCCTCCGGCATCCTCGGCCGACCTGAAGTGGAAAAGGTCTGAGCATGACCGCTGCTCCGCAAACCTCGCCGCTCGCCGAAGTCGGCGCAACGAGCTCCGGACAATTGGTTCCCGCGCTGCGAACCGCGGTCGCCGCCGCCCTCGTCGCCTTCGGCCTCGCGTTTCCGATCATCAGCTATCACGCGGAATCCAACATCAACAACGAGCTCGTGCTGACCGGCCGCTGGCCGCTGTCGATCGGGTTCGCCGCGATCGTGTTCCTGTTCGTGTTTCTGCGCCAGATGGCGAGGTCCGACTGGCGCGTCTGGTTCGACCGGGTCGGCTCGATCGCCGCCGGCGGCATGGGTGGAGCGCTGGTTCAGGCGGCGCGCGAAGGCGAAGGCGTCGCGCCGCCGTCGCGCGCCCGCATCGCGTTCTCGCGCTATTTCGGCCCCTTCGCGCTCGGCCTCGTAGTGCTGTTTCCGATCATCGTGCTGGAACTGCTCGGCCCGGCAGGCTCGCTGAAGTGGATCAACAACTACGGCGTCCAGATCATGATCTACGTGATGCTGGGCTGGGGGTTGAACATCGTGGTCGGCCTCGCGGGCCTCCTCGATCTCGGCTATGTCGCCTTCTACGCGGTCGGCGCTTATTCCTATGCGCTGCTGTCGACAACCTTCGGCCTGTCGTTCTGGATCTGCCTGCCGCTGGCGGGGTTCCTGGCCGCGATGTGGGGCGTCATTCTCGGCTTCCCGGTCTTGAGGCTCCGCGGCGACTATCTCGCCATCGTGACGCTCGCCTTCGGCGAGATCGTTCGTCTCGTCCTCATCAACTGGGTCGACCTCACCAACGGCTACGCCGGCATCGCCGGCATTCCGCACGTCAGCTTCTTCGGCATTCCGTTCAACGACGAGGGCAACGGATTCGCGGCGATCTTCCATCTGCCCTATTCGCCGATCTACCGCACCATCTTTCTCTTCTATCTGATCCTCGGGCTCGCGCTGCTGACGAACTTCGTCACGCTGCGCCTGCGCCGGCTGCCGATCGGCCGCGCCTGGGAGGCGTTGCGCGAGGACGAGATCGCCTGCCGCTCGCTTGGCATCAACACCACCACCACCAAGCTCACCGCCTTCGCGCTTGGCGCCATGTTCGGCGGCTTCGCCGGCTCCTTCTTCTCGGTGCGCCAGGGCTTCGTCAGCCCCGAGAGCTTCACCTTCATCGAATCGGCGACGATTCTCGCCATCGTCGTGCTCGGCGGCATGGGCTCGCAGCTCGGCGTCGCGATCGCCGCGGCGGCGATGATCGGCGTGCCCGAACTGATGCGCGAACTCGACTGGCTAAAGGCCATCTTCGGCGAGGGTTTCGATCCGACCCAGTACCGCATGCTGCTCTTCGGCGCCGCGATGGTCATCATGATGATCTGGAAGCCGCGCGGCCTCGTCTCGACGCGAATGCCCTCGGTCTTTCTCAAGGAGCGAAAGGTCGTGTCGGGCGATCTCGTCAAAGAGGGCCACGGCTGATGAACTGGCTGACCAGTCCGCTGCTCGCCGTCGAAAACCTCACCATGCGGTTCGGCGGCCTCGTCGCGGTGAACGCCTTCTCGTTCCTGGTCGGGCGAGGCGACATCACCGCGCTGATCGGGCCGAATGGCGCCGGCAAAACGACCGTGTTCAACTGCGTCACCGGCTTCTACAAGCCGACCGAAGGACGGCTCGCGTTCGCGCGCGACGGCTTCGCCACGCCCGAAGACATTGCCGCCGCCACGCGCGCGAGCGGCCGCCACGCCGCGACCGCGAACGGCGAACTGTTCCTGCTCGAGCGCATGCCGGACCACGAGATCGCGCGCACCGCGCGAGTGGCGCGAACGTTTCAGAACATCCGGCTCTTTCAGGGCATGACGGCGCTGGAGAACCTTCTCGTCGCGCACCATAATCCGCTGATGCGCGCAAGCGGAATGACGGTGCTTGGCCTCATCGGCGCGCCGAGCTATCGCCGCAAGGAAGCCGAGGCGATCGACCGGGCGAAATACTGGCTCGACAAGATCGGGCTCACGGACCGCGCGGACGACCCGGCGGGCGAACTGCCCTACGGCGCGCAGCGCCGGCTCGAGATCGCCCGCGCCATGTGCACCGATCCGGTGCTGCTGTGCCTCGACGAGCCGGCCGCCGGCCTCAACCCGCGCGAGTCGGCGGATTTGAACGCGCTCCTGCGCTCGATCCGCGCCGACCACAATACGTCGGTGCTGCTCATCGAGCACGACATGTCGGTTGTGATGCAGATCTCCGACCACGTGGTGGTGCTCGACTACGGCGTGAAGATCGCCGACGGCACGCCCGCGGAAGTGCGCGCCGATCCGAAGGTCATCGCCGCCTATCTCGGCGTCGCCGACGAAGAGGAAGTCGAAGCCATCGAGAAGGAGCTCGAGCAATGAGCGCGGCTGCGGCCGTGGCCGGGCCGCTCCTGCAACTGCGCGGCGTCGAGACCTTCTACGGCAAGATCCAGGCGCTCAGGGGCGTCGACATCGACGTCAATGACGGCGAGATCGTCACCCTCATCGGGGCCAACGGCGCCGGGAAGTCGACGACGATGATGACCATCTTCGGCGCGCCGCGCGCCCGTCGCGGCAGGATCAGCTTCGACGGCAAGGACATCACCACCCTGCCGACGCACCAGATCGCGCGCCTGTCGATCGCCCAGTCGCCGGAAGGGCGTCGCATCTTCCCGCGCATGACCGTGTTCGAGAACCTGCAGATGGGCGCGTCGATCAACAATTTCGCCCATTTCGACGAAGACGTCGCCCGCGTGTTCACGCTCTTTCCGCGCCTCAAGGAGCGCGGGCCGCAGCGCGGCGGCACGCTGTCGGGCGGCGAGCAGCAGATGCTGGCGATCGGGCGCGCGCTGATGGGCCGCCCGCGCCTCCTGCTGCTCGACGAGCCTTCGCTCGGTCTCGCGCCCCTCGTCGTCAAACAGATCTTCGAGGTCATCGCCGACCTCAACAGACGCGAGGGGCTGACCGTCTTCCTGGTCGAGCAGAACGCCTTTCACGCGTTGAAGCTCGCCCATCGCGGCTATGTGATGGTCAACGGGACGATCACCATGCAGGGCGGCGGCGCCGAGCTGCTGGCGCGGCCGGAAGTGCGCGCGGCCTATCTCGAGGGGGGGCACTGATGGCGGGGATCCTGTGGGAAAACTCGCCTTACGGTTTGTTAACTTTCGTGCTCATCACGCTGATCCTCGGCGGCGCGGGCGCCTGGGCGGCGGGCCGGGCTATGGCGCAGACCTGGCGGCCGATGCCGATGATCGCGCCCTACATGCTTTTCCTCACCGCCGGCGTGCGGTTTCTGCATTACGCGCTCTATGGGGAAACGCTGCTGTCGCTTCATTTCTTTCTGGTCGCTTACGTCTGGACGATGATCGTCGCCGCCTTGGGTTACCGCGCCATGCGCGCCGCCCAGATGGCGACCCAATATTCGTGGGCTTACGAGCGCGCGGGATTGAATTGGCGCGTGAAGGGCAAGGGCTGAAAGCCCGAAGATAGGCCGGCCGAGGACCGACGTTTTTTAAGGTGACTCTTTCTCGAAAACGGGAAAGTATCCGCGCCCATGGCGGACTTGCCTCCGCCGCGGGCGCTCAGGGAGGCCCGAGCGCCCCGAACTCAAGGGAGTAAGCGTATGATGAAATACTGGTTGTCCGGCGCCGTGTTCGCCGCCGCCCTGGCGGTCTCCGGCGCCGCCAGCGCCCAGATCAAGATGGGCGTGACCGGGCCGATCACCGGACCGAGCGCCGCCTTCGGCTCGCAACTGGTGAACGGCACGCAACAGGCGGTCGACGACATCAACAAGGCCGGCGGCATCCTCGGCCAGAAGATCGAACTCGAGCAAGGCGACGACGTGGGCGATCCGAAGCAGGGCGTTTCGGTCGCCAACAAGTTCGTCGGCGACGGCGTCAAGTTCGTCGTCGGTCCCTTCAATTCCGGCGTGACCATCCCGTCCTCGGACGTCTACACCGAAAATGGAGTCCTGATGATTACCCCGTCGGCGACCAATCCCAAGGTCACCGACCGCAAACTTTGGGACGTCTTCCGCACCTGCGGCCGTGACGACCAGCAGGGTCTCGTGTGGGCCGAATACGCGCGCGATCATCTCAAGGGCAAGAAGATCGCAATCGTCCATGACAAGACGACCTACGGCAAGGGGCTCGCCGACGTCGCGCGCGACGAGATGCATAAGTTCGGCATCCATGAGGTGCTTTACGAAGGCGTGAACACCGGCGAAAAGGACTATTCGGCGATCGTCTCCAAGATCAAGGAATCCGGCGCCGACTATCTGATGTGGGGCGGCCTGCAGACCGAGGGCGGCCTCATCCTGCGCCAGATGCGCGACCAGGGCCTGAACACCGTCATGATTTCCGGGGACGGCATCACAACAGACGAGTTCGCCCAGATCGGCGGGCCGGGCGTCGAAGGCACGCTGATGACCTTCGGCCCCGACGCGCGAAACAACCCGCTCGCCAAGGACATCGTCGCCGAGTTCAAGGCGAAGAACTTCGATCCGGAGGCCTATACGCTCTACTCCTACGCCGCGGTCCAGATCATCAGGCAGGCGGCCGAGAAGGCGAAGTCGCTCGATCCGAAGAAGGTCGCGGAAGTGATGCATTCGGGCATGACGTTCCACACCGCCATCGGCGACATCGCCTATGACAAGAAGGGCGACCGCACGAACGTCGACTACGTCTGGTACGTCTGGGAGAAGGCCCCCGACGGCAAGATGACCTACAAGCAGATGTGATCCCGGCGCGGCGCCAGCGAAACAAGGGAAACCCGCCGGCGACGGCGGGTTTTTCTGTCGGCGGCGGAGCTGACCGTGCTGGCCTCGCCGGATGGACGAGATGGGAATGAAATCCCGCGAGCTGCTCGAGGAGACGATTCATGCGCACGGCGGCCGGGACCGCTGGCGCGCGGTCGAGGCGATCGAATTCTCGCTGTCGTCGGGCGGCTTCGCCTTCCTCTCGCGCAGCCGGCCCTCTGACCGGCCGGCAAGCCGCCCGCGGGAGGAATGTTCTATGTTTGCTCTGCTATGATTGCTTTTATGGCTGCTTTTATGACTGCTTTGCCGCATTGCTCCGAGCTTACTGCAGCGCCTTCGCGGGAATGACCCCGGTCGCGACGGCGACGGCGATCGCCTGCGCCAGGGTCATGCAGTGCAACTTGTGGCGGGCAGTATCCAAGTAGGTCCGCCCCCGCGCGATCGCATTCGAGCCAAAGCTCTCGTTTGCCTATAGCGACCGAACGACGCGAACTATTGCGCCGCGACAAGCGGCTTGCCCGGCGCATCCACGCCGCACGGCTGGTCGACCATCGGCGACGTCTCCGGTTGATGGCCGCGCGCTTCTCTGAGCAGTCCGTTGTCTAAATCCGTCAGGCTGTGCTGGGCGATCGGACTTCCATGAATGACATGGAATCGAACGCTGACGACGCGAGGATTGCAGGGCGACAGGGGAATGAATTGCCGTAGAACGTAGCGGCCGTAGGCGAGGACCTCCCCGTGTTCGTAGACGCGCTCCATGCGCAGACCTTTCACGTTTTGATCGCGGCGGGGCGGATCGACGGAATAGTAGCCGGCCACCATCGAGGGATCGAAGGCGTAGACGCGCCGTATCCGCGGATCGGAGTAGGCCGCGAGTTGGGCGAGTCCGCCGCCAAGGGAGTGCCCGACCGCTGTGATCTGCGTTGGGCCCGGCCGGTAGCACTTATCCCGCTCGATATGGCCGATGAAGTCGCCGACGTGGTCTCGGACCTGATCGTATTGGTCGTAAATGGGAAAAGCGCGCAATATCCAGTGAAAATTGGATTCCCAATCTCCTTTATTACCGCCGACCGTTCCACGAAACGCAACGACGGCTTCCGGACATCGCGCGCCCTTCCGCGCCCAGACCTGGACGCCGAGGCCGCCGACGGGTTCGCTCTGACCCGGCGTCCGCACCTTGCACGCGTCCGGCCCGTCGCAACTCCAGACGTAGCGCCACCGATCGAGCCAGGCGGCCGCGCGCTTTGAATCGCCGAGCGCATCGCAATCCTTAGGATCGTCGGAAATGCAGCCGGCCGCTCGCGGCGCCATCCGATGCCTGGCGTAGACGCTCGGATCGTAAGATTGCTCCGCGAGCAAAGCATAGGGCAACACCCGCGCCGCAGTCGGGCCGGCAATTTGCTTGGTATAGTAGTTGTCCTCGCCCTCGGTTCGCTGGATGACTTGATTCGGGTCCTGAGTCAGATGGAGCTGCGCGCAGCCTCCGAGAAAAGGAATGGCGATCGTAATTGCGGCTAGATTTGCCGCGTTTCGAACGCTTACCATCCGCCGCATCGGCGCCCCGCAAGCTCATGAGATTGGCCTTGGGCATGATCGGCGTGGAGGTTGCCGGACGTCAAGCTCCCGGCGCATTGGAGGCTTCCATGGCGGACATCAAGCATGTCGTCGTCCTGATGCTCGAGAACCGCTCGTTTGATTCGGTGCTGGGCCGTCTCTATTCCGACCGCGCGGATTTCGACGGGCTGAAGGGCGACGAGTTAAACGAATGGGATAGCAGGACGTTCGATGTCTGGAGAAGCGAGGCGATGACGCCCGAAGCGGCGTGCCTCCCCAATCCCGATCCAAACGAACTCTTCGCGGATATGACGGAGCAGGTCTTCGGCGCGGGATTGGAGCCCCCTTCGCCCCCTGCGATGTCCGGCTTCGTCTCCAACTACATGAGGACCGCGACCAACGATCCCCGCGGCGTTATGCATGGCTTCACGCCCGACCAAGTTCCGGTGATCAGTGAGCTCGCGAGGTCGTTCGGGATGTCGGATCGCTGGCATGCATCGGCGCCGAACCAGACTTGGCCAAACCGCTTCTTCGTGCATACCGGGACCGCCGCCGGTTATGTGAACAATTCGCCGGTGCATTTTCCCTACCTGATGCCGACGATCTTCAGCCGCCTGACCCAATGTCAGCGAAGCTGGCGCATCTATTTTCACGACGCGCCGCAGACAGCGACGCTCTCCGCCCTATGGAGCGAACTGCCGGAGCATCTCTATCCCTTCGAGGACGCGTTCATGGGCGACGCCATGGCGGGGCGGCTGCCGAACTACAGTTTCATCGAGCCCCGCTATTTCCCGAGCCTCGTTTTTCATCGAATGCCGAACGATCAGCACCCGCCGCACAACGTCGCCTACGGGGAGCGCCTGATCGCGCGTTGCTACGACGCCCTTCGCAACGGCCCCGGTTGGGAGCAAACCCTCTTCATCGTCATCTATGACGAGCATGGAGGGATTTACGATCATGTCCCGCCGCCGGAGGCCGTTTCGCCCGACGACGATTGGCCCGACGGCTTCAAGTTCGACCGCTACGGGGTTCGAGTGCCCGCCGTCCTGATTTCTCCGTGGATTCCGGCAGGATGCATTGTCCGGCCGCCCGCCGGGTCCCGGTATCCATTCGACCATGCTTCGGTTCTCTCCACATTGCGCAAGCTCTTCGACCTCGGGGAACCGCTGACCCGGCGAGACGCCGCGGCTCCCGATCTGCTTCCCGCCTTGTCGCTGACCTCGCCGAGCAATTCCGGGCCGGCGAGCCTGGCGTTTCCGACCGTGGCGCCCACCGCAGACGAGATCGCTTCTGCGCAGAGGGCGGCGCCCAATGACCTCCAGCAGTCCATTCTTCACCTGGCCGCCGCGCTTCCGGGAGGATCGGCCGCGCTCGTTGCGCAGATGGATCGTCTTGCGGCGGTCGAGGATCAAGACGCGGCCGCGCCATGCGCGACGGCGGGCGACGTCTTGCGTCAGGTCGAGGCGGGCGTCAGCCGCTTCCTCGGCGCGCCGCGTCGGTAGACGTTCGCCGCCTGGCCGGTGATCGGCGCATGGGCGCGCGTTCCGCAGCGAGGACGCTGGCCGCTTCGCACGGCCCTCGTGCTGAGGCGCCGCGAAGCGGCCTCGAAGGACGCTCCAGTTCTCCGGGCGTCGTTCAGCCGGCTCTCACCCCACCGATGGCAGCGGCGATGAAGGGGAGGCCGAGGCTGCAGACGGCGAGCAGGGCCGCCCCGGCAGGCAGTCGTTGCGGCGTCGAATTCAGTCGATCTCATGGGCGGCGACGCGCTCGGGCGCATCGCGCGGCGCGGCGCGCAGATATTGCGCCGGCCAAGGCGTGGACTGCCCCAGCTCGCGCGCTGCGCGCAGCGGCCAATAGGGGTCGCGCAGCAACTCGCGGGCAAGCAGCACCATATCGGCCTCGCCATTGCGAATGATCTGATCCGCCTGGGCCGGCGCGGAGATCATGCCGACCGCCGCTGTCGCGACGCCTGCTTCCCGTCGGATGCGCCGCGCGAACGGAACCTGATAGCCGGGGCCAATCGGAATCTTGGCGTCTTCAACATTGCCGCCCGACGAGCAATCGATCGCATCGACGCCGAGACTCTTCAGGCGTCTTGAAAGCTCGATCGATTGCTCGAGGTCCCAGCCGCCGTCCGTCCAGTCGGTCGCGGAAACGCGCACGAAGAGCGGGCAGTGGTCAGGCAAGACTTTTCGCATCGCCGCAACGCAATCGCGCAAGAATCGTGTGCGATTGTCGAACGAACCGCCATAGGCGTCGGCGCGACGGTTGCTGAGCGGGGACAGAAACTGATGGATGAGATACCCGTGCGCGGCGTGAAGTTCGATCGTGCGAAACCCCGCCGCGTGAGCGCGATTCGCGGCCGTCGCGAAGGCCTGCTCCAGCGCCGGAATGCGATCGAGGCTCAGTTCCTCCGGCGTCGCGTACCCCCTGCCGAACGAGACGGGGCTCGGCCCGACGGTCTGCCACCCCCCTTCCGACTTGGGGATACTCCCTTGCCCGGACCAGGGGCGATAGACGCTGGCCTTTCGCCCAGCGTGGGCAAGCTGAATACCGGGGATGGCGCCTTGCGCCCTGACGAACCGGGCGATCCGCTCCAGCGGCTCGAAATGCTGTTCGCTCCAGACGCCGAGATCCTGCGGAGAAATCCGCCCTTCAGGCGAGACCGCCGCCGCTTCGGTGAAGACGAGGCCTGCGCCGCCGACCGCACGGGCGGCCAGATGGGCGAAATGCCAATCGTTGGCAAAACCCCCGTCGCAGGAATATTGGCACATCGGAGAAACGCCGATGCGATTGGCGAACGTGATGTCGCGCAGTCTGAAATCGCTGAACAGGTGGGACATCAGGCGTCCTTCCTTGGGTTACGGACTGGACTGGCCCATAATGCGACCCGAGAATGCAATGTTCAAATTGGAATGCCCCCCCGCGGAGCGGATCGAGCAACTCGAGGTTCAAATCGAGGAACTCCGGGAGGCGATCGAGCGCAGTCGAAGGCTCATGATCGCGGGGCGAGCGTGCGCCGTCATCGGACCGGCGTTGCTTGTCTGTTTCATGCTCGGCCTCATGACCTTCACCCCGGTTCGGATGATTGTCGGACTTGCCCTCGCCATCGGCGGGGTCGTCCTGACAGGCAGCAGCAGAGCCAGCACCGAGCAGTTGGAGCTTTCCTTGAAGCAGACCGAGAAAGAACGGAGCGCGGCGATAGACGGGCTTGAGCTCGTCCGGGTCGGGGGCTCAGCCAATGAACCTGACGTCTGACCCGAGCCTCTGGGAGTTTTGGACGTCGGCCGCAATCGACGCCCTCGTCCTGATGCGATCGCGGCGGAGAGACGAATCAAGGGATGGTCGCGAGCGAAAGAGGAAGCCTATATGCGCGGGGACTTTTCGGCCCTGGTTTCGTTGGCCAAGCGAGGCTCAGAAGAACCGATGATCTGCAGCGCGGAGACGGGCGCTTCTGGAACGTCCTTCGAGGCCTCTTGCTCTCGCAAGAGGCGCCTCAGGACGAGGGGGTTGATGGGCTGGGGCCACCCCGCAACCCTCGTCCTGAGGCGCCGCGAAGCGGCCTCGAAGGACGATCCAGTCCTCCAGGCGTCGTGCAGCCGGCCCTCACCCGACCTGCCCGAACTGCGAAAAGGTCTCGATCAGCCACAGCGATGCGCTCTGAAACCCGCCGGTGAGGAAGGCGACGCCGGTCGCGATGAGGAGCACGCCGACCGTCTTCTCAATCCGGCCGAACTGTTTTTTGACGACGTTCGAAACCGACGATAGCGGTCTCACGACGCTTGGCTTCCCTCCGACCGCCGAAGCAAGTCCGCAAGCATCGCCTGGGCGTCCTCGATCAGGGACTCCTGATACCGATAGAACATCTCGCTGCCCATGGGCGTGACGATCGAGCGCAGCTGTTCCTGACAGCGAAGGCGAAGCGCCTCGAGGTCCTTGATGAGGTCTTCGGCCGCCTTTCGATCCTGCGGCGTCTTGATGACCGCCTCTGGCGGGAGCGTTTTGACGTCTTTCGGCGTGGCGCCGAGACCGGTCAGCGCCTTCAGCCGGGACTCCAGCATTTCCCGGTTGGCGTCGATGCGCCAGAGTCTGAAGCGGCTGTAAGCGTTCGACGCATTGAAAAGGATGGTGATGGCCATCGCCAGATAGATCCAGTAGGCCGGCGACATAAGGTTCACCAGCCAGGGGAAATATCGGTCCGCCAGTGCGGGCTCGCCGTTGGCGAAAAACTGGCGCGCCTCGTCGGCCAACGGCGCCTGATCTTGAGACTTCGCCGCGGGCGGCGGGTTGTCTCGAACGAAATTCGGGAACTCCTCGCTGAGGAGCATCAGGAAGGCCACTCGCTCCGCGCGGTGCACGCACGCGTTCGTCATGATGAGCGTGTCGACCTCAGCGACGAGCTTGTCCGTCGCCGGGGTCGGTCGGCTGACGTCGTAAAACCCGGCTGGAATTTTGCCGAGGCGCAGCCACTTGTCTCTCGCCACCAGACCTTCGATGTCCGCGGGAGCGACGATCTCGAGGTCGTATTTGGTCGCCAGCGTGCGGATCAGCTCCGCGTTCGCGTCCATGACGAACGCGGCGAGATCGAGTTGACCGTCGCGAACCATTTCCGCCTGCGCTTCGAGACCGTGATTGGAGGGCTTGAGATCGAGACCCTTGAGATCGGAATTCTCCATTAACTGCCGCGTCAGATAGGCGGCGCCGGAACCGTCCGGGCCGATGCCGACCGACGCGCCTTTAAGGTCGTTGAACGTATCGATCGCGCGCCCGCGTCGGGCGAACAGCAGGAGCGACTCGGGTTGCGGCAGCCGCCCCAAGGTCTGCAGGCCGGCGTCGGCGGGAACCGGCATGCCATCCTGCACGAAGGCGAAGGCGGGAATGCAGCGCCCGTTTTCGCCGGCGAGGCGAGCGGTGTTCTCGACCGACCCCGCTGTGGCGACGACCGCCAAATGGCCGTTCCTCTTGAGGGCGCGCGCCGCAAGCCGCTCCCCTGTCGCGTGATATTGTCCTGTAGGAGCCCCGGTATAGATGGAAGCGCGCAGGAACGCGTAGTCGCCGGAGACGGTGAAGTAGAGGACCGCGGCCGCGATCGCCAGAACGGCGATCGCCATCATGAGACCCCTTGCCCACGCTCTTTTATCGCGGCCGGGTCCAAACGCCAGCTGATCGAGGAAACTCATGCGTCGGCCATCCGGCCTAGCATGGGGCGGCCTCAGACTATCGGCAAGAGTTTCGGCGCCAAGGCCTCGGCCACTGTGCCGTCGAGATGGCGTCCGTTGCCCTCGCCCTGCTCGGGGTTCGTCTCGCCCGCGGTGCGAGCTCGCCGGCCTCGTCTATCAGGTTTTCGTCATTCTCATGCAGCGCAGGGTCGATATCGTCTCGCCCGACTGGCTTGACTGGATTTTGTTTTCGGTCGCGCCTGCGCTCGGCTATGCAAGCCTGACGGCGGGCGCGGCCGGATTGATCGCCGAGAAATCTTTCGCGCCCCATGCGATCGCAGGCGCGATCACGCTCCTGCTGTTCGCCGGCCTCTTCGGCGCCCGGGACCTCGCATTGTGGCTTGCCAGGAACCGGGACCGTCCCCATTAGCGGGCGCGCCCGCCGGCCGCACAGGTTCCGCGGCGAACGAGGGCCAAGAGTGAGGTCCGGCATTCACCGCGACCGGGCGGTTTCCCCCATTTCAGACGACCCAGCCGACCGTCGCAAACCGACGTATTGCGGACGTAGCAGACCGCGGCCTCTGACGCCTCAGTTGGTGAAGGGTTTCGGGCGCCGGCCCTTTTGCGGACGGTGCTGCAGGCGCCGGGGCCGGCGCTCGAAAGCCTCCCAAGGAGGAAACCGCGGGGAGGTTGGGGGCTGTTTTTCGAGCGCGCCTATGGGGATTTGAGGAACGCGGACGGCTGGCGAGCGAGGCGTCGGCGGCCGGCGGCGCTCGGAGTTTTCAGCGGAAGGGACGACGGCGGCTGTTTTCGATGGCGACGATGGGCGGGAGCGAGGCGTTCGCATCGGTCGAAGGAGGATTGGCGACCTCCCGCGGACATTGCGCTCTTGTTCCGGCGCGCGGCTGGAGGCGGAGGCGATCGACGGTGCGAGGCGGGATGGATGGCGACGGTCATGAGGTGTCGATCCTGATCCGGCTCGGGGATGGCGATCGCGCGGGGCGCGGGCCGCCGAACGTCTCGACGACGATCATGCGGCCGCCGCAACACGGGCAGCGGCGCGCAGGCGAAAGGTGATCGGCCTGACTGTCGGCCCCGGCGCACGAGGGCTGGGGCGCATTCTCCGTCGCGGCGAGCAGTTGTCGGGCGCGCTCGATGTTCTGAGCGCGAACCGGGCCGGCGAACAGGCCGTAGTGGCGGATGCGGTGGAAGCCGCTCGGCAGCACGTGCAGGAGAAAGCGGCGGATGAACTCGTGGGCGTCGAGCGTCATGGTCTTGAGCCGGTCGCGTCCTTTGATGCGGTAGTCCTTCCATTTGAAGGTGACGCCCTTCTCGTTGAGCGCGATGAGCCGGGCGTTCGAGATCGCGACGCGGTGGGTGTAGCGCGACAGGTAGGCGAGGACGGCCTTCGGTCCGGCGAACGGTCTCTTGGCGTAGACGACCCACTCGGAGCGGCGCAGCGGCGCGAGGGCGGCGTCGAAGGCGCTCTTGTCGGCGAGCGGGGCGAGGTCGCCGAAGAAGGCGAGGCGTCCGGCGGCATGCAGGGCCGCGAGCCCTTCGAGAAAGAGGCGGCGGAACAGGCGGGAGAGCACGCGCACGGGCAGGAAGAAGCCGGGCTTGCAGGCGATCCAGCGCGAACCATCCGGCGACAGGCCGCCGCCGGGAACGATGACGTGGACGTGCGGATGGTGGGTCAGCGCCGAGCCCCAGGTGTGCAGTACGGCGGTGAGGCCGATGCGCGCGCCGAGATGCTTCGGGTCCGCGGCGATCGTGGTCAGCGTCTCGGCGGCGGTCCTGAACAGGAGGTCGTAGACGGCCGCCTTGTTCTGGAACGCGACGGCGCCGATCGCGGCCGGCAGGGTGAAGACGACGTGATAGTAGGGAACCGGCAGAAGCTCCGCCTCGCGGTCTTCGAGCCATTGCCGCGCGGCGGCCGCCTGGCACTTCGGGCAGTGACGATTCCGGCAGGAGTTGTATGCGACGCGCTCGTGCGCGCAGTCCTCGCAGCGCTCGACGTGGCCGCCGAGCGCGGCTGTGCGACAGGTCTCGATCGCCGACATCACCTTCAACTGGGCGAGGCTCGCGTGACCAGCGTTGGCCTTCCGCCATGCCGCCCCATGAGCGCGAAAGACGTCGGCGACCTCGAGGGGAGGCCGCGCCACGCGGCCGTGGTCAGGCGGGCGGCGTTTTCTTCGTCAGGCTGACGCCCAGCCGGTCCAGCGGGCTCTTGATGTCGCGGACCGTATTGATGGCGACGCGGGTGTAGAGCGCGGTCGTCTCGAGCTTGGCGTGCCCCAACAACACCTGGATCACGCGAATGTCGACGCCCTGTTCGAGCAGGTGGGTCGCAAAGCTGTGCCGGAGCGTATGGGGAGAAACGCGCTTGGAGATTCCAGCCAGGTCTTTGGCGGCGGTGACGGCGCGGTTGAGCTGACGCGCGGTCACAGGATTGATCGGGTTCTGGCCGGGAAACAGCCAGACCTGCGGCCGCGCCGCCTTCCACCATTCGCGCAGGAGCTGGAGCAGTTGGGGCGACAGCATCACATCGCGATCCCGCTGTCCCTTGCCCTGCTCGACCCGGAGCATCATGCGCCCACTGTCGATGTCGGACACCTTCAGGTGGGCGACCTCTGACACCCTGAGGCCCGCGCCGTAGGCGACGCTGAGCGCGGCCTTGTACTTGAGGCTCGGCGCGGCCTGGAGGAGACGTGCCACCTCCTCCTGGCTCAGGACGACCGGCGCCTTGCGCGGCTCGGTCACGGTCCTCAGAGGACGAACGAGGTCGGGCTTTTCGAGCGTCACGGTGAAAAAGAACCGCAGCGCCGTGATGGCGGAGTTGATCGTCGAGGGGCTGGCCTGCTGCTGCGCCATATGCAGTTGATAGCGGCGAAGGTCCTCGCTCGTCGCCGTACCCGGCGACCGGTCGAGGAAGGTTGCGAACTTCTTCACGTTGCGAACGTAGTCCCTCTTCGTGTCTTCGCTGAACCGGCGCGACGTCATGTCGTCGATCAAGCGCTGACGCAGCGGGCTGACGGGTTTCTTGGACATGGAAAGCTCCTGTCTCGCATGGGGTTGAACCCCACGATCTTGAGACAGGGCCGCGCTTTCTCGTGGGTCCTTACCCCCGCGCCCTCTCCGCTCGCTCGCCGCCCCTACCGCGCGAGCGGTTTAGTCCCAGGGCGGACACCGACCCTACGGTCGTCGCCTATGGAACGCCCGCAATCGACGTATTGCTGCCGTCGCGGATCGCGATCTTGAACGGCGCAAGTGGGCAGGTAAGCGGGCATTTCCTCTAACCGCGGTCTCCGCCCGAAGCGGGAGTCCATCGCGGCGCTGACAAACCATAGCGAAGTTTGCGGAGATCAACGGACGCACTTTCCAACCTCCGCCTTGCTCCATCCCTAGGGCACGGCCGCGAGCAGCAGGAAAACTCCGAAAATTACCAGATGGACCGCCCCTTGAAGAATGGTAACGCTGCCGGTGGCCAGCGTGGGCGTGCTGACCAAGAGTGTCAGGAGCAGAAGTGTCATCCCTTCGGCATCGAGGCCGAGCGTGAGCTCGCGCGAAAGATAGAGTGAGACCCCGCCGACGATGGGAAGCGTGAGGCCGATGCTGGCCAATGCGGAGCCCAGCGTGAGGTTGACGCTCGTCTGGGCCCGATCGGCGTAAGCCGCTTTGAGCGCCGCGACGCTCTCCGGCAGGAGGGTCAGGCTCGCGATGGCGACGCCGAGGAGGGATGACGGCAGGCCCACTGCGTCGATCGCGCGCTCGAGCGGCCCCGACAGGATTTTGGCCAGCAGCACGACGGCCGCGAGCGAAGCCAGCATCAGCACCGCGCTGATTGCCGTGGCCTTGCCGGAGGGCGGCGCCGGCTTGTCATCGCAAGACCCGGTCCCGCTCTCCGGGTTGGGCAGGAAATAGTCGCGATGGCGCACCGATTGCACGAACATAAAGACGCCGTAGAGGATCAGCGACAGGGAGCCGATGAACATGAGCTGAGGCGGCGAATACTGCGGTCCGAGCTTGGCCAAAGTGAAATTCGGCAGGACCAGAGTGAGGACCGCGAGCGTCGCCAATACGCTCAGCGCCGCGCCGACGCCTTCGGCGCGGAACGTCTGCTCCCGATAGCGCAGGGCCCCAACGACGACACATAAACCGACAACGCCATTCAGCACGATCATGAGGACCGAGAACACGGTGTCGCGCGCGAGCGAATTCTCCACTGCGCCCCCCGACAGCATCGACGAGACAATCAACGACGTTTCGATCGCGGTTACGGAGAGCGCCAGTATGATCGAGCCGAAGGGCTCGCCGACCTTGTGCCCCAGGATCTCCACGTGATGCACGGCGGCGAACACCGATGCGATAAGCAGCAAAGCCGCCACGAGCGCAACCGGCGCCGTTTCCGCCTCGAGGACATGGGCATACGTGAATCCCGCGAGGATGAGCGCAGCGAGCGCCGCCGCCCAGAATGGCCAGCCGCCGCTCTGGGAATCCCGGCTTGCCGCCTTCGCCTGAGCCAAGGGGCGACCCGCGTACTGAACATGGTCAAGCATGATGAAGTCCGCGGACCAGCGCGACGGCGTCGGGACCGGCCGGGAATTGCAGCTGCCCGGAGTCATCGTTGGCGGCGCGCCACACAGCCTCCGCCACGTCGGCCTCGGTCGTCACAAGTCCCGGCTGCGCGAACGCCGCCAGTATCGGCTTGGCGAAGGGCGCGTAGGGTTCAGGAATGACGTCCTCCAGACGCAAGTCGGTGTTTTGCGTGAAGCGTGTCGTGGGGCCATAACCGGGCTCGACCAGCTTGACGCGCACATTGAAGGCTCGAAGCTCATGCTCGAGTGATCCGGTGAATCCTTCGATCGCCATCTTGCTGGCCGTGTAGACCGACGCCAGGGGCATGGGCGCCAACGTTACGCTCGACGTCACGTTGACGATCACGCCGGACCTGCGCGCGCGGAACTGAGGCATGACGGTCTGGGTCATCGCGATCACGCCGAACGTGTTCGTCTCGAACACCTCGCGCGTCTTGGACATGGGCGTGGCTTCGAGCGCTCCGATCACTCCGATCCCGGCATTGTTGACCAGCACGTCGATGGGACCGGCGGAGTTGATGGCCGACGCGATGCTCTCGGGGCTGGTGACATCCAGCGGCAGCATCCTCAGACGATCGCTATTCGGCAGAATACCCGACCGCGGCGTCCGCATCGTCGCGATGACTTTCCATCCCTTGGCCAGGAAATGGCGGGCGGTTTCCAGGCCGTAGCCCGATGAGCAGCCCGTGATCAGTACAGTTTTCATAGCCGTTTCCTTCAAATTCGATGACGCGACTTTAACGCGCAGGCCATCGGACTATCTACGGTTGCGAGTCCATGTTTCGTTGGCTACAGTCCGGAAATGATCGACCCGCTCTCCGAAGTCATCGCGCTGCTCCGGCCGCGAACCGTATTCGCCAAGGGCATCAGCGGCGCCGGCGTCTGGGGGGTTCGCTACTCCGACTTTGGAGAGCCCAGCTTCTGCACGGTGTTGGAGGGCGGCTGTCGCCTCCATGTCGATGGGCAAGAGCCCATCACGCTGGAGGCTGGCGACTTCGTGCTCCTGCCGGCCACGCCCGGCTTCGTCATGTCGGGCTTCGAGTCGGTGACGCCGGAGGTCATCGACCCCAAAGCGGCGGCGGCGCCGGTCGATGAGGTCCGCCACGGAAGGCCCGATGGCGATCCCGATGTGCGGCTGCTCGGCGGCTACTTCGTCTTCGACTTGCCCGACGCCGGACTTCTTGTGTCGCTGCTGCCGGCGCTGGTGCACATGCGCGGCGTCGACCGGCTCACGACGCTGACGCGGCTCTTGGGCGAAGAAGCCGGCGAACACAGGCCGGGCCGCGATCTCGTGCTCTCGCGGCTTGTCGAAGTGCTGCTGATCGAAGCGCTGCGGGCCTTGCAGGGCGATGACACGCCGCCGGGCCTGCTGCGCGGTCTGGCGGATACGCGCGTGTCGGCCGCGATACGGCGGATGCATGGCGATCTCGCCCGCCCCTGGACGATGGTCGAACTGGCGCGGGAAGCCGCGCTCTCGCGCTCGGCCTTCTTTGACCGCTTCATGCGCATCGTCGGCGTACCGCCGATGGAGTACCTCCTCGCCTGGCGGATGGCCGTCGCGAAGGACTTGCTACGCCGCAGCGACATGACGCTTTCCGAGGTCGCCGAACGGGTCGGGTATAGTTCGGCGAGCACCTTCAGCACCGCGTTCAGTCGCTATGTGGGTCAGGCGCCAGGTGGTTACGCGCGAGCGCTTGCCAGCTAGGGGCCGCGGAATGTCCGCGACCCACCCTTCTGGGATATTCTGAAAGTCTGGTTCTCGGCGAGAACGCCCGCGAGCCCGGCCGAAGAAAAGTTGACCAAGGCCTTGTCCTCCGTCTCCAACCATGCGCATGGGCCTATGTGGTTAGGACTTATCGACATATGGACCGAGCGCGCCGCGCGGGTTATCGCCGAATGCGAGGACGCGTTGGCGCAGGATCGAAATCTTGCCAACGCCTGTTCCGCTATCGGTTTTGGTAAGATAACTTATCGGTCACGCCGAAGAAACCGAGGCTCACATTGCTGAGGCGCTGCGCATCAGCCCGCGCGATACGTTGGCTTATGTCTGGCTGAGCCACGCCCGCTGCACGTCGACACCGGCTGATAATCGCTCGGAGGAACATTTGCTTTCAGGTCGAGTGAGAGCGTTGGAAAGCGTATTTCACCAATGACCGGACTTGGCGCCCTCCTGCCGTACCGGACCGAGCGGGAACGGCAGGAAAGAGCCGGAAAGGACGCGTTGGCCAAACCGTCCGGCGGCGCCCGCTATTTGCGCATTGCCGTCGTCCGCGCCGTCGTCTTCGCCCGGCAGGCGTCCCCCCCAAAGCTAGCGCGCGCTGGCGGGGACCAAGCGTTAGGCTTTGACCACCAGATTCTTCAAATCCCCCACCCGTCGCTCACCCCACCTGTCCGAACTGCGGAAAGGTCTCGATCAGCCAGAGCGACACGCTCTGGAAGCCGCCGGTGAGGAACGCGACGCCGGTTGCGATCAGCAGCACGCCGACCGTCTTCTCGATCCGGCCGAACTGCTTCTTGAGGGCGGTCGAGGCGCGCATGAAGGGGCCGATGGCGGCGGCGGCGGCGATGAAAGGGAGGCCGAGGCCGAGGCTGTAGACCGCGAGCAGGCCGGCGCCCGCGGCGACGGTGTCCCGGCTGCCGGCTACGGCGAGAATGGTGGCTAAGATCGGCCCGATGCAGGGCGTCCAGCCGAGCGCGAACGCCATGCCCATCGGATAGGCGCTCCAGGCTCCGGCCGGCCGCTCGATTTCGAGCCGCGCCTCGCGCAGCATCGCGCTGATGCGGAAAAGCCCTAGAAAGTGCAGGCCCATCAGGATGACGCCGATCCCGGCGGCGATCGACAGCGCATGGCTCCACTGGCGGAAGAGCGCGCCCAGCGCCGAGGCGGTCGCGCCGAAGGCGACGAACACCGTGGTGAAGCCGGCGACGAACAGGAGCGCGGTGACCAGAATCTCGCGCCGCGCCTTCGCCTCGCCCTCGTTGACCAGCGCCTCGACGCTCGCGCCGGCGAGATAGCAGAGATAAGGCGCCGCCAGCGGCAGCACGCAAGGGCTGACGAACGAGAGAAGGCCCGCGCCGAAGGCGGCGGGGATAGAGACGTCGGTCATGGGGCACAAATGGCCCCTGGCCGCCGAGGCGTCAAATCGGGCAGGATTTTGGCCGGCGGGAGAACCGGCGAGCCTGCCGCGCGCTCCCGCCCGGCAACGACACGCTGCCACGGGAAAACAAAAATTTGAATCGACAACATTCTCTTTTCAAGAATCTAAACCTGCGTTATCATGGTCCTCATGGATGCGATCGACATCGGCAATGCGGCGAGAGCGGCCGGCGCCTATGGACAGGCTCGGCCGAGGGCCCGGGCTTGACCCAGCCATCCAAGCGGTCCTCGCCCGGCGAATGGAGCGGCGAACGCGTTTTCTGCCAGGGATCGGCCATAACCAGTTGAAAAGTCTGGATTCGCGGAAGAAAGTGGATTTGGTTTTCCTTTCGCGGAATTTGGATTTCCTTTCATCTGGCTTGGAATTCCTTGCGCCCGGCTTGGAATTCCTTGTTTGCGGCCAGGAGGGCCAGCCGCGCCCGGTGTTCGGTCCCGGCGGGAAAGGGGCGGCCGGCGCAGTTCGGGATTCCCGGTTGGACCCGCGGTCCGCCGGGGAAGAGCGAGATTTTCAAGGAGACGCTAAACCGGGTCGGAAGTCTTTGAAATTGCAACGCCCCGCCGCTAAAGAGTCGCTAATCGGGCCTTATGGCGTCTCGCGCCGCTCCGTGCGTCCGCGAACGAGGACGGCCTGCCTCAGTGCGAGAACAGCACCGGCGCGGTCATGTGCGCGAGGATGTAGCGCGTGCCGGCGCCGTGGCGGAAGAACGCGTGCGTCCCCTGGTCGAAGGCGCCGATCGCCAAAAAGTCGGCGGCGTGGTCGGAGATGGCGCTGAGCAGGGTGTCCATCACCGCGATTTCTTCGACGATGAAATGCTGGTAGCGGGCGGCGGCGCCGTGCGTCGCGAGATTGGCGACGAGAAGGTCGGCGAATTCGTCGCGCGGCTCGTTCTTGTGCGCGACCTCGACGATCAGCGCGTCGCAGTCCTTGGCGAGCAGCGGCAAGGCGTCGGAGACGGCGCGCGCGGCGCCGCGGGAGCTCCGCCAGGCGAACAAAGGCCGGGCGCCGACGTCGACGTAGGTTCCGACATAGGGTACGACGAGCACCGGCCGGCCGCTGTCCTCGATCGTCTCATCCGGCAGCTTGGCCGGCACGGGAACGCCGTCCTGGGTCTGGCCGAGGATGACGAGATCGAAGGTCCGCGCGATTGCGACGAACCGGTGACCGATCTCATGATCGCTGCCGCGATTGAGGTCGATGAAGGCGACGCGCTCGCCGAGCGTCCGGGTCGCGGCGGCGAAGGCGCCGCGAGCCGATTCGAGAGCCGCGGTGTAGTGGGGGCTTGGCCAGGTCGCGACCGTCCCGATGAGATGCGGGTCGGCCCTTTCCGCAAACAGCCCCGTCAGCCGCGCCCCCGCGCGCTCCGCGATGCGAACGGCGAGGGCGAGGCGGGCCGCCGCGCGGGGTTTGGAGTTGACGTGCACAAGGATGTTCGCCAGAATCATTTCGTTTCCTCGCCGTAATTTTGGCCGACCATATCGGACGCGGCAGGTCGGATCAACGAAGGTCGCGGCGCGCAATGCGCGGGCGCTCTTGCGCTCGGGCGTTCCGGCCGTCAATCCACGAGGTCATCGAAAACTCTTGGCGAAACCATAGCGGGCTCGGTTAGGATTGGAGCGGGGGCCCGTCGCCTGCCGGTCGGCGGGGAGGCCAAAACCATCGCCGCCGCCGAGCGGCCGGCCCCTGCGTCCAGCTTCGCCGTTCTCACGAGGATTTTCGGGCGGACATGACGACATTGGCGTTTTTTCTACTTGCCGCCGTGCTCATCGTCGGCGGGCTTGCCGGGTTTTCCGTGACCGCCGCGCGGCGGATCGAGAAGGCCGTGCCGCCGCAGGGCGGCTTTCTCGACCTCGACGGGGAGCGGCTCCATGTCCTCGACAAGGGGGCCGGCCCGCCGGTGGTGCTCATCCACGGTCTCGGCGGGCAGATGGGGAACTTCACCCATTCGCTGGTCGATCGCCTTTGCGAAAACTTTCGCGTCGTCGCCTTCGACCGACCGGGGTCCGGCTATTCGACGCGATCACTGGAGAGACCGGCGGGCGTTCGGGCCCAAGCCGAAACGCTGGCGAAGGCGATCCGCGCGCTGAAGCTCGACCGTCCCGTCGTCGTCGGCCATTCCCTCGGCGGGGCGGTGGCGTTGGCTATCGCGCTCGATCATCCCGATTGCGCCGGCGCCCTCGCCCTGATCGCCCCGCTCACGCATCCGGTGGCGATGCCGCCCCGCGTATTCCGCGGGCTCGCGATCCGCTCGCCGCTTTTGCGCGGGCTTGCCGCCTGGACCCTGGCCACGCCGGCCTCGCTGCTCGCGCGCAATCTCGCGATCAAGGAAGTGTTCGCGCCTGAGACGCCGCCCGAGGATTTCGCCACCGCCGGCGGCGGGCTGCTCGGCGTTCGTCCGCGCAATGTCTATGCGGCGTCTTCGGACATGATTGCGGCGAGCGACGATCTCGAAACCATGACGCCGCGCTATTCGTCGCTTGGCGTCCCCATTGGCATTCTCTACGGCCGCGGCGACCCTATCCTCGATCGGCGGACGCAGGGCGAGGCGATGAAACAAAACGTTCCCTCGGTCGACCTCGAGATCGTCGACGGCGGCCACATGTTGCCGGTCACCCAGCCCGACCTCGTCGCCGGCTTCATCCGGCGGGTGGCGGCCCAAATCCCGGCCAGGGCGAGCGCCGATTGAAACCCCGGCTCCGTACGGAAAAACCGAAAGGCAGCGCCCGCCATGGGTTGCGCAGAGACTGGCCCCACGCCGACGGCGCGGCCACGATGACCGCCTTATCAGCCAGGTTCATCGGAGGGAAACTGCTGCGGGCGGCCTGCGCGACGTCGGCGCGGGTCACTTCGCCGACGGTGAACCGGTCCCGCGTTTCGCGCAGCTGTTCTTTCCGGACAAGAACGTTGTTGCGCGGGAGTTCAAGCAGCGCGGTGTCGCGCAGCACATCCATATGGGCGGTCACGCCGGTGAGCAGCGTGTTCTGCTCCGTGTTGCGCAGTTGGTCCAGCGCGCCCAGCACGCTGGATTCCGCGTTGTGGATCCTGACCCCGAAGGCGCATTGGAGCGGCGGAATCATTGGAAAAAACCAGCCATTCGCTGCTGATCGGCGCCATCCTGCACGTGCTCTATGCCGAGCCCGACAAGACGCTCGCCGGCGTTGTCAACTTCCTCTCCGACCCACGCCGACCTATCGAGACGACGCTGCGGGCCATGATGACGACGCTGCATCTCGGCGAACAAGGGGTCCATCCGGTCGTCGCGAGTTCGGCGCGTGAGCTCTTGAACAAGAGCGACAACGAGCGCTCTGGCGTGCTCTGCACCGCCATGTCCTTCCTCGGTCTCTATCGCGATCCGGTTGTGGCGGCGGTGACCCTCCCATGCGACTGGCGAATCCTCGATCTCGTAGAGGGCGCGGAGCCGGCGACGCTATACCTCTTCGTGCCGCCGTCGGACATTAGTCGCACCAAGCCGCTTGTGCGGCTAATCCTCAACCAGATCGGACGGCGGCTAACCGAGGAGCTGGAAGCCAAACGACGGCGGCATCGCTTACTCCTTATGCTCGACGAATTTCCGGCGCTCGGCCGGCTCGATTTCTTCGAGAGCGCGCTCGCCTCATGGCGGGCTACCCATCATCGGCGCGACGGAAAGCGGGCGCAATAGGGCTGCATGGCCGCTCATATAAGCGAGGCCGCGCGGTTTGTCGCGCTTTGCCGCGGCGGACTTGCCAATCGCTCTATATCGATTTAGGTCTGGGTCGAACGATGCGGGAGGAGACGATGGCGAGACCGCTGATCGTGATCGATCCGCAGCCGCGGGCCTTGGGCGAGATTTTTGACGCGGCGGCCTGGGACCAGTTGAAGAGCTTCGGCGATCTGGCTGTCCACGAAGGCCTCGGCCCCATGCTGGCCGAACGCTTCGAATTCCCTTCTGCCCGAAATGACCTTGCTGATCGGCCAGAGCGACATGCCGAGAGAGCGGCTCGACCGCGCGCCAAAGCTGCGCGGCATCGTCAACGTCGAGACCAACTTCCTCCAGAACGTCGATTACGAAACCTGTTTCGAGCGCGGAATTCACGTCCTTGCGCCGAGCTCCGCCTTCGCCAAACCCGTCGCCGAGATGGCGCTCGGCATGGCGATCGATCTCTGCCGCGGCGTGACCGAGGCGGACCGGGCGATGCGGGCGAGGCGGGAGAAGTGGCTGCTCGAGGGCGCCGCGGGCTGCTTTTCGCTATACGGCGCGTGCGTCGGCCTCATCGGCTTCGGCGACCTCGCTCGCGCTTTCGTGCCTCTCATTGCGCCATTTGGCTGCGCAATCAAGGCCTACGATCCCTGGATGTCCGATCATTTCATGGCCGGCCACGGCGTCGCGGCGGCTTCGCTCGAAGAGGTTCTCGGCTCGAGCCGGGTCATCGTCGTCTTCGCCGCCGTGACGAGCGAGAACCAAGGCTTCCTCGGCAAACGCGAGTTTGACTTGATCACGCCGGGATCGGTCGTGCTGCTGATGAGCCGCGCGGGCGTGGTCGACTTCCCCGAATTCTTGCGCCAGATCGAGAGCGGACGCATTCGCGCGGCGACCGACGTTTTTCCGATCGAGCCCGTGCCGCTCGACGATCCGGCGCGCGACATCGAGGGCCTGCTGCTGTCGCCCCATCGCGCCGGGGCAATGACGGACTCGCTTCTTGAGATCGGGCGGCAGACGGTCGCCGACGCCGACCTCATCCTGCGCGGCCTGCCGCCGCTCTCCTGCCGCCGCGCCCAGCGCGAGACGGTCGCGCGCTCGCGCTCGAAACCGATCGCGCGCAGTTGAACCGGCGCCCGCCGCTTGACAGGCTGGTTCGGCAGGTCTTAGGCTTAGAACGTTCTAGAAATACCGATGGCGCACCGGCTTCGGCGACGCCCGGGAGACGCGCTCGTGGGGAGAACGCCGACTATTCGTGACGTCGCGTTGCGCGCGGGAGTGTCGGTCGCGACCGCATCCAATGTCGTCAACGGCAACCGGCCGGTGGGGGAAGCGAGCCGGCGGAAGGTCGTCGAAGCAATCGAAGCGCTGGGCTACCAGGTCGATCGCGCGGCGAGCGCCTTGCGCGGAAGCTCGACCCGTCTTGTCGGCATTGTCGTCCCCGACATCACCAACGTCTTTTTCGCGAGCCTCGTCCATGGCGTCGAATCGCTTGCCGAGCGCGACGGCTACGATCTTCTGCTCGTCTCCACGAGCGAGGATCCGGCGATCGAGCGGCGCCGCGTCGAAGCGCTCGTTGCGCGCCGGACCGACGGGCTCATCGCCGTGCCCGCGGGCGACGCCTCCATGGCCTCCGTTCGGGACGGCCGAGCGAGGCTGCCACCGACCGTTCTGCTCGACCGCGGCGCCGACTCCCCCGGTTTCGACACGGTGCGCGCCGATTGCGAGGCGGGCGGCTATGAAGCCATGCGCCATCTGATCGGCCTCGGTCACCGCGATATCGCCGTCCTCGCCCATTCGGAACACCATCAGAACATTGCCCAGCGCATCGCCGGCTGCCGCCGCGCGCTCAGCGAAGCGGGTCTCGAGGGCCGCGAACGCGTCGTTTGCGGCGGCCACGAACTCGAGAGCCTGCGCGGCGCGATCGAGATGGAGCTCTATCGCGCCGACCGGCCGACGGCGATCTTCGCCCTCACCAACATCTGCGCGCTCGCCTCGATCAAGGCCTCGCGCGGGCTCGGCCTCGACATTCCCGGCGACGTCTCGATCGTCGGCTTCGACGATTTCGACTGGATGTCCGCGCTGAGGCCCTATTTGACGACGGTCGCCCAGCCCGTCGATGAGTTCGCCTCGGTCGCCTGGCGCCTGTTGATGCGGCGCCTCTCGGGCGATGCGCCGGACGACGTCGAACGCGTCGAACTTCCCTGCACCCTCAAGGTTCGGGAGTTCCACCGGGCTCCCCCGTTCGCGGCTGAAATCCGTCGCGGAGGCCCTTCGCTAAGTCAAAAACGTGATGGGAGCGAAACATGTTGAAGCCTTGCATCGCCAGCGTATCGATCGCCGCGCTCGCCCTCGGCCTCGCCGCGTCGGGCGCTTTGGCCGCCGACAAGCCGGTCTACGGCGTCCTGATGAAGACCCTGTCGAACCCGTTCTGGGGCGCGATGGAGAAAGGCGTCGACGAAGGAGCCAAGAAGGCCGACGTCGACGTCTTCCTGCAGGCGGTCGAGTCCGACCAGGCGGCCGAGCCGCAACTCAACGCGTGCAACACCATGCTGGAGAAGAAGCCGGCGGTCATGATCACCGCGGCGATCAATTCGACCATCCTCCTGCCCTGCCTCAAGCACGCCAACGAAATGAAGATTCCGGTCGTCGACCTCGACGGCAACCTCGATCCGGCGATCACCGAGAAGGCCGGCGTCGACGTCGCCTTCCATATCGGCTCGGACAACGAGGCCGCGGGCGCGAAGGGCGCCGACTATCTCGTGAGCGTGCTCGGCAGGGACGCCAAGGGTCCGGTCTTGGTGATCGAAGGCCTGTCGGGCAACATCACCGGCGACAGCGGGCGCGCGGCTTCGCCGCGGAATTGAAGAGGGAAGCGCCCGGCCTCGACATCGTTGCCTCTCTGCCCGGCGACTGGGACAGCCTGAAGGCCGCCAACATCACCAACGACACGCTGCAGCGCAACTCCGATCTGGTCGCCATGTTCTGCGCCAACGACGACATGGCGCTCGGCGCGGTCGAGGCGGCGCGCTCGGCCGGCAAGGACAAGATCATTGTCATCGGCGTCGACGGCAACACCAACGCGGTCAAGTCGATCAAGGCGGGACGCCTCAACGCCTCGGTCGCGCAATTGCCCTATCTCGTCGGCATGCAGGCGGTCGAAGACGCTAACAAGGCGCTCGCCGGCGATAAGGTTCCCGAGTTCATCTATGTGCCGACCCTCTTACTGACCAAGCAGGTCATCGAGGCCAACAAGGACACGTTGCTCGAGTACGTGAAGTAAGCAGGCCCCGGCGCGGCCAGTCCGCCTGAAGCGCCGACGGGCGGCCCGATCCGCAGCATTTCAGAGGCGTTTCGCCGATGGCCTCGACCACGACCCCCGCCGCGCCGCCGTCCTGGCGCCAGCGCATTGTCGGAACGGCCGCGTTCCGCGTCGAATCGCTGCTCGTCCTCGCCGTGCTCTGCGCGGTGATGGCGGCGCTGTCGAGCGTCTTCCTCTCCGTCTCCAACGTCCTCAACATTCTGTTGTCGACGGCGGTGTTCGGCGTGCTGGCGATCGGCATGACCTTCGTCATCTGCTCGGCCGGGATAGACCTCTCCGTCGGCTCCATTCTCGCCTTGTCCGGCGTCGTCGGCGCCATGCTGACGTCGAACCTCGATCTGCCGTGGTGGGTCGGGATCGGCGGCTGTCTCGCGACGGGAGCGTTGACCGGCGCTGTCAACGGCTTCCTCATCACCAAGGGCATGATCCCGCCCTTCATCGTCACCCTCGGCATGCTCGGCGTCGCCCGCGGGGTCGCGCTGGTGCTGAGCAACGGCATATCGATTTACGGCCTCGCGCCGCAGATGGTCTGGCTCGGCCAGGGACGGCCGTTCGGCGTGCCGACGCCGGTGATCATCCTCCTCGTCACGGCGCTCGCCGCGCACGTCCTGCTGATGCACACCCGCTTCGGCGTCTACGCCCAGGTCATCGGCGACAACGAGGCGGCGGCGCGGGCGATGGGCGTCCGGGTCGAACGGCAGAAGGTGCAGCTCTATACGCTGTCGGGCCTGCTCTCCGGCCTCGGCGGCCTTCTCTTCGCCGCGCGCATCAATTCGGGCGAGCCGACCGCGGGCATCAACTACGAGCTCACCGCCATCACCGCGACGATCCTGGGGGGCACCAATCTCTTCGGCGGGCGCGGCAGCGTCATCGGCACGCTGATCGGCGCGCTCATCATGGGCGTGCTGCAGAACGGGCTCAATCTCACGGCGGTCCGGCCGTTCTATCAGCAGATCGCCATCGGCGCGGTGCTGATTCTCGCGGTCTGGCTCGACCGCATCAACAGCTCCGGGGGCTGGCGGCGATGAGTCTCCTGGAGCTCGAGGACGTGCGCAAGACCTTCGGCGCGATCGAGGCGCTGCGCGGCGTCACCTTCACGGTGGAAGCGGGCAGCGTGGTCGGCCTCGTCGGCGACAACGGCGCGGGAAAATCGACGCTGATGAAGACGATCACCGGCGTCTACCGGCCCGACGGCGGCGACATCCGCTTCAACGGCCTCTCGCTCGTCGGCAAGGATCCCGGCGCGATCCGCGAGGCCGGCATCGAGATGATCTACCAGGATCTGGCGCTCGCCCGGATGCGCGACGTCGCCTCCAACATCTTTCTCGGCCGGGAGCTGACCCGCTCGGCGCTCGGCGTGAAACTCATCGACACCAAGCGCATGCGCGCCGAAGCCGAGGCGATGATCGCAAGGCTCGGCGCGCGCATCCCCTCGGTCGCGCAAATGACCGGCCAGCTCTCGGGCGGGCAGCAGCAGTCGGTCGCGATCGCCCGCGCGCTCACCTTCAACCCGCGCCTCGTCATCATGGACGAGCCGACCGCGGCGCTGGCGGTGCGCGAGGTCGAGCACGTGCTCGACCTCATCCGCACGCTGAAAAGCCAAGGCATCGGCGTCATCCTCATCAGCCATCGCCTGACCGACGTGTTCTCGGTCTGCGACCGCATCGTGGTTCTGCGTCAGGGCGCGGTCATCGCCGACGACACGACCCGCGACACCAGCATGAACGCCGTCGTCGCCCATATCGTCGGGGCGACCGAGGCGCCCAACCAGGGAGCCCATCGATGATCCGTTTCGGCATGCATTCCAGCCTCTGGACCTCGGCCTGGACGCGCGAAGGCGCGGAACGAAGCGTCCACGAATGCGCGCGCCACGGCCTGCAAGTGGTCGAGATCGGCCTCCTCGAGCCGGACACGGTCGACGTCCAGCATTCGCGTTCTCTGTTCGAGCGCCACGGCGTCGCGCCGACCGCCTCGCTCTGCCTGCCCGAGGAGGTCGAGGCGACGCGCCATCCGGACGAAGCGCGCGCGTTTCTGACCCGCGCGCTCGACGTCGCCCATGCGCTCGGCTGCAACACGCTGACCGGCGTCACCTATTCGGCGCTCGGCTACCGCTCCGGCGCCGCGCCGACCGAGGCCGAATACGACGCGATCGCCAGGGCGCTGAAGCCCGTCGCCAAACGCGCGGCCGACTACGGCATGACGCTCGGCCTCGAGGCCTGCAACCGCTACGAGACCCACCTCGTCAACACGGCGGCCCAGGCGCGGGCGCTGATCGATCGGATCGACGAGCCGGCGATGATGATCCACCTCGACACCTATCACGCCAACATCGAGGAGAAGAGCTTTGCCGACGCGCTCGCCGAAAGCGGCGGCCGGGTCCGCTATGTGCACCTCTCCGAGAGCGACCGCGGCGTGCCGGGCTCCGGCAACGTCCACTGGCGCAGCGTGATGACGGCGCTCAAAACCGCCCATTTCTTCGGCGATCTGGTGATGGAGTCGTTCGTCACCTCGATGCCCCAGCTCGCCGCGGCGCTGTCGGTGTGGCGGCCGGTCGCCAAGGGCGGCGCCGACGAGGTGCTTTCGGTCGGCGTGCCCTATCTCAGGAGCCTCGCCCGGGCGAGCGGCCTCCTCGCCGCGTAGACGAATGGCTCGGGCCCAGAGGGCGTGGCGCCGACGCCAAGCGGATGCGGCGCCAACCGCACAATCATGCCAACTCGTGGCAAGGCCCGTCAATTGCCGTTTTGAGCGATTTCAATGGGTTATCCTCGGACTGTGTCGTCCTCGCGAAAGCGGGGATCCAGGGACGCTTGCGCCGGCGGTCGCCAGTCTCGATGCCCGCGAGCGCAGCATGACAGAATGACGTGCGAAGATGCGCTGGAGGCGCAACGCGCGGGCGGCGGGCGAGAGCGCCGCGGAACGGTGTGAAGCCAAAGCGGTCATTGCGCGCCTTTCTGAAGGAGAACAAATGTAGCACAAAAGCCGACTTTCGCCAAGAAATTTCACACCGCCTATCGGGCGGGGAACCGGCGCGGCGCCAGACGGGCGCCGCCATGGCGCCGGCGCGCTGCGGACGTCGGGACGAAGGCGCTCGTCGACCGCCGCTTCAGTCCGCAAAACAGGGAGTTTTATTTCAGAGAACAGGGAGCTTTTGCGCGGGAACAGGGAGCATTTGCGCGGGAACAGGGAGCTTTTGCGCGGGAGCCGGGAATCGTTGTTAGCCGCCGGCTTGGGCCTCGAAGGACAATTCCACAGGGCGGCGCTGTGTCCGCCTCGCGTCATACGCCTTTTTTGAAGCCGCGTTTCGACAAGGCGACGAGGCGGAAAATCCCCGCTCCGCTCACCCGTTCGGCAGGTTGCGCGCCAGCGCCTCCAGCACCGCCATCCGGACCGCAACGCCCATCTCGACCTGCTCGCGGATGAGCGATTGCGGGCCGTCGGCGATGAGGGTGTCGATCTCGACGCCGCGGTTCATCGGCCCGGGATGCATCACCAGCGCGCCGGGCTTCGCGAAGGCAAGCTTCTCCTGGTCGAGGCCGAAATAGCGGAAATATTCTTTTGTGCTCGGCACGAAGGCGCCGCTCATCCGCTCGCGCTGCAGGCGCAGCGTCATCACGATGTCGGCGTCCTTCAGCCCCGAACGCATGTCGCGGCAGACTTCCACGCCCATTTGCTCGACGCCTGCCGGCAGGAGCGTCGAGGGGCCGACGACGCGAACGTAAGCGCCGAGCTTGCCGAGCAGCAGGATGTTCGAGCGGGCGACGCGCGAATGCAAAATGTCGCCGCAGATGGCGACGGTGAGGCCCTCGATGCGGCCGAGATTGCGGCGGATGGTCAGCGCGTCGAGGAGCGCCTGGGTCGGATGCTCGTGCGCGCCGTCGCCGGCGTTGATGACCGAGCAGTCGACTTTTCGCGCGAGCAGCGACACCGCGCCGGCCGCATGGTGGCGCACGACGAGAATGTCGGGCCGCATGGCGTTGAGGGTCATGGCGGTGTCGATCAGCGTCTCGCCCTTTTTGACGCTGGAGGCCCCGACGGCCATGTTCATCACGTCGGCGCCGAGCCGCTTGCCCGCGAGTTCGAACGAGGACTGGGTTCGGGTCGAGGCCTCGAAGAAGAGATTGATCTGGGTGCGCCCGCGCAAGGTGGCGCGCTTCTTCTCGACCTGGCGCGAGATGGCGACCGCCTCGTCGGAAAGATCGAGCAGCGCCTCGATCTCGGGGCGCGACAGAGGCTCGATGCCGAGCAGATGGCGGTGTGAAAAGACGGGCGGGGATGAGATCATCGAAGCCAACGGTATAGGCGCCGCGGCGCGGCCGGGCAACCCGGCCGCGCGCGGCGCTCACCCGAGCGGGCTACCAGGAGGCGTATAGCCGAAGCCGATTGGCGCAGCGACCTGTGGCGGGCCCGATCGGTCGCGCGGTCGTCCCCACCAGCGCCAAAAACTGACAGCCGCAGTCGCCCCAGCTCCTGGCGCGGCGGATTCTACGTCCCCCGGCGGGTCAGGGCCGCGCCTCCAGGATCATGTTGAACGGTGTTTCCGTTGCCTTGCGCACTCTGCTGAACCCGCCTTGCGTGATTGCGGACGACAGCTTGGCAAAGCCAGCCTGCGCCCCAAACGCCGCTCCGACCGGCTGATCGAGCGAGGTCGGCACGCAGATCATGGTTGAGGCGGCGTAGAACATCCGGCTGACCGGATTGAAATTGTCCTCCAACCGGTCGCCGGCCGCTGGCTCGACGATCATCCAGCTTCCGCCGGGCTTCAACGTCTGGCGCACATGCTGCGCGGCGCCGACCGGATCACCCATATCGTGCAGGCAGTCGAAGAAGGTCACGAGGTCCAGGTCCTTGCCGGGAAATTCCTTCGCCAAGGCGATTTCAAACTTCAAATTAGCGGTCACACCGTGCTGCTCGGCGTGGACCCGCGCTTGCTCCACCGAGGCGGGGTGAAAGTCGTAACCGACAAAGGTGGATTTCGGGAAGGCTTTCGCCATGAATATGGTCGAAAATCCGTGCCCGCAGCCGACGTCGGCGACGGCCCCGCCACGCTCGAGCTTCGCCACGACGCCGTCGAGCGCCGGCAGCCACGAGGACACCAGATTGTTCTGATAGCCTGGACGGAAGAACCGTCCCGTCGTGCAGAACAGACACTGCGACTGGTCGCCCCAGCCGACTCCTTTGCCGCTGCGGAAGGCCGGCTCGACCAGCGCCTGGTTCTCCATCATCACCACAGCGGCGTCGAAAGCGCCCTGCAAATAGACGGGACTGTCGGTCTCGGCGAACACCATGGCCTGTTCCGGCGGCAGGGTGAACTTGCCGGAAGCGGGGTCGTATTCGAGATAGCCGGACGCGGCCTGATGCGACAGCCACTCCCGCGCATAGCGCTCGGCGACATTGGTCTTCACCGCCAGCTCCCCCGGCGTCATCGGGCCGTGCTGGTTGAGCGCCTTGTAGAGGCCGAGCTTGTCGCCCATTCGCACCAGGGGCACGCTAAAAGCGCCGCCGAGATCGCCCAGAATCTTGCCAATGAACTGGTTCAGCTTGGTCTCGTCCACCATCGCTACCTCCCTTAGAAGAGATTTTGCCCAGGTCGCTCCGTTTTGATCCGATTTTTGGTTGCGGGAAGTTTTTCTCGACAGGGGACTCGGGTTCCGATTTAAGCATCGGATGACTCGCGAATTACCGATTGAGCCCTCGCGGGAAGAGCTTGCTGCGCTGATTTAAACGCTTTCGGTGGAGAACGCGGCTTTGAAGGCGCGGATCGCCGAGTTGGAGCGTCGGCTCGGGTTGAACAGCTCGAACAGTTCCAAGCCGCCGTCGAGCGATGGTTTGAAGAAGCCGGCGCGGGTCAGCAGCCTGCGCGAGCGTTCGGGTAAGACGTCGGGCGCTCAACCCGGTCACGACGGCGAGACTCTCCGCCAAGTCGCCAAACCCGACCATGTGATCGAGCATTACCCACCGGTCTGCTCGGGATGCGGGGAGCCGCTGACGCCCGGCGCGTCCGGGGAATACGCCGCGCGTCAGGTGTTCGATCTGCCCGAACCGCGACCTCTCGTGGTCACCGAGCACCGGGCGTTTTCGTGCCGATGCGAGGCTTGCGGGGCGTCGACGCGGGCGGCGTTTCCCGAGGACGTCAGGGCGCCGGCGCAATATGGCGTCAGGATCGCCGCCTTTGCGGTCTATCTCCTGCACTATCAACTGTTGCCCGAGGATCGGCTCGTCGAACTGATGGCCGATCTGTTCGCCGTGAAGCTCGCCGCCGGCACGATCGCCGCCATGAGCCGCAATTGCGCGGGGCGTCTGCGCAGCTTCGCCGAAGCGCTGCGCGACCTCGTCGCCAAAGCGCCGGTCAAACATATGGACGAAACCGGCTTCCGCATCGGCGGCAAGACGCAATGGCTGCATATCGCCTGCACCACCTTGCTGACGTTCTATCGCACTTGCGCCAAGCGCGGCGAGATGTTGGCCAATGTCGTCGGCGTCGTCGTCCACGATCACTGGAAGCCCTACTATACGATGCAGGGCGTGTTGCATGCGCTTTGCAACGCCCACCACCTGCGCGAACTGAAGGCGCTGGTCGAAATCGAGAAAGAGGATTGGGCGCGCCAGATGCAGCGCTTGCTGCGTCGCGCCTGTCACGCCGCCCGCCTGGCGCGCGAACGCGGCCTTCCTCTCGAACCCCGATTGATCGCGCTCATCGAACGCCGATACGACGCCGTCGTCGCTCAAGGATTGGCCTTTCACGAGGCGCAAAACCCGGTCGCGCGAGCGCCAAAGAACAGCGGCGGCGAGCGGCGCGGACGAAAACCCCGCCGAACCGGCCACAATCTCCTCTTACGCTTGCAAACCCGCAAGGAAGACACTTTGCGCTTCCTTCACGAACTCGCCGTCCCCTTCACCAACAACGAGGCCGAGCGGGATGGCCGAATGATGAAGGTGAAGCAGAAAATCTCCGGCGGGTTCCGAACCCCCGACGGGGCCGCCGATTTCGCCACCCTTCGCTCCGTCATATCAACCGCCCGAAAACACGGCTGGAACCTCATCGAGACCTTGATGGCCAGCCCCACCGATCTGGTCGCCCGCCTCCGATTTGCATAGCCCGCTCAACAAAGCTGGGCATCGAGATTTTTTGGTATTGGTAACTGTGCTGCGGCCTCGCGACACCGGTTCAAGGCCGGACGACAAAAACCCCGACGATAGGGCCTTCGAAGGAAGGACCGAGACAAGCCATAGTCCGCGCCGCGCTGCTCTTCAAGGGCGATGATTTTTCCCTGACGGACATCGAGGCCGCCGTCTGATCGCAGACCCTGTTCTCGCCCCGCGCAGTCGATTGTGGCCCGGCGCCGATTTGACATGCGGCCCTCGCGTCTCCATATCCCGCGCCCAACTCGTTGCGCGGCTCGGCCCGGTCGGGGTACGCCGCCGAAGGATTGATGTCGAATGAAAGTCGTGATCGTCGAGTCGCCCGCAAAGGCCAAGACCATCAACAAGTACCTGGGCAAGGATTACGGCGTCTACGCCTCCTTCGGCCATGTGCGCGACCTCGCCGCCAAGGACGGCTCGGTCGATCCGGACGACGATTTCGCCATGCGCTGGGAGGTCGACGCCAAGGCCGCCAAGCGGCTCAGCGACATCGGCGGGGCGGTCAAGAACGCGGATCGGGTCATTCTCGCGACCGACCCGGATCGCGAGGGCGAGGCGATCTCCTGGCACATCCATGAAATCCTCACGAACAAGAAACTCTTGAAGGACAAGCGCGTCGACCGGGTGGTGTTCAACGCCGTCACCAAAGACGCGGTCCAGGAGGCGATGCGCCATCCGCGCGAGATCGACGAGGCGCTGGTCGACGCCTATCGGGCGCGCCGCGCGCTCGACTATCTGGTCGGCTTCACCCTGTCGCCGGTTCTGTGGCGAAAGCTGCCCGGGGCGCGCTCGGCCGGCCGCGTGCAGTCGGTCGCGCTGCGGATCGTATGCGACCGCGAGCTCGAGATCGAAAAATTCGTGGCGCGCGAATACTGGTCGATCGTCGCCCATCTCAAAACGCAGGCTGGCGCGCCGTTTGCGGCCCGCCTCGTCGGCGCCGACGGCAAGAAGATCAGCCGCCTCGACGTCGGCTCGGGCGCGGAGGCGGAGGCCTTCAGGACGGCGCTGGAGGGCGCGAAATTCTCGGTCGCGGCGGTCGAATCGAAGCCGGTCAAGCGCCATCCCTATCCGCCCTTCACCACCTCCACCCTGCAGCAGGAGGCCTCGCGCAAGCTCGGCCTCGCGCCGGCCCGCACCATGCAGATCGCCCAGCGCCTCTACGAGGGCGTCGACATCGGCGACGGCGCGGTCGGACTCATCACCTACATGCGCACCGACGGCGTCGACCTCGCGCCCGAGGCGGTCTCGGCCGCGCGCCGGCTGATCGGCAAGGATTTCGGCGACGCCTACGTGCCGGACGCGCCGCGCAAATATACCGCCAAGGCGAAGAACGCCCAGGAGGCGCACGAGGCGATCCGCCCGACCGACATGACGCGCCGGCCCCGCGACGTCGCCCGCCATCTCGAGCCCGAGCAGGCCAAACTCTACGAACTCATCTGGACCCGCACCATCGCCTGCCAGATGGAGAGCGCCGAGCTCGAGCGCACCACGGTCGACATCCTGGCCGAGGCGGGCCGGCGCAAGCTCGACTTCCGCGCGAGCGGCCAGGTTGTGCGCTTCCCCGGCTTCCTCGCCCTCTATCAGGAGGGCCGCGACGACGAGGAGGACGAGGAGTCGAGCCGTCTGCCCGCCATGAGCGAGGGCGAGCGGCTGACCAAGGAGCGGATCGAGGCCAGCCAGCATTTCACCGAGCCGCCGCCGCGCTACACCGAGGCGACGCTGGTCAAGCGCATGGAGGAGCTCGGCATCGGCCGCCCCTCGACCTACGCCTCCACCATCGCGGTGCTGCGCGAGCGCGACTATGTGCGGCTGGAAAAGAAGCGGCTGATCCCTGAGGACAAGGGCCGGCTGGTGACGGCCTTCCTGGAGTCCTTCTTCACCAAGTACGTCGGTTACGACTTCACCGCCGATCTCGAGGAGAAGCTCGACCAGGTCTCCAACAGCGAGATCGACTGGAAGGCGCTGCTCCGCGACTTCTGGAACGACTTTTCCGGCGCCGTCGGCGACATCAAGGACCTGCGCACCGGACAGGTGCTCGACAGCCTCAACGAGCTTCTGGGACCGCACATTTTCCCCGAGCGCGGCGACGGGGTCGATTCGCGCCTCTGCCCGGTCTGCGGCAAGGGGCAATTGTCGCTGAAGCTCGGCAAGTTCGGCGCCTTCATCGGCTGCTCGAACTATCCCGAATGCAAGTTCACTCGGGTCCTGTCGCCGAGCGGCGCCGAAAGCGGCGAGGGCGACCGACCCGGGCGTGCGGGTGCTCGGCGAGGATCCGGATTCGGGCGAGGAGATCACGCTCCGCACCGGCCGCTTCGGCGACTACGTGCAGCAGGGCGAGGGCGAGAAGCCGAAGCGCTCCTCGTTGCCGCGCGGCCTCAAATCCGAGGACGTGACGCTGGAGAAGGCGCTGGCGCTCTTGTCGCTACCGCGCGAGGTCGCGCGCCATCCGACGAGCGGCGAGCCGATTCTGGCCGGCATCGGCCGCTACGGCGCCTATGTGCAGCACGGCAAGACTTACGCCAACCTCGGCCGCGACGACGACGTCCTGGAGGTCGGCGCCAACCGGGCGATCGACCTCGTCGTCGCCAAGGAGAGCGGCGCGGGCGCCTCGCGCTTCGGCGGCGGAGCGGGCCGGGTTCTCGGCGAGCATCCCGACGGCGGGCCGGTCAGCGTCAAGCAGGGCCGGTTCGGATCTTATGTCAACCACGGCAAGATCAACGCGACCATTCCCAAGGGGACCGATCCGGCCAATCTCTCGCTCGACGACGCGGTCGCGCTCTTGAAAGCCAAGGCCGCCGGCGGCGGCGTCTCCGGACGCCTCATCGGCGAGCATCCGAGCGGCGGGCCGGTGACCGTGCGCGACGGCCGGTTCGGCGCCTATGTCAACTGGGGCAAGGTCAACGCGACCATCCCCAAATCCATGCGGCCCGCCTCGATTTCGCTCGGCGAGGCGCTCGACCTGATCGCCGAGCGCGAGGGCAAGCCCGCGCCGTCAGCGCGCAAGGCGCCGGTCAAGCAGGCGCCGAGCAAGAGCGCGCCGGCGAAGGCGAAGCCCGCCGCCGCGAACAAGCCCGCGGCCAAGGGCGCGCCCAAGGCGAAACTGAGAGCCTCGGCCAAGCGCAAGTGAGCGGCCAAGCGAGCGCCCGAGCGAGCGCTATTGTCGAGGCCGTCGCCGATAGCCTCCGGGCCGGGTCAGGTCAGGCGGCTTTCGGCCGCGGGCTCGGCAGGAAGGCGGCGATGAAGCCGATCGCCGGCAAGAAGGCGCAGATCTGGTAGACGAATTTTAGGCTGGTATAGTCGGCGACCATGCCGAGCAGCGCCGCGCCGACGCCGCCGAGACCGAACGAGAGGCCGAAGAAGAGGCCCGCCACCGCTCCGACGTTGCCCGGGGTGAGCTCCTGCGCATAGACGACGATCGCCGAGAAGGCCGACGACAACACGAGGCCGATCGCGACCGAGTTGAACGCCGTGCCGACGAGGCCGAGATGGGGCAGGATGAGGGTGAAGGGCAGGACGCCGAAGATCGAGCCCCAGATGATGGTCTTCGGCCCGAGCCGGTCGGTCAGCGAGCCGCCGAGGAACGTCCCGGCCGCGACCGCGGCCAGGAAGACGAACAGCATCACCTGCGCCGTCTGCAGCGACACGCCGAACTGGCCCATCAGGTAGAAGGTGTAATAGCTGCTGATGCTCGACATATAGAGCACCTTCGAGAAGAGGAGCACGATCAGCGCCGTGATGGTCCAGACGACCGTGGCGCGCGAACGCCTCGGACCGGGGGCGGCCTCGGCCTGTTGGCGTCGGGACCGCTGCCCCCTGTGCCAGCGGCTGACCCGGGCGAGCAGCGCGACCGCGACCGCGGCGAGGGCGGTGAAGGCGAGCACCGAACGCTGCCCGAACGGCACGACGACGAAGGCGGCGAGCAGCGGTCCGGTGGACTGGCCGAAATTGCCGCCGACCTGAAAGAGGCTCTGGGCGAAGCCGTGCCGCCCGCCCGACGCCGCGCGGGCGACGCGCGAGGCCTCGGGGTGGAAGACCGCGCTGCCGATCCCGATCACCGCGACCGAGGCGAGCAGCGGCGGATAGCGGCCGGCGAAGGCGAGCCCGACGAGGCCGATCAAGGTGAACGCCATGCCGACCGGCAGGAGGAAGTTCATCGGCCGTCGGTCGGCGGCGAGGCCGATGAGGGGCTGCAGGAGCGAAGCCGAGGTCTGGAAGACGAAGGTGATGACGCCCGTCTCGAAGAAGGTCAGCGCCATCCTGTCGCGGAAGACCGGATAGAGCGCCGGCGCCAGCGACTGCATCGTGTCGTTGAGCAGGTGCGAGGCGCTGACGGCGAAGAGCACGCCGAGCGACGCCGTCTGCGCGGTTTTCCGCCGTTCGGCGACGCCCTCGCCATAGGTCGGCGCTGTGGTCAAACTTCCGCCCTCGCGCGCCGCCGGCTAAAAAGGACCGCCGGCGCGAATGTCCCCGGCCGCGAAAAGCGGCCCCGAATGCTGAAATCCTATGCCGCCGCCAAGTGTGATCGGGCGGTTACTTGGGCGCCAGAACCATGGTCATCTGGCGGCCTTCCATCGACGGCTCGGCCTCGACCTTGGCGATGGGCGCGGTCTCGGTCCTCACCCGCTGGAGGAGCTTGAAGCCGATGTCCTGGTGCGCCATCTCGCGGCCGCGGAAGCGCAGCGTCACCTTCACCTTGTCGCCTTCGTCGAAGAAACGGCGCACCGAGCGCATCTTCACTTCGTAGTCGTGGTCGTCGATGCCCGGACGCAGCTTGATCTCCTTGATCTCGACCACCTTCTGGCGCTTGCGCGCCTCGGCCGATTTCTTCTGCTCGAGAAAGCGGAATTTTCCGAAATCGAGGATCTTGCAGACGGGCGGGGTCGCGTTGGGAACGATTTCGACCAGATCGAGCGCCGCCTCGTCGGCGAGCTGCTGCGCCTCTGCAAGATCGACGACGCCGCGATTGTTACCCTCGGCGTCAATGAGCTGGACCTGGACTGCGCGAATGTCGCGATTGGTGCGGGGCCCGCCTTTCTCGGGCGCCGCGGTTGCTTTCATGGGACGGCGAATGGCTATCTCCTCATGCTCGTGTGAACCACCGCTCAGGGCCCAGATGAAAACTCCGCCCGGAGCCCTTTGCTCCGCGGACGGTTAGAGATGGGTCAGATCCCGGCTTTAGTCAATCGGCGCCCGAGCTTCGAAACAGACCCGGCCAGCGCTTTTCAAGCCAGTCGAGGGATCGATGCAAGCCGCGCCGCACGACGGGAACGTCTTCCGCGATCAGAATGAGTCCAATCGGCAACATCCACAAGCCGAACACAGGGAGAATGGCGAGGAAGCCGCCGAGGATCAGGAGAAGGCCGGCCGGGATGCGCGCCCAGCGCGATTCCGGCCTGAGGAGCCAGAGGGCGGCGCCTCTGATCCAGCCCGGGAGGCGCTCGACGAGGCTGGCGGGGCGGCGCCGGCGGCGATGCCCGTCTTCGTCAATGGGCTCGGGCGGCGTCGTCGGGGAGATCCGCGGGCTGTCGCGGCTCGATCTTCAGCCGGCAAGCGTGCGGAGCGCGTTGCGGAACTTGGCCATGCCTCTCCGCGCTATCCGCAATTGATTGTCGATCTGCGCGTCAGTCGTGACGCGCTTCGAACCGTCGGCCGTCGCGTTCCGGGCATTGGCGCCTGTCGAAGCCGTATCGGTCGGCGCGGTTGCGCGGCCGAAACTCTGATTGAACGGAGACCTGCGTTTTGCCACGATCTCACACACTCTCAATTTGTGGCAAAAGGTAACTGCCCTGCATGGAGCCCACGAAGCGGGCGTCATCGAAGGATGACGACCGCCTACCGGGCGCCACAGTCCTGATGTCCACCTGGGCTGTTAACGCAAAAGGGACAACCGGAGAAACCGACGCTGGCCGAACCGCAGAACGGGCGGTTGCGCGTTGACGCTACTCCCCCCGATAGGCCGGCTTCCGCTTCTCCTTGAACGCCTTGACGCCCTCGGCATAGTCGGAGCTGTCGTAGACGACGCGCCTCAGCCCCTGAACGCGTTCCCAGCCTTGCGGGCTAAATCGGATGCGCGCCGGCCAGAATGCGCAATTCCTCCTTCATCACAGCGATCGAGAGCGGCGCGTTGCCGATGATGTCGGCCGCGAGCGCGTAGGTGAAGGGCTCGAGGTCCCCGAGCGGCACCAGACGGTTGATCAATCCGGCCTGAAGCGCCCGCTCCGCCGAGACGGCCCTCGCGGTAAACACCATCTCCTTGATCGTCCGAAGCGAAGCGCTGTTGAGGAAGGTCAGCATCCCCGAAACATTGTACGGCACGCCGAGTTTGGCCGGCGTCAACGCGAAAGTCGCGTTGGGGGCCGCGATGACGATGTCGCAGGCCATCGCCGCCTCGCAGGCGCCGCCCCACACGCCGCCCTCGATCATGGCGATGACCGGGGCCGGATGATTTTCGATCGCCCGGATCAGGCACCGGAGCGGATCGGACCAGCCGAGCGGATCGCGATGCCCCTCGGGCAATTCGTCGACGTCGTGGCCGGCCGACCAGATTTTGACGCCCGGTTTCGCCCTCAGGACGACGGCGCGCACGCGCGCCTGCGCGAAGGCGTCGAGCGCGGCGATGATTTCATCGGCGAGCGCGGCGCAGAGCGCATTGCACTTTTCGAAATGGTCGAGACAGATCGTGCCGACTGAATTCTCCAGTGTCGGTCAACGGCATCTCCGCCCTCTTCTTTATCCGACGCTATCCCAGGGGCCGTTTAACCGACGCTATCCCAGGGGCCGGCGATTGTCATGAGACGGATCGCCGCAGGCGCGGGAATCGCGCCGCCGACGCGGCCGGCGGCCTGGGCCGATCTCCCACCTGTTATCGCCCTGTTATGCGCGAATATTCTCCCTGTAATGGTCCTGTTTCGTAACTCCCAAGCCCGACTTGAACAGTAAACTCGCCCTCGCGCGTGCAAGGCATTGATATTATTGAGGGCGGTCAAGCATTTTCTCAAAATGTAGTGCCGCGTGTGCGCAGCATTACCGCTTGATATTTGGCGACGAATCGCTTTGTGTGGTGCTCTGTTGTGAGAGCCCCATGTTCTTCCGCCTCAAGAAGTCTGGCGACCGCGGCTACGTCCAGATCGTCGAGAACAAACGCGAAGGCGCGGCCGTGCGCCAGAGGGTGATCGCCAATCTCGGCCGCGCCGACGACCTGGTCGCCTCCGGCGCGCTCGCCTCGCTTCTTGCCTCGGGCGCCAAGCTCACCGATCAGGTGTTGCTCATTGCCTCGCTCGACCAGGACGCCGAGGGCGCGCTGTCGGTCGCGGCCAAGCGGATCGGCGGGCCGTTGTTGTTCGGCAGGATCTGGGAGCGGCTCGGGATCGACGCCGTGCTGGCCGAGTTGCTGAAGGAACGCGCGTTCGAGTTCGCGGTCGAGCGGGCGGCGTTCGTCGCCGCCCTGCATCGGCTGTTCGTCTCGGGCTCGGACCGCGACTGCGCCTCGTGGATGACGGATTACGACATCCCGGGCGCCGAGGGGCTCGAGCTGCATCACTTCTATCGAGCCATGGCCTGGCTCGGCGAGGAGTTGGAGGAGAAGCCGGCCGGGGCGCTGGCGCCGCGCTGCGTCAAGGACCTGATCGAAGAGAAGCTGTTCGAACGCCGCCGCGATCTGTTCACTGACCTTTCCGCCGTGTTCATGGACACGACGAGCCTGTCGTTCTACGGCGAGGGCGGCGAGACGCTGGGCGAGCACGGCTATTCCAAGGACTACCGGCCCGACCTGAAGCAGATGATCCTCGGCCTCATCGTCGACGGCGACGGCCGGCCGATCTGCACCGAGATGTGGCCGGGCAATACCGCCGACGTGACGACGCTGCTGCCGGTCGTCGATCGCTTGCGCCAGCGCTTTTCGATCGGCCGGGTCTGCGTCGTGGCCGACCGCGGGATGATCTCGGCCGCGACCATCGCCGGGCTCGAAGAGCGCAAGCTGGAATACATCCTGGGCGCGCGCGAGCGCTCCGACGCCGTCGTCCGCAAAATCGTGCTCGAAGACGACGATCCCTTCGTGCCCCTCCTGATCGAGCGCAAGAGGGGAGAGACGCAGCTCTTCGTCAAGCAAGTGAAGCTCGAGGGCGTTCGCTATGTCGTCTGCCGCAACGAAAAAGAGGCCGAGAACGACCGCAAGGATCGCGAAGCGATCGTCGCCGCGCTCGATGCGCAATTGAAGAAGGGCGACAAGGCGCTGATCGGCAACTCCGCCTATCGGCGGTATCTGCGCAAAGTCGGGGCCAAGGGCGGGCGGTCATTCGAGATCGACGCCGGCAAGCTCGCCGAAGAGGCGCGCTTCGACGGCGTATTCGTCCTGCGCACCAACGCCAAGGTCACGCCGTTGCAGGCGGTCCTGCGCTACCGCGATCTGCTCCAAGTCGAGGACCTCTTCCGCAGAACCAAGGCGATCATGCGCACGCGGCCGATCTTCCATTCCTCCGACGCCGCCATCCGCGGGCATGTCTTTTGTTCCTTCCTGGCGCTGTCGATGCAGAAGCATCTCGACGACCTCGCGCGCCAAGCCGGCCTCGTCCAGGAATGGAAAGACCTCCTGCGCGATCTCGACCGCCTGCAACAGCTGCGCATCCGCCACCGCGGCGCCGATTGGCTGGTGCGCGCCGACGCTGCGCCTAGCGTGACCTCCCTCTTCAAATACGCCCGCGTCGCCCTGCCGCCGCGCGCCCGTCAGGCCCGTCCGCCGCCGCCCCCGCCCAAACGCGCCCGAAAACGCCGCGGCCGCCCAAGGCGTAGTGCCACGTCGACTTGAATTTCGCCGGAACGCCAACACAATCAACCACTTGCAAAAATCAGGTGTTCAAGTCGGGCCAAGCTGGGTGAGTCCGAATTGCCACAGGTTCGGTGAAATTTCTGCGTTTGTCGGCCCAGCCCTCGACAGGTACGGTGGAGACATAAGTCAAGGTTGGGATGAATCCCCACCGAGATTCGCGAGCTGATCGGGGCTCTGCGGCGCGAGAACGCCGAGCTTCGGCGCGAGCACGAGGGCTTGCGGGCCGGGAACGCAGCGCTTCGAGCCGAGAGCGCGGCGCTTCGGGCGGAGAACGCCGAGCTTCGGGCGGAGAACGCCGAGCTTCGGCGACGATTGGACCTGGACAGTTCGAACAGCTCCAAGCCGCCGTCGAGCGACGGGCTGAAGAAGAAGCCGCGCATCCCCGGCAGCCTTCGCGGGCGCTCGGGCAAGAAAAGCGGCGGGCAGGCGGGACACAAGGGCGACACGCTCCGGCAGGTCGAGGCGCCGGATCGGGTGGTGCGGCACGAAGCGCAAGCGTGCAGCCGCTGCCGCGCCGTCTTGACTGCGGCGATGCAAACGCGGGTGGAGAGACGACAGGTGTTCGACCTGCCCGAGCGGCTGATCGAGGTCACCGAACACCAGGGCGCGCTCTATTGCTGTGCGGCGTGCGGCAGGGAGACGCAAGCCGAGTTTCCCGCGGGCGTCGCCTCGTCGGCGCAATACGGCGAGCGCATTCGAGCGGCGGCGGTTTATCTCAACGTCCATCAGCTCATTCCCGAGGATCGGGCCGCCGAAGCGATGCATGATCTTTTCGGAGCGTTGCGTCTGTGCCCGGACAGCGTGGCGAATTGGGTGCGCGGCAAGGCTGCGGCGCTCGCGCCGGTGGCGGCGCACATCGCCGCCCTTGCGGCGGCGGCGCCGGTTCGCTGCCTCGATGAAACCGGCTTTCGCGTCGCCGGAAAGGGACAATGGCTGCACACCGTCGCCACCGGGACCCTGACCCACTATCGCGTGTCGGCCAAACGCGGCGAGATGCCGGAGGGGCTCGTCGGCGGCGTCGCGGTTCACGACGGCTTCAAGTCTTACTCCGGGCTCGCCGACGTCGGCCATGCGCTGTGCAACGCCCATCATCTGCGCGAACTGAAGGCGCTGGTCGAGATCGACAGGGAGCCGTGGGCCGCGCCCATGCGCGATCTCTTGCTCGAGGCCAACCGCGCGGTCGAGCGAGCGCGCGAGGCGGGCGCAAACAGTCTGCCCCCACCCGTGCTCGAGGGCTTCTTCGCCCGCTACTGGGAGATCCTGCGGCTCGGCCTGGCCTTTCATCGCAACTTGCCGCGCCTTCAACGGCATCCATCGAACCGCGGCCGGACAAAACACCGCCCCGGACACAACCTGCTCATCCGACTGCACGAGTTCAAAGACGACGTCTTGCGCTTCCTCGTCGACTTCTCCGTCCCCTTCACCAACAACCTTGCTGAACAGGCCCTGCGCATGATGAAGGTCAAGATGAAGATCTCCGGCGCCTTTCGCACCTTCGAAGCCGCTTGCGACTTCGCCGCCGTGCGCTCGGTCGTCGCAACCGCCCGCAAGCGGGGCTGGAATATCCTCCAGACCCTGACCGCTCGCCCTCATTCCCTCCTTCAGACCCTGGCCGCGTAATCCTCCAGCTTGGGAGTTACCCTGTTTCGCGAAATAAATCTCCCGTTCCTGGACCGGCAGCGGCGGTCGCTCGACCGCCTGGTGCGATCTCCGCGGCGGGCCTGCGCCACGGCGACGCCCCGTCGGCGTCGCGCCTGTTACGCCCGCACGCGGCTGTGAAAAGTCTTGGCCAAAGTCACATTCTGTGCTATGTCTGTTCCTGCGGCCGTCCCATGGGAGAGCGTCATGAGCCACAGACTTCACCGAGGTCATCGCCCTCGGGACTCCTCACCCCGTGAGGCGTGGGTGCGAACAAAGAGGCAGCTCGTAACCGGGGCAAATTCCCGGGCGGAAAGGAAGTGTTAATGGAAGCTTAATTCAAGCCGGGCATGTCGCCTGGCTCGATTGATTCGCTTGAACGCATGACGCCGGCCGAGCTGATCGGCCTGGTTCGCCAATTGATCGGGGAAGTGGCGCGGTTGCGGGCGGAGAACGAGAAGTTGAGCCAAGTTGTGGTGAGGCTTCGGGTCGAGAACCAGACGCTGAAGGACGAGATCGCGCGGTTGAAGCTTTTGCCGCCGCGCCCGCCGCACAAGCCGTCCGGGATGGAGAAAGCGACGGAAGGGCCGGAGGGCCATGCTGAGGGCGCGAAGGACGAGGCGTCGAAGCGGCGGCGCGGCCCTGGCGTCTCCAAGCTTTCGATCGACCGGGAGGAGACGCTGAAGGTCGAGGCCCCGGCGGGCTCGCGCTTCAAGGGCTATGAGGAGATCACCGTTCAGGACCTGATGGCGACGGCCGAGACGACGCTCTACCGGCGGGAGCGCTGGGAGACGCCGGACGGCGAAACGCTGATTGCGCCGCTTGCGACGGGGATCGTGGGCGGATGCGGCCCGCATCTGCATCGTTTCGTGGTGATGCTGCATTTTGAGGGCCAGATGCCCTGCGAACGGATCGTGGCGCTTCTGGCCGGTATGGGCCTGACGATCTCCAAACGTCAGGTGGTGCGGCTGTTGACCGCGAAGCTGGATAGCTTTCGCGCCGAGGACGAGGCGGTGCTGCGGGCGGGGCTTGCCGAGGCGCCCTTCGTCACCGTCGACGACACCGGGGCGCGCCATGCGGGCAACGGCTGTTTCACCACCCACATCGGCTCCGACCGGTTCGCCGCGTTCCGCACCGGGCCGGGCAAGTCGCGTCTGGCTTTCCTGGGCCGATTGCTCGGCGGCGCGGCGCGCTATGTGATCAATGCCGCCGCGATCGCCTATATGCGCGGCGCCGATCTGTCGCAGGACGTCGTCGACAGGCTCGCCGGCCATGCTTCGCGGGACTTTGGCTCGCACGAGGAATGGACGGATCACTTGCACGCGCTCGGCCTCGCCGATTTGCGGGTCACGCCCGATCCGGTGCGCCTCTCCAGCGAAGCGGCGCTGTGGGGCGCGATCGCCGAACAGGGCCTGCTCGGACACGCCGTGATCGTCTCCGACGACGCCGGCCAGTTCCGCGTCGGCGATCACGCGCTCTGCTGGGTCCACGCCGAGCGCCTCGTCCACAAGCTCCTGCCCGCCAACGACAAACAACGCAACGCCGTCGAGGTCGCCAAGCGGATGATCTGGTGGTTCTATCGGCGCTTGAAGGATTACAAGCTCGCGCCGAGCCCGGAACGGGCAAGCCTTCTGCGCTCGCAATTCGACCGCATCTTCAATCGCCGAACCGGCTATGCGACGCTCGATCGTCTGCTGAAACGCCTGCTCGGGCGCAAGAACGAACTCCTGCGCGTGCTCCAACGGCCGGAAATCCCGCTCAACACCAACGCTTCCGAAAACGACATCCGCGCCTTCGTCACAAAGCGCAAGATCTCCGGCGGAACCGTCAGCGAAAGGGGTCGCCAGGCCCGCGACGTCATGCTCGGCCTCGCCAAGACCTGCAAGAAACTCAAAATCCCTTTCTTCGACTATCTCGGCGCCCGCCTCGGCATCCCCGGCCCCGCAATCCCCCACCTCGCAACCCTCGTCAGCCCCGCCCCAAGCTAAACGCCTCGCCCGGGAATTTGCCCCGGTTACGGCAGCTCCTTCTAACCCTTTGAAAATGCTCAAAACGGCAATGGGCAGGTCTTGTAACAAGTCGGCATGAATGCGCGGTCGGCGCCCCATCCGTTTGGCGTCGGCGCCTCGGTTTCTTGGCCTCGATGACGGCGGCGTTTCAACCCGATCGCATCACGCTCTAGGGAATTCGGCCGCCGGCCCTTACGCCGCGACGTCGGCGACGACCGTGTCGAGGAGCGGCGCGCCCATCGGCGTCACCCGGATGTGGCCATTGGCCGCGCGTTCGATGAACCCGTCCTCGACGAGGCTCTTGATCCGGTCGCGGTCGAGCTCGCGGCCGCTGAGCCTCTCGTAGCGGCGCGGATCGACGCCTTCGCTGAGCCTCAAGCCCATCAGCAGAAATTCGTCGCCCTGCTCCCCGCGGCTCAGGGCTGAGTTCTCGACGAGGCCGTGGCCCTCGGTCTCGACTTGAGTGAGCCACATCTCGGGGTGGCGCTCGGTCTCCTGGGCGAGACGGCCCTTCGGGGTCACGATCCGTCCGTGCGCGCCCGGGCCGACGCCGGCGTATTCGCCGTAGCGCCAGTAGACGAGATTGTGGCGGCTCTCGCCGCCGGAGCGGGCGTGATTAGAGACTTCGTAGGCGGGCAGGCCCCGCGCTTCGGTCAGCTCGCGCGTCGCTGCGAACATCGCGAGGCTCAGGTCCTCGTCGGGAAGCTTCAGCTTGCCCGCGTCGCGCAGCCGTTCGAAGATCGTGTCGGGCTCGATGGTGAGCTGGTAGAGCGAAACATGATCGCCGACGAGGTCGAGCGCGCGCTCGAGTTCCACGCGCCAGTGCGCTTCGCTCTGCCCCGGCCGGCCGTAGATGAGGTCAAACGTGAAGCGCGGAAAGAGCGAGGCCGCGAGCCCGACCGCCGCCAGCGCCTCTTCGACGGTGTGCCTGCGCCCGAGCGCCTTGAGGTCGGCGTCGTTCAGCGCCTGAACCCCGATCGACAGCCGGTTGACGCCGGCGGCGCGGTAGCCGCGAAATCGTCCCGCCTCGACGCTGGTCGGGTTGGCCTCGAGCGTGATTTCGGCGTCGGGCTCGAGACGCCACTTGGCGGCGATGGCGTCGACGACGCCCTGCACCGTCTGCGGGCGCATCAGCGACGGCGTGCCGCCGCCGAAGAAAACGGACCCGACAGCCCGGTCAGGCGCGAGCGAAGCACGATGGGTGATCTCGGACTTGAACGCGGCCAGATAGCGCGCTTCGTCGATCGGCGCACCGCGCACATGGCTGTTGAAGTCGCAATAGGGGCACTTCGACAGGCAGAAGGGCCAATGGACATAGACCCCGAAACCGGGGTCGGCGTCGACCGTCCGGCGACCACCAAACGCGGCGCGCGCAATCTCGTCCTAATTCATCGGCCCCTTATGCCAGCGAACGGTTTTGCGCGCCAGCGTCGCCGGCCTCGCGTCAGAGCGCCTCGTCGCCAGTCTCCCCGGTGCGGACGCGCATGGCCCGCTCCATCGGCAGGACGAAGATCTTGCCATCGCCGATCTGGCCGGTGCGCGCCGCGGCGCGGATCGCCTCGATCGTCCGGTCGACCTCCTGGTCGGCCACCGCCATTTCGAGCCGCACCTTCGGCATGAAGGCGGCGGTGTATTCCGTCCCGCGGTAGATTTCGGTGTGGCCCTTTTGCCGGCCGTAGCCGTTCGCCTCGCTGACCGTCATGCCGCGGACCCCGACCTTATCGAGCGCCATGCGCACCTCGTCGAGCTTGAACGGCTTCACCACCGCCAGGATGAGTTTCATGACTGCCCGCCCTCCGGACAACGCGAGGATCAACGCTCTTTCGCTAAGCCGGAGGAGAGCGCGGCGCAAGCGCGGAAATAGCCGCGGACGAAGGGTCCGGCGCGTCCGAAAGTGGTAGCGGGAGAGGGAATCGAACCCCCGACCTACGGATTATGATTCCGCCGCTCTAACCGGCTGAGCTATCCCGCCGCATCGACCGCTGAAGCCACGCGGCTCAAAGGCGAAGCGGCGGTATAATGACCGGCATGCAAGCCTGTCAAGGCGCGGCGGCTTGGCGCGCGCGTCAAACTCACGCTTCGCCTGGGGTCTCCGGAAAGACGCGCGTCACGTGGCCCATCTTGCGGTCCGGGCGGATTTCCAGCTTGCCGTACAGATGCAGGCGGAGGTCGGGCTGGGCGAGGATGTCGCGCCATTCCTCGGCGTCCTCGCCGATGAGGTTGTGCATTTCCACTCGGCCGCGCCGCGTCGGCGCGCCGAGCGGCCAGCCGGCGATCGCGCGGACATGCTGCTCGAACTGCGAGGTCTGCGCGCCGTCGAGCGTCCAGTGGCCGGAATTATGGACGCGCGGCGCGATCTCGTTGACGACGAGCCCCTCGCGGCCCTGGCGGTCGCGGGTCACGAACAGTTCGACCGCCAGCACCCCGACATAGTCGAGCGCCTCGAGGACGGCGGTCGCGATGCGTTTGGCCTCGAGCGCCGTCTCGACGCCGACGCGCGCGGGCGCACGTGTCCTCGCCAGAATATGCCGGTCGTGCTCGTTCTCGCTGAGGTCGTATGCGGCGATTTCGCCTTCCAGGCTGCGGGCGGCCACGACCGAAACCTCGCGCTCGAAGGCGACGAACCCCTCCAGAATCATCGGCGCGGAGCCGAGCGTGCGGTGGACCGCGGCGACGTTGGAGCCTTCGCGGATGAGCGACTGGCCCTTGCCGTCGTAGCCGAACCGTCGCGTCTTCAGGATCGCCGGGCGGCCGAGCTCGGCGACCGCGCGCGCAAGCGCGCCCGCGTCCTCGACCCCGACGAAGGGCGCGGTTTTGAGGCCGAGGTCGCGCAAGAACGTCTTTTCGACGAGGCGGTCCTGCGTCAGAGCGAGCGCCCGCGCCCCCGGCCGGACCGGCAGGCGCTCCGCCAGGAACTCGACGGTGGCGATCGGCACGTTCTCGAATTCGTAGGTGACGATCTCGACGGCTTCGGCGAAGCCGGCGAGCGCCGCCTCGTCGTCGAAGCGGGCGACGGTGCGCGCGGCCGCGGCGTCGTAGGCGGGGGCCTCCGCCTCTTGTGCGAAGATGTGGGTGCGCAGGCCGACCTTCAGCGCGGCGATCGCGAGCATGCGGCCGAGCTGGCCTGCGCCGAGAATGCCGATCGTCGCCCCGGGGCTCAGGATCATCGCGCCTCCTCGTCGGCGGGACGCTCGGCGACGGAGGCCGCGCGCTCGGCGCGCCAGGCCTCGAGCCGCGCCGCGAGCGCCTCGTCCGAGAGCGCAAGCACCGAGCAGGCGAGCAGCGCCGCGTTGACCGCGCCGGCTTCCCCGATCGCCAAGGTGCCGACCGGGACGCCCGCCGGCATCTGCACGATCGACAACAGGCTGTCCTGGCCCGAGAGCGCCTTAGAGGGGACCGGCACCCCGAACACCGGCAGGGTGGTGAAGGCTGCCGTCATGCCGGGGAGATGCGCCGCGCCGCCCGCGCCGGCGATGACGACCTTGAACCCGTCTTTCTTCGCCCCCTTGGCGAAGGCGACGAGCCGGTCGGGCGTGCGATGGGCGGAGACGAGCCGGGCGTCATAGCCGACGTCGAGCGCCTCGAGCGTTTCGGCCGCGCGGCGCATCACCGCCCAGTCCGACTGGCTGCCCATGATGATTGCGACGGGCTTCGACGCGCCGCTCACAGGCGCCCGCCGACGCGCGAATCGACGAAATCCATAGAGGCAGCGATTAAAGGAACGGGCCTGAGGGCGCAAGCTCGGGCGAGGGGCGCGGTTTCGAGGCCCCAGCGACCGCCCGCGCAGAACTGGTCGCGCGCAGGCGATTTCAAAGGCTTAGGCACCAAAATCGTAACCGGGGCAAATTCCCGGGCAGGAGCGCGGGAGGAAAAAATTCAGAAGGCCGGCGCTCGCGCAAGCGCTTGATAAGATTCAATCTCGCAACTGCAGCATTTTGCTTTGTGCAGTTGCGTGCCCGGGAATTTGCCCCGGTTACTCAAAATCTGCAACCTTCGTCACCCCCACGTGGTCCTTCATGGGACGTGTTTGCTGATCGGGAAAAGCGGTCTTGGCGCCGATTGTCGCGGCGATGGCCGGCCACGCCGGCGCGCGTCTGGGCGACCCATCCAGCCGCAAGCGGCAGCCCTGAAGTCGCTGCAAGGAGAGGGTTGCCGAGCAGATACAGGCCCGCGCGAAGCCCGATCGCTCCGAAGCCTGAGGAAAGATCTCCGAGCTTCGTCAATTTCGCATCGGGCGGATAGCCGTTCGACCACGCTCGATGGTAGACCTCCCCACTCAAAAAGAAGATCACTGTCGCTATTGAGAGCGCAACCGCGGCCGGACTTCCCGCCACATATCGCATGCCGATCGAGAGTATGTTCTCGACGCTGTTCGCCGACTCGTACGCGCCGACAAAGGCTATTAGCAGCCCGGCGCTGAATCCGAGTACGTTGCCCAGGTTGTATAGCCCGCCGGGCCCATTGAGTTGGGTTAGCATCGCCAACAGCCAAGGCGGGTGGGCGCAAGGTGACCGCAAAGCAGAAATTAGAAAAAGCCGCCCCCGCGCCAGCGTTTTTATCCCTCAAGGGTTTTTGACCTCGTTTTGTCTTGCGTTCATTTTTTACGTCGTCTGTGACGTAGGCAACACAACCTTATAGTTGCAGTTTTTCTGTCCAAATTGAGAATTTCAATCGGCTTATAAAACTCATTTGCATGGTTTTTGACCGCCATCGCTGGCCAGAAGGCTGACCACGACACACACTCCTACCGCGCCTCCCGAAGGCGAGGAAGTTGACTTGGCGGGTTGTTGGCCGTAATTCTGAGAAGAGATTCTGCTGAAAAAAGCCGATAATATTGCGGAAACTGAGTGAAGATGCTTGCCTTTTTATTCGTGATCAGAATGTCGGTTTATTTTCATCAGAATTGCTCCTGACTTGGGGGAAGTCCTTCGACAAGGGCGGTTGCCCGTCGCGGAGACGCGCTCACGACAGACCATCCGGACAGACGTCGCCCGATTCCCACAATGGCCGAGCTGTTCCGTTCGCGTATCGAGGCGGAACATTACGGCCAAATTTCCGCTCAGGGCGCTTTAGAGAGCGTGGCCTTCAACGCGGAGTTCCTCCGCGACCCGATGAGTTCATGTCGCATTTTATCCGGACCACGGCATTGCCCATATTCGTGATGTGGTCAAGCAGATTGTCCATGTGATCGACACCATTCACGGCGTCCTTATTCCGGTTCGGCCAACCGTCCGACTGGATTTCCTACGCGGCTACGGCGTGCTGCTCGCCTACCTGCACGACATCGGCATGCGCGACTTCTCGGCGTTTGGCAGGGCTATGCATCCCGAGTTCGCCACCCAGGCGGTCTTCCGCCGGGACTTTGACGACCTAGCCCGGATTATGCATTGCGGGTTGGCGGGTGTGGCGTAAATAGCTGATTTCGTGTATAATTTGGTTGTCTAAGCCGATTCGCGCGATTTCAGCGAGGCCGCACCCGCCATGAACGATCCTATGTTGCCGTTGCCTGGGTTGTCACCTGTTTCGGGCAAGCGCGTCGAGGTCAAGTTTGACGGCGGCTTGCTGTCGTCGGATGGCGGCGTTCTGGCGTTGCGCGAGGTCGACCAGCGCCTTCGCGTCGCCGATCGGCTCGCCGCCTGCATGGTGGACCGGCGCGCGCCCGATCAGATCACCCACAGCCTTGCCGACATCATCCGCTTTCGGCTGCTGATGATCGCGGCGGGCTATGAGGACGGCAACGACGCCAATTGCCTGCGGAGCGATCCGATGTTCAAGATGGCGCTCGATCTGACGCCGTCGGATCGCGAACTGTGCTCGCAGTCGACGATCTCGCGGTTGGAAAATCTGCCGGAGGTTCGCGCCCTGTTGCGGATGGGTCGCGCGATGGTCGATCTCTATTGCGAGTCCTTTCACAAGGTTCCCAAACGGATCACCCTCGACATCGACGACACGTTCGACGCGGTCCATGGCGGGCAGCAGTTGCGGTTGTTCAACGCGCATTACGACGAATACGGCTTTCAGCCCATCGTCGTGTTCGACGGCGAGGGCCGCTTCGTCACTGCCGTGCTTCGTCCCGCCAAGCGGCCGAGCGGCAAGGAGATCAACCTAAATTCGGCAGTTGGCTCTGATCGTCGTTCGTGAAGCGGGGGGGGTTCAATCTGCGGTTGCGTCAAGATGGACATAAGCGCGGCGGCGCGCGCAGGGCGCGGCCTTTGAGGAAGGCTTGAAAGGCGCGGGAGAGGATTTCGCGCCAACGCTGCCAGGGCGTCAACTGCTCCGCATTTGTGACCAACCGCCTCAGGAATAGGGCTACCGCTCGAAGCGCCTTTGCAGCGGGAACGGACTTGGCGTGCGTGCTGGTGATCTTGATCGTCGTTTGTCGCGCATGGCGCACCCGTTCGGCGATGGCGTGCAACAACAATGGCCGGCTCGTGATCGCTTCTCGGTGACGATCCGGCTCGGCCAAGCGCGTGAAGATGTTCCACCAATCATAAAACAACGCCACGAGGCGGGCCGCCAGACGACAGCGCGCCAGGTCATGCGTGACGAAGCCGCCCCAGCCCCATTGGTTCTTCAACTCGTCGAAGACATTCTCTCCATCGCCGCGGTCGCGATAGAGCTGGCCAAAGCTTTCCAGGGCCTCGGCGAGCGTGGTCGCGAGAACCTGATATTCCCACATCTCCTCGCTCGCACCGATGTCGAGGAAGGCGAGCCGAGGCGGTCCATCCTCGTCCATCGCGGGCGTCGCCAGCGCGCCTCTCACGCGCCGCCGCAATACGACGACGCGCCGTTGTCGGCTCCAGCCTTGCAATCGAATCTCGGTCCCCTTGGCTTGCCAACCTTGGCCCGAATCGACCCAATCACTCTGCCCCGAAAGACGCTCGATCGCGCGTTTGACGTTGGCGGTCAGCCGTAGCTTGAACAAATACGGCAAAGCGCGCCGCTCGGCTTCGCCCATGATCCCCTCATTGCCGAAGCCCTTGTCGCCGCGCAAAAGAGAAGGCCAACAATCGCGCGGCGTTCGGTCCAAGAGCGCCCAAAGGCCAGGCGCGCTGTGATTGGAAGTGTGCTCGTCGCCCGCGCTCACATCCACCTCGAGAACCAATCGCGTCCCCGCCATCGAATAGGTGTGATAGCAGTGGCTGGGCCGCCCAGGCTTCTTGGGATTGTAGCCGACCACCGCTCCTTCCTGATGGCCGTAGAGCGGCTTCACCGTCGTATCGACGTCGAGTATCCACGGCTCGCTCAAAAGCGGCTCCACGCAATGGTCGAGATGACCTCGTAGCCAGTTCGCGCCCGCTTCTTCCTCGATCGCCGCGAACGCCCGCCGAACCGCGTCCTCGCTGACGATCTTGCTCATGTCGAGAAGCTCGGGCAACACGCGGTCGCTCCGCAGCGCCGCGATATGCGCGTAGCGCTTGTGCCCGGCCAACATCGACAACATCGCCGTCCCCAGCACGTCGCGCTTCTTGGGCGCGTTCGGACTGGTGTAACGCAGCGGGCAATCCGCCACCAACGCCTCGAACAACCCCGCGGTCTTCAGAAAATCGATGAAGAACGGCAATTGCCCGAGCGGCGTAAACGCCGCTTCATGATCAAACTCGACCCGAATTGAACCGGCGAAACTGTCGACCACGACGCCCACGCCCGACGCGTCGGGTTCAACCGGAGATTGTTCACCCGACGGGTGAGCCCCAAAGCGCGCGAAATCCTGTCCCATGCATATGAAAATGAATGATTCTCAGCCCCCGGAAAACGCCTCAACCGCCGAATTTAGGATCAAACCCTTCCTCCGCCGGCTGTTGCGCGCGATCCGAGCCCATTGGCCCAACACTGAGATCCTGCTGCGCGCCGACAGCCACTACTGCGGCCCCGAGGTTCTCGACTGGTGTCGGGCGAGCGGCCTCGATTACATCTTCGGCGTCGCGCCGACTACGACGTTGCGCCGGCATGTCGAAAGTCTCGAAGCCAGTGTAAAGGCACGGTTCGAAGCCGCGCCCAGAGACGGCAAGCTTCGTCGTTTCAAAGAGTTCTTCGACGGCGCGCAAAGCTGGAGCCGGGTCGAGCGGATCATCGCCCGGGTCGAAGCGGGCGCGGAAGGATCAGACACGCGCTTCGTCGTCACCAATCTGAACAAGCGCAACGCTCGCGTGCTCTGCGAAGACGTCTATTGCCGGCGCGGCCAGGCCGAAAACCACATCAAATCCTGGAAGACGCATCTGGCGTCGGATCGCACCTCATGCACCAAGGCGACCGCCAATCAGTTTCGGCTTTTCCTGCACGCCGGCGCCTACTGGCTGATGTGGGGGCTGCGCGCATCGATGCCCAGGCGTTCGATGTGGCGCGTTGCCCAATTCGACACGTTGCGCCTGCGCCTCGTCAAGATCGCCGCCCGCGTCGTCGAGATGAAAACCATGATCCGCGTCCATCTGCCGACGTCATGCCCCGGCCAGGAAATCCTGCGTTTCGCCCTCCAGCGCATCCCGCGCCTCGTCACTTGAAACACGGGGCGTGAACGTCCCCGAACGTCAAACCCATCCCTTCAACCCGCAAACCCCTCCACCCGTTTCAGGCCCAAAGCCGGAGACAATGCCGCGCGTCCGCGAGCAAGCGCGGTTCCGAAAAATCACCAGAACGCGCCGCCGAAAACGTCACGGCGCTGCATAATGCGGGCTAGTAGACGCCGTCTACGAAGAAAACAGCGGCAACGTTCCGTGGCGAGCGCTGAGCTTGGCGGCTCGCGGGCTGGTGGCGGCGCCGTCGCGGTTGCTCCTGCGCGAGCTGCTGGCGATGTCAGTCGGGCACAGCAAAACCAAGGTGCCGATCGACACGCTGAACGACCCAGCGCGGTTGCGGCAAGTCCTGCAGCGCAGCGTTGCAACAGACCTCAACTATTTGTATCTGCAACAGAAGCTTGCCGCGGCGGAGCGAAAGCTGTCTGCGGCCCGGTCATCGACCTCAAGCAGTCAGGAGGTCGCGCCTTTGGAGCAGGCGGCGGCCGGCCACCGTGAGACCCTGGCGCGTCTCGAGGCCCGACCGGCCGTCGAAAGGGGCAATCCCGAGGTGGAGCGCTGGTATAAGGATTTCGAGCGCGACTCCTTTGTTTGGCTGACGTCCGGCGAACCGGCTCTGCGGGATTTGGTGGAGGACGTCATCGACACTCTCCGCTGCCTGCGCTCTGCGGACGCGCTGCGGCAGCGGGGCACTACTCTCAAGACGTCGGCCGGCTACGAGGTGTTCGTCAGCGAGTCCACCGCCTCATCCATTTATGCGCTACGCTCGGCGTACACCTCGAAGTTGTACATGATCGAGGGAGACCACCCTCTCAGCGCTGGCGAAGCCAACATGGTCAGCAGTTAGAGCGGTATCCGAACGGATTGAATCGGTTGGGGGATTCGCCGAATCGGTTAATTTCTGCTTCCTCATTCACGCTGCGAGAATGGGGGCGGCGGGGATGGGTCTTTCCAACGATCTTCGCGAGCGCGTGGTTGAGGCGGTGGTCTTGGGCGGGTTGTCGCGCAATCAGGCGGCCGCGCATTTCAAAGTGAGCATAGCGAGCGCAGTGCGCTGGGTGAAGCGGTTCAAGACCACGGGCGAAATTTCGCCGGCGCCTTGTGGCGGCGACCGACGCTCCGGCCGGATCGAGGCGCATCACGACTATCTGTTGGGCCTGATCCGGCGCAGCCCGGACAAGACGCTGCTCGAGATCCAGGAGCGGCTGATCGCCAATTGCGGCGAGCGCTTTGCGGTCTCCGTGCTGTGGCGCTTCTTCGACCGTCACGCGATCACCTTTAAAAAAAACGGCGCATGCCGAGGAGCAACAACGCGCGGACGTGCAAAGTCGACGCCGGGAATGGTTCGCGGGGCAACTCGATCTCGATCCGACGAAACTCGTTTTCATTGACGAGACCGGAGCCTCCACCAATCTCGCGCGCAAAAGCGGACGTTGCCGGCGCGGGCGCCGCTTGCGGGCGGCCATCCCGCACAGTCACTACAAAACGGTGACTTTGGTCGCCGGCCTTCGCCTTCGCGGCCTGACAGCGGCAAAGACTTTCGACGGACCGATCAACGCCGCCCGGTTCGAGGATTGGCTGGAGACATGCCTCGTCCCCACGCTCTCGCCCGGCGAGGTCGTCGTCATGGACAATCTCCCGGCTCACAAGGGGCCGCGGGTCGAGCAACTCATCAAGGCGGCGGGCGCGGAGTTGCGATATCTCCCAGCCTACAGTCCTGATATGAACCCCATCGAAAAAGCCTTCTCCAAGCTCAAAGCCTTCCTGCGCAAAATCGCCGAACGGACCGTCGCGGGCCTCATGCGCGCCCTCGAAACCTGCGCCGAAATCTTCAAGCCCTCGCAATGTACAAATTACTTCAAATCCTGTGGTTATGAGCACGATACAGGATGATCGGATTCCGCTCTAGCTCACGCACGAGGGCGACCTGCGCATTGCCTTCTACCGCAGCAGATTTCCCGACGACAAGACCATTGGCCGCGCCGCTAACAACGCCGCCCTGGTCATCGACGACATCCAGGCCGACGTGATCGCCAGTTTCCGGCGGCCAGCGCCCTCGCCTGGCCAACCCCCGTCCTGCGTCAAGACGGACCAGCAAATGCAGGTTCTGGTTGAGCACACCGAGGACAATGCGGGCTTTGCCCCTTTGGTCTGCGAAGCGCTGCGGGCCATCAATCCCGATCTGGGGAGTTGCAGCCGGCCGGTACCCTCCCTGGTGAACGTCCAGGCTGAGGAGCGCAAGCGCTACCTCGCGGCTGAGCCGTTCACCGGGGATGTCGCGGAGCGGCGAAAGCTCCGCGAGCAGCTGGCGAGCTGTGGCCTGCGCGTCGATCCCGCCGTGGACGTGGATGCCGCGTTCATGGATGTGCGGGTCATCGAACTGAAAGCGGGCGACGTTCTTCTTGAGAGCGGCAGTCCCGCAGCCTTTGTGTATGTCCCACTCGGGCCGGGGCTGCGGATCATTCCGCTCGGCGGTTACCGCAGTGTCACCTCGCCGCCCGGTGTGGCCGTAGGACTGACCAGCGTCATCCGCGGCGCCGAGCGCAATGCAACTGCCGTGGCTGAGTGCAATCTGAAGCTGATTGCGATCCCCAAACAGGTGTACCTAACCCACTGGCACGGAACCTACACCCCGGCCGAGCCGACGCACTTCCTCCAGACGACTTGGCCCGGAGAGGGCCAGCCCTCGGTTGCTCCACTAGGACCGCGTGAGCCAAGACTTTAGACGCCTGCGCCCCCAGCGCTCCGCTTGACCGGCGCCCGGATATTCATCATCATCGATGTAAAATACCGAACCTTCGCGGGGAGACTCGATGTCGATCGACCTTGCGCGGCGGCATTACGAAGCGGGCGACGCGGAGAGCCTCGTCGCCAGGATCGAGCGGGCGCTCGCGGCTTGCGGCCCCGGACCGATCGATCCCGCCGCGCTCGCCTTCGCCGCGCCGCGGCCGCCCTCGCCGCGGGCCTCGGCCTCGTCACCATGATGGGGCCGCGCTTTCCCCAAATGGCCGCGACCTTCGTCCGCAACTTCAGCGAGGGAAGAGTTCGCGTCGCGATGGGGCGCTGCGACGCCGCCTCCGCGCGATGGGGCGGGCCCGGCTCCCGCGAGCCGCGCCAGGATCAACAGCTGAAGCGGCGGCTTGCGCTCGGGGCGCGCCTGGCGGAGAACGTTGCGCGTTGTCCTGCCAGCGGAGGAGGCTTTGGCTTCCCGGACGGAGCTCGCGGACACAGCAGGGGAAGGGCGCGCCTCTGAAGCGCAGGTTCCGCGGACGCTCAGCGACCCGGCCGCTCTCCGCTTCTGGGTCGCCGTCATCCTCACGGGCGTCGGGGTCGGGCTCGGCGCGGCGCTTCTGACAGTTCTCTTGAAGGAGGTTCAGGGCGTCGCCTGGGGCGTGAACGAGCCTTCGGGGCTGACGGAGGCCGCACGGCGCGCAGGACCCTGGCGCCACATCCTGCTGCTCCTCGGCGCGGGCCTCGTCACGGCCGCCGGACAGTGGCTGCTGACGCGCCTCGCCTCCGGCAACAGCATCGACACCACCGCCGCGATCTGGTTTCACGCCGGACGAATGCCGACGCTGAGGACGCTGGGCAGCGGCGTGCTGTCGATCGTCATCGTTGGCATGGGCGCGTCGCTCGGGCGCGAGGGCGCGCCGAAACAGACCGGCGCCGTGTTCGGCAATCTCGCCTCGAGCCTGCAGAGGCTGTCGGACGAACAACGCCGCCTGATGGTGGCGATCGGCGCCGGCGCCGGGATGTCCGCCGTCTACAGCATGCCGCTCGGCGGCGCCCTCTTCGCGCTCGAGGTGCTGCGCGGAACGCTGGCGCTGAGGCTCGTCCTGCCGGCGCTCGCCGCGACGACGATCGCAACCCAGATCGCGACCTTCGTCATCCCCAACGCGCCGATCTGCGCGACGCCGGCCTTCGCCGTCACGGCCGAGACCTATGTTTGGGCTTTGCTCGCCGCGCCGCTCATCGGCCTGTGGTCGGTCGTCTTCGTTCGCCTGATCGCCTGGGCCGATCGCGCCCGCCCGTCCGACTGGCGCCGCTTCGTCGCGCCGGCTCTCGTCTTTCTCGCGGTGGGGCTCATTTCGATCCCGTTCCCGGAAGTGCTGGGCAACGGGCAGGGCGTCGCCGGGCTCCTGTTCCGCCAGCCTCTGGCGCCCGTCGTGGTCCTCGTCCTTCTGCCGCTCCGGCCGCTCTGCACCGTCGCTTCGGACGCGAGCGGCGCGCCGGGCGGCCTCTTCACGCCCTCGCTCGCCGCGGGCGCGCTCGCCGGCGGCGCGCTCGGCGCCCTCTGGCTTGCGTTCGTTCCGCAAGGGGACGTCGGCCTTTTCGCGCTCCTCGGCGCCGGCGCGATTGTCGCGGCGACGACGCAAGGCCCGATCTCCACCCTCGTCATGATGATGGAGCTTACCGGACAGGCGCGTCTCTTCGCCCTGCCAATGCTCATCGCCATCGTCGTGGCGACGGCGACCGCGCGCAGCATCGAGATGCGATCGATCTACGAAGCGCGGCTCACCGATGCGGATGTCGCCGAGCGGCTGCGGGCGCGGGAGCCTGGGGGCGAAACCCGAACGGGCGAGGGCGGATAGGGGAGACGACGCCGCAACGGCTACCCTTTCTCGACCCACTCGTCCCCGACCTTCTCGTAAACCCTCTTCACCGCCGCCCAGGCGATGCGAAAGGCGGCTTCCTCCTGGCGCGGGTCGCGGGCGTGGGCGGCGTAGGCGTGGTTGAAGGCTTCGCGGAAGATCGTCTGGGCGCGTTCGGGCAGATGCGAGCGGACGGACGCCGGCAGATCGGCGTTGACCTCATAAGGCATGCGCGCCTCCGTTCAGGCGATGATGTCGGGCGTCAGCTGGTCCTCGAGCCGAGCGAGTTTGTCGCGCAAGAGCAGCTTGCGCTTTTTGAGCCGCTGCAACTGCAGCTGGTCGGCCGCCTGGCCGGCATCGCTCAGCGCCTCGATGGCGGCGTCGAGATCGCGGTGCTCCTCGCGCAGCCGCTCGATCTGGGCGACAAGGGCGGCGCGCTCCTCCTGCGTGAGCTCTTTCTCCATCATCTCATCACGCCTTCCGCCTTCTCGACGCTTCCCCCGGGCGTCACGGAGGGCGCCGACTATGAGCGAGCGGCTCGACGGAAGCAAGGCGCAGGGGCGCGCGTCGCGGCAACGCGTAAGTCGCGGACGTCGCTCCTAAATCCCGGCGCCGCCGCCGTGCGGAACGACGGTCCCGCCTCGCGAAAATCGAAGACGAATGTTACCGGCCGAAACGACAAATTGAACAGGATGGCGCCATTTTGCCGCTTGCGCTGGGCGCTCGATGTGTCACAATTTCGTCGTTATGAGCCAAACGGAGCGGTTCCATGTCGATTGACTCGCGTCTCAATGAGCTGGTGCGCCGTCATCAGGCGATTGAGGAAGCGATAATCGTCGAAGAAAGCCATCCGGCGTCAGACGACATCAAGATCCACGAACTCAAGAGGAAAAAGCTGCACCTGAAAGACGAGATCGAGCGGTTGAAGCATCAGGCCGAGACAGCCGCCGCGCACTAGAGACGCGTCGTCGCGAGCCCGAGGGCCGGACGCGGGGCAGAGGGGCGATCACGATACTGCCGCGCCGAGGGCGAAGCGCCATTCCTCGGCGACATCGGGATTCCGTTCGCCGTCGGCCCGGGCCCTGGCCAGCCCGGCCAATTCTTCGCGCGAAATCAGTTGCGCCAACGCCCAGACGGCGGCGCCGCGCACAAGCGGCGACTCGTCGTCGAGCCGCGCCGCGGCGGCTGCGGCGAGCGCCGGCTCGCCCGCGTTGCCGATCGCGACGAGCACGTTGCGCAGGAAGCGCTGGCGCCCGACGCGCTTGATCGGCCCGCCCGCGAACAGCGCGCGGAACCCGCCCTCGTCGAGGCGCGCGAGTTCGGCGAGGGGCGGCGCGTCGAGGTCTTCGCGCGCGGCGAGTTTCGCTTCCCGCCCCTTCTTCGCGAACCTGTTCCACGGACAGACGGCCAGACAATCGTCGCAGCCATAGACGCGATTGCCGATGGATGGTCGGAACGCGCGGGGGATCGGCCCTTTCAATTCGATCGTCAGGTAGGAAATGCAGCGGCGCGCGTCGAGCCGATAGGGCGCGGGAAAGGCGTTCGTCGGACAGACGTCGAGGCAGGCGCGGCAGGTCCCGCAATGGTCGGTCTCCGGCTCGTCCGGGGGAAGTTCGAGATCGGTCAGGATCGCACCGAGGAACAGCCACGAGCCGAACGCGCGCGACACCAGATTGGTGTGCTTGCCCTGCCAGCCGATGCCGGCGCGCGCGGCGAGCGGCTTTTCCATCAGCGGCGCGGTGTCGACGAACACCTTGACGTCGGCGGGCTCGGGGCGCGCCGCCGCAACGAGGAACGCGGCGAGCTCTTTCAGTTTGCCCTTGACGACGTCGTGATAGTCGCGATGGCGCGCATAGACGGAGATCGCGGCGCAGTCCTTTCGCCCGAGCGGCGCCAGCGGATCGCCCTTCGGCCCGTAGTTGAGGCCGAGCATGACGAGGCTTTTCGCGCCCGGCATGAGCGCGCGCGGATCGGCGCGCCGTTCGAAGGTCTCCGCCATCCAGTCCATGTCGCCCTCAGCGCCCTCGGCGAGCCACGCGGCGAGGCGTTCGCGCGCATGGGGCGGCGGCTCGGCCGAGGTCACGCGGCAGGCGTCGAAGCCGAGCGCGCGCGCCTTGCCCTTGAGCGAGGCTAGAAGTCGAGATCGGCGTAGGTCGCGCTCGGCGCCGTCCCCGGCAGGCGATCCGCCAGCAGCGGGCGGAACGATGGCCGCGACTTCACCCGCGCGTACCAGATCCTGGCGGTTTCGTTCTCGTCCCACTGCACGTCGCCCAGATAGTCGAGGCAGGAAAGATGGGCCGCCGCGGCGAGGTCGGCGTAGGTCAGCCGGTCGCCGGCCAGCCAGTTGCGCGCCCTGATGAGGTGGCCGATGTAGCGCAGATGATAGCGCAGATTGGAGCGCGCCGCGCGCACCGACTGCATGTCGGGCCCGCCGCCGCCATGCTCGGGGCTCATGAAGCGCTTGGTGATTTTCTCCCGCACGAGCCATTGGCTCGCCTCGTTGAAGAATTTGACGTTGAACCAGACCGTCAGCCGCCGCGCCTCGGCGCGCCCAGCGGGATCGTCGGGCAGCAGCCTGTGCTCGCCGAGGGCGGGGCCTTGCGTCTCGTCGAGATATTCGGCGATGACCTCCGCGCCCGGCAGGACCGTCGACTGGTCCTCGACCATGACCGGCGTCGCGCCCTCGGCGGCCATGAGAAGGAATTCGCGCCGCCGCTCCCAAGCTCGTTCCTCGATGAGTCTTCGGCTGGATCCCCATCTCGCCGAGCGCGAGGCGGACGAAGCGGGAATGCGGGCAAAAGGGATGATGGTAGAGCGTGACCATTTCGACGCCGGCGACGGGGGTTTCGGGCGCGCGCCCCCGGAGCGCCGCTCGTCGCCCTTTTCAATGCGTCGGGGAGGGTTAACCCACGGTAAACTGCCGCGGCGCGTCCGGCGGCAGGGTTAACGGCGGCGGGCTCAGCCCAGGATTTCGCGCGACTGGATGCGCCAGACCTCGGCGGCGTTCATCTTGGCCCAGGCGGCCTCGAGGGAATCGTTGGCGTCGATCGCGCGGCAGGCGTCCTCGATCACGAAGGTCTCGAACCCCGCGGCGCGCGCGTCGAGCGCGGAAAAGGCGACGCAATAATCGGTCGCGAGGCCGCAGGCGAAGACGCGCTTGACGCTGCGCGGTGTAGGAGCGCGGCGAGCCCCGTTGTCGTCTTGCCGTCCGCCTCGACAAAGGCGGAATAGGAATTGACGCCCGCGTGCATGCCCTTGCGCAAAATGAGAAAGGCTTGGTCGGTCGCGAGGCCCGGATGGAGCGCCGCGCCCGCGGTTCCCTGAACGCAATGGTCGGGCCACAGAGTCTGGTCGCCGTAGGGGAGGCGCCTCGCCTCGAACGGTTTTGCGTCGTGGCTCGAGGCGAAGGAGGCATGCCGCCGGATGCCAGTCCTGGGTGACGACGACATGGGCGAAACGCCGGGCGAGCGCGTTGACCAGCGGCACGATCGTATCGCCCGTCCTCGACCGCCAGCGCGCCGCCGGGCATGAAATCGGCCTGCAGGTCGATGGCCAGCAGAACGTCGTTGTCGTCAATCTCGATCGCCGACGGCATGGGGAAGGCCTCCTCTCAGACGCACGAGAGCGCGCCAACGGTCCCGCTCGAACACGAGGACGACGCCGAGCGCGAAAATGAGCGGCAGGATCAGATAGAGCAGCCGGAACACCAGCAGCGCCGCCACGACATTGGCCTGCGGCATGTCCGGCATTCCTTCGAGAAACGCGATCTCCAGAACGCCGAGCCCGCCCGGCGCGTGGCTCACCAGCGCGAGCGAAAAGGAGGCGAGAAAGACGCCGAGCACGACCAGGAAACCCGGATTGGCCGCGCCCGGCAGCGCGAAGAAGATGATGCCGGCCGCGCCGACCAATTCGAGCGGTCCGGCGAGCATTTGCCGCGCCGCGACCGGCGGGCGCGGATAGACGAGTTCGAAGCCGCCGAGCTTGAACGGGCGAAAATGCAGGAGCGACCCGATGACATAGAGGCACGGCGCGGCGATCAGCACGAGCGCGCCCGCTTCGCCGATCCACAGCGGCGCGCCGTCGAAGCGCTCGACGAGTTCGGGACGGAAGAGCAGCAAAAGGCCGCCGAGCGTCACCGCGCCGAGCGCGAAGGTGAACGAGCAGAAGGCGACCAGCACGCCGATCTCGCCGACGCTCAAGCCCTTGGTCGAATAGGCGCGGTAGCGGATGACCGCGCCCGAGAGGACGGACGCGCCGACGTTGTGGGCGATCGCGTAGGCGGTGAACGACGCCAGGGCGACAAATCGCCAGCTCAACCGCCGGCCAAGATGCTGCAGCGCGATCTGGTCGTACCAGGCGAGCGCCGCATAGGCGACCGAAGTCGAGGCGATCGCGGCCAGCCAGCGGCGGCGATATCGAGGCGATCGCGTCGCGCAGGCTCGCGAACGACAGCCCGTGCAATTCCTTGAACAGAAACCAGGACGATACGGCCACCGCCCCAAAGCCGATGACCGGCCACGCGATGTCCTGAACGCGTTTCATGCTTTCCTTGCTTCCTGGTCCGCTTGAGGCGCGAATGCGCCCGCCCTCCCTGCCCGAGCAAGGCGGCGAAGGCAAGGCCGGCGCAGGCGGCTTCGCCCGTCGCCGCCCTCGCCGAAACGACTGGCGAATTGACTCTTGCCGCCGGCGCGGCGCGCCGCCATGCTGACGATGCTGAAACACAAGGAGAATCATGCCGGACCGCACGCCACCCTCCGCAGGAACGCAAGATTACGTCGGCGACCCGCGCAACGATTCCGTGCTGATCAGCGTCAACGGGACGCTGACGCCGCGCGCGGAAGCCAAAGTCTCGGTGTTCGATTCCGGCTTCGTGCTCGGCGACGGCGTTTGGGAGGGCCTGCGCCTCGTCGACGGCCGCATCGCCTTCCTCTCCCGCCATTTCGACCGGCTCTGGGACGGGGCGAAGATGCTCCGCATCGACATCGGCCTCTCGCGCGAGCCCTGAAGGCGCGCCTCTTCGACGTCGATCGAGGCCAACGGCATGACCGACGGCGTCCACATCCGGCTGATGGTGACGCGCGGCGTCAAGCGCTCGCCCTATCAGGACCCGCGCCTGACCGTCGGCGCCGCGACGATCGTCATCATCCCGGAGTGGAAGCGGCCGAGGCCGGAAATGTTCGTGCGCGGGCTCGATCTCTTCACCGTGCACGTCCGCCGCACCGGCCCGGCCGAACAGGACCAGAAGCTCAATTCGCATTCGAAGCTCAACTGCATCCTCGCCGGCATCCAGGCGATGGAGGCGGGCGCGGACGAAGCGCTGATGCTCGACGACCGCGGCTTCGTCGCCACCTGCAATTCGACGCATTTCTTCATTGTGCGCAAGGGCGAGGTCTGGACCTCGGGCGGCGGCTATTGCCTTGGCGGCATTACCCGCGGCGCGGCGCTACGGGCGGCGCGGCGCGAAGGCGTGCCGGCGTTCGAGAAGGATTTCTCGCTGTTCGACGTCTATGGCGCGGACGAAGCGTTCACGACCGGCACCTTCGCCGGCCTCACCCCCGTCGTGCGGGTCGACGGCCGCACGATCGGCGAAGGGCCGCGAACGCCCGAGGACGCCTCCGGGCCGCTGACGCGGCGCCTCAGGGCCGCCGTCAGGCGCTGGAAGCCGAAGAGGCCGAAGGGAGGTCGCCGTGAGCGGCGATCCGTCGTGCGCATCGCGATGTGGTCGGGCCCGCGCAACATCTCGACCGCGATGATGCGCTCGTTCGGCGCGCGGGCCGACTGCGCGGTGAGCGACGAGCCGTTCTACGCCGCCTATCTCGTCGCCACCGGCCTCATCCACCCGATGCGGGAGGAGGTGATCGCCTCGCAGCCGACCGACTGGCGCAAGGTCGCCGACGGGCTCCTCGGGCCGCCGCCCGACGGCAAGCCGTCTGGTACCAGAAGCACATGACCCACCACATGCTGCCGGAGTTCGGCCGCGACTGGCGCGACGGCCTCGTCAACGCCTTCCTCATCCGCGCGCCCGAGGCCGTGCTCGCCTCCTATTCGCTCAAGCGCGACGACTTCACCCTCGACGAGATCGGCCTGCCGGCGCAGGCGGAGCTGTTCGACCGCGCCGCCGATCGGCTCGGCCGCGCGCCGCCGGTCGTCGAGAGCCAGGACGTGCTCGCCGACCCGGGCGGCGCCCTCACGGCGCTTTGCGCGGCCTGCGGCGTTCCCTTCGATCCGGCGATGCTGTCCTGGGCGCCGGGACGCCGCGCCACCGACGGCGTCTGGGCGCCGGCCTGGTACGAGTCGGTCGAGCGGTCGACGGGTTCGCCCCGCCGCGGCGCGAAACCCGCTTCGACGAGTTGCCCGACGCGCTGAAGCCGATCGCCGCGGCCGCGCGACCGATCTACGACCGGCTCGCGGCCCACAAGCTCGCGGCCGGCGACCGTTGAACGGCAAAGGATCGCAGCCGCGATGATTCCGCCGCGCGACCTTGACGCCGTCCCGGGCCCAGCGCATCAGGGTCGCGCCGATGCCCATGTTTGTCCTGCCTTTTCCGGCGATCAATCCCGTTCTTGTGCAGTGGGGGCCGCTGGCCATCCGCTGGTACGCGCTCGCCTATATCGCAGGCCTCGTCCTCGGCTGGCGGCTGATTCGACGATCGTCGCGAACGACCGCTACTGGGCGGGAGCGAAGCGGCCGAGCCCGGAGAGCGTCGACGACCTCCTCGTCTACTGCGCCTTCGGCGTCATCATCGGCGGGCGGCTCGGCAACGTCCTGTTCTACGATCCGCACTATTATTTCGCCCATCCGCTCGACATCTTCAAAGTCTGGGAGGGCGGCATGGCCTTTCATGGCGGCCTGATCGGCGCGTTCCTCGGCATCCTCCTGTTCGCCCGCCGCTATCATGCGCCCGCCTTGACGGTGCTCGATCTGTGTTCGCTGGTCGCCCCGATCGGGCTTTTCTTCGGCCGGATCGCCAACTTCATTCGTCCCGAGCTGTGGGGCCGCCCGACCGACGTCCCTGGGCGGTGGTGTTTCCGGGGACCGACGGCCTGCCGCGCCATCCGAGCCAGATCTACGAGGCGCTTCTCGAGGGCGTGCTCGCCTTCACGATGCTCTTCGTGCTTGCCCGGCGCGGCGCGTTGAGTCGGCCAGGCTTTATCGCCGGCGCGTTTGGCGTTCTCTACGGGGCGGCGCGCATCTTCAGCGAGTTCTTTGCGCGAGCCCGATCCGCGGCTCGAAGACCTCG
>CAWDTW010000087.1:0-11693 GCA_963805295.1 uncultured Alphaproteobacteria bacterium | reverse complement strand
ACCTGACGATTGTTCATCCGGACCTCGCGCCAAATGCTTCGCTCGTGCGTTCGCAAGACAGCTTCGCCACATGGCCGCCGCCTGGCAAGGGCATCGTCGCATCGGCTGATGAAGCTAGCGGCCGCTCCGAGGTGGATCGCGGCGCTTTCCGACGGCCTCAAACCAGGCGGATACCGGAGGCACGCTCATGGACGCGCCGAACACGGACTTCACGCTTGCAGGGAGCCTCGACGAACTGAAGGCGAAGGGCCGGCTCGTCGTGCATGGCACCCATCGCCCGATCCTCGTCGTCCATGATCGCGGGCGCGTCTTGCGCTCGACAATCGTTGCCCGCACATGGGCTTCCCGCTCGACCGGGGCAGCATCGAGGACGGGATCCTGACCTGTCACTGGCACCACGGCCGCTTCGACCTCGAAAGCGGCTGCACCTTCGATCTGTGGGCGGACGAGGCTCCGACCTTCCCGGTCGAGCTGCGCAACGGCGAGGTCTGGGTAAAGACCACATTCGGTCATGCCGACCCCGCCATGCATTGGCGCCAGCGGCTTAATGACGGCCTTGCGCACGACATCGGCCTCGTCATCGCCAAGGCGGTGCACGGCCAGCTCGCGGCCGGGGCGCCGAAAGCCGACATCGTCCGGCAGGCCGCGATTTTCGGGGCCCAAAACCGGGATGGCTGGGGCCTGGGCCTCACGATCCTCACCGCAAACGCCAATCTGCTACCCGTTCTGCCCGAGGAGGAAGCTTATCTCGCGCTGTTCCATGGGCGCGCCGGGTGGCGTCGGACTGCGACGGTCAGACACCGCGGCGGGAACGCGCGCCGCTCGAAAGCCGGCTGGAACAAGCCACGCTCAAGCGATGGCTGCGGCGCTGGACAAAGGCTCGCCATCGCGAGGCGGCCGAGCGCACCCTGCTCACGGGGATCGCCGCCGATCTTTCGCCCGCCGCACTCGCCGACGCCCTGCTCGCCGCCGAGACCGAGCGGGCCTTCGCCGACGGCGGACACTCGCTCGACTTCATCAACAAGGCGTTCGAGTGCCTCGACCTGGTCGGCTGGGAGCATGCTTCGTGCCTGCTGCCGACAATCGTTGGACAGATGGTGGGGGCGCGCGGCGCCGAGGAATTGACTGAGTGGCGCCAGCCTGTTGATCTTGTCGCGCTTTGCGACGAAGCGGCCGGCCAACTCCCGGAGCTGTTCGCGGCAAGCCGCCGCGCGAGCGGCTGGTCGGACCATGCGGCGCTCGCCCGGGAGCTGCTGGGGGATAATCCGGCCGGGATCGTCGACTCGATCAAGACGGCGGTCCGTCAGGGCGCCGCACCCGCTGATCTTGGCCGATCGCTAACTTACGGCGCGGCGCTTCGCGTGGCGCGCTTCGGCAACGCCAACGAGCACGCCGACTGGGAGACGGCGCACCACGTCTTCACCTACGCCAACGCGCTCTGCCAGATCCTTGGGCGGATCGGGATCGCGACCATCGATCATCTCGCGGCCGCGCGCGGCCTGCTGCACGGAGCGATGGCCCTCTACTTGACCCGTTATCTCAACCTGCCGCCGGCCCGGATTCCAGGCGAGGGCGGCGTGCGGCTGGACGACCTGCCTGCCGACGAGGAGGCGATCCGGAACGCCCTGCTCGACGCGTTCGACCGCCAGCGACAGGTTGATCTCGCGGCAAGGCTCGTGGCGCGGCATCTCGAGCTCGGCCATTCGCCGCAGGAGCTGATCGTCACGCTCGCGCATGCGGTGCTGCGGGAAGACGCGGGCTTTCATGCCTACCAGATGCTGGAGGCGGGAGTCCGGCAATTCGCCGTCTGGGGCGACACCGACGAGAGCCGGCGCATCCTCATCGCGGTCGCCCGATATCTCGCCGCCCATTCGCCGACCGAGCGCGCAGCGCTGCAGACGGCTGACATCGCCCGGCGTCTGATGCGTGGCGGCGAGCTGCGTCAGGCTCAGGCGTCGTGACGGCGTGCCCCTTGACGCGCACGACAATTCTACTGCTCGCACACACCAGGCGTCGGCGCGAAGCCCCGATCGTGTAAGTTCCGAATGCGATCTTCCGCGCAAGGGACCGTCATGCTCGGCGTTTGCTACTACCCTGAACACTGGCCGGAAGCCTGGTGGGGCGAGGACGCGCGTAGGATGCGGGAACTCGGCATTGCATACGTTCGCATCGGCGAATTCGCATGGTCCCGATATGAGCCGAGCCGAGGCCAGTTTCATTGGGACTGGCTCGACAAAGCGATGAACACGCTCGGCGAAGCCGGGTTGAAAGTCGTGCTCGGCACTCCGACTGCGGCGCCGCCGAAATGGCTGATGGACGAACATCCCGAAATCGCGCCGGTCGACGAGCAGGGGCGAGCGCGCGGCTTCGGCTCGCGCCGGCACTACACTTTCTCGTCGCAGGCCTACTGGAGAGAGAGCGCGCGGATCGTCGAAACCTTGTCCCGGCGCTATGGCGACCATTCGGCCCTCGTCGGATGGCAGACCGACAACGAATTCGGCTGCCACGACACCGTGCGCTCGTGGGGCGCAGAAGATCTGAAGGCGTTCCGCGACTGGCTTCGAGGTGCTTACCAGTCCGCCGACCGTTTGAACGAAGCCTGGGGATTGGTGTTCTGGTCGATGGAGCTCGGCAGCTTCGACGAGGCGCCGCTCCCAATTCTCACCGTGACGGAGCCCAATCCGGCGGCGTTGCTCGACTACTGGCGGTTTCAGTCGCAGCAAGTGGCGGCCTTCAACCGCATGCAGTGCGAAATCATTCGACGCTATTCACCCGGCCGGTGGATCACGCACAACTTCATGGGCTTCTTCAACGAATTCGATCATTGGCTGCTTGGCGGGAGCCTGGATTTTGCGGCCTGGGATTCTTATCCCCTCGGCTTCCTCGAGGGCTTTCCCTTCGCCGAAGCGGAGCGTGACCGCTGGCGGACCACTTCGCACCCCGATATCGCGCCGTTTCACCACGATCTTTATCGCGGCGTGGGCCGGGGGCGGTTCTGGGTGATGGAGCAGCAGCCCGGGCCGGTCAACTGGGCGCGATGGAACCCCGCCCCGGCGGGCGGGATGGTCCGTTTGTGGACGATTGAAGCGCACGCGCACGGCGCCGAGGTCGTGAGCTATTTCCGCTGGCGGCAGGCGCCGTTCGCTCAGGAGCAAATGCATGCGGGGCTGAATTTGCCCAGCTCACATGAGCTTTCGCCCGGTGGTCGTGAGGCGGCGGCCGCGGCTGGCGACCTCATGCGCCTGGGCGACTTGCGCGCGACCGTGCCCGCGGAGGTCGCGATCGTCTACGATTACGAAGCGCATTGGGTCGCGGCGATCCAGCCCCATGGCGCAGATTTTCGCTATCCGGAATTGGTTTTCCGCTGGTACGAGGCCATCAGAAGTCTCGGCCTCGACGTCGATTTCGTACCGCCGGGCGTGAGCCTCGAGCAGTATCGCATTGTGCTTGCGCCCTCCTTGCCCATCGTTTCGGCGAAAGCCGAAGCGGCCTTCGCCGCGACGAAGGGACTGGTGGTCTTCGGCCCGCGCTCCGGATCGAAGATGCGCCACTTTTCCATTCCCGAGGAATTGCCGCCCGGCCCGTTGCAACGCCTTCTTCGTTCACGAGTGATCGAGGTTTCTTCGCTTCGGCCCGGCGCGAATATCGCAATTCAAGGCGCCATTTCGGGCAGTGCCGAGCGTTGGCGCGAGCTCTTGGACACCCGCGCCGAAACGCTTGCGACCTTCGCGGACAACTCGCCCGCCCTCGTCGGCAATGACAACTTTTTCTATCTGGCCTGCTGGCCCGACTCGCGCGCGCTCCGCATGCTGATGGGGCTACTGTGCCGAAAGGCGGGCCTCTCGACGATCGAGCTGCCGGAGGGAGTGCGATTACGCCGCCGCGGCGATCTCACCTTTGCCTTCAACTACGCTGAGACGTCCTGGCCGGCCCCGTTCGGCGGCGAACCGCTGATCGGCGACACATCCGTGGCTCCGCGCAGCTTTAGCGTGTGGCGAACCTCACGAGCCGGCGGAGACCAGTGAACCGCCTTGCGCCCAAAGGCGGTTCGTCGACATTCGGCGATCCCCGGCGCGGACCGCCTGCCATCCCTGCGCGATGGCCGCTGATCTCGACGATCTAACCGAACATCGCTTGAGCGATATGGGGGACGAGTTGCTCGTTGCCGCGATCTCAACTGGAGAGGCGTGGATCGCACGCAGCTGGATGTACGATTATCGATCGGCGAAGCTTTGACCGGAGCGCAATTCAATCTCCGCCGCAATCGCCGTCCAAAATTGAAATCGTCGACGACTGCGCGCTCGCCTGGCGCTCGATTTCTCGTGGGCCGCCGTCTTCAGCGCGGCCTCCATACCGTGACGGGTCACCAGCAGCTGAGCGGCGTGGGTAACCTCCATTCGAAGTGATACATCTGTTGTGTTCACTGGCGTCAAAGCCATCCGCAATAACCCGCGAGATCACGACCGACTGCGCCCGGTAGGCTTAGCTACCGCTATCGAACGGGTTGGCCCCAGCGTACCCGGAAAGGACCCACTCGATCCATCGGCAAACGCAAGATTGCATCTCTTTTCCGAGTTGTGTGGCCCGCGCGCATCGGCTCGGTGAGCTTGATCGGTCATACGAGTGAGCGTCCAGCACTTCTGGTGATGCGCCGCCTATGAGGTTCAATGCGGGTGCGATGGCGCGCCCAGTTTGAGCCACTCGCCGAGCTTCGACCAGCGACGCCGGCTAGAAGCGTTGCGGACCGCAATAGCGACCGCCCTTTTCTGGCCGACGAGGACGACGAGGCGCTTGCCGCGAGTTCACGCCGGTGTAAAGAAGGTTGCGTTGCAGCATGGGGTAGTGCTGCGTGAGAACCGGGATGATCACGGCGGGATATTCGGACCCCTGGCTCTTGTGGATGGTTGCGGCGTAGGCCGGAACCAGAACGTCGAGCTCGCCGAATCCGTAAGTGACTGCGCGCCCGTCGAAGCTGACCGTGACTTCGCCGGCCTCCGGGTCGACGTCGCCGACATAGCCGATGTCGCCATTGTAGACCTCCTTGTCATAGTCGTTCTCGATCTGCATCACCTTGTCCCCCGAGGCAAAGGTCCAGCCGAAGCGCTCGACTTTCCGCTCGCCGGCCGGATTGAGAACGGCCTGGAGCTCGATGTTGAGCGAGCGCGCCCCGACGCCGCCCCAATTCATAGGACAGAGAACCTGGACGTCCCGGATGGGATCGAGCCGGAACCGTTTGGGGATGGGTGCGATCCAAAGTGGTGCAGTCAGGCGGTACGGCGTCGTGATTTTTGCGGGCTGTTGTCGTTGGCGACGGCTGGGCTTTGGGCGAGGGCTTTCCAGTAGGCGTCCCAGTCGCCGTTGATTCGGTTTATCCGCAAGGCGAGCATATGTTCGGCATGCTTGACGCGCCACCAGGCGCCGGGCCGCTTCAGGCGTTGCTGGGCGACGTAGCGATGGGCGCTTTCGATCTCGCCGGAGCCGATCGGCAGTCCTGCGGCCAGGGCCTGGCGATAGTTCAACTGGTCGGCGCGAGCGCCGAGATAACGATGGCAGGTTCGCACGGGCGCGTGCTGGTCGTCGGCTTCGGGAGGCTCGCTATGTCCGACAAGCGCCCGTAGGACGGCGTCGAGACGCCCGCCTTTGAGCGCCTCCTTCTGCGTCTCCATCCATGCGCTGCGCGTGGCCGGGTCGGGCGCGATCGCCGCCGAGGCGGTGCCCAGGTATTCGCAGACGTGATAGAAATCAATCAGGTAGCAACCCTGATCGCCGAACTGCTGCTCGATTTGGCCGACGATCCAGGGCGCGCCGTCGCCGACCGCGTGAACCCGGGAGTTCGCCCCGAAGCCGGCGCGAACCGCGCAGGAAAGCAGCTGGCGCCCGGCCTCTTCGACCCCGCCCTCGATCGAGCCCGCATAAACCGGCGTGCAGTTCCCTTGCGCGTGCGCCAGCGACAGCTTCGCCTCCCGCCACGACAGCGTCTTGCCCTTGCGCTTGTCCTTCTCCTCGCTGCTCGGCTCGACGATCGGAACCATGCCGCCGTCCGTCTCGACGATGATCGGCTTGCGAAGGCCCGGCGCTTCCGGAAATTCCAGATCCCGGCGATGGCTTTCATGCATCGCCTCAGCGTGGGCGAACGTGATCCGCTGGATCGTGCTCTCGCCGATCGCGAAGCCGTAGTGCTCCTCAAGCTTGGCGCGCGCCTGCGCGAAGGGCTGATCGGCGGCGAAGTCGACAATGGCGCGCTGCAGCGGCCGCGAACACCCGAGCGGGCTCACCTTCGCCCCGAGCACCAAAGGACGCACCCGTTGCGTCCCGAACCGATATTGCGGCTCCCGAACCTCTATTTCGCCGAATTTCGTATGCCAGCGCAGTTTTTTTCGCCTTGGCGATGCATCTGCGGGCGTTGGCGAATCTCCCGCTCCGTCGCCTCCACCCGCCGCTCGGCCCAACTGCGCAACGCCTCCCGTCCCAGAAGACGCGTCTCCTCGAACATCCGCTCTTCCGCCGCGTCGGCCTCCTTCAATTCCCCCGCCTCGCCTTCGACCGCCCGCACGATCGACGACACCCGCCGGCGAAGCTCGGGATGCGCTCGCAAAGCCGCAACCAGCGCCCCATCGCTCAATTCCCCGACCGCCATCCCTCGTCTCCCGCCGAATCAATCAAACCGAACCTACCTTGCATCGATTTGAATTGCACCCGTTTGGGGATGCGGGACTTGACCAGCTCCAATATTCGCGAGACCGCCGTTTCCGGATCGTCCGCGGGCACGAAATAGAAATCGCTGTCGCCGGCTGGCGGAGCCAGCTCCGGCATAAGGCCCTGATTGATCCGATGCGCGTTGACGATGATCCGGCTCGCGCCCCCCCCCCCCCCCCCCTGGGCCGACCGACGGCAGCTGGTCGATGTCGCCCACGATAAGGAGCGCCGCCTGATCGGGAACGGCCCCCAACAGCGCCTGCATGAGCAGGACGTCGACCATCGAGGCCTCGTCCACGACCAGGAGGTCGCAATCGAGGCAGTTGCTCTCGTTGCGCTTGAAGCCGCCGCCCTTGGGATCGACTTCGAGCAGCCGATGGATCGTCTTGGCCTCGAGTTCCGTCGCCTCGGTCATCCGCTTGGCCGCGCGCCCGGTCGGGGCGCCGAGCAGCATCCGGACGCCCTTGACCCCGAGAATGCGCAGGATCGACTTGACGATGGTGGTCTTGCCGACGCCCGGCCCGCCGGTGATGACGAGCGCCTTGCTGGTCAGAGCCAGCCGGATCGCGTCGCGCTGGCTAGCGGCGAGGCTGAGGCCGCTGCGCTCCTCGACCCAGGCGACCGCCTTGTCCGCATCGATCGACGGCCAGGGAAGCTTGCCACGCGCAATCGTGATCAACCGATTGGCGATGGTCTGCTCGGCCCGATAAAGACCGGCGAGAAACGTGCAGTACTTCTCGCCGACCCTGTCGGCGAGCACAGCGCCAGCGGATCGCTCGAGATCGAGTGCGGTCCTGATCAGGTCCGCCGGGGAATCGAGCAGGCTCTCGGCGAGCGGTATCAGCTCCTCGGTCGGCAGCCCGCAATGCCCTTCATCCATGGCCTCCGCGAGGGCGAACGAAACGCCGGCCCGCAAACGGATCATCGCGGTCTTTTCGACGCCGAGCCTCATTGCGATCGCATCGGCCGTCTTGAAGCCGATGCCGCGAACGTCGCGGGTCAGGCGATAGGGGTTCTCCGTCATTACCTGCACGGCGTCCGAGCCGTAGGTCTTGTAGATCCTCACGGCGCGGGCCGTTCCGACGCCGTTCGAATGCAGAAACATCATGATTTCGCGCACGACCTTCTGCTCGGCCCAGGAGTCGGTAATGCGTTTTCCTCGCACCGGGCCGATGCCGTCCACTTCCTGCAGACGTCCCGGCTCCGTCTCGATCGTGTCGAACACCTTCTCGGCGAACGCCCGAACCAGCTTCCTGGCGTAAACAGGGCCGATCCCGCGGATCATTCCCGAACCGAGGTATTTCTCGATGCCCTCGATCGACGTCGGCGCGGAGGTTCTCAGAAACCGCGCCCGGAACTGCTGCCCGTGCGTTCGGTCGTTGATCCATTCGCCCGACGCGGTGATCCACTCGCCTGCCGAAATCGAAGCCGCCTCGCCGACGACGGTCACGAGATCGCGATGCCCCCGCGCCTTGGTTCTGAGGACGCAGAACCCGTTCTCCTCGTTGTGGAAGGTGACCCGCTCGACCAGGCCAGCCAGCACTTCCTGCGGCGACGCCTTCAATTCCGGCTTCATCCGGGTAATGACCGTCTTCCGCGCCCATTTGCGCAAGCGCATCAATACGCGATTCCTGCGCCCCTATCGATCCGGTTCAGGAAGCGGGCGGCCGCGAATGCTAAAAGGAACCGCGCCTCGAGCCGCTCGTCCGAAGCCGATCCCCTCGACGTAGGTGGGGAGCGACCTCGAAATCCGACGGGCTGTCGATCGGGGCCCCTCAGGCCACCTTCTTGAGGCAATTCCCCGCGCTCGCCGCGAGTACGAAATTGCTCGCGCGACCTCAACGGCCATGAGAGAGAGGCGGGTGTCGCGCTGCGCTTAAACGGGTCTGCCTCACTTTCCGCGCTTGCCGAGACCGCTTTGAACGCAAAACGCTCTGAAAACACGACAGGATTCGGCGAAGCGCTTCGGACGAAAGTATCTGGCAGGAAATTCACGGAAACGAGCCAATTTTGCCCCGCGATATCAATGGCCCATATCGAATTCAGGGCTCCGAGCAGCACGCAAAGTGAGGCAGACCCCACAAAAATGAGGCAGACCCATCGAAGAAGCTCAGTGACATCTGCTCTAGCGGTGAACAAGGTGGCGGCTGCGTGACAATTCCCCCCCCTCCCCTTCCCTCCCCTCCCCTGCCCCCCCTTCTCCAGCAGGTGCTCGTTCACGCGTGCGCGTGGAGTTCCTACGCCATTGTTTGCCAAGGAGACATGCAGGCGGAAGATATTTTGAGTGGTTTTGGGGACAGAATTGAAAAATGAGACGTGCGGTAGGGCTCTGACATCGCTGCGGGCCCTACAATACCGCCATTGATCTGGCTCGCTGCGCCAACCCGCTCGTCCTACTGCAGGGTCGGACGATCGACAATTCATCCGCGCCGTTTGCCAGGGTCATCCCCAATGGATCTCCGATTCGTATCTCGCGGATGCGGGTATTAGGCGTAATTGTCAGCTGACAATTCCGCGCGTTGTGATATTTGGGCGGTCGGATGACATCGTTGTGACGGAGAGTCAGTCGCCGCCGTTCCGCGTTAATCTTTCATTAATCGAAAAGTCCTTGACTTATGTTCGCAACTCACGACCATTTGCGGCAAATGAAGCGATTTGCTCCGAAAGCCGTGAATGTCGCAACCCAGCCGGAACATTAAACTGGAGAGCCCTGCGGCTTCCGTGCGAGGCGATTGACGAGGTCATTTCCGGCGACGCGCGCGCGTTGAGCGCCAACTTGCAGATGCTACGGGAGAAACTGTTTCCTCCCGAGGCAAAGAAGCAGCTCCGGAAGTTTTCTAGTGGAGAAGCGGCCAAGCTTATCGGGGTGACTGACAGCTATCTTCGGCTGTTGTCGACCACTGGCGAAGGCCCTGCCCCCGAAATGACGGCGGGGGGCGCCGAGCTTACACTCTCGAACAAATTCATGAATTGCGAAAGCATCTCGCGAAGGGCAAGCCCTCCTACATGCCAACGCGTGTTCCGGGCGAGCATCTTCAAACGATTGCCGTCACGAATTTCAAAGGCGGTTCGGGCAAGACAACGAGCGCCGCACATCTTGCCCAATTTTTTGCACTGCGGGGGTATCGGGTTCTTGCGATAGATCTCGACCCGCAAGCCTCGATGTCCGCGCTTTTTGGCTATCAGCCCGAATTCGACGTCGCCGAGAATGAAACCCTTTACGGCGCGATCCGCTACAATTCGGCCCGGCGTCCACTGTCCGAAATCGTTCGGCCCACTTATTTTCCCGGCCTAGATTTGGTTCCGGCCAATCTCGAACTGCACGAATTCGAGCATGACACGCCGAAGGTTCTTAGCGACGAGAGTCGTGATTCCAGCGAAATGTTTTTTGCTCGCGTCGCCAAGGCCGTTGCCGATGTCGACCCTTTGTATGACGTCGTCGTCATTGATTGCCCGCCCCAACTCGGATTTCTGACCCTGGCGGCGCTTTGCGCAGCCACTTCCGTATTGATCACGGTCCACCCGCAGATGCTCGATATTGCGTCGATGAACCAATTTTTGGCGATGGCGGCCGATTTGCTTGCGGTCGTGCGAAAGGCGGGCGGTAACCTTCAATACGACTGGATCCGTTATTTGATCACGCGATATGAGCCGAACGATGCGCCACAAACTCAGATCGTAGCGCTCTTGCGCAATCTGTTTGACGAACGGGTACTGACGGCAATGATGTTGAAGTCGACGGCGGTTTCGGACGCCGGACTTTCCAAGCAAACGATTTATGAAGCCGGCCGTGAGCCGCGAAACAGACAGACCTACGACCGCGCTGTTGAAGCCATGGATGACGTCAACCGAGAGATCGAGAAGCTTGTGCGACAAGCGTGGGGGAGGGCACTGTCGTGAAAGGAAGAGATGCGCTTCGGGAAATGCTTGCGGAAGGCAAGCCAATGCTTTCGGATACGGCCGCGCCCATTGCTCGCTCAGCCGGCGCAGTAAAGCGATGAATCTGGGGTTGCAGCGCCTTTCCGAAGAAGCTTCCGCTGCAAAATCGCTTCGGGCGACGCTCGCTGGCGCCGAGCGTGTCATTGAGATAGCGCCGTCTGAAATCGAGTTCTCGTTCGTAAGAGATCGGCTCCCCGTAGAAACCGATCCAAGTTATGAAAGTCTCAAGGCGCAGATCGCTGGCCAGGGACAACAGGTACCCATTCTTGTGCGCCCTCATCCGGAAGAGTTCGGGGCGCTACCAGGTTGCCTACGGTCATCGACGTTTGCGCGCGGCGGCGGAGCTTGGTCGTCCCGTCAAAGCGATAGTCCGCAAGCTGACAGATGACGAACTGGTTATTGCACAGGGGCAAGAGAACAGTGAGCGTCGTGACCTCAGCTTTATCGAGCGTGCACTTTTTGCATCGCTTCTGGAAAAGCGAGATTTTGATCGCAGCACAATTACGGCGGCGCTTGGGGTTGATAAGCCGGAATTGTCTCGGTTGCTCGGAGTCGTGGCGGCTGTCGACGTCGAAGTAATTCAAGCCATCGGGCCGGCCCCGAAAGTTGGACGGCCGCGATGGCTGATGCTTGCCGAGAAGGCGAACGGTCCCGAGGCTGCGAAAATCGCAAAGCGCGCAGTCGAAGGGAACGGTTTTGCGACGATGGATTCAAATGCTCGCTTCGCGGCCGTGCTCTCTGCACTTTTGGAAATCGAGGCTCGACCAGCGCGAGGCGAGCAGCGGCCCACCAGCACACGGAACAAGTGTGTCGCTTGGATAGAGAGGAGCGGCCGCAGCATTCACCTGGTTAGCAAGGAGAAGGCGTTTTGGGAGTTCCTCGAAAGCCGACTCCCTTCGCTACTCGTTGAATTCGCGGGACACACGGGCAAGGCAAACTCGCCTAGTTCTCCGATGGGAGAATGATGAGCGCGCCTTGCGGGAGGCGAGAATTGTCATCTGACAATTTCTAAGGAGAGGACTAGACACCAGCAAAAGAAAAAGGCCCCCGAAACAAGG
>CAWDTW010000086.1:0-43096 GCA_963805295.1 uncultured Alphaproteobacteria bacterium | reverse complement strand
GGATGGTGATCGGCCAGATCATGCCGACCAATCCGGCCGCCGCCGTGCGCGGGCCGCGCCATATCGTGCGGCGCGGCAAGACGCCGATCCTTGACCCGGCTGAAGCGCGACAGCTCATCGATGCAATTGACACGACGACCGTCATCGGCTCGCGCGACCGCGCACTTGATCGGATTGATGGTCTATTCCTTCGCGCGCATTGGCGCGGCGATCGGCATGCGCGTCGAGGACGTGTATCCGCAGAACCGCCGCCTATGGGTGCGCCTGCATGAGAAGGGGGGCAAGCAGCACGCCATGCCATGCCACCACAATCTCGGAATCTATTTGCACGCGTACATCGACCGCGCGGGGCTGGCGAGCGATCCGAAGGCGCTGCTGTTTCAGACCTACAGCCGAGCCACCGGCCGGCTCACCGGCAATCCCCTGCCCCAGGCGAACGCCTATGCGATGATCCAGAGGCGGGCGCAGGGGGCCGAGATCACGACCAAGATGGGCAACCACACGTTTCGGGCGACGGGCGTCACCGCCTACTTGAAAAACGGCGGGACGCTCGAGACGGCCGCGCAGATGGCGAACCACGCCACGACGCGCACGACGCAGCTCTACGACCGGCGCGCCGAGGAAGTTACGCTCGACGAGGTGGAGAGAATACTTGTTTGAAGCCGCGCCGGCAGCACGAGGCGATCAGGCGGCGCGACAAGGCTGCCACGAACCCAACGTGGTCGAGGACCCGGCCCGCTCGCAGTGCATTGAGAATTGCAGCGCTGCGCGCGGGGTCCGTCATCGTGTGCGGTCAGGCTGCTAGAACTCCTTTTTTCTATTTTAATAGGGCCCAACGGCAAAGAGCAGCGCAAGCCATACTTCGTGAGGCCGGTGTCGCATGACCACTTATTTCGTTCAGTTTCCCCATCCTGGCCTCGAGCACGATCCGCGAAACGCGTCGCACATGGGCTCGATACGGACCGCCACAGGCGAAAGTTTATGCGCAATCTTGGGCGCTTCGTAGATAGAGATCGGGGTGCTTGGTGAAGGAAAGCTCACATTTTGGGGTGAGTGGGAGCCGCCATCCAAAATAGTCGAGAGATGGAGATGGCCGCAGAGCGGTTCGCTGCCGCGCTTTCTTCAAAGCCCATGTGGGAACGATCAGCCCCGCAAGGGCGGCAGAATAGCGACCCGTGGGTTTTCGGGGACTGTTTTCGATACAGCAATTGCAAGCAACAGACGCAGGGGGCCTTGCAACGGCTCACGCCAGGGTCGGTGACTCTCTCTGGCTCGGGTAAGAACGGCGAATTCGTCATTGATACGGTCTTCGTAGTCGAGGACTCCTGCCCATACAGGCCGAGCAAGCCCCGGCAACAGTGACGCATTCCGCTTTTGCGTAATCGAGTCGTTGTGCGGGCCGTCTTCCTCTTGCGCCGGTGATAGCTTTACTTTGTATCGGGGAGCGACATTCGATGAGCCGATCAACGGCATGTACTCATTTGTCCCGAGCCGGCGGGCTGATTCAGAAGGGTACCGATTTGCACGACCCCCGATAAATCTACCTGGATATGTAAATCCCGAGAGCCAACAAACCCCCTCGGGTGCAAGATGTCCACGCTTTCTGAATGAAACTCGCGACCAGTGGGACAAAGTCCGCAACCAGGTGCTTCGCGCAGACTGCCTTCTGGGCGTCTGGTTCGAAACACCACAGCTTGTCGATGACAAGCGAACCTAAGCGCACAAGATGCCCTGCCCCGCGTTGTTCGCTAGCTGAAGAATGTGATGAGGCAATGCGTCGATACGCCGATTAAAGGAAGTAATTTATGTCAGATCTGATCGCCGAGCCCGTTGCGTCCTGTCCCGGGGAATGTTCCGAAGGCCGTTCCGGGGGGAACGCACGGAACAGTTCGGCGGGGTCGATCGCGAAGCCGCCGTCATCGGTTCGGGTCGCCGACATTCAAGACACGGGAGGAGGCCGACGCCGACGCCATGCGGCTTCAGGCGCAAGGCTGGTGGTCCGGACAAGGCGAGGATCGTTGTGCGCGACTTTAATGGGAGGCGGAACGATCAGCAGCCCGCCTCTCGACCACGATCTCGGGATTTGCGCGGACGCATTGATCGGGAGCTTCGAGGCCGACATCTGAGATCGGGGCCGACAAGGCTGAGATAGATAGGCGCCGATCGCCCGCCGCAGCCGAGAGCTTTGACGAGCCCGACGCCGGGCAGGACCTGACCGGGTTCACCGTCGATCTTTACGGTCGCTGCCAGAAATCAAGAAATCTTTACTAACCAAAAAAGTACGTCCACCTCCCTGCCAAATACCTTTCCGCCAAGTACGCACCCCGTGTATAGGACTTTTCGACTATTGAAAAGGTCTCTCATGTTTTCTTCCGCCTTCGCGCGCACCTGAGCCGCGGTCCGATAGTCGTTCCGTGCATCATTAATTTCGGCTCTTATGACGTTATCTGTTGATAAGGCCCCATCCCGATGGCGCCGAGGATCCAGTTTTGCGGAGTGGCCTGGTCTCCCCATGCCTCGAGCGCTCGTCTCCATCCGAGATAGTTGGGCAGGTTCTTGGTGGCGACGCCGTGGAAGCGGCGCATCCATTCCTTGAGCCGGCCGTGATAGGCGTTGACGTTGTTGATATGGAGGTCGGGGGCCTCGGGGCTGGGCTTGCCCGGCGCGGGAACGACATGGACCGGGATTTTCGCCCTGTGGGCGAAGGCCACGATCGCCTTTCCGCCGTCGCAGACGAACCGATTGGCAGGCATGACCACGCCGTCCAGCGCCGCCGCAATCGAGGCGCGGTCGACATTGGGCAACACCGCGTCGGTGGTTGCGCCCTCGCGGTCGCGCGCCACCAGGATCGGGATGTTTTCGAAGAAGAGGCCCGGGTGCTTGGCCTTGCCGCCCCGCTTGCGCGGCGGGCGGGGAAGACCGGACCTGCGGCCCTTGAACAATTCGAGGATGAACGTCTCGTCCGCCTCGACAATGCCTCTCAGCGTCTTGGGCTTGTCCAGCGCGGGCGAGCCGAGAAACCGGTGTCGCCAGCGGAAGGCCGTGGTGGGGTGGCCGTGGTGGGGTGGACGTGGCAACGTTCGGCGGCCTTTGCCACGCTGGTTCCCTCGATCATCGCCTGGGCGTGGTCGAGCCATTGCTCCTTCTTGCGCAGCCCCGCCATCGGCGTCTTCGTCAGGGCGTTGAACGTGCGCCCGCAGCTCTTGCAGCGGGAGCGCGCCAGACCGTTCGCCCGTCCCCAGGCGACGATGTCGCGCCCCGCGCAATGGGGGCAACCCCGGCGTTCCACCTTCGCCTGGCCGATGTCCCCCAGCGCGTCCTCGCGAACCCGGCGCTGCTTGCGCGCGTCCCCCTCGGCAAGCGCCGCCGGCGCGTCCTCCGATCCTCGAGCCGCCGCCTCGACCGGTTCGCCAAAGCCCGACGCAACGTCCTCATCGGCCTCCTCGGCCTTGCAAAGCGCCTTCACCGCCTGTCGCCGCTGCGCTGGGGTCAACCTACCGATCCCGCCCAGCCAATCCTCAAATTCCGGGCTCTCCACCAACGCCTCCTCGAATCAGACGCGCCAAGAATAGCCCAAATCAATACTAAACGCCAATAGAGCCTTAATTTCCTTACGGTATTTCACAACTCGCTCATAGCTAGGTTCAAAACAACCGTCCGGATGTGTTGCTAGTAATAGCCAATACATGGCAGTATGCTCCGCCGCGTGTTGGCGCATCTTGTGCTCATCGTCCGCAACTAGGGCTTCAAACGCATCTTTCCCTTTCAGACGGTTCCCTTTCAGATCCTTGTAATTGTATGTGTACCTAGCAGCATTGAACGAGTACGCAGCCTTAAGCTAAATCAGGCATATTGGTTGTCCCTCATAATTCAGGACCGCCATGTCAATGCGAGGTTTCAATTCCCGCGCGACTAAGTATCCCTCTGATTCATACCGTTTGTGCAGCAGAAAGGCGAGACGGTCGCGAAAGGGGAATTCGATTTTGCACGTGGCTGCCAAATACGCCAGCTCGTTTTCTTCAAATGCCTTCCCAACCTCATCAAGGGCAGAGCAAATCTCTTTGTCAGGTTCCTTCACGCCAACTACCTCCCGCAGAGCAAATGCTTTACCGGCTCGGCGCTGTCCTTCCGCCGGCGCCTTTGCCAAATGGTCCGTCCGGGCGTCGAGTGCAGGCACGGGCCAGCCGTCCGCGAGCGGTGCTTCCGCCGTCGCCCGTCCTCGAGGCACATGCGAGCACGGCCAATCGGGGCTCGTCCTTGATGCCCAGCGCGGTCCTCGAACAGGTGGCGCTCATCAACGCCCGCGTTTAGCAGAGCGTCGCGTTGTAGGCCTAGACCCAACAGTCGTGTCGCCCCCGCCATTTCGGAAAAAACCCCTGACAGCTGGCTTTCGAGGAGCAAAGACACCATTGAGACAGGCAAACCGGCGCGAGCTTGGGGGCGAGCGCTCGGAATGCCGTGACGCGGGGGCCGTCACTTTTGACAAAATGGGTGTTTTGTCAAAAGTCTGGCTCTCTCCCCGCCTGACTCGACCCCGAAATCGGCGCAAAACCAATTTGGCGGCTGGTGACACGACTGTTGGGTCTAAGCAGAAATTCGTGACGCGGCCAACGGGACCACCATGCGCTCGGCATTCAGTTCGCCCACGGCCTGGCGGATCGCGTGGTCCAGAGCGTCGGCGTCGGCAAACGTCTGATGTGCCAGGTGATGCGCCTTGAGGTCGTGCCAGACCGGCCTCGATGTCGTTGAGTTCCGGCGCATACTTGGGCAACCACTCGACGGTGAGCCAGTGTGCGCGGGCGGCAAGCGCCGTCATCGAGAGCTTGCTGGTGTGGATCGGGCCATTGTCCTCCACGAGAACCACCGGCTTGGTGGGTTGGCCGGGCCTGGGACCAAAGAGCCGATCGAGTTGCTCGAGATGGGCGACGAAATCGCTGCTGCGCTTGGTCGGACTGGTGTGGACGATGAGTTGGCGCGTGACGTGGTCAAGCGAGCCCAGCATGGCGACCTTCTTGGCTTGTCCCGGCGCCGGCACACGCAGGTCCGCCCCCACCTTTGCCCATGCGCGGGCGAGATAGGGATGCGTCAACGCCTCGCTCTCGTCGCCATAGAGCCACCGGCGAACTCGCTGCGCCAGAAGCGAACCGTGTCTTCCCTCACGCCGAACGCTTCGGCGATCTGCGGACTAGTCCAGCCAGCCAGCGTCAGGAGCACGGCCGCGCCCGGTCGGCTTCACCGCGATCGCGTGAGCCGGCCAGTGCCTCAAGGCCGGCCCGTTGTTCATCGGTTGCTGCGAGCGGAGATTTCCCGGCCATGTCTTCGCCGGCACAGCGCGCTGTCTTATGAACACGCCGGCAAGGTCGAGGCGCAGTTGAAGGCCGAGGTCGCCGATCTGATGGCCAAGGCCGAAGCGGCCGACGCGGCGGACATTCCCGACGGCATGTCGATACCGGACGAACTGGCGCGGCGCGAAGAGCGGTTGCGCAAGCTGGCCGAGGCGCGGGCGAAGATCGAGGCGCGGGCCAAGGAACGCCATGCGCGCGAGCAGGCGGAGCACGAAGCCAGGCTCGCGGCGCGGCAGGCGAAGGCGGAGGCGAGCGGGAAAAAGCCCCGCGGCAAGCCTCCCGAACCTCCGGTCGAGGGGCCGCGCCCCAACGACCAGATCAACCTGACCGACGAGGAGTCGCGCATCATGCCGGTGGCCGGCGGCGGCTTCGATCAATGCTACAACGCCCAGGCCGCGGTGGCGGCGGGAAGTCTGCTGGTGGTGGCGAGCGCCGTGAGCCAGGCGCCCAACGACAAGCAGCAACTCGAACCGATGCTGGACAAGATCGAGGCTCTTGCCGACGAACTGGGCAAGGCCGAATGCCTGCTGGCGGATACGGGCTATTTCAGCGCGGCGAACGTCGCGGCTTGCGACAAGGCGGGGATCGAACCGCTGATCGCCATGGGCCGTCAGCCGCATCATCCGCCGTTGGCCGAGCGCTTCCAAGCGGCGCCGGAAGCGCCGCAAGATCCAACGCCGGTTGAGGCGATGGCGCATCGGCTGAAGACGCCGGCAGGCCGGGCGCTTTACGCGCTGCGCAAGCAGATGCCGGAGCCGGTGTTCGGGATCATCAAATCGGCGCTGGGATTCCGTCAATTTTCGCTGCGCGGCCTCGCGGGCGCGCGCGGCGAATGGAGCCTCGTCACCATGGTCTGGAACATCAAGCGGATGTTCGCCCTCGTCCCGGCCTGACACGGCTGAGGTGCGCCGGCTCGGCAGACAGGTCCCCGGAAACGCCGATCTCCGGCCCCTTCAACCGCTTTCTGCACCCAACCCAACGCCCGGCGCCGCCGCAACCGCCAAAATCATTCGCGGCGATCAACCGCAACCCCCAGTCCGACAGGCTGCTAGACCCAACAGTCGTGTCACCCACCGCCAAATCAATTCTGAGCCGATTTTGCGCTATCGAAGGCCAGACTTTTTACAGAAAGCGTCTTTTGTCGGAGTCCTGTGGATTTAACCTAAAAACCGCAGTTGGCCGGCTTGAGGTAGCGGCGTTCTGCGATTTTGCGCGCTCTGGTTGCGTCAGCTTGGCGCGAGACGCGGCGGCGGGCGCAACAATCGACCCTTGAGGAACGCCTTGAAGGCGCGCGAGAGGATCGCCCGCCATTTTTGCAGGCGCGTCAACTGCTCCGCATTTTCAGCCAAGCCTCGTAGGAACTCGGCTACAGCTGCGAGCGCCTTGGCGGCTGGCTTGGCCCTGGCGTGCGAGCTCGTCACGCGGATCGTCGTTTGGCGCGCGTGCCGCGTGCGCGTCGCGATGGCGGAAAGAAACAGGGGCCGGCTGGTGATCGCCTCGCGGTGGAGACCCGGTTCGGCGAGACGCACAAAAATGTTCCACCAGTCATAAAACAGCGCGAGCAGCCGCGCCGCAAGGCGGCAACGTGCGAGATCATGCGTCGTGAAACCGCCCCAGCCCCATTGGTTCTTCATTTCATCGAAAATATTTTCTCCATCGCCGCGATCGCGATAGAGCTGGCCGAACGCTTCAGTTTCTTCCTCGAGCGAGGTGACCAGAACCGAGTATTCGTAGACTTCCGTCGCCTCGCCGATCTCGGCGAAGGAAAGCTGCGGCGCCCCGTCTTCGTCGCTTTGCGCAAGCCCCAGAGCGCCTTTGAGACGCCGACGCAGCACGATCACCCGTCGCTCGCGGCTCCAACCCGTCAAGCGAACGGCGCTCTCCTTGGCCTCGAAGCCTTGGCCGGCCCAAACCCATTCGCGCGCGCCGGCGAGCTTCTCGATCATACGCTTGACGTTGGCGGTCAGGCGCAGCTTGAACAGATACGGCAAGCCGCACGCCTCGGCCTCGCGCATGATCCCCTCGTTGCCGAAGCCCGAGTCTCCGCGCAACAGCGCCGGCCACAAGTCGCGCGGCAAGCGATCGAGCAGCGCCCATAAGCTCGGCGCGCTATGTCTGGACGCATGCTCGTCGCCGGGACAGACGTCGACATCGAGAACGAGACGCGTCGAAGCCATCGAGTAGGTGTGGTAGCAATGGCTCGGACGCCCGGGCTTCTTGGGGTTGTAGCCCAGGACCGCCCCTTCCTGATGGCCATAGAGCGGCTTGATCGTCGTATCGACGTCCAGGATCCAGGGCTCGGCGAGCAGCGGCTCGACGCAAAATGCAAGATGCTGGCGCAGCCATGTCGCGCCTTCTTTCTCGTCGATCGCCTTGAAAGCGCGCCTTACCGCATCCTCGCTGACGATCTTTTCCATGCCGAGCAGATCGGGCAAGACGGCGTCGCAGCGCAGCGCCGCGATATGGGCGTAGCGCTTGTGGCCAGCGAGCATGGAGAACATCGCCGTGCCGAGCACGTCGCGCTTCTTCGGGGCGTTGGGACTGCCGTAGCGCAGCGGACAGTCGACGACGAAGGCGTCGAACAACCCGGTCGCTTTGAGGAAATGGATGAAGAACGGGAGCTGGCCGAGCGGCGTCATCGCCGCCTCGTGGTCCCATTCGACACGGACCGGCCCAAAGAAGCTGTCGATGTCGACGCCTCCGGGCGGCTCGCTCGCTACAACCAAGGATTGTTCACCCGATGGGTGAGCCGATGAGGGGGAAGAATTGCGCGTCATACCCTTGAGGATGCGCGATTTGAGCCCAGTCGCAAATTCTCAACTGCGGTATTTAGGTTTAATCGACGAAACGAGGCCCGGTTCAACGGGCGAAATGTCAAAAATGTCGCCACGAGGGCATCGTCCCGCCATCAAAAGCCGCACTTCGTGCGCATCTCTGCCAAATGGCGGCTGGTGACACGACTGTTGGGTCTAGGCCATCCCGCCGTGAACCCGCTACTGGCCGCGAATCGGGCAGAAGAACTACTCGTCGAGTGATGCGGGTGCGCCTTGGTTGTCGTGACCCCTTAGGCGACACTCAACATAAAGCGCGATTCCTTCCATCCAGAATGGAACTACAGCATCTCGCCCAGACGTTCGAACGTGGAGCAATAATTCTTGGGCGTCGCCTTAAAATCGCAACCCTTGCGACGTCAGTTTCGATGTCAGCGCGGCGATCAAGGCCGGGTACGGACCAAGGAAGAGATCGCCGACCGCCGAGCGCCGGCGGTAAGTGATCCAGCGCTGCGCCAAATGCTGCGGCCGATCGTGCAGCATGTGGCAGCGTTGACAGAGCGCGCGCAGATTCTTTAGCCGATTGTTGGTCGGATCGCTGTCCAGGTGCGCCGCTGCGAGCACGACGCGCGTTATCCGAAACCGAGTTGCCTCCATAAGGTCGGGCCAGCGGGCAGGCCGTCCTCGGCGATCCCGCCATGTCGCCGTTTGCTCGTCGAACCAGCGCCCGTCCGGTAGGCAGCGCAGGAGGACGAGGTGCGGTCGGCCACAACGTTGGCACCTTCCTTCAGCGCGCTCGAAGCGGACGTGGCTGCTCAGCTCGCGCCAGTGCGGGGGATAGAGCGGTCGCAGCTCAGGGCGGATTGGCATCGCTATGCCGTCTCCCGGGATCACCGCAGCATTATCGACGCCCGCGGTCGGTACTCCCCGCCGCTCGGGGGCGTCGGTATCGGAAAGCGACGGTGGTACGCGACTATCTTTTCCGTCGATAGACCCAGGTCGCGAAGTATTTCAACCGAACACCGCGGTAGGTCTCTGTCAAGGGCTGGTCCCACTCCCCACTCGTCGTCTCCGTGGCCCCTGCCCTGCCGACCGCCGGTCTTCACGTGCGCCTCCTCCGTTTCATCCCCGACCGTTCCTCCCCATATATCACGCCTGTGATATACTGTTTATGATAACACGCATCGCCTTTATGGTGTAGCTACTTCTAAAGTTTGACCGGAGTGCGTCGGCTGGCCTTCACGCTGGCGGGCCGTGTCTTGGTTTCGGCGTCGATCGCAGGACACCTACAAATTCACCGAACTCTTTAAGACGCCCGCCTCGCCCTCGTGGCTGAACCTGTAACGGCTACACGTCGGCAGCGCGGTTCGCTTTTGCAGCCGCCCGGTCAGCGATGGCGTCCTCAATCGCCTGCTGCGTCGCGTCGAGTGACCCCCACTCGTCGAGGCTCATGTAAGCGACGCGCTCGCCATCCTTGAGCAGCTCGACCCACCACCCGTGGTCGGGTCCACCGTGCCAATCCAACTTCGTCGAGTAGCTCATCACGCCCTCCTCTGGCCCCTCACACGCCCCATGTGGCTGATCCTCGGCCGCAACGACCCTCAGGGACAGCCCCTGCCTTCATGGCGACCATCTCGCGAACGGCGTCGAGGGCTGACCTGAACAAGCGATCGAGCTTGGCCGCTATGACGATGTCGCCCTTCTGCAGGCGAGCGAACAGACCCTTACAGAGCGCTCGCATTACGTGTGTGCGTGAGTATATCGCAACTGTTAGTTGCGCATTCAGCGGCGATCCTTGCGCAGGTCGACCAGATCGTCGGGACGGACGTCGAGGCCCTTGGCCTTCAGGGCGTCCAGCAGAAGGCGCGCATCGTCATGTCGGCGTCGTCGGCCAGCCGAGCGAGCTGCTTGCGGAGCCCCTTGCGCAGGCTGAGCGAGAACTGAATGACTTCCTCCGCCGACGCGACAGCCTTTGCGCGAGGTTCAGAGACGGCCCGCTGCGTCGGCATCGTCTGCGCCAGGGCGGACAGGTCGGCGGTGACGGAGGCGAGGTCTTTCTTAGACATAGCTTCCTCGGTTCCTATGAAGCGAGCTTCGTAGCTTCCGGCAGGCCGCCGAGAGCCGCGAGGTCGTCGAGGAAATTCGAGCATTGGACCCCGGCGTGGCCGGAGGTAGGCGAGATACCCGTGAAGCTCATTTCCTGAAATGCCACAAGGCGATGCAGCCGTGTTTTGAGAACCGGCAGGCCTGCCTTGGCGACTTCCTTTTCAACGTGCTCGGCGATGTTGGTTCCCGGCTGCACGGCCGTCAGAACGACCCGGGCCACGACTTCCCGGCGCATCATCTGAGACGCAGACCTGATCAGGTTCACCGTCTTGATCGCCTCGACGATGTCGGCGGCCGAGGGCGCGATAGGCACCAGCACGAGGTCGGCGCAGCCAATCGCGAAGACGGTCGCCTGAGACGCCGCCCCGGCCGTGTCGATCACCACGATGTCGTGGGCGTCGTGCAGCTCGGCGACCAGCGGCACGATCTTGGTCTCGTCCAGGCCGGAACTAACGAACGGCCCATTTTTGTAGCATAAGCAGACAGACCGAGAACGGCGCGCCAGTGCCCTGTGCTCCCAAGACGGTCAACCGGTCGCATGCCTCGACTTGGGGTTGGGCGGCACGCTCAAGACGCCCTGGCCTTCCAACACGATCTTGTCTCCGACCCGGCATTCGCAGTGCAATCGGACCCGTCGCCCCTTTTCGGTCAGTTCGGCAACCTCGACACTGACGTCCACCACGTCACCGATCTTGACCGGACCCAGAAAGTTCAAAGTCTGTGAGATGTAGACCGCCCCCGGGCCGGGGAGCCGCATGCCGATGACCCCGGAAATGAGGCTCGCCGTGTAAAGTCCGTGGACGATCCGACCGCCGAATCGCGTCTTCCGTGCGAAGTGCTCCGACAAATGGATCGGATTATGGTCGCCCGAGAGTTCCGCGAACCCGATGACATCCTCATTCTCGACCGTCTTGCTGATCGTCTCGCGCATGCCGACGGCGAGGTCCTCGAAATAGAGGGTCTGAAACATCGGCTTCTGCATACGGTCGAGGCTTTCATGCTCCGGTCGAGAGTATCGACATCGGGCCAAAGAGAATGTTGTGCGGCGGGTCGGGGTCCCGCAGATCAATATTTTGAAATGGGCGGCCAATCAAATTCCGGGCGTCGATAGCGCACTGCCCATTTCTGTAGCATAAGCGGACAGAGCGAGAACACAGTGGTTAGGGGAGCCGCGGAGCCGCCGTTAGGTCGTAGCGCGACCGCCTCGACGGCTATCCAGTGTTTACAATAGATTAGCCGATAATGTTGGCGGACGCCGTGTCCGCCATACCAGCGGCGAAAGCTCGCGGGCCGCACAAACGAAGGCGGGCCGAGGCACATACACCTCGGCCCGCCCTTTGGTCTCCCTCCAAATGTGTGCGCACGCATTTGGCTGTTGACGTTGCCAGCATCGCAGATCGCTGCAGGCGCGCATTGATGTGGGTCAATTTGGGGAAGATTCCGCGATGACCCCCATAGTCGATTAGGCGGTCACCGCCGTCTGCGGCTCCCCTAACCACTGTGTTCTCGCTCTGTCCGCTTATGCTACAGAAATTGGCAGTTCGTTAGTTCTGGCCAGCCGGCGCTATCGCGCTTTCGAGGAACGGTTGATCTCTCGGGAGACCATGCAAGAATTGCGGCAGAGCGGCGATCTGCCAATCATGGTCGAGACGGATTTCGAGAGCTTCATCGCCGGGCGGCGCGCCTTCCTGGATGAACGGTTGGCTTTGATCGACGCGAAGGCAGAAGACGGACTGCTGCCGGATGTCACGATCGACAAGGGCGCGTTGAAGATCACGCCCATCGCCAAATCGACGCCGCCGGAGGCCGAGGCCTTCGCCGCGCGCCTTTACGCCATGCTGCCGCGCGTGCGGATCACCGACCTTCTGGCCGAAGTAGCGCGCTGGACGCTCTTTCCTGACTGCTTCACCCATCTGCGCACCGGAGAGACAGTCGGCGACCCGCAAATCCTGATGGCGAGCCTCCTTGCCGACGGGCTCAATCTCGGTCTTACGCGCATGGCCGAAGCCTGCAGCATCGCCAGCCTCGGCCAACTCGCCTGGACGTCCGAATGGCATATCCGTGACGAGACCTACGCCCTGGCACTCCAGCGGCTGGTCAATCAGCAACAGCGCGAGCCGTTTGCGGCGATGTTCGGCGACGCTGAGGCTTCTTCTTCGGACGGCCAGTTCTTCCGGGCCGGTGGCCAGGGCCGCGCCGCCGCTAAACTAAACGCTCATTACGGCGACGATCCTGGAGCCAAGTTCTACACTCACCTCTCCAGTCGCTATGCGCCGTTTTACATCAAGGCGATCCCGGCAACCGCCAGCGAAGCGCTGCATGTCCTAGATGCGCTGCTTTATCACCAGACCGACGTCATGACCAATCGTCACCACACCGATGGCGGCGGCGTCTCCGACCACGTTTTCGCCCTCTGCTCTCTGTTCGGGCTTCGTTTTGCGCCACGAATTCCGGACCTGAAGGACCGACGCCTCTACAGCTTCAACAAACCATCGGCCTATCCGGCGCTCGAACCAATGATCGCGGGCCGGATCAATGCCGCTCTCATTCGGGCTCACTGGCAGGAAATCTTGCGGATCGCCGCATCCATCAAAACCGGCGCGGTTTCTGCGTCCTTGATCATGCGCCAGCTGGCATCCTATCCGCGCCAGAACGGCGTCGCCGCGGCATTGCGCGAGTTGGGCAGGATGGAACGCACGATCTTCACCCTCGACTGGATCGAAGACCCGGTTCTGCGCCGTCACACGGGTCAGGAGCTGAACAAGGGCGAGTCACGCAACAGCCTTTCCCGGGCGGTCTTCCTTCACCGGCTCGGCGAAATCCGCGACCGAACCTACGAGAACCAGCAGCATCGCGCCTCCGGACTGAACCTTGTCGTCACCGCGATCATTCTCTGGAACACCAGGTATCTCGAGCGCGCCATCACCGCCCTGCGCGAGATTGAAGACGTTCCTGACGGCCTCCTCGCTCATCTCTCCCCGCTGGGCTGGGAACATGTCAACCTAACTGGAGATTACATCTGGGGCGCCGCGCAGCCGATGACGGAAAACAATGACGGATTGATGCCGCTAAGGCCTGCGCCGGAGGCCATCGCCAAAGCTGCATGACGTTCACTTTTTGTCTGCTTATGCGTACTGCGTGAGCGTTTCAATAGTTGAGGCCGAGAAGGAACGACTTGGCGCACGGCGCTCCGTTCGGCTCCCCATGCGCGGGCCTTTTTGAGCTGGTTCGAGACCTAATTGACTACGCTTACCGAGATTGGAATTTGCACCAGACTTCTGCACCAGAATAGCTCAGCAATATCAACGACCCGCGAGCCGTGCAAAAGTTTTGACTTCTGCACCACTCGAAACTCACGGGTCTGCGACCCTTTTGAGAGGTAGGAATCGAGAATGAGTTTTGAGACGTGATTTCACGGGGATTGGCGGTGTTCCGTCCGCCGCGCCGCCAACCTCTGAGACATCTCCCATGGAACGCCTGCTTGGGGCCATAACCTGACTGTCGTGCTAGGCCCTGCTTTCTGCTACGCTGGCAATCGGTAGCTGCCATCGGAGGGCCAGAACTTGTCGCCACGATTGAACATGTACCTTCCCTTCGCACTTGCTTCTTGTGCGCCAGATTTGCAGGTCAACGCAACGGACGTAGAAAGTCTTCCCATAGCCGGTTATGATGTTTACGGAACGCAAATCACCGAAGGCGCGTTAGTCCACTATGGCGGAAGCGAAGAATTCGTGCGGGATGGCGACGTTCTCATCGTACATGCTCATGGCTTCGCGCCGAAACCAGATGTGGATTGCACCCCTCTATCGAACGGGCTAGGCGGCGAATTGGATTTGAAACAAGCGATCTCTACTATCGAAGCAATTGGTGGCAAGAACGCAGCCCACATATTATTTGTAGTGTGTTTTTCCGCTTTCGAGAATCGCATTGCGTGGGAATGGAAGAAGAAGTACCCATCGCAAAACGTATATGGCTCGCAAAAACCCGTCGGAGGCAGCATGGTGACGCGTACAAGACAAGGGACGCTCCGTACTGCGATGTGGAGCGGAGACCGTCTGACGCTCCTCAATTGAGGACCGGCGGCAGCTCCTGGTCGACTCCGGCCGTGACCCCTCCAGTGTGCGTCGAGGACGACCGGAGGTTAAGGCAAGGCTGAGGGTCCGCTTTGGGTCGATAGCGGTCGCCGACGATCTCTCAAAAGTCCCCGAAATTCGGGCGAAAGGTGCTTCGTCAAAATTCTTGACTTTTGCACCACACGAAACTCGCGGGTCCGCGACCTTTTGAGAGGCGGAACCGCGCGGGACAAGCGAAACGATGGGCGCTATGCGGGGCGCGTGCGGCTGGCGGTCGCCGCTGACCGAAGCGCCAAATCCCTTTGCGGATTTGTCGATGGCGCGGTCGCTCCGGGGACGTTGATCGTCACAAGGACCACGCCGTCCAGGAGGCGCGGGCCCGGGAAATGGTGAAGGCCGTCTTCGCAAATCTCAAGACATGGTTGACCGGCATCCATCACGGGGTCAGAGCATATCGACGCGTTGTTCGGTGGGGAGATCGACTGGGAGGTGATCGCCACGCATGCGCGCGACATGATCCAGGTCGTGCTATCAATCCAGGCGGGCGTGGTCATGCCATCGATGCTGCTGCGAAAGCTCGGCGCGTACAGCCGCCGCAGCCGATTGTACCGCGCGTTCCGCGAACTCGGCCGCGTCGAGCGCACCCTGTTTCTGCTGCGATTCATCTCCAATGCGGATGTCCGCCGCACCATCCGTGCCGAGACCACGAAAATCGAAGCCTACAACGATTTCCTCGACTGGATCGCATTCGGTGGACCGCTGATCAAGAGCGGTGATCCCGTCGAACAAGAGAAACAACTCAAGTATGCCAGCCTGGTCGCTAATGCGATCATGCTGTCCAACGTCGCAGACATGACAGAAGCGCTTGCTGCCATGGCTGCGGATGGCCACCCTGTTACCCAGAGCTTGGTCGCGGGCCTCAGCCCCTACATGCGCGAGCACATCCGACGCTTCGGCCAGTACGTCCTGGACATGGACGATCTACCAAGCCCCCTCAACCCTCAGCCGCTTCCCTTCGAGCTGGCCTTGTGACCACTTTTTACACGTATCCTGAACCTGGGCGAAGGTGTTTCGGTCTCGCTGTCGGCCTCGGCCTGCGAGCGCTCGGGCGAGACCTGGGAACTTAATCGATTTCGCTCTACCGTCGTGAAGTCTTTTAGAATGTGTGTCGTTTTCCAACAGCCGTTGGAGCTAAAATTGTATCACCGAAAGCATTGGCTAGTGCCGTCAACGCGCGCCAACCGGTGCAATGTCCTGCCGCGATTGTTCGCAAATCGAAGCTCCGCAGGCCGTCAACTGTTTGCGGGATAACCGCTTCATTCGGGCCGGAGAGATGTAGGCCGCCCATCACCGCATGCAGTGGCACGCCGGGAAAGCTGGCTCGCGCGTGCGTCAGGACATTCACAACGCCCGCATGCGAGCAGGCGCTGAATACGACGAGGCCCTTGCCCGCGACGTTAACCGCGAGGAAACGCTCGTCAATCAGTAGCTCGTCGACCTCCAAGGTTTGCCCGTCCTCCATCAGGCGCACTTGGCCAGGAAGACCGCGCTCATAGGGCGTGACGCGCGGAATCTCGCCGCTCACGAAGAACATGCCGTCATGCAGGACTTGCGGCTCGGTCGTTAGGGCGACCTCCGCTCCGAAAGCAGTGAGATCCTCCACGCTGGGGATATCCTCCATGCGCAGCAGCGTTCCGTCCGGCAGCTTCCGTGCGCGCGACCGAAACATCCCCGGATGCGCATAGTAGGGAACCTTTCGTCCCCCGTTGCGGCCGCGGATCATCCCCAAGGCAAGCACCATGGCGCCCGCGTGATCCCAATGGCCGTGCGAGAGCACGATGCTCTCCACCTTCCCGAGATCAGCGCCAAGACGGGTGACGTTGCGCTCGAACGAATAGTCCTCGGGGCCGGTATCGAAAAGAACGGTGTGACTGGCGGTGCCGCGATGCGCAGTAATGAGACAGGACAGACCGTGCGCGGCGCAGCACAGGCATTTGCTGGCCAGCATCCGAAAGCCGCGTCGCATCAGACCGGCGGCCTCGCCCTCGACATGCGGCGGCGTGCTCGAAAGCATGTCCGTCGCATTGTCGACGAGGACGAGGATTTCGAGGCGATCGACCGGTAGTAGCGTCATTCATGAAGTCTCCCGTGCATTTCGGAGCCATTTCTACTGCCAGGTAGCCTGTTCGCCAACAAACTCACGCTCCATCCCGACAAGACACGCCTCGTCGATTTCCGCCCACGAATGACGGAGGGCGCACGCCATCCGGAGACGGATGGGAGACCCGGACCTGCGGAATTCCCGCATCCGGTTCTTCACGAGAGAGATTCGCTTGCGGCGGCATATCCGTTGGCGACATGACGTGCGGTTCGGGTCAGGAGCGCGGCGTCCACTCCGGGGCGGCCGTCTCCTGTCCGAGGTGACGCCCGTTCACCTGAGATGTGACGATCGTCACGGCAGATGACCAACCGCGGTGGCACGAATACGTCTGGTGGGGGAGGAGTTCGACGAGAAATTCCGCCCCGCGATCGCAAGGGGTCGAGCATGAGTTTGGCGCGCTCTCTGTCGATTTTGGCGGTTATGCTCATCATCTCGTGGGCCGGTCCCTCCGCCGCTGAGTCTGCCGATCCGGTCGCCCCCTACCGCGCGAAGCGCGAGGCGGTCCAAGAAGGCTTTCGCGTCCGCGGCGCGATCGACAAGGATGCGCTCGCCCGCGCTGCAACGGGCCTCGAGTCCGTCGCTCAGGGCGCCAGCGGCGAGACGCGCGCCCGCGCCCTAATGGAGCTCGGGACGGTCTTGCGGATGAGCAACGATTACCAGGGCGCGATCGCGGCGCAGACCGAAGCGGCGCGGGAGGCCGAAGCGCTCGGCCTCAAGGACCTCGCCTTCGACGCCTGGATAGGCGTCGCGCGCGCGAATGAAAACGGCCCGAAGGACCACGGCGCCGCGGCGATCGCCTTCGATCGTGCGATCGATGCGGCTGGCGAGCAGCCTTCGGGGAAACAGCGCGGGGATCTCACCGCCTACCTCGGCCAGCTCGAAATTGGCCGGGGCGAGCTCGAGGCGGGCGTCATCGACGCTCTCTTGGCGGTCAGGCTCCCGCGCGGTCCCTTCGACCACTTCGTCTCCGAGCTCGATCTTGCGGACGGGCTGCAAAAGCTGGCGCAGAGCTGCGACTACCGTCCGCTGGTCGACGCCAAATCCACCGAGGACCGGGACGACGCCTACGGGGCGTGCCGGCGCGCGGTCGCGGCCGCCCGAGCCGTCTACGATCAGGCGGGAAGCGCCGCCGCGGCGCTCGGCTGGACCGGGATGGTCGATTATGTGCGCAAGCTTGAAAGCGGCCTCGAGGTGGTGGGCAAGCTCAATGACGTGCAGGCGTCGGAGGAAAAGCTGGACGAGAGTTGCGAAAATCCTCCGCTCGTCGAAACCAAATCCACCGAGGGCCGGGACAACGCCTCCGGGGCGTGCCGGCGCGCCGTCGCGGCCGCCCGGGCCGCTTACGAGCAGGCGGGAAGCGCCGTCGCCGCGACGGGCTCGACCTCTCTTGCCGATTATGTACGCAGGCGTGAGGTGGAGGGCAAGCTCATGCCGGCGTCGGCGGAGAAGCTGTCCTTCATGTTCCATCCGCATTCCATCCGCGACGTGCTGGCGAACCGCGACTTCGAGGCGGGGGCGTCAGGGCTCACCGACATGCCGACGCTCGCCTCGGAAACCGAATCGCTTGTCGCGTGGGTAAAGGCAAAAACCGGCCGTCAGGATGCGCTCGCCACCTACCTCCTCGGAGCGGCCAAGGACACCCAGCATGCGCCCCCCGAGGCGGCGGCGCGGTACTTTGCCGAGGCCGCCGCCATGCTTGAGGCCGAGCGCAGCGGCTTCTTCGACCCGCGGCGGCGGGGCACGGTGATCGAGAACGAAAGCGACATCATTCATCAATTTGGCGATCCGCCTGCTCGCGCTGGGGCGCGAGGCGGATGCTTTCGCGGCGTTCGAATCGGTCCGCGCCCGTGGCCTGTCCGAACTCGCCCGCGCGATGGCGCGCCCCGACATCACGGCGGACGATCGGCGATGGCTCGCCGATCTGCTCGTGATCGAGGCCCGGGAAAGCACGATCGAACGCAATATCGTCGCCGGGATCGTCGCAAGCGGCCAGCTCGACGCGCAGGCAAACCAGCTCGAGACCCTGGACCGGCTGCGCGCGGAACGCCAAGCGAAGCTCAGGGCGAACGAGGCCGCCCGCGCCCGCTTCGATGTGGGCGATGCGACGCCGGCGGGCACGCTCGACGCGTTGCGCGCTGCGGCCGCCGGCGCGGGAGTTCCGGTCCTGCTTTACTGGCCGACCCACGTCAGCGTGATCGCCTGGTACGTCGGTCCCGACGGGTCCGACGTACGCAACGTGTTCCTGCCCTCGAGCGTGCTCGAGGAGAAGGTCCGCGACGTGATGGCGAGCAGCGGCGGCAGCTTCGGCAGAAAGCCGTTCGACGAAGCGACGGCGCGCGAGCTGTTTCTCTACCTGCTCGGGCCGTTCTCGGCGCGCCTCAATTCGTCATCGGTCCATGAGATCATGATCGTGCCGCAAGGCCCGCTCGCCACCCTTCCGTTCGAGGCGCTCGTCGATCCGGGCACGGGGCGCCGGTCATCGATCGATGGGCCGTCTCCTACGCGCCGAATGCGACGATGGCGGTCGCGGCGCTGCAAAGGCAGGCGCGTCCCGTGCGCTCAGTCGCCGCGCTCGTCGACCCGACGATTGACGTCAACACCCGAGAGACAGCCAACATCCGGGCGTCCGGCGTCGAGCTCGATCCGGTGACCCGGAGCGAACTCTTCGCCGGCGTCCTGGCGATCCGACGGGCTGCATGTCCTGACCCACGGCGACTTCAATCCGGACGAGGCGCTGCTGTCCAGCCTCGCGCCGACGCGCCGGGCCGACCCGCCGATCGAGGCTGCGGAGCTGACGGCCCTGCCGCTCGGCGGGGTGCGCCTCGCGGTGCTCAGCGCCTGCAAGGGAGGACAGGTCGGCGCGCGGATTTCCGGAGAGATTTTCGGCTTCCCCTGGGCGCTCTTGGCCGGGGGCGCCGAAGCGACCGTGCTGTCGCGCTGGGACGTGAACGGAGAGAGCAACGGCAAATGGATGGGCGTCTTCTACCGCGAGGTCGCTGGCGGCGCTCCCGTCTCGTTGGCCGCGGCGACGGCGATGCGGGAGATGCGCAAATCGGGTCTTACCCATCCTTACTATTGGGCGGCCATGCAGGTCAGCGGCCGATGACGATCGCATGACGGGCAGCGATATCGCCGATTCGGTGAAGAACGCGGCGGTTGTCCTGACGTCGCTTTCGGGCGCGGCCTACGCCTGCGGCTATCTGGCGGTGCGCGCCCGCGCCCGCGCGCTGGGCGCCGATCCCGGTTTCGTCCTGTCGACCAGGCCTATGTGTTCGCCGGGTTTCGCTTCGTCGTCGTGCTTTTGCTCTCGCTGCTGATTTCCGTCCCTCTGCTGCTGTTGCTCGCCTGGCTCGGGCGTCGCGCGCTCCGGCTCGGCGCCGGGCGCGCTCGCCATTCTGGAGGCGGCCACGGCCCTCGCCGCCGCCGCTCTGACAATCTGGGCCTATCTCGCGACGACCCGCGTCAGCGGCGTGCTGCTCGCCCCGTCCTCGCGATTGGCTCGCCGGCGCGGCGCTCGGACGGAACCCGTACGGCGCTCTGCTGGGGCTGGCGACCACGGCCGCCGGCGCCGCCCTCCTGCTCTGGACCCGCGCGCACTACCTCCGCGCAGGCGAGCTCGATCCGCTCGGGGCGGCGCTGGCGCTCATCGCCATGCTGCTCATCGTGCTCTTGCCGATTCAGCACGGCGTTTTCCATGCGGACAGAACCGCGCGGCGGCTGGACGGCGCCGCCGCCCGGGGCGAGCGCCCTCGCGGCGCCGATATGGATGGTCGACCGCGCCGCCGATCGCGTGACCCTGTTCGGACGCGGCGCGGACGGGCATGCCCGCTTGGTGACCTTGAAGGCCGATCAGCTGGACGGCGTCGCGGTGGTTCGGATCGGCAGCCTGAGCGACGCCGTCGGAGAAGCAAACCCATGACCTGGATGCTCGCGCGCCTCGGTTGGACGACCGCGTCCCTCGCCACCTCGCTTCTCCTCGCCGGGACCGCTCGCCGCGCAGTCGCCTCCGGCCGCGCCGCAGACAGGGCTGGATGAATTGGACCTTCTCCGACGGCCTGAAGCGATTGGGGCTCCTGTTCTCCGACATCGGAAGTCTCGCCAGCGGCCCCTCGGCCGGAGAAGTGTGGCGGTTCGACAAGAAAACCGGGGAAAGGCGGCGGATCGGCGCCGCGGCCGACCTCTCCTGGCCGGCGCCCTCGCCGGACGGACTGACCGTCTACGCGCTGCGCGGCAGCCAAGTGGTTCGCATCGCCGTCACCGACGGACGGAGACGCCCGTCGGCGCGCCGGCCGACTGGCGCAAACTGCTCGGCGTTCTCCCGGACGAGACGGTCATCGGCTTCGTCGAGGACGAACCGTTTCCGCGCCCGGCGCTGCTGAGCCGGGACGGAGAGCGCACGGATCTGCCGCCGCCCGCCGACGACGCGGAGCGCAAGCAGATCGGCGTTCTGTTGCAGGAGGCGCGCGGCTACGCCGACGGCGCGCGGCTCGAGGTGCGAGATTCCGAGCGCGGTGGGCGCGGCCGCGACGTCTTCCTGATCGAAGGGGCGCGCGAACGGAATCTGAGCGATTGCGGCGACGACCTTTGCGGCCAGCCGGCGCGCTCGATGGACGGCGCGACGTTTTTCTATATCCGCGGCGCGCGCCCGTGAGAGGTCCCCGGTCCCAGCTGTCCGGCCACGCGGCCTGAAGCCCGTCGGCGCGACATGCACCTAACAACGAAGTTTCTCGACGCGGTCGCTCGGGCCGAAGATCGATCCTCAAGCCCCCTGACTTTCATTTGGCCGATGCCCGGCAATGTGGGCGGAACGCTCCGGTCGTTTTCGGCCTTCGCGGAATGGCAAGCGTTCGTGCTTGATCTCAGCTTGCGCCGCGCCGTCCCGGATATCATCGCGGCCAAATTCAAGCGAAGCCAAAAGCTTCTTCTCCTCGCTTGGATCGACGGCGATCTCTTCATGGCGGGCGAGCTGATCGCACCGACGGCGCTCGAACTCGCGGTAACGGATCGCTATGGCGCAAAGGTGAGGCGGCGCAACGGCTCAATCCACTTTGCGGATTCTCTACGCTACATGGTGGAACATGACGGCCTCACCGACGCGAAGGTGCCAATGCTGCAACGGTGCGGCGGGGGAACGGTCGTCGGTTTCTTGACCGGCGAATACAAACCGAGCCTCGCGGAGAGAAGGAACGAATTGGCGGACGGCGCTCCATTCAGCTCCCCATGCGCAGGCCTTCTCCCGATACAGCTTATGGTGTGAGCCTCGAAATCGTCCAGCCGCTCACGTTGTAGCTGCGGCCAATCTCCGCAAGCGTCTCGTCGCCATGACGCGGCGGCGCGGGACGACCGCAATTCGGCAACCCGCAGTCCGACGCATGCTGCTTAATCCACTCAACTTGCTCGGTGGACAACATCGCCCCGCGCGGCGCGCGCGCGCGCGGCGTTTCGGCTTGGTTTCTCTCACAACCCTCCGTTTTCGGGGTCAAAACCGATGCGCACAGCAGCGCGGCGCTATGTTGCTATGCGTCATCTCTTGTAATTTCACCACTCCGGATTGCTGCGGCCATGCCCTCAAGCATGCTCGCTGCGTCATCCGCTTCGCAGCTTGAAAGGAGCAAAGTGGCTCCAACTGAAAGGAGCGTCTGCACCGTAATTTCAGTGGAAACACCGCTTTTTTCGCATCTCTTCACGGCGTCAGTAAGAGCCTTCGCAGCAAAATCGTGCTGCGCCTCTTCGGATTTTGCAGAGTCCTTCATTCGGTTCCAATCATATCACCCGCAACAGCAGTCCCAGCTCCCGGGTCGACGTAGCTGAGCGGCGGCGTCCCACACAAGCCGCACAGCTCCGTTCCGTCAGCACGGCGACGCCGCGCGGCAGGAGGCGGTGCGCTTCGCGCCTCCTAAACCCTTCCCTTTGTGCGCGGCGCCGTCTTTTTGATGGTTCTCTCAAAACCTGCCGTTTTCGAGCCGTTTTCGCATGGTGTTCGGCCAAAGCCGCGCGGACGAACGTTGTTCAATCGGCAATTGCACGAGCGCGAAAAAATCCAGTCGCCGAGCAGGTCCCGCCTGGCCTCGATGCGCCAAGCCCGCCAATGGTTGGCGGCCGGATCGCGCGCCTCCGAGATGGGGGGCGAACATCATGATGGCTTCAGCCTCGCGCCCTGCGTCTGGCGCGCCGACAGGCGCTCGGCCTCGGCGGCGCGGACGACCAGGCGCTCCCCGGCGCGAGCCGCGGCGTAGAGCTTGGTGGCGGCGTCCAGCGCGGATTGCTGCGCCTCCGGGACGGAAGCGTGGGTGAACCCATTGCCGGCGGCCGCGGCCCGCGCCATGGCGCGGGCGCCCTCCTCGCCGAAGCGCGCCTCTACGGATTTCCGGAACGTGTCGACCTCGCGCTTCATGCCCGCATCGGCCGCGAGCGTCCTATAGGCCTCCGCCCGGGCCTGATCCGTCTTGGCGGCCGCCACAATTCGTAAGCCCGCCACGGCCCGGTCGGACAGCTTCGGGATCGCGGCGCCATCGGCTTTGAGCTGCGCCGCAACGCTGGCGCGGTAGCCCTGCGCCGCCTGGGCTTCTGCCTCGGAAAGCCGCGTCACGTTCGACCCGATCGCGGCCGCCGCGCGCCTGGCGGCCTGCCGCTCGGCGCGGGCCTTGCCGCCGGCGAACAGCCCTTCCCTGCCCCGCAATTCGCCCAGGAGCCCCGGCTCGGTCGAGAGCCGTCGCGCGGCGCTCGTGGCGCCGTCGCGCGCCACAAGCTCGTTGAGGCGCGTCGTGGCGGCCTTGGGATCGCGATAAGCGGTCTGAAGATAGATCGACCGCGCCTCGAGCTCGCGCCGCACCTGCCCGTCCGACGCCACGACTGCGGCGACGCTCTTGCCGTCGACGCCGCGTCCGAGACTGTCCCGCTCGACGCCGTCACGCCCCCTGCCCTCGAAGGGCGGGATGAGCACGCCGGCCGGAGCGGCCCGCGCCGGAGCCGGAGCCGGCGGCCTGGCGGTCCTCTCCGCGCCGATCGGCTTGACCGCGGCCTCCGGAGCCCGTCCGTCGGGATATTGGGAACTCGGTGCGGTAGGCCGTGCGATCGCGCTCGGCGCCGGCTGTTGCGGCCTGGCTGGGGTGCCGGGGCGCGCCTTGGCGCCTTGCTGGACTGGCGCGCCGGCGGCCTCCCTCGCCTGCTCGGCCGCACGCGCCCTCTGCTGCGGCGTCAGCTCGTCCCGCGTCGCATAGGCGATCGAGGCCGACTTGATTTCGGCGCGCCCGATCTGCCGGGCGAGCTGACGGATGTCCCGCGCCGTCTCCACCGCCGCGAACACCTTGGCGCTCTCGCGCTGGCGGGTCAGCGCCACATAGCTCGAAGCCGCCCGCCAATGCTGCGTGTGAAGCAGGTAGGTGTGGTCGAGGGTCTTGCCCTGGCCCTTGTAGATCGTCCCGGCGTAGCCGTGCCGGAAGCCGGTGAACTCCGATGCCGACCATGCCACAAGCCGCCCCTCGCGGCCGGCCGCCGCGTCGAGCGTCGCCTTGATCCTCCCCGTGTCGCGGTCGATCCCGGTGATGACGCCCGCATTGCCGTTATAGATGCCGGCGCCTTTCAGCGTGTCGGTGAACTGCACCCGGTCGCCGACCGCAAAGGCGGCCTCCCCGTGTTTCGTGGTGAAGACATGGTCCGCGCCAAGCTCCCCGCGCGCGCGCCGAACAGCCCGCAAATCGCGGTTGAGCGCATCGACATCCTTGTTGGTATAGGCGAACACGAACCGCGAGGCGTTGGGATCGGCGGCCGTGTCCTTCGACCATTGCTCCACCAGCTTCGCTCGCGTGTCCTCCTGCCGCGTCGTCCAGATCACCGCGTGATTGCGCGCGAAGGCGCGCAACGCCTCCTCGAACCGGCCCTCCGATAAGCTCCGCGCCGCCTCGCGCTGCCAGTCGACCCGCTGGCGCGTCACATGGCTGATCTCGGCCGACCCGTGCGCTCGTCTCAATTCCGTGAACAGGCCGCCGCGCTCGATCGAGGCGAGCTGGCGATCGTCGCCCGCACCCACCACCTTGGCCCCTGCCAGCTTCGCCTCGCGCAAAAATTCGCCGGTGATTTTGGCGTCGAGCATCGCCATCTCGTCGACCACGACCAGCGTGCGCCGGCCCCATGCGGCATGGCCGTTCTTCAGCCGGAACAGCTCGGCATGAACCGTCGAGGTCCGCCTGAACCCGTCATGGCCGAGATCCTGGGCCACGGCGTTCGTCGGCGCGAGGCCAATGACCTCATAGCCCGCCGCCTCATGCGCTCGGCCGATCGCGCCGAGCGTGAAGCTCTTGCCGGTCCCGGCCCGGCCCTCGATGATCTTCAACCCGCCCGCAGCCGTGGCGTGCTCGAACGCCGCGCGCTGGTCCGGACGAAGCGCCGCGGCTGACGGCGCCGCCGCCCGCGCCGCGGCTCCGATATCCCGATGCCCGGCCGCCGCGACCCGCGCTCCGTCGGCCAAAGCCTCGCGCTCCTGGCGCCGCACCGCCCGCGTCGTGAACCGCCCGGCGCTCTCGCCGGTCTCGCGATCATGCAAGGGCATGAGCTCGGCATGCCCGAGCACCTTGGTCCGGACCGCCCCGCGCTCCGCGTCCTCGGGAATGTGCTTGGCGAGATGCCGGTCGAGCTCGCGTTCCGTGAACGTCGCGTTGTTGCGCGTCAGCACGCCGAGCACCTGCTCGGGATCGCGCGCCGCAAGCGCGTTCGCTTGAGCAATCGCCTCGGCCCGCGCATTCGCTTCCGCCTCCGGCGCCCGCATCCGGATCGGCCCGATATGCTCCTGCGGAACGGCGCTGTTCGCATCGACTCGGATGTCGAGCCCGTGCTCGGCAAAATAGCGGTTCTGATGATCGCGCCACAGCGCCCCCCAGGCCTCCGCCTCCGTCACCACCGCCCGGCCCCTGCCCTGCCGCACCACGGGATCGAGGTCGCGCGCTTTCTTCGCCGACAGCCCCGTCGCCTCGACCCGCCGCGTCGTCACCAACAGATGCGCGTGATAATTCGCGCGCTCGCTCTCACTGTCCGCGCCATGCGGCGAATGCACGTCGACCTGCACCGCCAGCCCCTTCGACACGAAGTGCGCCTCAGCGAACGAGCGGGCCAGCTCGATCCGGTCGTCAGGGCCGATCTCGGGATTGGCCGGCAAGGCCAGCACCAGTTCCCGCGCCACCTGGGCGTCGCCGCGCCTCTCCGCCGCCTCGGCCGCGTTCCATAAGGCCCCGGCGTCGCTGAGCGCCTCCGGCGCGCCCTCCGGCAGCATCACCTCGTGATGATCGGGTGCGTCGCGATGGGCGAAGTAAAAGACCTCGCCCGTGCGCTCCGCCACGATCTTGTCGCGGCCGTTATAGGCGCCCGACCGCACCGCGTTGCCGCCGGTCTTGCGGGAAATGTATCGAGCGCGGGCGAACGCGATGGCCACGCCCGCGAATATGCCCAACGACCCCACTGGGCGCAAGCCGCATTCGAAGAATGCATATTGCGTCTGCACATCAGTTACGAACCCGCTCCGCGGTCCGCCGTCTCAGCCCAGCCGTCGCCTTCGCGTCAATTCGTCGAGCCGGCCGTCCCATGTCGTCTTCGCTTTGGGCGAAGGGTTGATCAACAAAGCTGTACGCGGGCAAATCACCGAATCGCGAAAGCAACACAGGAGGGCGGCACAAGGCGCGCACGTCGCTTGCCGAGCGCATGACTCCGGCTCGAACAACAAAAGGCCCGGCTCGCCGCCGACGAAGCCAAGATCAAGAATGACGAGCGCAAGGCCCGCACCGCCGCCTGATCGAAGCCGGCGGCCTGGTCGAGAAAGCCGGGCTCCTCGATCTCGAATCCAATGCCCTCTATGGCGCGTTGCTCTCGCTCGCCTGCCGGCGCCAAGGATCCCGCGCACGTGGCCGAATGGGCCAAGGCCGGCGGCCATGTCTTCGACCGGGAGGCCAAAGCCCGCGACGCCGGCCGCGAGCCGCTCACCGTCACCTTCGCCGGCGCCCTGCCAACCCCCTTCACCACCCAACTGCGCGCCGCCGGCCTGCGCTGGAACAAGGTGCTGCATCACTGGGAGGGCCTCGCGGACCACGCCGCCGTCGCCTCCCTTGCCGCCGAGCATGCCGGCGAGGTCCAGCGCGTGCGCCCGCCGGCCGATCGGGAGACGCGGTCCGCGGCCGAATAAGGCCGCCGCATGCTGCTGCACGCCATCGTCCACGATCTCTATCGCACTGCGCTGCGCCTCGTCGTCGCGATCGTCCCGCTGATCCTGTGGTATCCGGCCTGGCTGCTCGCCGACGATCTCTGGCGCTCCCTCCTGATCGCCATGCAGCAAAGCGGCGTCGCCGCCGGCGCCGGCTCCTACCGCCTCGCCTATGCGGCCTGGCCGACCGCCGCCCTCCTCGGCCCGGCCCTGGTCATGGCGCTGGCGCTTGTCCTGCGCCGCATGGCGATCGTCACCAGCCTGACCGCTGTCGCCGCGGTCGTCGGCATGGCCGCCGCGACCGTGCTGACCGGCTGGCCGGAAGGCGCGCGGCTCATCGCCTATCGGCCGACCTATGGCTGGATCGACATCCTGCGCGTCGCCAATCTCAATATCGGTCTCGCCTGCGCCCTCGGCTTCGCCGCCGCCTGGGCCGGCGGGCGCGCCCTCATCGGCAGGCCCCTGCGCGCCCATGACGTGAAGCCGCTCGAACGCGCCAAAACCGACACGTTTGGCCATGCCGACTGGATGCCCACCAAGGAGGCGGCCGCCCTTTTCGACGCCTCGCGCGAGCCGCTCGGCGGCGTCGTGGTCGGCGAGGCCTACCGCGTCGACCAGGATTCCGGCGCCATGCGAAAAGCCTTCGATCCGCGCGACCGCTCCACCTGGGGCAAGGGCGGCAAGGCGCCCCTGCTCGTCTTCGATCTCGGCTGGGGCGGCACCCATGGCCTCGTCTTCGCCGGCTCCGGCTCCTACAAGACCGTCTCGACCTGCGTGCCGACGCTGCTGACCTATCGCGGCCCGACCGTCACCCTCGATCCCTCATCCGAGCTGGCCCCCATGCTGACGCCGGCCCGCATCGCCATGGGCCGCCGCGTCATCTGCATCGATCCGGCCAGCCGCGACGGCGCCTTCAACGCCCTCGACTGGCTCAACCCCGCCTCCCCTCTCATCGACGGCGATATCCGCGCCGTCGTCGACTGGATTTGCGGCGAGAAACCCGCCGCGACCAGCAACACGCCCAATGCCGGCAAGGCCTTCTTCGAAGGCCGCGGCAAGGCCATGGTCGAGGCGCTCCTCTCCGACATCGTCTTCGATCCCGATCTCCCCGACGCCAGGCGCAACCTCGTCACCCTCGCCGCCCGCCTCGCTTTGCCCGAGGAGGCCATGCGCAAGGAGCTCGCGCGCATCCACGAAGATTCCCATTCCCACCGCGCCCGCCACATGGCCGGCCAGCTCATGAACCTCGTCGCCGAGACCTTCTCCGGCGTCTACGGCAACATGAGCGAGCAGACCGAATGGCTCGCCAATCCCGGCTATGCCGCCCTCGTCTCCGGCCGCGGGTTTCGCACCGCCGATCTGGTCGCCGGCAATGTCGATCTCTTCATCAACATCCCCATGAAGGTGCTGGAGGCGACGCCGGCGCTCGCCCGCGTCGTCGTCGGCGCCCTGCTCAACGCCGTCTATGAGGCCGACGGCCGCCTGCCAGGCGGCCGGGTCGTCTTCCTCCTCGACGAGGTCGCCCGCCTCGGCTTCATGTCCTCGCTCGCCCGCGCCCGCGACGCCGGCCGCAAATACGGCATCACCCTCGTCATGCTCTACCAGTCCGAAGGCCAGCTCCGCGAGCAATGGGGCGAGGGCGGCAAGGCCTCCTGGTTCGAATCCGCCTCCTGGCGCGCCTATGCCGCCATCGGCTCGCTCGAACAGGCCCGCGCCGTCTCCGAGGCCTGCGGCGAGCATGGCGTCATCCTCTCGTCCGAAAGCACCAGCCGCGGCAGGAGCGCCCGCCCGCTCGAATTCGGCGCCGCCACCTCCGGCGTCTCCGAGCAACTCTCCGAGCGCGGGCGGCGCCTGACCACCGTCTCGGAGATCCTCGCCGATGCCCGCGCCGACGAGCAATTCGTGTTCGTCCGCGGCCGAAAGCCCCTGCGCTGCGGCCGGGCGATCTATTTCCGCCGCCCGGAGATGGTCGGCCTGGTCGCCGCCAATCGTTTCGCCCCGCCCCCGCGCCTCGCGGCGACGGGACGAAGCCGGTGAGCGCATCATGCCGGCCGGCCTGATCACCTCTCATCGCCGCCCTGGTCGCGCTCGCCGTCGCGGTCGCCGCGGCGCGAGCCTTCGCCGGCTGGCTTCTCCTCCTCTGCCTCGCCCTCATGGGCTGGCGCCTCGCCCGCGCCATGCAGCGCGGCGCGCCGCTGCCGAAGCCGCGAGTAGCCGCCTCCATGGGCCACGGACCCACGGTCGCCGTGCGCCCCGCTGTTCGTCCGCTCGACGCCGCCCTCGCCGAGCTGCACGGCATGATCGGCTGGGCCTCGGTCAAAGCCGAGGTCCTGAAACTCGTCGCCGTGCTGAAGGCCGAACGCGAGCGTCGCCGCCACGGAGTCAGGACCGAACGCGCCAAGCCTCCATTTCGTCTTCCTCGGCAATCCCGGAACCGGCAAGACCACCGCCGCCCGGCTCATGGGCGAGATTCTCGTCGGCCTCGGCTTTCTACGCTCCGGCCATGTCGTCGAGGTCGACCGCTCCCAGCTCGTCGCCGGCTATGTCGGCCAGACCGCCATCAAGACCCGCGAGGCCGTCGAGGCCGCCCTCGACGGCGTCCTGTTCATCGATGAGGCCTATAGCCTCGCGCCCGCCCATGACGGGCGCCGACTTCGGCCGCGAGGCGATCGACGCCCTGCTCAAGCTGATGGAGGACCATCGCGACCGGCTCTGCGTCATCGTCGCCGGCTATACCGGCGAGATGCGCCGCTTCCTCGACGCCAATCCGGGCCTGCGCTCCCGCTTCACCCGCACGATTTCCTTCGGGGATTACTCGGCCGACGAGCTCACGACGATCCTCCTCCGCCGCGCCGAAGGCGAAGGCTTCCATCTCGATCCCGACGGCGCATGACGCCGCTTCCCTCGCCTGCGTCCGTCTCGACGCCGAGCGCGGCGCGCAGTTCGGCAACGCCCGCGCCGTGCGAACCTTATGGGAGCGCGCCCGCGAGGCCCAGGCCGTGCGCGTGGCCCTGAACGGCGTTGCGCCCGATCGCCACGCCGTCCTCAGCATCGACGCCAGCGACATTCTCGCCGCCGAGCGCGGCATGGCGCCAGGGGAAGCGTCATGACCGGAAAGGACATCGCCGCCCTTATTGGCCACGCCCTGCGCCTCGCGCCGGCGCTCCTGCGCCGCGATCCGATCTTCCGTTACGCGGCGATCGGCGCGCTCATGGCCCTTATCCTGCTCGTCGGCCGCGCCGCCCAGGATTGGGCCGGCCCCGGAGCGATTCCGGCGACGCCGCCTTCCGCGGTCGAGCGCCCGTCGGCGACCGGACCCGCTTCGCCGGGCCCCCCGCAACCGGCGCCTGCGGCCGCGCCGGCCATAGCGCCCGGCCGCTCCCTCGATGGCGTCACGATCGCGCCGGCGCCCGCCGACGCCTTCGGCAGGCTGCCGCGCCAGAAGCAACCTGAGCTGTAACCGGAGGTCCTCGGTGATCCGCCCTGCCCTTCTCGCCCTCGCCGCCGCCGCGCTCATGGCCGTGAGCGCCCGGGCGCAAACCCCGCCCGCCTCGCTCGATCAGCGTCTCGATCGCATCGACAGCAAGCTCGATGAGATTCTTCGCCGCCTCAACGCGGCCTCGACGCCGGCCGTCGGCCAGGCCGCCCCCTCCCCTGCCGCGGCGGCGCCCGCCGTCCCGAACGCGGCCGCCAAGGCCTCCTACCAGCCGGGCGCCGTCGCCATCGTCCACGCCGCCCCCGACAAGCCGCGCGACTTGCAGGCCATCCCCGCCGACAGTGTCGGCGGCTTCGTCTATGACGGCGGCCCCGTCGCCCTCAACGATCTCCGCGCCAAGGGCGTGCGCTACGCCGGCCTCGCCGGCCTCGAGCTGCAAGGCTGGCTCAAGGTGACGGCCGCCGGCCGCACCCAGCTCGCCGTCGAATACCGCGCCACCACCGGCGGCAACGCGGTGATTCCGCCCTCCTGCCTCGCTGCCGCCTGGCTCGAGGACCGCGCCATCGGCGCCGAGACCGGCCAGATTCCCGTGCCCGCGCGCGAAGAGAAGACCATCGACCTGATCCTCGGCGCCGATCTGCAACCGGGGCTCTACCGCCTCAGGCTGTGGACCGCATGCACCCCGACCCGCGATCTCAAGCTCAACGCCGAGGTCCTGATCAAGAACCCTGCGGACATGAACTTGCGGCCCGTGACAGCCGTCGACCTGCTTCATCAGGGCGGATAGTCATGCGCGAGCCGCAAAGCGCCGCGCCCTGGTCGGAAAAACCAATCACCACAGGACATCCGGCCCTTCGGCTCACTCACTCCGGCGCCCAGCAACATCGAGCCTCCGGCCTCAACCTCCTGGTCACCGCCATCATCCTTTGGAACACGCGATATCTGGAACGCGCGGTTGCCGCTCTCCGCCAGGTCGAAACCGCGCCGGACCCGTTGCTCGCCCACTTCTCGCCGCTCGGCTCGGAGCACGTCAACCTGACCGGCGACTATGTTTGGGGCGCTCCGCAACAGCGTGTCGGAAAACCCCGCCGGATTGCGGCCACTGCGGCCGGCGCCCGAACCCTTCCCGAGAGCCGCCTGACGTTCTGGTTTTGTCCGCCTATGCGTACCAGGAGGCCCTTTCGTGAGTTCTGGCCTTCCAGCCCAAACCAAACGCCCCCATTGCGAGGGGCTGTCTGCCCCTCGACCCCGAAGATATTTTTGCAAGGTGATGGACGGGCGCGGATTTCCAGCCGCCCTCGCTCGCTATGCCTTATCGAGGGTGGGCGGCGGCGAGAGTGCGGGACACGCCTTCGGGGTCGCCGGCAATGACCGCCAGATAAGCGCGCGCCGGTTGGTCGGGTTCTGAGCGCCCCTGCTCCCAATCCCTGAGCGTCCCCACGGGAATATGATACCGTGTGGCAAATTCTTCCTGCGTCAATCCAAGGGCGCGACGCAATGTCTTTGCCCATGGAACACGCTTCATACGCGCTAAATCGGCCTCCGTGAGCGGCTGCGCATCGGGATCGGCCAAGGCTGCCGCCGTAACCTCTTCGTCGGTCATCGCACGTAGGCGCTCCCAATCCGTGCCTTCCGCTAAGGGCTGCGTGGTTCCATCCGGCATGACGCGCACAACGGTGCCGTCACTCTGGCGTCTGGTCACGATAGTATCCGAGTTGCTCATGTTTTGTCGCTTTCCGCGCCGATATAAGGCGGGTTCGCTCGCCCCGCTCCGTGTACACAACCGTCAACAGAACCCCGTTGACCATCCCCGTCGCAATCATTCGCTGTTCGCCATATCCGGCATCAACGTCGAAGCTGTGCGTTGCAAAAACGTCGCTGAAAACGAGTTGCGCATCTTTGAAGGCAACGCCGTGCTTGCGAAGATTGGAGGCCGCCTTCGCTGCATCCCACTCGAACTCACCTGTCATAATATACGGGCTACCCGCAGTTGTGTCAAGATAACACGCCATGTTTGAGGTAAATAAATGCGGCGCACAAGCCTAGATGGCGTCTTGTAGGCTTGTAGACAATTAGACTAGGTGACTTATCGCTTTTTCACAGGGGCAATCTCTGGTTTGCGGTAGCGGGCAAACATAAGATTAAGCGCCTCGGCCACCATGTCCTCGACGGCTCTACCCTGCTCTCCGGCGAGCGACTTTAGCTGGCGGCGCACTTCCTCGGGGAAATGAACGGTTATGGCCTTCGTCTGCCGCCGCGACGGCTGCAAGGGCCTGGGCGCGGGCATCGGTTCGGCCGCGATCGGCGATGCGTCATGCACAGCCTCATGCGTGGCGGGAATTGTCGCGCCGCTGCTACGCAACGCGCTTGCGAGCGCTCCGGCCTTCTTCATTGTTGGCAATCCTCGTTGTTGGCAAGCTGAGAAGCTGACTTATATACAAGTAGACTTCTCTAGTTTCCAGCGCAGCCTTTCCGTGCGGTTCCGCTTCAGACACGCCAAGCCCCTGGGCGTAAGCGTCTTGGTAGGTCACGCGCTCGCCGAGCATGACAGGGCAGACTTCGACGCCCTGCTCTACAAGCCAAGTGATCGTGTCCTCATGGCGCGTTCCGCTTGGCTTCACACGGGTCAGAACGGCGCGGGTCGGTCTCCCTCCCGCAAGCCGGATAATGTCGAGGGTCGCCCCCATGGTCTTCAGGTCGATCAGCGACGGCTGCAACGCGACAAGGATCAGGTCGGCGACCTTGGCGGCGGCGCTAGCCGCATCATTCGTCCGGCCCGCCGTGTCGATAATGACCAAATCAGCCCCGTTTTCCTCGGCGGCTCTCAGCGTCCGCTCAAGGTGCGGGACGGGCGTTGACGCGACGACCGGCACAGTGTCGCCACGGATGTCCTTCCAATCGCAAGCGCTCACCTGGGGGTCGAGGTCGATCACGACGACCTCAAGCCCGTAGGCAAGGGCTTCGACGGCCAGATTGATGGCTGTTGTCGTCTTGGACGTTCCGCCCTTCTGGCAAACGAACGAGAGAACCTTCATGATCGCCCCCTACAAGGTGCCAAGTATACTTCTATGATTCGCTACAAGTATGCAAGTCTGAAAGTTTGCGCCGCCGTCTCCGCTTCGCGAGCGCCCGTAAGGGGGGAGATGAGCAAATCATCTCCCCCCTTTTCATGCAAGAAAGTTGCGCGCTTTAGCGCGCTCCGCTTTATCTCTATTGGCTTCCCGCTGCCGGTCGTAAGGCGGCTTTGAGCCTCAAAAGGGCAGCTCCAAGGTCGCTTGTGGGGTCGATTTGGAGCGGGGCAGGGGTTGCAGGAAGAGGAATAAACTCTTAAATCGAGGTTCCAGACGGAAAATCGGACTTAGAAGAAAAACCCTTTGATGCCGCGCTCTTAGGGTCGTTGAACTGGTAGCCGTTGCTGGTGCGAATGACGCGAACGCGGCTGCCGTGGTGCCCGAAAAGGTCTTGGCACCGCTCCCTTATGCGGACAATTCGATTCACCCATGTCAGCAAGCTGGCCTCCTCAAGCGCCTTGATCGCTTCGGCGACGGTCGAGCGGGCGCAGCCGGCGCGCTCGGCTATCGTCTCATAGGACGGGAAGCAAAGGCCGCTGCGGGCGTTGTGGAAGCCCCACAGAAGCGCCTCGAGGACGGCCAGGGCCTTGGCGGTGATCGCGCCGTAAGCCTTGCCCTTCTCCGTGCGGCGCATGAGGGCGCGGGCAAAGGTCATGATCCGCGCCTTGGCGTTGCGGTCGAGCGGGCGCAGGCGGCCGTCGCCGAAAACCTTCTCGCGGCGGGGTCGTAAGTGGGCGGGTAGGGTAGCAAAAGACATGGGTTCTCCGTTCGGGCTGAAGACTGCCCGCCGGAAGACCGGAGACGATTGAGACAAGGCTCCGCCGTTGCTCAAAAAAGAGCTTGCAACAATTCAGATTTTCAGGGAGTATCAGGACTGCCACGTACCTTGATATTCCCCGCTTGTCGGGACACCGACCCCGCCTTCTAGGCGGGTTTTGTGTTTCTAGGGCTTGGTTTCTCCACGTTGTTGATCGAATCAACGCGGCGCATCACGTCGCGTAAACGCAAATCTTGAACTGATTTGCCTGATTCGTGAAGAGACTAGATTTTCTGGGCGAAGCTGGCGCGCTAAAGTCACCTTGAATGCTGAGCGTCGGGGAGGGGCAAAACCCTTCGCGACAGAATATGGCCGCCACTTTTCTGTTTTTATGAATGACGGCCAAGCGGCTAGAATTGATTCTATGACGACAGACGCGCCGAACACGACGACGAACAAGTCCGAAAAGAAACGCGGCTTCGAGGAAGGCAGCCAGAAAATCGAGCTTCTGCGCGCCAAGTGGCCGAAAGCTTTTCCGGCCAAGTCGCACGAAGTCCGTCCCCTCACGAACGGTGCGCAACAAGCGATGGTCGAAGAGTTCGGCTGAAGTCCCGACTACGCGCGCGCCGTGCTGACGGTGTGGAAGCTGCGACCGGCTTATTGCAATGCAATCCTGGGCTATCCGACGCGGATAAATCTCGACGGATCGGCGAGCGGCGAGGAAATCGACGACGCGGCGCGCGCCACGGCGACGAAGCGCCTCGAAGAGAGAGCCGCGCGCCAAGCGAGAAAGCTGGCGAACCTGGCAGAGGCGGAACAACAGAGATTACGCGCTGCGGCCAAGGAAAGCGTTCAAGCGCAAGCGCCGGAATCCGCTCCGGGTCGATCCCCAACGCGCAACCCGAACCCGCTGCGCCGCCGGAGCCGCTTAACTCAGGCAAGCCGCTCGTCGCCGGTTCCGCCGCAATGCAAGCGGCGCTCAAGCGTCGGCTGGCGGGCGGCATGATGACGACCGAAGTTCTAAGAACCGTTCCTGCGGCCACGCCAAGCGGCAGGCGAGAGCAACGGGCGCGGTAGGCGCATCTTATACGTCAGCGCCTCAGGCGCTCCACCAACGAGGCAGCTACAGGCGATAGCAACTTAAATTGTATGTGCAAAATGTGGTGGGTCGTGGCTAACGGCGGGCAGCGGGTCGTCCCCGAAGAACCGCCTCAAGGCCAAGTTCGATATCGCTCTTTTCCATGACGCGCTCGATAGTCCCCTTGCGCAGCTCGCGGGACAAGGCGAGGACGGTTGTGGTCGCGTCGTGCAACTGTCGGTTTTGCTCCTCCATCCGGTCGAGTTCGCGCGTTTGACGGACGGACGGTCTTTCGTTTCGCCAGCGACCGATTTGCTCGGCGTAGATGTCCACGAACTCCATCTGCTCGGCGTGAACGCGGTCGATGCGGTCAACGGTAGCGTCGTCCATGACGTGCGGGCGCGCCGATGCCTCGGTCAACGTCTTGATGTGCGCGCGCGTGTCGTCCAGCGCCTCGTCGATCATGCTGGCGATGAGAGGCATTTCGCTGATCGGTTGCCAGTTCACCGCCTCGGAATGTGGCATGGTGGGTTCTGGGGCCACCGCAGATTGGCCTAAGCAAATTCCGGTCGGTTGACCAACGGATAGCGCTCTGATTCGCTGTCGGCACCAATTCGTGCGTGAATCTTCGTGCCATCCAGCGCCACCGTCCCCATCTTCAGAACGCCCATCTCCCGCGCCAGCAGCAGCACTTGAACGAACAGAGCTTCGATCTCCGCGAGAAAGCGCCGCCTGAAGGTCGCGATCGTGTCGTGGTCGGGATGATCGTTGGCGGCGATGAACCGGAACGCCACCGAGTTCATGAGTCGCACGCTCCAGCTTGCGGCTCGAAAACACCCCCGTCGCATAGCCGTAAACCAGAAGGCCCAGCAGCATTCGCGGATGATACGACGCCGACCCGGAACCGCGATAACTGCCGCTCATCGCGCGAAGATCGAGCCCGTCGACAACCTCCACGACAAACCGCGCCAGATGTTTCTCGGGAAGCCATTCGTCGACCGAGGGAGGCAGCAAGAACCCCGTCTCGCGATCGATCGTACGAAAATTGCTCATCAAAAAAGCCCGCCGCCCTGCGCGAATCAATGTTTGATTCTAGCGTAATCGCAGGCGCCGCGTTAAGTCCGACAGGCTGCTAGGCCGAGAAACTCCGCCTTGGCGTAGCGCCGACCAGGCGGCCTCCGCGTAGCAGCTGGCGGCCTCGGCGATCCGTTCGTAGCCTCTCTTCGCCGAGTCGCATCAACGCCCGCCCGCGAGAAGGAGAGGCCGGTAGCGTCTCGGCACAGAAACGCTTGGCTTCAGCCCTGAAATTACCGCTTGGCGGGGATCAAGTCCCCCGGAGATGATTCGCCTCGCCCTCACCCGAGGGCGCCTATGACGCCATCGCCTCGACGCTGCCGAAGGGCTCGGCCCGTTGGCCCATGCAGCGCGAGTGCGGCAAATGCTTCATCCAGGTCGAGGCAGCCGTTGTCGACCGCATGAGAGCCATGCGCCGACCCGGCGAGGACTACCCCGACGTCATTCTGCGGCTCGTCGAGATCGAGGCGGGGCGCAGGTCTTAACCGCTCGTTAACTGCGATATCCGACGTCAGCGGCGCACTTGGCGGCCTAAACGCCGACGCCCTCACGCCGCCAGGATAGCCGCATCGGGTAGTCGAAAAGCCTGACTGTGCGATTGGAGTGGAGGTCACTAGGGGTTCTCATGGGCAGGATGCCGTCCGAGTTTCAGTTCATGTTCGTCAAGACCCCCGGAGTAACAACTATGTTACAACGCTTTAACCCTGACAGTTTCAAACAGCGCCTCGACGACGCGGTTGACGACCGCTTTCTCTTGGCTGCCGCGCGGGTGCTGCTGGCGTTCAGTGAGCCGTGCAATGAATCTGCTGCTATCAAAACGTTAATTGACAGCGGCCAGTTCTTTCTTGCCGAGGCGTATCGCGTCGTCGATCTTATGAAGGATCGCGACGATGCGCGCCCGGACTATCATCGTGGAGAGCCCGGACCGCTTCGCCCGCGACCTCATGGTGCAGCTCGCCGGCCACGACATGCTCAAGGCGAAGGGAATCTCCCTCGTCGCGGCGTCGGCGCCCACGCACTTCATCGAGGACACCCCGACCGCGGTCCTCGTGCGCCAGGTCCTCGGCGCCATCGCCGAGTTCGAGAAGGCAACTCTTGTCGCCAAGCTGGCGGCTGCACGTAGGCGCAAGCGCGTGGCCACCGGCGAGAAGGTCGAGGGCCGCAAGAGCCTCGCTGAGACCCGCCCCGAGGTGGTGGCGCTGGCCAAGGCGCTAGCACGCAAGAAGCCCAAAGGCGGGAAGCTGAGCCTACGGGCAGTGTCGGCGGCGATGGCAGCCCAAGGATACCTCAACGAGCGCGGACGGCCCTTCAACCCCAAGAGTATCGCGACCATGCTCGCGGCGTGAACGCGGCCGGGCAACGCGCAAGCAAGCTGACAAATCGGGGGCTGAAAGGTTGCCTAACCCACAGCTCCCCGGGGTATCCTCGATCAGCCACTACGCGGTCGCCAGTCTTAGCATCGTCATGACCCCGCGCCCTGACCGAATCCGGGGCGACGGCGCTCGGACGATTGAAATCGTTCAACTCTTTGCAGAAAGTGCCAGCAGCGGGTGTTGGCAGCGGCGAGCGCCTCGGCGATGGTCATGGGTTCTCCCTTTAAGGCCCATGCGATTGAGCCGAGAGGCAGCCTGGCCGGGGACTAAAAGTCAATCCCGGCGGCCGCTCACTGCCCGGCGAGCATCCCGACCATCCTGAAGATGATCATCCACGCCATAAACGAGAAAAGGAACATGGCCACGCTCGCGGTCGTTTTTCAACAATTATTCCTCGCGACCGAGAGAACCGCTCGCCGCCTCGAAGGGAGGAAAGGCCATGACCGCGCACACTTGCCAACTCATTGCGACATCCGGGGGCCGCTATTTCGTCGCCGACGAGGACAACGAGGTCATCGCCGAAAGCGCCCATCCGCTCAACGCAGCCGCGCGCGTGCTGCTCATGCGGCATTTTGCCCGCGAGAGCGATGTGCTTTGCGCCTATTTCCAGGACCAGTTCATCGCCGCCGGCGAGATCGGCTGGCTGGCGGGCGGATATGAGCGAACAGACCTTGCCGTGAGAATTGCGAGCGCTCAGAGCCCGCGCCGATGTTCATGAGGCTGGCGTTCTTGATCTTCGTCGGCGCTGTGGCGTGCGTCGCAATCGTTGTCGCTAACGAAGGCGGCTTAGGGCCGGGCGTAAGATTGAGGAGGCCAACCCCGCCAGAAAGCGGCGGCAGGGCGGGCGTGAAGCTGCGGCGGCCGAGCCGATGATCGGCCGGCCGCCTTTGGGGCGCGAGGGTTTAGAAGCGACTTCTAAACCGCGCAGGTCTTCACTGATTGTCCGTTGCGTCACATTCAGCGCCCCAGCAATGCGCGCGCCCCAGCAATGCGCTCCATCGTCCATTCGCGGTCGCCGTAACGCCCGGAGCCCAGCACAGGCGTTCGTTCGGGCTTAAGGGCTGTGTCCCCCGCGCAAGAAGCCCAGCCAGCGGCACCCGGAAGGGCTGGGCGAGCGGTCCGCCCTACAGCGACGTCCGGGTGGCGACGGGCCGGAACGGGGGGAACGCGCGACCTCGGGGTGCGTCTAGTTATTGCAGAGTTTTCGCGAGGTCGACGGCGCGCGGCCCGGCGTCGATTTCGAGATTAGCCCTTCCTAGTTCGCCGAGCGGCAGTCGTCGTTGGCGGCGTCGGCGTTGTGGCCGCCGAGCGCCTCGATCTGCGCCGCCACCGTCGACCAAAAGTCGAACCGTCTGCGACTGCGAGCGCGACGCGCATGGGATCTTTCGCTGACCGTCTTGCGGAGCGCCAGTTCCGTCCCGTACCGGCTGACCAGCAACTCGGCCGCCTTGCCCGTTTCCATGCCTAGCGAAATCTCGGACATTCCGCCTCCCGATGATCGAGTGGCGTTACCAGCATCGCAAATCGCCGCGGAGCGCATTGATGTGGGTCAACTTCGGCCTTCGGGCCGTCGGCGTGGCGCACCTGACCGGGCAGGCGATCGGTCCGAAGGATTCGAACAACAGGGCGGTTCGCCATTTTACGCGGAGCCGCCTCACAGTGCGATGACCGCGCGGCCCGCGCCACCGTTAACGCGACCCGCGAGGCGGAGCGAAATCTTTGCGCTGAGGCCGCACAGAGGGGATCGCCGGCGGCTCGCGCCGGGGGCCTTCGTCGCCCAGAACCGGATAGTGTGTTTGCCCAAATGTACACTATCAGCGCGTGATCAACTTCGAATTCTTTATCCCTATCCGCGTCCATGATTTGCTCGCCAGGAGAGCCCTCAGCACGCTGCTGCGATAGTCAAAGTATTGTTCAGAAGCTTGGCGTCAAATCGTCGCATCAAGGCCCAGTGACCGCGAAGCTGTGCGTTTTGGCCACCGGCCCAAGATGCCTCATTCCCGCATTTGGGAGGCTGGCCGGTTGCAGATTCGGGCGAGAATGGGGGCTACTTTTGACATTTCGCCGGTTCGCCCTGCCCCAGGAGTATCGGGGGAGGCACGCATCGGACCCCCCGCTGACCTTCCGCACCTCGAAATCCAGGGCAGTTTCCAAATGGCCAAGTGACACAGCTTCGCGGTCACTGGGCCAACATCGCGCAGCGAACGAGCGCGCCGCCGCCGAAAGCGCCGCAATACGCTCCGAAGGGTGTGCAGATGGTTTACCGCCGCGTCCGAGTCGGCGGCGCGGGTCGCATCGGCTCAACGCGGCGGCTAGGATCAGGCTAAGTGTGAAGGGGTAAGGCCGCGCCGGCTTCGGCGGGCCTCAGCCCGCCAGCCGCCGCCACCACGGCCGCGCCCGCTCGGCCGCCAACGCGTCGAGTCGCTCCGCCAGAGCCGAAAACGCGGCGATTGCCTTGCCGGTCTTCTCCCGTTCGGCGGCCAGATCTGCACCGGCGCCGGCGAGCTGGGCCTCAAGCCGCTCGATGTCGGTCTTGAGGGTCTCGATATGCCCTTCGAGGGCGGTCACCAGCGCCGGATTGTCAGGGACGGCGTCAGCCCTGACGTCAGGGGCGCGGCGGTCTGACAGGTCGTCAGGGGGCCTGACGCGCGTCATACCGTCGTTCCCCGGCATGCGCGCCCATTTCCCCCGCAGCGCCCGTCGCCTAGCGGCCTCGACACTGACGCCGAGCCTGACGGCGAGGTCGCGATAGGTCACCCATTGTCCGTCCACGGACGTCACCTGCGCATGTCACTGACGCGGGACCATGCGCCGCGATGGTTGAGAAAAACTTAAAGCTCATACGCTGAATGGCTTATCGGATGATCTTCCCGCCAGCCTTTAACTCCACCAGCCGCAGGATCACGTCGCTGTAGCTCTCGCCGGGTGGCCGTCAGGCGGTCGACGACACGCGTCTCGATCCAGATCCAAGACAAGTCGTGGTTGCAGGTCTAGAGAGAAGTGACACAATGCGTTCTTGATTCACGACTTCATTGGACGAAACGGCAGAAACGCCACCATTGGCCGCGCGGGTGGAGTAGTTTCTCGACGGGTTAGACGCTCGCTGCCTTAGGAGCTAGACCGGAGCGATCGATGAGTGATCAATATTATAGTGCAATTCAAGAGCAGTGGTCCAACATCCGTGGATTGTACATGGCCTATGGTAGTAAAAAGCCAATCATGTTATATGATATCCACGAGAAGAAAATCTACGCTTATCCATATGAGGAATTTAAAGCAGAATTGAGCGAAAGGTCCCAAGTGTCTCTGGAAATGGACTACAAGTCGACATCTGTTCGTGGCGGCATGATAGTGTTTGTCAGAGACAACATAGAACGGAAACTGGTCTCGTATGTGATGAACATTGATGCGGCGACCATTCAATAACGACCGCGCGTGTGGGCGTTTTTTTGTTGGTCTGTATATGATAATAACCTTTATCAGATAGGAGTTGACCATGACGGACCACACGAAAATCACCCAACAGCTGACGACCCTGGAAGCGGAGTTGAGGAAAATTAATCAACAACTCGACGGCGCGATGGCGAAGGCCCACTTCGCTGCTCTCGTCACTCTCCAAGAGGTCGAAGACATCTATGTCGACCCAGCTCTAGGAAAACTTCACCGGGATGTGACGAGGCGAACCGACGAATTCTCGACCGCATAGTGCAATTGCGGAGAAAGCTATACGGGAGAGGCGAGGAATGAACCAGCTCGCCCCGGTCATCGCCAATCACGCCCCTGCCCTCATCGCCGCCGCCGGCGCCCGCGCCTCCTATCGCTTCCTCGAATTCTTCACGGCGCAGATCAGGAACCCGCACACGCGACGCGCCTATGCGCGCGCGGTGACGGAATTCTTCGACTGGCTTGAGGCGAAGGGCGTCACGCAGCTCGCGGCGATCGAGAGCGTGCATGTCGCGACCTACATCGAGCAATTGAGCCGAGCGCGATCCGCGCCGACCGCGAAGCTGCGGCTGGCCGCGTTGCGCCACCTGTTCGACTGGATGGTGATCGGCCAGATCATGCCGACCAATCCGGCCGCCGCCGTGCGCGGGCCGCGCCATATCGTGCGGCGCGGCAAGACGCCGATCCTTGACCCGGCTGAAGCGCGACAGCTCATCGATGCAATTGACACGACGACCGTCATCGGCTCGCGCGACCGCGCCTTGATCGGATTGATGGTCTATTCCTTCGCGCGCATTGGCGCGGCGATCGGCATGCGCGTCGAGGACGTGTATCCGCAGAACCGCCGCCTATGGGTGCGCCTGCATGAGAAGGGGGGCAAGCAGCACGCCATGCCATGCCACCACAATCTCGAAATCCTATTTGCACGCGTACATCGACCGCGCGGGGCTCGCGAGCGATCCAAAGGCGTTGCTGTTTCAGACCTACAGCCGCGCCACCGGCCGGCTCACCGGCAATCCCCTGCCCCAGGCGAACGCCTATGCGATGATCCAGAGGCGGGCGCGGGCGGCCGAGATCACGACCAAGATCGGCAACCACACGTTTCGGGCGACGGGCGTCACCGCCTACTTGAAGAACGGCGGGACGCTCGAGCGCGCGGCGCAGATGGCGAACCACGCCAGCACGCGCACGACGCAGCTCTACGACCGGCGCGCCGAGGAAGTTACGCTCGACGAGGTGGAGAGAATACTTGTTTGAAGCCGCGCCGGCAGCACGAGGCGATCAGGCGGCGCGACAAGGCTGCCACGAACCCAACGTGGTCAAGACTACGGCCCGCTCGCAGTGCATTGAGAATTGCAGCGCTGCGCGCGGGGTACCATCATCGTGTGCGGTCAGGCTGCTAGAACTCCTTTTTTCTATTTTAATAGGGCCCAACGGCAAAGAGCAGCGCAAGCCATACTTCGTGAGGCCGGTGTCGCATGACCACTTATTTCGTTCAGTTTCCCCATCCTGGCCTCGAGCACGATCCGCGAAACGCGTCGCACATGGGCTGGAATACGGCGCCACAGGCGAAAGTTTATGCGCAATCTTGGGCGCTTCGTAGATAGAGATGGGGTGCTTGGTGAAGGAAAGCTCACATTTTGGGGTGAGTGGGAGCCGCCATCCAAAATAGTCGAGAGATGGAGATGGCCGCAGAGCGGTTCGCTGCCGCGCTTTCTTCACGAGCCCATGTGGGAACGATCAGCCCCGCAAGGGCGGCAGAATAGCGACCCGTGGTTTCAGGAACTGTTTTCGATACAGCAATTGCAAGCAACAGACGCAGGGGGCCTTGCAACGGCTCACGCCAGGGTCAGTCATTCTCTTTGGCTCGGGTAAGAACGGCGAATTCGTCATTGATACGGTCTTCGTAGTCAAGGATTCCTGCCCATACAGGCCGAGCAAGCCCCCGGCAACAGATGACGCATTCCGCTTTTGCGTAATCGGGTCGTTGTGCGGGCGTCTTCCTCTTGCGCCGGTGATAGCTTTATTTTGTATCGGGGAGCGACATTCGATGAGCCGATCAACGGCATGTACTCATTTGTCCCGAGCCGGCGGGCTGATTTATAAGGGTACCGATTTGCACGACCCCCGATAAATCTACCTGGATATGTAAATCCCGAGAGCCAACAAACCCCCTCGGGTGCAAGATGTCCACGCTTTCTGAATGAAACTCGCGACCAGT
>CAWDTW010000085.1:0-45679 GCA_963805295.1 uncultured Alphaproteobacteria bacterium | reverse complement strand
GCATCACCTGTACCCAGTAACACACCCATCCAGCTTGATCTTATCAAGCTGAAACAATGGGTTGCGCAGGTCGAAAGAGGGAAGCTCCGGCTAACGGCGCTCGGAGTTTTCAGCGGTGCGGCGCGCGGTTAACGGACTTGGCCGCCAGCCGGGCCGCCGTGGCCTTCGAGGAGGCAGCCATCAGCCCCGGTAGCTGGGGGGTTCGGGCTGCCCACCACAATGCGATGCGTTCCTCCCTTATCATGTGAGGCCGCGCCATCGCCGCTCGCGCCATCCAATGGCAGAACCGCATACGCGGCCAGCGTAATGTTCGTCTGCGTCTGAAAATCTTCCCACTTAGCCCAGTCACCATTCGCCTTCAGACGGGCTTTCTCCATCGCGATGTCGGCGCGGACTATTTCCCATTCCACTGGGTCAAGGGCTTTGTCAGGCATCGGCTCAATCCTCTGACGAGCGGAAACAGCAAGGCGTGCCCCATCGCCTTTTGCCCGGCCGTGATATTGTGCCGCGCGGACTGCACACGCAAGCCCAAGCCGCCTGCTCGTAGCGGCCTCGGCGCGGACGCGGCCCTGTCAATCGGCGTCGAAAAGGGACCCCCCATCGGTTGGGCGGCGAGCCAAGCCCTGGTTTCCTTGGACACGTGCGCCGAGTGGTTGTCGAGGATGAGCTTGATCGCCGTTGACGGCGGATAGGCGGCGTCGAGCTTTTGCAAGAAGGCGACGAACTCGCGCGAACGATGTCTTTCCTCGACGCTTGCGTGGACCACGCCGCTCAGAAGATCGATGCCGGCCAAGAGGCTCAACGTTCCATGCCGGACGTATTCGTGATCGCGCGCCAGGCACTCATGGCGCGAAGGGACGGGCGGCAAGTCCGGCGCGGTCGTTCCAATCGCCTGCACGCCCGGCTTCCGTCGTAGGACACGATCGCAACCGCCGGGGTCTCGCCCTCTTGCGCGAGGGCCGACTGCTTCAACAACTGGACCTCGCGATAGACGCACAAGACCTCGGCCATCTTGGCGTCGAATTCGGGATCGCGACGCTCGAGATAATAGCGCACCTTGTGCGGCTTGACCTCGTGCGCCGCGAGGATTTTGCACAACGTGCCCTGAGCGAGCGTGGCGAGGCATTGGTGTCCCGCCCTCGGGCCGTGTTCGCGAACGTGCTTGGCAAGCAGCCGCGTCGTCCACAATTCGTGGGGATAGCCGAGGTCCTTGGCTTTCCGGCAAGCCAGGTCGACGACGAAGGTCCGCGCTTCGTCGGTGATGACCGGCTCCCGTCCCGGCCGCGGACTGTCGTCGAGCGCCGCCAAGACGCCCAGTCTTTCGGCTCACCGCACACAGCGCTCGACCGTCTGATGCGTCACCCCGCCTCCAACCGCGTAAAAAGACGGCGTCTGGCGGTAGGCGAGCAGCATTCGCGCCCGCTCGACCCGGCTCGCCGGCTCCGTCCGCGACCGGGTAAGCCGCGCCAATTCCGCCGCCTCCTCGTCCGAGAACGCCAACTCAACCATCCGCTGGGGAGCCGCCATGAACCTAAAGCCTCGTTCAGCCAACACCAAACGAGGCTATAAACGCCTCCCCGTCTCTCCGGAAATCCCCTCAATATCCGCAGATTTTAGAAATTGGTATACTAGATCCGAAAATTCAGCCTCGGTCACCCAAGTGTCGAGCCAATGATCACGACAAAGACAACGTCACAGCCTATTCTCAAAAACCTGAACAGAGACTTCCGCGACCTGTTTCATCAGGGGTATCTTATCAATCGGTACGTCAGGCGCAATGTCGCGCCCGACCAGAGCCAACTGTTTCCAAAGCGAATTGCGCGTTTTTTGATCATCACGCGCGGCAAGCGCAGAAAGCGCGCAATTTCGCGCCCAAACGACCGCCGTTCCGGCAGATAATCCTTTATGACTTTGGCGATGAGTTGTTTGGACCCTTTGACAGGATAAGGCCAATTCTCCAGCGCCTGGCCGGCTTCAAACCATTGACGCTGGAATTCACTGTTCAAAATATCAACGTGTGTCTCGCTACGGCGGTAGAATTTACTTGTTCGGGAGGCAGATCAGCCAAGAGACCCGTTATGATTTCCACTGGCGACGCACGATCGGGACCAATCGGGCCAAGGCCAAGAGTTTCCGCTACCTCGACCAGTTTGAACGGGGGCAATTTTCCAGACGCGAAATTGTCGGCAATCGCCAGTTCCACATCCAGTGACGCCAGCCAAGTCTGTTTCCCTCATCAGCACCGAGGATTTCGTTTGCCGGACAAGGTCGTCCATCGCGGATTTTGATAGCTCCCGCAAAACCATCGAATCGGCAATGCCATAAGCCGCATCATCACGGTTGCAATTTGGTAATGGCTGCCGGTCCTTTGTGTAACAAGCAGACTTCTCGTGCCCGACCCGTCGCAGACCAGACATAACACCTGATGACCTTCGGCAACTCTGCTTTGACCGGAGATAAGGCGTTTAACCGCATCGCGCGTATGGTCGCGTCGAGATCGGCCTGCCGACTCGGGGAGAGCCACGGGCGCATGCGCACGAGCCTTTCAATCAACACGCTCGCAGTCGGAGTTCGAACCGCATCTGCGGCCAACGCCTTACACGGACTGCGCAACATCAGTATCTCTATGCAAAACAAACCCGGCGATCGCATGATCGATCGCCGCGTTCCGGCCGGCGATGAGTTCTGACAGGAGGCCGACACAAGCCTCCGTCGGAAGACCGGCCATAAAGGAGTTGAGATTTTCATGGACGTCAAAAGGGTTTTGTTCGACCAGCTCGGTGGCTTCGAACAACGATGGGGTGAATTGATCTCTGGTCCACATTTTCTATCCAGCGGCGAGCTTGCAGCGCCTCGCCCACTGCCTGCTTAAGCCGCTCAGGAACCGTCAATCCCGCATCAGAAAAAATCTTCCCGGTAACCATCAGATCGAACGGATGCAACGCTTGACCTCGATCGCCTTGCTAAAGATCGTAGATTGCTTCGAGTTTCTCACGCGCGCCCCGGTCGCCTCCGTTGGAGTTAACCTAGTCCGTCCAACTCGCCGGCGAGATCAGCCAAAAGCTCGTCTTTCTCCTCTTCATCGACGCTCCCTAACCGACAGGTTTCGATATGCTCCGCGAACAGATCAACGGGATCCTCCTGGCCAAAAGCGTCAGGGCGGAAACCCAATCCCTCATCCATAGTCCGCCGCAGCATGGAGACCATGTCTTCATCGAGATCTTTCAGAACGTCGAATATGGCGTCAGCCGGCCTTCTGCTTTTTGGGGCAGCCACTTTCGTGCTCGATGGTCTCGCGGTCCGGTTCGGCTTCGTCATCGATCTCATCCTGATTCGCACTTCACCATGTCTAGCCAAACCTACCCAGGTCGCCAATTGCTTTAGCGGCACTCTACGACATCGTTGAGCGAAAGAGGGCGTTCGAAACCCTTCACGCATCGAGACAAGGGCGAGACGATCAAGGCGCCGACTTTTCCACGGTCTGCAAGAATTCCGCACCACGGAAGACGCCTAGAACCGGGGACTTTTGAGAGACGGGCGTCGACGCAACGGACGACGGCGACGCGCAAATAGCGGTCATGCCCAGACGGCATGGCGACCGGGTCCGCCAGGAAAACTGATTGGGCGTGGATCATGGTCGCGCGAGTTTGACGACAAGGCCGTGAGCGCGGAGTAAGTTGAAGCCGCGCGCCAGTTCGTGTCGCCGCTGGCCCGCCTGAGGGCGCAGATGGGAGAGGGACGGGGCGGCGGATATCCATCGGTTCGGCTGGGCGACCGGCGTGCCGCGAGGCTGGTCGCGCTGGCCGGGCGGGTCGGCGCCGATCCCCTTGAAGCAGCGACCCAGCGTTGAAAGGCGGCTGCTCGTCCTCATGAGCGTCGGAACGCTTCCGCTGACCGTCCTGTCGGCCGTCCTACTTCGCCGCCGGCGACCCTCGCCGCCTCGGCGCCTGCGGTTTATTCGGTCGTCACCCCGATCAACACGGCTCTGCTTGGCTGGACCCGCAACCTTCCGCCTCTACCGCTTCACCCAGCTTCTGGTGACCCTGGTGCTGCCTTGGGTCGTGATGATGAGCCTGGCGGCTTCGAGGAGTTTGAGCGTCGTGATCATCTGGGCGGCGCTCTGTCCGCTCGTCTCGTCATCGGCCGCAAGAAGTTTATCTCTGATCTCTGGGGCGCGGCCGTGAATTTGGCGTCTCGGGCAGTCCGGACGGCGTGAGATAGGGCTGAAGAATGGCGTTCACGATCAGGAGCAGGACGAGCCCACGATCCAGAGCACGGTCTGGCCAGATCCTCGACCAGCAGCGCATTGGCATCAACTCCGGCCCAGTGGTGGCCGGCGTACTCGGACGGAAAGCCGACCTGCGGCCCGCCGTCGCATCTCTCGCTTAAGGTCGATCCCCAACGGTTAATCGCTCGCGACAACGTCCGCTTCACGTCGATCCGGCCGTCCGCCGCCCGCGACCCAAGATTAGGCAGCCACCAAGGTTGGAAATTCCCTCAAGAGACTGCAGGGAATCAGGACTCGGAGCGATGCACATCGTTCGATAAGTATCCAAGAAGAGCAGCCAACCAAGTCATTCAAAACATTGAATTCTATGATCGTCACCCCCATTGGGTTTCGTGTCACCCCCATGTCACCATCCGACGCATGGTCGCGCCACTCGGGACGGCCGCCAGGCGCGCTGGATTGATCCGACGCGCGCTTTGGTGACGACCGGAGCGGGGGCAAATCTCATCGCTGACAAATTTGAATATGACGTCGCCTTCTCGTTTCTCGCTCAAGACGAGAACATCGCCAACCGGCTTAACGACGCCCTGTCGGGGAGGGTAAAAACGTTTCTCTATTCGGAGCAACAAAAGAAGCTCGCAGGAACCGACGGGGAGAATACTTTCAACGCCGTTTTCGGGCGTGAGAAGTCCCGTTGGTAGCCGTTTACCGCGAAGCATGGGGTTCGAATCTCCAGCCCGCATCGAGGAAACAGCCATTCGGAACCGTGCTCACGAAGAGGGATATGACTTCGCGCTTTTGATTCCCATTGGACAAACCGCAGACGAAGCCGCCCTGGTTTCCAAAAAATCGCCTCTGGCTTGGCCTGGAACGTTGGGGAATTGAAACGGCGGCTGCAATTATTGAAGCTCGCGTCCAGGAGTTGGGCGGCAACCCGCATCAAGAGACGTTGGAAGAAAAAGAGCCGCCCGTCAAGCCCGGGACTAGTAGATTTCAGAGCCGAAAGAGAGGCGGCTTTAAATTCGGTGGCCGGCGTGCAAGCTTTCCATCAAGGGCTAGGGTTTATTGCTGACGCGATTAAAGACGGTGTGGAGCGTATCAACTCCAGAAGAACAGCACACAAGTTAGATTGTCGACCTCCGATACAACCGGGTGGTCCATGTTTTGTGCTTGGACTTAAAAAAGGGGCTTAGCATCTGTGGGAGAACCGCGTACACCAATACCCTAGAGAATGTCTTTTTGGAAGTCGAATAACTCTCGGAATGGTTCCCCGCCCAAGCCTGGATTTGTATTCTTTGACGAACCTACATTATATATAACAGAGAGATACCGACTTGATTACTTGCCATCAAAAACCTACGCATGGACAAGGACAACGGAACCGAACCGATCGTTCTCGAGCAGCGACCTAGCCGAAGAGATTTTGAAATGGCTCTTCGACAACGGCGGCGACCCCGCTTGGTAACAGATCGGGCACGCGTTTATCATTCCGCTTTGTGTCCCGGCCCCATCCCGCGCATGTGTCCCCGAGTTGTGTCCTGCCGACTCGGCGGGCGCGCACAAGACGAAACGGCCGCCGAGTTGCCCCGACGGGCCTTCCCTGTGTCGATTGTCGCCCCGCCCGAGCATCCGCGTCGCCGTGTTGACGCTGACTTGCTTGCCCGTAATCCGCGCCACCATGAGCGCGACGCGCCGCCAGTGCGCGGGCGTCCGCCCGGCGCGCTTTGTCCCGTCCGGCAGGATCACGTCACGCTGCGACGCGCCTCACCATAGGCCTCGCCGCCATGGTCGCGGATCAGGGCCTCGGCGTCGGCTTGCGCCAGCCGGCGAGCCTCCTGGCTGGCGACGTCGGAACCATCGGAAGATCATCGGTCAGCCCCCCTCCGCGCGACGCTCGTTCACAAGGCGCTTGCAGGTTCGCCACCTGGACCGTTAAGAACTTCTTCGAACGATATTAATGAGCTGCAGAAGATCGGGGTAAAATGTACGGTTTGCGGCTTGTAGCACTATCGATGTTGCTGTGCCTCATGGGGTGCGCTACTCCCTACAACGAGAACGGAATGGGGCTTCTCGGCGGCGTTGAAGCGCAGATGATCACGAACGAGACCGCTCGCATCTCAGCCCGCGGAAATGCCTACACAGATCGATCCCGGATAACGGATTTCGTCTTGCTGAAGGCAGCTCAAACCGCGCTCGCTAAAGGGTTTACCCATTTCAGCGTAATTAGCAGCGAGGACGCATCCCGCACGGGCCAGGTTGAAACCCCTGGCATGATGCAGACCAGCGTTTACGGTAACATGGCCTTCACCACCCTCATGAATCCCCTCATTTTAAAAATGGCCTGATTTCCGCACTTTTTGGCCCTTCAACGTGAGATCAAGGGAACGAAATCGCGGCTTTTGGAATGACGCGCCCTCATCAGCGATGATCGCGACACAAAATCCGGTGCCGCAAGATCTGCAAAGAGGAGTATCTCGGGATCAAGATACGTATCTGAGATTGCAAAATTGCCTGCGGCGAAAAATGAGGGGATGGCTGAGTTCACCACCTACAATCCGGGCTCAGTGCAGACGTTTGTTAAGCCAGGAGAGGACGTGTTCGTCAGGTTCTGCAAGATCAACTGCACCGGAATGTTTCCCGCGCAGGAGATAGTCAACAACCTTGGCCCGAAATATCTCCTGAAGAGCAGCTAACCCTCTCCGCGAGCTTGCGACGGGCGTTTCCCTGCGCGCCTCGTTGAGGGGTCCGCGCCACGTCGCCGACCGCTGGCGCACTTTGCTTGCTCGCTACATACTCGCGGAATGTGCAACCTCTACAGCGTGACCAAGGGCCAAGCGGCTATTCGCGATCTCTTTCGCGCAAAGCATGATCGCGCGGGCAACCTGCCGCTTTTTCCCGCCATCTTTCCCCATTACGCTCACACCTACATCTTTCCCCGCTGGCTGGCTGCGGGCAATTATTTTGCTTTTGACAACTAACTATAGCGCGTCGGCCCCGGCCAACGGCGCCACTCTTGCGCGAAGGGCCTGCCGCCGGCGCCGATCGAGTTTGTGCAACAGGCGGCTCGTCGGCAGTCACGAACCGGCAATCGCGCTCGGCCGCCAGGGCGAGATAGAGGCATTCGTACGCCGGATGGTCCAGATCGATCGCGATGCGCGTCGCGGGCTCGAGCAGCAGGCGAGTTGGCGACAGCTCAACTTCCGCCGATTGCAGGAGGCGGGCCGCGAGAAGGGCTTCCTCGTTGGACAGTTCGTCGCGTCGGACTTTCTTCCGCAGAATATCTGCGCATTCGGCGACCAGGAGCTCGGGCGCGATCAGCTTCGCGCGCTGGCGAAGTTTTAGCGCACGCGGCGTCCCTTCCTCTTCGACAACCCATTTGACGGCGATGCTGGCGTCGATGACGAGCGTGCTCACCGCTCGTCGCGCCCCCAGCCACACCTACGATCACGTACGCCCCTGATAGGTCAGCTGCGCGGAGTTTTGTTTGATATTTCTCCATCCAACGCGTACTATGTGTCCACTTAATATGTGGGACGTCCCATGAACATCACACTGTCCATCGACGAACGGATTGCCGATTTTGCCCGAAAGGCCGCCCAATCCATGGGCAAGAGCCTGAATCAGGCGGTGCGTGACTATCTGGAGCAATTGGCTGGCAGCCAGCAGATTGAGGCCGAGGTGGCCGCCTTCGAACGGTCGGCACGATCGACGCCGGGCGCCTAAAGGGCTGGCGTTTCGACCGCTACGAAGCCAACCGCCGTGCGTAGTTTTCTCGACACCAATGTTCTTGTCTATGCCGATGCGGGTGACGAGCCGGTGAAGCAAGAACGGGCTTTGTCGCTGATCAGCGAGCATCGCTTGGCGGGTTCTGGTGTGCTGTCCACGCAGGTGCTCCAAGAGTACGCCAATGTCGCCCTGCGTAAGCTCGGGCTTCAGGCGGCTCTAGTGCGGGAGCGCCTAAGCTTTTACGCGCGCTTCGAAGTGGTGACCACCACGCCCGCACTCATCGCCGACGCCCTCGATCTACATGCGTTGCGTGGCCTCTCATTCTACGACGCGCTGATCGTGCAGGCCGCCATCGCCGGTGGCTGCGCCCGTCTGCTCAGCGAAGACATGCAAGACGGTGCTGTTCTCGGCGGGGTGCGTATCGCCAATCCGTTCAAGGAATGAGTTCGCGTCCGCAACGGACACCTTCGTCTGTGAAAACGCTGACGCATACATGTTTACACTATTCTGCGTTCCCTTCGACTCTCGAAGCAAAACGTAATCGCCCTTCACGCGCTTCGTCTCGAACTCTGACTTCGTCAAGCGATCTCGCGGAAAACGGCGACATATGCATGTTTACACTATTCTGCGCTGCCTTCGGCCGCGGCACTCGCCCCTTCCGCGCATCTATAGCGCATCGGCCTCCCTCAACGCGATCGCGCGTGCGCGAAGGGTCGGTTGCCGGGATTGATCCAGCTTGCGCAGCAGGGTGTTGTCGGCGGTCACGAACTTGCAATCGCGCTCGACCGCCAGGGCGAGATAGAGGCAGTCGTATGCCGGATGATCGAGTTCGATCGCGATGCGCGTCGCGGGCTCCAGCAACAGGCGAGTCGGGGAAAGCTCGATTTCCGCGGCTTGCAGGAGCCGGGCTGCCAGAAGGGCTTCCTCGATGGACAGCTCGTCGCGTCGGACCTTCTTCCAGAGGATACTTGCGCATTCGGCGACCAGGAGCTCGGGCGCGATCAGCCTCGTTCGCTGGCGAAGTTTTAGCGCCTGCGGCGTCCCGTCTTCGTCGACCACCCATTTGACGGCGATGCTGGCGTCGATGACGAGCGGGTTCACCGCTCGTCGCGCCCCTCGCGAAGCAGGATCTCCGACGGGGTCTGCTTCCGGCGCTTCGTCAGCTCGCGCAAATCGGCGGCGAGCTTGTCGAAGGACGGCTCATCCTCGCCGGCGAGAGCCTGGCGGAGGATTTCCCGATGTTCGGCCTCGGTCGAGCGGCCATGCCGGGCGGCTCGCCGCTTCAATTTGGCGATCAGCCCATCGTCGAGGTTGCGCACGTGCAGGTTTCCGGCCACCGCCGTCTCCCATGAGAGCACTGATATCAATGATCTCAGACGACGGCACTCGGGTCAAGAGCCGGCATGGCGCCGTTCGAGGCCGCCGTCGTCCCCCCGCAGGGCGCCGAGCCCCTGGCAGATCAGGCGCGGTCGCCTGCCGCTCCGCCGTCCCGCGTCGCCGCCTGCCGCGCCGGCGACGAGACTATTCCGCACGGATCCGCCGCCGCCACGACACCTCGCTGTGGTGAGCCCGCCGCCCACGTTCCCGCTGCTCGAGCGCCGATTGTCCCGGCGCGGGGTCGCCCAGCATCGCGACCGGCACGGCGATGAAGCGCGCGGCCTTCGCGCGGGCGACCACGCGGCGCGTGAAAAGGTCGCTCGGCCTCGCTGGCGGTTCGTCTGTTGGCTGTCTCACGCCGCACCCCTCCGCTTCACGCCGGCGAAAAGCCAAAACCCCGGGAGGACGGGCGCCGGCCAATGCTGCGCGCTAAGGGGCCGATTGGGGAACAGGCGCCGCTCGCAGGTTCCCATGAGCGTGGGTCCGCGGCGACGCAGCGTCAATGAACAGAAATGGGGAGGCGAGCGAGCGCCGCCGCCGATCGCCCCGCTTCCGGCATGTCGCCAATCGGCGACTTGACGCCATCAAACGAAACGGCCGCTCAGCCGCCAAGGCGCCCACATGCGCGGGGCCGATGCGAAGGCCGCTGGCGATCGCGAAAGCGGAGAACAAACGCCATCCGCAGCCCTATCGGCGATCGGCCTTCTGCCGCGAAAACACCTCACGGCCTTCGCCGTCGAGAATGCGCAATCCTATCGTTCGAGGCGGCCACGCGATTTCCGCGGCGGCGACGATCGCCGCCGATGCGTCGGCTGCCTGAATCTCGACTTCCGTCAAAGTTGGCGGTCCGCGATCCGGCGCCGCGCCGACAAACTGGATTTGGAACGGGCGCGTCGCGGCGGCGAGGACGTCCGTCGCTTCGTCCGCCGGCCCGAGTTCGGAATGGGATCGAGGCTTGGGCGACGCGGCCTCTTCGCGATCGGGAACGAGAACGGCATTCATGCCTAGGCGCACCAAGGGGTCGACGTCTACGCGCCTGGCGATCAGGCGTGCAACCGCCCGTGCAACAGAACCCCAATCCCTCGCGATTTCGTCGGAGCTGGCCTCGTGTTCGCGTCGGCGCGCCTCGCCGTAAGCGGCCTCGCCGAGATCGCGGGCCAGCGCCTCGGCCTCGGCTGCTATGCTTTCTATTCTCGCGCGCCGCCGGGGTAACCAGGACAGCATAGTCGACCTCCTTCGCCTCCAGCGTCAATTGCTGCATAATCCGTCGACTTACGCAACCTCTACAACCTGACCCGGATGGCGCCGGTCGTCCTGCTCGCCGTCGTATGGACATCGGGCGCTCCGGCTGGTCGCGCCGACACGACGGATCGGGCGCTCGTCGCCGACTGGAAAGACGGGGATCGCGAAATGGCCGCGGCCGCCGAAATCATCGCGAGCGCCTTCGCCAGTGGAATGTCTTGGGCCGGGACGATCGAAGGGCGCCCGCTCTCCTGTCCGCCGCCGCTGCCCGGAGACGCGACCCGATGCCGCCGCGTCGCACGGGCGCGACTGAGCTTCTGTCACATCACGCGCCGCGCCCGCTGCCCCGCCGCCCCGCGTCACCGCCTCCGGATCGCGTTGAACACGGCGAACGGCGTCGCCGGCATGTCGATGTGATCGATCCCGTAGGCGCGCCAGAGCGCGTCGACGACGGCGTTCATGACGGCGGGGGTCGAGCCGATGGTTCCGGCTTCGCCCGCCCCCTTCAATCCCATCGGGTTGGTGGTCGAGGGAACGTTGCGGGTCTCGAAGGCGAAGCTCGGCAGGTCGTCGGCGCGCGGCAGGCAGTAGTCCATCAGGCTCGCCGTCAAGAGCTGACCGTCGTCGTCATAGACCGCGCCTTCCATCAGCGCCTGACCCGCGCCCTGCGCGATCCCCCCGTGCACCTGTCCCTCGAGCAACAACGGATTCAGGGTGAACCCGAAGTCGTCGACGACCGCGTAGCGGACGATGCGCGTGGCCCCCGTGTCGGGATCGATCTCGACCTCGCAGACATGGGTTCCGTTGGGATAGGTCGCCTGGGGCGGATCGAACGACTCGGCCGCGGTCCGCTTCTCGAGGGTCGCCTCCGGCAGCGCCGCGAGTTCCTCGTAGGAGATCGCCCGGTCGGTGCCGGCGATGAGGATGCGCCCGTCGACGATCTCGAGGTCCTGAACCGAGGCTTCGAGCTTGTCGGCGGCGAGGTCCTTGAGCGAGGCCGCGAGCTTGCGCGAGGCGCGATCGACCATGACGGCGCCGACCGGAATCGACCGGGAGCCGCCCGTCCCGGCGCCGCTCGCAACGCGGTCGGTGTCGCCCTGCACGACCTTGACGCGCGACAGCGGCACGTCGAGCGTTTGGGAGACCACCTGGGCGTAGGCGGTCTCGTGTCCCTGGCCGTTCGACTGCGTGCCGATGAGGACGGTGAAGTCGCCGGACTCTTCGAGGATGACGGAACCCGCCTCGCCCTCGCCAAAGGCGGTGCATTCGACGTAGCTCGACATGCCGACGCCCCGGATGAGACCTTGCGATCTCGACTCCTCCGCGCGCTTGGCGAAGCCGGGATAGTCGGCCTTGACGAGGCACGCCCGCAGAGCGCCTTCGAAATCGCCGACGTCGTAGGTGCGGTCGGTCGGCGTCCGATAGGGCATCTGCGAAGGCTTGACAAAATTTCTCGCCCGGATCTCCTCCGGCGCAAGCCCGAGCGTGCGCGCGCATTGCTCGACCAGGCGTTCGAGCACATAGGCCGCCTCCGGCCGCCCTGCGCCTCGATAGGCGTCGACCGGCACGGTGTGGGTGTAGACGCCGCGCACGCGCGCAAAGAGCGCGCCGATGTCGTAGGGGCCGGTCGCCATGGTGGCGCCGAGCCAGGGGATATAGGGCGCGAACTGCGAGAGATAGGCGCCGAGATTGGCGAGGATGTCGAGACGCAGCGCGAGAAACCGGCCCGCCTCGTCGAGCGCCATCTCGGCGACGGTCACGTTGTCTCGCCCCTGCGCATCCCCGACGAAATGCTCGCTGCGGTCGGCGCGCCAGATCGCGGCGCGGCCGAGCCGGCGAGCGACGTCGAGCAGCAGCGGATATTCGCGATAGACGAACGCCTTCGTGCCGAAGCCGCCGCCGACGTCGTCGGTCACGACCCGCAGCTTCTCCTCAGGCATTTTCAGGATGCCGTCGGCGATGATGTCCCGGATGCCGTGGACGCCCTGGCTTCCCAGGCGAAGGGTCAGGCGATCGGCGGCGGCGTCGTATTCGGCGACGGCGGCGCGCGGCTCCATGTAATTGGCGACCACGCGCTGGTTTGCGACCTTCACCCGCACGACGTGCGCGGCCTTCTCGAAGATCGCGTCGGTCCGCGCCTCGTCGCCGGTATGCCGGTCGTAAACGACATTGCCGGGCGCGCCCGGGTAGACCTGAGCCGCGCCAGTCTGAATGGCGGCCTCCATGTCGACGACGGCCGGCAGCGCGTCCCAGTCGACGGCGCACGCCTCGACGGCGTCGCGCGCCTGCCATTGCGTGTCGGCGACAGCCATCGCGACGATGTCGCCGACGTGGTGGGTCTCTTCGCTCGCCATCACCGGGTAGGGTTTCGCGGGCGTCATCGACCGGTCCGAATTCGGCATCTTGGCGAGGCAGGGAATCTCGCCGAGCGCCGCAAAGTCCTTCGCGACGAAAATGCCCCGGACGCCCGGAAGGGCGCGCGCGGCTTCGATGCCGGCCACGGCGAATTTCGCGTGGGCGTGCGGGCTGCGCAGGAAGACCGCGTGCAGCGCGCCCGCGGGCGCGGCGTCGGACGCGTAATGGCCCTGCCCGCTGACGAGCCGGACGTCCTCGACGCGCCTGACCGGCTGACCGACGCCGAATTTCATCGTCCGCATCGTTCTCTCCTCTGACGAATATCACCATGGGCGCGCTCGCGCCGTCGAAGCGGCTGTCGGCGACATTCTTGGCTTCAACGATTCTGCGCAGACCGCTCGTGGTCCGGATCAACACGCGCATGAGCGAACGCAGAGGTGACACGCCGCAAGTGCTTAGCACAGGCGGAATCCTCCGTTCCAGACCCTGTCACGCGCGCTTCGAATCCAACGATCCCGCTTCGAATCGAGCCCACGGGCGCGCCTGCCTCTTTCAGGCCGCCGCCTCTTCCCTCCACCGCCGGACGATCGCGGTCTCCGGCGTCTCCTCGGCCACGACCGCGCGGCGGCCGAGCGAGATTTCGCCGGTCGCGCCATCGAGCGCGATCCAGTCGCCCTCGCGGATTTGACGGCCGTCGAGGGTCGCGGCGCCCTGACGTTCGGCGACGGCGAGCGCGCGGCATCCGACGAGGCAGACCTTGCCCATCTGCCGGGCGACGACCGCCGCATGGGCGGTGCGTCCGCCGACCGCCGTCAGAATCCCCTGGGCGACCGCGAATCCGGCGACGTCCTCGGTGGAGGCATCGCGCCGGATGAGGATCGCGGGCTCGCCGCGCGCCGCCACATCCTTCGCCCGCTCGCTGGTGAAGCAGGCATGGCCGCAGGCGACGCCGGGAGAGGCGACGACCGCTCTCGCCACGGCCTCCGCCGGCTCGGCGAAGTGGGACGCCCGAGCGGCGGCGAGGTCGACGTCCGCGACCCGCGCCAGCGCCTCCGCGCGGGAGATGACGCCCTCTTCGACGAGATCGACGGCGATTTTCAGCGCCGCCCGCGGGGTGCGCTTGGCGGTTCGCGTCTGCAGGAACCAGAGCCGGCCGCGCTCGACGGTGAACTCCATGTCCTGCACGTCGCCGCAGGCGGCCTCGAGCGCGCGCGCGCCTTCCTCGAGCTGCCGCGCGACCTCGGGCATGCGCCGCTCGAGCAGCGCCGCGTCGGTCGGCGAACGTCGGCCCGAAACGACGTCCTCGCCTTGCGCGTCGGCGAGGAAATCGACGTAGAGTTCCTTCGCCCCTGTCGCCGGATCGCGCGAGAACGCGACCCCGGCCCCGGAATCGCCGCCCGAATTGCCGAACGCCATCGCCTGGACGGTGACGGCGGTGCCCTTCAGCCCGTCGAGGGCGTTGAGCCGCCGGTATTCTTGCGCCCGCGCGCTGTCCCACGACCGGTACACCGCCTGCGCCGCCTCGGCGATCTGGTCGATCGGGTCGAACGGCGGCGCATGGCCGAGATGCGCGGCCAATCCGAGGAACTTTTCGGTGAGGCGCTCGAGCGCCTCGGAATCGAGCTCCGCCTCGTTGGCGACGCCCTCGGCGCCGATCATCTCAGCGAGCAGGCCGGCGAAGCCGCCGGGCGCCGCGCCGCCGACCACTTCGGCGTAGGACTGGACGAACCGCCGGTAGCTGTCGAACGCCATCCGCGGATTGCCGGTCATGCGGATGAGGCCGTGGACGCTCGCCGCGTTCATGCCGACGTCGAGGACGGTGTCGAGCATGCCCGGCATCGACCGTTCCGCGCCCGAGCGAACGGAGACGAACAGCGGCGAGCGGCCGTCGCCGAGGCGCTGCTTCATCGCCGCCTCGAGCCAGCCGATCCCGGCGACGACGCCCTTGCGCATCGCCTTCGTCGCCGCGTCGTCGCCGGCGATGACGCCCGCGCAAAGCGAGGTCGGCAGGACGAAGGCAGGCGGCACTGGCAGGCGCAACGCGCTCAATCGCGCGAGCTCCGCCGCCTTCGATCCGACGTGCTCCGCGAGGATCGGGCCCGGCGAGCCGCCCGGACCGATGAACACCGGTTCGAAATGCCTGCCGCTCATGCCGACAGCCCCTGCAACACCCGATTGCGCAAAGACATCGCCGCATGCGCGAGGCGATCGGTCGCCTCCTCCAGCGTCCGCGCGATCTCGAGGCCGAGGACCAGGACGCGCGCCTCGCCGCCGCGGCCGGCGTCTCCGCCGTCGCCAGGCGTCGGCGCGCTCATGATCGCGCCGATCGCCGCCCGCTCGGCGGCGTCGGCGTCGCGCTCGGCGTCGATCACCGCGTCGACGCACTGCAGGGCGAAGGCGGCGTCGGCGCGCTTGCCCTCGGGAATCTGCATCGCGGCTTCGACCGCCCGGACCAGTTCGGCGACGCACTGGCGCGCGATCGCCGCCAGCTCCGCGAGCGGGGACCCGAGAGCGTCCGCGGCTTCATGGTCCGGCGCGAGACTGATGAGGAACGCCGCCTCGTCGAAACAGTCGGTCGCGTTCTCGACCTGATCGATCAGCGTCAAGAGCTCGTCCGCATTGCGGACGCGCGCGAAGATCTCGCGCGCGGCGACGGTCAGGCGGTCGCCCTTTCCTTCGATCTCCTTGGCGCGCCGGGCGAGCGACTTGCGCTCGGCGGCGTCCGCCAGCCCCCCGGGCTCGAAGACCGTCTCGATCATGCCCGCCAGCATCCGGGTGAGGCCGAGGTGGCGCAGAACGGTGGCGAGCAATTCGCTCTCGGCGGTGTCGAGGCGCTGCGACAGATCGGCCTGGATTTCGTCGCGGATGAAGCGGGTCGAGCGCCCGTCCTTCAGGCCTTCGCTGGCGAGATGCAGGACATTGCGCAAGAATGCGGCGCATTCGCCTTCGCCCAGAGCCTGTCCGAGCGGCACGCCGTAGGCGATGCGTCCGCCGGCCGCCCGCCTCACCGCCTCGAAGACGAGATCGGCGCCGCCGAGCTCGAGAAAGGCGCGATGGCCGTCCTCGCGCTGCGCGGCGCCGACGAGGAGTTCGATCGCGCCCGCCTTGGACACGAACGACTGGAGCGCCTTGCGCGCCTTGTTCCAGTCGATCAGGAAGACGATGCGCGAGCCGAGGAAGGCGAGAAAGCGGTCGAGATCGGCCTCGTCGCGCGCCTGATAGACGCCGTGCAAGAGATAGAATTCCTCGCCCTTGGCGAGATTGCGATCCCGGTTTTCCGCGAGCGGGCTCCATTCGACCGGCTCGTCGGCGAACAGCGTCATGAAGAATTTTGCGCGGATGCGGTGGACGTCGGTGTAGGTCGTGGTGACGGCGAGGCCCTCGACATGCACGACGAGCACATGCGCGTCGGTCGCGCCGATGTCGTTCTGGATGGTGAGGCGGGCGCCGACACGGCCCGCGGTCGTTTCGAGCCCCGGGTGGCCGAAAGCGAGTTGCGCGGTGCGGTTGAGGCCCCGCATGAAGGCGCGCACGCGCGCGCGGCCGGCGTCGTCGAGGCCGTGGACGCGCGCGCCGTCGACGGCTTCGACGGCGGCGGCGGCGGCCACCCGGTTCAGCGCCTTGTGCAGGTCCATGACGATGAGATGCAGGCTGTCCAGGCCCCCCCGCCGCGCCGAGGCGAGTTCCGCGACCCGACGATGGGCGACGCAGTCGCCCTTGAAATCGGGCAGGCCCGCGAGCGTCGCGGCGAGGCGCGCTCTCAGCGGCGATGCGCCTTCCGCCTCCGCGACCTCGATCGGCGCCATCATCGCCGTCAGGTCGCGGGCCATGCCCGCCGCCAGCGCCTCCGCGCCGGGGGCGAGGAAGGTTTCGGCGTCGATCGGGCGTGCGCCGGAAATGGTGGCGTTGAAGATGGGCTCCGCCAGCCCGACGCTCCGGCGCTCGCGCTCCATCGAGGGCGCTGCCCGTCCCGGCTCGGACGCCTGGGCGGCGGCTTCCTGCAGCATGGTCAGCCGGATCTTCAGCCGGTCGTTCGCCGCCAGACCCTCCTCGATCAGGGCGGGAAGCAGGACGGCGCGCTCGCCGAGCCTTTCGACGATTTCGACTTTCGCGACCATGCTGCGCCCCTCCAACCATCCCTGCCGGCGTTCTTGCCCCGACGGCCTCGGTTCGCGACATTCTAGACGGATTCGGGCTCCCGCTCCGCGACTTCGCCGCGCCAATATCGGTCCGCCTCGAGGAGCTTGCGCCAAGCCTTGCGCAGCGCCGCCTCGTCGCCGAGGCTCCCGCGCGCGCACCAGCCCGCCGCCGCGCCGGCCGCGAAGGCGAACCCGGCGTCGGCTCCGTAATCGAGCTCCTTGATCAGACGCAGGGCGATGGTCGCGTCATTGAGCTCGCCGAGCAGGTCCTGCAGCGCCGCGGCCCTGTGGGCGTAGCGCTCGGCCGCCGACGCCGGATGAAAGACATGGCCGAAGAACTCGGTCGCGTAGCGCATGTGTTTCATGGCGATGCGCAGCGCGTGCCGGGCCTCCGGCGAGAGCGAGCGAAAATGCCGCCCTCGCTTGCGCAGCTTGCGGTCGAGCCGATCGAGGCTTCTGGCGGCGAACCCGGCGACCGGCTCCTTGAGCCGGAGGAGGCGATCCTCCGCCGCCGCTCCTCTCCAGCCTCGCCCGCTCGCGAGGCGCTCGAGGGAAAGCGCAAAGCGCGTCGCCGTCTTGCCGTCGGCGAGTTGCGACACGGCGGCGTGGCCGTCGTCGGCCTTGGCCTGCGCCGCGGCGAGAAGCCTGTCGAACCCGGGCTCATCCTCGAAGCGCAGGAGAGGCCCCTCGCGAACCATGGCGACGAACACGTCCCAGTCGCGCGCCTCCCCCAGGACGGCCCCAACCCGCTGCGCCTCGGCCCGCAGGGCGTCGAACTCGGCGCAGGGAAAGGCGCGATTGACGAGGCCGAGCGCGGACCGCAGCCTGCGCATGGAAACCCGCATCTGATGAATCGCCTCGACGGCGTCACCCGACTCGAGCGCGGGCAGGTTGCCCAGGAACTGGCTCAGACAATTGCGCAGGAGCACGCCGATCGCCTCGTCCATCGGCGAGTCCGCAGCAAGCTCCGGCGGCTTCGCCCGGGCCGGCTCGGGCGGCGTGGCGGACAGGAGGCGCGCCGCCCGCTCCGCCTTGCTGCGGACGCAGAGCTTCACCGCAAGCGCGTCGATGAGGGAAAGACCCAAATCGATGAGCGCGGTCGGCTCGCCGGACTTGAGCTCGAGCTCGATTTCATGAGCAGGCTCGCGCCGCTCGCCGGCGAACAGGAACCCCTGATCGAACGCGACCTCGATCGTCGCGCCGTCGAAATCGACCACCCGGGTCGCCCGGCGGATGTCGGAGCCGAATCTCGCCGCCAGCGGCTTGCCGCCGACGATCTCTTCGATCTCCCCCGCGATCGCCTCGCCGAACAGCGCCAGTTCCGGTTCCGCGGACGGCGATTTCACTTCCCGTTCGTCGCGGTCGAAAAAACCGCGCTTCGATCCCGCGGCCCTCTTCAGGCCCATCACGCGCGCGTCCTTCGCCTGCCTTACGCGCAGCGTGACGCCATGACGCATCAGGTCGCCGTCGTCGGTGTCGAAGTAGACGCTTTTCAGCCGCCGCCACTCCGGCGGCGCCGCCGCGCCCCCGAGAAGCGGGAGCGCGAGCGCGGCCTTGAAGATCTTGCGGTCGGCGACGAACTTGAGCTCCCGCTCGGCGCCGGCGCCCTCATGCGCCCTCGCCATCGTCTGCTTGTGCGTATGAGCCTCGCGGTTCATGCTCGCCTTCCGCGCCTCGCGCCCGGCCGAGCGGCGCCGGCTGGAGCGTCTCCGAAGCTTGCAAGTCTAGGCGATCGGCGCGCCCGAGGCTCGAAAGAAATCAAAGCCTGCCGCTCCCTCTCCGCTCAGCGCCGGCGCGGCCCTCGGGCTAGTCGCTCTCCAGCGAGGCGACGACATGCCGCTCGATTTCCCACACCGGCTGCTTGGTGAAGTCCTTGTTGATCTCGAGCACGACTCGCGCCTTCACGTCCGGGTGAAGCGCGTTGCGCAGGTCGGCGAGCGTGCGCGGCGGGGCCGCGACGATGAGCGCCGGCGCGTCGCGCTCGCGCACCAGGCGCTCCAGTGCCTCCGACACGCGTTCGGCGAAGCGATGCTCCTCGATCTCGTGCCAGTCGGTCGGCTCCATCGCGCTGCGTCTCGTCGAATGGGCGCTGGCGAAGTCGCGGCCGGGGCGATCGGTCCCCTGTTCGTGGGTCGAGGGGTTCTCGTCGACGAACACCCGCTCGGTGACGAAATTAGCGAATTTTTCGTCGCCGGCGTTGCGCAGAAACAGCGCCTTGCGGCCGTCGCCGATAAAGACGAACGCATCATGAGGAATAATGGTCTTGCGCATCTTCGACTCCTCTTCCGCGCAGCGCGCCGGCCGCCGACGGACGGCGCCAGGGGCTTCGGGAGCGGAACTCTTGTACTATTTTGTATCACGCGAATGCGCGCCAAGAATTGCGCTCGCGCAAATCGGAGCCCGGCCGCGAACCTGAACCGCGGCTCCGCGCGAGTTACGAGGCGGGGTTCCCGGCGGCGCGGCTCAGGCGGGCGCGGAGCGCGGCGGCGTCGGCTTGCAACCGGTCGGACGCCACGACGGGGTAGCCCTTGTCCGCCTTGTCCAACCCGCGCAAGGCCGGCGGCAGCGAGGGTCGCGGTCTCGTCCTGGCCCGCGACGCGCTGCGGGTGACAAGGGTTGTTTTCGCTTTGCTGGAGAAGGAACTCGATCGGGGAGAGACGGCCAAGATCATCACAACGCTGCCGCATCCCTTGCGGGCCTTGTGGCCTGCGCCCACATCCCAGGAAACGCCGTGGCTCTGATGGAAATCTGGAGGAGACGATGCGGATCGACACAACCGAATTCGGCGCCATCACGATCGACGCGAAGACCTACGAACATGACGTGATCATTCGTCTTTCCGGCAAAGTGGAAAAGCGTCGAAAACGCCTTTCGAAAGAACAATACGGCACGTCCCACATCGTCTCGAAGAAGGAAGCGAAGTTCGTCTTCGAACACGGGTGCGAGCTGTTGATCGTGGGGGCGGGTCAGGAGGGAAACGTGCGGTTGTCTCCCGAAGCGAGCGCCTATTTTGACAAAAAACACTGTCGCGTGATCGTGCAGCGGACGCCTGAGGCGATTGCGACCTTCAATCGATCGCCGGAAAAGAAAATCGCCCTCATTCATGTCACGTGCTGAGTCGCGGGAGTGAAGGGCGGCTCCGCTCGCCATGCGCCGACACGGGGAAGCTCTGGTTGCAGCGATCGGGGGTCGCGAGGCGTCACGCGGGCGAAGCGAGCGCGGGATCGGCGAGGGCTCGGCGTCGCCGGTGTGGACGCGCCCTCGCCGGAGAGGTCGTTCGCTGCGACCGTCGGCTAGACCCGGCGATGCCCGCCGACGATGCGAACCGTGCTCGCCTGCGGGCCCTTTACCCCCTCCTCTTCGACGAAAGCGACCTCGGAGCCGACCTTTAATCGGCCGAAGGCCCCGTCGAGGACGGCGTTCCGATGAAAATAGATTTCGCGACCATCGGCCGCTTCGATGAAGCCGCAATCGTCCCCCGCCAAAAACTTTGCGACCCGACCGTGGCTTTCCGCCGTGTGCTCCTTGACCTGACCGCGCATGTCGCGGGCGACGTCCTCGATTTGGCTTGATGCGACGTCGAAAGCCTCCCGGATCGCGACCAGCGCATGCTCGCGCTCGGGGGCGTCGCTATGGCGCCTGTCCACGACGACATCCTTGTGCTCGGGCATCGCGATGCGAAGCTCGACCTCGAAGAGGCCGCCGCTCCGGTGTCGGGTCCGCGGCCCGTTGACGACGACGCGACAACTCGTGATGCGAGGACTGAATTTTTCGAGACGTTGCACCTGCGCAGCGATCTCGGCTCGGATCTCTTCCGACGGCTCGCAATGCCGAAAGACGATGTCGACTGGAGTCTGCATATCAATCCCTCCCGTCCCCGATCAGATTAAACGATACGCTTTTGATTGCGTGGCGCCTTGCGGCGGATCAACTGCCCCATCGCGCGCTCGCAGGTCTCTCACAGCGAAGCGTAGGTCGGCAGCCACCCGCCTGGCGGCTTGAGGTCCAGCCGGTCCGGCCGCCGCGACGCGCGCCCGGATAGGAGGAGGATTTCGCCTCGATAGGCCCAGACGCGCAGGTCGGCAAAGAGCCGCTCGCCGTCGACCTCGATGGTCCCCTTGGCGATCCGTCTTTGCGCGACATAGCCGTCGCTTTGCCTCAGGAGCCGGCGCAGCCGCCCATGCCCGACCGCGGCGCTGTCGATGAGCCCGCGGCTCGCGAATCCATGGCGGGGCTTGAAGACGAAGTCGGCTTTGCGCTCCGCCAGCATGTCCGCGTTGTCGGCGCTCAAGATATGGGTCTCGGGGACGTGGGCGTTCAAGATCAGGCGTTCGTCCGCCGCGATGCCGAGTTCGCCGTCGCGATCGGGCGACGACAGCCATTCCATGAGCCCCTTGTCGCTGCGGGTCGCATAGCTGAAGGGATTGGGCGCAGCGTAGACGGCGCCCGACTCGTAGGCCTTGCGCAAGCCGCCGAAGTCGTCGGAGGCCCAGAAGAAATCGGTCGAGCGGTTGACGACGAAGGCGACCGGCGATTCCTCGAAGGTCAAGCGCTCGCCGTCCCACAGCGCTTCGGCGGGAGAGCCGATCGCGGCCCGCCAGCCCCGTTCGCCGAGGAGGCCGCGGAGCAGCCTCAGCTCTCCGCGGAATTTGCCCGCTCGCAGCGATTCCGGGTCGTCGACGATGAGGAGACGGCCCGCCGGGCGCTCTCCGAAGAACGCCTTCGCCTCGCGCTCGACGAGCCCGGCGATCGTTTCCCGGAAGGCGGGAGCGGCGGCGGGGGGCGCGATCCCGGAATCGCGCGCGAGCCCCGCCGCCTCGTAGAAGAGCGCGTTGACGATCGCCGCGAACAGGAAGCCCGAACCGTTGTCGTTGAATTCGATCAGCTGAAAGCCCCCCTCGGGCGGACAATGGAAATCCCAGGCGCTGAAAAAGCAGACCTCGCGCCGCCGGCCCCACGCGATCGCCGGCGCTTCGGCGAGCGCCGCCGCCCGCCAGGCCTCGCGGCCGGTGACCGTGTCGAAGACGCGGATGAAGCCTTCGATGTCGGCGAGCATGGCGCCGGACACGATCTCGGGCGCGAGCGCGACCGAGAAGCCCTCTTGCGTCTCGGGCATTCCGGCGGCGCCGAGCGCCGCGAGGAAGCGGTCGCGGTCATCCAGCTCGATGGTCAAATCTCCCTCTCCGGTCGGCCGGCGGCCTGCCGACGACACAGGCGCTTCGCCCATGTTCTCCGATCCCGCGCCCTTTCGCCAGATGCAGCGCGCGCGGGGGCGGGGCAATCGGCCCAAACTTCGCCGCGCTCGGCGGCCTCCCTCTGGCCCGGCCGGAGGAGCGCCCGCCGCCCTGCCCTGGCGGAGACGAAATCGTCCCCTACATGAAGCGACGTCCTGAAACGGAGGAAGCACGATGGCTGAAGCGGCTGCGCTCTGGGATCTGTTGCGGCAGGCGGCGGCGCCTTCTGTCGCGGAGGCGCTGAAGACGGCGGTCGAAACCGAGCCCGACCGGGCGCTGAACCGGATCAACCCGCTCGCCTTCGCCGCCCAGCGCGAGCTCGACGAGGAGGCGACGATCGGCGCGCTCGTCCATGCCGCGCGGCTCGGGATCTTCGACATGTCCTGGAACATGCTCTGCCCCGGCTGCGGCGGCGTGCTCGAAACCGGCGCGGCGCTGAAGACCATCAACCGCGACCAGTACTACTGCTCGCTCTGCGCCGCCGACTACGAGCCGACGCTCGATCAGCTCGATCGAGGTCACCTTCACGGTGAACCCGCGAATCCGCCGCATCGCCGCGCACGATCCGGATTCCCTGCCCCATGCCGAATACATGCGCCAGATCTTCTGGAGTTCCGGGGCCGACCTGCCCGACGACGTCGAAAGCGCAATCGACAAGATCACGCTCGACCTCATGGAGCTCGCGCCGGCCGAAAAGGCCGCCATGTCGCTGACCCTGCCGAAGGGTTTTGTGATCGCCTTCGATCCGGTCAGCCACACGTCGCTCTTCCTCGACATATCGGGCGAGGAGACGCGCGAGCGGCGGAGTCTCTCGATCATCTTCGCCGACGCCCACGCGCATGGCGGCACGATGGCGCTGCGGCCGGGCCCCGCGCGCATCACCTTCGAGAACAAGTCCGGCCGCCGGACGCTGCCGGGCCTTTGGCTGCACGGGCCGGATATGGACAAACTCTCCAGCCGGCGCCGGCCGTTCCTGACCGCGACCCGTCTCCTCAGCAACCAGACGTTCCGCGACCTCTATCGCAGCGGCACGTTCGATCCCGAACAGCGCTTCAAGATCACGAGCCTCACCATCCTCTTCACCGACCTCAGAGGCTCGACCGCGCTCTACGATCGGGTCGGCGACCTCGCCGCCTTCGATCTCGTGCGCAGCCATTTCGGCGAGCTCATCGCCGCGGTCGCGGCCGAGGGCGGGGCGGTGGTGAAGACGATCGGCGACGCGGTGATGGCGACCTTCCCGACGCCGGACCGGGCGCTGCGCGCGGCCATGCGGATGCGGGAGGCCATGCGCAAGATCAACGCCGAGCGCGGCAGCGAGGATCTCGCGCTCAACATCGGCCTGCACGAGGGGCCGTGCCTCGCGGTGATGCTCGACGACCGGCAGGACTATTTCGGCCAGACCGTCAACATCGCCGCGCGCGTCCAGGACCTGGCCGAGCCGACGGCGATCCTGGCGACGAAGCCGATCGTCGAAAGCGCGGAGGTCGCGCGCCTCGTCGGCGACGCGGGCTACCGCACGACGTCGCGCCACCTGTCGCTGCGCGGCGTCAGCGAGGCGTTCCAGGTCTACGAGATCAGCGAGCGCGAGGAGCGGGCGGCGGCGTGACCGCCAGCCCCGTCATTCCCGCTAGACCGAAGCTCCGGCCGGGAATCCAGGCGTCATGGAGCGCCGAGGGCCCGGTCTGGATTCCCGATCGGCCGCTCGCGCGACCGTCGGGAACGACAGACCAGCCTCAGCCTCAGCTGCTCTTCGGGTGCGTGACCGATTCGACCGCCTTTTTCGCCGTCTCCTGGCCGAGGGCGGCGAGTTCCTTCGCCTGGTCGCCGATCGCGGCGGCGCGTTCGCGCATGTGCGAACTCACCGTCTCGATGAAGTCCGACGGCGACCGGATCTGCATCAGCTTCTGGGCCAGTTGCATGTTCGCCTCGGCGTTCAACTGCAAGACCTGCAGGAGCTTCGCCTGGTAGTCCTGCATCGCCTTGAGCGACCCCGTGAAGGCGCCGCCATAGAGATTGGCGGCGTTGGCGAACTGGGCCGCCACGTTCTCGCCGATTTTGGCCGCCGCCGCGGTCGGGTTATCTTTTTCCGAAGCCATGGTTATCCTCCTTTGATGCTCGCAACCTTGATCCGCCTCGACTTCCGTCGACCGCCTATCGCTCGACGCACATCGCCACGCCCATGCCGCCCCCGACGCAGAGGGTGGCCAGTCCCTTCTTCACGTCGCGCTTCTGCATCTCGTTCAGCAGGGTGATCAGAATGCGCGCGCCCGAGGCGCCGATCGGATGGCCGAGCGCGATAGCGCCGCCGTTGACGTTGACCTTCGAGGTATCCCAGCCGAGGTCCTTGTTGACCGCCAGCGCCTGGGCGGCGAAGGCTTCGTTGGCCTCGATGAGGTCGAGGTCGCCGATCTTCCATCCGGCGCGCCCGAGCGCCTTGCGCGTGGCCGGAATCGGACCGGTGCCCATGATGGCGGGATCGACGCCCGCGGTGGCGAAGGAGACGATGCGCGCGAGCGGCTTCAGGCCCCGCTTCGCCGCCTCGGCTCCGGACATCACCACGACCGCAGCGGCGCCGTCGTTGATGCCCGAGGCGTTGCCCGCGGTCACCGTGCCCTCCTTCGAGAAGGCCGGACGGAGCTTCCGCATCCCCTCGATGGTGGCGTCGTGGCGGATGAACTCGTCGTCGGAGACGACGACGTCGCCCTTCTTGCTCTTCACCGTCACCGGGACGATCTCGTCCTTGAACCGCCCGGACTTCTGGGCCGCGCTCGCCTTCAGCTGCGAATTGAGGGCGAACTCGTCCTGCTGATCACGAGTGATCTGGAACTTGGTCGCCACGTTCTCCGCGGTGACGCCCATGTGGTAGCCTTGGAAGGCGTCCCAGAGCCCGTCCCTCAGCATCGTGTCGACGAACTCCATTGCGCCCATCTTCACGCCGTTGCGCAGATGGGCGGCATGCGGGGCGGCGCTCATGCTCTCCATGCCGCCGGCGGCGACGATATTGCTTTCGCCGGTGCGGATCTGCTGAGCCGCCAACGCCACCGAGCGCAGGCCGGAGCCGCAGAGCTGGTTGATGCCGAAGGCGGTCTTTTCGTCCGGCATGCCGGCGGCGCGCGCCGCCTGCCGGGTCGGGTTCTGACCCTCGCCCGCGGCGAGGATCTGGCCGAGGATCAACTCGTCCACCTCGCCGGGCGCAACGCCCGCGCGCTCGAACGCGCTCTTCACTGCAATGGTGGCCAGCGCGTGGGCGGAGAATGTGCTCAGCGCGCCATTGAAGTTGCCGACCGGCGTGCGGGCCGCGGATACGATTACGATGTCTTCCATGATCTTTCTCTCTCTCTCCCTTGGGATGCGCCTTCACGCCACGTCGTGCAGGCCGCCGTCAACCTAAATCGTGTCGCCGGGCATGGCGAACAAGGCGCCGCCGACCAGGAAGGCTACCACGCGGCCGACCTCGGCGATATCCACCAAACGTTGCGTCGGCGCGCGGTCGTTCGCCATCTGCACGCGCCCGTCGAAACGGAAGATGCCGCTCGCCGAGCGGATTTTCAAGGGCCCGGGCGAGGCGGCGAGGGCGCGACGTTTGGCCGCGCAGCCGAAATCGATCCGCGGCTCGTCGGCAACGCCCGCCGCAAGGCCGCTTGCCCTTCCGCATCTCCCCGATGGAGGCGCCGCGTTCCACTTTCGCGGCGGGTCGAGCGGTCGCACGGTCATGGCAAAGCCCCCAGTGCTGACAACGCCGAGGGCTTCTATCGCCGAAGGACAACAGATGCGTGACGGCAATAGCGCCCCCTCCCCCGCGTCACGCCCACGAAGGCGACGACCGGCGCGGATTGAACCCAGTCACCCGCGGGCGGCGCCTGTCGGTTCGTGGCGGAACGGCGCTTCACCCTCGCGCCGCCGCTCCGGCGCTCCCCCACGCATCGGCGGACGACCGGGTTTCGGCCCTCGCCAACCGGACGAATACGACGACGTGAATGAAGAGGAAGCACGGCACCAGAAAGCCGGGAATGAGGAGCCAGGGAAGAGTCGTCATCAACGCGCTCGTCGGCGGCCCGACAAAGATCTGAATGGGGCCCGGCGCCGACATCGCGCCCAGCGCAACCGCCGCGGCGAGGTCCACGAATCCGGCCGTATTCCATAGGAGCGTGAGCGGGCGTACGCGCGCGCCGAACCGGGCGATGAGCGCCGCGAGCGGGAGAGCGGCGATGCCGACCGCGATGTCTCCCCACCCGGCGCTCGGAGCGAAGGGCGCCGGAAGCCTTCCCTCGGCGTAAAGCGTCACGAAAGAGACGCCAAGCACCCGGACGGCGTTGATCGCGACCAACGCGGGCAACGGGATCGCCAGCGTCGCGTCGCGGATCGAAGGGACCAGGGCGAAGAGAGCGACCAGCGCCGCCGCCGGCGCCGCGACCGCCAATCCCAGCGCCGGCGTCCCGAGCCGGTCGGGACCGAGCAAACCCGTCGCCCCGAGCGCGACGACAAGGGCGAACCAGGCGGCAAGAGCGACAGCGACGGTCAGGCGCCCGCGCGGCGTCTCAGCGAGCGCGTGCGACAGGAACGCGACCACGGCCGCGGCGCTCGCGGTCGTCTCGATGGTGGAAAGGGTATCGAACATGAGGCCCAACTCCTGCTTTAGGTGTATCTACACCATTCCTGCATACGTGCATATACACATAATCGGGCGAAATCTTAGGCTGCGGCGGTTGCGGCGTTCGACAGGGTCGCGTCCTGGGCGCGCTTCCAATACGGGAAGGCGCGGCGGGCGGCCTCTCGGCCTCTTGCGGTGATCGCGATTTTGCGAACGCGCCGATCGGAATCGTCCTCGAAGCGCGCCAACCCGTCGCGAATGAGCGGCCGCAGATTGCGGGTCAGCGTCGTCCGCTCGAGCCCCAAAAGGCCCGCGAGCCGGGTCGCGGCGATCGGGCCGGTTTGAATGAGGGTCGCAAGCACGCTGAATTGCGTGACCCGCAAGCCGGCCTCGCGCATCGCGTCGTCGAAGAAGCGGGTCAGCTCGCGGCTCGCCCGCCGCGCCGCGGCGCAGGCGCACCGCTGGCAAAGGGCAAAATCGATCGCGTCGTCGGACATGGTAGGTGCATATGCACATAATCCGCTCTTGTCAATGCGGCTATGGCGGACTCGGGCGCGCCCTCCCCTACGCGGCGTCGGCGGAGATCGTTCCCGGACTGCGCGGCGGGCCTTCCTCTTTGCGAAAATCAGGCTTTCGGATCGACCCGCGGGGCGGCTCGGTAACGGAGCGCATCGATCAGCAGCGCGAAGGCCGGCGAATGTTGCCGGCGGCTCGGATAGTAAAGGTGGTAGCCTGAAAACGGCGGGCACCAATCCTCCAGCACCCGGATGAGCCGTCCTTCGGCGAGGTGGGTCTGCACCCGGTCCTCCGGGAGGTAGGCCAAGCCGAATCCGGCCAGGGCGGCGTTCACTCTCAGGGCGATGTTGTTGAACACCAGCTGCCCTTCGACCCGGACCTTCAACTCGCGCCCGCCTTTCTCGAACTCCCATGCGTAGAGGCCGCCGTACGTCGGCAGGCGGATGTTGATGCAATCGTGGGCCGTCAGATCCTGCGGGGTTCGCGGCGGCTTGCGTGCGGCGAAATAGGAAGGCGCGCCGACGACCGCCATGCGCATGTCCGGTCCGATGCGCACGGCGATCATGTCCTTGGCCACCTGCTCGCCGAGGCGCACGCCGGCGTCAAAGCGCTCCGCGACGATGTCGGTCAGGCCATAGTCGATGACGATCTCCACCTTGATGTCGGGGGTGTCCGGCAACAGCTTCGCCAGGACGGGCCAGAGGATCGCCTCGGCCGGGTGCTCGGCCGCGGTGATGCGGATCGCGCCCGCGGGCTTCTCGCGGAGTTCGCTCAGCGCCGCCAGTTCGGCGTCGATCTCGTCAAACCGTGGGCCAACGCTGCGAAGCAGGCGTTCGCCCGCCTCGGTCGGGGCGACGCTGCGGGTGGTGCGGGCCAACAGCCGAAGCCCGAGACGCGCTTCGAGCCCGCGGATGGTGTGGCTGAGCGCCGACTGCGACACGCCCAGCTTGGCCGCCGCCCTGGTGAAACTGCGCTCCCTCGCCACAGCGAGGAAGGCGAGGAGGTCGTTGACGTTTTCGCGCGGCATTCATGAATCCAGATCATAGGTCCATGCGAATTCTACCATCTACTCGACTGCGGTCGCGCCCATTAAATTCGCGGTCGAAAGCAGTCGCCCAGTCATTCGAAGGGAGCGGACACATGGAAATCAAGCGAAGCGGATCACAGCCGTCCGGCAAAGGGCCGGCGGAATGGTTCACCGGCGCGGTGCGCATCGACCCCCTGTTCCCGGCGAACGCCCCCGCGCGGGCGGCCGGCAATGCGGTCACGTTCGAGCCCGGCGCCCGCACCGCGTGGCACACCCATCCCCTCGGCCAAATCCTGATCGTCACCGCGGGCTGCGGCCGCGTCCAACGCGAAGGCGGCCCGGTCGAGGAAATCCGCCCCGGCGACGTGGTCTGGTTCGCGCCGAGCGAGAAGCACTGGCACGGCGCGTCGCCGACCGCCGCCATGACCCACATCGCCATCCAGGAGGCGCTCGACGGCAAGGCCGTCGACTGGATGGAGAAGGTCACCGACGAACAGTATCGGGCCTGACTGCCCACTTAAAAAGCGCCGAGAAGGAGCACGACATGCAAAAGCGCAAACTCGGAAAGAGCAACCTGGAAGTCTCGGCCCTCGGCCTCGGCTGCATGGGCATGAGCTTTTCCTACGGTCCGCCGGCAGACAAAAAGGAGATGATTTCGCTCATTCGTACGGCCGTCGAACGCGGCGTCACGTTCTTCGACACCGCGGAAGTCTACGGCCCGCTCACCAACGAGGAACTCGTCGGCGAAGCGCTTGCCTCGTTCAAAGGGAAAGTCGTCATCGCCACCAAGTTCGGATTCGAGCTCGATCCCAAGGGCGGGCCGCAGTGGGTTGGCCTGAATAGCCGGCCGGAGCACATCAAGGAGGTCGCCGAGGCCTCGCTCGGGCGGCTCAGGGTCGACGCCATCGATCTCTTCTATCAGCACCGCGTCGACCCGGACGTGCCGATCGAGGACGTGGCGGGAGCGGTGAAGGACCTGATCCGGGAAGGCAAGGTCAAGCACTTCGGCCTTTCTGAAGCGGGCGTGCAAACGATCCGTCGCGCGCACGCCGTCCAGCCGGTGACCGCGCTCCAGAGCGAATATTCGCTGTGGTGGAGACGGCCCGAAGCGGAGGTGTTGCCCGCTCTCGAGGAACTCGGCATCGGCCTTGTTCCCTATAGCCCTCTCGGCAAGGGCTTCCTCGCTGGGAAGATGAACGAAAATACCAAATTCGACAGTTCCGATTTCCGCAACATCCTGCCTCGCTTTACCCCCGAGGCGCTGAAGGCGAACCAAGCCTTGATTGATCTGCTTGGCAGGATCGCCGCGCGCAAGAAGGCGACGCCGGCCCAAATCGCGCTGGCCTGGCTTCTGGCCCAGAAGCCCTGGATCGTGCCGATTCCGGGCACCACGAAGCTCGCGCGGCTCGAGGAGAACGTCGGAGCCGCCGCCATCGAACTGACGGCGGACGATCTCCGCGAGATCGAAAGCGCCGCTTCGAAGATCACGGTGCAAGGGGCGCGCTATCCCGAAAAACTGGAGTTGCTGACCGGACGGTGAGCGCCTGTCGGGGCAACAGGAGGCGAGATCATGAGCAACAATATCGAAGGAAAAGTCGTCGTCATCACCGGCGCGAGCAGCGGCCTCGGCGAAGCGGCCGCCCGGCTTCTCTCCGCTGAGGGCGCAAGCGTCGTGCTGGGCGCAAGGCGCGTCGACCGCGTCCAGTCCCTGGTGGGCGCGCTGACCGCCGAGGGCGGCAAGGCGCTCGCCCTAGCGACGGACGTCACCCGCTCCGACGAGGTCAAGAGATTGGTCGACGCGGCGGTCGAGACATACCGGCGCGTCGACGTCATGATCAACAACGCCGGGCTGATGCCGCATTCTCCGCTCGAGCGCCTCAAGATCGACGAATGGGACCGGATGATCGACGTGAACATCAAGGGGGTGCTGTACGGCATCGCCGCAGCGCTGCCGCATATGAAGCAGCAGAAAGCCGGGCACATCATCAATGTCTCCTCGGTGGCGGGCCATAAGGTCACCCCCGCCGGCGCGGTCTATGCGGCGACCAAGCATGCGGTGCGGGCGCTATCGGAAGGGCTGCGCCAGGAGGTGAAGCCCTACAACATCCGCACGACGGTGATCTCACCGGGCGCAGTCGCCACGGAACTGCCGGACTCCATCACCGAGCCGGCCATCGCCGAGAACATCCACAAGTTCTATGAAGCGGTTGCGATTCCTGCCGATTCCTTCGCGCGGGCGGTCGCCTTCGCCATCAGCCAGCCGGAGGAGGTGGACGTGAATGAGATCCTGTTCCGGCCCACGCGCCAGGAACTCTAAGTCTCCCAGAGCGGAGAGCGGACCATGCGCGTTGGCATACTCGGTTCGGGGCTGATGGGCGGCAAGCTCGGGACGATCTTCGCGCGCGCCGGGCATGAGGTGGTTTTCAGCTACGCGCGCACCAACGAGAAGCTGAAGAGGCTCGCGCGGGAGGCGGGTGGAAACGCGCGCGCCGGCGCTCCGCGCGACGCGGCGAAGGATGCGGACGCCCTCTTGCTGGCCGTGCATTGGTCTCGAATGGACGACGTGCTGAACCAGGCGGGCGACTTGTCGGGCAAGGTGATCGTAAGGCGATGCCCAAAAACTATTGCTTCATTTCGTGAAACCTCGGCGAGATGCTGTAGTTCCATTCTGGATGGAATGAGTCTCGGGTCATGTTGAGGGTCGCCATTTCCGCGTCCGAGACCTTGATGCCCTTTGGATAGGTGTTGCTATCGAGTTCGCAGCGGATTTTGAGACCGGTTTTCGTCGTGGTGTTGGCGATCAGTTCGATGACGATGAGGAGGCTGAGGAGTGGCGTCGCGCGCCAGTTCTGCGTGATGTGGCAGAACATGCGATGCTCGATCTTGTTCCACTTCGAAGTCCCTGGCGGATAGTGGCAAACCTGAATGATCAGACCGGTTTCGTCCGCGAGTTGTTGGAGGGCCAACTTCCAGAGCCGCAGCCGTGAACCATTGGAGCCGCCGCCGTCGGCCGTGATCATCAGGCGCCTCATCCCGGGATAGAGCTTCCAACCCATCTGATCGAGCCAGCATCGGACGGCGTTGACGGCGAACTCCCCGGTGTCGTGGTCGATTCCGAGGCTGACATAGCCGAGGTTGGCGCCGATGTCGTAGACCCCGTAAGGGACGACCTTGCCCAACTCCTTGTCCTCGAAATCGTGAGCGTTGACCTCGATCGGTTCGCCCTGCGGCCCATAGTCGCTACCGCCGTTCTTGAATTCGCCCAGCAATTCCTTCTTCTTCGCGTCGATCGATATCACGGGTTCGCCGGCCGCCTGAAACGCCTCGACCTTCGCGTTGATATATTCGAACTGGGCGTCGCGATCAGGATGTTTGCCGGCTTCCTTGGTCTTGCGGTTGGAATGGCGACAATATTTCAGTTCCTCCAGCAGCTTGGGAATGGTCGAGGAACTCACTTTGTGACCCATGGCGCGAAGCGCCGTCGCCAGCTTGTCGTGGCTCTTGGAGACCCATCGCAACGGCCGCATCGGGTGTGCGCCGTGAGAAGGCGGCGCTTTCCAGTGGGTGCAAGTCCCACCCGGCCAACCGCTCCAGCCGGAAGCAACCGGAGCAGTCATGGAGGTAACAAAATGGCTGAAGCCTTCGGTGTAGCGGGTCACGAATAGGTGACAGCGCGAGTGTGCGGGCCGCAACGCGAGTGAACGCTGAGCAAGCCTCGAAAAGGACGATGTGCAGGCCGACCCGACAACCCTTTCGGGGAAGGCTGATACGGCAGGGCGCGATGAGCGAAGAATACGCCCGGCCGCTGCACCGGGGTAGTGGCGGCAGCACGCACACAAGGAAAGCGCACGCAACACGGGAAGCCCCAAAGCGTGGTTAGGTCAGCAATGACAGGACCAACTGGACGCCCGTGAGGGACAGGCCGGGCGCTCTGGGGTGGCGGAGAGGTCCGTAGTACCGCGGAAACCGGGTAACTCTGGTGGAGGGAAGGGACCTCAGTTCAAGACAGACGCAGAACGTGGCGAAGGACATGGAGATTGGGAAACCTATCAACTCCGGAAAGTGTTCAGAAACTGCCGAGGGCGTTGCACGCGAAAGACGGCGTGAGGTCTTGTCCGAGAGCCGGATGCGGGAAATCTGCACGTCCGGTTCGATGAGCGGGGTGTGGAAACGGAGCTACGGCTGAGCCACTAAGGCACCGCCAGACGAAAGGGGCGGGAACAGACATGCTCGGCCTAACGCCACCGCGCCACACCTCGACTCTACCGCCCATCGTCGCCGGCTCGAGCAATCGTTGCAAGTCCTCCAACAGCGTCGGGTCCTTGACCGTCAACCGAGGAGTGCCCCCGCCCTTGCGCCGCACCTCTCCCGTCAAGGAGCCGGGGTTCCGCAAGTCCTTCAGACCGCGCCCAATCGTGCTCCGGGCGACCTTCGTCGCGCGCGCGACCGCCGCAATCCCGCCGTAGCCCGCCGCCTTCGCCTCCGCCGCCGCGCTCAACCGCCGGCGTCGCTCGTCCAGCGAAGGCCGAAGCGCGTCAAACCGGACGCGCAGGGATGATTCGTCTATCATCATCACGATATAGACGCTCGCCTCGCACTCGGGAATCCGCTAAACAGCCGATGCCAGTAAACTCGCAAATTCCGAATCGGCTATTTTTGGGCGTCGCCTAAGCTGCTCATTGCCGATGAACGCCGACAATACCGAACTCGTCGTCGCCCACACGTCGTCGGGCGCGGAGGAGCTTGCAAAGATGCTCCCGAAGTCCCGGGTCGTTTGCGCCTTCAATACCGTTCCGAGCGAAGTGCTGTTCGGCGTGTTCGAAGCGCGACGAAAGGCTCCCAGACCCAGCCTCGTGGTCTGCGGGGACGATTCCAGCAGCAGAGCGGTTGCCGCTGACCTCATCCTCGACGTGGGATTCGAACCTGTGGACGCCGGACCCCTGCGCATCGCCCGTTGTGCCGAGCCGTTCGCACTGCTCGTCGCCCAGCTGGCGTATGAGGGCAGCGGCGGCCCAGAACTGGCGTACCGGTTCGAGCGGTTTGGCAGATAGGACGACCCGGCGGCGAAAAGAAACGTTGGTCGCTCTGGCGATTCTTTCATGACTTGCTCCGTCGGCCGGCGCCTTGAGCGAATTCCCCCACGCACCGCGCAAGATCGGCAAAATTCTGGCGCATCTGTTCGAGCGCGAAGCCAACGGCGAACAGGCGCTCGACGTCGCCGGTGGAAAGCGGGCGCGTCAAACCCTCGCCGCGATGCTCTCAGAACTCGAATGCGTAGACGCGGCCGTCACCGGCCACGTAGAGCCGGTCCCGAGCGACGACGAGCGTCTGGAAATGGTGCAAGCCGCTCATGGCTTCGTCGCGGCCGCCGCCGGTGAAGATCGGCTGTCCGGTATCTCCGCGATACCCATGGAGGCGATTGTCGCCCTCGGCGCCGACGATCCAGACGATGGAATTCGAGCGCCCGTCGGTGGTGGTCACGATCGGCGAACCCCTGCCGCTCAGCGGCGCGCACCAAGCCGTCGAGACCGTCGGCGGAGCGCCTGGCCGAACCTCGAGCGCCGACAGGTTTCCTCCGTGTCCCGGACAATTCGCTCCCTCGCCCTGGAACGCGACAAAGACGCCGTCCGGCGCCGGATAGGCGGCCGGGGCGGTGATGATCGGACCCGTTGCGACGGTCGCTTCGGCGAGACTGCCGCCAATCCCCCCGAGATGGCGCCGATCAAGCAGGTAGGCGTGCCGGTCCTTGCCCAGCGCCAACACCAGAGTTTGCGTTGCGTCCCCACTCGGCACATCCAGGAGCAAAGGATTCGTGCCGCCGAGATCAAGGTCCCTGTCATCGAGGGAGCGCCAATCAGACGGAGCGAAATAATCGTCCTTCGCATTGCTCCGGCGAAGATCAGGAGCCAACCGGATCACCGCTTCGCCGTCGCTCCACTCTATCGCCCCCATGGTGTTCCCGGTGGCGACGTAAAGCGCCCGCCCATCGGAGCTGATCCCGCCCTGGCCCCATATGCCGCCGCCATTCGCGCGCGTGGACCAGGCGCGCACAGATTTGGGATTTCCAATCGAGATGCCGACCACCCACCCATGGTAGTCGCCGCAATCGCCGAAATGGCCGCCGAAGGGCACATACACGGATCCGTCGAGGATCGTCAGCGCTCCGCGCTGGTTCTGGTCGCGGGGATTGAAGGTCTGGCCGATGCCCCTCAGCGCCTCGCCCACATCGACGGGCCACCCCTCGAGGGTCGAGCCATCTCGGAGGGACAGCGCGAAGACGAGATGCCTGGGACGCGAAGGAGCGGCGACGACCGCATCCAAGTAGACCGCCTGCGAGGCTTCGTCGATCACCGGCGTCCCGGTGATCCCCAAGGGGTCGATGTCGCCGCAGGGAAGCGAATCCAGCGGAACAGGCTTGCCGAGCGTACGATTCCAGACCGGCTTTCCGGTCCCCGCATCGAGCGCATGGACGCCGTCATCCTCCGTCACGACGATCAGCAGCGCCGACCCCGACCCGGAATCTCGCCAATACAGGGGCTGGGCGTAGACATGGCCGGAAAAACTCGCATGGAAGCCCGTGTCGAGATGGAGCGCTCCGGCTCTCTCCCAGGTGAGGCCGGGGACAACGAAGGCGCCGGTTCGCGCGACATCGCCGTGATAGGTCAGAACCGAATTGTCCTGGGCGACTGCGGGGGCGATGGCGCCCCGGTCGGCGGCGGCCATGCCGAGCAAAACCCCGAAGAGAATTCGGGCGAGATTTGCTGTCCTGGGCGTCGGGATGGGCATCGTCGAGCTCTGGGCCACAAACCAAAATGCCGTCGGTCGGTTCGAGGGTTCGCCGTCCGCCATCGCCGCGCGGGTCCGACCGTCAGCGGGTCATCATCGCCGCGGCTTGCATCGAGTGTCAATCCTGGACGACGACGCGACCGCAAAGCCCCCTTCGACGGTCTCGGACCTCCGGGCCAATCTTACGTGATGACCGCTCGTCGCGGAATCCAGCCCCGCCTTCCGTCCGCCCTCCCCACCATCACGTCCACGAAGGCGGCGACCGAGCGGCGCGGCGCGGTCGAATCCGACGCCCGCCGCCCCCAGGCGCCGGAAATGGCCTCGATCGAGCCGTCGGGGTTGACGCCCGAGACGAAGCCGACATGGGCGGCGGCGCCGAGCCTCGCGGCGACGACCGCGAGCGCGCCGACCTTCGGCCGCGGCTGTGGTCGCTCCGCGACGGCGCGGCGAACGTGTCAAATCGACCGATAGCGGACGGTCACGCGCGAGCGAAGAGCGGAGGACTTTGGGGTTGAGTTAAGAGCTTCGAAATGGCAAACGTTGGGTATTACGATGCCCTTCGGAATGGTTTGCCGAATCGAACGCCATCTTCACGTCGCCGCGCAACATGCACGCCCAAGTTTACGTCGCTGACAGTTCGGCTGAGGGAGCAAAGACCGTGGTGGATCATACCGTCAAAGCTTACGACAGGGAGCTCGACACGCTGGAGCGCCGCATTGCCGAGATGGGCGGCATCGCGGAAAAAATGGTGATCGACTGCATGGACGCGCTCTCCAACGCGGACACGGTCCTCGCCCATCAGGTCGTCGCGACCGACGTGCGGCTGGACGCGCTGCAGCGCGAGATCGAGGATCTCGTGGTCATGACGATCGCGCGGCGCCAGCCGGTGGCGATCGACCTTAGGGAGCTCATCGGCGCCATCCGGGTCGCGGGCGATCTCGAACGCGTGGGCGATCTGGCCAAGAACATCGCCAAGCGCACGATCAAGATCGGCGCCGAGGCGCGGGCGCCGCGCGCAATCGTCGGCCTCAAGCATATGAACGAGGTCGCGACGGAACTCATGAAGGACGTGCTCGACGCCTATGCGCAGCGCGACGCCGAGCGGGCGCGCGAAGTCTGGGAGCGCGACGTCGATCTCGACGCGCTGGAAGACTCGGTCTTCCGCGATCTCCTGACCCACATGATGGAGGATCCGCGCAACATCTCCTTTTGCGCGCATCTTCTCTTTTGCTCCAAGAACATCGAGCGGATCGGCGACCACGCCACCAATATCGCCGAGACGGTCGTTTATCTCGTCACCGGCGAGACGATGCCTTCCGAGCGTCCGCGCGGACGGCAAGAGACCGACATCGACGTCGAGGCCGCCGGGGGCGACGTATGAATCAATTGCGCAGGGAGAACGTCCGCGCAAACGGGATTTCGGCGCCACGCATCCTCGTCGTCGAGGACGAATCCGATCTCGCGTTGCTGCTCGGCTATAATCTCGAAGCGGAAGGCTATGTCGTTGAGAGCGTTGAGCGGGGCGACGAAGCCGAACTGCGGCTCGCCGAGAACCCGCCCGATCTCGTCATTCTCGACTGGATGCTGCCCGGCGTCTCGGGCCTCGAAATCTGCCGCCGGCTGCGCGCGCGGGAGACGACCCGCACGCTGCCCGTCATCATGGTGACCGGGCGCGGCGAGGAGGCGAGCGGGTTCGCGGCCTTTCGGTCGGCGCCGACGACTACGTGGTCAAGCCGTTCTCGGTCCCCGAGCTGATGGCGCGGGTGCGCGCGCTTCTGCGCCGCAGCCGGCCGGAGCGCATCGCCGATCGACTCAGCGCCGGCGACGTCGACCTCGATCGTAAAGCGCGCCGGGTGACGCGCGGCGAGCACGACATCCACCTCGGCCCGACCGAATTCCGGCTGCTCGAATATCTGCTGCAGAAGCCGGGCCGGGTGTTCACCCGCGCACAGTTGCTCGACGGCGTCTGGGGTCATGCCGCAGAGATCGACGAGCGATCCGTCGATGTGCGTGTCGGGCGCTTACGGAAGGCGCTGTCGAAGGGACGCGAGCGCGATCCGATCCGCACCGTTCGCGGCTCCGGCTACGCCTTCGACGAGAGATTTGGTAAAGGTTAGAGCCCCCAGCGATCCTGGCTTCGGACGCTGGACGAAAACGTCGCAGCCCTCTCACCTCGTCGGAATGTCAGCACGTTCAATAGTGTTTCAGCGTGATAAGAGTCCCGAGTTGTGCCGACAATACTTACAAACAAGTCTTTCAAACCCGACATGAAGAAATCGACTTGAATCTGTGTGCTCTACTTGAGATTCGAATCGTGAACTTGTGATTTGGGAGGAAGTTCAATGCCGAGTTTAAAAGACAAATTCGTGCAATCATGTAGCGCTGGCGGCTGATATCGTGGCCGCCTACGTCTGCTATAATTCCGTCCCTAGGGGTGGCCTAGGCGATTTGATACAGACGGTTCACGCATCTCTTTCGAAACTTGGTTCTGCGACCGCGGCGCCCAAACCTGAGGCTCCCGTGCCGGCTGTATCGGTTGGAAAATCCATAACACCGGCGTATCTAATTTGCCTCGATGATGGAAAGAAATTTAAGTCGCTGAAGCGACATCTCGCGTCCCTCGGAATGACCGCCGATCAGTACCGGCAAAAATGGGGACTCCCCAAGAACTACCCGATGGTGGCTGTCGAATACGGTGCCCAGAGGTCGGCGCTTGCGAAGTCAATAGGCCTGGGGCAGTTACGCAAGGATGACGGCGACCGGAATTTGGGACTGACAGTAAAGGCAGTCGTGGAGAAAGCTGGGTAGTATGATGAGTTGAACACGTTGCACGCGGCGAAGTCTGAGCCGCCAAGTCGGCCATGCGCACGCTCGGGGCTCGAGCATCGCGTGGCGGCTTACCCCACGCCTGGCGCCTCCGGGCCAACCTCTCGCGATGACCGCCTCGGGTCGAATCCGGCCTGCCGTCCGTCCGCCCTCCCCACCATCACGTCCACGAAGGCGGCGACCGAGCGGCGCGGCGCGGTCGAATCCGACGCCCGCCGCCCCCAGGCGCCGGAAATGGCCTCGATCGTGCCGTCGGGGTTGACGCCCGAGACGACGCCGACACGGGCGGCAGCGCCGACCCTCGCGGCGTCGACCGCGAGCGCGCCGACCTTCGGCCGCGGCTGGGGTCGTTCCGCGACGGCGCGGCGAATGACCGCTGTGCTGAAGGGTTTCGGACGCCGGCCCTTTGCAGGCGCGCGGGGTTTTACGCGGGGCCGGCGTCCGAAAGCCTCGTAAGGAGGAAACCGCGGGCAGGAATGGGCGCTGTTTCGTCGGGCGCGACCTATGGGGATTTTGGGGTCGCGGACGGAGCGCTCGTTGGGTTTCGGGGGCTGGTGGCGCGCATTGTTCTGGGCGGGAACGAAGACGACGAGCTTTGTCGATCGCGAGCATACGAACGGCGGGTGTGGGCGCGGCGCGCGGAGAGAGTCTGCGGACGTTTTGAGGACAGCGCTTTTCTGCTCCGGGGCGCGGTTGGAGGCGAGGAGAAACGGCGTTGGGCGGTGGGAAGCCCGGCGATTGTCATGAGGTGTCGATCCTGATCCGGATTGGCGATGGGGAGCGCGCAGGGCGCGGGCCTTGGAAGGTTTCGACGATGATCATCCGGCCCCCGCAACAAGGGCAACAGCGCACTGGCGAAGGTCCTTCGGTGTCACGGTCCTCGGTCTCACGGTCCGCTTCAGGGGGCGCGCGTTCGGGCGCGGCGAGCAATTGGCGGGCGCGCTCGATGTTGAGGGCTCGAACGGCGCTGGCGAAGAGGCCGTAGTGGCGGATGCGGTGGAAGCCTGTCGGCAGGACGTGCAGGAGATAGCGGCGGATGAACTCGGCGGCGTCGAGCGTCATGGTCCTGAGCCGGTCGCGGCCTTTGATCCGGTAGTCCTTCCATTTGAAGGAGACGCCCGCCTCGTCGAGCGCAATGAGCCGGGAATTCGAGATCGCGACGCGGTGGGTGTAGCGGGCGAGATAGGCGAGCACGGCTTTCGGCCCGGCGAACGGTCGCTTGGCGAAGACGACCCATGGGGAGCGACGCAAAGGCGCGAGCGCGGCGTCGAAGGCGTGCTGGCCGGCGAGCGGGGCGAGGTCGCCGAGGAAGGCGAGGCGGCCGGCGCTACGCAGCGCTGCGAGGCCTTCGAGAAACAGGCGGCGGAACAGGCGCGACAGCACGCGCACGGGCAGGAAGAAGCCGGGCCTGCAGGCGATCCAGCGCGAGCCGTCCGGCGACAGGCCGCCGCCGGGAACGATAACGTGGACATGGGGATGGTGGGTGAGCGCCGAGCCCCAGGTATGCAGCACGGCGGTGAGGCCGATGCGCGCGCCCAGATGTCTGGGATCGGCTGCGATCGTGAGCAACGTGTCGGCGGCGGTCTTGAACAAAAGGTCGTAGACGACGGCCTTGTTGTGGAACGCCAGGGCGCCGATCGAGGCCGGCAAAGGGGGCAATATGCCACATTGCGGGGTTGGCTGACTTGGAGCAGTATGGCGCTGGGATTAGGCACTGTCGATATAGCAGCCTTCCCGGGGTTGTCCCGAGGAATGTTGAAAAGGGAGGAGCGGCGTTGCTCGCCTTGAGCCTTTAGGCTCGGGGTGCTGATTCCACGAAAGGAAAGCAACGCCATGAAGAAGCATACCACGTCGACCGCAATTCCCACCTATGCGTTGAAGGCCGAGGCGCTGGCGAGCATGTCGGCGAGCTTTGAACGCTTTTGCCTTGCCGCCGGGCTCGAGACGTTGAGCGAGATGCTGGAGCAGGATGCGACAGCGGCCTGTGGCGAGCGCCACGAGCGGGGTGAGCGGCGCCAGGCGCACCGCTGGGGGCGGACCAAAGGCAAGATCGGCTTTCACGGTGGCAAGGTCGAGATCGAGCGCCCACGGGTTCGCGGGCTCGACGGGGCCGAGCGCGTCCTGCCGAGTTGGGAAAACGCCGTCAGCGAAGACTGGCTCGGCAAATGGGCGATGAACCAGATGCTGATCAACGTCTCGACGCGGCGTTTCAAGCGTTCGGTCCGATTGCCCGAGGGAGACGTTCCGGCGTCCGACGGAGCGGGGCTGTCGAAGTCGGCGACCTCCCGCCGCTTCGTGGCGTTGTCGGCGGCGCGCATGAAGGCGTGGATGGAAACCAGGCTTGACGACCTCGATCTGCTGGCGATCCAGATCGACGGCATTCACATGGACGAAGATATGCTCCTCGTCGCGGCGATCGGCGTCGACGCGAACGGCGACAAACATCCGCTCGGCCTCGTCGAGGGCGCGACCGAAAACGCGACGACGGTGCAGGCGCTCATCGACAATCTCGTCGAGCGTGGACTCGATCCAACCGTGCGACGCCTGTTCATCATCGATGGCGCGAAGGCGCTGTCCAAGGCGATCCGCCGCACCTTTGGACGCGATACGGCGATCCAGCGTTGCCAGATTCACAAGGCAACGTTACATCGCCGACGGCTACAACGTCGTGGTCGATCTCGATCTCGAAAAGTTTTTCGACCGGGTCAATCACGACAGCCTGATGGCGCGCGTCGCCGCGCGAGTGTCCGATAAGCGTGTGCTCAAACTCATCCGGGCGTTTCTCAACGCCGGGGTGATGGAAGACGGTTTGGTCCGTCCGGTGGATGAGGGGACGCCGCAGGGCGGCCCGCTTTCGCCCATCCTAAGCAATCTCGTGCTTGACGACCTCGACAAGGAACTGGCCCGACGCGGTCACCGCTTTTGCAGGTACGCCGACGACTGCAACATCTATGTTCGCAGCCGTCGCGCCGGCGAACGGGTCATGGCCTCTGTGAGCCGGTTCTTGACCAACAAGCTGCGGCTCAAGGTCAACGAGGCGAAGAGCGCGGTGGCGCGACCGGAAGAGCGCAAGTTTCTTGGGTTCAGCATCTCGAATGACGGGAGCGAGCGGCGCATTGCGCCAAAGGCGCTCGACAAATTCAAGGGGCAGATCCGAGACATGACACGCCGGACACGGGGGTTCGGTCTGCAACAGTTGATCAAAGAGCTGAAGCCATACATCGTGGGATGGCGCGGCTACTTCGGCTTCTGCCAGACCCCGCGAGTCCTCACGAACCTCGAAGCGTGGATTTGCCGAAGATTGCGTTTGTATCTTTGGCGGCAGTGGCGAACCGGGCAAAACCGCTTCAAAGAACTACGCCATCGTGGCATATCGAAGTTCAATGCGGCGGTGGCGGCCGGCTCGCCCACGGGCCTCTGGCGAATGTCAGGACACCCGTCGGTCCAACAGGCGCTGCGCAACAGCTATTTCGATTCGCTCGGTCTTCCCCGAATCTATGTGCCCGCCCAAGCTTAACTCGGTCGAACCGCCGCGGTCCGGACCCGTATGCCCGGTGGTGTGGGAGGGGCGGTGCCGCGAGGCACCCCCCTATCCCGATCATGCGCTAGATAGCGGTCATTCCCCGAGGACGTGGCGACCTAAGTCCTACTGATCGTGCTCGGCGGCCGTCCGGGCAAAGGTGGACGCACTACAATCGGCGTTCTATTATCGGCTCTTTCGTCGAGAGCGATCCATGATCACGTTGCCCCAGCTGGCGGCGGAAGCGCTAGGCTCGTTCCTTGCCGCCGACATGAAGGATCGGTTCACCGCGAGCTGGTCCCGAATTTGAGTCAGTGCATTCGGTTTGGGACCGACCGCGATGGGGGGAGTTCGAATGCGCTGCCGTGGACGGCGCTAAATAGCGGTCATTCCCCGACCGCTTGTCGAATGGGTGAAGTCGACCGGAAGCCGCCTTTCGGCCATTGGCTCGGGCTGCTCGCCTTTGGCTCACTCGCTCTCGATCAAACGGCGGGCGGCTTTGGTCGGTCTTTGTGCTATTCTGCATGGTGACTGAGGGCTCACCATGGCGGGAACTCGGAAGATCGCGGCGATCTTGGTCGCGGATATCGTTGGCTACAGCCGGCTCGTCGGCGCCGACGAGGATCGCACCCTGTCGCGGCTCAGGGGGTTGCGCAGCGATCTGGTCGATCCCGCCATCGACGCGCACCACGGGCGGATCGTCAAGCGCACCGGCGACGGCAGCCTCATCGAATTCCGCAGCGTCGTCGACGCCGTGCGTTGCGCGATCGAAGTGCAGAACGGCCTCATCGAGCGCAACGCCGGCGTTCCAGAGGATCGGCGGATCGAATTTCGCATCGGCATCCACGTCGGCGAAGTGGTCGAGGAGAGCGACGGTGACCTCATGGGCGACGGGGTCAATATTGCGGCACGGCTCGAGGGCGTCGCGAAGCCGGGCGCGATCTGTCTCTCCGAGCAAGCCTATTGGCAGATCAGGGGCCGGCTCGAGACGACGGCCGTGGATCTTGGCCTCGTGCGGCTCAAGAACATCGCCGAGCCGATCCGGGTTTTTTCGCTCGACGTAGGCCAGCCGGCCCAGGCGAATCCGGCGCCGCCCGCAGCGGAAAAGCGCGAGCCGCCGCGCCTCTCCCTCGTCGTGCTGCCCTTCGCCAACATCGGCGTCGATCCGGAGCAGGAATATTTCGTCGACGGCGTCACCGAAAGCCTGACGACCGACCTCTCGCGCATATCCGGCGCCTTCGTCATCGCCCGGAACACGGCCTTCGCCTACAAGGGCAAGGCGGTCGATTTGCAACGGATCGGGCGCGAGCTCAACGTCCGCTACGTCCTCGAAGGCAGCGTCCAACGCGCTGGCGCCCGCATGCGCGTCAACGTGCAGCTGATGGAAGCGGAGAGCGGCAGGCATCTCTGGGCCGAGCGGTTCGACAAGCCCGTCGCCGATCTCTTCGACATGCAGGACGAGATCGTCGCGAGACTCGCCAATAAGCTTGAGGCTGAGCTCATGGACGCCGAAGCACGCCGTGCCGAGCAGACGCCCAATCCCGATTCGATGGATTTCTATTTTCAGGGGCGAGCGCTGATCAATCGCGGCTTCGCTCCGGAGATGCTGGCGAAGGCGCGCGAATTCTATGAACGCGCGCTCGAATTGGATCCTGGCAATATCGACGCGCTCGTCGGCGTCGCCGGCGTGGACGTGCTGGTCTGCATCAGCGACATGACGGACGATCCTCAGGCCCTTTTGGCTGAGGCGGAGGCGCGCCTCATCAAGGCGTTGGCGGCGACGCCGAACAATGCATACGCTCATCTATTCATGGGCGTAGTGCTTCGGGCGACCTATCGGGCTCAGCGAAGCGTCGAGGAACTGGAGCGGGCGCTGGCGATCGACCCGAATTTGGCCGGGGCGCGAGCGCTGACGGGCTCCGCGCTTGCCTGCATGGGCAGGGCGCAGGAAGCGGAGGCTCATGTGCTGGAAGCCTTGCGCCTGAGCCCGCGCGACGCGATGATCTTCGAGTGGTTCCTGGTTGCAGGCTCGGCGAAGACGCTTCGCGGCGAATTCGCCGAAGCCTCGGCCTGGCTGAGAAAATCGATCGACGCCAACCGCAACCGACCCCTGGCGTTCTTCCTGCTCGCCGCCTGTCTCGCGCATCTCGGCCGGATCGACGAGGCGCGCCGGGAGGTGAAGGCCGGCCTCGCCGTCGACCCGAAGTTCACGCTTGGCCGGTTTCGCGCCGGCGCCCAAAGCGACAATGCGGTCTATCTCGCCCAACGCGCGCGCGTCGCCGAAGGCATGCGCCTGGCCGGAGTGCCCGAGGGATGACCGAGACCCGCAAACTGGCTGCGATCCTGGTCGCCGACGTCGTCGGCTACTCGCGCCTCGCCGGCGCCGACGAGGAGCGCACGCTCGCGCGCCTCAGGGGGCTCAGCAGCGATCTGATCGACCCGGCCGTCGCCGCCCACCATGGCCGGATCGTCAAGCGCACCGGCGACGGCTCGATCAGCGAGTTCCGCAGCGTGGTGGACGCCGTGCGCTGCGCTATTGAAGTCCAAAACGGCATGGTCGAGCGCAACGCTGGCCTCCCGCCCGAGCGCCGCATCGAGTTCCGGGTCGGGATTTACCTCGGCGACGTCGTCGAGGAAAGCGACTGCGATCTCATGGGCGACGGCGTCAATATTGCGGCGCGGTTGGAGAGCATCGCCAAACCCGGCGCGATCTGTCTGTCCGAGGACGCCTATCGTCAGGTCAAGGGGCGGCTCGAACTCGCCGTCACAGACCTTGGCCCGACCCAACTCAAGAATATCGCCGATCCGATCCGGGTCTATTCGCTTGACGTCGGAGAGCGCGCCCAAGCAAAGCCCGCGCCGGCCCCGGCGGCCGGAAAAATCTGGCCCCCCGCGCCTCTCGATGGTTGTCCTGCCGTTCGCCAATATCGGCGGCGACCCGGAATAGGAGCATTTCGTCGACGGGGTCACGGAGAGCCTGACAACCGACCTCTCACGGATACGGAGCGCCGTCGGGATCGCCCGCAACACGGCGTTTACCTACAAAGGCAAGCCGCTCGACGTGAAGACGATCGGGCGCGAGTTGAACGTCCGCTATGTCCTCGCCTGATCTCATCGTCATCTCGGCGGGCTTCGATGCCCACCGCCGCGATCCGCTCGGCAACCTCAATCTCGTCGAGGCGGACTTTGTCTGGGTGACGCGGAGCCTAATGGAAATCGCCCGGAGGCGCTGCGGCGGCCGCATCGTCTCGGTGCTGGAAGGCGGCTACGACCTCGACGCCCTGGCGCGCTCGGTGGCCGCACGTGTGCTCGCGTTGATGGAAGGGTGAGAGGCGGGATCTTCCGCTTTCTGCTATTGCGGCGTCAAGCCGCACAAAAAAGTCGGGCCGGGGCAAGTACGCCAGCCTCGGCCCGAACTTTCAGACGGGCAGATCACCACGCGTCGATGACGTCTTGGAGGTTGCCTTGCGCCCGATCTGACGTCGCCACCATCGCATATTGCAGCCAGCGGATATTGATCTGGGTCAACGGTGCGCGGTTACGCCATGACTTCGGCTTCCATTCGCGCGCCAGCCGCTGCGCCTGGGCGATCTGAGTGAACGGCAAATAGGCAACCGCCACCTCGCGGTAGCGTCGCGGCCTAACGAATCCCTTTTCCTCCCTCCGACCCCTCTGAGCCTAACCGCCCTCAACGAATCACTTCTGTGAGCGCAACGAGGGCATTGAGCCCGCATTATGCAGCGCCGTGACGTTTTCGGCGGCGCGTTCTGGTGATTTTTCGGAACCGCGCTTGCTCGCGGACGCGCGGCATTGTCTCCGGCTTTGGGCCTGAAACGGGTGGAGGGGTTTGCGGGTTGAAGGGATGGGTTTGACGTTCGGGGACGTTCACGCCCCGTGTTTCAAGTGACGAGGCGCGGGATGCGCTGGAGGGCGAAACGCAGGATTTCCTGGCCGGGGCATGACGTCGGCAGATGGACGCGGATCATGGTTTTCATCTCGACGACGCGGGCGGCGATCTTGACGAGGCGCAGGCGCAAGGTGTCGAATTGGGCAACGCGCCACATCGAACGCCTGGGCATCGATGCGCGCAGCCCCCACATCAGCCAGTAGGC
>CAWDTW010000084.1:0-227402 GCA_963805295.1 uncultured Alphaproteobacteria bacterium | reverse complement strand
GCGCTTTCAGAATGGCTCCGTTTCCCCGAGGCGGCGCGAGTTGACCAAGCAATTGGTGATCAACGTGATATCGAAGGGCGCAGCTCAATCGTGGCAAAATTGGACAAGTGGCACAAGACCATGATTGCGAGAAATTGTGACGTTGGTTTCGCTGTGGATTGGATGCGAAAGGATCTCGACTTCCGCCTTGATGAAATGCGCGACGCAATCGCGTCGCTCCCCGTTACGGCGCTTGTCGATCAGTTTTACCGCGACGTCCTCGGTCTGAAAGGCGGAGGGCGTTGGGAGCACAATCTCCAGCCTCATCACCCGCCTTTGAAGTTCACGCCGGCGAAGGGAGCGCTTTCGTTGGCGGCAGAAGCCAATTCGATCGGCGGTTGAGTTCGAGGCGCTCGGTGGCTCATGCGGACCATTGGGCAGGGTTGCGAGCGTCGTAGCCTGCAAAGAATTTGCGTCCAGATCTTCGCAGGCGCGATGCCGTAAGTCGGCGCGTTACAGCGGGCGAAGTCCAGGGAACCGTAGTGATAGCCGGGGAAACGATGTCCGTGGACGAAGAATTGTCGCCACAACAGCGTCAGCATGACTACAACTTTTCCGGTCTCCAGGGCCTGCAGGTCGTTGGAAGCGCGGCTGGCGCGGGCGGAGACGAAGGACCAGAAAATTCACTTTGGCGCGAAGCCCTAAGATCGGAGCTGGAGGCCCGCGCCGCGCGCTTCCGCCAAGCCGTCGACGCGTCATTGTACTCGCCAATGACGGAGTTATCCGCTGGCTCGGCGACCCGATTGCGAAACTGGCGACCGGCCCCGATTTGCTGTCGCCCCGTGCGGTCATACTCGCCGACACCAGTTTGCCCGAGGCAGCTCGAGAAGCCGTCGCGGCGCGGCTCGAGCTGTGGCTGGCGGCGACGACCCGGCGACTTCTTGGACCTTTGCTTGCCTTGCGAAGCCTGGAGGACGGTTCGACTGGTTCGCGACTTGGCCGCGAAAATCTCGAAGTTGCTCGGCGTATTAGAACGCGAACCGATGAGAAGCCAAATCAAAGCGCTCGACCAGAATTCGCGAGCCGCGTTGAGAAAGCACGGCGTCAGATTTGGGGCCTATTACGTTTACGTTCCCACCGTGCTCAAACCGGCCTCGAGAGCTTTGGCGCTCCAGTTGTGGAGTCTCCATATGCTGCAAGTGGATGCCGAAGGGCTTGCGAAGGCGCTCATCCCGATGGCGTCGTCCGGACGAACTTCGCTGGCTGTCGATCAGCTGATTTCAACGAAAGCTATCGCGTTGCGGGCTTCCGGTCAATGCCGGCGAGCGCGTTGTGCGGGGTTGACATCGTCGAGCGGCTTGCCGACAATGATCGGCGCAGTATCTTGCTGGCGCTCGACCTCAGGCGGCGCGCGATCCGCGGGTCCGGTGTTTATCGTCAGTGGCCAGATGACGTCGTTAGCTGGATGCTCGGGCGAAACTTTCGCCTCGATCCTTCGGTCATTGGGATTTGAGAGTTCCGAAATCGACCGAGGCGAGCTCGTTTTGCCGCGACCGGCCGTCGAGGCGCAAGCAACAAGCATGTCCTCGTCCGTGGCTAGGTCGCCAGACGATTCGCCGGCGAAAGATGGGGCGCAGTCCCCGAGCGTCCCGACTTGCGACGTCCTTCGCGGGTCCGGCTCCCGGTCAGGAACGGGAAGGGAAGAGGAAGAGGGGTTCTCGGCGGCGGCCTCAGATTCCGAGGAGCCCAACGGCGAGACCCGCGAGGAGGATTTCGGGAAGGATCGACCAGCTGAATTCGCGCTCGCGTCGAACGCTGCGGAAGTTCCCGAGTCGGCAGGGAATAACACGTCGTCAACCGACACGACGGTCACGCGTGGCGCCCGTCCGAAAACCGCGAGCGGAGTGGAGAGCGCGGCATTTTCGTCGGTCCAAGAGAGGGTTTCCGGCAGCCGAAGCGTCAACGACCCGCCAGGCGAGCGATTTATAGGCCGCGGCGCATCGGACCGGGGCCGGAGCGGGCGCGAGCCGTCGCCCGGCCGCATCGACAGCAGACCGGCGGGACGTCGGGCCTCCTCCGTCGCCTGCGCATGGCCCTTCCGAAAGCGCTCACGCCGACGAAAAGCGCCGCCAGACGATGCGGAAACGGAATACCTCCGGCGCGGCCGCGAATTTGGAGTCGCAACGCCAGGCGACCGTCGACCCGAACTCCCCTTTCGCAAAACTCCTGGAGCTGCGATCAATCCTTGAAATGCAGGGCAAGAACCGATCATAGAACGCCCGATCGCTGACGTCCTTCACGCTGCCGCGACGAACAACCAAGCTACGCTGGCCGATTAATCTGGTCACAAATTCCAACGAGGCTACGAGGGAAGCTTCATGACATATGTCGTTGTCGAGAACTGTATAAAGTGTAAATACATGGACTGCGTGGAAGTCTGCCCGGTGGATTGCTTCTACGAAGGCGACAACATGCTGGTGATTCACCCAGATGAGTGCATCGACTGCGGGGTTTGCGAGCCGGAGTGTCCGGCGGAGGCCATCAAGCCGGATACAGAGCCGAATTTGGCTTCGTGGCTCAAGCTGAACGCGGATTACGCAAAATTATGGCCGAACATTACGTCAAAGCGGGAGCCGCCGGCTGATGCAAAGGGATTTGACGGATGTCCGAACAAGTTCGCCGACTTTTTTTCCCCAGAGCCCGGGCAGGGCGATTAGGCAACTCACAAGCGCTCGCGTTGCGTCAACCAGAGAGAACGGCCGTACGGAGCCATCCCTTACGCTCTTTGATTTTTCGACTGTTTTGTGCTAAACGACGCATTAACTGCGGAATGGATTGCCGGCGGGACTTTTCAGCGTAGACTTGCTGAAGAGATGATCCGGCGGCATGTTGCTGTTTATAAGACGGGCGTAGGCGTGAGCGGTCCAAGCGCGGCGTCAAACAAGCCAGTCATGCGTGGAGAGTTTACCGATGGCGGCGCGTAGGAAGTCGACAAAGAAAACCACTGGAACAGCTGCGCCGAAACAAAAGACGACGTCGGTTTCGACGGCGACACGAAAGCGGAGCACCGCCGCGAAGACGCGCTCGACCGAAAAGCGAGGCAAGCTTGCGGCCAAGCCGAAAAAAAAGCCTGTTCGTTCGAAGGACGTGCGCAAACGTTCGGGGGCGACTGCGGATTCGCAGAGCGCAACACGAAGCCGCTCAAAGGGGGGGAAGCGGACGTCGACCAGGGCGAAGGCTTCGGTCAAAGCCAGCAAGACTGGGGGTCGCGCGAGAGCAAGAGTTTCGTCGGCGAGCAAGCCCAACTCAAAGCGAGTGGAAGCGAAATTGCGATCGAAGAACGGCCAGAAAGGTGAAACGAAAGTGACGGCACGTCGTGCGTCGACCCAAGAGTTTACAATGAAAGCGGCAACGGCTCAGTTGTCCACAACAGAGACGTTGGGATCGTCCGTGGACGCGTCGTCGCCGAAGCCGGCGCCGTCGGCGGCGAAGGAGCAAAGGTCGATTTCACGCGAAGAGCCATCCTCGGCCTTGAAAGCGACGAAGCCCGCCGTCCAGCGTCAGGGCTTCAAATTGAACGAATTCGTCGTCTATCCCGCTCATGGAGTGGGTCAAATCGTCGCGATCGAAGAACAAGAGGTTGCTGGATTTAAGTTGGAGTTGTTTGTCATAAGCTTCGCGAAAGATAAGATGACGTTGCGCGTCCCGACCTCCAAGGTAGCCGGGGTGGGGATGCGCAAGATATCCGACCCCGAAACCGCGAAGCGTTCGCTGGAGATATTGACTGGCCGCGCGCGCATCAAGCGCACCATGTGGTCGCGCAGAGCGCAGGAATACGAGACCAAGATCAACTCTGGCGACATCAACGCCATTGCAGAGGTCGTTCGGGATCTTTACCGCTCGGAGGCGCAGCCGGAGCAGTCATACTCGGAGCGGCAGCTCTATGAGGCGGCGCTGGACCGCATGGTGCGGGAAATCGCAGCCGTTCATAAATCGAATGAGATCGACGCGCTTCGAGCGGTGGAGGGGCAGCTTCAAAAGAGTCACGGTCGCGCCACAAAGTCGGCGGCGCCGCCAAGCGAGGCGGTCGATCCCGAGATTGAAGAAGCCGCGTAGCCAGTTGGCCGAGCACGTTCTCACCAAGACAGCATTCGATTTCGAGGCGACCGGCGGGTTCTGCGCTGGCGGGCGCTGTCGACCGCGCGGCGCCGAAAGGGTTTGGTTTTACGGCGCCTCAAACGTGACGGTCGGCAAGACGTTTGGTTTGCCCCTCGACCGCTTCGAGCAGTTTCTTGAAGTTCTGCCGACGCGCGGCGGCAGCTGGCGAAGTTGGACGATTACGCGCGCCGCCATCGAGGCGAAGAACTGCGACCTCGAGGCGGCGAATCCGAACCGCAAGGTCGAATTCGATCCCCGCACCCCGACCGAAATCTCGAGCGGCGTCGGGAGGTTTCAGCGGCGCCGCTTGGCGCACAATAATTATACATAGTATAGGTGTTTTAGGTAGAGTCGAGGAAGGGCGCGGCGGCTTGAGGCTGGGCCAATTGCTCCGTTTCCCTTTCCCGCTCATCAAACCGGACGTGCGGATTTCCCGCATCCGGCTTTCCGACAGACTTCGCAGCAGGCCCACGGCGACGACCCATCGGCGTCGCCTTCGCCGTGCTGTAAAGCTTGTTCGGAAGGCTCCCGATCGCATTCGGCGTTTTCAGGCTTGCGCCAATCGCCACGACCTTTGCCCTCTTTGCAAGCACGTCTGAAGTCAGGGGCCTTGGCTCCGCCGGAATTACCCGGCATCGACGCTACTACGCCCCTGTCCGACTCCCGCTCGGGCCGCCATCCTTTGCGATGGCGTCGAGGCCTGCGCCTCGCCTTCGCGGGTCTCCCCCGATTACCCGCACCACCTTATCCAGCGTGCCGTGCTCACTACCCCGGCGAACCGAAAGGGTGCATGTGTCGATGCCTTCCCCCTTCGCTCAGGCCTTCCCCGGTAATCCGGCGGGTCGGCGTTCGCATCTCGACTTTCGAGGCCTGCTCGAGCTTCACTCGCGTTACGGCCCGCTGGCTTGCTCAGCCGCCCGAGGCGGCCTTTGTCACGAGGCTTCGATCCCGCCGGTCACCCGGCAAAACCGCTCGTCAGCTACCAGGGCTATCGACAACTCCCTGCGTGGAACCTTCCTCCACTGGTGATGCGCGCCTTCGGGGCGCACAAATTACCGAGACAGAAGTCAGTGCGACGGCGTCGAAAGAACGTCGAATTCCAGGGTCCAGCGGGGGAGGCGATTTTTTGTTCGACGCTAAACCTGGTAACAGGGGCAAAAGTCCGGGCGAGGGGTCGATGGGCGTCTGGCTTGTGGGTGCGGCTAATTGAACTCGGGGCGCGGGTAGAGGATTCCCAAATCGGCGGTTTTCTGACCCGATGGGGCATGTCGCCGCCGCCGGACATCGACGCGCTTTCTGCTCCCGAGCTCAAGAGCTTGGTGTTGAAGCTTTTCGAGGAGGCGAGGGAACTTCGGCGGACGGTCGCGGCGCTGCGTGACGAGATCGCGCGGCTGAAGGGTGGGCCTGGGCGTCCGGACATCAAGGCGAACACCAAGCTCAGCGGCATGGAAAAGGCGAGCGAAGCGCAACCGGCGGACCGGTCTGGCGAGCGCCGTCGGCGCGGCTCGACGCGGGTGAAGTTGACGATTCATGAGGAGCGCAAGCTCGAAGCCGAAGCGCCGCCCGGCTCGCGTTTCAAAGGCTATGCGGGCTTCCTGGTGCAGGATTTGATGATCCGCCCGCATGTCACCCGCTTTCAGCGGGAATGCTGGCGGACACCGGACGGGAGGACGGTGATGGCGCCCTTGCCGGCGGGCGTCGATGGTCATTTCGGACCTGAACTGCGCCGCTTCGTGCTCGCCCAATATCATCAGGGGCAAGTCACCGCGGCGCGACGGGTCACGCTGCTGCGCGGGTTCGGCATCGTGATCTCCAAGCGGCAGGTCGTTCGCCTGCTGATCGCCGGCAAAGAGGGCTTCTTGGACGAAGCCCGCGCCGTGCTGCAGGCCGGCTTGACCAACGCGGCGTGGATCACCGCCGACGACACCGGGGCGCGCCACAAAGGCAAGAACGGGTTCTGCACCCAGATCGGCAACGCCGATTTCACCTGGTTCGGGACCACGGGTTCAAAGAGCCGCCTCAACTTCCTCGAGCTGTTGCGCGCCGGACATGGCGATTACGTCGTCAATGACGAAGCCTTGGCCTATATGCGCGCCCGCGCGCTCGCCGGACCCGTCATCGCCCGCCTGAGCGAACATGAGAATCGCGTCTTCGCCGATCGGGCGGCCTGGAACGCTCATCTCGACCGGCTCGGCGTCACGGCCCTCAAGGTCAATCCCGATCCCGCGCTGATCGCCACCGAGGGCGCTTTGTGGGGCAGCATCAAGGCGCATGGCTTGCTCGCCGACACCGTGATCCCCGGGTCAAGCCTGGGGACCAGCGACGACGCCGGCCAATTCAATGTCGGCCAGCATGGCCTCTGCTGGGTCCATGCCGAACGTCTGGTCCACAAACTCGATACGTTCACCGACGCCCAACGCCCCGCGCAGAGCCGCATCCGCGGCCTGATCTGGCGGTTCTACCGCAGTCTCAAGGCTTGGCGCCGCCATCCGTCCCCGGCGCGCAAGGCGACCTTGTCGGCGCGGTTCGATCGCATCTTCGGCCACAAGACCGGCTTCGCAACTCTCGACCGCCTGCTCGCGCGCCTGCGCGCCAATAAGAGCGAATTGCTGATGGTGCTCGAAAGGCCCGAGATCCCGCTCAACACCAACGGCTCCGAGAACGACATTCGCTGCCAGGTCACCAAACGAGAAATCAGCGGCGGAACCCGCAGCGACGCCGGCCGCGACTGCCGCGACGCCTTCCTCGGGCTCCACAACACCTGCGCCAAGATCGGCATCGCCTTCTGGGACTACCTCGGCGCACGCCTCGCGGTTCCAGGCTGCCAGGAAATGCCCAACCTCGCCCAAATCGTCAGCGCCCTCGCGCCAAGGCCGCCCCGAGCGCCCCGACTTTTGCCCCTCTTACCGACTTTTGTAACCGGGGCAAATTCCCGGGCAGGAGCGCGGGAGGAAAAAATTCAGAAGGCCGGCGCTCGCGCAAGCGCTTGATAAGATTCAATCTCGCAACTGCAGCATTTTGCTTTGTGCAGTTGCGTGCCCGGGAATTTGCCCCGGTTACTAAACCTGCTCGTAAGTTCTTGAAAGGCTTGGAGGTGCTACGCTATAGCGGCGCCACAGCGGTTGGCTCGCGATTTTGGGGAAGGCTCCGGAACCCGCAAAAGTCGCAGAAAATGGCGCCTGACTTTTTGAAATGAAACGTTCGTCGCCAGAACTGTCTGCTTCGATCCCGCGACGGGCGTCCAGTTCGGTCCGGCTGGAACTGGCGCCCCTCAATGCGCGGTCAAGTGCTCGCCGCGCCTCTCCGGGCTGAAGCGGATGACGACGATCATCGCGATTGCGACCACGCCCGCGACCAGCGCCAGCGCATAGGCGTAATTCCCGCCGTTCGCCTCGGCGATCTGGGCCTGGAACGGGCCGTTGTAGGAGGCGAGAAAATTGCCGACCTGGTACGCGAAGGCCGGAATTGTCGCCCGCGCCGCCCCGGGCGCCAGCTCGTTGAGATGGGCCGGCACAACGCCCCACGCCCCTTGCACCGCGATCTGCATGACGAACGCGCCGAGCGCTAGCAGCGCTGGCGTCGTCGAATAGGCCCACAGCGGCAGGATCGGCAGCGCGATGACCGACGCGACGGTGATCGCGTTGACGCGTCCGATCCGTTCTGAAACGTGCCCGAACGCGAGGCCGCCGACGATCGCGCCGATGTTGGCGATAATGGCGATCCAGCTCACCGTCGCCGGATCGAAATTGTGCTGCTTCTGGAGGAAGGTCGGATAAAGGTCCTGGGTGCCGTGGCTGAACAGGTTGAAGCACATCATCAGCACGACCATGTAGATGACCAGGCCCCAATTCTGCGTGATGGTCGCCCAGACATGGGGCTTTTCGTGCGACCGTGACGCCTCGAACGCCGGCGATTTGGGCACCGCGGCGCGGATGAACAGCACGACGAACGCCGGCAGGATGCTGAGCAGGAACATCGCCCGCCAGCCGATGGTGACGCCGGCGATGGTGTGGCCGTAGAGGAGGCCGTAGGCGACCGCGGCGAGGAGGAAGCCGCTCGGATAGCCGCATTGCAAAATGCCGGAGACGGTCCCGCGCGCCTGCGGCGGGATCGACTCCATGGCCAGCGAGCTGCCGAGGCCCCACTCGCCGCCCATCGCGACGCCAAAGAGCGCGCGCAAGATGAGGAAGGCGGTGAGGTTCGGGGAGAAGGCCGCGAGCGCGCCGATGATCGAATAGGCGAGGATGTCGAGCATCAGCGCGGGTCTGCGCCCCCATTTGTCGCCGATGCGGCCGAAAAAGAAGGCGCCGACAAAGCGCATCGCCAGCGTCAGGAACAGGGCGTAGGCGACCGCCGGCACCCCGACGCCGAACTCCTTGGCGATGTCCTTGATCATGAAGGTCAGCACGAAGAAATCGAACGCGTCAAGCGTCCAGCCGAGATAAGCGGCGAGGATGGTCCTCTTTTGCTGGCCCGTCAGGTTCATCCTCTTCCTCCCGCGATCGCCGGCGATTCGCGCGACGCCGTCGCTTTTCCGTCACCTTATCCTAAGCAGCCGACCAGCGTCGTTGGCGCGCCATTATGAGTGAAAATGGTGGCGGCGCGGGCCGGTTTGTCCGAGTCTCTCCACGGACGATCGTGTTGAGGCTGACAACTCTGCGGTGGCTTGCGACCCCGATAAGCAGTCTGGCCCGCGCTACATAGAGGTACCATTTTTTGTCGCCCCCGGGAACGGGGAGCACGCGTGGCAGTGTCTCGACTATACCTGCGGCGTCACGGTCGCCTTCCTTTGGATGGAGGCGAAGATGCAAGTGATCATTGAGCGGTGCGCCGGGTTTGACGTGCATCAGGAGGCGGTCGTTGCCTGCGTCTTGATCGGCGCCCCGGGCGAGCGGCCGAGGAAGCAGGTGCAGACCTTTCGGACGATGACGCGCGATCTGGAAGCGTTGCGGGACTGGCTGCAAGAGCTTGGGGTGACGCAGGTCGGCATGGAGAGCACCGGCGTTTACTGGCGCCCGGTCTATGCCGTGTTGGAAGGGCATTTCGACCTCATCGTCGGCAACGCCCGGCATATCCGTAACGTGCCGGGTCGCAAGACCGATGTGAAGGATGCCGAGTGGATCGCCGATCTGGTCCGCCATGGGCTGATTGCCAAGAGCTTCGTTCCGCCGGCGCCGCAGCGCGAGTTGCGCGAGTTGCTGCGCTATCGCCGCAAGCTGGTGGAGAGCCAGGCGGCCGAGCGCAACCGGCTCCTGAAGCTCCTGGAGACGGCCAACATCAAGCTGGCCAGCGTCGCCAGCGACGTCTTCGGGGTTTCCGGGCGCGCCATGTTGAAGGCTCTGATCGAGGGCAGCGCCTCGGCCGAGGCGATGGCGGACCTTGCCAGAGGGCAATTGCGCCGTAAGCGGGACGATCTGGTTCTGGCGCTCGAAGGGCGGATGGAGGAGCACCATCGTTTCCTACTGGCGACACAACTGCGCCGGCTCGAAGCGGCCGAGCACGATATCGCCGCCCTCGACGACCGCATCGAAGCAAAGCTCGCACCTTACTGCGTTCAGCACGCCCTGCTGATGCAGATCCCTGGCGTCGACTGGGTGGTCGCCGCCGCCCTCATCGCCGAGATCGGTGTCGATATGAGCGTCTTCCTCAGCGTCTACCATCTCGCCGCATGGGCCGGCGTGTGCCCCGGCAACCATGAGAGCGCCGGCAAGCAGAAGAGCGGGCGCGCCCGCAAGGGCAATGTCCATCTGCGCACCATGCTCGTCGGCGCCGCCATTTCCGCCGCGCGGACCAAGGGCAGCTACCTCAAGGACAAGTTCCACCGCCTCAAGGCGCGCCGCGGCGCCATGCGCGCGGCTCTCGCCATCGCTCACAAGATCCTCGTGGCTGCCTATCACATGCTTACCAAGGGCCTGCCCTACCGCGAACTCGGAGAAGCCTACCTCGACCAGATCGCCCAGACCCGAACCGTCGCCAACCTCAAACGACGTATCGAGCGCCTCGGCTACAACGTCACCCTCGAACCAAAGGCCGAGCCCGCATGACCCCACATCCGCGCTGAAGCTATTTTCATGGCAGCCAACCAGCGCCTGCGGCGCACCATTATGAATGAAAATGCTGGCGGCGCGGGCCGATTTGTCGGAGCCTCAGCGATGGGCGACCGTGCTGAGGCTGACGAAACTGCGGTGGCTTGCGACCCCGAATGGCAGTCCGGCCCGCGCTGCATAGAGGTACCATTCTTTGTCGCCCTCGGGAACGGGGAGCACGCGTAGCAGTGTCTTGAACGTACCTGCAGCGTCACGGTCGCCTTCTGACGGAAGGAGGCGATGATGCAAGCGATCATCGAGCGATGTTGTGGTCTGGACGTGCATCAGGAGACGGTCGTGGCGTGCGTTCTCGTCGGCGCGCCCGGGGCGCAACCGAAGAAGGAGGTGCGGACGTTTCGCACCATGATGCGGGACCTCGAAGCGCTGCGGGACTGGCTGCTGGAAGCGGGCGTGACGCACGTCGGGATGGAGAGCACGGGCGTCTACTGGCGCCCGGTCTATTCCGTCCTCGAGGGGTGTTTCGACCTCATCGTCGGGAACGCCCGGCACATCCGCAACGTGCCGGGGCGCAAGACCGATGTGAAGGATTCCGAGTGGATCGCCGATCTGGTTCGGCACGGCCTGATCGCCAAGAGCTTCGTGCCGCCCCGGCCGCTGCGGGAGCTGCGCGAGTTGCTGCGCTACCGCCGCAAGCTCGTGGAGAGCCAAGCGGCTGAACGCAATCGGCTCCTGAAGCTCCTGGAGACCGCCAACATCAAGCTGGCGAGCGTCGCTTCCGACGTTTTCGGCGTCTCCGGCCGCGCGATGCTCAGGGAGCTGATTGCGGGCGAGGCCTCTCCCGAGGCGATGGCCGATCTCGCCAGGGGCCGGTTGCGCCGCAAGCGCGCCGATCTGATCCTGGCGCTCGACGGGCGGCTCGAGGAGCATCACCGCTTCCTCCTGACGATGCAACTGCGCCGGCTCGAAGCCATCGAGGCCGACATCGCAGCGCTCGACCTGCGCATCGACGAGCGGCTCGAGCCCTATCGCGCGCCGCACACGCTCCTGATGCAGATTCCGGGCGTCGACTGGGTGGTTGCCGCCGTGCTGATCGCCGAGATCGGCGTCGACATGAGCGTGTTCGTGAGCGTCTATCATTTGTCGGCCTGGGCGGGCGTCTGTCCCGGCAATCACGAGAGCGCCGGCAGGCAGAAGAGCGGCCGGGCGCGCAAGGGCAACATCCACCTCCGCGCCATCCTGGTCGGCGCCGCGATCTCCGCCTCGAAGACCAAGGGCAGTTACCTCAAGGACAAGTACCACCGCCTCAAGGCCCGCCGCGGCGCTCTCCGCGCCGCCCTCGCCATCGCCCACAAGATCCTCGTCTCCGCCTATCACATGCTCGCTAAGAACTTGCCCTACCGCGATCTCGGCGAAGCCTATCTCGACCAGATCGGCCAATCCCGAACCGTCGCCAACCTCAAACGCCGCCTCGAACGCCTCGGGTATCGCGTCACCCTCGAACCCAATGCGCAGGCCACGTGACGCCAACCCGCAGCGGAGTCATTTTCGTAGCAGAATCCGGTCGGTTGACCAACGCATGGGGCTCTGATTCGCTGTCGGCACCGATTCGCAGGGGCAAGACATGGCTGGAAAATCGCCGCTCACGGCAACCGATGAGCAACGCGCCGCGCTTGCGAGGCTTGCCGGCTCACGTGATCGCGGCGAAGCGGACAGGGCGCGCGCCTTGCTGCTGACGCTGACTGGCTGGACCAGTCCGCGGATCGCCGAGGCGTTCGGCGTGCGCGAGGACACGGTTCGCCTCTGGCGCAGTGACTTCGCCGGCGGCGGTATTGAGGCGCTGAAAGCGAACGTGGCCCCCGGCCCAGCCCCGGTGAAGAGTGAAACGGCGTTGCGTGTGGTCACGCCCTTGTTGGAGCAACCTGTGGCCGACCGACGCAACTGGACGATCCCCCGCCTGCGCGCCGAGATCGAAGCGCGTGAGGGTGTTCGCATCAGCCGTTCGCAGCTGTCCAAGGCGTTGCGAAAAAAAGTTCCGTTGGCGGCGACCGCGGCACACGCTGAAGGGACGCCAGATCGCCGGCGAGGTCGAACGGGTCGGCCTGCGCCTGCAATTGCGCAAACAGCAGGCCGAAGCCGGGGACATTGTTCTTCTCTATGGCGACGAGAGCGAGGCGTTGACGCATCCCTATCTCGCCCGCGCATGGGCAAAGGCGGGGGCGGACCTGCGTGTGCCGGCCCCGGGACAGGCCAGGAAGGTCGCCATGCTGGGGTCGCTCGATCACGTCACGCGCCAACTCATCGTCCACACCAGCCCGACCAAGCGCAGCAGCGATTTCGTCGCCCATCTCGAGCAACTCGATCGGCTCTTTGGTCCCAGGCCCGGCCAACCCACCAAGCCGGTGGTGCTCGTGGAGGACAATGGCCCGATCCACACGAGCAAGCTCTCGATGGCGGCGCTTGCCGCCCGCGCACACTGGCTCACCGTCGAGTGGCTGCCCAGGTATGCGCCGGAACTCAACGACATCGAGGTGGTCTGGCACGACCTCAAGGCGCATCACCTGGCGCATCAGACCTTTGCCGACATTGACGCGCTCGACCGGGCGATCCACCACGCCGTGGACGAACTCAATGCAGAGCGCACGGTGCTTCCGTTGGCCGAACCACGAATCTCTGCCATGAAAATAGCTTCAGCGCGGATGTGGGGTCATGCGGGCTCGGCCTTTGGTTCGAGGGTGACGTTGTAGCCGAGGCGCTCGATACGTCGTTTGAGGTTGGCGACGGTTCGGGTCTGGGCGATCTGGTCGAGGTAGGCTTCTCCGAGTTCGCGGTAGGGCAGGCCCTTGGTAAGCATGTGATAGGCAGCCACGAGGATCTTGTGAGCGATGGCGAGAGCCGCGCGCATGGCGCCGCGGCGCGCCTTGAGGCGGTGGAACTTGTCCTTGAGGTAGCTGCCCTTGGTCCGCGCGGCGGAAATGGCGGCGCCGACGAGCATGGTGCGCAGATGGACATTGCCCTTGCGGGCGCGCCCGCTCTTCTGCTTGCCGGCGCTCTCATGGTTGCCGGGGCACACGCCGGCCCATGCGGCGAGATGGTAGACGCTGAGGAAGACGCTCATATCGACACCGATCTCGGCGATGAGGGCGGCGGCGACCACCCAGTCGACGCCAGGGATCTGCATCAGCAGGGCGTGCTGAACGCAGTAAGGTGCGAGCTTTGCTTCGATGCGGTCGTCGAGGGCGGCGATATCGTGCTCGGCCGCTTCGAGCCGGCGCAGTTGTGTCGCCAGTAGGAAACGATGGTGCTCCTCCATCCGCCCTTCGAGCGCCAGAACCAGATCGTCCCGCTTACGGCGCAATTGCCCTCTGGCAAGGTCCGCCATCGCCTCGGCCGAGGCGCTGCCCTCGATCAGAGCCTTCAACATGGCGCGCCCGGAAACCCCGAAGACGTCGCTGGCGACGCTGGCCAGCTTGATGTTGGCCGTCTCCAGGAGCTTCAGGAGCCGGTTGCGCTCGGCCGCCTGGCTCTCCACCAGCTTGCGGCGATAGCGCAGCAACTCGCGCAACTCGCGCTGCGGCGCCGGCGGAACGAAGCTCTTGGCAATCAGCCCATGGCGGACCAGATCGGCGATCCACTCGGCATCCTTCACATCGGTCTTGCGACCCGGCACGTTACGGATATGCCGGGCGTTGCCGACGATGAGGTCGAAATGCCCTTCCAACACGGCATAGACCGGGCGCCAGTAAACGCCGGTGCTCTCCATGCCGACCTGCGTCACCCCAAGCTCTTGCAGCCAGTCCCGCAACGCTTCCAGATCGCGCGTCATCGTCCGAAAGGTCTGCACCTGCTTCCTCGGCCGCTCGCCCGGGGCGCCGATCAAGACGCAGGCAACGACCGCCTCCTGATGCACGTCAAACCCGGCGCACCGCTCAATGATCACTTGCATCTTCGCCTCCATCCAAAGGAAGGCGACCGTGACGCCGCAGGTATAGTCGAGACACTGCCACGCGTGCTCCCCGTTCCCGGGGGCGACAAAAAATGGTACCTCTATGTAGCGCGGGCCAGACTGCTTATCGGGGTCGCAAGCCACCGCAGAGTTGTCAGCCTCAACACGATCGCCCGTGGAGAGACTCGCGACAAACCGGCCCGCGCCGCCACCATTTTCACTCATAATGGCGCGCCAACGGCGCTGGTTGGCTGCTTAGGCACGCGGATCGGCGAGGCTCTCATCATCATCATGGACGCCGACGGGCGCCGCCCGGAAGAATCGATCCCGCATGTCGAACACTATCAGCTGATCGTCGAAGCCTTTTCGGACGCTGTTCTCAACAACACTCCGGTTCCGCTGCCGCTTTCGGATTCCCTCCACAACATGCAGACGATCGACGCTTTCGCGCGCTCGGCTCGCGAGGGTCGCGAGATCAGATTGTAAGCGCAATGTCGGTCAGGATGGGGAGCACTGGATCATCCGTGTGACGCCTGAAGCCGGTACTGTGAGGACCAATGAGGCGCGAACGACTGTCCTCCATCCTCATATCATCAACCAAGGCTTCGCGGACTTCCTTGCGTCGGCATTGTCACGCCGCGACGGATTTTCGTCGTCAACCGCGCGCCAGAGCCGGAGCTGCCTGCCCGCAATCATCACTGCCATCTCGTCGAGACGCCACCGCGGCGTTGGCCGCGGGCCAACGGCGAAGTTCTTTGGCGAACAGCGGCCCGAACTTCAAGAGCTACCGTCGCACCGTTTCGTAGGAGACTGGGTTTCGGCTCCGAGCATTGACCCCAATTGGCGTCCAACATGGACCCCAGTCTGGCGTCAGAATCGGAAACGGGCATAGCGACTTACAAAGCGTTTGGGTACGACGCGCCTCGCTAACCTACCAGAATTGCGAGGCTTTCTGTCAACCCGGAAACTGCGTCGGTTTACCGGCACTGCATGGTGGGCGATGCAGGAATCGAACCTGCGACCCCTCCCGTGTGAAGGGAGTGCTCTACCGCTGAGCTAATCGCCCGGGCCCGTAACGGCGTTCTGATTTACGGCCCGCCCCCTCGCCAAGTCAAGAAGCGACCGCCCCGAGTGTTCGCTGCTCGGCGCTTGCGAAAGGACGGTCCTCTGGGCCATATGTCGCCGCAATCTCTTCAAAGACGGGGCGACCCTTGCCTGACGTGCTCTGGAAAGTCTTCGGCGACCCGGCGAACCAGTGGACGTTCGGCGTCATACTGGTCGGCCTGGTCGGGCTGATCGCCGCCGCCGCCGGCCCCTGGGCGATCATCCGATTCGTGTCGCGCCAGAGCCGATCGGATTCGAGCGACTGACCCTCAAACCGCGCGCGAGTGGCGCGGTTTGAGGGTCTGCCGTGCGAGATAGGCGTCGAACAGAGCGGCGATCGAACGCACGAAGGGCCGCCCCCGTTCGCTGACGACAATGCGGCGCCCGTCCCACGACGCCAGCCCGTCCTCCTCGAACCGAGGCATGCCCTCGGACGCGGCGGCCGTCAAGGGCGCGGCGTCGGCGCCGTGCTTGGCCGCGATCGCCTCGACGTCCACTTCAAGGTCGCACATGACGCGCTCGATGACGTCGCGACGCAGCCGATCGTCCGCAGTCAACGCGACCCCGCGGACGGTCGCGAGACGACCGGCGTCGATCTCCCTGGCGTAGGCCGCGGCGGTCGGGGCGTTCTGCACATAGCCTTGCGGCAACGAACCGATCGAGCTCGCGCCGAAACCGAGCAGGGCGGGCGCTGCGTCGGTCGTATAGCCCTGGAAACTACGCTTGAGCCGCCTCGCCGCCGCCCTTCGCCATCGCGTCGCTCGGCAGCGCATAATGGTCGAGGCCCAACGCGACATATCCGCCCTCTTGCGTGAGCACGCGATGGATCGCGTTGAGCTGGGCGTAACGCTCAACCGCGCCGGGCAACTGGTCTTCCGGGATCAGCGCCTGATGGCGCTTCATCCGGCACATGGGCGTAGCCGAACACGGCGACCCGGTCGGCCTTCAGATCGAGAGCGCGACGCGCAGTGCGCGCGACGCCCTCGGTCGTCTGCAACGGCAGGCCGTATATGAGATCGAGATTGAGCGAACCGACCCCGATTGCTCTGGCCGCAGTCGCGCAGGCTTCCGTCTCCTCGTAGGATTGCACGCGCCCGATCGCGTGCTGGACCGCTGGCTCGAGATCCTGAACGCCGAGGCTCACACGGGTCACGCCCATGGGCTCGAGCGCGTCGCGGCGGTCCGGCGGCAGCGAGGTCGGGTCGATCTCGATCGCGATTTCGGCCTCTCTCGCGAAGGCGAAACGCTCTTTCAGGCGATCCATGATCGAGATCAGGCAGTCAGAAGGCAGCGAGGTCGGCGTGGCGCCGCCCCAGTGCATATACGAGACGGCCGCCCGCCGGCCAATCAGCGAGGCGACATGGTCGATCTCCCGCATCACCAGGGCGGCATAGGCCCGATGCGAGGATTCGAGCCGCACCACCGAGGTATTGCAGCCGCAATAGAGGCAAAGCCGGTCGCAGAACGGCACGTGGAGATAGAGCGACAGCGGCGTTCCGGCGGGCAATTGCGCAAGCCACCGCGGATAGACGCTCGGTCCGGCCGCCGGGCTGAAATGCGGCGCCGTCGGATAGCTCGTGTAGCGCGGCACCCGGCCGTCATAGCGGGCGATGAGCTTGTCGACTCCCCGCGCAGCTTCGGCACTCGTCGGCGCGGCGTTGTTCACGGTCATGCGAAGAACCCTAATGTTCGGCGGGGCATTTGCCAAGAACTGGGGTGCGAATGGGACCGGACGCCGTCGCAACCATGCGACTTCTCGCCGCGGCCGCCGGTTGCGGCCCGGTCGCCGCTGAGGGATATATACGAGCGCAAGAGATCGGAGGGGAAAGCCCATGAACCGTCACGAACCGTTTTTTATTGACGGACGGTGGGTCGATCCCGCGATTCCGGCGACGCTCGACGTCATCGACCCGTCAACCGAGCAGCCATTTACGAGGATCTCGCTCGGCTCGAACCCGGGCGTCGACTGAGCGGTCCACGCCGCGCGAGCCGCCTTCGACAGGTTTTCGCGGACGACGCGGGAGGACCGCCTTGCGCTGCTCCGCCGGATACTGGAGCATTACAACAGCCGGGCGGAGGACCTCGCAGAAGCCGTGTCGCGAGAAATGGGCGCGCCTTTGCCCTTCGCGCGCGCGGCGCAGGTTTGGGCGGGCCGCGCGCATCTCGAGGCGACCATTCAGGCGCTCGAAGCCTACGAATTCAGCCGGCTTCGCGGAATGAGCCTGATCATAAAAGAGCCGATCGGGGTTGCGGCGCTTATCACGCCGTGGAACTGGCCTCTGAACCAGATCGTCTGCAAAGTGGCGCCGGCGCTGGCGGCAGGATGCGCGGCCCTGCTGAAGCCGAGCGAAATCGCCCCCGTCAGCGCGATCATCTTCGCCGAGATTGTGGAGGCCTCCGGCGCTCCACCCGGCGTGTTCAATCTCGTGAATGGTACGGGACCGGACGTCGGGCAGGTGATGGCGGGCCATCAGGATGTCGTTATGGTGTCCTTCACTGGCTCGACCCGGGCCGGAATCATCGTCGCCAAGACCGCGGCGGATACTGTCAAGCGGGTCGCCCAGGAGCTTGGCGGCAAGTCGCCCAACATCATCTTGCCGGACGCGGATTTCGAGGCGGCGGTGCGCACGGGCGTGACCGCCTGCTTCTCCAACAGCGGTCAGTCCCGAGACGCGCCAACTCGCATGCTGGTCCCTGCCGAACGCCAAGACGAGGCGCTGGACATTGCGGCCAGGGTCGCCGCAGAATCGAGGGTGGGGGACCCGCGGGAGCCGGGCGTTGATCTCGGGTCCGTCGTGGGCCAGAGGCAGTTCGACAAGATCCAGCGCCTGATCGATGCGGGAATCCGCGAGGGCGCGCGGCTTGTCGCCGGCGGCCCCGGCCGCCCGCCGGGGCTCAACCGCGGCTATTACGTTCGCCCAACCGTGTTCGGCGACGTCAAGCCCGGCATGACGATCGAGCGCGAGGAGGTGCTCGGCCCTGTGCTGGCTGTCATGAGCTATGCGGACGAGGACGAGGCGGTTCGGATCGCCAACGATACGGTCTATGGGCTCGCGGCTTACGTCTCGTCTGCGAATATCGGCCACGCGCGGGCGATCGCAGCACAGCTTCGCGCGGGCACCGTCAACCTGAACCATCCGGCTTGGGACGTCCATGCGCCCTTCGGCGGCTTCAAGCAGTCCGGCAACGGCGAGTACGCCGATTACGGCATCGACGATTATCTCGAACTCAAGGCCATCGTGGGCTACTGCCAACCGCGCTCTTGAGCATGGCCCCTTCTTTCTTCCCGCTTTTCGCCAGTGCGAAACACGGATACGGCTAGAGAATGTTCTCCCTTGACGATCTCGCAGAGACTATCGCCCGGCGCGCAGACGCAAACGCGGATCAATCCTACACGCGCAGCCTGCTGGACAAAGGTCCCGCCTATTGCGCCCGCAAGTTCGGAGAAGAGGCGATCGAACTTACGATCGCCGCGGCGGCGCAGAACGAGGACGCTGTGCGCGCCGAAGCGGCCGACGTGCTCTATCATCTGCTCGTTCTCTTGCGCGCACGCGGCGTTCCGCTCGAGTCCGTCATGAGCGAGCTGCAAAGCCGTACGCGCCAGAGTGGCCAGGCGGAGAAGGCGTCTCGCGGAGGGTAGCGAGCGCAAAGGCAGGCGCCAAGAGGATGCCATGGATCGAGAAGTCACCCGCCCTGCGCTCGAATCTCCCTTCCGGCGCTTCACCCGAGACGAATGGGCGCAGTTGCGCGCTGACACCCAGCTCACCCTGACGATTGACGACCTTCGCAAATTGCAGTCGACGCACGACCCGATCTCGCTCGACGAAGTCGTGGCGATCTACCTGCCGCTCTCGCGCCTGCTAGCGCTCTATGTCGCGGCGACGCAAGGGCTGTTCAAGGCCACTCAGAGGTTCCTCGGCGCCATCGACGGCAAGGTTCCTTACGTCATTGGCGTCGCGGGGTCGGTGGCGGTCGGCAAGTCGACGACCGCGCGGGTCCTGCAGGCGTTGCTGACGCGCTGGCCGAACACTCCCAAGGTCCAGCTCGTCACAACTGACGGCTTCTTGCACCCGAACGCGGAGTTGATCCGGCAGGGCATCATGGACCGCAAGGGCTTTCCGGAAAGCTATGACGGAACGGCCTTGATCCGCTTCCTGTCGGCAGTCAAGGCCGGCCGGCACAACGTCGCCGCGCCCGTCTATTCGCACCTCACTTATGACATAGTTCCGGGCGAATCGATCATCGTCGATCGGCCGGACATCCTGATCGTCGAGGGCATCAACGTGCTCGCTCCGAACCGACTGCCGCGCGATGGCAAAGAGATCCCGTTCGTATCCGACTACTTCGACTTCTCGGTGTTTCTACATGCGGACGACGCCCTGCTGGAGCAATGGTATATTGAGCGGTTCATGGGACTACGCGAGACCGCGTTCCGCGACCCGCGCAGCTATTTCCACCAGTATGCCGATCTCGACGACGCAGAGGCAGAGGCGACCGCCCGCTCGATTTGGCGGCGCATCAATCTCGTCAACCTGCACGAGAACATCCTGCCGACCCGGCCTCGCGCCGATCTGCTGCTGACCAAGGGCGCGAGCCACCGCATCGAGGAAGTGGCGCTGCGAAAACTGTAAGAAATAGGAAAGATGAAGCGGATATTGACTGCTGGCGCGCTCGCGCTGCTCTCGAGCCTCCCGGCGGCGGGCGAAGCGCCGCCGGTCTGCCGCGGCAAAGATCTGACCCATATCGCCGGGCTCAACGTCGCCAGGGCCAAGCGCGCCGGCGATCTGGTCAACGCCGATGGTCTCATGTGGCGGATCGACAAACCGGGCCTCTCGCCCTCTTACCTTTACGGCACCATCCATTCGACCGACGACGCCGCACTTGCGATGGCGCGGCGTGCGGCCCAGCGGATCGACGGGGCCAAGGTCGTGGCGACGGAGCTCGGCGGCCCCATGGATGCCGCCGAGAAGGCCGATGTCGGCGCGACAATGCTCGCCAGGGCGCTCGACCGCGAGCATGACACGTTCGAGGACGCGCCGCGCGAAGATCGCGGGGACATCGAAAAGCTGCTCGCCGCTCAGGGCTACCCCAGCGAATTCGCCCATCACCTCAAACTTTGGTTCCTGGCCATCCTGGCCGCGATTCCGTCCTGCGAGATGAAGCGGCAGGCGCTCGATCTGCCGGAGGTCGACCAGTTTCTCGCCGAGTCCGCCAAGGCGTCCGGGGTCAAGGTCGTCGGGCTCGAAACGGCCGAGGAGCAACTCGACGTGATTTCCGCGATGCGCCCGGACGTCGCCGCGGCGCTGCTGACCGTCGCCGCGCGCGATCCGGACATGAACGACGACGTGTACGCGACGATGCTGAGGCTCTATCGCGAGAGCCGTCCCGCGGAGATCCTGCCGATCACCGACGCAGTCGGAGAGATGAGCGGAAGCGAACGCGCGGCAGAGGACGAATTTACGCGCCTGCTGCTCGTCGGCCGCAACGCGACCATGGCGGAGCGCGCCGCGCCGCTTCTGAACGTCGGCGGCGCGTTCATCGCCGTCGGGGCGCTGCATCTCCCCGGCAAGGAGGGCCTCATCGAGCGCCTGCGGGCGCAGGGCTATAGGGTCACGAAAGTTTGGTGAAGCCTCATTCGCCGTAAGGCGTCCATATGTTCTTGACCTGGGTCGCCCGGCGCAAGAACTCGCGGCCTTCCGCACGCGGCCAGTCGACCGCCGACGACGTGACCCAGGTCGCCTTCACATTGCCGGCTGACAGCGCTTGGACCTTCGCCGCACCCTCCCCGTCGCCGACGTACCAAAGCGCGTCCACCGCGTCGTGTTCGGCGAGCGTCCCCGCAAGCGCATTCGCGTCGCCCGTCACGATATTGACGACGCCGTCGGGAACGTCCGAGGTGTCCAGGACCGAGTAGAGGTCGGTCGCGCTCAAGGGATGCAGTGCCGAGGGGACCGCGACGACGCAATTGCCCATCGCGATCGCCGGCATGACGAGCGAGACAAACGCGAGCAGCGGCGCCTCGTTCGGGCAGACGATCCCCATCACGCCCCAGGGCTCGTTCATCGCCAGGGTCACGAAGCGTGAGCGCGTCGCGTGGACCGCCCCGTCGAACTTGTCGGCGAAGCCCGCGTAGACGAAGGCGCGCCGGATCGAGGCGTCGACCTCGGCTTCCGCCACGCGCGCCGGGACGCCGGTCATGGCGCGCAAGCGCCTGGCGAACTCGTCCGCGCGCGCGCTCAAATTCTCGGCGACGTAGTAGAGCACCTGGGCGCGGTTGTGCGCCGTCGCCGCCGCCCAGGACCACGCCTTGGCCGCCGCCTCGACCGCATTGCGGACGTCCTTGCGGTTGCCGAGGCCGGCCAGTCCGATCTCGCCTCCCTTGGGGTCGAGGACGGCGTAGCTATAGCCGGAGTCCGGCCGCGCCTGCTTGCCGCCGACGTAGAATTTCGCCGTGCGGTCGAGGCCGCCCGCGCTCTCGCCCGAGGGAGCGACCCCCGGCAGCGCGCTGAGCGGCGCGGCCTTCGCCGGATAGGGCTTGCCCTGCGGCGCTTCGGCGACCCGATACTCATACAATCCCTCGCGGCCGCCCTCGCGCCCGAAGCCGCTTTCGCGATAGCCGCCGAAGCCCGAGGCGGCGTCGAACAGATTGGTCGAATTGATCCAGACGACGCCTGCCTTGATGCGGGCCGCGACTTCGAGCGCCCTGCTGACGTTCTCGGTCCACACCGAGGCCGCAAGGCCGTAGCGGGTGTTATTGGCGAGCGCGACTGCCTCGTCGGGGGTGCGGAAGGTGGTCGCGACCAGCACTGGGCCGAAGATCTCCTCGCGCGCCAGGATCGAGGCCGGCTCGACCCCCGTGACCAGGGTCGGCGGATAGAAGCAGCCGCGGTTCGGGAGCCCGTCGTCCGCCCGCCAGAATTCGAGCCCCTCTTCAGCGCCCTCGCGCATCAGCCGCTCGATGCGCTCGAGATGCGCCGGCGCGACGATCGCGCCGACGTCGGTCGACTTGTCGAGCGGATCGCCGACCCTGAGCTTCGCCATCCGCGCGCGCAGCTTGGCGTAGAGGGCGTCGGCGGCGCCCTCGGCCGCGAGCAGCCGCGACCCGGCGCAGCAGACCTGCCCCTGGTTGAGCCAGATCGCGTCGACGACGCCCTCGACCGCGCTGTCGAGATCGGCGTCCTCGAAGACGACGAACGGCGACTTGCCGCCGAGTTCGAGCGACAGCTTCTTGCCCGTCCCGGCAGTCGCCTTGCGGATCGCGCGGCCGACCTCGGTCGAGCCGGTGAAGGCGATCTTGTCGACGTCCTCGTGCTCGACCAGCGCGGCCCCCGTCGCGCCGTCGCCGGTGACGATGTTGACGACGCCGGCGGGCAGCCCCACCTCGACGCAGATTTCGGCGAAGGCGAGCGCGGTCAGCGGTGTATATTCGGCGGGCTTCAGCACGACCGTGTTTCCGGCGGCCAGCGCCGGGGCGATCTTCCAGGCGAGCATCAGGAGCGGGAAGTTCCACGGGATGATCTGCCCGCAAACGCCGACCGGCCGCGTTCCCGGGAACTCGCTGTCGATGAGCGAGGCCCAGCCGGCGTGATGGGTGAAATGGCGCGCGACGAGGGGAACGTCGATGTCGCGCAACTCGCGGATCGGTTTGCCGTTGTCGATCGTCTCCAGCACCGAAAGGAAGCGCTCGCGCTTCTGCAGGTGGCGGGCGAGCGCATAGAGATGCTTGGAGCGTTCGTAGCCGGAGAGCGACGCCCATTTCGGCAAGGCCTTGCGGGCCGCCGCGACCGCCGCGTCGATGTCGGCGCTCAGGCCTTGCGTCGCGCCGGCGATCCGCTCGCCGGTCGCCGGGTTGAACACGTCGAACATGGCGCCGGGTTTCGTGAACCGGCCGTTGATGAAAAGGCCGAAGCCGCTTCCATGCTTCTCGAGCCACGCCCTGACATGCTCGCTGCTTTCGGGCGAAGGGCCATAGTCCATCGTGTGCAGAATGTCCTTGATGAGGGCCATGGCTTCCTTACGCCATCGCGTGGCGGTGGGCCGCGGAATAGCGGCCGGTCGCGTAATGGTCGAGCTGGCGCTCGATGTCGGTCAAAAGCCCGCTCGCCCCGATGCGGAAGAGGTCGGGCTGCATCCACGGCAGGCCGAGTTCCTCCTTCATCAGAATGAGCCAGGCGAGCGCATCCTTGGCGGCGCGCAGGCCCCCCGCCGGCTTGAAGCCGATGTCGACGCCGACGCGCTCGCGATAGTCGCGCAAGGCCCTCACCATCACCAGGCTCACCGGCAGGGTCGCATTCACCTCCTCCTTGCCGGTGGAGGTCTTGATGAAGTCGGCGCCCGCCTGCATCGTGACCATGCTCGCCGCATAGACGTTGCGCAAGGTCTTCAGGTCGCCCGTGCCGAGGATCGCCTTCAGATGCGCCGGTCCGCAGGCCTCGCGCATCGCCGCGACCTCGTCGTAGAGCGCAGTCCAGTCCCGGCCGAGCACATGGGCGCGGGTGATGACGATGTCGATCTCTTCCGCGCCCTCGCCGACGGCGTAACGGATCTCCTCGAGCCGCAGGTTGAGCGGCATGAGGCCGGCGGGAAAGCCGGTCGCGACCGAGGCGACCGGAACGCCCGAACCCTCGAGCGCGCGCACGGCGGGCGCGACCATGGTCGGATAGACGCAGACGGCGCCGACCGTGGGAAGCGCGTCCGCAAGACCAAGCGCGGCGAGAAGCTCGTCGCTGAGCGGGCGCCTGGCCTTGGCGCAAAGGCGGCGCACGCGCTCGGGCGTGTCGTCGCCCGCGAGCGTGGTGAGGTCGATGCAGGTCAGCGCCTTCACGAGCCAGGCGGCCTGGTATTCCTTCTTGACCGAGCGGCGCGTCGTCAGGGTCGCGGCGCGGCGCTCGACCGCGCTCGCGTTGACCCCCACGCTCTCGAACCAGTCCGCATCGAGCGGCGCGCCCGGATTGCGGGGCCGATTGTGGCCCTCCAGGGCCTTGTCCCTCAACTGGTCCATCGGGCGCCTCCCGATTTGCGGCGGGGGCCAGACTGTCACGATCACGGGGCCGGATTCAAGGGCGAGGTGGCTCAATGTCCTGCGTCGGCGCCAAGCTGTGGAGCATCCGTCGTCGAGCAAGTCATTTCAAGGCTTTAGGCGCCAAAATCTGCAACTCTTGCGGCGGCGACGCCGAGACCGCATCCTTCGGATTTGGCACCCGCTCGGGGTGCCATTTCCGGGCGCGGAATCAATCTTTTCAAGCCCTTGCGGCAGCATTTCAGGCCCGGGCGGATTTCCGGGCAACTGGGGCAGTCGTCATGGCCGGGCTTGACCCGGCCATCCAAGCGGTTCGACTTCCGGAGTCGGTCGAACGGATTCGGGTCGATCTGGAAAATGCTCTTGTTTCCATATGGCTGCCGAGACCCTACAATGCGTGTTCGCCCCAAGTCCACTTGCGTCTCAGCCTTGATGGCCGGGTCAAGCCCGGCCATGACGATCAGAGCGCCGCTTTGAATGCGGCGCCGGTTCGAGGAGCGAAGTTCGAAGAATACCACACAACCGCCTGTTTACCAAACATTTGTCGTGTTTCTTTGGAGCGTCGCACCCAGCCGGCTCGGCGACCCCGGGCCAGCCGGGCGCGGCAACCGTCACGTCATCCAAAATCCTCGACTCCGTTCTCCGGCTCGGCGATGATATGGCCGTCTCAGCGCAGGCGGTGCGAAGATGGACGTCGCCCAATGGCTGAACGCAATCGGTCTCGGACAGTATGAAGCCCTGTTCCGCGAGCATGAGATCGACGCGGACGTCCTGCCGGACCTGACCGAGGCCGACCTCGAGAAGATCGGCGTGCCGCTCGGGCACCGCAAGCGGCTGATGCGGGCGATCGCCGCTCTTGCCCCGAAGGAGGCGCCTGCTCCCGCCCCGAAGCCCGCGCCTTCGCCGACGTCCCGCGCGGACGCCGAACGGCGGCCGATCACGGTGATGTTCTGCGATCTCGTCGGCTCGACGGGCCTCGCGTCCAAACTTGACGCGGAAGACTGGCGCAACCTCGTCAACGCCTATCTCGACGAAGCCTCGGCTGCGGTGACGGGGCTCGGCGGGCATGTGCTGAAAAAACTCGGCGACGGCTTGATGGCCCTCTTCGGCTATCCGCATGCGCAGGAGAACGACGCCGAGCGCGCGGTGCGCGCCGCGCTCGCCATCCAGCGCGCGCTCGCCGACCTCAACGCCCGCAACGCGAAGACCGGCGCGCCCGAGCTTGCGGCCCGCATCGGCCTCGACATGGGGCCCGTCGTGGTCGACGCTGCGGGCGAGGTGTTCGGCGATGCGCCGAACGTCGCGGCCCGGGTGCAGGCGGCGGCCGAACCGGGGACGGTGCTCGTCACCGCGAGCGTGCAGCGGCAGACGGCCGGGCTTTTCGTCGCCGAGGACAAGGGCGCGCATGAGCTGAAAGGGGTCCCTCAGCCGGTGGCGCTCTATCGCATTGTGCGGGCGAGCGGCGGCCGGCGCGGCGGCGCACGAACGCTGACGCCGCTGGTCGGCCGCGAGGACGAACTTGCTCTGCTGACGCGCCGCTGGTCGCGCGCGCTGGAAGGCGAAGGCCAGTTCGTCCAGATCGTCGGCGAGCCCGGCATCGGCAAATCGCGCCTGGTCGAGGAGTTCCGCGCAAAACTCGCCGAGACGCCGCACACCTGGGTCGAGTGGGCCGCCTCGCAGCTCCTGCAGAACACGCCCCTGCACCCGCTCGCCGAATGGGGACGGCTGCGCTACGGCGGCGCCGACGCGTCCGACGGGCAGAAACTCGCCGATCTCGAGAACACTTTGCGGCTGATCGGTCTCGACGCGGCCGAGTATGCGCCCCTGCTCGCGCCGCTGTTCGACGTCGCGCTGCCTGAGGACCGCGCGGCGAAATTCGCGCCGGAGGAATTGCGACGCCGGCAACTGGCTGCGATGACGGCCTTGTTTCTGGCAGGCGCCCGATCGCAGCCGGTCGTCCTCGCCTTCGAAGACCTGCACTGGGCCGACCCGACTTCGCTCGATCTGTTGAGGGCGCTCGTAGAACGCGGCGCCCAGGCGCCGCTTCTCATCGTGGCGACGACCCGGCCGGAATTCCGCCCAGCCTGGAGCCTGCGCTCGCACCACAGCGTTATTTCGCTCGCGCCGCTCGACCGCGCGCAGGTGCGAAAAATGGTCGCCGAACTCTCTGCCCGGCATGCGCTGCCAGATGAGCTTGTCGAAGGCGTGAGCGAGCGCACCGGCGGCGTGCCGTTGTTCGTCGAAGAGGTCACGCGTCTGCTGCTGGAGCGCGGCGAGCGGGGCGGCGCGCAGGCGATCCCACCGACCTTGCAGCAGTCGCTCGCCGCGCGGCTCGACCGGCTCGGCGAAGCGCGCGAAGTCGCGCAGATCGGCGCGGTGCTGGGGCGCGACTTTTCTTACCGGCTGCTGAGCGACGTGTCGTCGTCCGCCGCCGGATTCGACGAGCCGCGCCTCCAAGCCGCGCTCGACCGACTCGCGGAAGCCGATCTCCTGTTCGTGGAGGGCGCCCCTCCGACCGCCGCCTACCGTTTCAAGCACGCGCTGATCCAGGACGCCGCCTACGAGAGCCTGCTCAAGAGCCGGCGCCAGGCGCTTCACCGCCGCGCGGCCGAGGCGTTGCGCGACGCGAACGCCGAGTCCGAAGCGATCGCCCATCATTTCACCGAGGCCGGCCTCGACGATCTCGCCATCGAATGGTGGGGCAGGGCGGGCGACCAGGCGCTGCGCCGCTCGGCTTTCCAGGAGGCGATCGCCCATCTCGGCAAGGCGATCGAGATGGCGGACAGGGGCGCGACGGCGCGGCGGGCGACAGGCGACTCGGTTGCTCCCAGCCGGGGACTGACGCAATTGCAGGTCGCCTACGGCAACGCGCTCTTCGCGGCGCGCGGCTTCGGCGCGCGGGAAACGACGGAAGCCTTCGCCAGAGCCCGCGAGTTGGCGTCTGGGGACAAGGACGCGCCGGGACGCTTGGCGGCCGACTTACGGCCTTATGGGTCGGCAGCTACTACGCGAGGCGACTTGCCATCGATGCGGGCGCACGCAGCGGCCTTCCTCAGCGACGTCGAGGCGAGACCCGATTCGCCCGAGGCCGGCGTCGCCCATCGCGCCGCCGGGATCACTTGCTGGTTCGCCGGCGAGTATCGCGAGGCGCGGGATCACTTCGAACGGGCGCTCGCCTTGTTCCAACCCGGCCGCGACGACGATCTGGCCTTTCGCTTCGGACATGATCCAGGCGTCGCCGCGATGGCCTATCTTGCGATTGCGTCGTGGCCTCTCGGCGAAGTCGATCACGCGATTTCGCTCATCGACCGCATGCAGATCCGGATCGCAGGCGTTTCACACATTGGCACGCTCGCGCGTGGAAGACTGCACGCGGCCATGTTCGAATTGATGCGTGGAGACCACGCGCGCGGTGCGACGAACGCCTTCGAGGTTGCCCGGCTCGCGCGTGAGCATGACCTGCCCATGTTTGGCGCGTTCGGCGTATTTCTCCAGGGCTGGGCGACCGCTGCGAGCGACGCGATCGGCAGCGGCCTCCTGGACATGCGCCGCGGCGCAGAACTCCTGCGCGAACAGAACGTCCTGAATTTCGACGGGCTATTGAAGATTGCGCTGTCCGAGGGCGAAGCCCGGGCGGGCGATCCCGACCGCGCCGTCGCGACCCTCGACGAGGCGCTGGCGACGACCGATCGCGCCGGATTTCGTGCGTTCGAAGCGGAACTGCATCGGGCGCGCGGCGAAATCCTGCTGAAGCGCGACCCCGCCAACCCCGCGCCTGCGGAAGACGCCTTCTTGACCGCCATCGCCGTCGCGAAGCGGCAAGCCACGCGCAGCTTCGAACTGCGCGCTGCTCTGTCGCTGGCAAAACTCTACCAGTCGACCGCGCGCCCCGTCGAAGCGCACGCCGTCCTCGCCCCCGCTCTCGAAGGCTTCCCGGCGATCTCCCTTCTCCCGTCCGGGAGAAGGGCCGGGGATGAGGGTCCTCCGGGACCCGGCGACCGCGCGGAAGCCCTCACCCCCGACCCCTCTCCCGAACGGGAGAGGGGGGATGCGGCCTGTGCCGGACTGCCGGAGCTCGCCGAGGCCCAGGCGCTGTTCGACGCGCTGTCGCAAACTGACGAGGTCAAAGCGCAAGCCGCGCAGCGGCAGCGATTGACGCAGTTGCACGTCGCCTATGGCAACGCGCTTTTCGCGACGCGCGGTTATGGCGCGCCGGAAACGACGGAAGCCTTCGCCAGAGCCCGCGAGTCGGCGTCCGGCGACAAGGATGCGCCCGAACGATTGGCGGCCGACTATGGCTTATGGGTCGGCAGCTTCGCGCGAGGCGAACTCGGCGCGATGCGCGAGCTGTCCGCGACAATGTTGCGTGACTGCGAAAGGCGGCCGCAATCCGGCGAAGCGAGCATCGCGCATCGCATGAGGGGCGTGACGCACTGGTTCGCCGGTGAATTCGTTGCGGCGCGCGGCCACCTCGAACAGGCCGCGGCGATTTTCGATCCGGAGCGAGACGACGATCTCGCCTTCCGCTTCGGGATAGATCCCGGCATCGTCGCGCTGGCCTATCTCGCTCAAGTGCTTTGGCTGCTCGGCGAGGTCGAACTCGCCGGCCAGCGAATGAAGGAAACGACGGCGCGCGCGGCAAAAAGCGGACATGTCGCGAGCAGCGCGTACGGATTTTTCATGGCCGCTCAGTTCGAGCTCTTTAGACGAAATCCCGATGGCGCTGCGCCTTTCGCCAAGTCGCTCATCGAGGTCGCAAATGAACATCAGTTAGCGTTCTGGATGACCAATTCCGGTTGGTTCGAAGGTTGGCTGGAATGGAGAACGGGCAACCGTGACGCTGGTCTTTCCCGGATGCGCGACACCGCGGCGCGCCAAGCAGACGAGGGCATCATCCCGGCGACGACGTTCTTCGAGACGACATTGGCTGAGGCTGAAGCTGAAGCCGACGAGACTGACGTGGCTTTTTGCACGATCAATCGCGCCCTCGCCGTGTCCGAGCGAACCGGGCTGCGTTGGTACGAAGCCGAAACCCATCGCATGCGCGGCGAAATCCTTCTGAAGCGCGACCCGGGCAACGCGTCTCCCGCTGAGGAAGCATTCCTTACCGCCGTCGCCGTCGCGCAAGCCCAGAAGGCGCGCAGCTTCGAATTGCGCGCCGCGCTCTCACTCGCCAGGCTCTATCAATCGACCGGCCGTCCCGCCGACGCCCACGCGGTTCTCGCGCCTGCGCTCGAAGACTTCCCCTCCCTTCTCCCTTCCGGGAGAAGGGCCGGGGATGAGGGTCCTTCCGCTTCCGCTGAAGGCGCCGACGCCCTCACCCCTAACCCCTCTCCCGAACGGGAGAGGGGGACGGCCACCCCCGAAATGCCGGAGATCGCCGAGGCCGAGGCGCTGCTGGCTGCGCTGGCCTAGCAAGGACGGCTTGGGATCAAGATCCCGACTGAGCCTCAAGCCGGCGCGAACAAATCCCCTACGGGGATCTCCAGTCCCGGCGGTTCGAGGCGCAGGACGCCATCCTTGAAGATTCGCGTCTCGATGACTTCGCCCTGGCCGCGCTTGTGATGGATCGCCGTGCGGCTGTCGGGATCGAGAATGAGATAGTGCGCGAGGCTTGGGAGAGAGAAATAGCCGGCGAGCTTGAGCCCATGATCGCGCGCGGCGGTTCCTTCCGACAGAACCTCGACGACGATGAGAGGCTCGGGAATTTCGATCGCTACGGGGGGCAGGCGCGGCCCGCAATAGACTGTGGCGTCCGGTTCAAACGCGGTGCGCGCGGAGATGCGGACCGTTGCGCCGTCGGGAACGGCGTGGCATGACGCGCCCGCGCGTCCAATTGCGCTCTTCAATGCGACCACGACTTCATATTTGGTTTCAGTGTGTACAAGGCGCTCGGGGGACATCGCGACCAGTTCGCCGTCCTGCAACTCCCAGCGTCCCTCGCGCCCCTCGGCCCAACCAAGGAACTCGTCGACGGTCATCAGCGATGTGGCTGCGGAAGGCATCAATCACAACCTATCACACCGGGAAGCGCCGGAAAACGCGCGGGGCCCGGCCAGATTAACCCCTACTGGCCCGTGATCCAGCTACAGCCTCCCGAAAATCTTGTCGAGGAAGTTGTTGGTTCGCCGCCCCGGCTGGCCGCCAGGGCTGGGAATCGGCGCGGGCGGCACGGGCGGGTCATCGACGATCGGGGACCGGGCGGCGCGGCTGGCGGGGACGGGCGGCGGAGCGAGGGTGACGGGCGGGCCGGCGGAGACCGGCCGACCGCCGCCCCGGCCACTGGAGGGCGGCGTCGGCGCCTGCGCGCCGGTGAGGTCGAGGGGGGGCAGGAGCGGCGCGAACGGGTTCGGCGCCGAGGCGCTCCGCCAGTCGGCGCCGGGCAGAGCCGCGACCGGCGCGCCTTCGTGGGCGGCCTTCATGAAACGGCTCCAGATCTCGACCGGCAGGTTGCCGCCCGAGACCTTCTTGGTCGGGCTGTCGTCGTCGTTGCCGAGCCAAACGGCGGCGACGAGATAGCTCGTGTAGCCGATGAACCAGGCGTCGCGCCAATCCTGGCTGGTGCCGGTCTTGCCCGCCGCCTGCCAGCCCGGCAACTCGGCCTTGCGGGCGGTGCCGGTGAGCAGCGTCTCCTGCATCATCTCGTTCATCATCGACACGTACTGCGGGTCGATGACGCGGCCGAAGTTCGCGTTGCGGCGAGTGTAGATGAGCTTGCCGTTGGCGGTGCGCACCTTGCTGATCACGTGCGGCTGCACGCCGGTCCCGCCGTTGGCGAAGGCGGCGTAGGCCGAGGCCATCTCGAGCGGGGTCACCGCGGACGTGCCGAGCGCGATCGTTGCGTTCGGCTCGAGCTCCGACGTGATGCCGAGCCGGTGCGCGACTTCCGCGACCGCTTTCGGCCCGACCTCGAGGCCGAGCCGCACCGCCACCGTGTTGAGCGACAGCGACAGGGCCTTGGTCAGCGTGACCGGGCCGAAATATTCGCGGCTGTAGTTTTCCGGGTTCCAGCCCTTGACCGAGATCGGCGCGTCCTCGCGCACCGTGTCCGGGGTGAGGCCCTTCTCCAGCGCGGCGAGATAGACGAAGGGCTTGAACGAGGAGCCCGGCTGCCGCTTGGCGGCGACCGCCCGATTGAACTGGCTCTCGGCGTAGCTGCGCCCGCCGATCATCGCCTTGACCGCGCCCATCGGGTCGACCGCGACGAGCGCCCCCTCGCCGACGCCGAATTTGGCCCCTTTGGCGTTGAGTTCGTCGGTCAGCGCCCGCTCGGCCGCGGCCTGCATCTTCGGGTCGATCGTGGTCGTCACCACGATGTCCTCGTCGATCGCCCCCACCGTGTCGTCGAGGGCGTCCATCACGTAGTCCGCGGCGTAGTTGATCGACCCCGCCGTCTTGTCGCGCCGGACCTGCGCCGGATTGGCGAGCGCCGTCTTGGCCATCGCCTCAGTGATGTGGCCCTGCTCGGCCATGGCGGTGATGACCTGCGCGGCGCGCTCGTTGGCGCCGGCGAGATTGTGGTTGGGCGCGAGCTTGGTCGGCGACTTCATCAGTCCCGCGAGCAGCGCCGCCTCCGGCAGCGTGACGAAGCGCGCGCTCTTGCCGAAATATTTCTGCGCCGCCGCCTCGACCCCGTACGCGCCCGAGCCGAAATAGACGCGGTTGAGATAAAGCTCGAGAATCTGGTCCTTGGAGTACTTGCGCTCGAGCCACAGCGCGAGAATCGCCTCCTGGATCTTGCGCGAAAGCGTCCGCTCCTGGGTGAGGAAGAGGTTCTTGGCGAGCTGCTGGGTCAGCGTCGACCCGCCCTCGACGGCGCGCGCGCCCGTCACGTCGCGCAGGATCGCCCGCGAAATGCCGACCGGATCGATGCCGAAATGCGAGTAGAAGCGCCGGTCCTCTATCGCGACGAAGGCTTTCGGCAGATAGGGCGGCAGGTCGATGAGCCTCACAGCCGGCCCGCCGGTGTCGCCCCGGTTGGCGAGGAGCGAGCCGTCGACGGCGAGGATGGCGATGTTCGGCGGGCGCTTCGGCACCGCCAGTTGATCGATCGGCGGAAGCTGGCTCGCGTCATAGGCGACGAGCCCGGCGAGCGCGATGATCCCCCAGATGCCGAGCACGACGGGCCAGTAGAGGAGCCCGCCGAGCGTGGAGCGGCGCGGCCCGCGCCGGCCGTTGCGGGCGCGCGGCGCCTTGGCGGCGGCTTTCCTGCGGGCCGAGGGCGGGCGGTCGGCCGGGTCGGCGCGCAGATCGTCGTCGCGCCTGTCGAATCGAGGCTCGATCCGCGTCCGGTTTTTCCTGCCCCCTCGGCCGAACATGACAATCCCGCTCGCACGACGACGCGCCCGGCATTCCGGCTAAACGCGCCTCACGCAGCGGGAGAGCCTAAAACGGGCGATTTAAGGGCGGGTAAAGCTTTCGGCAAAATTGAGGGAATCGCTAAGATCCGGGCGGAAACGGCGGTCAATCGGACCCCGCGGCCTTGCGCTCCCTCCAACGCCTTGGCAAAGTCCGCGCCCCCCCCAACGGGGCGCTACGGCGTCATCAGAGAATTCGGAATCCCTGCGATGAAAGTCACCATCGAGCGTTCGGTCCTGCTCAAGGCTTTGGGACACGTGCATCGCATCGTCGAGCGGCGCAACACGATCCCCATTCTCGCCAATGTCCTGATCGAGGCGGCCGACGGCAAGGTCGCGCTGAAGAGCACCGACCTCGACCTCGAGGCGAGTGAATCCGTTCCCGCCGACGTCGTCCAGGCCGGCGCGACCACCGTGGCTGCGCATGTGATCTACGACATCGTGCGCAAGCTCCCGGAAGGCGCGCAGGCGAGCCTCGAAATCGGCGGCGAGACCGGGCAGCTCCTGCTGCGCTCCGGCCGCTCGCGCTTCTATCTGCAGGCCCTGGCCGCCACCGACTTTCCCGACCTCACTTCGGGCGAGTTCTCGCACCGGTTCACGCTGCCGGCGGTCGAGCTGAAAAGGCTCATCGAGAACACCCAGTTCGCCATCTCGACCGAGGAGACGCGCTACTATCTGAACGGAATCTTCCTGCACACGCTCGACGTCGGCGGGACGGCGATGCTGCGCGCGGTGGCGACCGACGGCCACCGTCTCGCCCGGGTCGAGACGCCGGCGCCCCAGGGCGCGGTCGGCATGCCCGGGGTCATCGCCCCGCGCAAGGCGGTCAACGAAGTCCTGAAGCTGCTCGATGATCCGACCCAGGACGTGCAGATCGAGATCTCGACCGCCAAGGTGCGCTTCCAGTTCGGCGACGTCGTGCTGACGACGAAGCTGATCGACGGCACCTTCCCCGATTATCAGCGGGTCATCCCGACCGCCAACGACAAGCGCCTCGTCGTCGACAAGGAGCCGTTCGAGAGAGCGGTCGACCGCGTCTCGACGCTGTCGTCCGAGCGCGGCCGGGCGATCAAGCTCGCCATCGCCGACGGCAAGATGACGCTCTCGGTCAACAATCCCGATTCGGGCTCGGCGAGCGAGGAGATCGAAGTCGACTACAATTCGGCCCCGATCGACATCGGCTTCAACGCGCGCTACCTGCTCGACATCGTCGGCCAGCTGTCGGGCGACACGGCCCTCATCCGCCTCGCCGATCCCGGCTCGCCGACCCTCATCCAGGACCGAGACGGGGCGAGCGCGCTTTTTGTGCTGATGCCGCTGAGGGTGTGACGGCCGGCCCGGGCCCGCGCTAGACTGCGGGCGTCGACCACTGCGAGCATCGCCTTGTTTCGTCGAATTCTTGTCCTGGCGGCGCTCGCAGCGGTCATTCTCGTCAGCGCCTGGGCGCTGTTCCGCCCGAGGGCGCCCGCGCCGATCGCCTGGCAGGGCTACGCGGAAGCGGATTTCGTCAAGGTCGGGCCGACCCAGCAGGGCCTGCTCACCGCCGTCCGCGTCGCGCGCGGAGACCGAGTCGTCAAAGGCGAGCCGCTGTTCGAGCAGGACGAAGCGGACGACCGGGCCGCGGTCGATCAGGCGCGCCGTCTCCTCCAGCAGGCGCGCGACCAGCTCGCCAACCTCCTGTCCCCCGCCAAGCCGACCGAGGTCGAGCAGGCGAAAGCCAATCTGCGCGATGCGGAGGCTGCGCGCGACCGGACGCAGACCGATCTGCAGCGCAACGCCGCGCTGTTGAAGACCGGCTCAGCGACCCAGCAGCTCGTCGAGGACGAGCAGGCCGATCTGCGCTCGGCCGACGCCAAGGTCGCCGCGGCCACAGCGGCGCTCGCCACTGCCCAGGCGCCGATGGGCCGGCCGGCGGAGATCGAGGCGCAAAAGTCGCTGGTCAACTCGCTCGAGGCGGCGTTGAAACAGGCCCAGTGGCGTCTCGACCAGCGTTCCGTCGTCTCGCCCGATTCGGGCGTCGTCGCCGACGTGATCGCCTTTCCCGGCGAAACGGTCGCCGCCGGCGCGTCGGTCGTCTCGCTGCTGCCGCCGCGGAACATCTTCGTCCGCTTCTTCATCCCGGAGCCCGAACTCGCGCGGGTGCATGTCGGCGACAAGGTCGTGTTTTCGTGCGACAATTGCCCGGCCGATCTCGACGGGAGGGTCTCGTTCATCTCCCCGCAGGCCGAATACACCCCGCCTTTCATCTATTCGGAGCAGACGCGCAGCAAATTCGTCTTCCTCGCCGAGGCGCAGCCGCCGTCGGCCGAGGCGGCGCTCCTCAATCCCGGTCAGCCGGTGACGGTGAAGCCGACGACCAACGCGCCATGAGCGACTACGCCGTCGACGTCAGCGGATTGCGCAAGAGCTTCGGCGACCTCAAGGTGGTCGAGGGCCTGAACCTGCAGGTCGCCGAAGGCGAGATCTGCGGCTTTCTCGGGGCGAACGGCAGCGGCAAGACGACGACCATCCGCATGCTCTGCGGGCTTCTCAAGCCCGACGGGGGCTCGGGCCGGTGCCTCGGCTACGACATCATCGACGAGCCGCACGAAATCCGCCGCCAGGTCGGCTACATGACCCAGCGTTTCAGCCTCTACGAAGACCTGACGGTGTTCGAGAACCTCGACTTCGTCGCGCGCGTCTACGAGATGGCGAACCGGCGCGAGGCGGTCGGCAGGATCCTCGAGCGCATGGGGCTCGAGAACCGCCGCAACCAGCTGGCGGGACAATTGTCGGGCGGCTGGAAGCAGCGGCTCGCGCTCACCGCCTGCGTGCTGCACGAACCCAATTTGCTGCTGCTTGACGAGCCGACCGCCGGCGTCGACGCCAAGGCGCGGCGCGAATTCTGGGACCTCATCCACGACATGGCGGTCGAGGGGCTGACGACGCTGGTCTCGACCCACTACATGGACGAAGCGGAGCGCTGCAAGCGCATCGTTTATCTCGCCCAGGGGCGCATCGTCGTGCAGGGCGGCGCGGACGCGGTCGTCCAGCAATCAGGGCTTGCCGCGTTCGAGGGGACGGGCGAGGGGGTCGATCGGGCCGCGGTCGCGCTCCGCCACGCGCCCGGCGTCGAGGCGGCGGCGGTGTTCGGCCGGGCGCTGAGGGTCGCGAGCCTCGACCGCGAAGCGCTGAAGCGGGCGATCGAGACGCAGGGCGGCGGGCTCGCCTGGACGGAAGTCGAGCCGCGGCTCGACGACGTGTTCATCCACATGCTGAGCGTGCAGGAGGCGCGGCCGTGAACGCCTTTTCCTTCGCCCGGCTGATCGCGCTCCTGCGCAAGGAATCGATCCAGATCCTGCGCGACACGATGACGCTGCGCATCATCATCGCGATTCCGATCATGCAGCTTTTCCTGTTCGGCTACGCGATCAATTCCGACCCGAAACATCTGCCGGCCGGCCTCCTTTCGATCGAGGACTCCAAATACACCCGCACCGTCGCCGCCGCGCTCAACAATTCCGGCTACTACAATCTCCAGATCGTCCGCTCGGAGGCGGAGGCGGACGAGGGGCTCGCGCGCGGCGATTTCGTCTTCGTCGTCGAGATGCCGCCCGACTTCGACCGGGCGGTCGATCGCGGCGAGCAACCGGGCGTGCTGATCGACGCCGACGCGACCGACCCGACCGCCATCGGCAACGCGGTTGCGGCGCTCGGGCAGGCGGCGAACGACCTCAACCGCGACCTGCCGCCGATCCGGCAATTGCAGCCGCAGACCCCGCCGTTCCAGTTCGTCGTGCACGCCCGCTACAATCCCGAGCAGCTCACCGTGCTCAACGTCGTGCCCGGGCTCGTCTGCATCGTGCTGATGTTCTCGACCCTGTTCGTCACCACGATGGCGATCACCAAGGAGCGCGAGCGCGGCACGATGGAGAACCTGCTCGCGATGCCGGTGAGGCCGATCGAGGTGATGATCGCCAAGATCGCCCCTTACGTGGTCATCGGCTACATCCAGGTGGTGCTGATCCTGGTCGCGGCGTCGATCTTCTTCGCCTTGCCGATCCGGGGCTCGGTGCCGCTGCTGCTCGGCGCGCTGGGGATCTTCATCGCCAGCAATCTCGCGCTCGGCGTCACCTTCTCGACCGTGTCGGCCAACCAGATGCAGGCGGTGCAGCTCGCCCAGTTCACGCTGATGCCCTCGTTCCTGCTGTCGGGCTTCATGTTCCCGTTCCGCGGCATGCCGGTCTGGGCGCAAGCGATCGGCAACGTCTTTCCGACGACCCACGCCATGCGGATCGTGCGCGGCATGCTCCTGAAAGGGAACGGCTGGGCCGAGATCGCGCCGGAGATCTGGCCGATGGCCCTCTTCACCGTCGTCGTCATCGCCTTCGCGACCTTCGTCTATCGCGAAACGCTCGACTGAAGCGTGATGCGATTTTCGAGAATCGCATCTTGCTTTAGCGTCGCCAGACTGTTTGACGCCGATCAACGACCGTCACGAAACTCTTGCTAGAGTGCGGGCAAATTCGACCGATTGGGCAGCCGCTGAGGCTGCGCCAGGCACAGCTGGAACCAGGCATAGGTGGTAAATGAGCGAAGACGTTTTCGACGCCGTCGTCATCGGCTCGGGCCTCGGCGGCCTCACCGCCGCGGCGCTGCTCGCCAAAAGGGGACGCAAGGTCTGTGTTCTCGAACGCAATCACAGCGTCGGCGGGGCGGCCTCGGCCTTCAGGAAGGGAGCGCTGACCATCGAGCCGGCGCTGCACCAGACGGCGGATCCGCGCGATCCGAGCGATCCCAAGCACGCGATCCTGACCGAACTCGGCCTTCTTGACGAGATCGAGTGGATTCCTGTCTCGCCGTTCTATTCCGTGAGGGGCGGCCTCGTCGGCGAAATGTTCGACATGCCGGTCGGCTTCGACGCCGCCCATCAGGCGCTGAGCCAGCGGTTCCCCAAGAGCCGCGAAGGCGTCGCCCGGCTCCTGGGGGAGATGGAGCAAATCCATAAGGGCGTGTCTCACCTCGTGAAGGCAGGGGAGGAGCGGTCTCTGCTCAAGTTGCTGCGGGCGGGTATGGAACTGCGGCCCCTCGTGCGCGACTGGCGCGCCTCGACCGCCGACATCCTTCAGCGCTTCCTCGGCGAGGACGAAGCGGCGAAATGCGCGATCGGGGCGACCATCAGCTTTTACGCCGACGATCCGCGTCACTTGGCCTGGCCGTTCTTCGCCGTAGCGCAGGGCGGGTTCCTCAAGTCGGGCGGCGTGTTCGTCAAGGGCGGCTCGCGCGTGTTGTCGATGAAGCTCGCCAAGGTGGTGGCCAAGGCGGGCGGATCGGTGCTGCTCGGCCGCGACGCCGCGGGAATCGACTTCGACGGCTCAGGCCGTCCCGCCTTCGTGCGCCATGTCGACGTGCGGACCAGGTCCGACGAACAGCGCCTCGGCGCGAACCAGGTGTTCGCCAATTGCGCGCCGCACGCGCTCGCGCACATGCTGCCGCCCGCGGAGCAGACGGCGATCGGGCGCGCCTACCTGGGACAGGCGCTTTCGACTTCGCTGTTCTCGGCGCATTTCGGCCTCGGCGTCCCGCCGGAGAAACTGGGCCTGGACCGGGTCGGCGTCAGCGTCCTGCCCGACTGGGCGACATCACTCAATGAGATGAGCGAAGGCGCGAGGCTGTTCTCGGCCGACCCGAGCGGCAGGCTGCCGTTCTACGCCCTCGCCAATTACGGCGCGATCGACCCCACGCTCGCGGGAAACGGGCCGACGCTGGTTACGGTCGTCGGCATCGACCGCTTCGACAATTGGGCGGCGCTCTCGCCGCAGGACGAAAAGGACCGGCGCGAGCGCTGGCTCGACGCGTTTCAGGCCGCCCTCGATCGCGACTACCCCGGATTCAGCGCGGCGGTCGTCGAGCGCATGTTCCTCAACGCCCGCTCGATGCACAATTTCATGAACACGCCCGGCGGCGCGGTCTATGGATTTGCGCCCCTGCCCTTCGAGCGCGGGATCTGGGCGGGCGTCCCCCGCTCGCCCGCGACGCCGCTTCCCGGCGTCTATCTGGCGTCGTCCTTCGCCGAATCCGGGGGGTTCACCGGCTCGATGAAGGCAGGCGCGGACGCCGTGCGGATCGCGATGAAGGAGCGCGCCCACTGAGGCGTCTCAGAGCGTCGCGTCGGCCTCTTGCGAGCCTTGTCCGCCGACCCACACGCCGCTGACGTCGAGCGCGTCGGTCAGATGGACGAGGTCAGCGCGCAGGCCCGGCGCGAGGCGGCCGATCCGGTCATCGACGCCGAGGAGGCGCGCCGGCGTCAGCGTCGCCATGGTCAGGGCGTCGCCGAGGGGGAGGCCGAGCGTCGTCGCGACATAGCGCACCGCGTCGCGCATGGTGATCGCGGCGCCGGCAAGCGTGCCGTTCTCGTCGACGAGCTTATGCCCGACGCGCGTCATCCGCCGCCCTTGCAGTTCGAACGCGTCCGATCCGCCGGCGGCAGGCGGCATGGCGTCGGAAATGAGGGCGATTCCGCGCGCGCCCTTGGCGGCGACGGCGACGCGATAGGCCGCGGGGTGGGCATGCTCTCCGTCGGCGATGAGGCCGCAAACGACGCGCGGATCGGCCAGAGCGGCGCCGACGACGCCCGGCGCGCGCGCCTTGAGCTGGCTCATCGCGTTGTAAAGATGGGTCGCCGCCCGTGCGCCCGCATCGAACACCGTCTGCGCCTCGTCGGCGGTCGCGTCCGAATGGCCGAGACTGACGACGATCCCGGCCTCGGCCAGCCGGGCGACAAGCTCCATTGGGACGGAGGCGGGCGCGAGGGTGACGACCATGGCGCCGGCGCGCATGGCGATCAGCGCCTCGGCGTCCTTCTCGCGCATGGGCCGGATCCATTCGGCCGGATGCACGCCCTTTCGGCGCGGATCGATGAACGGCCCTTCGACATGCACGCCGAGGGCGCCGGGCACGCGCACATGCGCTTTGCGCGCCGCCGTCAACGCGGCGGCCAGCACGTCGGGCGCGTCGGTGACGACGGTCGGCAGAAAGCCGGTGACGCCTTCGCGCCGGTGCGCATGGGCGATTTTGGCGATCGCCTCGACCGTCGGCTCGGCGTTGAACAGTACGCCGCCGCCGCCGTTGATCTGCCAGTCGATGAACCCGGGGGCTAGAACGCCGCCGCCGAGGTCGATCTCTTCGCCCCCGCGCGGACGGTCCTCCAAGTCGACGAGCGCCCGGATCGCCGCGCCTTCGACGACGAGCGCATGATCGTCGACGAACCGCTCGCCGTCGAACAGGCGCGCGCCATAAAACACCTTCATTGCGCGCCTCCCCTTGCCGTGGCGATCGCCCCGCCCGCCATCAAAATCGCGCCGTCGGTCGCATCGTACAACGGGCGCGTCAGCAGCGCGTCGATTTCCGGATCGAGATACGGACGCAGGGCCTCCCCGACGCCGCCGACCAGCGCCACCCTCTGCGCGCCGAGCGCGACGACCCTTCGGGTCAACTCGCCGATCGCGCGTGCGGCGGACCCGGCGATGGCGAGCGCGACCGGGTCTCCTTCGGTCGCGCAGTCGAACACGCGCGGCGCGAAGGTGCCGTAATCGCCGGGTTTGGCTGCGCGCGCCCAGCGAATCAAGGCGACGACGTCGCCGCCGAACTCGCCGAGAATGTCCCGGGTCAGCGCGCTTTCCGGCGCAAGGCCGTCATAGGCGCGCGTCGCGGCGCGCAGCGCGTCGAGTTCGATATGCGCCCCGGCGCCGTCGTCGCCGAGCGCGAAGCCGCGCCCGCCGACGATTGTCTCGCTGCCGCCGATGCGCGCGACCGCCGCCGAACCGGTGCCGGCGATCACCAGCCCGCCGTCCGCCCCCGCATGCGCGCCGATGCAGGCCGTCGTCGCGTCGTTCGCGGCGCGCGCGAGCTTATACCCCGGAAAGGCCGCCACGACCCGCTCGGCGTCAGTCGCGTCGTTGAGCCCGGCGAGCCCAAGTCCCACGGCGACGCGGGCATAGTCGGCGGTCCCGATCCCAGCTTTGAGCAACGCTTCGCCCACGACGGCGCGCATGACCGAAACTGCGGCGGGGAAATCGACATGGATGTTGGCGGCCTCGCCCTCCGCCTCGGCCAGAACCGCGCCGTCGCCGTCGCGGACCCGCGCGCGACACCTCGTCGCGCCGCCGTCGACGCCGACATGCCAGGACGGCGCGCCGGCCGCGCCCGGCCCCGGCGCGTGCGCTCCCGCGGCGAAAAGGACCGCTGCTCCCATGACTGGTCTTTCTTTCGGCTCGGACGCTTGGTTCGAACCTCAATCCGACATTTTGAGCGCGATGGCGAGTCCGATCGGCCGTCGCGGCCGGACGCCGCGCCCGGTCGATAGCCGGGGGATCGGATGGCGGCCCGTTCGAGACGACCGGCCGCAGGCCGCCTGAGCGTTCGCAGCCCCTACGGAGCGCGTCGGCAGTCCGGCGCATTCTCGAACGGTTTATCTGGCGCACAAAGCGTCTTAGCTTCCTTTCGTGATTCGGCGCCGCGTCAGGCGCGGCCCATGCAACAGGAAGCCGGACGGGCGGCCATGAAGCGCGCGATTGTCCATGTCGTCGGGGCGGGCGCGGCGGGTCTCGCAGCGGCGCGCGCGCTCATGGCGAGCGGACGATGCGACGTCGTCCTGCATGAGGCCGCGCCGCACGCCGGCGGGCGCCGGCGCTCGTTCCATGATGAACCCCTCGGTCTCGACGTCGACACGGGCAATTTCCCGCTCCTCTCGTCCTGGACGGCGACGCTCTCGCTGATCGCGGCGATCGGCGCGCGCGGCGAATGGCGGGAAGAAACGGAGCCCGGAGTCGCCTTCGCCGATTTCGCCACCGGCGAACGCTGGCGGCTAAGGCCGAACGCCGGCCGCTGGCCTTGGTGGCTGCTCGCTCCCGGGCGGCGCGGCCCGAGATTGAGCCTTTCGGACTACTGGGCCGCTCGGCGTCTTTTGTCCGCTTCGTCGGCCGCGACGATCGCGAGCTTCGCGCCGCGAGCCGAGGCGATGGAACGGCTGTGGCGGCCGCTGGCGCTGGCCGCGCTCAATTGCCAGCCGGAGAGCGCTTCAGCGCAGCTGGCGGGCGGGGTGTTGCGAGGAATCGTCCGCGCCGGCGGCGCCGGCTTGCGCATTCTGACGCCGGCCGAAAGTTTCGGACGCGCCTTCGTGGAGCCGCTCACGCGCAGCCTTCAGCGCGACGGCGCGGCGCTTCGGTTTGAGCGCCGGCTCGTGGCGCTCGAAAGCGGGCCGGAGCGCGTCGCGGGCCTCGAGTTCGAGCATGACCGGATCGATCTCGGGCCCCGGGACGCGCTGGTTCTGGCGGCGTCCTGGGCGGTCGCGGCCACGCTCGTCCCCGGCGTCGCAGCGCCGAGGGGCGCTTCCGCGGCGCTGACCGTACATTTCGCCGCAACGCCGCCTCCGCGGGCGCCCGCCGTCGTCGGCGCGATCAACGGGCGGTTCGATTGGCTCTTCGCTTATCGCGGCCGCTTGTCGGTGACGATCAAGGATGCGGCGGCGCGCTTGGAAACCCCGCGCCAGGCGCTCGCGGCGGAATGCTGGCGCGGCGTCGCCGCGCTCACCGGTCTCTCCGACACATTGCCCGCGTGGCGCATCGTGCCTTCGCGGCGGGCCAGCTGCCTGGCGACGCCCGAGGAGACCGCCCGCCGCCCGCCCTGCCGGACCCCTTGGCGCAACCTTTTCCTCGCCGGCGGCCACGTCGACGGCTCGTTTCCCGATTCCCTCGAAGGCGCCGTGCGCTCAGGCGAGACGGCGGCGCGCGCTTGGCTCGGCGACAGCGGCTGAGCGGAGGCGCGGATGTCATGAATGCGACGCCAGCCATAGGCCAAAGGACGAAGGCGAACATTTATTCCGGTGGCTTGAAAAAGTTTGTTGCAGTGCAACATATCTGCTATTGTCGTCCTTGAGAATCGAATAGGAGGGGCCCGTGGGAGCCACCTGGAAGACCAAATGGGGGGTTCGGCGCGTTCGCCGCGATAACCCGACCATCGAGGAAGCCCTGATCGCGGCAGAGAGCCTTGCGGACGACCCGGCTCAGCGCGCGCAAATCGCGGCGTCCCTGATGGGCGTGCCAGTCGAGGACGTCCAGCAGTTGGCCGCCAAGCAGGCAGCGAAGACGCGCGGCCGCGCGAGCCTGGTGGCGGGCCGCACGCGCGCGGTCGTGGTCGAGTACAAGCGTCCGCGCGCAGCCCGCCCGACGATCACGCTGTCCGGCAAGCGCTGAGGCGCGCTCAAAATGGGACCCAACCGCAGGTTTGGAACGCTCCGCGGCGTTCGCCGAGCGGTGTTGCGTCTCAATCTCACAGATTGGCGAGACTGGCGGCCGAAGGGCGGGTGGTGCGGTATTGGCTCCGCGCCGCCACGTCGGTCGAAATGACCGCGACAGCGATCAAGGTCGTCGCGGTCATGTCGTCGAAATCGACGTTGACAAAGGCGAGCGCCACAATGGCGGTGAAGCCCGCGGCCATGAACGGGGCCAGCCGCGGCGGCGCCTTTTCGAGATCGCGGAAGGCGAACCAGACGCCGGTCGCGGCCAGAACCGCGCCGACAACGCCGAGTTCGTACCAGACGGTGAAGGCGAGCGCCTTCGGCGTGTGCGCCGGCAGGATCATGCTGCGAACGCCGCGACTGACCGTCTCAAACCCATGGCCGGTGATGAGCCTGAGCTTGTCGTGGGTGAAAATGTCCGCCGCGACCGACAGCGATGCATAAGGCGGCGGAAGGTCCGCAAGCTTCGTGTGGAAGACCCAGGCGGCCATCGTCGGGGCGAAAGCCGGGATTAGCGGCGAAAGCAGGATAAGCGCCGCCGCACCCCAGGCGAGCTCACGCGCGGTGCGCCCCATGTCCGAGATCGAGAACGACAACGCCAGATAGCCGGCGAACAGGGCGACAGTCAGCGGCGCGTAGCCGTCTATATAGGCGAACGCGAGGGCGAGGATCAGCAGCAGCCGAGCATAGCCGTTGCGCCCGCGCGCAGTCAGTCCGCCGAGTGCAGGAAACAGCAGCACGGCGAGAGCGACCCCGCCCTCCGCAACGCCGCCGCCGTCCATCCAGCCGGTCAAGATGTTGGCGAGACCCTCGGCGGCCATCGCGGCCATGAGCAAAACGACGCCGATCGGAAACATGTAGAGATCGGTGGCGCGCGCGTTGTCGCGCGGCGCGGCGACGGCCAGCACAGTCGCTGCGATCAGCAGTGCGAGCTTCAACGCATGCTGCAATGCCGAGACAGGATAGGGCGTCCACAACGCCGACAGCGTCGCCCAGGCGAGCCCGGCGATCAAGGCGGGAAACGCCGGGACCCGGAACGCCCTCGAGACGCGGTCGAGAAACCCGGGTTTCGCCTCGAGCGCCGCCGCCATCAGGATCATCGCGACGCCGATGGGAAAAAACACGAATAGGGCGAGCGGATGGACCACGACGCCGACCGGCGCGCCGATCGCCACAGCGGCGTAGCCCATGCGCGAAAAGAAGCGCGCGGCGTCGGCCGCGTCGTCGCGATCGGCGTTTTTCGAGCGTGTCTTGCCTGCGCCGAAGGTCATATCGGTCGAACCGGAGCGCGCCGCCATTTGAAGAGCCTCCCCGGGGAGATTATACGACGGCTCAGTCACAGCCGCTGTGTGAACGGCGCCACACCTTCGCATCAATTGCACAATCGGCCTTGGCGTCCTCGCGGCGTTGGCGATCATTGACCCTCGATCGCCGCCATGCGACTGGGGGCCGCGAGGCGAAACGGCGGAAGAGAGGCGAAGGCGACGACGTGAGGGACGCTTCCAGCGTCGTGGAAGCGCGGCCCTTGGCGGGGCGGCGCGCCGGTCTCCTCGCGGCCCTCGCCGTCGGCGGATCGATCGCGCTCCTGGTTCTGCAAGCCTGCGCAGCCTCGCGCCTCGAACTCACCTTCGACGAAGCCTATTACGCGCTCTGGTCGCGCGCGCTCGCCTTCGGCTATCTCGACCATCCGCCGATGGTGGCCCTCATCGTCCGCGCCTCGACCGCGCTCTTCGGCGGCTCGGAGCTCGGCGTCCGGGCGCTGTCGCTGCTTCTTGTCGGCGCGCTGTCGGCGCTCGTCGCCCTGATCGCCTGGCGCTTCTTCCGCTCCGCCGAGACCGCCGCGCTCGCCGCGCTGATGTGGATCGCGATGCCGCTCGTCATCGCCGGGGCGGCGTTCGTGACCCCCGATGCGCCGCTCGTCGTGTTCTGGACGCTGGGCCTGGCGGCGCTCGCGGAGCTGTGGCGGACCGGCAAGGCGCGATGGCTTCTCGCGATGGGCCTCGCGCTCGGGCTCATGCTGCAATCGAAATTCACCGCCGCCTTCTTCGCCGCGGGCGTAGCGCTCGCCTTCATGAGCGCGCCCTCGCTGCGGCGTTGGCTCGTCTCGCCGGCCTCGGCCGCAGCGTTGGCGATCGCGGGCGCGATTTTCGCGCCCTTCGTCGGCTGGAACGCGGAACACGGCTGGGCGACCTTCGTCAAGCAGCTCGGCCGCGCCCCGCCGCACGGATTTACGCCGACCTACCTCCTCGAATTCGTCGCCGCTCAGATCGGGCTCATGAACCCGTTGGTGTTCGCTCTGTTCGCTGCGGGGGCTGCAGCGGTCTCCTGGCGCGCGCCTGCGGCGCCTGGTTCGCCCGACGAGGCGCGGCGGATTCTCATCAGCACGATCGCGACCCCCGCGATCTATTTTCTGTTGCATGCGCTGCACGACCGGGTGCAGGGCAACTGGCTCGCGCCGCTCTTTCCCGCCTGCGCCATTGTGGCGGCTGACTGGGTCGCAGCGACCCGCCGCAGCGGCGCGGCAGGACTAGGGGGCCCGGTCGCAAAAGCCGCCCTGTGGGCCGCGCCGCTCGGCTTCATGGTCATTGCGCTCGCTTTCGTCCAGGCGGAGACGGGCGCGCTGCCTTTGGGCGCAGCCGATCCGACGGCGCGGATCGAGGGCTTCCGCAAGCTCGCCCGCGAGCTCGACGCCCGGGCGAAGGCCGATCACGCGGCCTTCGTCCTCACGCAAGGCTACGCCTTGACTTCGATGATGACGTTCTACGGCGATCCCTCGATCGCGGTCGTCCAGCCCGAACAGCGGATCCGCTGGATTTTTGAGCCGGCGCCGCCCGAAAGCCTGTTCGCCGCGCCAGGTCTCGCGCTCGGAGAGGCGGGCCGGCGGTTCGACCTGATCCTGAAGATGCGCTTCCGCAGCGTCGAGCCGGCCGGCCTCATCGAACGCCGGCGCGCCCGCGCGACAATCGAAACTTATGAACTCTATCGCGTCTCCGATCCTTTCGCGCCTGTGCTCGATCCGGTCTGCCCGCGTGGCGAGGTCGATCTCGCGCGGAAGTGCCGATCATGAACGAGACCGCGTTCGACCCGCACGCCCGCCAGCGCGCTCAAGCAGAAGCCCGCGCGTCCTTCGCCAGGACGGTCAGGCGCACCGAGCCGGCGCGCATTTTCGAGACGGGGGGCTTGCGCTGGCGGTTTCCCCGTTCGACGAGCCCCTGCGAGGCGGTCCTCGTCAACACTGGCGGTGGCGTCGCGGGAGGCGACGCCTACCGAGTCGAAGTGCGGCTCAATAAGCACGCTGAGGTGGAGGCGACGACGACGGCGGCGGAAAAGATCTACCGCAGCGACGGCCCGCCGGCCCGCATCGACACGACGCTCGCGCTTGCGCCGCGCGCGCGGCTCTTTTGGCTGCCGCAGGAGACGCTGCTGTTCGACGGCGCCGTGCTCGATCGGAAGCTCGCGATCGAGATGGCGAGCGACGCCGAGCTTCTCATGATCGAGAGTCTCGTCTTCGGCCGCCTCGCCATGGGCGAGGGCCGAATCGACGCGCGGCTCAAGAATTCGTGGCGCCTCAGGCGCGACGGAAGGCTCGTCTTCGCCGAAGAGACCCGGCTCGATCGCGCCGGCGCGACGCTCGACCAGAAGGCGGTTGGGGCGGGAGCGCGGGCTGTCGCGACCATCATCGCCGCGGCGCCCAATGTGGAGGCGCGCCTGCCCGATTTGCGGGCGACGTTCGAGGCGGCAACCGACGGGGTCGAGGCGGGGGCGAGCGCATTCGACGGGCTTGTCGTCGCCCGCCTGCTGTCGGCTTCGCCGAGCCGATTGCGCCACGCGCTGATCGCGTCCATTCTGGCGCTCGGCGGGCGCAGGCCGCCGCGGCTCTGGCAGTGAGCGAGGTGCAATTCTCGCTCGGAATTTCAAGCGGCGCGCGAGGAGACGGAAGGCCCATGAATCTGACGCCACGGGAAAAGGACAAGCTCTTGATCGCCATGGCGGCGATGGTGGCGCGACGGCGCCTCGAGCGCGGCGTCAAGCTGAACCACCCCGAGGCGGTCGCGCTCATCACCGACTTTGTCGTCGAGGGCGCGCGCGACGGGCGCTCGGTCGCCGAGCTGATGGAGGCGGGCGCGCATGTGCTCTCCGCCGACCAGGTGATGGACGGCGTCGCCTCGATGCTCAACGACATCCAGATCGAGGCGACCTTTCCCGACGGCACGAAGCTCGTCACCGTCCATCATCCGATCCGCGGCGCCGACGATCGACGCATCCCCGGCGAGGTGCTCGCAGAGCCCGGCGAGATCGTCATGAACGAGGGCCGCGAAACGGTGACGCTCGAAGTCTCCAACGCGGGCGACCGGCCGATCCAGGTCGGCTCGCACTACCATTTCTTCGAGACCAACCCGGCGCTGAAATTCGAGCGCAACCAGGCGAAGGGCTTCCGGCTCGACATCCCGGCCGGCACAGCGATCCGGTTCGAGCCCGGCCAGAGCCGCACGGTGCGCCTCGTCGCCCTCGCGGGAAAGCGCGAGGTTTACGGCTTCCGCCAGAAGGTGATGGGGAAGGTTTAACCCCCGCTCCCGCTTCGCGGGAGAGCGCCGGGGTGAGGGCAAGCCGCTTCCCCTCTCCTGAAAAGGGGGGTGGTCAAGCCGCCTTCTCATCCATCAAGGTGCGCGCGAGCGAATGAGAACTCATCCGGCCCTACGGGCCACCTTCTCCCGCAGGCGGGAGAAGGGATCGCCGACCGAACTCAGCCTCCGATCTTGAACGAGGATTCTCATGTCGACCTCCCTCCCCCGCGCCGCCTACGCCGACATGTTCGGGCCGACCACAGGCGACCGGCTTCGGCTCGCCGACACCGAGCTCGTCATCGAGATCGAGAAGGATTTGACCATCTACGGCGAGGAGGTGAAGTTCGGCGGCGGGAAAGTGATCCGCGACGGCATGGGCCAGGCGCAGACGACGCGCGCCAGAGGCGCCGTGGATACGGTCATCACCAACGCGGTCATCCTCGACCACTGGGGGATCGTGAAGGCCGACGTCGGGATCAAGGACGGGCTCATCCACGCCATCGGCAAGGCGGGCAACCCGGACATCCAGCCGGGCGTGACCATCGTCGTCGGGCCGGGCACGGAAGTGATCGCAGGCGAAGGCAAGATTCTCACCGCCGGCGGTTTCGACACCCACATCCATTTCATCTGCCCACAGCAGATCGAGGAGGCGCTGATGTCGGGCGTCACCTCGATGCTCGGCGGCGGCACGGGGCCCGCGACCGGCACGTTCGCCACCACCTGCACGCCCGGCCCCTGGCACATCGCCCGCATGATCGAGGCGGCCGACGATTTTCCGATGAACCTCGGCTTCGCCGGCAAGGGGAACGCCTCGAAACCCGCCGCGCTCGTCGAGCAGGTGAAGGCCGGCGCCTGCGCGCTCAAGCTGCACGAGGACTGGGGCACGACGCCCGCCGCGATCGACTGCTGCCTGTCGGTCGCCGACGACTACGACGTGCAGGTCATGATCCACACGGATACGCTGAACGAGTTCGGCTTCGTCGAGGATACGATCAAGGCGTTCAAGGGCCGCACCATCCACGCCTTCCACACCGAGGGCGCGGGCGGAGGCCATGCGCCCGACATCATGAAGGTGGTCGGGCTCGCCAACGTGCTCCCCTCGTCCACCAACCCGACCCGGCCATACACCCGCAATACGCTCGACGAGCACCTCGACATGCTGATGGTCTGCCATCATCTCGATTCGAGCATCCCCGAGGACCTCGCCTTCGCCGAGAGCCGCATCCGCAGGGAAACGATCGCCGCCGAGGACATTTTGCACGATCTCGGAGCGCTCTCGATGATGTCGAGCGATTCCCAGGCGATGGGCCGCGTCGGCGAGGTGATCATCCGCACTTGGCAGACGGCCGACAAAATGAAGCGCCAGCGCGGCGCGCTGCCCGGCGACGGCCCCCGCAACGACAATTTCCGCGTCAAGCGCTATGTGGCGAAATACACCGTCAATCCCGCCATCACCCATGGCGTCTCGAAACACATCGGCTCGGTCGAGATTGGCAAGCTCGCCGACCTCGTGCTCTGGGCCCCGGCCTTTTTCGCCGTCAAGCCCGACTGCGTGATCAAGGGCGGCGCCATCGCCGCAGCGCAAATGGGCGACCCCAACGCCTCGATCCCGACGCCGCAACCTGTCCACTATCGCCCGATGTTCGGCGCATACGGGCGCGCGCGGACCGGAACGTCGCTGACCTTCGTCTCCGGCGCCGCCGCCTCCGGCGGCCTTGCGCGGAAGCTCAAAGTGCAGAAGCGGCTCATCGGGGTCGAGAATGTCCGCGGGGGCCTACGTAAGAAGAGCCTCATCCACAACGGCGCGACGCCGAAGATTGCGATCGACCCCGAGACCTACGCGGTGACGGCGGACGGGGAGTTGCTCGTCTGCGAACCGGCCGACAAGCTGCCGATGGCGCAGAGGTATTTTTTGTTTTGAGGGGTGGCGGCGGTAACAGCAAAGTCCACTCTACGACTTTGGGCGACAAAAAACCCCCCGCGGCGGGGCCGGCGGAGGGTTTGGGTTCGGTTGCGCGGGCAGGATTTGAACCTATGACCTTCAGGTTATGAGCCTGACGAGCTGCCGGGCTGCTCCACCCCGCGATAGAGGCAGTAGGCAGTAGGGTTTGACTTGTTTCTACTGCCTACTGCCTATTGCCTTGTGTAGAGGAAGTTTATCCGTTCTTTGCAGGCCTGGCGGCGACCTACTCTCCCATGTCTTTGAGACAGAGTACCATCGGCGCTAAGGCGTTTGACGGCCGAGTTCGGGATGGGATCGGGTCTGATCCTCACGAATCCCCTCATTTTGAAGGACTCGAAAACGCCTGAATTTTTGATTCTCGCGCATGACGATGTGGCGAATCGTGCGGGCAGGCGGGGATGCGCAAGTCGATCGATCGGATGGAATTGGTTCATGATTTTCTGAAGCGCGCGTTTGCGGGGAGTTTGCACGCCAAGCGGATTCTTTCGCTGGCCAATGGGACGTTGGGGGTTCTGACGGGGGCGTCGTTGGCCGTTTCGGTCATCGGGCACGCGCTGGCGCAAGCGCGCGGTCTGATGGACAGACACGCGATCAAACAGGTCGATCGCCTGCTGAGCAACGCCGGGGTCGTCGTATGGGACCTGTTCGCGCCATGGGCGCGCGAGGTCGTGGGCCAGCGCAAGGCGATCGTCGTGGCGATGGATTGGACCGATTTCGACGCCGACAATCAGGCCACGCTCGCTTTGAACCTGATCACGCGCCACGGCCGGGCGACGCCGCTCCTGTGGCTGACGGTCGACAAGGACGAACTGAAGGACCGGCGCAACGACTTCGAAGACCTCTGCCTGACGCGTTTGAAGGCGATCCTGCCCGAGGGCGTGGCGGTGACGATCCTGGCCGATCGCGGCTTCGGCGACGTCAAACTGTTCGAATTCCTCGAAAGCCTCGGCTTCGGTTACGTCATCCGCTTTCGCGGCAACGTTCATGTGACCGCGGCGGACGGTGAGACGCGCCTGGCCGCCGACTGGGTCGGCAAGAAAGGGAGCGCGCGCCTTCTGCGCGGCGCCGAACTCACCGCCGCGCGCCACAAGGTCGGCGCGGCGGTCTGCGTCCACGCCAAGGGGATGAAGGAGGCTTGGCATCTGGCCGCCAGCGATGCGACCGCGAGCGCCTCCCAGATCGTCAACCTCTACGCCAAACGATGGACGATCGAGCCGGGGTTCCGCGACACCAAGGATTTGCGTTTCGGCATGGGCCTGAGCGTCCTGCGCATCGGCGATCCGCAACGGCGCGACCGTCTGCTGCTGCTCAACGCCTTGGCGATCCTCCTCCTGACCCTGCTCGGCGCGGCCGGCGAAAGCCTCGGCATGGACCGATCGCTCAGAACCAGCACGATCAAACGCCGCGTCCATTCGCTGTTCCGCCAGGGCTGCCTGCTCTACGATCTCATTCCCAACATGCCCGAGCGACGCTTAAGGCCGCTCGTTGAAAAATACGAAGAACTCCTAAATCAAAACAACGTCTTCACACAAACCTTCGGCCCCGCCTGAATGAGGGGATGCGTGAGGTCTCAGCGTCAGTTCCGGGCCAGTGAGCCGCCTTCGCCACTGGTGTTCTTGCGAATATCTACGAATTTCACCTCTACACTCGCAGTTCCACTCACCTCTCCCGGACTCAAGATCTCCAGTATCAAAGGCAGTTCCAAGGTTGAGCCTTGGCATTTCACCCCTGACTTAAAGACCCGCCTACACGCGCTTTACGCCCAGTAATTCCGAACAACGCTAGCCCCCTTCGTATTACCGCGGCTGCTGGCACGAAGTTAGCCGGGGCTTCTTCTCTCGGTACCGTCATTATCGTCCCGAGCGAAAGAGCTTTACAACCCTAAGGCCGTCATCACTCACGCGGCATGGCTGGATCAGGCTTGCGCCCATTGTCCAATATTCCCCACTGCTGCCTCCCGTAGGAGTTTGGGCCGTGTCTCAGTCCCAATGTGGCTGATCATCCTCTCAGACCAGCTATCGATCGTCGCCTTGGTGAGCCGTTACCTCACCAACAAGCTAATCGAACGCGGGCCAATCCTCCGGCGATCAATCTTTCTCGTCGCCGACGTATCCGGTATTAGCTCAAGTTTCCCTGAGTTATTCCGAACCGGAGGGTATGTTCCTACGCGTTACTCACCCGTCTGCCACTAACGCGATCACTCGCGCCCGTTCGACTTGCATGTGTTAAGCCTGCCGCCAGCGTTCGTTCTGAGCCAGGATCAAACTCTCAAGTTCATTGGAGAGCGAATCCCGACTGGTCACTTCCGGCAGGGCCCCGCAAAAGGCCCCGCCCTCGTCTTGACGAGTTCCAAACACATCCGCTCCAAAAGACAAGCGCGCCAGCCCGCCTCGCGGCGGTCCGGCGCGCCCCTTTCAAAGCGCGATGAATTCTTGAAACGTGACCGTCAGCGGTCTCTTCAAAAGACCCCAACCCCCGGCAACGCCCGGACCAACCCCAGGCAAAACCAGACGTCAGAGCCCCGCAAGGACAACGCCGCCCACGTCTCTCTTCCTTCCGATGCAATTGTCAAACAGCGAGAGCTTTGCCGGCCTTTCGGCCCAGAAACCAAACTCTGAAACCGCGCCCCTTAAGAGGAGCGCTCGCTCTCTCATAAAGGTCCCGCCCCTAATCTCTCCGACCGCGAGCCCCGTTCCCGATGAAACCCCGTCAAAAAAACGACCAAAACCTAACCCTTCCGCTTCTCAGCAGGTGGGAGGTTCGATCGTTCGCATCTGCTTGTCGGACGACGAAGCCGCCGCAAGACGCAGCAACACCATCGACGGTATGCCTCTACGGAATTCGGATTTCGCTGTCAAACGCTTTTTTAAATAATGTCACACTCTGATGACCCGAGAGCCAGTTGCAAATTTATTTGGAACGCCTCTCATAACCCCTCTCAAATCGAGGCAATATATTTAGAATCCATCCAACGGTTGTCAAGGCAATATTCTAAAATATTCCGCTTTACTGTGAGAAAGATTTCAATATAGTGTCGATTCTATCGTCCTGATCCCTAGCAACAGCAATGACCGACGATCCTCTCGACGCTATGAAAGCGCGCTGGAACCACATCCAGGGCTATCTGTTTCCTTGGCTTCGCGAGGAAGTCGACCCGATGACCGAAGCGCTCGGGCGGCTCGTCACGACCCTCGACGTGATCGGCCTCGAGGCCTTCGTTCCCGAACCGCCCCGAGGCGCCGGCCGCCCGCCTGACGATCGCCGCGCCCTCGCCAGGGCTTTCGTCGCCAAGGCGGTGCTGGGCGTTCCTACCACCACCGCTCTGATCGAGCGCCTCGATGTCGACAGGTCGCTGCGTCGCATTCTCGGTTGGGAACGACGCTCGCAAGTGCCATCGGAAGCTACCTTTTCCCGCGCCTTCGCGGAGTTTGCGCAGGGCGATCTGCCCGACAAGATGCACGCGGCGCTGATCGAGCGCTCGCTCGGCGGGCGCATCGTCGGCGTGATCGCGCGCGACGCGACCGAGATCGAGGCGCGCGAGAAGCCGGTCAAGACGGAGCCGAACGACAATAAGGGGGATCCGCCGCCGCCCGATGGCGCTCAGCCGACGCGCAAGCGCGGACGCCCGCGCAAGGACGAGGAACGGCCAAAACCCGAGCCGACGCGCCTCGAACGGCAGACCACGCAGAACCTCGATCAGATGCTCGCCGATCTGCCCACCGCGTGCGATGTCGGCTCCAAGAAGAACAGCAAGGGCTACAAGGAAACCTGGATCGGCTACAAACTGCATCTGGATGTCGCCTGCGGCCAAATCCCGGTCTCCTGCGTACTGACCTCGGCTTCCGTCCACGACAGTCAGGTCGCCATTCCCTTGATGACCATGACCGGCGCCCGCGTCTCCTATCTCTACGATCTAATGGATGCGGCCTACGACGCCGCCGCCATCCATGACCACAGCAAGGCGCTCGGCCATGCGCCGATCATCGATCGCAACTTTCGCGCCCAGCACGAAGCCAAGGCCGAATGGGCCAAAGAAGTCGAGCGCATGAAACTCATCCATATGCCCGATCCGGACGACGTGATTTTTGATTTTCGCACCCTGGCCGAACGCGTCAACGCCCGACTGAAGGATGAATTCGGCGCACGGTCCGTGCGCGTGCGCGGCGCGATCAAGGTCAAATGCCACCTCATGTTCGGCGTGGTGGCACTCGCGGTCGATCAAATACTCCGCGTCACGCAGCTCAGGCCCGCGCCGGCCTGAGCGCCGGCCCCTCCGCCCCGCGAACACAGGGAAAATTCGCCGCGTCGATGAATTTTGCAAGAGGCTCACGATCGAACCATTTGAGAAATCAACCCCCGCCGCCGATTCGCCACGGTTGGAGGCGATAGGCGCGCCGGAAAGCGGTTACGCCGCGCCAATCTTGCGGGCGCCGCGTCCGCGCATTAACAACGATGGAGCCCCGCCCGCCCCTGGCTCGGGCGACGAAAACGAGCGATACGAGAAGCCTTGACGACAGTTGCCGCCGCTTTTCCGCGCCTTGCTCCCCGTGGCGACCGCGCGTTGGTCAGCCTGGAACTCGGCGTCGAACCGCCAATTCGGCTAGGCGACGATCGGCTCGACCGCAACGAGCGCCGGCGCGCTTCGCTCAGATGGCTCACCGGCGCCGCCTTGACCGGACTCTGCGGCGTGGCGTTGATTGGCGCCGCGCTCTACTTCGATCTTGACAGCCAATACGATTTCGCCGAAGCGCCTGAATTCGCGGCCCCCGCGGCTCCATCCGATTCGCAGGAAGAGGGCGTCAGTCCGGGGAAGGGCGACCGACTCTTACGGCCCGTGGACATTGTCTCAGACAAGCAGACCTACAGGGTTCCGACCCCGATCAAAGTCGGCGACAAGGAGGTGGTGAAGACCCGCGCGTTCACGCGCTTGCAGACGACGCTGACGATGACGCCGACCGGTTTTGCCGACGCGGTGCCCCCCTTCAATCCGCTGAAGCTGACCAATCGGACCGACGTTCCCGATGCGGCGCCTGATCCCGGCCCGGCGCAGGACGACGCGGAGGTGACCTTTCGCACCGAGGACCTGACGCCGGCGAATGCCGAACAGGCGTCAGGCGAATTGTCGCAAGCCGAGGCGCAGGCCCAGGTCGTCGAGACGCTCAGGGCGCCGCCCGACGCGCCAAAGGCGCCGGCCCAGCCGCTTGCCCCCCAGCTCCTCCTGATGCGCACCAGCCAAGCGGCCGGCGATCCGCTCGGCGCGCTTTCCTCCTATGCGACCGTCGGCAGCGTCAGTCCAAGCGCGCCTTTCGCTTCGATCGAAGTGCGCATGATCCCGGAGAATGTAACAAACGTGGCGAAGGCGGCTGCGGCGGATGACGCCTCCCCGAGCGAGAAGCTCGTCCAGATGCGCCACGGCGAAAGCTTCGAGGACGTGCTCAAGGCGAACGGGGCGACGCCCGAGGCAGTCTCGGCGATTCTGGCCGCCTTCGGCGTGAAGCACGGCGAATCGCCGGTCGGCGAAGGGCAGAAAATCATTCTGCTTCCCGAGGAGCCGGCCGCCCGTGGTGCGAAGCCGAGAATCGCCCGCGTCTCGGTCTATGCCGACGATCAACTGAAGGCGACGGTCGCCATCGATGACAGCGGCGCCTATGCGCGGGTCTCGACCAACGCCGGTCTTGGGTCCCGCAAGCCCAAAGCCCCAGAGGACGTCGACTCGGGGGGGATGAGCCTCTATCAGAGCCTTTATGAAACTGCGCTCAAGCAGGGCCTGCCGAAACCGCTGATCGACGTTCTCGTGCGAGTCTTCGCCAACGACGTCGATTTTCAGCGCGCGACCGCGTCCGGCAATTCGATCGATGCGTTCTTTTTCGACCGCGACGAGATCAATCCGCACCCCGAGCTTCTTTATGCTACGATGACGGTGCGAGACCAAACCTACAAGTACTACCGGTTTCAGACGCCCGACGACAATATGGTCGACTATTACGACGAGAACGGCCGCTCGACCCGCAAATTCCTGCTGCGCAAGCCGATCGCCGAGGGCGAAATGACCTCGCCGTTCGGCATGCGCTTTCATCCGATCTTGCATTTTTACCGCATGCACACCGGCGTCGACTGGGCCGCTTCGATCGGCACGCCGATCTTCGCCGCCGGCAACGGCGTCGTCATCAAGGCCCAGTGGGACTCCGGGTATGGTCGCCGGGTCGAGATCCAGCACGCCAACGGATACGTAACCACCTACAACCACATGTCGGGCTTCGGACGCGGCATCGCCTCGGGCGTCCATGTCACTCAGGGCCAAGTCGTCGGCTATCTCGGCCAGACAGGCCTCGCGACCGGGCCGCACCTGCATTATGAAGTGATCATCAACGGCAACTTCGTCGACCCGATGGCGATCAAGCTCGCCCGCACGCGCGAGTTCGACGGCAGGATGCTCGCGGCCTTCAAACGCGAGCGCGATCGGATCGATCAGCTCATGGCGCAGGCGCCCTCCTCCGCGGCGGAGGCGGTCGAAAAGCCGGCCTCCGCAGCGACTGCGAAGCTCAACTGAGGACGATTGCAAGCCCGCCGCCATCGCCGCCGCCGAACCCGAGCGCCGCGCGGATTTGCGCCGCCGACAGGCCCTTGGCGCGCAGGGCGCCGATCGAGGGCGAGCGGCGGCTCTTCGACAGTTTCGCCCCGCTTGCGTCGAGGACGAGCCGGTGGTGGCGATAACGGGGCGCGGGCAGGCCGAGCGTTTCCTGCAGGAGCCGATGGACCGAGGTCGCTGCGAGCAGGTCGCGCCCCCTCACGACGTCGGTGACGCCCTGGAGCGCGTCGTCGACGGCCGCCGCCAGATGATAGCTCGCGGCGAGATCGCGCCCCTTGAGGACGACATCGCCCCACAGCGCCGGCTCTGCCGGGCGCTCGATAGGGCTCGCCCCCTCGCCGAATTCGCTCCAGGCCAGATTCGTCGGCGCTGCGTCCATCGCGCGCCGCACGTCGAGCCGCCAGGCGGCCTTGACGCCGCGCGCGAGCCGCTCGCCGCTTTCGCCGGCGGACAGCGCGCGGCAGGTCCCGGCATAGAGCGGCGCGCCGTCGGGATCGCGCGCGACAGACGCGCGTGCTACTTCGGCTCGACTGCAAAAGCAGGGATAGACGACTTCGAGCGCCGCCAAGCGTGCGAGCGCCCTGGCGTAGTCGTCGCCATGCTCGCTCTGCCTGCGCGGCGGGGCTTCGAAGCGCACGCCGAGCCAGGCGAGATCGTCGAGCATCGCCGCCTCGTGTCGCGGCTTGCATCGCGTCCGGTCCAAGTCTTCAATGCGCAACAGCAGGCGCCCGTTCGACTGGGCGGCAAGGCGCTCGTTGCAGAGCGCGGAATAGGCATGGCCGAGGTGCAGCGCCCCGTTGGGAGAGGGCGCGAATTGCAAGACGGGCGGGGGTGCGAGGGCGTGGGAGCGCATGGCTTGGAAGCGGATGCATAAGCAGCGCGCGCGCGCAAGCCGCCCCAAGCCCCCGGCGGCGGGGAGACTCTATCATCCCGGACCGCTGATCGCCGACGAGGCGAACTTGCGCGGGGCGGTCGAAGCCTTGCGCGCCAAGGACGCCGAGCTTGTCAAGAAGCTCGTCCTGGTCGGCGGACCGCCGCCTCTGCGCCGTCGTGAGCCGGGCTTCGCCGGGCTCGCCGCCATCATCGTCTCGCAGCAGGTGTCGGTCGCCAGCGCCAACGCCATTTTCGGCCGGCTCGAGGCGCGGATCGCGCCGCTCGAAGCCGACCGGCTCGCAGCGGCGACCGAGGAGGAGTTGCGCGGCTGCGGGCTGTCGACGCCGAAAATCCGGGCTCTCCGCGCGCTCGCCGAGGCGGTCGGCGAGGGCGCGCTCGATCTCGCCGGTCTGGCGTCGCTCGACGCCGAAGACGCGCATCGGAAGCTCGTCGCGGTGAAAGGCGTCGGTCCATGGACCGCGGACATCTTTCTGCTGTTCTGCCTCGGCCACCCGGACGCTTTTCCGGCGGGAGACCTCGCCCTGCAGGAGGCGGCGAAGCTCGCGCTCGCGCTGAAGACCCGGCCCAACGCGGCGCGGCTCGAGCGAATTGCGGAGCGCTGGAGGCCGTGGCGCGGCGTCGCGGCGCGCATGCTTTGGGCCTATTACCGGAGGGTGAAGGCGCGCTCGGGGATGGCCCTCGCGGATGGTTCGGTCTAAGTCGGATCGCTGACCCAGACCGGAGCCATTGGATGAGCGCTGCCTTGGACGGACCCCGCATTCCGGCGAGCGGAGGGCGCGCGAACGGGCTGGTGGTCTTCCTGCACGGCTATGGCGCGGACGGAAACGACCTCATCGAACTCGCTCGCCAGTGGCGCGCGCTCCTGCCTCAGACGGCCTTCGTCTCGCCCCATGCGCCCGAGCGTTGCGCGGGCGCGCCGATGGGCCGACAATGGTTCGCGCTTTTGAACCGCCCGCCGGACGACCCGGCCGGGGCCGCGGATCGCTGGAACGGCGTCGTCAGGGCGCGGAGCGCCGTCGACGAATTTCTCGATGCCGAGCTTGGGCGCCTCGGGCTCGACGATTCGAAGCTGGCCCTCGTCGGATTTCAGCCAAGGCTCGATTATGGCGATGCATGTGGGACTGCGGCGGCGCCGCGCTCCCGCCGCGCTCCTTGGCTATTCCGGCATGCTGGTCGGACCCGAGCGCCTGGGGGAGGCGACGGCGCGCGATGCGCGCGGCGCGCCGCCGCCGGTGCTGCTCATCCACGGCGATCAGGACCCTCTCATTCCGATCGAGGCGATGTTCCTGGCGGCCGAGGCGCTGGCCGGCGCTGAGATCCCGACCCAGTGGCACATAGCCTTCGGGGTGGGGCACGGCATCGACGGCGGGGGGCTGCATCACGGCGGCCATTTCCTCGCCAAGGCGCTCAACGGAAAGGCGCGGTGACGCGGCCCTGGGAGTCACGGTCGGCGGGTTCGCACTGTGGATGATGCTGATTCGCCGCGCAGGCGTGGCTTCAGTCTCCCACCCCATGAACCCCGGTTTCTGCGCGCTGCCGTCGTCCGCGGTACTCGGGACGCCTCCGCGCGCCTCCGACTTCGCCAGCGCGGCGATCATCGCCCTGGGGCTGTGGGTCGGAATGGCGGGAGAAATCAGCGCGTTGCGACGCCATTCCCGGCCAAATCGGCGCGCGGCGACCGAGACGCAGGCCCAGAAAAAGGAGGCCGCCCGAAGGCGGCCTTCAAGTCTAGGGAGGAAACGCCCAAGGAGGGCATGTGCGGGCAAACTGCACCGCACCGCAGCAACATAATTGTGCGGCGCCGGAAATGCAAGAACTTTCGTTTCCGGAATCACGCAAATGTGTGTGCGAACCGTTTGATGGACAGCCGCACGCAGAGGCCAACTCCGGTCAACGAACCGCCGACAAGCAGTGCGAGCGCGCTGAGAAGCGAAACCGCAGCGAGATTGGCGAGCTCGGGCGCCGCGCAGCGCCGGGGAAAGCCGCAGTCGCCCGAGCACTTGAAGGGGCGCGAGCGCCTGCGCAACAGCAAGGTCATGCGCACTCAGGAATGGCGCTTCGTCGGTCTCGAGGGCAAATCGCGCTTCAACCCCGTCTCCGGCCGCGCCACCGCCAACAACGGCGACGCCTTGAGGGTCCCTATTGGGACCCCGACGACGCGAACTCCTAATGCCGGAGGGGTCGGCCCGCCGCCCTGAAACGATCTGGTGGACGCCATAAACGCCGCGCCTCAATCGTCGAAGGCGCCGCGCTTCACGTTGCCGCATAGCGCGCAACAGCAGCCTGATCCCAGTTCAAACCCAGGCCCTGGCCCGCATGGAGTCACTTGGCCTTTGACGGCCGCCAAGGGTTCGGTGAGCACCGCGCGCGCAATATCAAGCCACTCGACCATATGAGCGGTCGGAGTGACGGCCATGACGTGCGCGCTGGCTTCGACAAATATGTGGCTGGACACAGGGAGCCCCGCGGCTTCGGCTAGGCTTGCGGCGGCCATCCACCCCGTCACGCCGCCGATCTTCATGAGATCGGGCATGGAATGGTCTGATGCGTCCAAAGCGATCGAGGCGGCCATGCCCGCCGGAAACCACCAGTTCTCGCCGGTCTGGATTTTTGCGCCGGTCGCCGCGCGAACCCGCGCGTGACCCGCGAGATCCTCCGCCTTGACCGGCTCCTCGACCCAATGCAAATCGAAATCGGCCAAGCGTTTGATGCGACGCACGGCCTCTGGCACATCGAGCGACTGATTGAAGTCGACCATGAGCCGGACGTCGGCTCCCACGATATCGCGCACACCGCGCGCGGTGGCGAAATCTTGCGCGAGATCGCCCTCCCCGATCTTGATCTTGATGGCCTTGAATCCGGATACGACTGAGGCGGACAGGACCTCGGCGTCGGATTTCAAGTCGAGGACGCCAAAGCTGTCGTAGGCGTCGAGCGGACGTTGTGTTCCGCCCAACAGTTGCACGAGCGGCTCATTCGCGGCGCGGGCCAGGACGTCCCACAAGGCCATATCGAGCCCGGAGACGGCCATGCCCACGAGGCCCTGCCATCCAAGCAATCGAAACCGACGATCGAAGCGCCGCATGATGTCTCGCGGCGCGACCGGCTGTCCGATCAGCTCGGCGCCAAGATCGACGACAAGGCGGCGCAGGGCCGCCAGAGCGGCCGTCGCATATGCGAAAATGTAGGCGCTTCCGACTATCCCTTCCCTGGTCGCGACATCGATCAGCACGAGCGGCGCCGAGGGGATCGCGCCCATAGCTGTGCGAATCGGTCGCGAGAGAGGCGACACGACCGCGCGGGCTGTAACGTCCGAGACCGTAAGATGCGAAATGGTCATCAAGCCCTCCACGACATCTGGACTTTCTTCGATACCCGCTGCGCCGACCGCTGTACATTCACTGTCGAGTATACGTTCAGGAGGTCATCGTGCCCCGCTCTCGCGCAGCGACGCGCCTGAAGATCGTCGAAGGGGCGTACGAACTCTTCTACAAACAGGGATTCGCCCGCGTCAGCATGGACGCAATTGCGGCGAGCGGGGGCGTCACCAAGCGGACGCTCTACGCGCACTACGACAGCAAGGATGCGCTGCTCGCTGACGTGCTTGAGCATCACAGCGAGCTGGCGCTGGAACGGATCGAGACTTGGGCGCGCAAGCTCGATTCCGACACTGACAACGCGATCGAGAAGCTCTTCTCGGAACTGGCTCTCTGGAGCACCAGACGGCGTTGGAGCGGAGCGGGCTTCACGCGCCTTGTGATGGAGCTCGCCGGATCTGCCCGGACATCCCGCACGAACCATCGCCAAGCGACACAAGGCCGCCGTCGAGGCGCGGCTTGCGTCAGCCTTCGGATCCGCGTTGGCAGGCGCGGAAGTCATGCTCTTGTTGGAGGGCGTAGTGACGTTACTGCTGGTGCACGGCGACCGACGTTACGCGGAAATCGCGACGGCCGCCGCGAAGGCGCTCACTCGTCGACGTCAAGCGTGATTTTCGCCGCCCTGCAACGCTCGCCCCTATCGCATGCATCCTCGACGTCGCACGCAAGCCGGCGTCCACACCTGACAGCGTGAAGTCGGGGACTGCGAGCGCGCGGCAGGAGGGAAAAAAGATCCTATGCGGGTGGACGGCGGCCTGACTTGGTAGGCTGAGCTTCCACACCAGCATGGAGGCAACCGATGCAGTCTGTCACCTCCGCGACCGCTGTCGCGACCACCGTCCGCGCGAATGATATCACGTTGTTCGCCTCGCTCGAATTGAGCAAATCGAAATGGGTTGTGACGATCAACAGTCCGGGCAGGGAGAAGTTTTCCAAGCATGTGGTTGAGGGTGGGGACGGCGCCTGCCTGCTCGACCTTCTTTCGCGGTCGAGGGCGAAGGCCGAGCAGCGCCATGGCGTGCCGGTCAAAACGGTCGTCATTCAGGAAGCGGGATTGGACGGGTTTTGGATTCATCGCTTGCTGCTCGCCAACGGGATCGAGAGCCACGTCGTCGATGCGGCTTCGATCGCGGTCGCCCGGCGGCATCGGCGGGCCAAGACCGATTCGATCGACGGCGAGACGCTGTTGCGGACGCTGATGGCCTGGGCGCGCGGCGAGCGGCGGGTCTGTTCGATGGTTCGGGCGCCGAGCCCGGAAGACGAGGATCGCCGGCGGCTGACGCGCGAGCGCGGCACGCTGCTCAAGGAACGCATTCAGCATACCAATCGGGTCCGGGGCCTGCTCAGCGGCCAAGGCGTCCGGGATTACAATCCGCTTCGGCGCGATCGTTTCGAACGACTCGAGGCGCTGCGAACCGGCGACGGCCGTGAGCTGCCGCCGATGCTGAAGGCGGAAATCCGCCGGGAGCTCGATCGGATCGCGCTGGTGACGACGCAACTGGCTGCGGTCGAACGCGCCCGCGACGCGCTCATCCGCACGGACGCCGAGGAGCCCAACAACCCCGCCGCCCTGCTTCTCAAGCTCAAAGGCTTGGGCCCCGAGTTCGCCTCGCTCCTCTGGCTGGAATCGTTGTTTCGCAGCTTCGGCAACCGACGCCAGGTGGCGGCTTACGGCGGATTGGCGCCCAGCCCCTGGCAGAGCGGCGGCGTCGAACGGGATCAGGGCATCTCGAAGTCGGGCAATCGCCGCCTGCGCAAGACCATGATCGAGCTTGCCTGGTTCTGGCTGCGTCACCAGCCGGACTCGGCGCTGAGCCGCTGGTTTCAGGCGCGGGTCGGCGCCGGGAAGGGACGAATCCGCCGGATCGCCATCGTCGCGCTGGCCCGCAAACTCCTCGTCGCCTTGTGGCGCTATGTCACCCAAGGCGTCGTTCCCGAGGGCGCCGTGTTCAAGACGGCATGACCCGATGACTCAACCCCACTCCAACACTCCAACGATGGCTTAATGACTTAACCCCATTCCAGCGAAGCCGAACGCGACGGCTTCGCCGGATCCGGGCGGGCGGCGACCGCGGATCAACCCCCGGGCTGAAACACGCCGTGAAAAAGGATGGTCCCGCCAACCCGAGCCCGATGCCCTCGAGCACGAGGGATTATGGTCCGAGCCCACAGGCTCGACCGGATGTGAGGTGATGCGGTCGTCAGGGCTGCATGGCAAAGACGGGCTCACGCTTCGGATCCAAACGCCAAAGGAGCACGCACAATGCCGAAATGATTGAGCTTGACTGGAAACACCCCATGTGAGGGTGGGGAGAGCGGCAGGCCGGCCTACAAACTGGCCTGCCGCGTGGTCTGGCTTTCGGCTGCAAAGAGCCGCACTCCCCCGCCAGACCTGAGTGTTCGGAAGGCGCAACGGCGCCTGTCGACGGCGCCGCGAAACGGGCGCTGTCGTCGGTCTTCCTGGGGATCCGAGCCCGGCGATTTGCGCGGCAGGCGGTTGCGAAACAGGCCTACCGCATGATCACGCGTAGGGGGCCGGGGGACGCGCCCGCTCCGCCGGGCCGGGCCGCTCGGTTTAGGAAACGGCGTGGGTCGACAGCGCGACGAAGCGCGTGCTGTTGTCTTCGGTCTTGACCTGCATCAGCACGGACTTCTTGCCGTCGGCCTTCGCTGCGTCGATCGCCGCCGTCACGTCGGACGGACGCGAAACCGGCTTGCTCGCGACCTCGAGGATGACGTCGCCGGTCTGGATGCCCGTCTGCGCCGCGACCCCGTCGGGATCGACGTCGGCGACGACGACGCCGGTCTTGCCGGCGCCCTCGACCTCGGCCGCGGGCGCGAGCGTCATGCCGTACTTCGCCATCGCGTCGTTCGAACGCTCCTCCGGAACGTCGGCTTTCGCCTGCTTGTCGTCATGGAGCGCGCCGAGCGTCACCTTGACCGTCTGCAGCGAACCGTTGCGGATGATCGAGAGATCGGCGTCCTTCCTCGGCCCGAGCTCCGCAATCTTGCGGGCGAGATCGTGCGAGTCGGCGACCGGTTCGCCGTTGACCGACGCGATCACGTCGCCGTCCTCGAGGCCGGCGGCCGCCGCCGGCGAACCCTTTTCGGTCTTGGCGACCAGCGCGCCCTTGGCCTCCTTGAGGCCGAGGCTGTCGGCGATGTCCTGCGTCACCGGCTGAATCTGCACGCCGAGCCACCCGCGCGCGACCTTGCCGTCCTCCTTCAGCGACTGGATCACGCTCTTGGCGACGTCGCTGGCGATGGCGAAGCCGATCCCGACGCTGCCGCCCGACGGCGAGAAGATGGCGGTGTTGACGCCGACCACTTCGCCCCGCCCATTGAAGGTCGGGCCGCCGGAATTGCCGTGATTCACCGGCGCGTCGATCTGGAGGAAGTCGTCATAGGGGCTTGCGCCGATGTCGCGGCCGCGCGCCGAGACGATGCCCGCCGTCACCGTGCCGCCGAGGCCGAACGGATTGCCGACCGCGATCACCCAGTCGCCGACACGCGGCGCCTGCGGGGCGAACGAAACGTACGGATAGCCGGAGCCTTTCTCGACCTTCAGGAGCGCGAGGTCGGTCTTCGGATCCGTGCCGACGATGCGCGCGGGAATCGACTTGCCGTCAGCGGTGATGACGGTCACCTCCCTGGCGTGCTCGACGACATGATTGTTGGTGACGACGTAGCCGTCCGGAGAAATGAAGAAGCCCGAGCCCTGGGCCATGCCCATGCGGGGCTGCTCGTGGTCCTGCCCTCCGCGTTCGCCGAAGCCGCGCTCGCCGAACTGACGGAAGAACTTCTCGAGCGGACCGCCCTTGGGGAAGTTCGGCATCGGCTGCGCGCCGCCGTCGTAAGACACGTTCGACTCGTCGATCTTGACCTTCACGGAAACGACGGCGCCCTTGACGCGGTCGACCAGGTCGGCGAACGAAGCGGGGCCGGCGGAGGGGGCGGTCGCGGCCGCGACGGCGGGATAGCTGGCGAACGGCATCATCTCGATCGACAGGGCGCCGACGGCGGCGACGGCCGCCGCCCCGAGCAGCGTCCCGCGGAATGATCTGGACCGGTCCGTCCGCGAAAATAGTTTGGCCACTTTGTTGTCTCCATGCTCGATGAATTCGCCGGCGCAGAAGTTGTCCAGCGCGCTTGGCGGTTTATGCCGGACGGGCGTTTACGCGACGATGGATGCGAGGTGAACAGTCGGTAAGCTGTTCTTACCGGACTGCCGCCGCCGACGCGCAATATCTGCGTCGATTCGGCGCGACCCGAAGCTCCGGTCAAAAGGGCGCCGGCGAACCGCTCGGAATTTGGAGGAAACGGCGGACAGTCGAAGCTTCGATGCCGACGCGAATGCGTCGTCGGCCGGCGCCCGAGAGGCCGGCGACAGAGCTTTGGCCCGAGAGATTTCGGCTCGCCGCAGCGTCGATCGCTTACCCGTCGCGACCCATGACGGCGAGCCCGTTGCGCGCGCGGCGGGGCGCGAGGACGAAGCGCCTACCCTGTGGCCATCCGCACGACATGCGCGCCGGGCCCCGGACGCGGCTTCACCGGGACCTGCGGCAGATACCGGGCGACGAGCGCCGCACGGTCGAGGTCCTCGATGTCGACGTAACCGAGGGCGCGCGCACGCTCATGCAGCGCGGGCGTGTCGAGATAGCAGCGGAACGGCTCGCCGATCGCCGCGACGCGCTCGGCCTGCTCGTCATGGAAGTCGCGCGCCTGCGCCTCTTCGATCGCGTGCGGCGGATTGGCGTAGTCGAACACGACCTCCGCCCCGCCGGGAAACCCCGCAAGCTCGCCGAGCGTGGCGTAGACCGCATCCTCGCTCAGATAGGGCGTGACGCCGAGCCACAGCGCGAAGCTCCGCCGGCCGGCGTCGAGGCCGCCGTCCTTGAGCGCCGCCGTCATGCTTCCGCGCTCGAAGTCATGCGCCACATAGGCGACATGCGAAGGCTCCGCGACGCGCGCTTCGGCGAGGCGGCGGCGCTTGTCGCGCTGCGTCGCCGGATGGTCGAGTTCGTAGACGCGGAGACCATCGACCTTCTCGAGCCGGTAGGCGAAAGTGTCGAGCCCGGCGCCGAGGACGAGGATCTGCCGCGCGCCCTTTTCGATCGCGCGGCGGGCCGAATCCTCGGCGAAGCGGCTGCGCATGGCGACGAAGAAGCGCTGGCCCCGCCGCTCCGGCCGCTCCCTGGCGAGCGCGATCGCGTCCTCGGCGTCGCTGCCGAGAACGCGAAGCGCCAGCGGGTCGGCGAAGACCATCCCGCCCTCGAGCGCCTGATGCGCCGCCCGATGCCCCGCCGCGCCGAGCGCCGTGCGGCTCGCTTGTCCTTGCTTCATCATCTGCGAGGGTAGCGGCGCCCGGAGCCGCTGTCGAGGCTGACCGGACGCGACAGGAACGCGAACGACGCCTTTCAGCTGTGTGCTATAGCGCTCGCCGCCGCCTCCGCCATGCTCCTGTCGGGCGGGCAACGGCTTCGGCGAGATCGACTACGGGCCTGCGCCCGACCGCTTCCGCGCTCGGGGGAACGGCGACCGAGAACGATATGTCTGGTGGAATTGAAGACGGTCCGGACATTCTGCGCCTTCGCCGACCCGAGCGGACCCTGCCGCGATGCGCTCGCTTCCCGCAGGAAACGCGCTCGAAATCCATCCGGGAGCCCGGTATCCGTTCGCTCGCGATGGTGTGTCGGTGGCGCCGAGGCGACGACAAAGATCGAGGGCGGCGCGAGAGTCGCCGAGGCGGGCGCGGGGGCCGCGAGATCGAAGATCAGTGGCGTCGCTGATCCTGCTGCTCGACAACCCCCTCCAGCCGCGCCCGCCAGTCCGCCGCGTCGCGCGCGGGCGCGGCGAACTGAACCCGGGCGGCGCGGCCGCCGGCGGCAAGGTCGAGGCCTTCGGCGTCGAGGCCGATCGCCCGCCAGACCTGCCGACCCGAATGCCGGTGCTGGGCGAGGCGCGCGACGACGTCGTCGCCGAGCGCGTTGACCCAGTCGACGAGCCGCGCCTCCGCCTCGGCGAGCGCCGCCTCGCCCTCGCGCGAGGCGAGAACGTCGGCGGGCGCCAGCGCATCGGCGCGGCCGAAGCCGCCGTTGAAATGGACGCTCTCGATCGCGAGCCGGAAAAAGGCGAAATCGGCGAAGTCGGCGTAGAGCTTGGCCTTGGGGTTGCGCTGCAGATAGCGGGCGCGAGCGCGCGGGTCGGCGGCGCGTTCGATCCGGCCGTTCAGCGTGATGCGCGGGTGGTTCAGCGGGTCGCCCCGCTCCGGCTCCTCGGCAAGCAGCAAGGACGCGCGGGGGTCGGAAGCAAGGTGTTTCGTGTGGCGGGCGAGCGTCGACATCAGAAAGAGCGGAGCGCCGTCGAAGTCGCTCGCCACCCCGACCAGAGTGGTCAGCGGCGCGCCCGTCGCCGGATCGAGCGTCGCCAGCGCCGCCGTACGGGAAATCCGCATGAGCCGCTTGGCGTCGGCGACGGCCTGCACATGGGCCGCTTGAGGATCGACGGGAGCTTGCGCCATGGCGGTCTCGCGGGTCGGTGGAGGGCCCCTTGAAGGAAGCGCGCAAGGGCCGCCCAGTCAAGCGATCCTGTGCCGGGAGCCAGTCCGCCATGCGATCTGGCGGTAGTGCATTCATAATAACTCTATTAATATGTATTACAAACAAAACACTACTCGTATGTTTAATAGTTGGTCGAAACGGCCTTGGCCTTGCCGGATTTGGCGGCCGCGGTCTTTCCCCGACGCCGGGTCGGCCGGCCCGTGGCCGGCGATTGTGCGAGGCGAGGCTAAACGGGGGCGCAAGTCCCTGATTGCGCTGAGCGGCGCCGCTAGGGCGGCGCTAGACGGGGTCGGGCGCTGACCGGGGCGGGAGGTCGCGCCGGCGGCTTGAGCTCTGCGCCCGATGCGGCGGGCCGGCGGCGCCCTTCCCTCCGGCCCGCCTCTGGCCAGTCCGGCCGAATTCGGAGTAAACTTGCCCAATTCGCGCGCCGATTCCCTCTGGCGGGCCGCCGCCCGGCCGATTTCCCAAAAACTGGAACACATTTCGGCCGCGAACGGTTATGATGGTCGAAGCGCGCCGCGGCGCCCGGGCGGCGCAGCCATTCGAATGAAACGGAGCCTCATGCCCACGATCGCCCTGGTCGACGACGACCGCAACATCCTAACGTCCGTCTCCCTCTCGCTCGAAGCGGAGGGCTACCGGGTGCAGACCTACACCGACGGCGCGAGCGCGCTCGAAGGCCTGAAGTCGAACCCGCCCGATCTCGCCATTTTGGACATCAAGATGCCGCGAATGGACGGGATGGAACTGCTCCGCCAACTCCGGCAAAAATCCGACCTTCCCGTGATCTTTCTGACTTCGAAGGACGAGGAGATCGACGAGCTGTTCGGCCTCAAGATGGGCGCCGACGACTTCATCCGCAAACCGTTCTCGCAACGTCTGCTGGTCGAGCGGGTGAAGGCGATCCTGCGCCGCTCCAACCCGAAGGACGCCGCGACCCAAAAAGAGACCGAGGCGAAAATTCTTGAGCGGGGCCGGTTGAAGATGGACCCGGAACGCCACACCTGCACTTGGGACAACACGCCGGTCACGCTGACGGTCACCGAATTCCTCATTCTGCAGGCGCTGGCGACGCGGCCGGGCGTGGTCAAAAGCCGCAACGCCCTGATGGACGCGGCCTATGACGATCAGGTCTACGTCGACGACCGCACCATCGACAGCCACATCAAGCGGCTGCGCAAGAAGTTCAAGGTGGTCGAGCCGGAGTTCGAGATGATCGAGACGTTGTACGGCGTCGGCTACCGATTCAAGGAAGGATAGGCGGCCCGGCCGAGCCCATGAGCGCTGAAACACGTCGCGACCGCATCGCCGCCGCCTCGCCGTCGCGAGGACGGCGCCAGTGGGTGCGGGCTCGCGCCCGGCTCGCTTGGCGGTTTCTCACTGCCCGCTTTTCGTCATCGCTCACCCGCCGCATCGTCGTCCTCAACCTCGGCGGCCTTGTGGTGTTGATGATCGGATTCCTGCTGCTGAACCAGTTTCGGGCCGACATCATCGCCGCGCGCGTTCAGAGCCTGACAACCCAGGCCGACATCATCTCGGCCGCGATCGCGGCGTCCGCCGCGGTCGACACCGACACCATCACCATCGATCCCGACAAGCTCCTGCAGCTTGAGCCGGGACAGTCAGTCGCGCCGTCCCTGAGCGACGAGGACGCGATCCAGTTCTCCATCAATCCTGAGCGGGTCGGGCCCGTGCTGCATCGACTCGTCACGCCGACGCACACCCGCGCGCGCATTTACGACAGCGACGGCCGGCTGCTGCTCGATTCGCGTTCGCTCTCGGAGCATGGCGCGGTGGTCCGTTCCGATCTGCCCGATACGGCCGAGCGCCGCGGCCTCCTCGAGCGGCTGACGGGCGTGGTGAGGAACTTATTCGCGGCGCCGTCCGCGCCGAGGGCGAAGAATCCTTGGCTCGTCGACGGCAAGACGGTGCCGGAGGTCGCCGCCGCGCTGCAGGGCAAGACGGAATCCGCCGCCCGCGTCAACGACGAGGGCGAGACGATCGTCTCGGTGGCGGTGCCGATCCAATACATGATGGCGACGCGCGGGGCGCTTCAGCTCTCCACCCAGGGCGACGACATCGACCGCGTGATCGCCTCGGAACGTTGGGCGATCCTGCGCTTTTTCGTCGTGCTCGCTGCGGTCATGCTGGTGTTGTCGCTGTCGCTCGCCAACACGATCGCCGAGCCGGTGCGCCGGCTAGCCGACGCGGCCGAGCGGGTCAGGCGCGGCATCCGTTCGCGCCAGCAGATTCCCGACTTCACCTCGCGCTCCGACGAGATCGGCCATCTCTCGCGCGCCCTGCGCGAGATGACCCAGGCGTTGTACAATCGGCTCGACGCGATTGAGAGCTTCGCCGCCGACGTCGCGCACGAATTGAAGAATCCACTGACGTCGCTGCGCAGCGCGCTCGAAACCTTGCCGCGGGTGAATGCAGGCCATTCGCGCGACCGGTTGATCGCCATTATGCAGCACGACGTGCGGCGGCTCGACCGTTTGATCTCCGACATCTCCGACGCCTCGCGCCTCGACGCGGAACTGGCGCGCGGCGAAGCGGGCCCGGTCGACGTCGCGGCGCTCCTGCGCGCCGTCGTCTCGATGGCTCAGGAATCGCCGCGCAGCAACGGTGCGCGGATCGAGCTGTCGCTTCCGGGGAGGCGCGGCCGACGCGCCGACGCCGACTATTTCGTGCTCGGACACGATTCGCGTCTGGCGCAGGTCGTGACGAACCTGATCGACAACGCTTGCTCGTTCTCCGAACCGGGCGGAGTCGTGCGAGTCGCGTTGGCAAGGAGCACGACCTCTTCCGAGGGCGAAGCGCCTGAAGACAAGGTGGTAATCACGGTCGACGACGACGGTCCAGGAATTCCGCCGCACGCGCTCGAGCGCATATTCGAGCGCTTCTACACCGATCGGCCGAATCAGGGCTTCGGCCAGAATTCCGGCCTCGGACTGTCGATCTCGCGCCAGATCATCGAGGCGCATGGCGGGCGGATTTGGGCCGCCAATCGTATGGCCGAGGCGGCGCCAATCCCGGTGATCGAATCGGGCCTTGCGGAGCCGGACGAGCCGACGCGGCACGGCGCGGGCGCCCGCTTCGTGGTCGAATTGCCGGCGTTTACTGCATGAGCGAAAGGGCAAGCTCCGGAACCGGCATTCACGCCACAGCCGTCGTCCATGGCGAATGCGGAGTGCTGATCCTCGGACCGTCGGGGTCGGGAAAGAGCGCATTGGCTTTGGCCTTGCTCGGGCGAGCGAGCGACGCCGACGCATTCGGCGCGCTCATCGCCGACGACCGAGTTTGGGTCCGCCCCGCCGCAGGACGGCTCGTCGCGTCGGGGGCGCCCCAGGTGGCGGGACTCATCGAGCGGCGCATGGCCGGTCTGATCACGGCGCCCCACGAGCCGGCGGCTCTCGTCGGACTGGCCGTCGAGCTCAGCGAGCGCGGGCGGACTTGGCCGCGCCTGCCGGACGATCCCAATGTCTTGACAATCGAAGGGGTCGCCTTGGCGCGACTCGCGCTGGACCCCACCTTGAGCGCAGCCGATCAAGCGCTCGCGGTCGACGAACGTTTGGGGCTTATGATGGCGGACAAAGTCAAACGAAAAGGAATTTCGCTTGAACATTGCGCCGCAGTGCACAAAAATGGCAAGCTTGTCGGCTCGCCGCCGGCCTGATCGACCCCGGAAGCCTGAGCCGGTTGACTGATGGATCTTTGATGATTGGAATGGTCCTGGTGACCCATGGCCAGCTCGCCACTGGTTTTCGGGCTGCTTTAGAACATGTCGTGGGACCGCAGTCTCACCTCGAGACGATCACTATCGGCCCCGAAGACGACATGGAGCAGCGGCGTTCGGACATCCTGAATGCGGCCGCGCGTGTTCAGGAGGGGGCGGGCGTTGTGATTCTCACCGACATGTTCGGCGGCACGCCGTCCAATCTTGCGATTTCGGTCATGGACGGCGGCCGCATCGAGGTGATCTGCGGTGTCAATCTGCCAATGCTCATCAAGCTCGCCACAGTGCGCGAAACCGCCGATCTCGACCATGCAGTGGTCGAGGCGCGGGAGGCGGGACGCAAATATATAACCGTGGCGAGCAAGGTGCTCGCCGGAAAATGAGCGAGCCCCGTACCGAAGACGAATGCCCGCTGACGCCCGAATTCGAAGGAGTCTTGTCGCGCGAAATGCAGATCGTGAACCGAAAAGGCCTGCATGCTCGGGCCACCGCAAAATTCGTCCAGTGCGTCGATCGGTTCGACGCCGACATCAAGGTCGCGCGCTGCGGCGAAACCGTTGGCGGCGATTCGATCATGGGCATTCTGACGCTGGGCGCCGGGCTCGGATCGACCATCACGGTTTTCGCCTCCGGCACCGAGGCGAAGGAGGCGCTCGAGGCGCTCGCCGAACTCGTCTCCAACCGTTTCGGCGAGGACGAGTGACGCCCGCCGTCGGCTACATGCGGAAGTCTTCGCCGAGATAGAAGCGCCTCACGTCCGGATGGGCGATGATCGCCTCGGGCGACCCTTCTGTCAGCACGTGGCCGCTGTGGATGATGTAGGCCCGATCAATCAGCCCGAGTGTCTCCCGCACGTTGTGATCGGTGATCAGCACGCCGATGCCGCGGCCTTTCAGATGGCGCACCAGGTCCTGGATATCGCCGACCGCGATCGGATCGATGCCGGCGAAGGGCTCGTCGAGCAGCATGAAGGACGGCTTGCCCGCGAGGGCTCGGGCGATCTCGCAGCGCCGCCGTTCGCCGCCGGAGAGGGAAATCGAAGGCGCTTTGCGCACACGAGCGATGTCGAACTCGTCGAGCAGCGATTCGAGCAGCGCCTCGCGTGCTTCGCGGTTGGGTTCGTTGACCTCGAGCACCGCACGGATGTTGTCCTCGACATTGAGGCCTCGAAAGATCGACGCCTCCTGCGGCAGATAGCCAACCCCGAGCCGCGCCCTTTGGAACATCGGCAAGCCCGTCACGTCGTGGCCGTCGAGTTCGATCGCTCCCTTGTCCGGCTTCACTAGCCCGGTGATCATATAAAAGACCGTGGTCTTGCCGGCGCCGTTCGGACCCAGGAGGCCGACCGCTTCGCCACGTCGGACCGAAATGCTCACATCCTGCACCACCATCCGGCCGCGATAGCCTTTGCCGAGGTGATGCACGGCAAGCACGCCCTGTCGATTTGCGCCTTCCCGCGGCGCAGGCGAAACCGAGGCAGGACGCAAACGGCGGGGCCCGAGCCATTTTCGTCGGCCGGGCGCGTCGACCTTTTCACGCAAAAGGTCCTCGCTCACGGGCTGACGCTCACACCATACGAATTGGACGGCCTGCGCAACCTCGGCAAGCGACGCTCCTATTTCGACTCGGTTGTGTCGGCGCTTGAATTTGGCGTGAATTGCCCGTGAACGCGGCCCATTTTTGACCCGGCGTCGATCGTCGCCTGGCCGGTCTTCAGGTCGTATGTCAGCTTGTCGCCCCTGGTGACGTTCTGTCCATCGCTGAGGGTGACGTGGCCAATGAGCTGCACCTTGTTTTCGAGCTTGTCGTAGCTGCCGTTGTCGCCTGTCGCGACTTGGGTCTTGGAGACGACGGTCACCGGGCCCGTCGCCTCGAGACGCTTGATCCCCGAGCCCTGCGATGGGCCGCCCTGAGCGTTCTTGGGCGCCTTCGCCCCCGGCGCCCGCGAACGGTCGAGGAAAACGGTCATGACCGAGCAGGTCATTTTCGTATCGCCCTGAATGACAACGACGTTCCCAGAATAGACCGCCTTCTGTTCCTTGTCGTAATAGACGAGCTTGTCGGCGTCGATGGAGACGGGCTCCTTTGAACCTGTTCCGGGGAGGATCTGAACCGGGCTGGAAGCAGGCGGGTTCGTGGGCTTCGTGGTTGCCTCAGCGCAGCCGAGAGCGACAACCAGAATCAGGGTCAGCAGCGCCGCCCAAATAGACCTATTCGGCACGACGGTCATGGATTGGTCCTCTGGGCGTCAGCATCCGCTGCGATGTCCGGCTGCGGGACGACTCTCGTCCTGACGTGTCCCTCGAAGATCAATTCCTGACCGTTGTTGCGGGCCGTGGCGCGGTCGCCGAGAATCGTCGTTCCCTCGCCGACATGGACCTCGACGGGTTCGTCGCTCTGATAAACGCCCGTCTTAAAATCGATAGCGGCGCTTCGCAACCGGACCTCGAAACGGCCGTTGCCGATCCGAACATTGCTCGACAGCCGCATGCGTTCAGCGACGCTGTCATAAACGCCGGCGTCGGCGCTTATATGTGTCGCGGCTCCGCCGGCCATGCCGATTTCGCCCGACAGCTTCTCCAGTTCCACAATGGTCGGCTGTTTGACGTCCTGGAGCGCCTTTTCCGCAGTCAGAAGATAAGGCTGGCCGTCGCTTCGAAAACCCGCGAGCTTTGGCCGCGCCATGGTGATCCTGGTTCCGCCGACCGAAAGGGTCGAAAAGCTGAGCGAGCCGAGCTTCGCCGAGAAGGGGTCGAAGACGGCGATGGCGATCATCGCGGCCACCGTTCCCAGCGCGCCAAGGAGCACCGCCTTGCGCAGGAACCGCACCCGTGACGAACGCCGTCTCGCGCTCGCGAATGCGCGTTCGCGATTGGACGACGGAGTAAGGACGACGAGGCACCCGTCGACCCGCGCTGAAGGCGTCGCCGATCGCTCCGCTCTGTTGACGCTCGCCGCCATCGCGTTGCCTGGAAGCCCCATTGGTCCCCGTTCGCCTACCACAGCGCGCTGAGGAAGACGAATTGCATGGCGAAGTTAGGGCCGAGAACGAGTAGATTGCCTCGCCACCGACACGAGCGGCCGCCGCGAGCACGCCCTGCGACGCCGGGATCCCTGAGCAGCAGGCCGCCGCCACATTGCTTCCGCACGCGTTTTGGGCTTAATGCGGCTGAGGGCGCGCCCGAGCGGGCCGGTAGCTCAATGGTCAGAGCCGGCCGCTCATAACGGTCTGGTTGCAGGTTCGAAGTCCTGCCCGGCCCACCAGCGCCGCCCCCCTCCGCGGCTACCTTGGGGCGCGCTTGGCCAATATGCGTTGAAGCGTGCGCCGGTGCATGTTGAGTTGGCGCGCGGTCTCGGAGACGTTCCGTTCGCAGGAACTCATAGATGCGCTGGATATGCTCCCAACGCACCCGGTCGGCCGACATCGGAGGGTCGTGCTCGGGAGGACTGTCGAGGCGTCCGGCCATCAGCGCGGCCACGACGTCGTCGGCGTTCGCAGGCTTCGCCAGATAATCGAAGGCGCCGATCTTGACCGCCGTTACGGCGGTGGCGATCGCGCCGTAGCCAGTGAGGATGACACCCCTCGCGTCGGCGCGCTTCGCTTTCAGGGCCCGCATTACGTCGAGGCCGCTGCCATCGCCCAATCTGAGGTCGATGACCGCGAACGCAGGCGGAGTGATTTCGATAGCGGCGAGCGCCTCGCCGACGCTCACCGCCGTTCGCGCGGTGAAACCTCGCAGGGACATCGCCCGCGCCAGACGGTCACAAAACAGCTTGTCGTCATCGACGACCAGCAGGGATTTGTCGAGCGTCTCCCCGCCCCTCTGGCCTTGGTTAGTCGATTGGTGCGATGCGTCTTTATCCATTGCAGCTGATTTAAACAGAAACCGGCCTGAGAGCCAAATATACAGACTATTCCTCCTCCCGTCGACCCTGCCCGTAGGCTGAACGGGGCCATTGGATCGTCACAACAGCCCCAATGGCGGGCGGCACGGCGTTGTCGAATTTCACCGTGGCGCGGGAGCGTTCGAGAAGGGACCTGGCGATGAACAGCCCGAGGCCGAGCCCTCCGCCGGCCTTCTCGCTCCTGCGGGCGCCCTCGCGCTGCGAGAGATAGGGCTCTCCAATTCGGGCTAGAATGTTGGTGGGAAAGCCGCATCCGTCGTCGGCCACGACGATCTTGACCGTCGATTTGGTCCAGCTCGTATGAATGACTACGGCCTTTTCGGCGAAACTGACCGCATTTTCGATCAGGGTGCCTAGCCCGTACAGGATACCGGGATTTCGCTGGCATTTTGGAACGGGATCGGAGCCTTTGCCCGTGACCGTGATGCCGACGCCAAACAACCGGTGAGGAGCGGCAGCAATTTCCGCGAGTTCGACCGGACTCGAAATGTCCATTTGCTGGCCTGACAGCTCGGCTGGCGCGGACAACTTTCCTAAGATTGACCGACATCGATCCACCGCCTGGTCCAGGAGATGCAGGTCGTCGCTGAAGTCTTCGTTGAGAGGAGGCTGGGCCGCCATTTCGCGCACGACGAGCGCGATCGTGGCGAGCGGCGTCCCCAACTCGTGCGCCGCCGCAGCGGCCAGCCCGTCGAGTTGGGAAAGATGCTGCGCGCGCGCGAGAACCAACTCCGCCGCCGTCAGTGCGCTCGCGGTTTGCCGCGCCTCGGCCGCCACTCGATACGCATAGAGCATAACGAAGGCCGCGCTGACCACGAGCGCGCCCCACAGCCCGAAGACGTACATCGGCGGCAGCCCGAGACTTTCGCCCCCGATCCAAGGAAGCGGCAGGCTCCACTGAGCGAGGCCGGTCGTGCAAACGAGCGCCAGGCCGAGCAGTCCCACCGCCCGACGAAACGTCAGCGATGTTGCAGCGATGGTGACGGGCGCAAGAAACAAAATGACGAACGGATTCGCGACGCCGCCGGTGAGGAAGAGAAGGCCCGAGAGTTGGAGGATGTCATAAGCGAGCAGGACGGTCGCGCCACGCTCACTCAACTGCCTGCTCACCCGAAAGCGCCGCCGCAGGGCGAGATTGAGAACAGCAGAGGCGGCGACGAGGCCGAAGCAAGCCGCAATCGGGAACTTGAGGCCAAACCCGAAGGCGCTGATTAGGATCGCAGCTGTCTGCCCTGCGACCGCGAGCCAGCGGAGCCCGATGAGCGTGTTGAGCCGCAGACGGCGCGCTTGACGGCCGAGTCCTCCGTCTTCAGGCGAAAACACGGCGCTCAGGCTGCCTCTTTCGGTTCGACGACCCGTTCCGCCTCATTCAATCTTCTCGTCGGGGTAGACGCCCCACAGCTTCACCTGCTCGATATAGCCCTTAAATCCGTCGCCGTCGACCAGGCACCAAGAGCCGTCGCAGCTGCGAATGTTGACGATGACGCCCGATTGGAGCGTCGCCGTGAGATCACCGCTCTCGGAAGGGCGGCCGTAGATCTTCGAATTTTCCCCTTTCTTGCTCGGCGTCACCAGAGCTGTGCGTCGTCCGGATAAGAGCGAGTGCAGAACCCAGCCTTCGACGCCTTCGGAATCTCGCACCCGCCGCCAGACTTCAAATTCGGCGGTGATCTCCACTGGAAGTCCGGCGCGCTGGTAGACCCATTTCGTCGCGTGGTCCTTTGAGGGACCCTCACGCAGATTGACGCGATCGGTTTTCAAACTCGCAAATCGAGGCAACGGCAACTTGGTGACCGGACCGACCGGGTCCGCGGTCGCCAATTCAGGCGCGAGCGCCAAGCCGCAAAAGATCGCCACGGCGGCGCGGCGGGCAAAGCCGGCCGCTCGGATCGAGTGTTGGTCTCGGTTCATAGGAGGTTCCTCGGCGGCGGATAGCCATCCTTGTCTTTGCCCGGCCTTCTGGTAGAGAGGCCGGCGAACCGACGGTTCGCGAGCCGCGGGCCGGACTCCGGCGCAAAACATTTGCGACGCGTGGCGTTAATGGGGCGTAAACTGCTTGAAAGCATGGACGCAAATGATTGAAATCGGGGCAGCGGCGGCGGTAGCGCCGCAGGGGCGGAGAGGGCGGCGCTCATGACCAAGAAGAAACCCCTTGTGGTGGTGACCCGGCGGCTGCCCGAACTCGTCGAGACTCGCATGCGCGAATTGTTCGACGCCCGCCTCAATCTCGACGACAAGCCGATGTCGCACGCCGAGATTGTCGAGGCGATGCGCGAGGCCGACGTTCTGGTCCCGACCATCACCGACCATATCAACGCCGCGATGATCGCCCAAGCCGGCGAGCAAATGAGGCTCATCGCGAATTTCGGCAACGGCGTCGACCACATCGACGTGACCAGCGCGCTCCGCCGTGGAATCACAGTCACCAACACGCCCGGCGTCATGACCGAAGACACCGCCGACATGACGATGGCGCTGATCCTTTCGACCGCACGCCGACTCGTCGAGGGTTCGCATGTGATTCCCGATGGACGTTGGGGCGGTTGGACGCCGACATGGATGCTCGGGCGTCGCATTACGGGCAAGCGGCTTGGAATCATCGGCATGGGCCGCATCGGCCAAGCGCTTGCCCGGAGAGCGCGCGCCTTCGGCATGTCGATCCACTATCATAACCGCCGTCGCGTCGCCGTTCAGATCGAGGAATCGCTCGAGGCCACTTATTGGGAGTCGCTCGACCAGATGCTCGCCCGGATGGACTTCGTTTCGGTCAACTGCCCGCATACGCCAGGAACCTATCACCTCCTGTCCGCGCGCCGGCTGAAATATCTGCGTCCTGACGCCATTCTCATCAATACGGCGCGCGGCGAGGTTATCGACGAGAATGCGCTGATCCGCATGCTCGAGGCCGACGAACTCGCCAGCGCCGGGCTCGACGTGTTCGAACACGCCCCCGCCGTTAACGAGAAATTGATCGCGCTCGCGAAGGCTGGAAAGGTGACGCTTCTGCCGCATATGGGCTCGGCGACCCATGAGGGGCGCGCCGACATGGGCGAGAAAGTCATCATAAACATTCGAACCTTCGTCGACGGCCATCGCCCGCCGGACCGCGTGCTGCCGAGCATGCTCTGACGCGGACCCAATGGGCTGGCGCCGTCAACCGGCCGCGAAGCTGCGCGGCGCGGGGCTGATGACCGTCGCGGCGTTGTTTTCGATCTCCATCACCGCCAGGCCGCGTTCGTTGGTTCCGTCCGCGCGAAAGCGGAACACGCCGTCGGCGCCATTGAAGCCTGAGATGCTGGTCAGCGCCCTGAAGCGATCCGGGGCGGCGTTGCGCGCGAGCGCCGCGGCCAACGTCACCGCGTCGTAGGACAGCGTCGCCAAGCGCGTGGGCTCGCTGCCGAATTTAGCCCTGTAGCGCTGCGCCAGCGCGTTGAAGCCCGCGTTATCGGGCGCAGCGAACCAGGCGCCCTGAAGTTGGGGCAGCCTGAGCACGCGCGAATCGTTCCAGACGCCGGTGCCCAGCAACTGGGTCTTGATCCCGTTCGAAGCAAGCGCGCTCGCGACGGCCGGCATGCCATCGGCCTGATCGGGAATGAATAGGGCGTCGATCTGGTTTCCGACTGCTGCGACCTGTTGCGCGGCGCTTTGCGGTTGGCCTGGCGCATAACGGGCGATGATGACGACTGGCGCGTTGAGCCGTCCGGCGGTCTGCTGGAACTGGGCGACGGCGATATTGCCATATTCGCTCTGCGGGGCCATCACGGCGAAGGATTTCTTGCCCCGCGAGACGGCGAACTGAACGATCCTCTCGACATAGCCCTCGATCAAGAAGGACAGCAGATAAACGCCAGGCGAGGCGACGCTGACGTCGGTCGAGAAAGCAATCAACGGCTTGCTGGCCGCTTTCGCCACCGACGCCGCCTGGCGCACGTCGTTGGCGTACACCGGCCCGAGAAGAAGTTCCGCGCCCGCGCCGAGTTCCGCCTGCACCGCTTGTCCCGCCCCGTCGGGGGTGGAGCGGTCATCCTCGATCATCAAGGTGATATAGGGGGCGGCGAATTCGTCGATCGCCAATTGCGCTGCATTGCGCATGGACGCGCCGACCGGGCTCGGCGCGCCGTTCTGCGTCAGCGGCAGGATTATTCCAACCCGAACCGGCCCCTTGCCGAGCACCTCTCCCACCGGCGGCCCCTCTGGTGTGGCTGGCGCCGGGGAGGCGGCCGGCGCGCCCAGGCCGACGCCGGGCATCTCGATCGCCGTCGAATTGCAGCCCGCAAGCGTCAATGCAAGTCCGCCGCCGAGCAGCGCGCGCCGCGTCACGGCGCGCCGACGTTCCGACGACTCTGACACAATCTTCATCATGGTCTCCCCGCCGAGGCGACGACGAACTTTCAATACGCCCCGCTTCGACCGCCCCTTGCTCCCTGCGCGGCCAAAGTCGAGCCGCCGCCTGTCCGCGGAAATTGTGGCATTTTCACCTCCGGTTGGCTATGTCGTTGATGCCGCGCTTTGCAGCGGGAAGCGGGTACGAGCGGAAGAGCGCGCCGGCAGCCATGAAGAACGCCTCGATTTCCGAAACCGCGAGGAGCGGCCGATCCGGGCGGACTTATTTCGTCCACGGAGCGCCGATCCCGGCGCCGCCGCTGGCGCCGGGGCTTTACGTCGTCGCCACGCCTATCGGGAATCTCGGCGACGTAACGCTGCGCGCGCTCGCCTTTCTGGCTGGCGCGGACGGGATTTTGGCCGAGGACACCCGCGTTTCACGTAACTTGCTCGCGCATTACCGGATCGAGACCCCGCTCTCGCCCTACCATGAGCACAACGCCGCCCAGGTGCGTCCGCGGGCGCTAAGCTCCATGGCCGAGGGCCAGGCGCTGGCCCTTATTTCCGACGCCGGAACCCCGCTGATCTCCGATCCCGGCTATAAGCTCGTCGCCGGGGCGCTTGCCGCGGGTCTCGACGTCTGGGCGGCGCCGGGCCCCTCGGCGGCGCTCGCGGCCCTTTGCGTCGCGGGCCTCCCGACCGACCGCTTTTTTTTCGGGGGGTTTTTGCCGCCCAAAAGCGCGGCGCGACGGGAGCGGATCAACGCGCTCGCTGGGGTGCCCGGAACGCTCGTTTTCTATGAGGCGCCGAGCCGGGCGGCCGCGACCCTGACCGATCTCGCGCTGGAACTCGGGGCCAGGCCCGCCGCGGTGGCGCGCGAGTTGACCAAGTTGCACGAGGAGGTCCGGCGCGGCGCGCTCGACGCTCTCGCCGCCGAATATGCGGTTAAAGGCACGCCGAAAGGGGAGATCGTCATCGTCGTCGGCCCGCCGGGGGCGCGGACGACGCTTTCCTCGGACGCGCTCGACAGCGACATCGTCGCAGCGCTGCGCACCCTTTCGGTCAAGGACGCCGCGGCGGCCGTCGCCGCCAGGCACGGTCTTCCGCGTCGTCAGGTCTATGCGCGCGCGCTCGCGCTTGCGGGCGCCGCGCGGTGAGCGCCCGCGGCCTGCCCGATCGGACGAAGCGCAGACGCAGGGCCCATCTCTTCGGCCTCAACGCCGAAACGCTCGCGGCGTTGCTGCTCCGGCTCAAGGGCTATTCCATTCTCGCCCGGCGGTACTCTGTTTCCGGCGGCGAAATCGATCTGATAGCGCGGCGGGGCGATTCGATCGCCTTCGTCGAGGTGAAAGCTCGCGGCGACCTCGACAGGGCGGCCAATTCGATCACTCTGGCCAAGCGGCGGCGCATCGCACGCGCCGTTCGCGTCTGGCTCGCTCGCAACCCGTGGGCGGTCGGGCTTACGCTGCGCGGCGACGCCGTTTACGTCGCCCCGCGGCGTCTTCCCCGCCACGCGCTGTCCGCGTATCGGCTGGACATCGAATGACCCGCCACCCGCACCCCTCGACAGGACCGCCCATGCCCTTGACCGTCGCCGTGCAGATGGACCCGATCGCGCGCATCCGCATCGCGGGCGATTCGACCTTCGCGCTCTTGCTCGAGGCGCAGGCGCGCGGCCATCGCCTGGTGCATTACACGCCCGACCGGCTGCGACTGAGCGGCTCCCGTGTCGAGGCCATGGCCGAACCGCTTTCGGTCAAGGACGTGGAGGGCGATCACGCGCGCCTCGGGGCGGCCTCCCTCGTCGATCTCGCGACCGTCGACGTCGTGCTGTTGCGGCAGGATCCGCCGTTCGATCTCGCCTATGTGACGACGACGCATCTGCTCGAGCGCATTCATCCGCAAACGCTCGTCGTCAACGATCCGCGCAGCGTCCGCGACGCGCCGGAAAAGCTCTTCGTCATGGATTTTCCCGAGCTGATGCCGCCGACCCTTGTCGCCCGCGACCGCGACGCGATCGAGGCCTTTCGCGCCCGGCACGGCGAGGTCGTCATGAAGCCGCTCTACGGCTTCGGCGGCGCGGCGGTGTTCAAGGTCGGCGTGCAGGACCCGAACTTCGGCTCGCTGTTCGATCTGTTCACGACGACGCTGCGCGAACCCTGGGTGATCCAGAAATTCCTGCCGGCGGTCTCGCGCGGCGACAAGCGGATCATATTGGTGGACGGCGAGGCCAAAGGCGCCGTCAATCGCGTGCCGGCGAGCGACGACATCCGCTCCAACATGGTGCGCGGCGGCGCAGCGCAGGAGACGGACCTAACGCCACGCGAACGCGAGATCTGCGCGAGGATCGGTCCGGAGCTGAAGCGGCGCGGCCTCTTGTTCGTCGGCATCGACGTAATCGGCGGCTATCTCACGGAAATCAACGTCACTTCGCCAACCGGCATCCGCGCCATCAAGCGGCTCGGCGGACCGGATCTGGCCGTTGCGATCTGGGACGCGATCGAGGCGAAGCGGGACCGACATTAACATGTCTCGACGCCGTGGCGGCTTGCGGGTCCCGGGTGGAGAGGGGATATTCCCGCCATGTCAGTCGCCAACACTCCCGCAATCGAACGCCGGCCCCGCTCCCCGCGCGGCGCGCCGATTTCCGGCAAGAGCCTCGACCGCGCGAAGCTCCTGGATGAGCTAGCGGCACTGCACGAGCGCTATTCCGCCAACTCCGCCGCGTTCCGGCGCGCGGCGATCGGCGCGTTGCAAGGGGTCCTCGCCCAAGGGCGCGACGAGGCGCGCAAGGCGCTGGAATCGGGCGGATCGGGCAGAGCCTGCGCCGAAGCCCTGAGCGCCCTCATCGACGAGCTGCTGCGGATCGCCCTCGATTTGGCCGCGCGCTGGCTCGCTCCTGCGAAGGGGGGCGCGGCTTTGCCGACCATCGTCGCGGTCGGGGGATACGGACGGGGGATGCTCGCGCCGTACTCCGACATCGATCTCCTGTTCCTGTTGCCCGACAAGCCGACGCCCGTCGTCGAAAAGATCGTCGAGGCGCTGCTCTACGTCCTTTGGGACCTCAAGCAGAAGGTCGGCCACGCGACGCGCACCGTCGACGAGTGCCTGAAGCAGGCCCGCGGCGACATGACGATCAGAACCACGCTCATCGAGGCGCGGCTCGTCACCGGCGAGCGAAAACTGTACGAGACTTTGCTGACGCGGTTCGACAAGGAGATCGTCGCCAGGACCGCGCCCGAATTCGTCGGCGCCAAACTCGCCGAGCGCGAGGATCGGGTGAGGCGCGCGGGCGCGTCGCGCTACCTCGTCGAGCCCAACGTCAAGGAGGGGAAGGGCGGATTGCGCGACCTCAACACACTGTTCTGGATCTCGAAATACGTCTACCGGGTGCAGAACGCGCATGAGCTGATCGCAGCCGGCTTGTTCTCCCCGCGCGAATTCGCGCTTTTTCGTCGCTGCGAGGAATTCCTGTGGTCGGTCCGCTGCCGCCTGCATTTTCTCGCCGGTCGCGCGGAGGAGCGCCTGAGCTTCGACGTGCAGCGGCCGATCGCCCGGCAACTCGGATATTCGACGCGGGCCGGCCAAGCCGACGTCGAACGGTTCATGAAGCACTACTTTCTGGTCGCCAAGGATGTCGGGGACCTCACGGCGATCGTCTGCGCGGCGCTGGAAGAGCGCCAGACCAAGCCGACGCCGGTGTTCGACCGGTTCATCGGCCGGCTGAGACGGCGCACCCGGGCCATCGCGGACGCGAAGGATTTCAAAGTCGAAGCGGATCGCGTCAACGTCGTCCGAGCCGATATCTTCGAACGAGATCCGGTCAATCTGATCCGCCTCTTTTGGATCGCCGACCGTTCGAACCTCCCGATCCACCCGGACGCGGCGCGGCTCGTCACCCAGTCGCTGAAGCGCATCGACGCGCGGCTGCGCGAGGACCCGGAAGCCAACCGGCTGTTTCTCGAGATTCTCACGTCGCGCCACGCGCCCGAAACCGCGCTGAGGCGAATGAACGAAGCCGGCGTGCTCGGCCGGTTCATTCCCGATTTCGGCCGCGTCGTCGGGATGATGCAGTTCTCGATGTATCACCATTACACGGTCGACGAGCATCTCCTGCGCACTGTCGGCGCGCTCAGCGCGATCGAGGCGGGGCGCCTCAAAGAGGACCACCCGCTGGCGAGCGAAATCGTCCACAAGATCGCACATCGCACCGAACTCTACCTTGCCGCCTTTCTGCACGACATCGCCAAGGGGCGGCCGAGCAACCATTCGCACGCCGGCGCGGAAGTGGCGCGCAGGCTTTGTCCCCGGCTGGGCCTTTCACACGCCAACACCGAGCGCGTGGCCTGGCTCGTCGAGCAGCATCTCATCATGTCCAACATGGCGCAGGGGCGCGACCTTTCCGATCCGCGCACAGCCGAGTCGCTGGCGGCGATCGTGCAGACGCAGGAGCGGCTCAAGATGCTGCTTACGCTGACCGGGGCCGACATCCGCGCCGTCGGCCCGGGCGTCTGGAACGGCTGGAAGGGCCAGCTCCTGCGGACTCTCTACTGGGAAACCGAAGTGGTGCTCGGCGGCGGCCATTCCGCGGTCGACCGCAGGGCGCGCGTCCGGGCGGCGCAAGAAGCCTTGCGCCGCGCGCTGCCCGGCTGGTCCGATCCCGAGTTTGACGCCTATGCCCAGCGCCATTATCCGGCCTACTGGTTGAAGGTCGAGCCGGCGCGTCAAGTCGCTCACGCCAACCTGCTCCACGCAATGACCGCGGACGTACGTTCGCTTGCGACGGAGGTGACGACCGACAGTTTTCATGGCGTCACAGCCGTCACCGTGGTCGCGCCCGACCACCCGAGGCTGCTCACCGGCATCGCCGGCGCCTGCGCGGCCGCGGGCGGCAACATTGTCGATGCGCAGATCTTTACGACGACCGACGGGCTGGCGCTCGACACGATCTTTGTTTCGCGCGCGTTTGAGCGCGACGAGGACGAGGTGCGCCGCGGACGGCGCATCGCCTCCTACATCGAAAGGACCTTGCGCGGCGAGGTTCGGCTCACTGAGATCGCGCCTCGGAAAGAGACGCGGGACGTGCGACGCGGCGCCTTCGCCATCGAGCCTGAGGTCACGATCGACAACAGTCTGTCGAGCCGCTACACGGTCGTCGAAGTCTCGGGTCTTGACAGGCCCGGCCTCTTGCGCGACCTCACCGGCTCCTTATCGGGCCTTAATCTCAACATCGGTTCGGCGCACATTGTGACATTCGGCGAAAAGGCGGTCGAACTCGTTCTACGTGACGGACCTGACCGGCCAGAAAATCAACTCGGCGGCAAAGCAGGCGGCGATCAAACGGCGGCTGCGGGCGGACCTTTCTGTCGAATGAGGGCGCGCCGAGGCGAGACTTTCGCGTATCCTCGCGCTTGATTTTTGGGGCGCCTGCCCTGATATGCGACGCAAATTTCAACGGGGCTTTTGAGACCATGAGTGATGTGAACGCCCAGAGCGGCGCGGAGACGACTGTCACGGGAAACGAGCCCGCTTCGGCCGAAGCGTCCGAGCGCGACGCCTATGCGGTGATCGAGGCGCTAAACGCCGAGAACAGCCAGCTGAAGGATCGCGTGCTTCGGACCTTGGCCGAGATGGAGAATCTGCGCCGCCGCACGGAGCGCGAGGTGTCCGACGCCAAGACATACGGGGTGACGAGCTTCGCCCGCGACATGTTGACGGTGGTCGACAATCTCGCCCGCGCGCTGGAGCACCTGCCGGCGGACGCGCTCGCCAACGCCGACCCTCAGATCCAGTCGGTGATCGAGGGAGTCGAGTTGACCGCGCGCGATCTCGAAGCGGCGCTAGGGCGGCATGGGGTCAAGAAGCTCGATCCCAAGGGCCAGAAGTTCGATCCGAATTTCCATCAGGCGATTTTCGAAGCTCCCGACGAAACGCTTCCAGCCGGCGCCGTCTCTCAGGTCGTCCAGAGCGGTTGGACGATCGGCGACCGCGTGCTGCGCCCGGCGATGGTCGGCGTGTCCAAAGGCGGCCCCAAGGCCGCGCCCAAGGACGAACCGGCGCCGAGCGGGAAATAGCGTTCATACCCATTCCCGCCAGACGCGACCCGTCGCGCTTCGCCGAGGTTTCGCGCCTCGAGGTTCGGCGCGGTCTCGCGGTTCCCGCGCGTTTCGATGATCGGCGCCGACGTTCGACATTCGGCCTTCGCCGCCCTTGGCGCCGCTTTGGCGGCGACAGTCAATCGTTTCAAACGCTTATGACCCCGTTTAGCGTCGGCTCGTCTCCGCCTGGCGGCGGGCGCGTTCCTCTCTCCTTCGTGGGAATTCGGAGCGGGCCTCGCCCGCCATGAGCCTCCAGCCGGACCGTCTTTCAAATCGCGCGCGCCTTGACCGCAGGCGCCATTTTCGGGCGCGAATTCCAACGTTCCGGCCACTTGCGGCGTGATTTCCAGCGGGACCGTAAGGAAGGGTTTCAAAGCCCCGCGGAACGAATGCCAAGCCGGGAGGAACGAATTCCAAATTTTTCGGAACGAAATCCAAATCCGGCGGAACGAATTCCAAATCCATCTCCTTCCGCGAAATCGAGACTTTTCAGGTGGTTATCCCAAATTCCCACAGACAGGTAACCAGGGCAAATTCGCGGGTGCCGCTCTGATCGTCATGGCCGTCCCCGGGTTTAACCCGAGGACGGCCATGACGACTGCCCTGGTTGCCCGGGAATTTGCCCCGGTTCCCGACTCCCGCAGACATGGCCTTCGCCGCTCCTTTGCCCGCGCCAGGACCGCCCGCATGGCCCGGATCAAGTCCGGGGACGGCCACGGCGCATTCCCCCGGTCGAGCCTGACCGACGCGCCGGTCGCTTTTCCGCATTGCCGGTTTCGATCGCCTCCATGGGGACCATGATAACGAGGATTGTGATTTTCCAAAAGCAAGGCTCTATTGGCGTTTAGTATTGATTCGGGCTATTCTTGGCGCGTCTGATTCGAGGAGGCGTTGGTGGAGAGCCCGGAATTTGAGGATTGGCTGGGCGGGATCGGTAGGTTGACCCCAGCGCAGCGGCGACAGGCGGTGAAGGCTCGACCGCGCCTCGATCGCGGCGGCGCTGGACGGCGTGGTCACGCCCGCCAATCGGTTCGTCTGCGACGGCGGAAAGGCGATCGTGGCCTTCGCCCACAGGGCGAAAATCCCGGTCCATGTCGTTCCCGCGCCGGGCAAGCCCAGCCCCGAGGCCCCCGACCTCCATATCAACAACGTCAACGCCTATCACGGCCGGCTCAAGGAATGGATGCGCCGCTTCCACGGCGTCGCCACCAAGAACCTGCCCAACTATCTCGGATGGAGACGAGCGCTCGAGGCATGGGGAGACCAGGCCACTCCGCAAAACTGGATCCTCGGCGCCATCGGGATGGGGCCTTATCAACAGATAACGTCATAAGAGCCCAAATGCTCGCACGGAGTCGTCGGTCCGGCCATGCCGGTCAGGCTCGCGCTGTCCCCTCGGGGCGCCATGGCCCATTCTCGCCCCGCGTAACCCGCTGCGCTCGGCGGATTTGGCGGCCTTCGCGCTCGCCGCGTCTCATCGATCGGCTCCGATCATCGAGAGTCGGGATTAGGCGTTTGCCCGCGTCACCCGCCGCAAGGTCAGATTGATCCGGCCGGCCAGACCCAGCAGGGTCGATCCGCCGGCGATGATGCGGTCGACGCCGTGGAAGACGAGCCTCGCCGGCCCCCCGAAGATCACGGCGTCGCCCGATTCGAGCCGGAAAGAGCGCGTCGGATCGTTGCGCTCGAGCCCGCCGAGACGGAACAGCGCGGCGTCGCCGAGCGAGAGAGACAAGACAGGCGCGGATAGCTCCTCTTCGTCGCGGTCCTGATGCAAGCCCATCTTCGCGTTGGCGTCGTAGAAGTTGATGAGACAGGCCTCCGGCGGCGGCGCGCCGGGAGCGAGCATCGCCCAGACGTCAAGGAGCCGCGGCGGAATCGGCGGCCATGCGCGCCCGGTTTCGGGATGGGTCGGCTGATAACGATAACCTGCCTCGTCGGAGACCCAGCCGAGGGGCCCGCAATTGCTCATGCGCACCGAAAAGGGCTTGCCGGTCCGCGGCATGCGAGCGCGAAACAGCGGCGCCTCGGTCAGGATCGCTCGGATCTCGTCGCGCAGCGCCTCCTGCTCGGCGCGGTCGAGGAGGCGAGGAAAGTAGTCGACGCCGGGGGCGACGGCGATTGCACGAGGCGCCATGGACCAACTCCTCGCGCCTTCCCTAACCGCCGGGCGCGGCGTATAGGGGCGCCGATTTCCCTCTCCGCCGATGCGCGGAAGGCGCGCGTTTCTCGAGGCGATGTATGGCCGGTCATAGTCAGTTCAAGAACATCATGCACAAGAAGGGCAAGCAGGACGCGATCCGCTCCAAGCTCTTCTCCAAGCTCGCGCGCGAAATCACCGTCGCCGCCAAGATGGGCCTGCCCGATCCGGCGATGAACGCGCGGCTGCGCGCCGCCGTCCTCGCGGCCCGTGCCGAGAACATGCCCAAGGACAACATCGAGCGCGCGATCAAGAAGGCGTCCGGCGCGGAGGGCGAGACCTACGACGAAGTGCGCTACGAGGGCTACGCGCCGGGCGGCGTCGCCGTCATCGTCGAAGCGCTGACCGACAACCGCCACCGCACCGCAGGCGAGGTGCGCTCGTATTTCGCCAGAGCGGGCGGATCGCTCGCGGAGACCGGAGCGGTGTCGTTCATGTTCGACCGCGTCGGCGCCCTCGTGTTCGACCGCCGGGTCGCCGACGACGACGCCATGCTGGAGGCTGCGATCGAGGCGGGGGCCGACGATGTCGTGTCCGGTCCGGACGAGCACGAGGTGATTACCTCGGTCGAGGCGCTGACCGAGGCGCAAAAGGCGCTCGAGGCCAAATTCGGCGAGCCGCGGAAGGCCTCCCTCGTGTGGCGGCCGCAAACCACGGTCGCCGTCGACGACGAGGCGGGAGAGAAGATCCTGCGACTGATCGGCCTCCTCGAGGACAATGACGACGTGCAGAACGTCACCGCCAACTTCGAGATCTCCGACGCCCTCATGGCGAAAATGCAGGGCTGAGTGGGCTCAGGGCGGCTTGCCCGCCCCGAGCCCGGGCCTCGATCGGTCTCGCGCTAGGCTCGAGACCGGGCGGTCACCACCATCGGCAATGACGATAGCTCAAGCGGCCGATCCAGCAATGCCGGTGGTGTCCATAGTACCCTTAGTACCCGTAGTGGGCATACGGGCGATGCCCGTAGTACCCGTAGCGGGCATACCGGCGATGCCCGTAGTACCCGTAGTGGGCATACGGGCGATGCCCGTAGTACCCGTAGCGGGCATACGGGCGATGCCCGTAGTACCCGTAGTGGGCATACGGGCGATACCCGTAGTACCCGTAGTGGGCATACGGGCGATGCCCGTAGTACCCGTAGTGGGCATACGGGCGATGCCCGTAGTACCCGTAGTGGCCATACCGGTGATGCCCGTAGTAGCCGTAGTGGCCATACCGGTGATGCCCGTAGTAGCCATAACCGCGATGCCAGCCGCCCCCGCGATGCCAGCCGCCCCCGCGATGCCAGTAGACGTGCTGGATGTCCGCCGTGACGACCGGTTCGCCGAGCGAGGGCGAAGACAGCGTGAACGCGGACGATGGACTTGACGAGGCGACGACCATCATCGCGGCGCCTGCGATGGCGGCGAGGATGCCGCCCGGAACGAAACGCGTGACCATGTTCTCCTCCATGTTTCCCGGCCCGAGGCCATGAAACGCCAACGCGGCTGAACCGGGCGTGAATTTCGCAAGGCTTTTTTGCGACGATGAACCCGGCTTGCGGGGTGATCGGCAACCCGCGACCCGTCGACCGCCCTCGAACTCGAGTTCAGAGCCCTGGGATCGCTTCCGCAACGCCTTGATTGCGCGCCGAACCGCGCTATCCTTCCCGATCGATCGTCTTTAAGGAAGCGCCAATGCCCAAAGGCTACGTCATCGCGCGCGTCGACATCGTCGATCCGGAGGCCTACGCGCGCTATGCGGCGGAGGCGACCAAGGCGATCGCGGCGCATGGCGGAAGAGCGCTCGCGCGCGGCGGGCGCCATGAGGCGCTCGAGGGAAAGGCGCGGGCGCGCAACGTCGTGCTCGAATTCGACAGCTACGAGGCGGCGCGGGCCTATTTCCGCTCGGCCGAATATCAGGCGGCGAGGGCGCTCCGCGAAGGCGCGGCCGAAATCGATGTGGTGGCGGTCGAGGGCGTCTGACGCGCCCACGCGAGGGAGAGTTCAGGGGATGGTGGATTTGCGCATCATCGTCGCCGGCGCCGCGGGCCGCATGGGCCGCATGGTCGTGCGCGCGATCCATGAGGCGAAGGGGCTGACGCTCGCCGGCGCGCTCGAGCGCGAAGACTCGCCCTGGCTCGGACACGATCCGGGCGCCCTCGCCGGCTGCCCGGCGAGCGGTCTCACGATCGTCGTCGATGCGCTGCCGCTGATGCTGAACGCCGACGCGATCATCGACTTCTCCTCGCCCGCCGCGACCGTCGAGCTCGCCGCCCTCGCCGCGCAGGCGCGCATCGCCGATGTGATCGGCACGACCGGGCTCGCCGAGGAGGATCTCGAGAAGATCGACGCCGCGGCGCGGCACGCGGCGATCGTGCGCTCGGGCAACATGAGCCTCGGCGTCAACCTGCTCGCCGCCCTGACGCGCCGCGCCGCCGCTGCGCTGGGCGACGAGTACGACATCGAAATCGTCGAGATGCACCACCGCATGAAGGTCGATGCGCCTTCGGGCACGGCGCTCATGCTGGGCGAGGCCGCCGCCGCCGCGCGCGGGATCGCGCTGAAGACCCATTCCGCGCGCGGGCGCGACGGCGTCACCGGCCCGCGGCGCAAGGGCGACATCGGCTTCGCGTCGCTGCGCGGGGGCACTGTGGTCGGCGATCACAGCGTCGTCTTCGCCGGCGAAGGCGAGCGCATCGTGCTCATGCACCAGGCCGAGGATCGCGCGCTCTTCGCCTACGGCGCTTTGAAGGCGGCGCGCTGGGCGCATGGCCGAAAGCCCGGCCTCTATTCGATGGCGGACGTCCTCGGCCTCAAGGATGGCTGAGTGTCACCTGTCAGCCGGGCCTCCATGCGATCGTCCCGCGTCAGAACTTGATGCGCAGGCCGGCGGTCGGCGTGATGTCCTGGGTCGCCGGAAAGCCGCTGGCGAGACCGCCGTAAACGTTGGCGATAAAAAGGCCAGCGTAGAGGTCGACGCGCTTGAACGGCCGATAGTCGATGAGCGCGGAGAAGAAGTCTTCCGAGCCGGCGCAGTTGCCGCTGTTGATGCGTCCAACGGCGATTTTATTACCGTTTGGTTCGACAGTTGTGAAGAGGGTGCCGGCGCAGGGGGTGGTGCTGAAGTTGGTTTGATCGAGGAAATAGAAGGCGCCGGTTACGTCGAGCTGAGGGGTGACTGCATATTTGGCGCCGATCCACCAATACGGAGCGATCCTCGGGATAACGAAGTTGTTGGTGATGACCCATTGCGTCGGAAAGAGTTTCGCCGCGCCGGGAAAGGTCGAGGGGATCGTCCCAGGAATGTTCCAGCCGCCGATGGTGCGGAAGCCGTCCGGATAGGTGTCGCTCGTATCCCCCTGCCTCAGCCATGCGTACCCGCCGTAGAGTGTCCAGGCTTGCCATTTATACTTGGCCGTTAGCAACACGCCGGTATTGTTCGACAGCGTCGCCTTCAAGTCGGTGTTGCTATAGAACATCGGAAGGCCCGAGGTGCAGCCGGTCTGGCCGGCGAAGGGACCTTTCGTGAGAGTGGCGCAAGTCCCGGTGAAGGTGCTGAGGTTCACCGCGTCCTTGCCGTAACTGCCGATCGCGTCGAGCGAGAGGGTGCCGGCGTAGGGGGCGCCGCCGAACAAGTTAAAGTCGCCGCCGATCTGGCCCTGATAGAGCCCATCCGTGCCGTTGCCCTGATCGTAGCCGCCCCACTGCGCCAAGCCGCCGACGCGGAAATTCGCCCCGTAAAAAGCGGGATAGGGGAAATCCAACCGGTACTTGACGGCGGTGTTGGCGCGCGCGGCCTCGGTGTCGCCGAAGCCGGCGAAGGAGCCGGAGAAGCCGAGCGGCGAGAAGGCGTAGGAGCCGCCCATCGGATCGTAGGAGTTGATCGCGTCGAGCGACAGCGTGTTGACGCGGCCGGCGGTCAAGGTGCCATACATCTTGTTGCTGACGCCGATGAACGCCTGCGAGTTGTCCGGTTGGCCGGTGCGGCTCGAGTTGGCGCCCGCGCCCTGTAAGAGCAACGCCTTGCCGTTTTGCTGCACTTGCGCTTGCTGAGCGGCGGCGGGGTACCCGTAATACGGATTGAATCCCCATTCAAAGGCGCCGATAAGCGACCAACCCGACAAGAACGGACCCGACAAGAACGGAAGTGGCTGGCTCATCTTGATGCCGGCGACCGACTGGCTGAGGTTGTTCGGCGACCAAAGCCACTTCGCTCCGTAGCTCTGCTTTTGGATGAAACTGTTGACGCCGTTATTCCACGCTGCGCTGTAGGGGGCGCCGTTCGAACTCGTAGGTGAGCCCTGCGTCGAGCGTCGCGTAGACGGTGAAGGGGCCCCAGCTCAGCGGACAATCGGCCGGCGTCGAGTTCGAGCCAGGTCCAAATGCTCGCAAAGCAGTTCGGCGGAGCGGGCGGAGGGCCCTTGGTGGTCGGCAGATCGGCGGCGTGCGCCGCGCCGGCGAGGCCGGTCATCGCCAGAAGAACAGCAAGCTTTTTCATGAATGCCACCTCGTCGTCCCTGGTCAGCGTCGTCAGCGTGGGCGTCGTAAGCGTAAGCGAAGGCGTCGTAGGTGGTATACTTGCAGTCCCTCGTAACAATTTCCGGGTGTCATCAAAGTGTCACAAAACTTTGTGAACGGCGTAAGAGAAGAATTAGCCCCCGAAGCTCCGTCGCAAAGCGAACCTAGCGCAGAATTAGTCGGGTGGGTGTCATAATCAAACGACAAATTGCCAATCGAGCGCTCTTTTTCAAGCAACTGATGCAGAAAAGACACAATTTGGGGCTGCTAACTCGACGTATGACCCGATTTTGCCGTATTCCGCTCGTCAAATGTTGAATAGGGCCCCGATTTCCACGCAATGTTTTGCGACATTTGCGTCCGCCGGCGAGCGGACGCCGGCGGCAGGGCGACGGCTGACCGCCGCCTCTGCGCGAGCCGGGCAGCTAAAAAATCCTCGTCTCGAATTGATTGGAGCGGGTCGCGGAGCCCGGACGATGCTGCGACCCCTTGTCTTTGCCGGCGCCCGCCTCCGGTGAAGGAGGCGCGCGTGAGCTGGTTCTCGGTTCGTCACGTCGCGGCGCCGGTCGCGCTCTCCGCGTTCGCCGCCGCGGCTGTCAACGAAGCGCTGACAAAAAGCCCCGGCCCGCGCAACGCGGGCCGGGGCAAACCCTAACGCTCAGCCAACGGCCGTAGGTCAGTTGTTGCGGTTCGACCCGGTCAGCATCAGGATCGCCTGGAACATGTTGATGAAGTCGAGGTAGAGGCTCAACGCGCCGTTAATCGACTTCTTCTGGGTCATCTCGTAGCCATCGCCCGCGAAATACATCTCCTTGATCGACTGGGTGTTCCAGGCGGTCAGGCCGGCGAAGACAATCACACAGATGACCGACAGCGCCCACTGAAAACCGGAGCTTTGCAGGAACAGGTTCAACAGGCTCGCGACGACGAGGCCGATCAGGCCCATATACATGAACGACCCCACCGCCGAGAGGCTGCGCTGGGTGGTGTAGCCGTAGAGGCTGAGGCTGGCGAAGGCCGCCGCGGTGGCGAAGAACGCGCGCCCGATCGAGGCGCCCGTGTAGACCAAGAGCAGCGTCGACATCGAGAGGCCGATCAGCGCGGAGAACACAAGGAACCAGTTTCGGGCGCTGGCGACCGACATCGAATTGATGCGGGCCGAGATGTAGAATACTATCGCCAGCGGCGCGAGTATGATCACCCATCGCAGCGGCGACGTATAGATCAGCTGACCAAATGCGCTGGCCGAAACGGGATGCCCGCCCACAAAGTGAACATCGGCTAGGGCGAAGGCGGCGTAGGCGACCAGGCCGGTCACGCCGAGGCCCAGGGTCATGTAGTTGTAGACGCCGATCATATAGGCGCGCAGGCCCTGATCGACGGCGACGCCGGACCGTGCGAGCCCCGCGCCAGGACGCGTATTGGCGTAGCGGTCATAGTCGGACATGAGAGAAACCTCTTGGATAAGGGTATGGCGCCCGTCGGGAAAACCCAGGCGGGCACGCGCTATATAATATGGCGGGGCGGCATAAGGCCGCAAGGGCCGTTTCTTTAACGATTGGTAATCGAGCGCCTCAGTGCCCCCCGCCCCCCGCAGGCGCCCCCGAGGGCCGGCGCATCAGGGCGGCGAAGCTCACGCAGCCGAGGAAGATCGCGGTCAGCGCCAGGAAGACGTCGGAGAGCGCCAGGACCTCCGCCTGACGGCGCACGATGAGGGCGAGCTGCCTCGTCGCGGCGAGCTCGGCGTCGGAGCCGCGCGCGGCGAGCGCCGCCGTCATGTCGGAAAGCGTGTCGACGGCGACCTGGCGGCCCCAGGTCACCGACTCGCGCAGCCGCTCGAGATGCAGGTCCATCCGCTTATCGAGCATCGTATTGATCAGCGCCAGGCCGACCGCGCCGCCGAGATTGCGCCGCCTCTTTCCGCGGCGGCTTCTCCGCTTGCGATCCGGCCATTACGCGCGTAAACAAGACATCTGGGAAGCCAAGACTTTGGGAGGACGTCCCATGTTCGGCAGCACCATCCTTGATGTGGCGGCGGGTGTCGTTTTCGGGTTTCTCGCCATCAGCCTGTTCACCAGCTCGGCGGTCGAGGCGATCAATTCGGTCCTGAAGCTGCGCGCGACAAATCTGCTGAGCGGCGTCCAGGCGCTGGTCAACGATCCCAATTTCACCGGCCTCGCCAGGCAGCTTTACCAGCACGGCTCGATCAGCCCGTTCAGTCCGGGCGGCGCCGGTCCGCAGAATCCGGATCCCTTTGCGGATAAGAAGAACCTTCCCTCCTACATCGACAAGGCGCAGTTCGCACGCGCGCTGCTCGACGTGACGGGGCTGTCGGCAGCGGCCCCGGCGCAGGCGGCCCATGCGCCAGGGCCGCAGGCAATCGCCGCGCTCGATGCGCAAGTCGCCGGGATCGCGGACCCTCAGATCCGGCAGTTGCTTCAGGGGATCGTTGCCCGAAGCTCCGGGGACCTCAAACAGATCGAAAAAGAGGTCGGCGACTGGTTCGACAACGGCATGGACCGACTGAGCGGGACCTTCAAGCGGCGCACGCAACTCTTCACCTTCCTCATCGCCCTGCCGATCGCGTTCATCTTCAATATGGATTCGATCCGGATCGGAACGATGCTGTGGGAGCACCCCTCGCTCGCCGAAGGGCTCAAGACGCCGACGTTCCCGTCGGCATTGCTGCACGGCGAAAAACCTGCGACAGAAGAAGACGCGATGCTCGTGATCACGAACATGGCCGAAGCCGACCTGCCGGTGGGCTGGGCGCCCGGGCACTTCCTTGAGGTGAGCAATGGTCATGGCGGTTGGGACAGCGTGTGGAGTTCCGCGACGATCTTCTCGTCGCTCCTCGGCTGGATCATCACCGCCGCGGCAGCGCTGTTCGGCGCGCCGTTCTGGTTCGATGCGCTCCAGTCCATCATTCGCCTGAAAGGGTCGGGCCCCAGCCCGGACGAAAAGGCGAATAATCAAGCCGCGGCCAACTAGGCGGCTGCCCGCGAGGTCCGAGTCGGCGAGCGCGGAACCGACGTGGTCTGGACGGACGACATCGACATGGACGCGGATCAGGAACAGGCGGGCCTCGCCATGTGGGCGGCGGAGTTCAAGAATTGGCGCGAACGCCAGGCGTATACGCTCGACACCGCCGCGAAGGCGCTCGGCATCAGCCGCCGCATGGTCGCGTATTATGAACAGGGGACGAAGCCGATCCCACGCGTCGTCGCCCTCGCGCCGCGGGCGCTCGAACTCGCGTGAGGGACACCATGGAGCTGCCCGGAGAACTTCTTCCGGACGGCGAGACGGAATTCGATTTGCCTAGAGCCGGTCGGATCAGCGGTCAAGGCCGGGGTCGAGGTGTTCTTCGCCGCCTACGGGACGACGGCCTGAGACGACGGCGGGCTCACGCGGCCCGGACACGATAACCTGAATTCCGCATCAGGAAAATTCAAGTTCCCCGTTGGCCCTGAAGAATCAGGGAGATAGTCTTGGTTTGCAACTCAAGAACCATCACCAACGGGGTGCGCGATGCTGGCACAGGGGCTGCTCGATTTCCAGTATGAGGCCAATTCGTCCAGCCATGGATTGACGTCGCTGGCCGGGCTTCCCTTGTATCTCGACCTGATCAAGGCCTGCGGCCTCGGCGGGGCGATCCAGCGGCATGTTCGGGCGGCCGGCGGCCAGGGCTGGCTCGACATCCAGATGGTTCTGGCGGTGATTTTCCTGAATCTCTCCGGCGGCGACTGCGTGGAAGACATCGAACGGTTGGAGCGCGACAGCGGCTTTTCGGCGATCCTGCGGGCGATCGAGAAGGATTTGCTTTCGCGCGCCGAACGGCGGTCGCTGAAAAGCCGCTGGCGGCGCGAGCGCGAGCGGGCGACGCCCTCGCCGTCGGCGCTGTCGGGCTGGCTGGAACGGTTCGATGATCCAGCCTCGCCCAAGGCGGTCGCGGGGATGGCGTTCATTCCGGCGGTGACGCAGGAACTGCGCGGTCTATGGCGGGTGAACCAGGCGCTGCTGGACTTTCTGCAGAAGCGTCAGCCCGCGGCGACGGCGACGCTGGACATGGACGCGACGCTGATTGAGACGCACAAGCGCGAGGCGCTGTTTTGCTACAAGAAGTTCAAGGCGTATCAGCCGCTGAACTGCTGGTGGGCGGAGCAGGGCGCGATGCTCTATTCGGAGTTCCGCGACGGCAACGTGCCCGCCGGACACGAGCAGTTGCGCGTCCTGAAAGAGAGCCTGCGCCATCTGCCGGACAGCGTGAGGACAGTCTCGTTGCGTTCGGACACGGCGGGCTATCAGGAAGAGCTGCTGCTCTATTGCGGCGAGGGAAAAGACCCGCGCTTTGGCGTGATCGAGTTCGCGATCGGCGCCGACGTGACCGAGGCTTTCCGCGCGGCTGTGCGGACGACGCCCGAGAGCGCGTGGAAGCCGCTGATCCGCAAAACGGACGGCCAGCCGCAACAGACCGATCAAGAATGGGCCGAGGTCGTCTACGTGCCCAATTGGGCCGGGCACAGCCGCAACCGCGCCGATTACCGCTTTCTCGCGATCCGCGAACCGCTGCGCCAACTGGCGCTGGGCGACGAGGCGAAGCTGCCGTTTCCCACCCAGGCGTTCGGCCCGAAGGGGGTCTATAAACTGTTCGCCGTCGTGACCAACCGCACGGGCGCCGGCGAGGGCGTGATCTGGTGGCTGCGCGAGCGCTGCGGCAAGAGCGAGGAAGTCCATTCGGCGACGAAATCCGACCTGGCGGGCGGACAGATGCCCTCTGGGCTGTTCGGCGCCAACGCCGCCTGGTGGGCGCTGACGATCCTGGCGTTCAATCTAAACGCCGCGATGAAGCGTCTCGCGCTGGGCGAGAGATGGGCGGCCAAACGCATGAAGGCGCTGCGCTTCCATCTGATCGGCCTGCCCGGACGGGTGGTCAGCCACGCCCGCCAGCTGATCATTCGTCTGGGCGGCGGGGCCGAAGCGCTGGCCACCCTCCTCGACGCCCGCCAAAGGATCCGGGCGCTGGCGCAGGAACCGGCCGGATGAGCCCATACCGCGCGTTGCCGAGCGTAGACCTGATATCGCGTGGCGTTCCCTGGCGCGGCGACGACGCCCCGCGCCCGCGTCAGGCGAGCCCGAACTCGCCCCGGTTGCACGCAATCATCGCCGGACTCGCCATGCGTGTCGACGAACGTCAGGAGGTGATCGACCCCTCGGGATTGTGACACTCGGACCCGTCAACGACCGCAAAATCGGTCACGCACCGGCGCGCGCGGTGATTTGTTCGGGAATTGTGGATAACGGCCGCGATTGCCCCAGCTAGACTTCGGATGTATCCTCTGCAGCCGAATTCGGTTTGCGGGGCGCGAGCGATGTATTTCATCGTGAACCTGGCCGCGGCGATCGGGATCGGATTCTCCGTCTATCAATATGCCGCGGGCGAGCAGGCGGGCCTGGCGGGAGCGATAGTTTTCTGTCTCGTCGTCCTCGTCAATGAATCCCTGGTGGCGAGACGGGCGCGGCGGCGCGTTGCGACGCCCGCGCCGCCCCCGGTCGCCGCGCCGGTCGATCCCCTGCGCGACGAAATCAACCAACTGAGGCGGCGGCTCGACGAGCTCGAGCGAGCGGTGGGAACGACGAACGTGCGCTAACTCACCGAGAGCGGCGGTCGCCGAGGATGGAGCGGCTTTCGTTACGACTGTCGACCCGATCGCCGGTCCAGCCTCACTGATGCGGCCGGTTTTGCCCGGTCTCCGGCGCCCGTGCGCGACGGGCAAGCAACTCCAACAAGCGCCTGCCGTTCGGCGTGGTCGAGAGCCGGAGCCCCGGGAGATCGAGGAGGCGGCGAAGGCTTGGGTCGAGATGTTCTTGAAGGCGTACGGGGAGCCCGCGCGAAGAACCGAGGGCATCACTGCTCTTAACGCGGCTCCTGGGTCAGATGGAATTCGACGCCCGCCTGCTTTTGCAGGTGGCCGATAACGCCAAAGAGATTGCGCGCCTGAGGATTTCCACGCGGGCCAAACATGCGGATGAGGCTCTTGGGCGGCGTATCCGTCGCCTCGCCGAGTTTCTCGAAGCCGACTGTCGCCTTGATGTAGTCCCGCAGGATGGCCTTGCCGGCGTCAATATCGCCGGAAAGCATCGCCTCGATCGCCTCGCGCAGAAGCGAGCGCCCAAAAGCGGGATCGCTCGCGACGCGACGTTGCACCAGTTCCTTGAATCTCTTGGTCAACGCCATTTCCTTCCCCTTCATTCTAAGCGCGCCGACGAACCATTCCTCAAACGGGCTCCTTCCATCGGAGGCGACGTAGTAACGCAGTTCGAACGTCATATTTAGTAACATAAGTGTTACTATGAGTCAAACGAACCGCCCGCGTCGCGCGGAGCGACCGCCGCGGGAAACAGACGAGGCGACGACAATCGGGGTCGCAAGTCCCTGAAAATCCTGGAACGCGACGCTAAAGCTGCGATATGCGAAGCCGCCGGCCTTCGCCGCGCGCGCGTCCTCTCCGCAATCCGTCGCCGCTCTTGTCCCGTCCCGCCTCCTCCCCTATAAGCCTGCCCTTCGCGCCGGTTCCGACACCCCTGGAGGCAAGGGCGCGATGAACTCGATAAGGACATCATCATGGCAGCGATCAAGCAACTCGCGGCCGTGACGCGCAGCGGGACAGGCAAGGGGGCCGCCCGCTCCGTTCGTCGCGAAGGCCGCGTTCCCGCCGTCATCTATGGCGGCGGTCTGAAGCCCGCACCGATCTCGGTCGACTTCAGGGACGTCAACAAACTCATCTACGCCGGCCACTTCCTGACGACCGTCTTCGAGCTCGAGCTGGACGGGCGCAAGGAGCGCGTGCTCCCGCGCGACTACCAGCTCGACGTCGTCACCGACCGGCCCGTTCACGTCGACTTTCTGCGGCTGACGCCCGGCTCGCGCGTGCGCATCGGCATTCCGGTCCATGTCGAGAACCGCGAAGCCTCGCCGGGCCTCAAGAAAGGCGGGACGGTCAACCTCGTCCTGCACACGGTCGAGGTCCTGGCGCCGGCGGACGCGATACCGGAGGCGATCACGATCGACCTCACCGGCCTCGACTTCGCCGAACTCGGTGCATGTCTCGAGCCTCATGCTGCCGGAGGGGTGCAGGCCGGTTCCCGCCAAGACGGATCTCACGGTGGTGACCATCGTCCCGCCGACCGTCATGGCCGAAGAACCCGCCGCGGCGCCCGCCGCCGCGCCCGCGCCGGCCGCCGCCGCGGCGCCAGCCAAAGCCGAAGCCAAGGCCGCCGCGCCCGCCGCCGCGGCCAAGCCCGCCGCCAAGAAGTAAAGCGGAACGCCCTCCCCCGGCGCGCCGGGGAGGGAGCTTCGCCCGCGCCTTCGGGCGCGGGGTCGATCGGGGGCCCCATGCTCGTCATCGCGGGAATTCGGCAATCCGGGCGCGCGCTATGCGCACAACCGCCACAACATCGGCTTCATGGCGATCGGGGCGATCGCCGTCGCCCATCGCATCGGCCCGTTCCGCGCCCGCTTCTCCGGGCTCGCAGCGGAGGGCGTGATCGGCTCGCAACGCGTCATGCTGCTCGCCCCGCAGACTTTCATGAACGAATCCGGCCGCAGCGTCGGCGAGGCGCTCCGCTTCCACAAGCTCGGGCTGGACGCCCTCATCGTCATTCACGACGAACTCGACCTCGCCCCGGCCAAGGTTCGGGTCAAGGTCGGCGGCGGCAACGCCGGCCACAATGGGCTTCGATCGATCAGCGCCCATGTCGGCAACGACTATCGTCGCGTGCGTCTCGGCATCGGCCATCCCGGCGACAAGGCCCTTGTCCACAATTTTGTCCTCAGCGATTTCGCGAAATCCGAGGCGGGCTGGGTCGAGGCCGTCTGTCGCGCGGTCGCCGACGCCGCGCCGCTGCTGGTCGAGGGCCAGGAAGCGAGCTTTCAGAACAAGGCGCATCTCGCCATCGAGGCGGCCGGCTTCGGAGAAAAGGCCGCGCTCTGACGCGTCACGCCGCCCGCGCGGGATCGCGCCGCTTGCGGCCGAGGCGGCGCGCGCGCCGCTCTTGCGCCTCCGGAGACGTCTCGGGGTCGAGCGCCGGCAGCGCGTCCATCACCCGCTCGGGCGGAAAGATGACGACCGCCTCGGTGCCCTGGCGCAGTTTCGAGGAGAGGCGAAATTGGCCGCCGTGCAGTTCGACCAGTCCCTTGACGATCGGCAGGCCGAGTCCGGTGCCTTCTTCGGCGTTCTTGTGCGCGAGCGAGCCGCGGCCGAACGACGACAAGACGATCGGAATTTCTTCCGGCGGAATGCCCGGCCCCGTGTCCTTGATCGACACATATTGTCCGCCGTTGCCGGTCCAGCCGACCTTGACGGCGATCGAGCCGCCCTGGGGTGTGAATTTGATCGCGTTGGTGAGCAGGTTCAGCGTCACCTGGCGCACTGCGCGCTCGTCGGCCCAGATGCGCGGCAAATCGCTTTCGAGCGCCTCCGTGACGGCGAGGTTGCGGCTCTTCGCCCGCATCGAGAGCAACCGGCAGCAGTCCTCGACGACGCCCGGCAGCGACACCGACTCTTCTTTCAGTTCGTAACGGCCGGCCTCGACCCGCGAGAGGTCGAGGATCTCGTTGATGAGCATCAACAGATGCTGGCCGCTGACATGGATGTCGTTCGAATATTCCTTGTAGGCGGACACCCCGTGCGGACCGAACAATTCCCCCTTCATCACTTCCGAGAAGCCGAGGATGGCGTTGAGCGGCGTGCGCAATTCGTGGCTCATGGTGGCGAGAAAACGCGACTTGGCGAGGTTTGCGCTCTCCGCCCTGCGGCGAGCCTCGTCCGAATTGAGCCTCGCCTGCTCGAGTTCGGCGATGAGCGAGTCCTTCTCCGCCTGGAACGAGATGTTGCGCGCGGCCGCCGCATGCAGGCGTTGGACGACGACCAGGAAATAGCCGACGGCGCCGATCGCCAGCGCCGCCGCCGGCAGCGCCGCCCCCTGTAAGCGCGGGGCGTAAACGACGATCACGCTGACGATCATCGGCAGCATGCCGGCGACGAAAGCGGCCGGAATCGCCGCCGCCAGGAGCGACATCACCGTCGAGACGAGCAGCATGACCAGAATGGCGATGGCCTGCGCATTCGGCTCATTCGACCGCAAGAGCGCGACGACGAGATAGGCCCAGGCCGAGCCGCAAAAGGCGGTCGCGAGCACGAACTTGCGCCGCCACGCTCCCGCGCTCTTCTCGGCGTCGACGCTGTCCAGAAAGGCGATCGGCAGGGCGTAGATGAGCGCGATCGCGCAGACGATGAAGGCCAACCAGGTCGCGAGCGCCCCCGCACCGATCCACGCCAGCGCGAGGGCGCAAAGGCCGAGCGCGAGGAGCCCCAGCATCGGCGCGGCGCGGCGGTTGATTTCGGCGAACAGCCGCACCATCGCGGCCGAATGGGTCGGTATCGCGTCCGGCCCGGTCAGGATCTGTCGCGCGTGGCGGATCTCGAGGGTCGTCTTGCGCCGGCGCGCAGCAGCGTCGGGATCGCTCCGGCCCCTGGCCCCGTTCTGCGCCCTCAACTCGCTCATGACCGCCCGGCACGCACCGCAACACGCGCGCCGATCATGCTGTCCAAATGATTAACGAGCGGCTGACGAGCGGGCTCGACGCTGGGGATTTTCGCCGAGGACTCGATTACCCTCGCAGACGGTGAGGGCGGTTCGCCGGCGGGAGGGACGATTGAAGCTCTACAATTCCAATTTCGCGCCGAACCCGCGCCGCGTGCGCATTTTCCTCGCCGAAAAAGGCGTGTCGATTCCGCGAATTCGAGGTCGATCTCGCCAAGCTCGAGCACAAGACGGCGGAGTTCTCGGCCGTCAATCCCTTCCAGGTGATTCCGGCGCTCGAACTGGACGACGGGACGGTAATCGACGAATTGATCGCGATCTGCCGCTATATCGAGGAATTGCATCCCGAGCCGAACCTGTTCGGCGCGACGCCGCTCGAGCGGGCGTCGGTCGAGATGTGGCAGCGCCGGGTGGAGTGGCGCCTCCTGCTGCCCGATCGCCCAGGTCTTTCGCCATACGCACCCGCATATGGCCAAGATGGAGGCGCCTCAGATCGCCGACTGGGCCGCGGCCAACCGCCCCCGGGCGCTGCGCGCCATGATGATTTTCGACGGCGTTCTGAGCGACCGGCCGTTCATTGCGGGCGACCGTTTCACCGTCGCCGACATCACGGGGCTCGTCGCCCTCGACTTCGCAAGGTCCGCGCGCGTCGCTATCCCGCCTGAGTTCGCCAATCTCAACCGCTGGCATGAGGCTCTGAAGGCGCGGCCGAGCGCTGCGGCGTGAGGGCCGCAAAGGATGGGGTCGCCCGCGCGAAGACGGCGGCCTTGTTTCATTGAACGGCGGATCGGTCAGTTGCAGACGCGCACGCCCGCGCGCCACCAGCAGCGGCGGCCAGAGGGATGATGGCCGTGTCCGTAGACCGGGGCGTCACGTCCGCCCGCTGCGCGGGGCGCGGTTCGGCCATTTGACGATCCGGTCCGGCCAGAACTCCTGCGCGAGGTCGTCCTCGCTGGCGACGACGCGCCCGCGCACCGAGACGCCCGCCTCATGAACGCTGTCGGACGAACCCGAGACCAGCGGATGCCAGTCGGGCAGGTCCTTCCCTTCGGCGAGGAGCCGATAGGCGCAGGTTACCGGCAGCCAGCTCAGCGCGCGAACGACCGACGGGGTCAACTTGACGCAGTCGGGGACGCGCCGTTTGCGGTGCTTGTAATCACGACAGCGGCAGGCCTTGGCGTCGAGCAGCGTGCAGCCGATGTCGGTGAAATGGATGTCGCCGCTGTCGTCGTCCTCGAGCTTGACGAGGCAGCAGCGGGCGCAGCCGTCGCACAAGCTCTCCCATTCGTCGAGGCTCATTTCCTCGAGCGATTTCACCCGCCAGAACGGCGCCCCTTCGGCGTCCTTGATCGTCATTCCTGCCGGCTCGCGCCTCTCGCGCCGATCCAGGCGCCGGCTTCGCGGCTTTTGCGTGGTCGTGAGACCCGAGCCCGCCGCCGAGACCCGACCCGATCGTCGCCGCCACGGTTTAGGCCAAGGCCGAACCTATGTTAAGTCCTCTCCGGCCGAGCGGCGATTCCGCTCGGGCGCAGGCGCAATCGAGGACCTTCGTGTCGAGGACGGGAATTAAAAGGCTGCTTGGCGCGGCGTCTCGGGCCTTGCTCGCCCTTGACGCCGTCGTCGACTCGTCGATGTTCGACGCCCGCCGGACGGTCTTCGGCGTCCTGCAAACGATCGACGCTGCTTCCGACCGGCTGCGCCTGTCTGGCGGGCCCCGCGTTCTCGTCGAGTTCGCCTGCGAGACGCTGACCCTCGGCCTCGCCGGTCTCCTCGTCGCGCTGACGCTGGCCATACCGGCGTTTCAGGAGACGGCGGACGACGATTGGCTGTCGCGCGGCGACCTCGCGGTGACTTTTCAGGATCGCTATGGGGTCGTAGTCGGCCAGCGCGGCATCAAGCGCGACGAGGCGGTGCCGCTCGAGGAGCTGCCGGACTTTTTCGTCAAGGCGGTCCTGGCGACCGAGGACCGGCGCTTTTTCAGTCATTTCGGCATCGACGTCGTCGGCACGCTCCGCGCGCTCACCGTCGACGCCAAAGCCGCGGGCGTCGTGCAGGGCGGCTCGTCGATCACCCAGCAACTGGCGAGGAACCTCTTCCTCACCAACGAGCGGTCGATCGAGCGCAAGATCAAGGAGGCCTATCTTGCGCTATGGCTGGAATCCCCGCCTGACGAAGAAGGAGATTCTCAAGCTCTACCTCGACCGCGCCTACATGGGCGCCGGGGCCTTTGGCGTGGAGGCGGCCGCTGAGACCTATTTCGGCAAGTCGGCGCGCGACATCAACCTCGCCGAGGCCGCCATGCTCGCAGGCCTCTTCAAGGCGCCGACCAAGTTTTCGCCCGTCGTCAACCTTCCTGCGGCGCGGGCGCGGGCGAACGCCGTGCTGAGTAATCTCGTGGACGCCGGGTTCATGACCGAGGGGCAGGTCTACGCCGCCCGACGCAATCCCGCGACCCCGATCGACGAGACCGTGCACGACAGCCCGGACTGGTACCTCGACTTCGCCTATTCCGAGGTGAAGGCCCTCGCCGCCGTCGGCAAGCTCGGCGACGAAAGGACCGTCGTGGTGCGGACCGGCCTCGACAGCGTGTTGCAGACCAAGGCCGAAACGGTCATCGAGGACATGCTGCGCGACAAGGCGCCCGCCTACCACGCCCACCAGGCTGCGACGGTCATCACTACGACCGACGGGCTCGTGCGCGCGATGGTCGGCGGACGCGACTACGGAGCAAGCCAGTTCAACCGCGCGACCGAGGCGGCCCGCCAGCCCGGTTCGTCGTTCAAGATCTTCGTCTACATGACTGCGCTCTTGTCCGGCAAATACCACGCCGAGACGCCGATCGACGCTTCCGGCATCTGCATCGGCGATTACTGCGTGCACAACTACCACGGCGAGAGCGGTGGAATCATGCCCCTGTACAGGGCGCTGGCCGAATCCTACAACACCGCGGCGATCCGTATGTCGGTCAAGATCGGCGAAGTCTATTGGCCCAAGAATCAGAGCTATCACCTAGGCAAGATCGCAGCCCTCGGCCGCTCCAAGATCGTCCAAACAGCGCGCGCGATGGGACTGACGACGCCGCTGCTCGACACGGTGTCCCTGCCGGTCGGCGCGGACGAAGTCAAAATGATCGACATGGTCGCCGCCAATGCGACGCTGGCCAGCGGCGGCCTGCGCGTGAGGCCCTACGCCGCGGTCGAAGTGCGCGATTCGAACGGTAAACTGATCTATTCCCGCGCGAAGGACAGCGCGCCGCCGGTTCGCGTGCTTCCGGCCGACAAGGTCGCCGAAATGAACAACATCTTGACCCACGTCGTGACCGAGGGCACGGGGCGCGCCGCCCAGATTCCCGGCCTCGCCATTTCCGGCAAGACGGGCACGACCAACAACTCGACCAACGCCTGGTTCAACGCCTTCACCGGAAATTTCGTCGGGAGCGTCTGGTTCGGCAACGACGACAATTCGCCGACGGAGAATTTGGTCGGCGGCCTGCTGCCGGCGCAGACATGGCGCGAGCTCATGGTCTTCGCCCACCAGGGCCTCGAGCCGAAGCCGCCGTTCGGCGTCGCCGCTCCGCCGGCCCCGAACGCGCCGGCTGCGGGCGCAACCGCGAAGGCCGCGCCAGCCGCCGCCGACGCGGCAGCGCAGGTCATCGGTCTTTCGCCGCGCGCGACCAAGGCGATCCTCGACATCGGCGATCTGGCGCGGGCGGCGCTGAAAAACGGCCAGACGTCGGCGACGCCGGAGGCCGAACCCGGCGCGGACTCGAACGGCGTCGCGGTCATGCGCCGCGCCGTCGGCTCGCCGTGAAGGCGCAAGGACGCTTGACTTCGAGCCCCGCCCTCGCGCTTATCGGCCGCCTCACGGAGAGCGGCGTCGCGTGGCGGATTTTGTCAAAGTCTTGCTCGTCTGCGTGTTCGGCCTCGGCCTGGGGCTCATGGCGAGCGGCTACGCGCTGTCACGCATGAGTCCGTTCGATCGCGTGCGGCTCGGTCCCTGGGAGGTCGAAGCCCATGCCGGCTCGATCGAGGCGGACCCTTACACGCGGGCGCGTCTCGAGCGCACCGGCGAAATTCCCCTGGCGATCGGCGAAGGCCTGCAATTGATCGCCCGAGTGGACGACGACCGCCGCCCGCTCGACGGGGGCTGCGTCTACGAAGTCGGGCCGCACGCGCCGGCGGCGCGCTACTGGACGCTGAGCCTGATCGACCCCGACGGATGGCCGGTCGCCAACCTGGCGCGGCGATACGGCTTCCGTTCGTCGGAAATTTTGCGCGCCGGCAACGGCGATTTCGTCATCACGGTCGCGGCGCAGGTCCAGCCGGGCAACTGGCTGCCGATCGGCGCGCCGGGGCCGTTTGCGCTGGCGCTCAGGCTCTATGACTTGCCCCTCGGCGCCACCGCCAGCGCGATCGACAGGTCCGCGGCCCCGCGCGTCACAAGGGTCGGCTGCGGATGACGGAGCCGATCCGGATCGGCGCCGCGGCGGTCGCCGTCGCCGTAGCGGCCATTCTCGCCGCGATCGTCCATCTCGTCGTCGTGCTCGTCGCGCCTTTTGTGGCGACCCGCGACGCCTTCGCGCGGCTGGCGCCGCTCGGCGCGCTCAATGAGACCGTCGCGATGCCGCGCGCGAGCCCGGCCGAAAAGATGCTGCCTTACGCCGATCCCGCGGTGGCGAGGGCTTTCTGCCGCTACGATCTGGCGTCGGGCCCCATCCGCGTCCGGGCGCCCGCCGGGCGCGCCTTCGCCTCGATCTCGTTCCACACCCGTCGCGGTCTGGTGTTCTATGCGCTGACCGACAAGGCGGCGACCCATGGCGTCATCGACGCCGTGCTGGGGACCCCTAAAGAGGTGCGCGCGCTGGCCGCTCACGATGACGAGGAGGCCCCCTCGCGCGACTTGCGCGTTGCGGCGCCGGCTCGCGAGGGCTATGTGATGTTTCGCGTCTTCAGCGAACTGCCGAGCCTTTATCCGGAGGCGGCGGCAGAAGCCGAACGATTGACGTGCAAACCGGAACCTGTCCCGCCATGATCGGTTATGGCGGTGGACTTTCCCAGTCGTTGGCGCGAGAGTGGCGCCGGGGACGGGAGACGCTTTTCGCCAAGCAGGACATCAGACAGTGACCACACTGCTCATCAGCCACCCGGCGTGCCTGGCCCATGACATGGGCGAGGGGCATCCCGAGCGGCCCGAACGGCTGCTGGCTGTCGAACGCGCCTTGGAGAGCGAGATTTTTCAGATGCTCGCGCGGGACGTCGCGCCGCGGGCCGAGATTTCGGCGATCGCGCGCGTCCACCCGCTCGACTATATCGAGGCGATCCGCGCGGCGACGCCGACCCAGGGGCGCACCGTCATCGACCAGGACACTTCGATGTCGCCGGGCACGTTCGAGGCCGCCCTGCGCTCGCTCGGCGGCGCCATCTTCGCGGTCGACGAGGTGATGACCGGCAAGGTGAGAAACGCTTTCGTCGCCACGCGGCCGCCGGGCCATCACGCCGAACGTGCGACCCCGATGGGTTTCTGCTTCTTCAACAACGCGGCCGTCGCGGCCCGCCATGCGCGGGCGGTCTACGGCGCCGAGCGGGTCGCGATCGTGGACTTCGACGTTCATCACGGCAACGGCACCCAGCACATCTTCTGGGACGACCCGAGCGTCATGTACGCCTCGACCCACGAGATGCCCCAGTATCCTGGCACGGGATCGCTCGGAGAGCGCGGGGAACACGACCAGATCGTCAACGCGCCGCTCAGGGCCGGCGACGCCGGCGAAACGTTCCGCGAGGCGATCGGGGTCGCGATCCTGCCGCGCCTCGAAGAATTCGCGCCCGACCTGATCATCATCTCGGCCGGCTTCGACGCGCATCGCCGCGATCCGCTGGGCAACCTCAATCTGGTCGAAGCGGATTACGTCTGGATCACCCGCAAGCTGATGGAGATCGCGCAAAAGCGCTGCGGCGGACGCATCGTCTCGGTGCTGGAGGGCGGCTACGACCTCGAAGGCCTCGCCCGCTCCGTCGCCGCGCATGTGATGACGCTGATGGAGGGGTGAAGGCGCGGGCCGCCCTCACCCGTCGATCGGCTCGACCGCGGCGATTTCGATGCCGAAGCCGGAGAGGCCGACATAGGTGCGGGGGTTGTCGGTGCGCAGCCGGATCGACGAGACGCCGAGATCGCGCAGGATTTGCGCCCCGAGCCCAATTTCGCGCCATAGCATGGCGCGGGCGCCGTCCGAGTTCGTCGCCTCGGCGGCGCCGAAAGTTGCCGGAACGCCCGCCGATCCCTCCCGCAAATAGACGAGCGCGCCACGCCCCTCCGCTTTGAAGCGCTGGAGCACCTTGGGAATCGCGCCGCTGCCGAAAATGTCGCTGACGATGTCGCAGCGGTGCAGCCGCGCCGGCATGGCCCGCCCGTCCCCGATCGGCCCGTGCACGAAGGCGAAATGCATGACCGGATCGAACGGAGTGCGATAGGCGTAGCCCTGAAGCTCGCCGATCGGCGTCTTGACCGGGAAGGTCGCGACGCGCTCGACCAGCTTCTCGCGCGCCTGCCGGTAGGCGATGAGATCGGCGACGGAAATGCGCACGAGCGCGTGTTTGTCGGCGAAAGCCTGGATCTGCGGCCCGACCATCACCGTGCCGTCGTCGTTGGCGAGCTCGCAGATCACCGCGACCGGCGGCAGGCCGGCAAGCTTGCAGAGATCGACCGCGGCCTCGGTGTGGCCGGAACGCATGAGCACCCCGCCCTCCCTGGCGACGAGCGGGAACACGTGACCCGGCCGCGCGAAGTCGCTCGCGCCCATGTTGCCGTTGGCGAGCGCGCGCACGGTGTTGCAGCGCTGCTCGGCCGAAATGCCGGTGGTCATGCCGTGCTTGACGTCGACCGAGACGGTGAAGGCCGTGCCGAGCGGAGAGTTGTTCGTCGCCACCATCGGCGGAAGATGCAGCCGGCGCGCGTCGTCGGCGGTCAGCGGCGCGCAGACGATGCCGCAGCCGTGGCGGATGATGAAGGCCATCTTCTCGGTCGTGCAGAGCGAAGCGGCGGCGATCATGTCGCCCTCGTTCTCGCGATCGTCGTCGTCGGTGACGACCACGATTTCGCCGCGCGCGAAGGTCTCGATGGCGACCGTGACGGGATGATGCATGTCGTGTCCTTTGTGGCCCTTCGGCGCGTTGAGCAGAAAATCATTCGGGGTGACCGCCCCTTGCGTCTCGGCGACGATCCGCTCGGCCGTCTCGCGCGACAGCCAAGAACCGTCGTCGCGGCAGATCAGCGTCACCGCGCCGGGCGAGACGCCGATGCGGCGCGCGAAATCCGCGCGGGTGACGCCGTTGCGTTTCAGCCAGTCGCGAAGCTTCATGCTGGAATGGGCGCTCCCGTCATGGCCGCGCGCCGCTTTGGCGAGACCAAGCGGACGACCCCTCGTCCGATGGGCCGGGCCCTCCGAACTGTTCCGCTCACGCTCGCCTCAACGGCGCGGGTTGCGCGGACACCTATTCCGAGCGGCCAGTCTTTTCAATAGCGCTCAAGCTTGGGCAGAATTTTAGCCCAGCTCAATCCACCCGGACCAGCATCTTGCCGAAATTCTCGCCGTGCAGGAGATCGACCAGCGCCTGCGGGGCGTTCGCGAGGCCGCCGCGGATCGTCTCGCGCCACTTCAGCCGTCCGGCGGCGACATGGGCGGCGAGTTCGGCGATCGCCTGCGGCCACAGGTCCTTGTGATCGGACTGGATGAACCCTTCCATCTTGAACCGCTTGACAAGGAAGATGCCCATGTTGGGCAGCGCGGTCGGCGCGCCCTCGTAGGAAGCGATGAGGCCGCAGATGGCGACGCGGGAAAAATTGTTGAGCCGCCGCAAAGCCTGCTGGAACGGCTCGCCGCCGACATTCTCGAACAGGCCGTCGACGCCGTCCGGCAGCGCCGCCTTCAACTCGTCGGCGAAGTTCGGCGACTTGTGGTCGACGCAAGTGGCGTATCCGAGCTCATTGACCGCATACTCGCATTTTTCAGGGCCCCCGGCGACGCCAACTGCGCGCGCGCCCGCATGCTTGGCGAGCTGGCCGACGACCGAGCCGACCGCGCCGGTCGCCGCCGACACCAGCACCGTCTCTCTCTCCTTCGGCGCGATGATCTTGTTGAGACCGTACCAGGCGGTGACGCCGGGCATGCCGACGGGGCCGAGATAGGCCTGGATCGGGATCGACTTTGCGTCGACGACGTTGAGGCCGCGTCCGTCGCTCAATGAAAAGCGCTGCCAGCCGCCCATGCCGACGACCGCGTCGCCCGCCTTGAAGCGCGGATTGTTGGAGGCCTCGACGGTCCCGACCGTGCCGCCCTGCATGACCGCGCCGACGTCCTGCGGCTTGGCGTAGGACTTCGCGTCGCTGAGGCGCCCGCGCATGTACGGATCGAGAGAAAGGAACTGGTGGCGCACCAGCACCTGTCCCGGCCCCGGCGACGGAACGGGCGACTCGACAATGCGGAAGTTGGCCGGCGAGACCTTGCCGGTCGGCCTGTGATCCAGCAGGACTTGGAGATTGGCGGCCATCGGACGTCTCCTCGCGTCCTTCGGGGCGGACGCTCGCGCCTGAGACTATCATGTCACGGCAAGACGGCAACGCCAAATCCACTAGTCTATCCGGCCATTAATGACGGATCGCGGCGCTGGGTGGAAGCTTGCGTCGATTGAATAATAACAGACATATACTGATAATTAAACTCCCCGCCAGGCTCGCCGATCCGCGCTGAACGGAAGCGCGCGAGCCGGGCGGGCGCGGCTCGTCCCCCGCGGAGCCGTCCGGACAAACCGCTTCTCAATCGCGCGAAAGGCGCCCGGAACCTGCGGGCGTGGCGGACGCCGCTCGCCGCCGGAGCATGACGGGCTAAACAAGTATCCGCTCGACCTCGTCGAGCGTTACTTCCTCGGCCCGGCGGTCGTAGAGCTGCGTCGTTCGTGTGCTGGCATGGTTCGCCATCTGCGCCGCTCGCTCAAGCGTCCCGCCGTTCTTGAGTTACGCGGTGACGCCCGTCGCCCGAAACGTGTGGTTGCCGATCTTGGTCGTGATGCTCGGCCGCCCTCGCCCGCCTCCGGACCATCGCATAGGCGTTCGCCTGTGGCAGGGGATTGCTGGTGAGCCGGCCGGTCGCGCGGCTGTAGGTCTGAAACAGAAGCGCCTTCGGAACGGGGTGAAGCTGCCGAAGTCATGCTCCTTGTGGGGGTCGTTGCCGGGCGTGAAAGCGTCGAAGCGCCGCACGAGCGCAAGCGCCTGGTGCGAGAACGCGACGCCTAACGGGCTCACTCCCGCCGTGAAGAAAATCCGCCCGCCTTCGGCGCGCTAACGCATTGAAAACGCTCAAAACGACAACGGACAGGGCTTGTCACGGGTTGGCATGGATTTGGGATCGGCGCACCATCCATTTGGCGTCGGCGCCTGTCGCCAGCCAACCAGCGCCCGGGGGGCGCGCCATTCTGGATGAAAAATGGCGTCGGCGCGTCAGCCTCGAACCCATGCGCAGGCTGCATACCTCAAACACCTCATGGGCGATTTTCCTGGCCGCTGTTATCAGGTGCCCCACCCACCTGTTACCTTCCTGATAACCGCGAATTATCGACCTGTTATTCGCCTCCTGTTATCGCGGAAAAAGCCGCCTGTTCTCCGCACCGGAGCGGCGGTGTTCTACCGCCTTCGGACGCCGTCCGCGGCGCGTCGGCGCCGCCGCCGCGCCCGAATGGCGCCCCGTCTCTTTAGCGCCCGTTTGCGGCGGTCCGGCCGGGCGTCGCATCGTTGGGGACATTCTCCATCGCGCGACGAGTGAAAATTGTTGGCCAATGTCGGGTTTTCGTGCTACATTTGTTCTCCATCAGAAAGGCGCCCCGACTGGCGTCCCTCTCCCCTTGCGGGAGAACGAAGCGGGAAGCGCCGCCTTTGTGTTCCTTCGTGTTCTTCGTGGTGAAAAATCTCTTACCACAAAGCTCACGAAGGACCACGAAGTCAGAGCACAAGGCGTTTGATTGCTTGTTTGAGGAGAACCCCGGTGAAGTTAATGAGGAGGCCGATGGGAAGACCGGAAACCTTCCGCTAAGTCCCCACCGAATTGATCATCCGAAGCCGTATAACCCATTGAAAACGCTCAAAACGACAATGGACAGGCCTTGTCACGGGTTGGCATGGATTTGAGGTCGGCGCCCCATCCGTTTGGCGTCGGCGCCTGTCGCCAGCCAACCTCACAGGCGATTTTCGCGGCGGGGAATTCGGCTAAGCGGAGGGCCGCCGCCAAGGCGATCCCATCGAGGTCATGTCGCCGAAGTTGAGCCTCCGGCGATTCTGTCGGACAACGATCCGTTGTTCGTACACCAAGCATCGGACCAAGGCGACGATGAAACCTCCAGGCGATCCCGCGGGCGGCCTTTCGCGCACGATGCGGCTCGCATGCGTCGGGCCGCTCGCGCTCTCGCTCGGTCTGACGCTCGCCCCGCTGACGGCCTGCGCCGACTCGATGGCCCTGTGGCGCATCGTGCACGACGCTTGCGTGGCGCACGCCGAAGCGGGCGAAGGCCCTGCGCCCTGCGAGAGCGTCGATCTCGCCCAGGGCGAGGCGGAGGGCGTCGCGATCCTCAAGGACCTCAATGGCGTCGCGCAGATGCTCGCCATTCCGACCCGGCGGATCACCGGGATCGAGGACCCCCAGATGCTGACCCCCGACGCGCCAAACGTCTTCGCCGACGCCTGGAAAGCCAGGGCGCTGCTCGAGGCGCGTCTCGGTCGTCCGCTGCCGCGCGAGGCGGTCGCCTTGACGATCAATTCGAAATGGGCGCGCAGCCAGAACCAGTTGCACGTCCACGTCGATTGCGTCGCCAAGCCCGTCGCCGAGGCGCTCGCCGACTATCGCTCGGCCCTCGACGATCATTGGCGCGCCATGACGATCCCGCTCCATGGGAGGGTCTATTTCGCCCGCCGGCTCGACTCGGCCGATCTTTCCGACGCCGCGCCGCTCGAGCTGCTCGCCGACGGCCTCGAGGGGGCGAAGGCCCAGATGGACGCCTACACGCTCGCCGTTGTCGGCGCGACTTTCGCCGGCAAGCCGGGCTTCATCCTGCTCGCCGACCGCTTTTCGCTCGAAGGCGGCGGTCACGCCGAGGATCTCCAGGACCACGATTGCGCAGTCGCCCGTTCTGCGCCATGAATTGACGCGGTGCGCTTCCGGGGACGTTGGGGGCGCGATCCTTAAGTCATGGTTCGGATATGACGCGGCCTTTGCGTACTCTGAGGCCGGCGGCCGCGCAGGCCGCGCCCGTTTGGCGCGCCTTGCAGGACTGGGGAAGGGGGAGCGGGCGGTCATGGGCTTCATCTTGAAATTGCTGCTGGCGCTCGGCGTCTTCGTTGCGGCTGAGAACCAGGCTTGCGCGTTCGTGAAAATCGACGTCGACCTCACGTCGCAGACGATGCATGTGCGCTCGGGTTCGGGCGAGAGTTACGTCTGGCCGATTTCGTCCGGAAGAGACGGACACTTGACCCCGCGCGGCGTGTTCCGGCCGCGGGCGCTTTACGCGATGGTCCACTCGGCCAAGTACGGCAACGCGCCGATGCCGCATTCCATCTTCTTCTTCGGGCAATTTGCGATCCACGGCACCAACGCCGTTGGCGGGCTCGGCAGACCCGCCTCCCACGGGTGCATCCGCTTGTCGCCGGAACACGCCGCGAGGCTGTTCGCCATGGTCAGGTCGCAAGGCGCGCAGATTCGCATCACAGGATCGACGGAAATTCACGTCGCGCATGGGCGCCGCAGGCGCGCATCGGAGTCCGCCCTCGCGTATGCGCCGATCCATCGCTCAAAGACGCTCGACGAGTGGGCGCACAATCCAGTCGGCCGCTGAATCAATCGGCCGTTGAATCAAAGGGAAGGATGGCCCGCAGGACCGCGAGTTCGGCCGGAAGCGCTCGTTTAAGGGTCGCGTTTTCCCTCTGATTGCGATATCAGGCCGACGGACGAATCTCGTTCGAGGAGGCCTTTGGTGCACAGACGGCAATTCCTGGCCGGCGCGGCCGGACTGATCGGGGGCGCGCTCGGCCCGCGCTTTGCGCTGGCGAACGTGCCGACGCCGTTCACCTTCGAGATGAGCCCGCCGATGGACAATCGTCAAAAGTTCATCGAGTGGGGCGTGGCGCAGCGCGGGGAGGATCCGAAGTTCCTCGGCGAGCGGTTCGACCGTTTCGGCGCGATGGTGCGCAACGAGGACCTGCTCAACGACCGGAACAAGCGCGCCTTCCTGCTGACGCCGCGCGAGAAATTCGTCCTTAAGCAGAATCTGGGCCGAGCCTACGACCACGCCTTCCTCGACATCGGCTATGGCGTCACGATTTCCGGGCCGCACATCGTCGGCCGGATGACCTCGAACATCGATCCCAAGCAGGGCGAGAAGGTGCTCGAGATCGGCACCGGCTCGGGCTATCAGTCGGCTTATCTCTCGCATCTGACCGATAAGGTCTACTCGATCGAGATCATCAAGCCGCTCGCCGACCGCACGCGCGGAATCTACGACCAGCTCGTCAAGGACGGTTACAACGAATTCTCCGCGATCACGACCAAAGCGGCCGACGGCTATTACGGCTGGGAGGAATTCGCGCCGTTCGACAAGATCATCGTCACCTGCGGCATCGACCACGTGCCGCCGCCGCTCTTGCAGCAGTTGAAGCCGAACGGAATCATGGTCATTCCGGTCGGCCCGCCGGGCGCTCAGCGCGTCCTCAAGGTCGTCAAGAACGAGGGCCCGGACGGCCAGATGAGGGTCGCCCGTTCCGACATCTACGGCGGGCGCATCGTCCCCTTCGTGCCCTTCACCAAGCTCGAAGGCGACCAGATCGTCGGCACGCACAACAACTAGCAGGCCGCTCGCTGCACCCCGGCGGCGGCGCTTCGCCTCAAAAGAGCGCCGCTTCCCCGGCATGACGGGCAGGAACCCATGAACGAAGCCAGCCCCATTCCCACCGCGGACGCGGCGCTCGAGAACGCGGTTGTCGAGGATCCGAGCGGCGACGCCGCGCTCCGGGCTCGCGATCGCCTCGGGCTCTATCTCGCCGTCGGCCTCGGCGCCGGAGCGGTGATCGCGCTGCAGATCGACATCATGCGCGTCTTTTCGGTCGGCAGCTGGGCGCATTTCGGCTCGTTGGTCGTCAGCCTGGCGATGCTCGGCTTCGGGCTGACGAGCGCGGTCATGACCGTCGCCAAGGACTGGTTTTCGAGACACTGGCGGGGTGCGGCGTCGGCGGCGCTGGGGCTCTTCGGGCCGCTGGCGGTCGGCGCCAATCTCTATGTCGAGCGACTCGGCTTCAACGCCATCTTCCTCGTCTCGGACCCGGCTCAGAAGTGGAAGCTCTTGGAGATGTTTCTCGCGGAGCTGACGCCCTTCCTGGCGGGCGCGGTGTTCCTGGGATCGGTGTTTCTCAAGAGCAACCGCACGTTCGGGCGGGTCTATTTCGCCGATCTCGCGGGGTCGGGCCTGTGCGGCCTCGTCTTTCTGCTGGCGATGTATGTGTTCGCGCCGGCCAATCTGATCGCCGCGCCGCTCACGCTTTGGCTTGCGGCCTGCGCCGCTTGGGCGTTCGGACCCGGGGGCCGCGGCGCGCTCATCGCCTATCTTCTCGCGGGCCTGCTCGCGTTCGGCGGCCACTTCGCGCTGGCGCCCGCTCTCGGCCTGAAGACACTGGCGGTCAACGACTATAAGGGCGTCTCCTACGCGCGCAAGTTCCCGGACGCGAAGAGGGTCTACGAGAGCGCTTCGCCCTTCGGCTACCTCGAGGTCTATTCGAGCTCCTATCTGCATTTTGCGCCGGGTCTCTCGGACAACGCCGGCTTCAGCCTGCCGACCATGCCGGTCAACGCCTATCTGGGCCTCTATATCGACAGCGACGGTCCGATCGGAGTCATGCGCGATCTCTCCGACAAGGAGACCGCCTACTTCCGCTTCCTGCCGATGGTGTACCCTTACCTCATCAAGTCCTCGCCCAAGACCTTCGTCGTGCAGTTCGGCGGCGGCATCTCGACCGAGGTGGCGCTGCATACCGGCGCGCGCGACGTCACGGTCGCCGAGGGCAATCGGGCGGTTCTCGTCGCGTTCCGCAGCGACGTCATCCGCGATTTCACCGGCGACATTCTGTCGAAGGTGCGGGTCATCGACTACGAGGGTCGGCATTTCCTCGCGCACACCGGCGAGCGTTTCGACGTCATCGATCTGAGCCTCGCCGATTTGGTCGGCCTGTCCAATCCAGGCGGCTTCGCGATCGTGGAGAAATTCGCCTACACCAAGGAGGCGATGGTGACCTATATGCGCGCCCTCGCCCCCGGCGGCGTGCTGTCCGTCACGCTATGGAACAAGGAAGAACCGCCGAAGTCGGTTCTGAAGCTCTATGCGACGATGGCGGCGGCGGCGCGCGAGGTCGATCCCGCCCACCTCGCGAACTCATTCTTCGTCGTCTCCTCTTATCTTTCGACCGCGACGGTGCTTTACAAGAACGGCGGATTCACCCCAGACGAGGTGCAAAAGTTGCGCGCGCACACGCGCGACATGTCATTCGACGAGATCTACTCGCCTGGCTTTGTCTACGATCCCTCGCAGACCGACGCCACGCTGGACGGATATGTCCAGCAGATTTTCGCCGGCGCCGCCGGAGGCCCGCCGGCGCCGGAATCGGGGGCGGCGGCAGATTCCGCCGCGCCGTCCGATGAGGAAACGGACGCCGCGCCCCCGTCCGGCAAGGCCGATGACGGAGTCCTGCCGGCGACGGTGATGGGGCGATTGGCCTGGCATGCGCTGATCTCCGGCGATTGGCCGGACGTCGCCTCGCGGTATGTGTTCAACGCGCGCGCTCTCACCAACGACGCGCCCTATTTCGCTGCTTACGTCAAGACCGCCGATCTCCCGCGGGTTCTCGACCGGCTCGAGTTGCTGCAGGACGAGTGGGGCTACCTCCTCATCTGGGCCACCCTCGGCGTCGCCTGCCTGACGGCGACCGTGCTGCTCGCCATTCCGGTGGTCTGGGGCTGGCGGACGATCTTTTCGCGCGCGCGCGGCAAGGCGTTGACCGTGCTTTATTTCGCCTGCCTCGGCGCCGGCTACATCATGGTGGAGGTCGGGCTCATCGCCCATTTCGTGATGGCGCTCGGCAACCCGACGATTTCCGCGTCAGTGCTGATCACCGGGATGCTCGTATTTTCGGGCCTCGGAGCGCTCACCTCGGAGCGCATCCTGCCGCGGATGCGAGTTGTCATGCCGGTTCTGTTCCTCGCGATCGGGACGATCCTCATCCTCTATGCGCTGTTCGTCAGCGAGGCCCTCGACGGGATCGGCAGTCTGCCTTACGGAGCGCGTCTCGTCTGCTGCTTCCTTATTATCGCGCCGCCGGCGTTCCTGATGGGCTTCCCGATGCCGGTCGCGATGACCACGCTCGGGCGCCTCGGCAAGGAACACATGTTCATCTGGGCGTGGGGCGTCAACGGCTGCTTCTCGGTGATCGGGGCGGCGGCCGCGCCGGTCGTCGCGACCAACTTCGGTCTCGGAGCGGTGATCGAAATCGCCGGTCTCGCCTATCTGTTGGCGCTGCCCGCGTTTTTTGGCGTCATTGCTGTGGATAAGTTCGCGGCGACCGGTTGAATTGATCCCGTCCCAATGCGCCCGCGACGGTCACAACGCCGTCGCCGAGACGCCACATAACTGTTCTGCAACGAAAAGACGACGGCCGCGTGTTGGTCGTTGAACACAAAAATTTCATAATCGCCAAAGAGTTAGGAAGCAAGCGCGAGTTGGCTGGCCCCCACGGCGCTACCGACGGGTTGTGCCGCACTTCGACACGCGCGCTTCGGCCCGCGTGTCGCTCGGTAATCACGCAGCAACGCAATCTTAATCTTATATCTCAAATCAAACCCTTGTCCTAGAACATGGCATTTTGGTATAAAATTGACGTCAGCTCGACCGGCGACGGGCCGTTTCGAGCGGGCGAAACGTGGTTGCCACTACGCCCCGCCCGTGCCATAGTCTTGCCCAAGCCAAGCAATGATTGAGAATAAGCCGTGAGAACGTGGTATTGCCAGTCAGCGTGAGAGTAAAATAATAGAAGAAGTTGGTCTGCTGTGGGCGATGCAGAAGGGGCTTCGACTTACGGGGCAAGTGTCTCCGGCAGGCGGCGCTTTCGAGGCTGATCTCAGGCTAGACCGCCTACCTTCATGGAATTCAAACCGAACGGACATCCGTAGTGCGGGCTGCGGAAGGAGAGCTCATGTCTTATCAAGGCGCTGCCGGTTGTGCGGGAGAATTGCTTGCGGGCGACGCCTACGGGCTTCTTGCCGGCGACGCGACTTCCGTGCTGATCGACGTGCGGACGCAGGCGGAGTGGACACATGTCGGCGCGCCGGATCTCTCGTCCCTGGGCAAGGCCGCGCTTTTCCTGGAATGGCAGAGCTTTCCGTCAATGCAGGTCGATGCGCGTTTCGCCGCGCGGCTCACGACCATGCTGGAGACTGCGGGAGTCAAGCGGGGAGCGCCGCTGTTGTTTATTTGCCGATCGGGCGTCCGATCGCGCCATGCCGCAATGGCGATGACGAGCGCGGGCTGGGCGCCGTGTTTCAATATTTCGGACGGTTTCGAAGGTCCGCTGGATCCGTGGCGCCACAGGAGCGTGGATAGCGGATGGAAGGCGCGGGGACTTCCCTGGACGCAGACGTAAAACGTCTCGAACGCGTCGAATTCTTCTTCCGCCGCTAGCAGCCTGTCGGACTCGGGGTGCCTCTGATCGCTAACATATTGATATCATTGCAGTTTTCCGTTAGGCACGAAAAAGCAAACTGCAATTAAATCAATGACTTAGAGTTTAAGTCCGACAGGCTGCTAGGCTTCTCCGCTAACCTCTCTGAGGCGCGTCCATGGAAACCATGTATGACGAACCCAAATCCAACCCCGTCGATCTCGGCGGGTCGAGCGTCCCCCCGCTCGCGCAATCCTGGCGGCGCTGCGGCGACCGGCTTCGCGCGGAATTGGGTGACGACGTCTTCAACAGCTGGTTCGGCCGCATCGAGCTGGAGGCGGTCGCCGGGGGTCAAGCGCGCCTTTCCGTGCCGACCCGCTTCCTGAAGAGCTGGATCGACACCCATTACCTCGGGCACATCACGGCGGCGCTCACGGCCGAAGTCGGCCCACTCGTGCGAATCGCCGTTTCCGTCCGCTCGTCGGCGCGCCCGGAACCGATTGCGCAGCCGAAGCCGTGCGCGCTCGGGGCGTCGTCCAGGGCGCCGGCGGAGGCGAACGAGCCGGAACGCTCGGCGCCGGCCGCTCGCCGCGCGCCCGCCCGGCTGGCCCCGCCGTCGGGTGGACAGGCGCTGGTCGGTTCGCCCCTCGATCGCCGGCTGACCTTTGCGACCTTTCAGGTCGGCCGATCCAATCAACTGGCGTTCTCCGCGGCGCAACGCGTCGCCGAACAGGGCTGCGGCCGGACGTCGTCGTTCTGCCCGCTTTACGTCCATTCGGCCGTGGGGCTCGGCAAGACTCACCTTCTCCAGGCCGTCGCGCATACTGCGGCGACCCAAGGCCGCTCCGCGATCTATCTGACGGCGGAGCGGTTCATGTACGGCTTCGTCGCCGCCCTGCAATCGCAAACGGCGATCGCCTTCAAGGAGCGCCTGCGCGCGATCGATCTTCTGATCTTCGACGACGCCCAGTTCCTGCAAGGCAAGTCGATCCAGGCCGAATTCGGTCATGCGCTGAACGCTCTGCTCGACGCCGGCCGCGAGGTCATCGTGGCCGCAGACCGGCCGCCGAATGACCTCGAAGCGCTGGACGAGCGCGTGCGCTCGCGCCTCGGGGTGGGCCTTTGCGTCGAGATCGGCGCTCTCGACGAGCCGCTGCGCCTGAAGATCCTGGACGCGCGGGTCGCGGCGGCGCGCGCTTTGCAGCCGAATTTCGGTCTTTCGCCTGCCGTGCTCGCCTTCGTCGCGCGCTCGATCCGCTCCAACGGACGCGATCTCGAAGGCGCCGTCAATCGATTGCTCGCGCATTCGACGTTGACCGGAGGTCCGCTGACCGTCGAGGCGGCGGAGGTCGCCATCCGCGACCTCATCCGCGCGCACGAACCCAAGCGCGTGAAGATCGAGGACATCCAGAAGCTCGTCGCGAGCCACTACAGCGTGTCGCGCGCCGACATTCTTTCTTCGCGACGCACCGCGGTCGTCGTCAAGCCGCGCCAGGTCGCGATGTTTCTCGCCAAGACACTGACCATGCGCTCGCTGCCGGAAATCGGGCGGCGGTTCGGCGGGCGCGACCACACGACCGTGCTGCACGCCGTTCGCAAGATCGAGGCCCTGTCGGCCAACGACGGGACGTTGCGCGATGAACTGGATCTCCTGAGGCGGATGCTTCAGGAGTGAGCGCCCTTCGCGCATGACCCTCGTGTTCAAGATTTCTCGCGACCGAGGAATGGCGCGCGGCGGAGGCCGTCGGCGGCTTCAGCGGCTCGGCCGTCGATCGCGCCGACGGCTACATTCATTTTTCGACCGCCGCCCAGGCGCCGGAGACGGCCGCGAAATGGTTCGCCGGCCGCGAAGATCTGACCCTGGTCGCGGTCGACGCGGCCGCGCTCGGCGCCGACCTCATTTGGGAGTCCTCGAGGGGCGGCGCGCTGTTTCCCCACCTCTATGGGGCGCTGCCGATGCGCGCCGTGGTCTGGTCGCGGCCGCTTCCGCTGGGGCCGGACGGCCGGCACGCCTTCGGGGACCTCGAGGCGTGAGGCTCGCCGATTTCGCCGAGCCTCTGATCAAGCTCCTCCCTCCGGAGGCGGCGCACCGCCTCGCCATCAACGGGTTGAAGATTGCGCCGCCCGCGCGGGCGAAACCGTGCGATCCGCGGCTCGCCGTCGAGGCGTTCGGACTGAGCTTTCCCAACCCGCTGGGCCTCGCGGCCGGCTTCGACAAGAACGCGGAGGTTCCCGGCGCGATGCTGAAGCTCGGCTTCGGCTTCGTCGAGGTCGGAACGCTGACGCCGCGGCCGCAAGGCGGCAACCCGCGACCCCGGCTCTTCCGCCTGCGCGAGGACGGCGCCGTCATCAACCGCTTCGGCTTCAACAACGAGGGTTACGAGAAGGCGCGGCTCCGCCTCGCGCGTCGGCCGAAGGGCCTCGTCGGAGTCAACGTCGGCGCGAACAAGGACGCCGCCGACCGGATCGCGGATTACGCGCTCGGCGTCAGAACCTTCGCCGGCGTCGCCGACTACCTGGCGATCAACGTCTCTTCGCCCAACACGCCGGGCCTGCGCGATCTGCAACGGCAAGAGGCCCTCGACGAGCTCGTCGCCCGCGCGCTCGCCGCCCGCGACGAGTCCGAGCCGCGCCGGCCGCTCGTCGTCAAGATTGCGCCCGATCTGGACGAGCGCGGGCTCGACGACATCGTCGCGGTCGCGCTCGCGCGCCGCATCGACGGCCTCATCGTCTCCAACACGACGGTCGCGCGGCCCGCCTCGCTCAGCTCGCGCCATCGCGGCGAGGCCGGCGGCTTGTCGGGCCGTCCCCTGTTCGAGCCGTCGACCCGGCTTCTCGCGCGCGCTTATCTCGCGCTCGGCGGCGCGATGCCGCTGATCGGCTGCGGCGGCGTCGAAGACGCCGCGACCGCGCTCGCCAAGATCGAAGCCGGCGCAAGCCTCGTGCAGCTTTACACGAGCCTCGCGCTCGAGGGCGTTGGCGTCGTCGACGAGATTTTGGACGGATTGACCCGCGCGGCCGAGGAGCGCGGGGCCGCAAGCCTCCGCGCCCTCACCGGCGCGCGGGCGGCCGATTGGGCGTCGCGAGAGCGCGCGGATTGAAGCCGAACAGGAAACCTCGGATCCGCCCGGTTGGCAAGAAAATGCCGGTTTCTCAAAAGCCCCCAGGCGGCGACAAGAGCGCGGCGTCCATGCAGAGCTCGGCTCCGTCAATTGGAGGAATGCCCCAGAGCGCGGCTCACGCGTGAATCGCGCGCTTGTCGACCGCGAGCGCGGCTTCCTTCACCGCTTCCGACATCGTCGGATGGGCGTGGCAGGTGCGGGCGAGGTCCTCGGCCGAGCCGCCGAATTCCATCAGCACCACCGCCTCGTGGATCATCTCGCCGGCGCCGAAGCCGACGATATGGGCCCCCAGCACCCGGTCGGTCGCGGCGTCGGCGAGGATCTTGACGTAGCCCTCGGTGCGGCGCATCGCCCGCGCCCGGCCGTTGGCGGTGAAGGGGAACCTTCCCACCTTGTAGCCGACGCCCTCGGCCTTGAGTTCGTCTTCGGTCTTGCCGACCGCGGCGATCTCGGGGTTGGTGTAGACGACGGCCGGGATGACGTCGTAGTTCACGTGGCCCGCCTGACCCGCCAGAATCTCGGCGAGGGCGACGCCTTCGTCTTGCGCCTTGTGGGCGAGCATCGGCCCGCGGATCACGTCGCCGATCGCATAAACGCCGGGCACTTTGGCGGCGAAATGCTTGTCGACCACGACCATGCCGCGGTCCATCGCGACGCCGAGCGCCTCGAGCCCGAGGTTCTGGGTGTAAGGGCGCCGTCCGATCGCCACCAGCACGACGTCGGCGTCGATCGTCTTGGCGTCGCCCCCGGCGGTCGGCTCGATGGTCGCCTTCACGCCGCCGCCCGCCTTTTCGACCTTGGCGACCTTGTGGGCGAGATGGAATGCGAAGCCCTGTTTCTCCAGCATGCGCTGGAACTGCTTGGCGACTTCGCCGTCCATGCCGGGCAGGATGCGGTCGAGGAACTCGACCACCGTCACCTCGGCGCCGAGCCGGCGCCAGACCGAGCCGAGCTCGAGCCCGATGACGCCGGCCCCGACCACGATCAGCTTCTTCGGAACCTTCGGGAGGCTGAGCGCGCCGGTCGAGGAGACGACCGTCTTCTCGTCGATCTCGACGCCGGCCAAGCGCGCGACGTCGGAGCCGGTGGCGATCACGATCGCCTTCGCCTCCAGACGTCGTCTCGTTTCCGTCCTCGCCCTTGACGACGACCTTGCCCGGCGCCGCGATCCGGCCTTCGCCGGTCACGCGGTCGATCTTGTTCTTCTTGAACAGGAACGCGACGCCGTTGACGTTGGCGGCGACGTTGTCGTCCTTGTGCTTCATCATCGAGCCGAGATCGAGCTTCGGCGGCCCGACGACGACGCCGAGCGGCGCCATCGCCGTGCCCCGCCTCCTCGAACATCTCGGAGGCATGGAGGAGCGCCTTCGAGGGGATGCAGCCGATGTTGAGGCAGGTCCCGCCGAGCGTCTTGCGCTTCTCGACGACGGCCACCTTCATGCCGAGCTGGGCCGCGCGGATGGCGCAGACGTAACCGCCGGGGCCGGCGCCGATGACGACGAGGTCGTAGGACATGCTATTGGACTTCCGTGTGGTTTGGCTCGGATTTCATCCCGAGTCGTCGCCGAATGGGATCCCAGCGCCGCCGATAGATTTCAAAATCCGCTTCGCGCCAATGAATCTTGCTCCAACCCGAACTTCGATCGGCCAGGAGGTTGCGGGCTTCATCGGCGGATAGGACGTAGAATTCAGGGTCTTTCCGAGACATGTCATGCTGCTTGGAGGACGACTTGCCGACGCCCCGATTCAGCCGGACCAGGACGACAAAATCACACTCGTCAACGTTATCGATGAGGAAATGCGGCGCGTCGCTCGCCCACCGGCTCTTGACCTGAATCCGCGCGGCCCGCCCGGCGTCAGGCGAGATCGCCACGAGGTCAAATCCCTTCATGTTTGTGTAAGCCTTGTACCCAGGAATTCCTTCGATCAGGAGCTGGCCGAGAACAAGAAATTCTGCGCCTTCCGATTCGAGTTTCGTGTCTCGTCGCGGCATCCGATCGTCCCCGGTTCCGCCCGCTCAGCTGACCATGAGCCGATGAATCTCCGCTTGGCGTTCGGCGTCGCGGCGGATCGAATCGGCGCTGAGGTCGATCGCGTAGCCCTGGTCGTCCAGCCACGACACCGAATGCCCGAACTCGTCGACCTTGACGGCGGCGAAATGCTCTGGCGCACTGAGCCAGGCGAACACTTTCCCCTTGGCGATCAGTGGCCTGAGATCGACGACGCCCTCATAACCGTCGTCGAATTCGACTTTCAATACGCCATGGATGACTGGCTCCGCATCGACGATTGAGGGCAGTTTATTCACTCGATCGGCTCCACTTTCTCGTGCGCGAGGGCGGCGGCGAAACGCTCCAACAGGGCGTCCCGCGCTCGGCTGCCCCGGCCTCAGGAAGCGAAAGCCAAACGGCCCAGCATCATCAACAGGCCGATGACCGCGATGCCCCACAGCGCGGTGCGCACGTAAATGACGCCCATGACATAGATCGGCAGATAGAGGCTGCGAAGAACCCACTCGCACTCCAGGACGACGGTGAGTGAAACGAATATCGGAGCGCTCTCGACGATATCGCGCGCACGCGCCGACTGCGCGGCATCGTCCTTTACGAGGTAGCGCAGGACAATGTTAGTATCGACCGCGAGCATGGCGCCTGCGGACTTCATTTGCGATCGCTTTGTCGAAGTCTTCGATCCTCACATGCTTCCCCTTCGCGTCCAAGCAGCCGAAAACCTCCTCGGGGTTGGTCGCGGAAAAGGATCGGCGGCGCGCAACAGCACGCCCTCCTCCGTCTCTTGGACGACGAGCTCCTTGCCCGGGCCCCACCCCTTGCTGTCGCGGATCGCCTTGGGCAGGATGACCTGCCCCTTGGTCGAGACGACCGTGGTCGCCTTCCTGCCGAACGCCATGGCCCCCCTCTCTCCTGGTAAGATGATCGTAAGATAACGACCTAGCCTGGAGGCTGCAAGAGCCTCGCCTCGCCCTCAAATGTCCAGCACCAGCCGCGCCGGGTCCTCGAGCGCCTCCTTGACGCGCACCAGGAAGGTCACCGCCTCCTTGCCGTCGACGACGCGATGGTCGTAGCTCAGCGCCAGATACATCATCGGGCGGATCTCGATCTTGCCGGCGACCGCGACCGGGCGGTCCTGGATCTTGTGCATGCCGAGAATGCCCGACTGCGGCGCATTGAGGATCGGCGTCGACATCAGCGATCCGTAGATGCCGCCGTTGGTGATGGTGAACGTGCCGCCCTGCAGCTCCTCGAGCTTGAGCTGTCCGTCCCGCGCCCGCTTGCCGAGGTCGGCGATCGACTTCTCGATCCCGGCGACCGAGAGCTTGTCGCAATCGCGCACCACCGGCACGATGAGGCCCTTGTCGGTGCCGACTGCGATGCCGAGGTGGTAGTAGTTCTTGTAGACGAGGTCCGCGCCGTCGATCTCGGCGTTGACCGCGGGAATCTCCTTCAGCGCCTGCACGCAGGCCTTCACGAAAAAGCCCATGAAGCCGAGCTTGGCGCCGTGCTTCTTCTCGAAGGCGTCCTTGTAGCGGGCGCGCATCGCCATGACCTCGGTCATGTCGACCTCGTTGAAGGTCGTCAGCATCGCGGCGGTGTTCTGGGCGTCCTTGAGGCGGCGGGCGATCGTCTGGCGGAGCTTCGTCATGCGCACGCGCTCCTCGCGCGCGCCGTCGTCGGGCGTCGTGACGCGCGGCGTGGGGACCGGAGACGGGCGCAGGCGCGGGACCCGGCGCGGGCGCGACCACGGGCGCGGGCGCCGGCGCAGGGGCGGCGGCGGCGGCGAGCACGTCGCCCTTCAGCACTTGGCCGCGCCTGCCGCTGCCCGCGACGGCGCTGAGATCGATCCGGTTCTCCGCCGCGATCTTGGCGGCCGATGGGGCGGGCGGCATCGCGGCGGCGGCTTGCGCGGGAGCGGCCCTCGGCGCGGCGGCCGGCGCGGGCGCAGAGGCCGGGGCCGCCGCGCCGCCCGACAGCTGTCCGAGCAGCGCGCCGATCGCCACCGTCTGGCCGGTTTCGGCCGCAATCTCGCTGAGCACGCCCGCGCCCGGCGCGTTGACCTCGAGCGTCACCTTGTCGGTTTCGAGCTCGACCAGGGGCTCGTCGGCGCGCACCGCCTCGCCGGCCTTCTTGAACCACTTTCCGACGGTCGCCTCGCTGATCGACTCGCCGAGCGTCGGGACACGGATTTCAATCGCCATGGCTCTCGCGCCGCGAGGCGCCCTTCTCATCTCAGGGAGTTACGGAATTGATCGGGGCGAGCGGCAGGCTGGGCCGCACCGCGATCGTCGGCATCGGGAAGTTCTCGTAGGCGAAGCCGCGCTTGGCCATGATCGCCGGGTCAGACGCCTGCATCGCCTCGAGCGCGATCAGCGACGGCGCCTCGACGATCGCGACGCCGTAGGCGCCCGAAGGATCGGCGACCGGCCCCATCGCGATCACGACGCCGATCTCGACCCGCGGCATCCAGTATTCGCGATGGCGGCGCATCACCAGCGCTTCCTCGGACGTCATGTCCGTCAGAAACGTCGGCCGCGGCGGCTTCAGTTTGCACAGATAGTGCGGCATCGGTCGGGCGGTCTCGCTTCGGTCCCCGCCTCAGGCCAGGCATTCGTCGAGATAGGCCTTGAGCTGAGCGAGGTGTTTCGACATGAGGCCGGTCGCCGGCGACGCCGCAGGCGGACGCCCGGCGTAGCGCGCGCGTCGCGACTTGCCCGCGACCTGGCCCAGCACCCATTCGAAATAGGGTTCGACGAAGAACCAGGCGCCCATGTTCTTGGGCTCCTCCTGACACCAGACGATCTCGGCCTTCTTGAAGCGCGAAAGATGCCGCACCAGCCCCTTCAGCGGGAAGGGATAGAGCTGCTCGACGCGCAAGAGGTAGACGTCGTCGACGCCGCGCTTCTCGCGTTCGTCGTAGAGATCCCAGTACACCTTGCCGGTCGAGATGACGACGCGCCGGATCTCGTCGTCGCGAACGAGCTTGGTCTTCTCGTTCTTGCCCGTCTCGGCGTGGTCGAGCAGGATGCGATGGAACGAGGAGCCGACGCCGAACCTGTCCAACGGCGACACGGCGCGCTTGTTGCGCAGCATCGACTTCGGCGTCATCGCGATCAGCGGCTTGCGGAACGGCCGTTTCAGCTGGCGGCGCAGCACGTGGAAGAGGTTGGCCGGCGTCGTGCAATTGACGACCTGCAGGTTGTCCTCGGCGCAGAGCTGCAGATAGCGCTCGAGTCGGGCCGAGGAGTGCTCCGGACCCTGTCCCTCGTAGCCGTGCGGCAAGAGACAGACGAGGCCAGACATACGCAGCCACTTGCGCTCGCCCGACGAGACGAACTGGTCGAACACGACCTGCGCGCCGTTGGCGAAGTCGCCGAATTGCGCCTCCCACAGGGTAAGCGCGTTGGGCTCGGCGAGCGAATAGCCGTATTCGAAACCGAGCACCGCCTCTTCCGACAGCATCGAGTTGATCACCTCATACCGCGCCTGCCCGTCGCGGATGTGGTTCAGCGGGATGTAGCGCGCCTCGGTCTGCTGATCGACCAGCACCGAATGGCGCTGCGAGAACGTGCCGCGCTCGCTGTCCTGACCCGAGAGGCGGACCGGTAAGCCTTCGTCGAGCAGCGAGCCGAAAGCGAGCGCCTCGGCGGTGGCCCAGTCGATCCCCTCGCCGCTCGCGATCGCCGTCGCGGCGGTTGTCGAGGAAGCGCAGGATCGTCTTGTGGATGGTGAAGCCCTCCGGCGCCGCGGTGATGCGCTCGCCGATCTGCTTCAGCCGATCGAGATCGAAGCCCGTCTCGCCGCGGCGATCGTCGTCGGCGACGTCCTGCTCGGCCTTGACTCCCGCCCACCGGCGATCCAGCCAGTCGGCCTTGTTGGGCAGATAGGCCTGGCCCGCCTCGTACTCCGCCTCGAGCCGATGGCGCCAGTCGGCCCGCATCTTGTCGACCTCGCCCTGGGTGACGATGCCCTCCGCGATGAGCCTGTCGGCGTAGATCCGCAGCGTCGTCGGATGCGAGCGGATGATCCGGTACATGATCGGCTGGGTGAACGACGGCTCGTCGCCCTCGTTGTGGCCGAACCGGCGATAGCAGAACATGTCGATGACGACCGGCTTGTGGAACTTCTGCCGGTATTCGGTCGCGACCTTGGCGCAGAACACCACCGCCTCGGGATCGTCGCCGTTGACGTGGAAGATCGGCGCCTCGACCAGCTTGGCGACGTCCGAGGGATAGGGCGAGGAGCGCGAATAGCGCGGATAGGTGGTGAACCCGATCTGGTTGTTGACGATGAAATGGAGCGAGCCGCCGGTGCGGTGGCCGCGCAGGCCCGAAAGCCCGAAGCACTCGGCCACGACCCCCTGGCCGGCGAAGGCCGCGTCGCCGTGGATCAGCAAAGGCAGGACCTTCGAGCGCTCGAAGATGTCCTTGAGCTGGTCCTGCTTGGCGCGGACCTTGCCGAGCACGACGGGATCGACGATCTCGAGATGCGACGGATTGGCGGTCAGCGACAGATGCACGCTGTTGCCGTCGAATTCGCGGTCGGACGAGGCGCCGAGATGGTATTTGACGTCGCCCGAGCCCTCGACCTCGTCCGGGGAGGCCGAGCCGCCCTTGAACTCGTGGAAGATGACGCGGTGGGGCTTGCCCATCACCTGGCTCAGCACGTTGAGCCGTCCGCGATGGGCCATGCCGAGCGCGATCTCGCAGCAGGCCCAATTGTCCGCCGCGCTTGATGATCTGCTCGAGCGCCGGGATCATCGCCTCGGCGCCGTCGAGGCCGAAGCGCTTGGACCCGGGGTATTTGATGTCGAAGAAGTTCTCGAATCCCTCCGCCTCGACCAGCTTCGACAGGATGGCGCGCTTGCCCTCCTTGGTGAACTGGATTTCCTTGTGGGGACCCTCGACGCGCTCCTGGATCCAGGCCTTCTCGGCCGGATCGGAGATGTGGAGGAACTCGAAGCCGATTGTGCCGCAATAGGTGCGGCGCAGGATCGCCAGCATCTCGCGCACGCTCGCATATTCCAGTCCGAGCACGTGATCGATGAAGATCCTGCGGTCGTAGTCGGCTTCATGGAAGCCGTAGGTCGCCGGATGCAGCTCCTCGTGATCCCTCTGCGGTTCGAGGCCGAGCGGATCGAGGTTGGCGTGCAGATGGCCGCGCATGCGGTAGGCGCGGATCATCATCAGCGCGCGCACCGAATCCCGCGTGGCGCGCCGGACCTCGTCCTCGCCGACCGGCGCCGCCGGCGCGGCCTCGGCCGCCTTGGCGCGCAGCTTCTCGGCGACCGCCTTCTCCGTCGCGGGCCAGTCGCCGTCGAGCGCGTTGATGAGGTCGCCCTTGGGCGTCTGGGGCCAGCCGGGCTTTCGCCACGACGCTCCTTCCGCGGTCTTGGCGACGCTCGCCGGATCGTCGCCGAGGGCGGCGAAAAAGTCGCGCCAGCCGGGTTCGACCGACAGCGGGTCCTTTTCGTATTTCGCCTGCAGGGCCTCGATGTAGGCGCTGTTGGCGCCGTAGAGGAACGCGGTCTGCAGCAGCGCCTGATTGACGTCCTGGCGGGTCATGGAGCGGGCCCCCTTGCTAGCCGAATCACTTGCCGTGCAAAAGATCGACGAGCGTCTTGCCGAGGCGGGCGGGCGAGGGCGAGACGCGGATGCCGGCCTCCTCCATCGCGGCGATCTTGTCCTCGGCGCCGCCCTTGCCGCCGGCGATGATCGCGCCGGCATGGCCCATGCGACGGCCCGGCGGCGCGGTGCGGCCGGCGATGAAGCCGACGACCGGCTTCGACCGGCCGCGCTTGGCTTCGTCCTTCAGGAACTGGGCGGCGTCCTCCTCCGCCTGGCCGCCGATCTCGCCGATCATCACGATCGACCTGGTGTCGGGGTCGGCGAGGAACATTTCCAGCGCGTCGACGAACTCCATGCCCTTGATCGGATCGCCGCCGAGCCCGACCGCGGTCGTTTGTCCGAGCCCCGTCGCGGGTCGTCTGGAACACCGCCTCGTAGGTCAGCGTGCCGGAGCGCGAGATGACGCCAACGCTGCCCTTCGCGAAGATGTTGCCCGGCATGATGCCGATCTTGCATTCGCCCGCCGTCATCACGCCGGGGCAGTTGGGGCCGACCAGGATCGACTTCGATCCCTGCAGCGCGCGCTTGACCCGCATCATGTCGAGGACGGGAATGCCCTCGGTGATGCAGACGATGAGCGGCGTCTCGGCGTCGATCGCCTCGCAGATGGCGTCCGCTGCGCCGGGCGGGGGCACATAGATCACGCTCGCGTCGGCGCCGGTCTTTTCGCGCGCCTCCGCGACCGTGTCGAAGACCGGCAGGCCGAGATGAACAGAGCCGCCCTTGCCGGGGCTGACGCCGCCGACGAGCCGGGTGCCGTAGGCGATCGCCTGTTCGGAATGGAACGTCCCATTCTTGCCGGTGAAGCCCTGCGTGATGACCCTGGTGTTTGCGTTGACGAGAATGGACATGTCGGACTTTCGCCGTGATATGGGTTGGCGGGTTCGAAAAGGCGAGGGGCGGCCCAGGTCAGGCCGCCTGGCCCTTCTTCACCGCGGTGACGATCTTCTGGGCCGCGTCGTCGAGGTCGTCCGCCGGAATGACGTTGAGCCCCGAGTCGCGGATGATCTTCTTGCCGAGGTCGACGTTGGTGCCCTCGAGGCGCACCACGAGCGGAACCTCGAGGCCGACGTCCTTCACCGCGGCGATGACGCCTTCGGCGATGACGTCGCAGCGCATGATGCCGCCGAAGATGTTGATCAGGATGCCCTTCACGTTCGGATCGGCGGTGATGATCTTGAAGGCCGCGGTGACCTTGTCCTTCGAGGCGCCGCCGCCGACGTCGAGGAAGTTGGCCGGGCTTTCGCCGTAGAGCTTGATGATGTCCATGGTCGCCATGGCGAGGCCCGCGCCGTTGACCATGCAGCCGATCGTGCCGTCGAGCGTGATGTAGTTGAGGTCGAATTTGGAGGCCTCGATTTCCTTGGCGTCCTCCTCGGTCTCGTCGCGCAGCGCGACGATGTCGGGATGGCGGTAGAGGGCGTTGTCGTCGAACGACACCTTGGCGTCGAGCACGCGCAACTGTCCGTTGGTCATGACGATGAGCGGATTGATCTCCAGCATCGACATGTCCTTGTTGACGAAGGCGGTGTAGAGCCGCGTGACGAGATTCTCGATCTGCTTGGCGGGGTCTCCGGTCAGCCCCAGCGCGCGCGCGGCGGCGCGGCCATGGTGGGGCATGATTCCGGTCGCCGGATCGACGGAGAAGGTATGGATCTTCTCGGGCGTGCTTGTGCGCGACCTCCTCGATGTTGACGCCGCCCTCGGTCGAGATCACGAACGAGATGCGGCTCGTCTGGCGGTCGACCAGCGCCGACAGATAGAACTCCTTGTCGATGTTGGCGCCGTCCTCGATATAGAGGCGGTTGACCTGCTTGCCGGCCGGGCCGGTCTGCGCCGTCACCAGCGTCGCGCCCAGCATCTGCCTGGCGAAGGCCTCGACCTCCTCGATCGAGCGGGCGAGCCGAACGCCGCCCTTGTCGCCGGCGGAGGCCTCCTTGAACTTGCCCTTGCCGCGGCCGCCCGCGTGAATCTGGCTTTTCACCACCCAGAGCGGTCCGCCGAGCTTCCTGGCGGCCTCGACCGCCTCCTCGGGCGTGAAGGCCGGAAACCCGTTGGCGACCGGAGCGCTGAAGGCGCGCAACACGGCCTTCGCCTGATATTCATGGATGTTCATGGGGACGGTGACCTCGAAAAGGAGCGAGCGCCCGCGGCGAACGGGCGCTCGAGGGAACGTCAGGCGGCGAGCGCGGGATTGATCGTCTTGCAGGCCTCCATCAGCGTGTGGACCGCGGCGACCGACTTGGCGAACATGGCCTTCTCGGTCTCGTCGAGGGCGATCTCCATGATGCGCTCGACGCCGTTCGCGCCGATCACCACCGGCACGCCGACATAGGTGTCCCTGACGCCATATTGCCCGGTCAGATGCGCCGCGCAGGGCAGGACGCGCCGCTGGTCCTTGAGATAGGCCTCGGCCATCGCGATGCCGGAGGCGGCGGGCGCATAGAAGGCCGAGCCGGTCTTCAGGAGATTGACGATCTCGCCGCCGCCCTTGCGGGTGCGTTCGACCATCGCCTCGACCCTCTCCTGCGTCGTCCAGCCCATCTTGACGAGATCGGGCAGCGGCACGCCGGCGACGGTGGAATAGCGCACCGACGGCACCATGTCGTCGCCATGGCCGCCGAGCACGAAGGCGGTGACGTCCTCGACCGAGACGTTGAACTCTTCGGCGAGGAAATGGCGGAACCGGGCCGAGTTCGAGCACGCCGGCCATGCCGACCACCTTGTGCGGCCGGCAGGCCGGAAAGCTTCTGCAGCGCCCAGACCATCGCGTCGAGCGGATTGGTGATGCAGACGACGAAGGCGTGGGGCGCGTGGGCCTTGAGGCCGGCGCCGACCGCTTCCATCACCTTGAGATTGATGCCGAGCAGGTCGTCGCGGCTCATGCCGGGCTTGCTCGGCACGCCGGCGGTGACGATGACGACGTCGGCGCCGGCGATGGCGGCATAGTCGCTCGCGCCGGCGAGCTTGGCGTTGAAGCCCTCGACCGGACCCGATTCGGCGAGATCGAGCGCCTTGCCCTGCGGGACGCCGTCGACGATGTCGAAGAGGACGATGTCGCCGAGTTCCTTCAGCGCCGCCAAATGCGCCAGGGTGCCGCCGATCTGGCCGGCTCCGATCAATGCAATCTTCTTGCGCGCCATGGGATTCTTCCGCTCCTGCGTCCGCTCATGGAGTCAGCCGCGCGCCACGATGCCGCGCGGCCCCGGGAGTTCGCGGCGTGCTATCGGCCGATCGTCCCGAGCGATCAAGCCGAACTTTTGGCGCAGTCGGCTAAAAATCGGGCGACCGCCTCCGGAACAAAGCAAATAAACTATGAATATCAACTTTTTATGGCTCGCTGGCGCGGACCGTCGCCAAGCCAAGCGGGCGGAATTTGACGTCTTGGATGACAATGAATGAAATCTGCAATGCCTTTTCGACCCCTAATAGACCTGGCGGCCGAACAGGCTGGCGGTCAGATCGACCAGCAGCAAAGCGCTCTTTCCCCGCTCGTCGAGGAAAGGATTGAGCTCCACGAGGTCGAGCGAGGACGCAAGGCCGGATTCGTACAGGAGCTCCATCACCAGATGCGCCTCGCGGTGGGTCGCTCCGCCGGGAACCGCCGTCCCGACGCCCGGCGCGATCGTCGGGTCGAGGAAGTCGACGTCGAGGCTGACATGCAGGAGACCGTCGGCGGCGCGCACGCGGTCGATGATGCGCCGGATCGATACGGCGAAGCCGTGTTCATCCAGCATCCGCATGTCGACGACGTCGATCCCGCGCGCCCGCAACAGCCGGCGCTCGTCGGCGTCGATCGACCGGATGCCGAAAAGATGCAGCGCGCCGGGTTCGACGAGCCCGTGCGGCTCCTCGCCCAGCACCCCCTCGAGGCCCGGCTCGCCGCTCAGCATCGCCGCCGGCATGCCGTGCATGTTCCCGGAGGGAGAGGTCTGCGGCGTGTTGAAGTCCGAATGCGCGTCGAGCCACAGCACGAACAGCTTTCGCCCCGCCTCGGCGGCGTAGCGCGCCACTCCCGCGACCGAGCCCATCGCCAGAGAGTGATCGCCGCCCAGCACGATCGGCGCGCGCCCCTCGCGCATGGCGGCATAGGATTCGCGCGCGAGAAGGCGCGCCCAGGCGGCGACTTCGGCGAAATGGCGCGCCTTGCCCTCCGGCGGGCGCGGGTCGGCAAGCCGATGGCCGAGCGCGAGATCGCCGCGATCGACGACGTCGTAGCCGAGGTCCCTCAGCGCGCTTACGATGCCCGCCGTGCGCAGCATCGCCGGCCCCATCGCGCAGCCTGCGACGCCCGCCCCGGCCTCGACCGGCGCGCCGAGGATCGCAATCGCACGGGCGCGCGGCTGCTTGACGCCCGCGCTCATGCTCGCTCCGGCTTCCGCTCGCTCGCTCAATTTCGCCCCCTTCCCTGATCAGGACCGCGACAGATTAGCCGAGTTTCGGCGCAAAGCCTTGACATCCGTCGCCGCCTGCCCGATGGAAGCCTCCATGACGCGCGCGCTCCGCATCGCCCGGATTTGCATCATTGCCGGCTAGCTCCAAGCTGGCTGGTTCGCGTCTCTGTTTTCTAAAAACCCTCGAGAAGCGATCATCCGGCCGGTCCCGGACGGCGCCTCGCGCCGTCGCCCTGAGACGAGACGTTCGATGACGCAAAGCGGTTCCTCCACCCGACCGGCGCCGCGCAAGCGGCGGGAGAGCCGTCGATGACGCTGCGCCTCTACAACACCCTGACCCGCCGCAAGGAGGACTTCGCGCCGATCGACCCGGCCGCGGTGCGCCTCTATGTCTGCGGGCCCGACGGTCTATGACTTCGCCCATATCGGCAACGCCCGGCCGGTCATCGTGTTCGACGTGCTTTTCCGCCTGCTCCGCCACGTCTACGGCGCCGAACACGTCGTCTACGCCCGCAACGTCACCGACGTCGACGACAAGATCAACGCCCGCGCCGAGCGCGACTATCCCGACCTCCCCCTCAACGAGGCGATCGCCAAAGTAACGGAGGCGACGGAGCGCCAGTTCCACGACGACGTCGCGGCGCTGGGCGCGCTGCCGCCGACGGTCGAGCCGCGCGCAACCGAACATATCGACCGCATGCGGGCCCTCATCGAGCGGCTCGTCGCCCGCGGCGTCGCCTATGTCGCCGAGGACCACGCGCTGTTCTCCCCCTCGGCGATGGACGCGCTGCCCGGCGCGCCGCGCTATGGCTCGCTCGCCCGCCGCTCGCTCGACGAGATGCTCGCCGGCGCGCGCGTCGACGTCGCGCCTTACAAGCGCGATCCGATGGATTTCGTGCTGTGGAAGCCCTCGAAGCCGAAGGAGCCGAGCTGGCCGAGCCCGGCCGGGATCGCCGCGCCCGGGCGCCCCGGCTGGCACATCGAATGCTCGGCCATGTCGATGGCGAAGCTTGCTCGAGCCGTTCGGCGGCGGGCTCTCCTGCGACGACCCGAGCCGCAACACATTCGACATTCACGGCGGCGGCGTCGATCTCGTCTTTCCCCACCACGAGAACGAGATCGCCCAGTCCTGCTGCGCCTTCGGCTCGAAGCGCATGGCGAATGTTTGGATGCACAACGGCTTCCTGCAGGTCGAAAGCGAGAAGATGTCGAAGAGCCTCGGCAACTTCGTCACCATCCGCGACCTGCTGGAGACCGGGAACTTCGGGGACAGCACGTGGCCGGGCGACACATTGCGCCTTGCGATGCTTCGCACGCACTATCGTCAGCCGATCGACTGGACCGTGAGAGAGTTGGAACGAGCGCAACAAGAACTCTCTGAATGGTACCGACTGCTCCCGGGCGAAACTTCTAGCGTTGTGGCGATCGACCAAGAGGTGGTTGACGCTCTGTGCGACGACCTTAATACGCATTCCGCGATCGTTCGGCTCCAGGAGCTGGCAAAGGCGGGCGACCGGGCCGCGCTGCGCGCTTCCCTCCGCTTTCTCGGCTTCAGCTGCGATCCGAACAAGCTCGCTCGGAAGGTCTATTTGAGTGCCAGGTCAGGCAGCTTTTTGTTAGCCGGAGCTGATGCCACCCTATTTGTTTCGAGAGGGGATGGAACCTACTCTGCGGACGCGTCAACTCAGGAGCGCATCGATGAGCTGATCGCACGTCGAAAAGCGGCTCGCGCGGCGAAGGACTTCGCTGCGGCCGACAAACTTCGCGACGAGCTCGCCGCGCTCGGCGTCGCGATCAAGGACAACAAGGACGGCACGACGACGTGGGAGCCGAAACGATGAGCGCCGTTTCGCTGCGCCCCTACGTCCCCGCCGACGCCCGGCGTTGCGCGGACATTTTTCGCTCGAGCATCGAGGAGCTGGCGGCGGACGATTACGACGCCGACCAGCGCGAGGCCTGGGCCTCGGCCGCCGACGACGAGGCCGCCTTCGGCGCGCGGCTCGCCGGCGCGCTGACGCTGATCGCCCTGATCGACGGCGCGGCCATCGGCTTCGCCAGCCTCGAGGGCGCCGACGTCATCGACATGCTCTACGTCGATCCCGACTTCGCCCGCCAGGGCGCGGGAAGCGCCCTCATCGACGCGCTGACCAAGCTCGCGAGCGCGCGCGGCGCCGAGCGCCTGACGGCCGAGGCGAGCGAGGGGGCGAGGCCGCTGTTCGAACGCCTGGGCTTTCGGGCCGAAAAGCGCAATCTCGTGCGCGTCGGCGAGGAATGGCTCGCCAACACCACCATGATCAAATCTCTCGGCGCGGAGCCCGCGCCGCCGACCCGATACTGACGAGGACCCGATGTCCCGAGAACGGCTCTATCTCTTCGACACCACGCTGCGCGACGGCGCGCTGACCACCGGCGTCGACTTCTCGCTCGACGACAAGCGCAACATCGCCGCGATGCTCGACCGGCTGGGCGTCGATTACGTCGAGGGCGGCTATCCGGGCGCAAACCCGCTCGACACCGAATTCTTCCGCAAGAAGCCGACCAAGCGCGCCCGCTTCTGCGCGTTCGGCATGACGAAGCGCCCCGGCCGCTCGGTCGGCAACGATCCGGGCCTCGCGGGGCTCCTGGCTTCGGACTCCGACGCGATCGTCTATGTGGCGAAATCCTGGGACTATCACGTCCATGTCGCGCTCGGCTGCACGCTCGAGGAGAATCTCGAATGCATCGCCGACAGCGTGAAGGCCGCGGTCCAATCGGGCCGCGAGGCGATGGTCGATTGCGAGCACTTCTTCGACGGCTACAAGGCCAATCCGAAATATGCGCTCGCCTGCGCCAACGTCTCCATCGAGGCCGGCGCGCGCTGGGCGGTGCTTTGCGACACCAACGGGGGAACCCTTCCCCACGAGATCGAGCGGATCGTCGGCGAGGTCGCGCGCTTAATCCCGGGCGAGCGCCTCGCCATCCACGCCCACAACGACACCGGCAACGCGGTCGCCAATTCGCTCGCCGCGGTCCGCGCCGGCGCGCGGCAGGTGCAGGGCTCGCTGAACGGCCTCGGCGAACGCTGCGGCAACGCCAATCTCGTGACCCTCATCCCGACGCTGGCGCTGAAAGACGTGTTCGCCGACCGCTTCGAAACGGGCGTGACGCCCGAGTCGCTGCGCCAGATCAGCCATATCTCGCACGCCCTCGACGAACTCTTGAACCGGTCCCCGAACCGGCACGCTCCCTATGTCGGCGCCTCGGCCTTCGCGACCAAGGCCGGCATCCACGCTTCGGCCTTGGCGAAGGACCCGCGCACTTACGAGCACGTGCCTCCGGACAGCGTCGGCAACCAGCGCGCCATTCTTATCTCCGACCAGGCTGGGCGCTCGAACCTCCTCTCCGAGCTCGCCCGCCTCGGCGTCGAGGCGGATGCGAACGATCCGCGATTGCAGCGTCTCCTCGACACGGTCAAGGAGCGCGAGGCGCAGGGCTACGCCTACGAGGCGGCCGACGCCTCGTTCGAGCTCTTGGCGCGAAGCATGCTCGGCGGCGTGCCGGAATTCTTCGACGTGGAAAGCTTCCATGTCGGCGTCGAACGCAAGCTCGTCGCGCCGGGGGTGACCTACTCGGCCTCGCAGGCGGTGGTCAAAATCCGCATCGGCGAAGAGCGGCTCATCTCCGCGGCCGAAGGCATCGGCCCGGTCAACGCGCTCGATCTTGCGCTACGCAAGGACCTCGGCGTCTACCAGAAGCATATCGAGGACCTGGAGCTGCGCGACTACCGCGTGCGGGTCTTCCAGGGCGGCACCGACGCGGTGACGCGGGTGCTGATCGAATTCGGCGACGGGGCGGGCGAGACCTGGTCGACGGTCGGGGTGTCGGGCAACATCATCGACGCTTCGTTCCAGGCCCTGGTCGACGCGATCATTTACCGGCTGGTGAAGCTCGGCGTGCCGGCGCAGTAGGACCCAGCGGATCGGCCTTCACCGCGCACGCGACCAGGCGCCGATCTCGGAGCGTCCGACCACCACGCTCCCGAGCCGCTCCACTTCGGCGACCATGCGCTGCCTGAAATTAGTAGGATCGATGTCGCCGCGCGCGATGACGCCCTGCTCCTCCATGACAGGCATCATCGTGATCCCCAGTTCCGCGATCATGTCGACGTAACTGATGTCATTGGAGCTTCCTTCGATGAACGCCCGCAACGCCATCGACGGCGGCGCGATGCCCGCTCGAACGAAGGCGGAATGCAAGTCTTGGCCCATGTGCGGATTGGTGCCGACCTTCTTGAACGTCCGGACGATCCAGTCGCAGCATCGTTCATAAATCGGGGCGACAGGGTTTGAACGAGAGCCGTTCCAATCGACTTCGTGAAACACTATGACGCCGCTTGGCCGCGCCAGCCGTGCGACACTCTTCAGCATCGCCGCCGGGTCCGAATTGAACATCAGCACATAGCGCCCGACGACTGCGTCGAACTTCTCCGCGGAGTCCAATGAATCCAATTCCCCCTGACGGAAAGACATGTTGCGCTTTCCGAGCGCCTGGATGCGACTCTGCGCGGCGGCGACGGCCGGCGCAGCTCTGTCGATCCCCAAAACTTCGCCGCTGTCGCCGACAAGCTCCGCCACGACCAATGCGGTGTCGCCCGCTCCGCTCCCGACGTCCAGCACCCGCATGCCTTGCGCGACGCCGGCGTCCCGAAAAAATTCCCGGGTGAAGGGATCGACAAGCCGAGCCTGAATCCGGAGGCGCTTTATCTCTCGATCGGAATGTCCAAGTTCATATTCGTGTGTGCGCGCAGTTTCTTCTCGAACTCGCCATCGGACGTCTCCCCGACTTCGCCAAGTCATCACCGCTTATATTGCACGTACGGGCTGCGAAGAGCCATCGCCAAAGTGGACGCGCCGACCAGCAATCACTTCTTGTCGATGAATTCGACGATCTCCGCCGTCGTCTCGGCCGGTTGCTCCTCCATCACCCAGTGGCCGGAATCCTTGATGACGCCGGTCGTCACGTTGATCGCGACCAGAGCCATGATCTCGCCCATCTGCGTCCCGAACGAATGGTCGCCACCGAGCGCCAGCACCGGCATGCCAAGCTTGCCCTTGGCGGCGAAAGCCTTGTTGTCGACCGCGTCCTCATTGAAAGCGGCGAACTGGTTGAACGCCGAATGCATCGCCGCGGGGCGCGCATAGAGCTCGGCGTAGTGCCTCCGGGTCGCCTCATCGATCGCTTGCGGGTTGGCCGAGAGCTCGTTCCAGAACCGGTCGAGGTAGATGCGTTCGCGGCCCGCGACCAGCCGCTCGACGTCGGGGCCACGGAAATTGAAGTGCCACAGCATGGGGCTGCGGATGATCTCGTCCCAAGGGCCGATCCCCGGCAGGGGCGCGTCGATCACCACCCACCTGGTTATCCGCGCGGGATATTGCGCGGCCAGCGCGTAGCCGACCATGTTGCCGATGTCGTGGGTGACGAGGTCCGCCCTGTCGACGTTCAGCGCGTCCATCATCTGGGCGATGTCGCGGGCCTGCGTCTTCTTGTCGTAGCCGCCCTCGGGATGGGAGGAGAGGCCCATGCCGCGCAGATCGGGAACGATGACGGTATGGCCGCCGGCGAGCGCCGCCGCGACCGGCGCCCACATGTCGCCGGTGTCGCCGAACCCATGCAGCAGGACGACCGCGGGCCCCGCGCCGCCGACGCGCACGTGGATCGTCGCGCCGCCCGTCTTGATATCCTCCGTACGAAAGCCGCGTGGGAACGGCGCAACGCCCGCCCGTGCGGAGGGCGCGAGCATCAGGGCGCTGACCCCGAGGAGTATTGCGACCGCCAGAGTCGACCTGCGCATCCTGTTCTCCCCATGCGTTACGAGCCGTGATCCGAACGCGCGCGGGCCTTGCCCCGCGACCAGTCAACATCGCGGCCGCGGCGGCATTGCGGCCTTGGCCCCCCGATGCTGATCTTTTGTTCGCGCCCCAGGGAATAAACCGGACCTCCCCAGAGTCTCTCTCCTGACCTGCGCATTGGCCGGATGAAGGAGAGACCCATGGCTGACGAAGACATCGGCGGCTACGACCGCCGCCAAACCTTGAAATGCATGCTTTGGGCGGGAACAGGCGTTGTCTGGACGGTCGCGGGCGGCGTGCCCGCGTCGCGCCTCATCGGCGCGGCGAAAGCGGCGGAGGGAAGCTTTTCCTTCGTCCAGATTTCCGACAGCCACATCGGCTTTTCGAAGCCCGCCAATCCGGACGCGCGCTTAACCCTCGACGCGGCGATCGACAAGGTCCTGGCGATGCCGGGCAGTCCCGCGTTCATGATCCACACCGGCGATATCACCCATACGGCGAAGCCGAACGAGTTCGACGACGCTTTGCAGATGATCCGGCGGTCGAAGCTCGACGTCCACTACGCGCCAGGGGAGCACGACATTCTCGATCCCGCCACCCGCGCGGCGTATCTTGAGCGCTTCGGCAAGGGAGCCGGCGGCGGCTGGTATGCGTTCGATCACGGCGGCGTCCATTTCGTCTCGCTCGTAAATGTCGTCGATCTGAAGACAAACGGCCTCGGCTCGCTCGGAGCCGAGCAGCTCGCCTGGCTCGACGACGATCTGAAAGGCAAGTCGGCCTCGACGCCGATCGTCATCTTCGCCCACATCCCGCTCTGGATGATCGCGCCCGAATGGGGCTGGGGGACGGAGGATTCGGCTGAGGCGCTGAAGCTGCTGTCGCGCTTCGGCTCGGTGACCGTGCTCAACGGCCACATCCATCAGCTGATGCAGAAGATCGAGGGCGCGGTGACGTTCCATACCGCGCGCTCGACCGCCTTCCCCCAGCCTGCCCCCGGAACAGCTCCCGCGCCCGGGCCGAAACGCGTGCCGGCGGGCGAACTCCGCAAATGGCTCGGCGTCCGCGAAGTCGCCTATTCGGCTCAGCCGACGACGCTCGCCGTCACCGACTCCGATCTATCCTGAGGCCCTGCGATGAAAGTCTCCCTTGTCGTGCTCGCGGCGTTCCTCGCCGCGAGCCTCGCGTCGGCCGCCGGCCTCGTCGGGAACGCCGACCGCGGCGAGCAGGTGTACGAGGCCTGTCAGGACTGCCACTCGCTCGACAAGAACGACGTGGGTCCTCGTCATCGGGGGGTGTTCGGCCGCAAGGCGGGATCGCTGCCCGATTACAACTATTCCGAGGCGCTCAAATCCGCCAATATCGTCTGGAACGAGGAGACGCTCGACAAGTGGCTGACCAATCCCCAGGCGCTCGTCCCGGGCGCCAAGATGTACTTTCATCTGGCGAACCGGCAGGACCGCGCCGACGTGATCGCATTCCTCAAGGAGCGCGCGAAATAGGGCGCGCGCTCCGGTGACGAACTCGGGCGTCGGATCCATCGCCGAGCGGCGGTTTCGCGAAATCGTGCCGCCGCTGCTCGACGACGCTTATACGCTCGCCAAGTGGCTCTGCCGCAACGGCGCCGAGGCCGAGGACATCGTGCAGGAAGCGGCGATACGCGCGCTGAAAGCTCTGGAGACCACCTCGGTCGAACGTCCGAAGGCCTGGTTCCTCGCGATCGTGCGCAACGCCGCGATCACCTGGATGGCGCGCAACCGGCCAAAGGACTTCTCCTTTGCGAACGACATCGCCGACTTCGACGCCGTCGATCCGTCGCCCGATCCGGAAGAGACGCTGATCGCGCTCGAAGACGGCGAGCGCCTCAGGCGGGCGATCGCCGCGCTGCCGTCGCCGCTCCGTGAGACGCTGGTCATGCGCGACGTCAACGGACTCTCCTACCGCGACATTGCCGAGGCGACGGGCGCGCCGATCGGCACCGTCATGTCGCGCCTCGCCCGCGCCCGCGCCGCGCTCGTGAAGACTCTGAAAGCCGAGCCATGACTGACGATCCGGATGCCCGCATCCCGCGGCTCAATGCCGCCCTCGACGGCGAGCTCGATCCGATGAGTGCGCTCCAACTCGAGCGCGAATTGGGTGCGGACCCGGCGCTTGCGGCCGAATACCGGCGGCTCGAGGCGCTGCGCCAGGCGATCGGGCGACATGCGCCGCGGGAGGCCGCGCCGAAGGCGCTCATCGATCGCATCGCCGCGTTGACGGGGCCGGCTGCGCCCTCCTCGCTTGCAGCTTTCGCGCCGGTCCGGCGTCCGGCATGGAGCGGCGCGCGCGCGCTGGCGCTCGCCGCCTCGTTCGCCGTCCTCGGCTTCGCCGTCGGGGTCGGCGTGTCGACGCTCAGAATGCAAGGCGCTTCGCAAGGCGTCGCCGAAAACCTCGTGTCGGACTTCGCCCGCGCCGCCATCGCCGGTCAGCCGTTCGACGTCGCATCGTCCGACCGGCATACGGTGAAACCCTGGCTCTCCGGCCGCACCACGGTCAGCGCGTCGATCGTCGATCTCGCGAGCCAAGGCTTCCCGCTCGCGGGCGGCCGCGTCGCCGTCGTCGATCGGATTCCCGCGCCGACCCTCGTCTATCGCCACGGCGAGCATCTCGTCGCCGTCACCGAGCTGCCGCTCGACGCCCGGCGCGCGCGCGCGGGCGGCGGGATCGAGACGATCGACGGCTACCACGTCGCGCGCTGGTCGGACGCGAACCTCGCTTACGTCGCGGTCAGCGACATGGACGAAAAGACACTGGCCGATTTCGTCGCCGCGTTCCGGCAGGCGCAAAAGCCTGCGGCGGAGGGTCCGTAACGACCGCAGCACGCGGTCTCGATGGCCGCCCTGAACCTTGCCCAACCGGCGAATCGCTCGCAGGATGCGCGCGGCGGTCCCCTTCGCGGGACCTCGGCGAAGGTTTCGGCGAGCCCTCAAGGCGTCGCAGCGACAACGGAAAGCGGAGGGACGACATGTTCCAGGCGGGCCTGTTCGCGGGCAAGAAAATCCTCGTCACCGGCGGCGGCACCGGGCTCGGCCGGGGGATGGCCGAGCGGCTGCTCGGCCTCGGCGCGGAGATCGCGATCTGCGGCCGGCGCAAGAGCGTGTGCGACGCGGCCGCGGAGGAGATGATGACGGCGCACGGCGGGGTGGCGAAGAGCTATGGCGTCGACATTCGCGACGCAGCCGCCGTCGAGGCGATGATCGAGGAGATTTTCCGAGGAGGGCCGCTGACGTCGCTCATCAACAACGCCGCGGGCAATTTCATCGCGCGCACCGAGGATCTGTCGCCGCGCGGCTTCGACGCGATCGCCAACATCGTCATGCACGGAACCTTCTATGTCACGCAGGCGGTCGGCAAGCGATGGATCGCGGGGCGCCGTCGCGGCAGCGTCGTCTCGATCACCGTGACCTGGGCGCGCAACGGCGGTCCGTTCGTCGTGCCGTCCGCGATGAGCAAGGCGGCGGTGCAGGCGATGACGATGTCGCTTGCGGCCGAATGGGGCCGCTACGGCATCCGCCTCAACGCGATCGCGCCCGGCGAAATCCCGACCGAGGGCATGAGCAAGCGCCTCTCGCCGGGCGCCGAACCGGGGGTGCGGACGGCGGAAGCGAACCCGCTCGGCCGCGTCGGGCGCATCGAGGAGCTGCAGAATCTGGCGGCCTTCCTGCTCTCGGACGGCTGCGAGTATCTGACCGGCGAGACGATCGCCATGGACGGCGCGCGGGCGCTCGCGACGGGCGGCAATTTCTACGAATTGCGCAAATGGGGCGACGCCGAATGGAAGGCCGCGCGCGCGGCGATCGAAGCGCAGAACGCGCGGGATCGCGCGCAACGGGAGTGACGATCCGCGACGCGCTATCGACCGTCATCGGGACGCGCTATGCTGCCTGAAGCGGCGGGAGACGCGCCGCGGCTCGAGCGGAGGGCGCATGACCACGGACCTTCAGTATCTCGCCTATACCGCGCTCATGACCGCATCGCTCTGGATTCCCTATATCGTCGCGCAGTCGATGACGAACGGGCTGCTCACCCCGCAGAATTATCTCGATCCGAAGCCGCGCCCCGTGCCCCTCTGGGGTGAGCGCGCCAATCGCGCCCATCTCAACGCAGTGGAGGCCTTCGCGCCCTTCGCGGCCCTCGTCCTCATCGCGCATGTCACGGGCAAGGCGGACGCGACGACGGCCTTCTGGGCGATCGCGTTCTTCTGGCTGCGTCTCGCGCATGCGGTCGTCTTCTGGTTCGCCGTCCCTTACATTCGCACCATCGTTTTCACGCTCGGGTGGATCGCGGTCGTTGCGATCTTCCTGCACGTCGCGTGGTAGCAGCCAGCCGCGGCGCCGGCTGCTGCGTCGCAGGGGCGGCGCGCTGCCGCGTCTCGAAGCGGCTTCCATGCCGTCGAATCTGTGGACTTCTCAGTCGTCAGCGAGCGACCTCAGCTGGAGGATCAAGCGTTCAGCTCCGCTGACTGTTTCACGAAGGATGTCCGCCGCAGGGCGGAGCTCGGCCACGAGACCCGCCGACTGTCCGGCGAGAAGCGCCATCGACTCGATATCGCCGGTCGCATACCTGTTCGGAGGCGTGCTAACGAAACGCTGAATTGGCGTCTCCGCCCCGGCGATGATCGAGCGCCCGATGACGGGCTCGTCCGGTTGGGTACCCTGCGTTTCAGTTTCACGACCGAGCCATTCATTGACGAACAGAGTTCTTAGCGTTCGGTGAGGAGCATGCGGCCATCCGCGGCCGAAGAGAATCGTGCGCACGGCGTCTTCCTCACTCGCCGCCACGACACTGGCTTGGTAGAGGGGGTGCGCATTCGCCTCGGGAGTGGCGAGGAACCGCGTACCCATCACAGCGCCGTCGGCGCCGAGGCACAGCGCAGCCGCCAGACCTCGAGCGTCGGCGATGCCTCCTGCGGCGAGAACGAGCGTGGGCGCCACCGCGTCCACGACGCGAGGCGCGAGCACCATGGTGGACACCTGGCCGGCCACGTGTCCGCCGGCTTCACCTCCCTGCGCGATGATCACGTCCACGCCCGCCTGCTTTGCGTGAACCGCCGCGGCAACCGAGCCAACCTGATGCAGCACGGAAACGCCCGCGGCGTGGGCGGAGGGTATGAATTCGGAAGGATCTCCCCAGAAGAACGACAAGGCCGCGACCCGCTCGTCGAGACAGACTTCAATGCCCGCGGCATGCCGAAAATGGAGGACGAAGTTCACGCCGAACGGCTTGGTTGTCAGCGTGCGGAGATGACGGATTTGCTGCCGCAGCAAGGGCGGAGGACACAGTTGCGCTTGAAGAATGCCGAAGCCGCCCGCATTGCATATGGCGGCCACGAGTTCCGGCCCGGTAAGGTCGGGTCCCATTGGCGCGACTACGATCGGAGCATCGATCCCGAACCGCTCGCAAAACCGAGTTTTTAGCATTCGATGTTCCTCCTCTTCTGCAGTTGGCGGCGGAGGAAAGTCGAAGTAATCGCCACGTTCTGCGATTGGGGGACAGGTCCGCAAGGAGCCCGCCGCCGCCCGCGCCATCGCCTTGGACGGAGCGTTAACCAACACGGGCTCGCTCCCCCTTCCCTCCGGCTCGTCTCGCTCCTATATTACCCTCGCCGTTCGCGAGGGCGGCTATGGCGATAAATGGGCATCGGAATAAGTCTTTCGGACCCGGGGGCGGTACCCGGCGCCTCCACCCAAGCCCGTTCGATAGAGAGCGGGTTTCGGCGGGGGCGAAATAGGTTCGACGGGGGACCCAAAGGGTGATCTTTCGCTCGGCATGATACCGCCGTTATCGGGTCAAACCTATAGTTGCGAATGACAACTATGCTCCGGTGGCCCTCGCTGCGTAATGCAGTGATGGTGCCGGGATTCAAGTCCTGAGGGTTTGCACCCTTAGGCGGGGTCCGGAGGCGCCTGGCAACAGAAGCCTCCACTTCCTTTTTGACCCCTTGCATCGCCCGCGAGGAGAGGCGATCTGGGCGTCAGAAAGCGCCCGGCGGGCCCTCGATTGCAACGCTCCGGGCGGTGGGCTAAGTGTTCACGATTCGCGGCGCGAGCATCTGCCGATGGCGATTGACCTCATCCGCTACGACCTCCTTGTCCAGGACGCGCTGCGCTCCGTGGTGCGCAGGGTCTTGTCCGACACGGCGCGATCGGGCCTTCTCGGCGACCATCATTTCAACATCGCCTTCAAGACCCAGGCGGCGGGGGTCGTGGTCCCGCCCTCGATCAAGAGCCGCTTCCCCGACGAGATGTCGATCATCCTGCAGCACGAGTTCTGGGATCTCGTCGTCACCCAGGAGGCCTTCGAGGTCAGCCTCAATTTCTCCCGCAAGCCGGAGCGGCTGACCGTGCCGTTCGACGCGATCACCGGCTTCACCGATCCTTCCGTGCCGTTCGGCTTCAAGCTCGAGCCGCGCGCGGCCGAAGAGGCGCCGGAGCCCGCAAGCGCGCCGGCCCCCGCCCGGCGGCCCGAGCCGGCCCTGGCGCCCGCTCCCGCCGCCGCGAAGCCCCCCGTCAAGCCGGCCGAGCCCGTCGCCGCCAAGCCTGCCGCCGCCAGGCCCGCCGCCCCGGCCGAAAAGGCCCGCGAGCCCGCGGGCGCGGCCAAGGTCGTCTCAATCGACGCCTTCCGCAAGAAATAGCATGGGCGACATCGTCAATCTGCGCCGCGCGCGCAAAGCCAGCGAGCGCCGGCGCGAAGAGGCCGGCGCCGCTCGGAACCGCGTCCTCTTCGGGATGACGAAAGCGGAGCGGCGCCGCATCGAGAGCGAACGCGAGAAGGCCGAGCAGGGCCTCGACGCCCTGAAGCTCGCCCGCTCCGATGACGCCTGAGGCCGCCGGCGCGCGCGTCGTCAAGCGTTCGCTCGTCATCGCCGGCCATCGCACCAGCGTCTCGCTCGAGGACGCCTTTTGGCGACGCCTCCAGGGCGTCGCCGCCGAACGCGGCCTCTCCGTCAACGCGCTCGCGGCGTCGGTCGACGCCGCCCGCGGCGAGGCCAACCTGTCGTCGGCGCTGAGGGTCTTCGTGCTCGAGGCGCTCGCCGCTCAGTAGAGGCCGCTCGCGGTCGGGTCGGCGACCGCCGGCGCGGGGCGGGGCTTCGGCCTCGTCGGCCGCAGCGGGGCGGCGGCGGGCCGCGCGTTCGCGCCGAGCTCGTCGCCGCTCTGGGCCGAAGCGGCAGGGCTCGGCGGCTTCACAATCGGCGCGGTTTCGCTCGGCAGTTCCGGCGGGAGTTCCGGCTGCAGGAATGCTTTGGCGGCTTCGGCCTTTTCCGCCGCAGACCTGTCAGCCGCCGCTTTCTCGGCCGCGGCTTTTTCTTCGGCGGCCCGCTCCGCCGCCGCTTTCTCGGCCGCAGCCTTCGCCGCGACGGCCTTTTCGGCAGCCGCCTCCTGCGCCTCGACCCGCTGGGCTTCGAGATGCTCGGCGAGGCCCTTGAGCCGCTCCTGCTCGGCGCGCCAGTCCTCCATTTCCGCCGCGCGCCTGTCCATGAACCGCTCGCCCTTCAGGCGGCGGTTGAAGAATGCGCGCTCGCGGATGTCGGCTTCGAGCGCGGCGATGCGGTCGCTCTCGCGCGCGATCGCCTGGGTCGCAAGGCCCGCCGAGAGCGCGGCGACGTCGACCTGGCGCTTCGGCGCCTCGAGCGCGTCCCGAACCGTGACGGCAGCGGTCGGCGGCGGTCCCGACCAGAACTTGAGGCCGGCCGACGGAGCGCTCAGCGTCAGCCGCGTCTCGACCGTAAGCCGCATGAGATCGAGGCTCACGCCGAAGGAGGCCCCGCCATGCGGCTCGGCGATCGGCAGAGGCCCGAGCTTGATCGTTCCCGCGCTGAGCGAGACCGGCGTCGAGCCGTCGGGAATCGCGCAGCGCCCCTCTGTCGAGTGCGGCGCCGAATTCGTAGGCGATGTTGGTTTCGTCGAGCGGCGCTTCGGGCGCCTGCGCCTTGGCGACCACATGGTCGAGCGCAGCCGGGTCGCTGCGCTCGAGCGCGGCGCCGGCGAACTCGGCCGCGCCGTCGCCGGCGAGGCCCTCGATCAGCGCGGCGGGACTCTTGCCGGTCGAAGCGAATTCGAGGCGCCCGCCGACTCGGCCGGAGAATCCCGGCCGCCCGATCGAAAGCCGCTCGGCGTTCAAGACTTCCGGTCAGCGTCGCGGTCTCTCGGTCGCGCCTGAGCGTCGCGCGGCCGGAGGCGGCGCCGCCGGCGATCTTCATCGCCATGTCGTCGAGATCGAGCCGCCCCTTGTCGAGCCGCAAGGCCGTCGAAAACCCTTGCGCGGCGAGCCCGTCGGCGAGGTCGAGCGTTCCGACCTTGACACGCACGTCGACCGGGGGAGGGCTCAGCGGCGTGGGCCCGAATTTCGCCTCGGACCAAAGCGCGCCGGCCTTGGCCGGCTGCCGCGGCCCCAGGGCGAGCGCGAGGATGTCGGCGAGCGGCAGACGGTCGAACGACAATTCGCCGGCGACGGCGGCCGGCGGCGGGGCGCCCCGCTCCCGGCCGGCCCATTGACCGCCTCCTCGGCGAGCGAGAGATCGGGGCTCGCCAACGTCCCGGCGACGTCCTTCGCCGGCGGCTCGTAGGTGAGTTCGCCCCACGCCTTGACGCCGGCGATCGTTGCGGCGAGGCGCGAAACCGTCCAGCGCTCGCCGCGCAATGTCACGTCCGCGCCGGACTCGACGGGCCCGATCGCGCCGCCGGGCGGGGCGAGGCCGAGCGCGGAGGCGAGCGGGGCGACGTTCGCGCCCTTGAGCTTCACCGAGCCGAAGAGGCGCGCCTCGTCGCCCTCGGCCGTCGGCAGGAAGCGTCCGCGCGCCGAAACGTCGGCGCCGGCGAGCGCGCCGGACGCGTCGACGTCATAGCCCGCAGCCCGGGAGCCGGCGGCGCGCAGCGCAAGGCGGCCGGGTCCGCTCGGAACCGTGGTCCCGCCGAGGCCGAGCTGATGCAGAAGCGCGCCGGAATCGGGCGAATCGAGATCGAGGGTCGCGATCTGGCCGTCGCCCTTCGGCCTGGGTTCGAGGGCGAAGCGCGCCCGGGTCCGGCCGATCGTCCCGCTCGCGGTCAGCGAATGGAGGGCGGGCGTTCCGCCGGACGCGCCGGCGCCGCGCGCCTCGAAAGCGAGCGAGGCCGGCGACAGCAATGGGGCGCGCTCGGCCAGCGCCCGACTCCAGCCGGCGGGCGCGAGCCGCGAGACGAGGAGGGCGAAATCGCCGAGCCGGTCGGCGCTGAGATGCCCGGTCGCGGTCGCGCCGTCGGGACCGTAGGCGCCTTCAGCCTCGACCGAGGCGCCGCCGAGGTCGGCCACGCTCAGGCGGTCGAGCGTCGCCTTCGACCCGCTCTTCTCGACTTTCAGCGTGAGCGAGCCGCTGTCGATCTCCGCCTCGCCCACATGCGCGACGTGGAGCGCCTTCGCCCGCAGGGAGAGGGACAGGTCGAGGTCGCCGAGAAGCGCCGCGCCCGCGCTCAGGCTCGGCAGCGCCTCGACGTCGAGCGAGTCGCTCGACAAATCCGCGTAGAGCCGGCCCGGAACGGCGCCGACGGGCGCGGTGAAGGCGAGGGCGCCCGTCAGCGTCGAGCGGTCGAGCGCGATCGTGAGGCGCCGCCCCGAAAGCCCGACCGCGGAGGCCTCGACGTCGCCGGCGACCGAGACGCCGCGGTCGCCGAGCGCGGCGCCGAGCGCGGCGGCCCTAGCGCCCAAGTCCGGCGCGCCCTGGCTCGCCCAGTCCCGCAAACGCGCGAAGTCGCCGCTGGAAAAATCGACCGCGCCTTTGAACTTCGCCGCCCCGCCGGTCTCGAGGTCGCCGTCGCCTTCGAGCCGGCTCTGCCCCGGCAGGCCGATGGCGAAGCGCGTCTTCAGCGGCTCGTCCGGCGCCGCGCTGAGGCTCGCCGAAAGGTCCGACAGCGTCTCCGAGCCGACAATGACGGCGCCCGCGGAGATGTCGGCCTTGACCGTCATCGCCCCCGCGCCCTCGAGGGCCGGACCGAGCGCGTTCGCGAGCAGGGCGAGCGCGCGCGCCGGCGGGACGCCGTCCTCGCCCTTGCGGCGCAGCAGCGCGTCGACATTGGCCTGCTTCGCCGTCGCAGTGACCGTGAGAAGAGCAGGCGAACCGGCGACGAGCGTCGCCGACCCCTCGGCCCGGAGCGCCCGCTCCTCGGGTCCCAAGCGGAATTCGGCGTTTAAGAGTCTCGCGCGGTCGAGATCGGCGGTCATGCTACCCGCGACGCGCCAGGGAATTGGCCCGTCAGGGCCGGCGGCGGTTCCGGTCAGCGTGACGGCGCCGGCGAGGCTCGGGACTTTCGCGCCGGCCCCGGCGACCGCCAGCGCGCCGTCGAATTCGAGCGCGGGCCGGCTCGGACCGCCCTCGACCGAGACCCGGATTGGCGTTCCCGCGAGCCCCGCCTTCTCCGTGGTGAGGCGAAAGACGACCGGCGACCCGTTCGGACCCGCGAACCGGCCGGAGACGCGATAGGGGCCGGCGAGCGAGGGCGCGTCCGCGTCGAGTTCGACGCCGTCGATCGTTTTCGCGGGCGCGCCAGCGGCCGCCAGGATTCGGATCGCGCCGTCCCGCGCGACGAGCCGGTCGAAGCCGACCGCGTCGGCCTCCTTCGGCGGGGCCAAGGGCAAATTGAGCGACCCGTCGGCGCCGCGGGTGAGCGTCAGAACCGGCTTCTCGAGCCTAATTTCGGTGAAGCGGATTTTTCCGCTCGCGAGCTTGACCAGCGCCAGCTCGAGCCGCGCCTTCTGAAACGACAGCCGCGGCGCCTCCGGCCCCGACCCGGCCGCCGACCCTGCGCCAGCGTCGAGATAAGGCGTCGGCAGCAGCCGCAGCGTGATCGGCCCGCTCAAAGCGACCCGGCCGCCGGTCATCGCCGCAAGCTGCGCCTCGATCTCGGCCCGATGGGCCGACCAGTCGACGAACAGGGGCGCGACGAGCGCGGTCGTGAGCAGGGCGACCAGCGCCACCGCGATGATGGTCAGGATGAAGCGCACGGGGGAACGAACATTTCGCCTTTAAGGGAGCCGGGGGAAAGCTCAGCGAGCATCGCACAGCAAAATGGCGCGAAAATGTGGCGGGGCAACAAGAAGGGGGGGCGCCCGCCGCCCGCGGGGCGCCTGCCGCTCGCTCTCCCTTCTCCCATTCGGGAGAAGGGCCGGGGATAAGGGCGCAGGCGGGCCGGGGGGTGCGCCTTGCGCCGCCGCCTCAAGACGAAAGACTTCGGCTCAGTTCCCTCATCCCTGCCCCTTCTTTCGAACGGGAGAAGGGGACGCGCGTCTTCGGCCGGGCCTCGACAATTGCCGATCGCCCGCGTTCCGCAAGGGCAGGTCGGCAACTCCGCGCGCGGGCCGAGGACGGGCGCTGGTCGAGCGTCAGGGCGCATTGCGAAGGCCGGGACGAGGGGCTCGTCAGCGTCGCGCCGCTGACGGACCGCTGCCGCAGCCGCTTCGGCGCTCTCCTCGACGTGCCCGTCTCGGCCGACGCGGTCTCGGCGCTGCGGGCGGCGGAAACGAACGGCCGCCCGCTCCGTTCGCCCGCCTTCCTCGACCGCATCGCCGCCGCGACCGGCCGCGATCCGCGACCGAAGCGGCGCAGACCGAAGCCGAAGCGCGAACAAATGGGGGGTGAGTAAAGAGTTGCCGTAATGCCCATCGTCCTTTCGTCCGGCGGCAACAAAGAATTATGGAACGCCGAATGGCGACGTGCATAATCTGCCGGATCAAAATTGACAGGGGCGGGGCCATGGCGGACTGCAAGGTCAAGGTTGCAATCTTAGGCGGCGGCATAGGCGCCATGAGCGCTGCGCTCGCGCTGACGGAAATCGATCCCAAGGGAGAAAAATACGAGATCACGGTGCACCAGCTCGGCTGGCGCCTCGGGGGCAAGACGGCGAGCGGACGCAATCGGCAATACGGACAGCGGATCGAGGAGCACGGACTTCACATCTGGTCGGGAGCCTACGACAACGCCTTCACCCTCATGCGGATCGCGTTCAAGGCGCTGAACCGCCCGCCCGGCCATCCGCTCGCGACGATCGGCGACGCGTTCAAGCGGCAAAACCAGTTCTTTCTGACCTCCGACGAAAGCGACACGTGGTCGCCATGGTCCTTCTGGTTCGATCCGGACGACGACCCGAATGTCTTCCCCGGGGCTGACGGCCTCTGGGACAACGATCCGGTCATGCCGTCGATCGAAACCCTGATCCGCCGGATGCTGGAATGGATCGAGTCCATGATCCGCAGCCATCAGTTGGCCCCGTCGGCCGGCGCCCAAGCGGCTGAGGCGCCCCTGGTTTCGGACTTGCCGCAGCATGTGCAGTCCTTGGTCGCTTCCGTTTCGACCCGCGCTCCGGCGGAGGGCGCAGCGGTGTTGCTGCCCGCGGCGCGACGGGCTGCGGAGATGCTGGAAAACGGCGACGAGTTCGTGCCGGAGCTGAAATGGGCGGAGGTCGCAGATATTCTCCGCGGCGCTCTCTATTTCGTCGTCAGCGCCTATGCGCTGACCCGAGATCAGCCTGACAGGGCGCCCGAACGAAGAATTTTCGAGCAGGCCCTTGTAGGAATTCTGATAGCGATCGGAGCGATCGACAACGATTGCATCGAAAAAGGATTCCATACGCTGGACGGATTTCGATTTCCGCGACTTCCTGCTGCAGTCGTCGCCCGCCTTGCTGAAGGGCGCGATTCAGGCGTTCCTGTCCAAGACCGTCTTGTTGAGAGCGTTTTACGACTATTGTTTTGCTTACGAGGCCGGAGACAGGACGAAACCAAGCCTGTCGGCCTGCACCGCCGTGCAGGCCTTGCTTCGCCTGGGCCTCACCTACAAGGGGGCTTTTTTCTTCAAGGCGACCGCGGGCTTCGGCGACACCATCTTCACGCCGATCTACCAGTTGCTGAAGAGCCGCGGCGTGAAGTTCTGGTTCTTCCACAATGTCACGGCTCTTTTGCCGAGCGCAGACGGCGGCAGGATCGAAACCATCGTGATCGAGCAGCAGGCGGATCTGGCTCCCGGCGTCAAGGAATACGATCCGTTCGGGCCGCCGGTGGCGGAAATCGAATGCTGGCCAAACGCGCCGCTGTGGGACCAGATTCTCAACGGCGAGAAGCTCGAGGCCGACGGCGTCAATTTCGAGGAATATTACAGTCCGCAGCCGCCGGCTGCCGCAACGCTTCGCCTCCAAGAGGGGCAGGACTTCCATCAGGTGATTCTCGGCGTCCCGGTCGGCGCGCTCGGAACGATCTGCAAGGGCCTGGTCGATCAGAAGCAAAGCTGGGCCTATATGGTCGCGCATCTCGGAACGGTGCGCACTGAGGCGCTGCAATTCTGGCTCGACCGGGCAGTGCAGGACCTCGGCGGGCCCTTCGTCGCGCCCCAGACGCCGCCCGAAGCGCTCGGCCCGATCACCACCGGATACGTTGCGCCGCTCGACACCTACTCGGACATGTCCCAACTGCTTCCGGCCGAGGACTGGCCAAAGCCGCTGCCGCTCTCGGTCGCCTATTTCTGCGGCGTAATGGCTGACGACGCCGCGCCCAATGACGCCAAGGTCGCGACAGAGAAGGCCAGGGAGGACGGTCTCGCCTGGACGACGTCGCAATTGCAGGCGCTCTGAACCAACGCCGGCAAAGGTTCGGACTTCCGGTGGGATCTGCTGCATGTTGTGAAACCGGTAACGGGCCAGGCCCGGTTCGACCAGTAATACTGGCGGGCCAATATCAGTCCTGGCGAACGCTATGTGCTGAGCCTGCCCAACACGCTTCAACACAGGCTCGAGCCCGGCGGCTCGGGTTACGCCAACCTGTTCCTCGCCGGCGACTGGACGAAGGCCCCGGAGGTGAACGCCGGCGCAGTCGAGGTGGCCGTGATGACGGGACTTGCCGCCGCCTCTGCGCTCGCGGGCGTCAAGATCCCGATCGTCTACGCGAATACGCTTTACGGACCACTCGCGGCGGGCGCCGACCGGGAAACCCGCGAATTGCGATCGGCGCCGAGCATTGCTTTGGGGACGAAGGAGAGGGAATTGTCGAGAAAATACATCAATTACAGCGGCTGGATAACCCTTCCCCGGCCACCCTTCGACGCCAAGGGCGCCGAATTCTATGGTTTTGGGTTCCCCGCCGATCTCGCAGCCTGTCAAAGCTATTTGGACAAGACCTACAATGCCATCGCCGGACGGCAGCGATTTCGCGTTCTTTTGGACATGGTGTTCCTGGCCTGCGTGAAGAACGCGGCGATCGTCGCGACAACTCCGCCCTTTTCCGATCAGGGCGGCACGCCCGAGATCGACATCGGCTTTTGGCTGCTAGTTGCAAGCTTCGACGAGGAGGCGATCCTTCCCGCCAAGATCGCCTGGGTCCCCGCGTATCTGTTTGTCGACAGCGGTTTGGCCGTTTCGGTGGGCCGCGAGATCATGGGGTATCCGAAATATTTCTCCAACATAACCGCTCCTGCGACTTCTCCCTCGGCTGGGCCGTTCATCGCCTCGGCGATGCTGACCAGGACATTTAGGCCCGACGCCATCGCCAGTCACCAGCGGTTCCTGTCGCTGAGCGGAGCCAATCTCGTCGCCACGGCGCTGAAAAACACCACGGCGTCGACGAATTTCCCCGCCGAGGTCTTTGCTCGAGTGAGCGCCGCCGCAAGCCCGGAGCTTTTGAAGCCGATCGTCGACGGTCAATATAAGTCGGATTTCCTGCCCGGTCTGAATGTCCCCGTCCCCGTCTGGTATCTCAAGCAATTCCGCTCAGCCGACGGCTCGGACGCCGCCGTCTACCAAACTCTGCTCGAGGGACCGCTCACCCTAACGACGCTGCGGGACATGAAACTCCTGCAAGCCGAGTGGACGCTCGAACTCGGGGCGTTCGACAGTCTGCCTTTTGTCGCGGACCTCGGGCTCGGCGCGCCCAAGGACGGCGAGGTGACGCTAACGACAAACGTTGGGTTCTGGGCAAGTTGCGACTACACGTCCGGAACGGCGGCTCCGCTCGTCTGAACCGGGTTCACCTCAGAACGGGCGGCGAAAGATCCGCCCCCGGCGCTCCGGCGTCGGCCCTCGGCCATGCCGCGTCAGGAAGGGCGCCGGCCCCCTTGACCATCCGTTCTTTCGACAGCGGGGGCCCACGCCTTCGCCTCTTCGGCAGGCGTGAGCCGCTGGGCGCCGTCGAGGATTTCCGCCCGCGTCCGACGAAGCATGGGGAGCGGGAACGCTTCGCCGGAAGAAATCACCTCGGCGATCGCGACGTCGATGACGGACAAGGCGTCGCTCATGTCGCCCATCGCCATCCGCACGCGCCCGATGTCATGGAGCCGCATCGCTCGCGCCAGCTTGCATCCGAGGTGGTCCAAAGCGTCGAAAGCCGACATCGCCATGTGCAAACCGGCGTCCGCGTCTTCCAGATGTCCGATCGCGACGCCTTTGTAGAACGAGGCGATCGCGCCGTAGAGAGGATAGGATTGCTCGTTGCAGACCATCAGCGCCTCGTCGGCGAGAGCGCGCAGCCGCGGGTAGTTGCGTCGCTCGCTGGCGAGGAGCGCTCGAAAGCAGAGGCTGTAGGCGCGATCGTAGGCGCGCCTCAGTCGCCGCAAGTGGGCTTCCAGCTCCCCTTCGACCCGATCGGCGCCCGCCTCGTCGCCCAGCGCATTGAGAACCGGCATGAGGGCGCAGAGGCTTCCGACCAAGGGATCCTGCGGGCTCGGAAATACAAGCTCCGCGCCATTATGCCGCCGGTAGAGCTCTCCGGCCTTCTCGAGATACTTCCGCGCCTCCGGAAGCTCGCCGCGCATGTACAAAAGGTAGCCCTGCGCGTACTGGCTTTCGATCCGGTGTTCCGGCAAATCCGTCTTGCTCGCCATTTCAAGACATAGGCGGGCGGTCTCCCAGGCAGGCCCCATCTCGACCGCGACGATGTAGAAGCTGCAGGCGTTCCTGAGCACCGCGAACAGCTCCGGGGCGTTGCCCATCGCGTCGCAGATCACGCGCGCCTCCGCAAGGACCCGACCGACTTCGGGCGCCGCGTAGCCGCGCGAGGCCGAAAGGCTGACCGCCAGTCCGAGCAGCAGCGGCAGCTCGGCCGCGGCGCGCTCGGCGCCGGCGCGCTGACGCCGCAGCAATTCCACCGCCGTCTCCAAATGCCCCACCGCCTCCACATGGGCGGCTCGCGACGCGGCGCGTTGCCCGGCCGCCGCCCACAGCGGGATCGCCTCGAGCGCGGCGCCGCTCTGGGTCAGATGATGCGCCAGGAGCTCGGGCTCCTTCTCCTGCAACTCCGGAAAGCGTTCGCGCACCACGGTCGCGATCTGCCGATGCAGCGTCTCGCGCTCGCGCTTCAAAACCGACTCATAAGCGGCGTCGCGAATGAGCGCATGCTTGAACAAATATTCGCTGTGCGGCGGCACGCCATGACTTTCGACCAGGCCCGACCGGGCCAGCTCCAGCAATCCCTCGCTCAGCTCGGCTTCCGGCGCATTCATGACCTCGACCAGAAGGTCGTGGCTGAAGCGCCGCCCAATCGTCGCGCCGACATTGGCGATCCGCCGCGCCGCGCCCAGACGATCGAGCCGCGCCACCAGGGAATCGTGCAATGTGGCCGGAATGATCGACTCTCGCGGCGCCTGGGCGCGGCGGCGCACTCGACAGGCCTTCGAGGACCGACTTCGTCATCTCCTCGACGAACAGCGGAATGCCGTCGCAGCGGGCGACGATCTGCCGGAACGCTTCCGGCGGAAGCGCGGCAGCTGCGTCAAGGTGCGCGCAAATGCGCTCGGCGTCGCCGCGGTCGAGGCGCGCCAATTCGATATGCAGGAGATCGACGACGTCAGTCCACCGGTTTGGGAACTCGGATCGGGCGGTCGCCAGGATCATCCATGGGCGATCCTTGGCCTTCGCCACAATGCGATCGAGAAGCTCGAGCGTCGTCGAATCGCTCCAATGCAGATCCTCGAACGCCAACAGCGCCGGCTTATGGCCCGCCCATGCGTCCAGAATGGCGAGCAGCGCGTCGAGCGTCACCGCCTTGAGCTTATCGGGGGTCAAGGCCTCGAGCGGCTGCGATGGCGCTGGCGGAAGGCCCAGAAGATCGGCGATCGCAGCCACGCTGGCCGGCGAGGTCACCCCATAGCGCGCCATCAGTCGCGCGAGTTTGGCGCGCCGCCCGTCCACGGATTCGCCACGCTCGAAGCCGGCCGTTCGCGCGAGCTGCTCGGCGACCGGATAAAGCGCCGAATTGGTGTTGTTGGGTCCGCAACTCCATGTGGATTGCACATGCGGAGCATCGGCCACATGGCGCCTAAGGGCTTCGACGAGGCGGGACTTGCCGATGCCCGCCTCTCCCCGAAGCAGAACGACCTGACCCTCGCCCGTTCGCACCCTGGACCAGCGATCGACGAGGATCTGCAGCTCATGATCCCGGCCGAAGATGGGCGTGCGCGCGCTTTCGGCCCGCGCCCGGGAGCGGCTGCCGGACTCGGTCGCATCGAGCGCCTCGAAGGCCTGCACCGGAGTGTCGAACCCCTTCAGCGTCAATGGCTCCAGCGGTCGGTAGGTGAACTGTCCTGCGGTAATCCGCTGCGTCGCCTCGGCGACGATTACGCCGCCCGCCGGCGCCGCGCCCTGCAGCCGCGCCGCGAGGTTCGGCGTCTCCCCGACGACCCCGACCTCGCGGACCTCGCCGCGGCTGACGAGGTCGCTGATCACCACGAGGCCGGTGGCGACGCCGATTCTCGCCTGACAGGTGATTCCGTCCGGCAGGGGCAGGCTTCCCATCGCCCGCTGCAGAGCGAGAGCAGCCCGAACGGCATGCGAAGCGTCTTCTTCGTCGGCGCTTGGGTAGCCGAAATAGGCGAGCACGCCGTCGCCCATGTATTTGGCGACGTAACCTCCGTGGTGCGCGATGATGTCGTCGCAGGACGTCCGAAACACCTCGAGGACATGCATCATGTCCTCGGGATCCAGCGTATTGGCAAGCGAAACCGAGCCGACGATATCGCAAAACAGGACGGTTAACGGCCGCCGCTCGGCGCGGCGCGGCGGCCCGCCCGGCAGCCCTCTGGCGGTTGCGGGGACCGCGAGGGGCGCGCCGCAAGCCTGACAGAAGGCCGAGTCGGAGTCCGTCTCGGTTGCGCAATTCGGGCACTTAGCGCGAGCCATTGGGTTGCCCCGATCGATGATCACTCCGTTTTCATAGCGTGCAACGCAAACTTAGCCAAGAAATGTTCAGGTTTCCGATAAACTCGTTGGTCGGGCTCCGCAGTCTCTCCGAAGCGAAACGGCTTCGAATTCCGATCTTCAAACAGAAGCGTCGATCGCATTGACACCAGGGAGCATCAGCCTCTCGGCCGCGAGACGACTGGCATCAGCATCACCCCGAACACGCCGTCGATGGTCTGATCTAATCGATAATTTCGAACTCGAGCCGCCAGTCAGATTGGACCGACCGGCGGCGAAATTGCGACGCCGACTCACCGCCCGAGACGACCTGACCTCCCCTCACCCGCGCAAGCCATCCCCCCGCAGTGGACGTACGGCGTAAGAGATAGCGTGCAAACACAAAGGCAGCCAAGAGCGGAGAAAATCGCAATAAATCGACCAGTGCCCCGAGTCAGTCGAACTGAGGGTAGAGCCTTTTAAGTTTAACGCGGGCGTCGGCGGGAGTGAATTACCAGTCTACTGTTGTATTACGTATTACGGTATTAAGGTATTACGATGACACTTACTGAATTCCCTTTTTGCCGGATCCACTCTCCGCGCCGAAACAGCTCTGACTTCCCGCTAGTGTTCCGTAACTAACGGAAGGATTCCCAGCGGCGCGCGATCGTGCGAGTCGAGGGGGATGGAAAACGAATCATGCATCTGGTTGTCTCCTGAGGATCGGGCGCGGCTGGAAGGCTGGGTGGCGGGCCGAAACACGCCGCAGAAGCTGGTTTGGCGGGCGCGGATCGTCTTGATGTGGGCGCAAGGGGCCGGCGTGAGGGAGACCGTTCGGGCGACCGGCAAGACCAAACGAACCGTCGATCGATGGCGTGAGCGCTATCTTGCGCGCGGCGCTGCGGGGCTCGAACGCGACGCCACTCGTCCTGGCCGCAAGCCGCCTTTGGACGCCGCGACGGTCGAGCGGGTCGTCAACAAGACGCTGCACGAGAAGCCGCCGGGCGGCACGCACTGGTCTCTGCGCAAGATGGCCAAGGCGGTCGGTCTCAGCCATTCGAGCGTGCAGCGCATCTGGGCGGCGCATGGGCTCAAGCCGCACCTGACGCGCAGCTTCAAGCTCTCGAGCGACCCCAAGTTTTGTGAGAAAGTTCAGGATATTGTCGGGCTTTACCTCGACCCGCCGGACAAGGCGCTGGTGCTTTCGGTCGACGAGAAGAGCCAGATCCAAGCGCTCGACCGCACCCAGCCGGGACTGCCGCTGAAGAAGGGCCGCGCCGGCACGATGACCCACGACTACAAGCGCCATGGGACGACGACCCTGTTCGCCGCGCTCGACGTCGCCACCGGCAAGGTGATCGGCGAATGCATGCGCCGCCATCGCCATCAGGAGTTTCTGCGCTTTTTGCGCACCATCGACCGCAACACCGCGAAATTGCTCGATTTGCATCTGGTCGTCGACAACTACGCGACCCACAAGCACCCCAAGGTCAGGGCCTGGCTCAAGCGCCACCCCCGCTTTCACCTTCACTTCACCCCGACATCGGCCTCCTGGATCAATCTCGTCGAACGGTTCTTCGGCCTGATCACCGACGACGCCATTCGACGCGGCGTCTTCCACAGCGTCGCCCAACTCAACGCCGCCATCGAAGCCTACCTTGAGCAACACAATGCCGCACCCAAGCCCTTCGTCTGGACCGCGCCAGCCGCCGACATCCTTGAGAAAGTCGCCCGTGGGCGACAAGCGTTAAAGTCGGTACACTAGTGTTGTGTCTTTAACGCTTCGACCCCACGCGGCGACCGGGAAGTCGTAGGTTTCAGAGTCCCGACAGGGCGCTTTGCGTTAAATTCACTACACTAGCAGCCTGTCGGACTCGAAGTCCGCTTGACCGATAACATATTGATATCATAGAGTTTAATTTTTCTCGCCAGAAACATGAACTCCAATGAAATCAATGGCTTAACGTTTAAGTCCGACAGGTTGCTAGTGTAGTGAATCTAACGCAAAGCACCGCGCTCGGACTCCGGAACCTACGACTTTCCGGGCGCTGCGTGGGGTCGAAGCGTTAAAGACACAACACTAGCAGCCTGTCGGACTTAAACTCTAAGTCACTGATTTAATTGCAGTTTGTTTTTTCGTGCCTAACGGAAAACTACAATGATATCAATATGTTAGCGATCAGAGGCACCCCGAGTCCGACAGGCTGCTAGTGGTCTGACTTCCCGCTAGAGGATTGACAGGTATCGGAGGCCTCTCCCGAGAGGGCCGGGCGCCGCCGGACGGATCGTGCGCGCCGGAAACCGGACAGATCGTTTGATGCCGACACTTTTTCGAACAATTGCTTCCGGAAAATCGAAGTCTGGGTTATGATGGTTCTTGTGGATGCGATCGATATCGGCAATGCGCCGACGGCGGCCGGCGCCGTCGGGCAGGCTCGGCCGGGGGCTTTTGCCGGCTTCGGAGGCGGTCCTTGGCGGGAGAAGGGAGCGGCGAACGCGTTGTCTGGTAACTCCCAAGCTGGAGGATTACGCGGCCAGGGTCTGAAGGAGGGAATGAGGGCGAGCGGTCAGGGTCTGGAGGATATTCCAGCCCCGCTTGCGGGCGGTTGCGACGACCGAGTGCACGGCGGCGAAGTCGCAAGCGGCTTCGAAGGTGCGAAAGGCGCCGGAGATCTTCATCTTGACCTTCATCATGCGCAGGGCCTGTTCAGCAAGGTTGTTGGTGAAGGGGACGGAGAAGTCGACGAGGAAGCGCAAGACGTCGTCTTTGAACTCGTGCAGTCGGATGAGCAGGTTGTGTCCGGGGCGGTGTTTTGTCCGGCCGCGGTTCGATGGATGCCGTTGAAGGCGCGGCAAGTTGCGATGAAAGGCCAGGCCGAGCCGCAGGATCTCCCAGTAGCGGGCGAAGAAGCCCTCGAGCACGGGTGGGGGCAGACTGTTTGCGCTCGCCTCGCGCGCTCGCTCGACCGCGCGGTTGGCCTCGAGCAAGAGATCGCGCATGGGCGCGGCCCACGGCTCCCTGTCGATCTCGACCAGCGCCTTCAGTTCGCGCAGATGATGGGCGTTGCACAGCGCATGGCCGACGTCGGCGAGCCCGGAGTAAGACTTGAAGCCGTCGTGAACCGCGACGCCGCCGACGAGCCCCTCCGGCATCTCGCCGCGTTTGGCCGACACGCGATAGTGGGTCAGGGTCCCGGTGGCGACGGTGTGCAGCCATTGTCCCTTTCCGGCGACGCGAAAGCCGGTTTCATCGAGGCAGCGAACCGGCGCCGCCGCCGCAAGGGCGGCGATGTGCGCCGCCACCGGCGCGAGCGCCGCAGCCTTGCCGCGCACCCAATTCGCCACGCTGTCCGGGCACAGACGCAACGCTCCGAAAAGATCATGCATCGCTTCGGCGGCCCGATCCTCGGGAATGAGCTGATGGACGTTGAGATAAACCGCCGCCGCTCGAATGCGCTCGCCGTATTGCGCCGACGAGGCGACGCCCGCGGGAAACTCGGCTTGCGTCTCCCTGCCGCACGCCGCACAGCAATAGAGCGCGCCCTGGTGTTCGGTGACCTCGATCAGCCGCTCGGGCAGGTCGAACACCTGTCGTCTCTCCACCCGCGTTTGCATCGCCGCAGTCAAGACGGCGCGGCAGCGGCTGCACGCTTGCGCTTCGTGCCGCACCACCCGATCCGGCGCCTCGACCTGCCGGAGCGTGTCGCCCTTGTGTCCCGCCTGCCCGCCGCTTTTCTTGCCCGAGCGCCCGCGAAGGCTGCCGGGGATGCGCGGCTTCTTCTTCAGCCCGTCGCTCGACGGCGGCTTGGAGCTGTTCGAACTGTCCAGGTCCAATCGTCGCCGAAGCTCGGCGTTCTCCGCCCGAAGCGCCGCGCTCTCGGCTCGAAGCGCTGCGTTCCCGGCCCGCAAGCCCTCGTGCTCGCGCCGAAGCTCGGCGTTCTCGCGCCGCAGAGCCCCGATCAGCTCGCGAATCTCGGTGGGATTCATCCCAACCTTGACTCATGTCTCCACCGTACCTGTCGAGGGCTGGGCCGACAAACGCAGAAATTTCACCGAACCTGTGGCAATTCGGACTCACCCAGCTTGGGAGTTACGTTGTCTGGGGAAATCGCCGATAACCCATTGAAAAGGCCCATTCCGTGGAAAGAAATCGATTTTGATTTCGTTCCAAAAAATTTTGATTTTGTTCCATTCGGCTTGGAATTCGTTCCGACCGGCTTGGGTTTCGTTCCGCCGGATTTGGATTTCGTTCCGGGCTGTCTTGAAAATCCTTCGTTCCGGTCGGGAGGCTCGGCCGCGCCCCGCCTTTCGGTCCCGGCGAAATTTGGCGTCGCCGGGGCGTTGCAAAATTTGGCGCCTAACGCGTTGAAAACGTTGGCGCGCTGCACGATACTGCGGGGGCGAGAGGGCCGCGCTCAACGAGCGCGGCTACAGGCGAGCGCGGCTGCCGTCACCGGCCGCCCCTCACCGCGCCCGCTCCCAGCCGCCGTCCTCGCCCTCGCGCCAGTAGCTCAGCGGTAAACCTTCGTCCTTGAGGCGCTTCCATTCGCGCCGCGCCTCGTCGAGCGCCTCCTGGTCGCGCCCGTCGAACAGGCGGACGATCGCGTCGAACGCCGCGTCGTCCGGGCTCGTCTCGGCGCCGGCGAGCAGGACCAGCATGGTCGCCGCGTTGGGGTTTTCGACTGTCTCGGTCAGGAAGATCGGCTGGGTCGCTGGGTCGCCGTCGCCGGCCCCTCCGTGGGGCAGGAAGCTCGCGTCGTCGTAGGTCCAGAGGCGGTCGTTGAGCGCCGCGACCATATCCCCGGAGGGGGCGCGCACGACGATCCGCCTGCCCTCGTCGTAGGCGCGCTCGAGGAGGTCGGGCAGCGCCTGATCGACCCGGCGGCGCTCGAGATGATGGAAGCGGAATTCGCCCACGGCTCCCCTCGTCGGCTACTCGCCCGCCGGGCCGACGATGACGAAGGTGCGGTCCGAAATCGGTCGCCATCAGGCCCAGGCTGACGCCGCCCGGCTCGTGCTCCTCGGTCTTGCCGGCGATATAGACGTCGCCGCGCTGGCGCGAGGCGTCGAGATATTCGCGCGCGTCGGCGCTCATCCCCTTCATGACGCCGCGACTTTTCGCCGCGTCCCAGCCGAGCGCCGCCTTCAGCGCCGCCGTCTGGAAGCGCTCGAAATCGGTGGTCGTCCGCGCGTTGGCCGGCTCGCCGATCCGCGCCTCGAACCGCATGATCTGGTCGCCGCGGCAGCTCAAGGTCGCGTCGACGTCGACCCGGGTCGTGACGTCGAACACGTTGGCGTCGGAGCGGGTCCGCGACACCACGATGGCGCGGGAGAATTCGACCCCCATGTCGCTCGCGCCCGCGCGCAGGGCGGCGGAGAAGGCGTCGCAGCCCGCAATCGCCCACGCGGGTTCGGCGCCCGCGCCCCACGCGGCGAGCGCGAGCGCCAAGATCGTGGGTCCAAGCCGCATCCTGATCTCCCAGCCCCTCACCTGAGCAAGCGTATTTATTCCTCGTAGGCGTCGGCGATGAGACGGTTCAAGCAGCCGCACGCCCCATCCCGAGCCCCAGGACGGATTGATGTCCGACGATGGCGATCCCATGGCGACGCCCGCGACGTCGACGTGCGCCCACGGCGTATCCTTGACGAACCGTTGCAGGAACTGCGCAGCGGTGATCGAGCCGCCGTGGCGCCCGCCCGTGTTCTTCATGTCGGCGATCTTGGAGTCGATCAGCTTGTCGTAAGCCTGGGCGAGCGGCATGCGCCACGTCTTCTCGCCGGTCGCCTCGCCTGCGGCGACCAGCCGCTGCGCCAGCTCGTCGTTGTTGGAGAAGAGGCCGGCGAATTCCTGGCCGAGCGCGACCATGATCGCGCCGGTAAGGGTGGCGAGATCGATCATCGCGCGGGGCGAGAAGGTCTGCTGCGCATACCAGAGCGCGTCGGCGAGCACGAGCCGCCCCTCGGCGTCGGTGTTGACGATTTCGATCGTCTGGCCGGACATCGAAGTGAGGACGTCGCCCGGGCGGATGGCGTCCCCATCGGGCATGTTCTCGACGAGGCCGATGACGCCGACCACGTTGGCCCTGGCCTTGCGCGTCGCCAGCGCATGCAGGAGGCCGGCGACGCAGGCCGCCCCGCCCATGTCGCCCTTCATGTCCTCCATGCCGGCCGCCGGCTTGATCGAGATGCCGCCCGAATCGAAACAGACGCCCTTGCCGATCGCCACGACCGGCTTCCCCCGCTTCGACCGCGCGCCGTTCCAGCGCATCGTGACGAGGCGGCTGTCGCGCGCCGAACCCCGCCCCACCCCGAGCAGCGCGTTCATGCCGAGCTTGGCCATCGCCTTCTCGTCGAGGACGTTCACCTCGACCCCGAGCTTTTCCAGCGCCTTGGCGCGATCGGCGAATTCGGCGGGAAAGAGCACGTTCGGCGGCTCGTTGACGAGGTTGCGGGCGAGTTCGACGCCTTCGGCGACAGCGAACCGCTCGTGCGAAGCCGCGCGCGCCGCAGCCGCATGGCTCGAGCCGATGATAAACTCCGGCGGGGCGCCGTTCTCCTCGTCCGTCTCTTTCTTGCGGGTCTTGTATTTGTCGAAACGATAGCCGCGCAGCCGGAGGCCGAGGGCGAAATCCGCCGCCGCGGCGCCGTCCCAGGTCCCCGCCGGCGCCTCGAAGGCGACCTCGACCTTCTGCGCTCCGTTGACCTTGCCGAACACGAAGCCGCCGAGCATGACCAGATCGATCGGGGCGTTGTCCTTGCCCGGAGCGACGCCGACGACCACGAGCCTCGAGGCGTCGAGGCCGGAGGGGGCGAGAATGTCGAGCGCGGTGCGCTGGGCGCCCTTGAAACTGGACGCCTTGGCGGCGGAGCGGATCAACGGTTCGAGATCGCCGAACTGCGCAGCCACTGCGGCCGCCGGCTTCATGTCCGCCCCGACGAACAGGACGAGCGCGCTGCCCTTCGGCGCGGACAGGGGACCAAAGGCGATCTTGACGGTTCCGCTCATGCAACACGCGTTCCGAGGCTCGGGTGACAACTCGCCCGATGCGGCATGCAGGGGCGTCGGGGGCCGAGATATCGGGGGCTTTGCAGCGCGCGTCAATAAGATGCCGTGATTGATCGGCAGGAAGCCCGCCGGTCGAAAAGCCGCACGCCGCCCCGGGGAGCATCTCGCCTTGCAACTGATGATCGTCCGGGATAGGCGCTGGCCGCGTGCGGCGCGGCGCGGCGAACGAAGCCCGCGCCTACGGTGCGGCGGGCGATGAGTCGAATTGAACGCTATCTGCTGAGGACCGCCGCGACGGCCTTTTTGACGGGCCTCGTCGTGCTTACTGGCGTGATCTGGATCACCCAGGCTCTGCGTCAAATCGACCTCCTGACCAGCAAGGGGCAGACAATCCTCATCTTCCTCTTGATGACCGGCCTGGCGCTGCCCTCGCTGGTGGCGATCATCGCCCCCGTCGCGCTGTTTGCAGGCGTCCTTTACACGCTCAACAAGCTCAACGGCGACAGTGAGCTGGTCGTCATAACCGCCGCGGGGGTGTCGCCGGCGCGGCTCTTGCGGCCGGTGGCGCTGCTCTCGCTCGCGGTGTTCGCACTCGTGGCGACGATCTACGTTCAGCTCCTGCCCTGGACCTTCGGAGCGATCGAGAACCTGACGACCTTCGTCCGCGCTGACTTCATCTCAAACTTCGCCCGCCCCGGCGCGTTTTCCGAACTCGAACTGGGCTTCGTCTTTCACTATCGCGAGCGCACGCCCGACGGCGCGCTGCGCGGCGTGTTCATGCAGGACCGGCGCGACCCCGCCCATGTCTCGACCTATATCGCCGAAGGCGGCAATACGGTGGAGAAGGACGGCGCGAGCTATCTTCAGCTGACGAAGGGCGTGCTCTTGCGTCCGCAATCGGCCGGCGACTCGGCGATGGTGACTTTCGATGACTACACCATCGACCTGTCCCAGTTCGCCCAGGCCGTCAGTTCGATCAAGCGGCCGCGGGAGCGCACCACCGCCCAGTTGCTGGCGCCGGACGCCAAGGATCGAGACGATCCCGCCTTGGCCGGCCATATCCGCAGCGAGCTCCTCGATCGTCTGGCGAGCCCGCTCTACGCGCTGGTTGCCGGACTGATCGCCTTCGCTTCGCTCGGAGAGGCGCGCACGACCCGGCAGGGGCGCGGAATGGCGATTGGCGGAGCGATTTTGGCTTTCCTGGGCGTTCGCATGCTCGGCATCGCGGCGACCACGCTCACGGTCGGCGTCCCCTCGGCGGCCGTCTTCGTCTGGGGCATCCCAATCGCCGCCATCCTCGGCGCCCTGGCGACGATCTTTCGGCGAAGCCTGTTCCCGACGGCCGTCAAGCGCATCGCGGCGAGCGCGGCATGACGGGCCGGACGCTTTCACTCTATCTCGCCGGCCGTTTCGCGCGCACGGTGATCGCAGCCTTTGCCTTCGTCTTCCTGCTGATTTACGCCGTAGATCTGGTGGAAATGCTGCGCCGTTCGGGCGACGCTCCCAAAGCCACCGCGCTGTTGATGGCCGCGCTCTCGTTCCTTCGAACGCCGACCTTTGCCGAGCAGGCGCTGCCGTTCGCCGTTCTGTTCGGCTCGATGATCGCCTTCCTCAATCTGTCGCGCAAAATGGAGTTGGTGGTGGCGCGCGCGGCCGGCGTCTCGGTCTGGCAGATCCTGGCGCCCCCGCTCATCGTGATCGTCCTGATCGGACTCGCGTCGGTCGCCGCCTACAATCCGGCCTCGACATGGATGAAACAGAGGTCCGACGAAATCGAAAACAGCGTGTTCGGCGGCCGGTCGAATCCGTGGGGCGACCTGTGGCTGCGGCAAAAGAGCGTCGACGGCCAGGCGATCATCCACGCCGGGGGCAAAGAGGCGGACGGCACGAAACTCAGCCGCATCGAGGTGTTCAACTTCGACGACAAGGGGAACTTCGTCGAGCGCGACGACGCGGCCTCGGGCGAGTTGCACGACGGCTATTGGGAGCTGCATGACGTCAAGGCGGTGACGCCCGGTTTCGAGACGCTTGCCGTCTCGACCTATCTGCTCGCGACCACTCTCGATCGCCGCGAAGTCGCCCAGGCGTTCGTGGCGCCGGAGACGGTGTCGTTCTGGAGCCTGCCGGGCCTCGCCGATCAGACGGCTCGCGCCGGCCTGGACCCGACCGCTTATCGGCTCAGATATCAAGAGCTTCTGGCGCGGCCGTTGCTATTGGCGGCGATGGTGCTCGTCGCTGCATGCTTTTCGTTAAGATTCTTCCGAATGGGCGGCGTCGAATTTATGGTTTCCGGTGGCGTCGCGGCTGGGTTCGTGCTTTATGTCGCGACCAAAGTGATCAACGATCTCGGCGAGGCTGGCTTCGTCAGCGCGTCCGTGGCGGGTTGGTCGCCTGGGCTCGTCGGGTGTTTGTTTGGCGTCTACGTTTTGCTGCAGCAAGAGGATGGTTGATGGGATCCGCCCTCAGCTTTTCTCTTGAGCGGAAGTCCAGCCGCGACCGGGCCGCACGGGCCGGACTTTCGGCCCTGGGGTGGGCGACCCTTGCCTCGCTGATCGTGTGGCTCGGTCCTGTTTCGCCGGCGACCGCCGCTCAGACGCCCCCGATCCAAGCCGCGGAGGCTGCCAAAGCGCCGGACAAGCTCATCATCAACGCCGACGAACTCGTCTACGACAAGGACAAGAACACCGTTTCGGCCGTCGGTTCGGTCCAGCTCTTCTACCAGGGCCGCGTCCTTCAGGCCGATCGGGTCGTCTACAACCGGGCCACCAAGAGGGTCTTCGCCGAGGGCCACGCCAAGATGACGGACGAGCACGGCGACGTCGTCTACGGTAGCCGGTTCGAGCTCAGCGACAATTTTCGCGATGGCTTTATCGACAGCGTCCAGGTGCTGACCGCCGACAAGACGCGCTTCACTTCGCCGCGCGCGGAGCGCTTGAATGGCGAAGTGACGGTGCTGAGCAAGGGCGTCTACACGGCCTGCGAACCCTGCAAGGACCACCCTGAGCGGCCGCCCTTCTGGCAGGTGCGGGCGGCGCGCATCATCGAAAACCAGGAAACCCACACGATCTACTACGAAGACGCCCAAATCCTCGTCTGGGGCGTGCCGGTCTTCTACATGCCGTATTTTTCGTCGCCCAACTCGACCGTCAACAAACAGACCGGGCTTCTCGCGCCGGCATTCATCTCCGGCGGCTATCTGGGCTACGGACTGAGCCTGCCTTATTTCATCAACCTCGCGCCGAGTTACGACCTGACGCTCATTCCCTCCTACCTGTCGAAACAGGGATTCCTGGGCGAAGTCGACTGGCGGCAGCGGCTCTCGAACGGCCAATACAGCATTCGCATGACCGGGATCGACGAGCAGCAGCCCAACGTCTTTCCGCCGTACCCCTACGGCGCGGGCGACAACCGGCTGCGCGGCTCGATCGAAACCAAGGGCGACTTTTTTCTCAATCGAGACTGGCAGTTCGGCTGGAACGCCACCTTGTTGTCGGACAAGTTCTTCGCCAATGATTACAAGCTTCAAGGCATCGATTTCAGCAACTACTATTTCCAGGACGTCATTTCGTCGATCTATCTGCGCGGCCAGGCCGACCACGGATTCTTCGACCTCAGCGTCTACCACTTCGAGGGCACGACGGCGAACGACGACAACCGCACCCTGCCGGTCGCCGCGCCGGTCTTCGACTACAACCGCGTCTTCGCCGTTCCGGCCGACCGCACCGACGGCGTCGGCGGCGAAGCGACGGTCGACGTAAACATAACCAACATCGATCAGACCAACGCGGCGTTCCAGTCGACCGGGCTCCAGACCTTCGATAACGCCTACCACCTCTACAACGTCTGCGAGACCGTCGTCGGCGGCAAATTCGTGAACACGTACGTTCCCGGCCAATGCATGTTGCGCAGCATCGCCGGCGACTATACCCGCGCCTCCGGGCAGGTCTCGTGGCAGCGAAGCTACGTCGACTCGATCGGCGAGGTCTGGAAACCGTTCGTTTTCGCCCGCCTCGACGGCGAGGCGACCGAGCTCAACGAATCCGGGGCGATCACCTATGCGAGCGCGATCGGATCGAGCACGGTCGCCAATTCGAGTCAGGCGGCCTTCTTCTCCGGCGGCGACCAAGGCGCCTTTGCCCGCGGCATGGCCGGCGTCGGGCTCGAATACCGCTATCCCTTCTCCATGACCTCGTCCTGGGGCACGCAAACGATCACGCCGATCGGGCAGCTCATCGTCCGGCCGAGTGAGGTCATTCCGAGCATCCAGCCCAACGAAGACGCTCAGAGCCTGGTGTTCGACGACACGAACCTCTTCGCCTGGAACAAGTTCTCTGGCTACGACCGGATCGAGGGCGGCACGCGGCTGAACTACGGCCTCCAGTACACCGCCAACTTCGCCAACGGCGGCCACGCCGACGTCGTGGCGGGGCAGTCGATCCAGGTCGCCGGTCAGAATTCCTACACGCTCTACGACGTCGCCGACACCGGCCAGGACTCCGGCCTCGACAAGACGTTCTCCAATTTCGTCGCCGGCGAAACCCTCCAGCCGACTTTGGCTCCGGTTTCGCTGATCAGCAAGCAGCAGTTCGACAGTTCGACTTTCCAGCTCGATCGCTTCGACGCGATCGCCAAGGCGACTGTCGCCGGCGTGACCGGCAGCCTCGACTATGCGCTCTACGCGGCGCAGCCGGCGCTCGGCTGGGAATTTCCGCGCGAAGGCTTGACCAGCAACGCGTCATACAAGTTCCTCGATCGCTGGTCGGTCGACGGATCCCTCGTCCTCGACATGTCGCGCCACTATTACGACACCGCCGGTCAGACCACGCCGATCTTCTACCCGGTCGGTTATTCGTTCGGAGTGGGTTACAAGGACGAGTGCACCACCTTGACCGTCAGGTACTCGTCCAGCCTCAGCGCCCCCGCCGCATATCCTCTCTTTGCCGGCGGACCGGTCGTCTTCAATCCAGCCGTGCGCAACCAGACGCTGATGTTCCAGCTCGTCCTGCGCACCATCGGCGACGTCAAGGCGAATGTCGGCCTGTGACGGCCTGACCCTCCGAGGGCGGAGCGCTTTCCATGACGGGCGACAAGCCGCCTCTGGCGATGACGATGGGAGACCCGGCCGGGATCGGCCCCGAGCTGGCGCTCGTCGCGTGGCGCGCGAGGGCGCCCGGCGACGCGCCGTTCTTCATCCTCGCGGCGCCGGCGCACCTTTCCGCGGTCGCGAGGCGGGTCGGCGTCGAGGCGCCGATCATCGAAACCGAGCCGGGCCGCGCCGCCGGCGTCGTCGCCAAGGGCCTGCCGGTCGTCCCGCTCGAAGAGCCGGTCGCCGCCGAACCGGGCAGGCCCGACGCGCGCAACGCCGCAGCGACGATCGAGTCGATTGCGCGCGCCGTCCAGGCGGTCCGCGACGGCGCCGCGCGCGCCGTCGTCACCAATCCGATCGCTAAGGCCGTGCTTTATGAGGCGGGGTTCCGCTTTCCCGGCCATACGGAGTACCTGGGGGAACTGGCCAAGAGCTGGGGCGAGCCCGCGTTTCCGGTCATGATGATCTGGTCGGAGACCCTGGCCGTCGTGCCGATCACCATCCATATTGCGATCGCCGAGGCGCCGAAGGCGCTGAACGCCGAACTGATCGTCAGGACGGCGAGGGTCGTCGATCGCGATCTTCGCGCGCGATTTGGCCTCGCGCGACCCCGTCTCGCTTTTGCCGGGCTCAATCCGCACGCGGGCGAAGGCGGTGCCATGGGGCGCGAGGAGACGACGATCATCGCTCCGGCGATCGAAACCTTGCGCGCCGAAGGGATCGACGCGGTCGGCCCGCTGCCCGCCGACACCATGTTCCACGCCAGGGCGCGGGCGCGTTACGACGTTGCGCTGACCATGTATCACGACCAGGGCCTGATCCCGGTCAAGACGCTCGCCTTCGACGAAGGCGTCAACGTCACCCTTGGCCTGCCGTTCCTCCGCACCTCGCCCGATCATGGGACGGCCTTCGACATCGCCGGCAAGGGCATCGCCAGTCCGGCAAGCCTCATCGCCGCGCTGAAGCTCGCCGACCGGTTGACGCGATGACCCTCGCCGCCGACGGACTGCCGCCGCTGCGCGAGGTCGCGGCGCGCCACGGACTCGACGCCCGCAAGGCGCTCGGCCAGAACTTCCTGTTCGATCTCAACCTCACCGGAAAGATCGCCCGGGCGGCGGGCCCGCTTGAGGGCGTCGCCGTCGTCGAGGTCGGGCCCGGGCCGGGCGGCCTCACCCGCGCGCTCTTGTCGGAAGGCGCGAGGAAGGTGATCGCGATCGAACGCGACGAACGCGCTCTGCCGGCGCTCGCCGAGATCGGCGCGCACTGGCCGGGCCGGCTCGACGTCGTCGCCGCCGACGCGCTCACGATCCGGCCCGAAACCTTGATCGCGAAGGCCGAGGGCGCGCCGATCCGCATCTGCGCGAACCTTCCCTACAATGTCGCGACCCCGCTGCTGACGAGCTGGCTCGAAAGCGAACCCTGGCCGCCGTTCTTCGATCGCTTGACCCTCATGTTCCAGCGCGAGGTCGCGTTGCGCATCGTCGCAACGCCGGCGGCGCGCGCAAACTACGGCCGGCTCGGCGTGCTGGCCGGATGGCGCACGGAGGCAAGGATCCTGTTCGACGTGTCGCCCGCCGCTTTCACGCCCGCGCCGAAGGTCACATCCAGCGTCGTCGAGTTCATCCCGCGCGCCGCGCCCGACCCCTGTGACGCGCGCATCCTCTCCGCCGCCACCCTCGCCGCCTTCGGGCAGCGGCGCAAGATGCTGCGCCAGTCGCTGAAAGGGTTCGCCGCTTCGCGCGGCCTCGACCTCGCCGCGCTGCTTGCGGAGGCTGGGCTCGAGCCGACGATGCGGGCGGAGGAGGTCGACGTCGCGGGCTTCGCCGCGCTCACCCGGGCGGCGACGCGCTGCGGAGGCGGGCCCTGATCGGCGGACGGGAGCGTGCGCCGCTCGGGCGCGGACCGTCAGCCCGGCTGAGCGGCAGGGGCGGAGCGGGGCCGCCATTCTCATCGCCGTTTCGTGGGACTCCAAAGGCTTACGGCGCCATTTCGTAACCGGGGCAAATTCCCGGGCGGAAGTGCAGGACAAGAAAATTTCGACGGCGGGCCCGCGTGTAAGTGCTTGACTCGACTGATTCTCGCAATCGCAGCATTTCTTCTGTGCGGTTGCGTGCCCGGGAATTTGCCCCTCTTACACCATTTCCATCGGACCCGCTCACTCCGAAACGCCCCCGTCATGACCTGAAGGCTCGCGAACCAGGGTGAACTGGACCCCGGATTTAGGACCATTGGCTAAGGTGTGAAATGTCCTGCTCTGTCGCAACCGATGGAGCGAGAAATGACGAAGTCACGCAAGAAGTTTGATGCGGCGTTCAAGGCGAAGATTGCGCTTGAGGCGCTGCGGGAGGATGCGACGGTTCCGGAACTGGCGAGGCGGCACGGGGTGCATCCGAACCAGATTTATGCCTGGAAGAAGCAGGTTCTCGACAACGTCGCGAGCCTATTCGCGCGAGGGGCGAGCGGTTCGGGCGATGGCGAGGAGGAGCGCGAGCGTGAGACGGCCAAGCTTTACGCCAAGATCGGCCAACTGACGGTTGAACGGGATTTCTTGGCCAGGAGGCCGGGTCGATGAGCGCGACCGATCGAAGGGCGATGGTCGAACGGCCTGGCAAGGACCTGTCGGTGCGCCGCCGATGCGCGCTTGTGGGTATGGCGCGCTCGGCGGTCTACCGTCCCAAGCCCGTCACCGGGGCGGACGATCTGGCGGTGATGCGCCGCATCGACGAACTGCATCTCGAACTTCCGTTCTACGGCTCGCGGCGAATGACCTTCGAACTCAACAAGGAAGGCCGTGGGGTCAACCGCAAGCGAGTGCGGCGGCTGATGCGGGTGATGGGGATCGAAGCGCTGGTTCCACGCCCCGGCACGAGCAAAGCCGCGCCCGGGCACAAGATATACCCCTACCTGCTGCGCGGCCTGAAGATTGTCGAGCCGAACCACGTGTGGGCGGCCGACGTGACCTACATCCCGATGGCGTGCGGCTTCCTCTATCTGGTGGCGATCATCGACTGGGCCAGCCGGGCGGTTCTGGCATGGCGGCTGTCGAACACCAACGATGCGAGCTTCTGTGCGGCGGCGCTGGAGGAGGCGCTGCTTCGGTTCGGAAAGCCGCGGATTTTCAATACCGATCAGGGCTCCACTTTCACCGCCGAGGCTTTCGCCGGCAAGCTCGCGGCGGCCGGCGTCGCGATTTCGATGGACGGACGCGGCCGCTTCATGGACAACATATTCATCGAACGGCTGTGGCGCTCCATCAAGTATGAAGAGGTGCATCTGAAAGCTTACGCCGACGGCCGCGAGGCGCGGGCCGGCATCGGTTCCTGGATGACTTTTTACAATTTTCGACGCCCTCACCAGGCGATGAACAACCAGATGCCGATGGCGGTGTGGCGCGCCGGGATGGACAAAATCGAGGCGGCGGCGAGCGCTGTGGATATGCCGCTTCGCTTGGACAACGCAAACGCGTTGCCCACATACCCACAGCAGAAGCAGAAGCAGCAAGAAGCGGCTTAATTCTTGAAGGACAAGGGCAGGCGAGATTACACCTTAAATCCAAGGACCCGTGGTCCCACGAATGGGGTCCAGTTCAGGGTCTCTTCCATTTTCTTGCCTGAGAGAGCAAGTCCTTCCATTTCGGCTCCGGACAGGCGCCGTTTCCTTCCCTTTTCCGTCCGCTTCCGTCCATATTCTTTCCCGCATCGAGAATTTTCGGAGGGTTATGAGCGGGGCGCGGTAACCGGGGCGCGGCAAAAGCTTTCTTTGCGCTGCTCTCCCAGGCAGTGAACCACGACATATGCGATAAAATCGCGCGCGCCGGCCCTTTCGCAAGACGGCATGTCTCGATCCGGGGTCTTCATGAGTCGCATTGTAGACGGCATTCGGATTCTCAGCAAGAAATTGTCGCCGGTCGTTGTGAAACCCAATTGGACGAGGCCGGTCCGAGCCGGCGAGCCACTGGAGCGCGCCTGGCGCTCGCCGCTCCTGTCGGAGCGCTGACCGCTCCGGTCGCCGAAAGCGGCGGACGCTCGGCGTTCTTTTTTCTCGCCGGAGTCTCTGCCGCTCCCCCCGCTTCATGCTAGGCTTTTGGGCTCGCCTTGCGTTGTCAGGCGGCGACCGCAAGCCGGCCGGGATCGGATCGCGCTCGCGGCTGGGCGCCCCCGTTGGCGACCGTTCCGGACCTGTTGTTAGAGGTGGGTCAGGTGTTCGAAAACACGCCATTGGCGAGACGGCAATGGACAGGTCTCGACGACGAGCATCTCGCCGGCATCGGATTCGTCAACTTCGCCTGGAATGCGCTCGAACGAAAATTCGCTTCCCTGGTCTGGGTCGCAGCAGGGTGGAGCCAGGACGTCGGCGAACTGGTGGTCGCCGGCATGGGCAACGTCTCCCTCGTTACGCTCTTCATCAATCTCCTCAAGCAGGAACTGAGCGAGAAAGACGATCGCCGGATTTGGGAGCAAGGCGCGCTGACGGGCGTCCTTTTCGACGCCATCCGCGACGCCCGCAACGACATGATCCACACTTTCTTCTTCTGTGACCCGACGAGGGGAATGGAAGGACATTTCAAGGCGTCGGCAAGAAAGAACCGATCCGGACAGGCTGAACTGAGGACGGTCGCGATGGCGAAAAGCGACATCGACGATCTTTGTTGCGCCATCTCCGATTGCTTCGAGTCGATTGACGATCTGATTTTGAAAATCTGGTTCCGACGCCGCTTTCTCGGCGGTGAGCATGGAGCGTCGGCGCCTTCCTATGAACAGGCGGTCCACCGCTGGCAGGACCCATCCTTCGACGTGAAGCGGCTACGAATTTATCCGACAAAACGTTCTCGAGGCTTGCCTGAACGCGAACTGACCAGGCCAAAGGGCTCTCCCGCCTGACAGGCCGACGCGGCTTCACGGCAAATGTCGATAACCCTCCGCTCGCCGTTAGCGGCCGGTCTCACAGCGTCATCTGGGTTTGGGTCGTCAGCGCGACCAGCTTGCCCTCTTCGGTCTCGACCCGCGTCTGCCAGACCTGAGTGCGGCGGCCGCGATGGACGAGGGCGCAGCGGCCGACGAGCGTCGAGCCGGCCGGCGCGCCGGCGACGAAGTTCGTCTTGCTCTCGAGCGTCGTCGTGCCCTTGGCGTCGGCGAGCAGGTTGATGAAGGCCGCCGCGCCGCCGAGCGTGTCGGCGAAGCTCATGATCGCTCCGCCGTGCGCGACGCCGCCGAGGGTGCAGGGGTCGGGACGCACGAGCATGCGCGCCTCGACCGCGTCGGGTTCGGCTCTGACGAATTCGACCCCGATGAGTTCGGCGAGCGGCAGCAGGTGAGCTTTGATGCGTTCCAAGAGCGACATGAGCCTCCTCCTTCGCGCGAGCCGACAAAGAAACGCAGCGCGACCGTCTTGGCAAACGGCTGCGGTCCGGGTTCGTCGGGCGCCGCGGGCCCTCGCGGGTCGGCGTCGGACCGGCGGCAATGGGGAGGATGCCGGATCAATGCCGATTGTTCACGTCCGCAGACGCCGCTACGGTGGGCTGAGCGGGCTGTCGGGTCGTTTGGCGGAAGGCGGCGATCTGGCGGAAGGTCCCGATCAACCAAGCAAAGGAAGCGGGCCATGATTCGCAATCGGGTTCTCTTTGGCGCGGCCGTCGCGGGGCTCGCCGTCTCGCTCGCAGGTTGCGCGCCGGTGGGCTACGCCGGCTACGGTTATCCCGTTTATGCCGGCGGCTACTACGGCTACGGCTGGCCCTTCTATGGCGGCTACTACGGCGGCTATGGCTGGCCTGTCTATGGCGGCTACTATGGCGGCGGCTACTACGGCGGGTACGGCTGGCGCCGCGGCGTCTATTGGCGCGGAGGCTACGGCCGCGGCGGTTTTTACCGCGGCGGCTATCATGGCGGCTTCCGCGGCGGCGGCTTTCGACGTTAGGTTTTTCGACGCGCGCGGCGGCGCCGGTAAGCCTCGCCGGCGAGCGTGACGGTCCGTAAAGGGGCGAGACGACGTCGCCCCCTCCGGCGGCAGCGGTTCGGGCGCGGCGGCGCGGCCGGCCAACGAGGCGATGGGGAAACTCGAGCGGGCGCCTCCGGCCCGACGGCAAGGCGCTGCTGACGCTCGTCGGGCGGACGGGCCGATCGAAGTCTCGATCGGCCGCGAGCGGCCGGGCGCGCCGTTCCGCGCCAGCGCGAACGTCCGCTTCGACGCGCACAGCGGCTACGGCAAACGCGACGAGCCCCCGCGGCTTCCCTCGACTCTACAATCCGCTGTGGCGCAGAATTGCGCCCGACATGAGAAACCTCAGGCGTCGTGCGAGGCGTCGCGGCCCGCGTGCAGCGAGGAGGCGAGACCGGCGTCCCGCGCCTCCAGCAATCCGAGCGCGGACCAGTCGAGGTCGGCCCCTCCCCCCGCCACCAGAGCGACCAGGCGATCGTGCACGAGGCTCGCGGCGGGCATCGGCACGGCCTCGCGTTCGGCCTCGGCCAAAGCGAGCCGCAGATCCTTGACCGCGAACGACGCGACCATGCCGGCCGGACGGTAGCGCTCATCGATGATCTTGCCGCCGTAGGCCCGGTGGACCTTGGAATCGAACAGCGAATTGGTGAGGACGTCGAAGGCGACGCGCTGATCGACGCCGCCTTTCTGCAACAACGCCAGAACCTCGGCCATGGCCTGCAGCGTCGTGGCGGTGAGCACGTTGCCGGCGAGCTTCATCAGGTTCGCGGCGCCGGCGTCCTCGCCGATCACGAACAGACGCTGACCCAGCCGCTCCAGCAGGGCTCGAACGGGCTCGACCGCCGCCGGCTTGCCTGCGGCAATCACGAAGAGACCCCGGGTACGGGCGAGATCGGGATTCCCGAGCACCGGCGCTGCGACATAGCCCTGGCCGCGCTTTTCGTGCTCGGCGGCCAGAAGCCGGGAAATCCCCGGGCTGACCGTGCTCATGGAGACGTGAACGGCGCCGGCCCGCATGCTGCCCGCCAGCCCGTCGAGGGCGACGGCCTTCAGGGCCTCGTCGTCGGGCAACGAGGTGAGCACCGCGTCGCACGCGGCGACGCCGGCGAGGTCGGATATCCCCTCCGCGCCCTCCGCGCGGAGCGCGGCGACACGCGCGGGATCGCGGTCGTAAGCCAAGACGCGGCAGCCGTCGGCGATCAGGTTGAGCGCGAAGGCCGTACCCATGTGGCCGAGCCCGACGACCCCGACCACGCGGCGCGAGGACACGGGGCTTATGTCCCGATCCGGCGAATGTTCAGCTGTTCCCTCTTCCATGGCCGGCGCCGCCGGCGCCTCGGAACCCGGCGAAATCATCGCTGATCTCCTGCATAGGGCGAGCATTCGCAGCAAAGGGTGGCGCTGATTGTTGGATCACGGCGACGCCCCCGTCAATCCCGCGATGCGCAAGCCGCCAGGCGCCACGGTGTGGGGTTGGACCCAGGGAAAAGGGAATTGCAGGCGCGTCTCCGTAATCCGTGCGCCCCGAAGGCGCGCATCACCAGTGGAGGAAGGTTCCACCCAGGGAGTTGTCGATAGCCCCGGTAGCTGACGAGCGGTTTTGCCGGGTGACTGGTGGGATCGAAGCCTCGTGACAAAGGCCGCCTTGGGCGGTTGAGCAAGCCAGCGGGCCGTAACGCGAGTGAAGCTCGAGCAGGCCTCGAAAGTCGAGATGCGAACGCCGACCCGCCGGATTACCGGGGAAGGCCTGAGCGAAGGGGGAAGGCATCGACACATGCACCCTTTCGGTTCGCCGGGGTAGTGAGCACGGCACGTTGGATAAGGTGGTGCGGGTAATCGGGGGAGACCCGCGAAGGCGAGGCGCAGGCCTCGACGCCATCGCAAAGGATGGCGGCCCGAGCGGGAGTCGGACAGGGGCGTAGTAGCGTCGAGGCTGGGTAATTCCGGCGGAGCCAAGGCCCCTGACTTCAGACGTGCTTGCGAAGTGGGTGAGGATCGCGGTGATTGGCGCAAGCCTGCAAAACACCGACTACGATCAGGAGCCGATCGAACAAGCTCTACGGCAAGGCGCAGGCGACGCCTACTGGTCGTCGCCGTGGGCCTCCCGCGAAGTCTGTCGGAAAGCCGGAAGCGGGAAATCCGCACGTCCGGTTTGATGAGCGGGGAAGGGAAACGGAGCGTTTGGCAAAGCCTCAAGCCGCCGCGCCCTTTCCTCAACTCTACTAACAGGTAGTTCTCCCTGTTTAAGCCCGGCTGAGGCGTCGCGCTCGCCGGCGCCGCCCTGCGACGGGCCGGCGCCGGGCGCTGCGCCCTGTCGAACCTGGCGGAGATCGCCGGAACCGTCGCGACAAGCCGCGTTGACCGCGCTGTCCGGAGACCGGCGGTCCATGGCCTTGCTATAAACCCCCCATGCGCCCCTCCCTTCTCGACCCGCTGTTCGCCCCGGCCGGCTCGCTGCCGGGGATCGGACCGAAGAACGCGAAGCTGTTCGACCGGCTGCTCGACAAGCCGCAGGGCGCCCGCGTCGTCGACGTGCTGTTCCATCTGCCCTACGCGACGGTTGACCGGCGCTTGCGGCCCAAAATCCGCGACGCAATTCCCGACACGATCGTGACGATCGAGGCAAAAGTCACCGAGCATCGCGAGCCGCCCAACGCGCGGTCGCGCGCGCCGTTCAAGGTGCTGGTCGAGGACGACACCGGCGATGTGGAACTGGTGTTCTTTCTCGCCAACCACGACTGGGTGCGCTCGCGGCTGCCGATCGGCGCGACGCGCTGGATTTCCGGCAAGCTCGAACTCTGGGACGGCCACAGGCAGATCGTCCATCCCGACCGGGTGCTGGACGCCGAGGAGTTCGCAAGACTGCCGGCCGTCGAACCGGTCTATGGCCTCACCGAAGGCCTCTTTCAGCGCACCGTCGCGCGCGCCGCCGAGGGCGCGCTGAAGCGGCTGCCGCGCCTGCCGGAATGGATCGGCGAGGAGACGCTGGAGAAGCTGAAGCTGCCGGGCTTCGGCGAGGCGCTCGGCGCGATGCATCGGCCGAAGACCCCCGAGGACGTCGATGCGGCCGGTCCCGCGGCGACCCGCCTCGCCTATGACGAGCTCTTCGCCAACCAGCTCGCGCTCCTCCTCGTGCGCGCAAAAATGCGGACGATTCTCGGCCGCGCGCATGTCGCCGACGGCGCGCTGGGGCGCCGCCTCGAAGCGGCGCTGCCCTTTTCGCTGACCGGGGCGCAGCGCAAGGCGATCGACGAAATCCGCGGCGACCTTCGGGCCGAGAAGCGCATGATCCGGCTGTTGCAGGGCGACGTCGGCTCGGGCAAGACGGTGGTCGCGCTGCTGGCGATGGCCGACGTGGTCGAGGCCGGGCGGCAGGCGGCGATGATGGCGCCGACCGAAGTGCTCGCCCGCCAGCATTTCGAGCGGATCGCGCCGCTCGCCGAAAAGGCGTCCTTACGCATTGCGCTGATGACCGGCCGCGACAAGGCCTCCGAGCGCCGCGACACGCTGGCTGCGCTGGCCAGGCGCGAAATCGACATCGCCGTCGGCACCCACGCCCTCTTTCAGGAAAGCGTCGTTTTCGCCGATCTCCGCCTCGCGGTCGTCGACGAGCAGCACAGGTTCGGCGTCAGGCAGCGCCTCGCGCTCGCCTCCAAGGGCGAGGGCGCCGATCTTCTGGTGATGACCGCGACGCCGATCCCACGCTCGCTGGTGCTCGCCTATTTCGGCGACATGGACGTCTCCGCCCTGCGCGAGAAACCGCCGGGGCGCCAGCCGGTCGACACCCGCGCCATGCCGATCGAGCGGCTCGACGAGGTCGTCGCAGGCCTGTCGCGGGCGCTTGCGTCGGGAGCGCGCGCCTACTGGATCTGCCCGCTGGTGGAGGAGAGCGAGACGCTCGACGTCGCGGCGGCGGAGGACCGCGCGCAAAGCTTAAGGGCGATCTTCGGCGAGGCCGTCGGACTGGTCCACGGCAGGATGGCGGGTCCCGATAGGGACGCGGCGATGGAAAAATTCCAACGCGGCGAGACGAAGAATTCTTGTCGCGACGACGGTCGTCGAAGTCGGCGTCGACGTGACGGAAGCGACGATCATGATCGTCGAACACGCCGAGCGCTTCGGCCTCGCCCAGCTCCACCAACTGCGCGGACGGGTCGGACGCGGCGCCGGCCGTTCGAGCTGCCTGTTGCTCTATAAAGGTCCCCTCGGCGAAACGGCGCGCACGCGGCTCGAAACCTTGCGCGCGACGGAGGACGGCTTCCGCATCGCGGAGGAGGATTTGCGCCTGCGCGGCGAAGGCGACGTGCTCGGCGCCCGCCAGGCCGGCGCGCCCGGCTTCCGATTCGCGCGGCTCGAGGTCCATGGGGGCCTGCTGGCGCGGGCGCGCGAAGAGGCCCGCGCCGCGCTCGAGCGCAGCGAGAGGCTCACGGGCGACGAAAACCGGGCCTTGAGGCTCCTCCTCTATCTCTTCGAGCGCGACGAGGCGGCGAAGCTGATCGAGGCGGGGTGAGCGCTCCCAGAAAAGTGATTTGCACTCCCGGCGGCTCGAGCCTTATCGGCTTCGGACCGCGCCGGCGAACATCGCCTGGCGGCCGGTGTGAGCGAGCTCACAGCGTCAGCGACCGCAGCGGGGAATAGTTTCACGACATCGACGGTCTTGCTGATCGACAACGTCAGGGCAGGGCTGGCGCGATTCTTGAGATGGGAGTCCCATGGCGAACGCAAAGCGTGTCGGCACGATCGATTTTTGGCGCGGCGGCGTCCTGATCGCGATCCTCGTCGATCACATTCCGGGCAACATGCTCGAAATCTTTGACGCCGAGGAACTTCGGGCTTTCGGATAGCTCGGAGGCTTTCGTGTTCCTCTCCGGCCTCTCGGTCGGCATTGTCTATCTGCCGAGAGCCCGCAAACTGGGTCTTCCCGCGGTCGCGCGCGGATGTCTTCAGCGTGCGCTGAAGCTTTACGGCGTCCATATCGCGCTGACCGCCGCCGCCCTCGCCATTTTCGCCTCAGCCTACTGGATGAGCGGGGTCGACGAGCTGATCGAGGCGCACGGCCGTTCGTTCGTCTTCGGCTCGCCCGCGACCGCGCTCCCCGGCGTCGCCCTTTTGAGCCATCAACTCGGCTACTTCAACATTCTGCCTCTCTACATCGTGCTGATGCTGTGGGCGCCCTTGGCGATCGCGCTCGCGATGCGCGGTCCTGCGCTCGCCCTCGTGACGTCGATCCTGATCTACGTCGGGTCGCGCGCGCTCGGCTTCCGCCCGCCGAGCTGGCCTGAGCCCGGCGGCTGGTTTTTCAATCCGTTCGCCTGGCAGCTCATGTTCACGGCGGGGCTTCTGTGCGCCGTCCTCTGGCGCGAAGGGCCGCCGCGCGCGAGGCCCAGCCTCGTCGCGCTGAGCCTCGGCGCGATCGCCGTGGCCGCCTTGATGACGACGAGCGCGGCGGGCCTTGCGCCGGGCCTTCGCGACGCCGCGTCCGCGCATCTCGACCTCGCCAAGCAGGACCTCGGACTGGCGCGGCTCGCGCATTTTGCGGCGCTCGCCTATCTCGTCTCCGTCGCCCCCGGCCTGACGCGCGTGGTCGAGGGGACCGCCGGCCGCGCCGTCCAGAGTCTCGGCCGCAACGGTCTGGCGATTTTCGCCGCCGGCTCGGTGCTGAGCGCCCTCGGGCAGGCGGCGCTCGGCGCGGCCTCGCCTTATGCGTCGGCCGCCATTGAGCAATTGGCCGGTTTCACATACACCTTGGCGGGCGTCGCCGCCCTGTTCGCTCTTGCCCGCTGGATCGAGTGCAAAAACACGCCCGCCCCGCCCGCCCGCGACGGATTTCGCTCCGCCGCTCCGCAGCCGCTTTGACGCGCTTCGCGGGCGCCTGCATCCTCGTTTTCGCCGCAGCGTCGGCGCGCGCCGACGAGTGTCCGAAACCCGCCCTGGACGCGAACGGAGCGACTTTCGCCATCCCGAAGGGCGGCGCCAGCCGACCGCTCGACATTCTGGCGATCGGTTCGTCTTCGACCGAAGGGATCGGGGCGAGCACCCCTGCGAACGCCTATCCGGCGCGTCTCGAGGACGAACTCGCCCATGAGGACGGCATCGCTGCGGACGTCAGGAACGCCGGCGTCGGCGGCGAACTCGCCGCCAAGACCTTGCAGCGGCTCCAGAACGCTCTGAAGTCCGGCTGGGCGCGGCTGGTGATCTGGCAGGTGGGCACGAACGACGCGATTGTCGGCGTCGACGAGGCCCTGTTCCGCGCGACCGTGGAAAAGGGCGTGGCGGCGGCGCGCGCGGCCGGCGTGCCCCTGCTGCTGGTCGATCCGCAATTTACGCCGAAGAGCCCCGATGAGGGGCGTTACGAACGGTTCGTCGCGATCGTCGACGAGATCGGGGCCCGCGACCACGTTCCGGTCTTGTCGCGCTTCGCGATGATGAAGCGACGGGGGGCGAAAGGCGCCCGGGCGCTGCTCTCCGGCGACGGCCTGCATATGAACGACCTCGGGTACCGGTGTCTCGCCCACGCGCTCGCCGAAGCGATCGACGGCGCGGCCGGGGCGAAGCTCTAGGCGTTCGGGCCAACGAGGCCCGCGGGTCGGCTCAGCCGATGCCGCGGGCTTGTGCAAGTTCCCGGCCGAGCCCCGGAACGCGTACCGCGGATCACCTCGAGGAATGCGCGGCCGCCGCCGATTTCAACCTCGACCCGGCCCGGCTCGCCGAAGTCGAACGCGTCCTCCCGGTCGGCTTCGCCGCGGGCGAGCGCTACTCGGATCAGCATTGGGTCGGCATTCAGAGATACTAAAGCAGGATGCGATTTCGGTGAATCGCCTCCTGCTTTAGAAGTCCTTGAAAACGCGGGCTTATTGCGAAAAAACCGGCGTCGACTTTTTCGCATCCCGTTAAGCCTCAGCGAGGCGCGAACGGGGCTTGTTCCCGCGAGGCTTTGAACAGCGAGCGGATGCCGCCCAACAGACTTGGCTTGGGCGGGCCGCCGGCCAACTCCGACAGGTAGGATTTCGACCATTTCTCGATGTCGTACTCCAGGAGATGGGCGAGCATCGGGGCGTGGCGCTCGCGTCGTTCCTCGAGCGGCATCTCCAGGGCGCGTTTCAACGCCGCCGCGACCGCGTCCGTCTCGTGTGGATTGACGATCAAGGCGTGGTCGAGCTCCTTCGCCGCGCCGGCGAACTGCGACAGCATTAGCACGCCGGGGTTCTCGGGGTCCTGCGCCGCCAGATACTCCTTGGCCACGAGATTCATGCCGTCGCGCAACGGCGTCACCAAGCCGACTTCGGCCGCGCGATACATGCCGGCGAGAACCGTGCGCGAATAGGAGCGGTTGACGTAGCGGATCGGCGTCCAGGCGGCGTCGCCGAAGCGCCCGTTGACCTTGCCGATGAGGCCCGTCACCTCGGCTTCGATGTCGCCATACTGTCTGATGTCGGAACGGCTCTTCGGGGTCAGCTGCAACAACGTGACCTTGCCGTGCCACTCCGGATTGAGCTCCAGGAACCGCTCGAACGCCTTGATGCGTTCGGGAATGCCCTTCGAATAGTCGAGCCGATCGACGCCGAGCACGAGCTTGTTGCCGCCGAGACTCTCACGCACCAGCGCGATCATCGCCGAGCGTCCGGCGTTGCGCGCAAGTCGCATATAGGTCTTGGTCTCGATGCTCACCGGGAAGGCGCCGAGCCGCACCCGGCGTCCGTCGATCTCGTAGCAACAGGTCCGTATCTGGGCCGCGCCTTGGGAGGCGAAGTAGCGGGCGAAATTGTCGCGGTCGTTTTCCGTCTGGAAGCCGACAAGATCGCAATAGGTCAGCCCTCCGAGGATCTCCCGGTGATGGGGCAGGGTCTGCAGGATGTCCGGCGGCGCGCAGGGCGTGTGCAGGAAGAAGCCGATCCTGTTGCGGTGGCCGCGCGAGCGCAGTTCGCGGGCGAGCAGCATCAAATGATAGTCGTGGATCCACACGATGTCGTTGTCGCGGATGAGCGCGCTCAAGCGATCCGCGAACAGGCGGTTGACCCGCATGTAGCCGCTCGCGTCGGCGCGCGAATACTCCTGGAGATCGACCCGGTAATGAAGAATCGGCCACAGCACGCTGTTGGCGAGGCCGTTGTAATATTCCTGGATGTCGGTCTTCGACAGGTCGATCAGCACATAGGTCACTTTGTTGACATCGACGGTTCGCAGTTCGCCGGTCGGCTCGTCCGCGACCTTGCCGCTCCAGCCGAACCACAGGCCGTCGCGACTCCTCAGCGCGGCCCTCACCGCAACCGTCATTCCTCCGGCGAGGGGGGCGCCGGACGGATCGGGGACCGCGACCCGGTTGGAGACTATGATGAGTCGTGCGCCCATGCGTCCTCCCAACTCGACGACAGCCGCGTCGCGGTGTTGATGATGCCCGCCATGGAGTAGGTCTGCGGCAGATTGCCCCAAAGCTCTCCGGTCTCCGGGTCGATGTCCTCCGAGAGCAGACCGTAGGCGTTGCGGCTCGCGAGAATGGATTGGAAGAGATCACGTGCCTCCGCCTCTCGTCCGATCCGATGCAGCGCGTCCATGTACCAGAAGTTGCACGCCAGAAACGCCGTCGAGGGCGCGCCGAAATCGTCCGGGGCGACGTAGCGCATGATCCGCCCCTTGCGCATGAGGTCTCTGCCGATCGCTTCGCAGGTCTTGACGAAGCGAATGTCGTTGGGCGGCAAAAGCCCGAGCTCCGACACCCGGAGGACGCTGGCGTCGAGCGCAGGGTCGCCGAACGCGCCGGTCAACGCGCCCTGCTTCTCGTCCCACGCTTCTCTGAGAATGCGTTCGCGCAGGTTGCGCGCATGCGTCAGCCAGAATTTGGCGCGATCGGCGATGCCGAGCCGTCGCGCGATCCGGCCGAGGCGGTCGCAGGCCGCCCAGCACAAGGTCGCCGAATAGGTGTGAGCGCGCGCGCGGCCCCGATATTCCCAGAGCCCGGAGTCCGGCTCGAACGCCAACGCGAGCGCCCGCTCGCCCAACGCCTCGAGCAGACGATAAAGCGATTCGTCGCCCATCCTCGGCAGGCGCTCGTCGACGAACATCTGCGTCGCCGCGAGCACGACGCTGCCGTAGACGTCGTTCTGCGTCTGCAAGGCGGCCTGATTGCCGACGCGGACCGGACCATGCCCGAGGAACCCCTTGAGGTCCGGCGCAATCCTTTCGTCCAGCGGCGAGAACGGTACGATCCCGTGCACCGGCTGAATCTTTCTGACGTCCGTCGCGATCGTCGTGATGTAGTGGATGTAGGACTCCATGATTCCTGTGGCGCCGAGCCGGTTCAGCGCGTCGACGACGAAATAGGCGTCCCGGAGCCAGCAGAACCGGTAATCCCAATTGCGCGACGAGTTCGGCGCTTCGGGAATCGACGTCGTATGCGCGGCGATGATCGCGCCCGTCTCCCTGAAGCTCGTCAGCTTCAGGGTGATCGCGGCGCGGATGACGGCCGACTGCCATTCGAACGGCGCCGCGAGGTTGCGCGACCACTCGAACCAGTGATCGCGCGTCCGCTCGAGAAAGTCTGTGCTCGTCGCCTCGATCGCGCTCGAGAACGGTTCGTCCTGCCCGAAGATCAGGGTCAGCGGCCGCGTCAGCGGAAAGGTGATCTCGTTGACGACGTAGGAGAGGGGGGCGTTGGTCGTCAGCCGCATCACCTCTTCGCCGCCGACGTAGCGGATATGATTGGAGCCGACGACGACGTTGGTCGTCGGCCGCCCGTAGGCGTGGGTCGGGCGAACGCGGATGGCGAGGCGCGGCAGGCCCGCGACCGGCTCGATACGGCGGATGATCTGCGGCGCCCGGTAGGCGCGCTCGAACCGATCGAATCGCGGCGCGAAATCGGTGACGCGCAGCTTGGCGCCTTTCGCGTCGGTGAGGATCGTCTCCACGATCGCCGTGTTGCGGACATAGCGCGACTCGGTCTCGACGAGCCCGGCGAGCGCGACGTCGCAGAACCCCTTCTCCTCGTCGCCCGCCAGCAGCCGTGAAAAGACGGGATCGGAATCGAAGTGGGGGAAGCACCACCATACGATGCGAGCGTTGCGGTCGATCAGAGCCGCCGCGCAGCTGTTTCCGATCAGCGCGAGATCGAGGTTTTGTTTGCGCGTCTGGCGTTCCCCCGTCATGCGCCGGCTTTCCCTTCCGCGAACCTGGCGAGCCAGTCGCGCACGTCGCGCGGACGCGCGAAGGCGCCGATCGTGCCCGGGCGCCGTCGGCCGACCGAATATGCCAGGCCTCCGCGCGCCGAGACGACGGCGAAGCCGGCTTCGTCGGTCGCGTCGTCGCCGATGAAGACCGGCGTGCGGCCGAGGAAGGGCGGAACGCTGAGAAACGACGCGATCGCCTGGCCCTTGTCGTAGCCCGGCGCCTTCAGCTCGATCGCGCAATGCGCGTTCATCACCTCGATGGGAATTCTCGGCTCGTTTGCGACGAGCCGCATGACGGCTTGGCGCAAAGGGTCTTCCGCTTCCGGCGCGAGACGGTAATGAACGGCGAAACTGTAACGCTTGTTCTCGGCGAACGTTCCGGGAAATTCGCTGAGCGCGCTCGTGAGCGCCGTCCACAGCGACGACGGCAATTCCCTCGCTTCCGGCGATCGGATCGCCGGGGCCTGCGGATCAAATCGCATCTCTGCGCCATGGACCGCGCTCGCGCGCAACCGCAGCGGCGCGAACAGGCGGTCAAGTTCATCGAGCGAACGACCGCTGACGAGCGCGAGGGCGCCGTCAAGCCTGGTTGCGGCCTTGGCCAACGCCGCGGCAACCCCCGCGGGCGTCACGACGCGGTCGGGCCCCTCAGCGATGTCGAGCAAAGTGCCATCGACGTCGAGAAACAGCGCGACCGGGCCGTCGACCGCGATCACAACGTCGTCCGCAGAACTCGGAGCCGCGTGATTCGAAAACGTCAACGCGCAACTCCTGCCGCTCTGCATCGGAGCGTACGTGAGCTTTGGGGCGATTGCGTGATCGTGATTTCTTTGGCCATTCGCCTCGACCTCACAATTCCAGCGGAAAGATGGCGTGCGACACCGCCGGAAAATGGAATTCAGCCGGGATTTGTTCCATGAGATTCACGCAGTCTGGACGGGACGGCTCGCGGCGCCCATATGACGGACGCCCTCGCCGCGTCGGTTCCCTTGGATTTCGCCGCGGCCGCTGAAACTTGTCCTGCGCCTGCGGAGCGCGCCTTTGTACACCAGCATTCTGATCACCATAATCGACGTCCTGCTCATCGTCCATGCCGTCAGGACCGGCCGAATTCATGCCTTGGGGTTACGTGATTCTGTTTCTGCCGGGGATCGGCGCGCTCGTTTATGTCGCCTTCGAGCTGGCGCCGGAGTGGCTCGGTTCCTACGCGGCGCAGAGAGCCCGCCGGTCGGTCGCCGCCGCCTCGATCCCGCCGGCCGATATCGCGCCTTGAGAGAGGAACTCGAGGTCGTCGACACGATCGCCAACCGGAGCGCTCTCGCCGAGGAATGCCTGAAGATCGGCAGGCCGCAAGAGGCGCTGGAGCATTACCAGGCGATCGTTGCCCAGCCGCTCGGCGACGAACCGGCTTTCCTCATCGGCGAGGCGCGCGCGCTGCTCGATCTCGGCCGCGCGGACGAAGCGGTCGCAACGCTCGAGGAAGTCAAGCGCCGCGCGCCGGACCTTCATTCGCCCGAGGGCCATCTTCTCTATGCGCGAGCGCTGGAGCGAGCGGGGCGGACCGACGACGCGCTCCAAGCTTACGCGAGCGTCGCGCCCACTTTTCCGGGCCCCGAGCCGCGCGTGCGCGAGGCGCAGCTCCTGGAGCGGCTGGGGCGCCGGGAACAAGCGCGTTCGATCGCCGAGGACGTCGTGCGCTCGCTCCGTCGCGCGCCCCGCCACGTGCAGGCGAACGAGCACGAATGGTTCGCCGTTGCGAGATAATTGGCCCGGTGACGCGCGAGGCGCTTGCGCCGTCGACGTCCGCGGCTAAAAAAGAGCGGCGGTCGCGTTCGGCCGGCGACAAACTGGATCCTTCGATGCGCAAGAGCCGCGTATTCGTCAGTCCTGATCCCATGCGCGCGCAGACCTTCGACGTCGTCGTCCGCGACGCGCGCAGCGAAAGCCGACACCGGGTGACGGTCTCGGCCGACGACGTGGCGCGCTTCTCGAAACACGGCGCCGACCCGGCGCGCGCGGTCGAGGCGGCGATGGCGTTCCTGCTCGACCGCGAGCCGAAAGAGTCGATCCTCGGCGCGTTCGACATCAGCGTCATTCGACGCTACTTTCGGGATTTCGACGAAGCGTTTCCCGCCTATCTCGCCCGGTGCGCCGGCGAGACGGGGAAAGGCGCCTAGAGGAATCGCCAGGCTCGGAAGGACGCTTTGATGACCGCCGCTCTCGCCCGGTCGGAGGCCGCTCTCGAAGACCGCTGGTCGGCCCCCGAGGGCTGGTTCTACATGACCGGCATGCAGGCGCTCGTGCGTCTGCCGATCCAGCAGCGCCTGCGAGACGCCGCGGCCGGCCTCAACACCGGCGGCTACATCTCCGGCTATCGCGGCTCGCCGATGGGCCGCTACGATATCGAGCTGTGGCGCGCCGGCGCGATCCTCAAAGAGCACAACATCGTCTTCCGCCCCGGCCTCAACGAGGACCTGGCGGCCACCGCGATCTGGGGCGCGCAGCATCTGACGAGCTTTCCCGGCGCGACGGTCGACGGCGTTTTCGGCATCTGGTACGGCAAGGGGCCGGGCGTCGACCGGTCGGGGGACGCGCTGCGCCACGCGAATTTCACCGGGGCCTCGCCCAAAGGCGGCGCGATCGCGCTCGCGGGCGACGATCACGGGGCGAAATCGTCGACCGCGGTCAATTTCTCCGACACGTCGTTCATCGCCGTCGGCATGCCGGTGCTCTATCCGTCGAACACCCAGGAGCTGATCGACTTCGGCCTGCACGGCATCGCCATGTCGCGCTTTTCCGGCTGCTGGGTCGGCATGAAGGTCGTCACCGACGTCGCCGAAGGCGGCGGCACGGTCTATGTCGGCCCGGATTCGCCGTCGATCGCGATCCCCGAACGGCCCAGCAATCCGCCGGGCGGCGTCGGCGCGCGGGCGATCGACGTGCCGGTGATGCAGGAGGAGCGGCTCTATAATCACAAGCTCCCCGCCGCGCTGGCCTACGCGCGCGCCAATCGGCTCAACCGGATCGCCGGCGACGGCGCAGCGCAGGTCGGGGTCGTCGCCGCCGGCAAGGCCTGGCAGGATCTCCTGCAGGCGCTCGGCGCCCTGGGCCTCGGCGACGACGGCGCGGCGCTCGGCCTGCGCCTCTTCAAGGTCGGCATGGTGTGGCCGCTCGATCCGGTCGCCGTGCGTGATTTCGCACAAGGGTTGGATCTCATTGTCGTGGTCGAGGAGAAACGCCCCCTCGTCGAGGACCAGATCCGCTCGATCCTCTACGGGGCCGCGAACGCGCCGCGCATCGTCGGCAAGTATTTCGACGGGACCGCCTTCGATCCCGCCCATGGCGCGCCGGCCATTCCCAATTTCGGCGAGACCTCGCCCGAACTCGTGGCGCAAGTGCTGGTTCATGCGCTGCGACAGCGCGATCCGAACTGCGCCTCGAGCGCGCCGGCGCCGCCGGCGAAGGCGCGCAGCAATCGGCCCACGCCCGCGCGCAACCCCGGCTTCTGCGCCGGCTGCCCGCACAACCGCTCGACCCGGGTGCCGGAAGGCAGCCGCGCGCTCGCCGGCATCGGCTGCCACACGATGGCGATGTTCGTGAACCCGATGCAGACGACGACCGTCTCGCACATGGGCGGCGAGGGCGCGATGTGGCTCGGCCAGCAGCCCTTCACCCGACAGCAGCACGTGTTCGCCAATCTCGGCGACGGCACCTACGCCCATTCGGGCGTGCTGGCGGTGCGGCAGGCCGTCGCGGCCGACGTGCCGATCACCTACAAGATCCTTTACAACGGCTTCGTCTCGATGACCGGCGGCCAGCCGATCGAGGGCGGCATGACGCCGGTCCAGATCCTCTCCGAACTCGCCGCCGAGGGCGTCAAGAAGATGGCGTTGGTGGTCGACGATCCCGGCCGCTATCTCGGGGTTCCGCTGCCGCCCGGCGTCAGCCTCCGCCACCGCGACGCGATGGACGAGACGCAGCGCGAATTCCGCGAGTTCAAGGGGGTCTCGGTGATCCTTTACGATCAGCCCTGCGCGACCGAGCGCCGCCGCCTGCGCAAGCGCGGCAAGTGGGCCGATCCGGCGATCCGCGCGTTCATCCACCCCGAGGTGTGCGAAGGCTGCGGCGACTGCGGAAAAGTCTCCAACTGCATGGCGATCGAGCCGCTCGAGACCGAATGGGGCCGCAAGCGCCGCATCAACCAGTCGAGCTGCAACAAGGACTTCTCCTACGTCGAGGGTTTTTGCCCGAGCTTCGTCACCGTTCACGGGGGACGCTTGAGAAAGGTGGATGTCGCGACGCCTTTGAGCGGCTATTTGCCGGCGATCCCGGAGCCGGTCCTGCCCGAAATGGGCGAGCGCTACAGCGTACTCGTGGCCGGCATCGGCGGCGCGGGCGTCGTCACGGTCAGCCAGACGCTGGCGGTCGCCGCCTATCTCGACGGGCTCTTCAGCTCCAATCTCGACCTGACCGGCCTGAGCCAGAAATACGGCGCCGTCACCTCGCATGTGCAAATGGCGACGAACCCCGACGCGTTGCATGCGACGCGAATCGCCTCGGGCCAAGCCGACGCGCTGATCGGTTGCGACCTCATCGTCGCCGCCGGCGAGGAATGCCTGTCGAAGCTCAATCCGGCTTCGCGCGCGGTCATCTCCGCCGACCTGACCCCGACCGCCGAATTCGCGCGCAATCCGAACTGGAGCGTCGATGCGGACGCGCTGATCGAGCGGCTGAAGTCGGCGCTCGGCGACCGGGCTTTCGTGGTCGACGCGCAGCGCCTCGCCAAGGACTGTCTCGGCGACGCGATCGCCTCCAACATGTTCATGCTCGGCGCCGCCTGGCAGAAGGGTCTCGTACCGCTTCGGCGCACGGCGATCGAACGGGCGATCGAACTCAACGGCGTCGCCGTCGAGGCCAACAAGCAGGCGTTCGAATGGGGCCGGCGCGCGGCGCATGACCTCGCCGGCGTCGAGGCGCTGGTCGCCCCGGACGAGCCCGAGCGCGAAGGCGCCCCCTCGCTCGATGCGCTGATCGAGCGGCGCGCCGACCATCTGAAGGACTCTCGCGGCGAAGCGGAGGCGAAGCGCTACCGCGCGCTCGTCGAACGGGTTCGCGCGGCCGAGCGAAAGGCCGGGCTCGGCGAGGCGCTGACGGCCGCCGCCGCGCGCTCCTACCACAGGCTCCTCGCCGTCAAGGACGAATGGGAAGTCGTGCGTCTCTTCGCCGCGCCGGAATTTGAGCAAGGCTTACGCGCGGAGTTCGAAGGCCCTTACAAGCTGCATTTCCATATCGGCGCCTGGCCTTTTGCGCGCCCCGATCCGCGCACCGGCGTGATGGGCAAGGGCGAGGCCGGACCCTGGGCGATGACGGCCTTCCGTCTGATGGCGCGGCTCCGGTTCCTGCGCGGGACCTTCCTCGATCCGTTCCGCAACAGCGACGAGCGCAAACTCGAGCGCCGGCTGCTGGCCGAGTTCGAGGCGGATATCGACGACCTCATCGCGCGCCTCGCCCCGGAAAACCACGCGCTCGCCGTTCGCATCGCGAGCCTGCCCGAGGGGATCAAGGGCTATGGGCGGGTCAAGCAGGCGAGCGCCGCCGAGGCGGCGAAGGCGCGGGCGAACGCGCTGCAACAGCTTCGCGCCCTCAAAACCACGATGGAGCTGGCGGCATGACCATGCAGAACAAGACGGTCGTGGTGACCGGAGGATTTGGCGCGTTGGGCGGCGGCGTCGCGGCGGCGGCTGTCGACCGCGGCGCTTCGGTCGCCGTTCTCGACATTGGCGCGGCTCCGCCCGCCGCGCTCGCCGGCCGGCTGGGGCCGAACGCGCTTCTCCTCGGCGGCGTCGACCTGTCATCGTCCGACGGCGCCGCAAAAGCGATGGCCGCCGTCAAAGCGAAATTCGGCCGGCTCGACGCGCTCCTCAACATCGCCGGCGGCTTTCAATGGGAGACCGTCGAGGACGGCAAGGCCGAGAGCTGGGACCGCATGTACGCACTCAACTTGAAGACCGCGCTGAACGCGTGCAGAGCCGCGCTCCCGTTTCTATTGGAGAGCGGCGCCGGCCGCATCGTCAATGTCGGCGCCCAATCCGCCCTTCACGCGGCGTCCGGATTTGGCCCATACGCCGCGAGCAAATCCGCCGTGCATCGGCTGACCGAAAGCCTGGCCGAGGAGTTGAAGCTCAAAGGCGTCACCGTCAACGCGGTGCTGCCTTCGATCATCGACACGCCGGCCAACCGTCGCGACATGCCGAAAGCGGATTTCGATCGCTGGGTGTCTCCCGCCGACCTCGCGGCCGTCATTCTGTTCCTGGCGTCCGACGAAGCCAAAGCCGTCACCGGCGCGCTGATTCCGGTCTCGGGCCGCGTGTAGCGGGCGATGAAGCGGGGAGGCGGAGAGGGAGCCGCCGGAATGACTGACCAACTCGGACGATTGGAGAAAGTGCAGCTACGCGAAGTGTGGCCCAGAGAGGCCAGCGACTTCACGCCCTGGCTAGCGCTGCCGGCTAACCTCGCGTTGCTGGCGGAGACGTTGGGTCTCGGCGAGATTATAGAGCCACGGGCAGCAAGACGCGGAATAGATAAGCCGAGGCGATCCGATCCGGCGGACTTGGCGCGCCGAGGGCGACTTCCCCCACGACCGGAGGGGTCATTTTGTCCGGCCCGACACCACAGGCGCCAGCGGTTACAAAGCCGAGCCCGATCGCTCATTGACCATGCTGGCGAGCGTGCTGCGTTGGATCGGCAATTCGAAAAGGACGGGTATGACCAGGACTGCTCTCATAACCGGAGCGACCTCCGGCATCGGCGAAGCCGCCGCTCGCGCGTTCGTGGCCGCCGGCTGGCGCGTCATCGCAACCGGCCGCCGGGCCGAACGGCTCGACGCGCTGGTCGCCTCCCTCGGCGCCGAGAGGCTGCATCCCGCGGCCTTCGACGTGTGCAACGAGGCGGCCCGCGATGCGGCGTTGGCGGCGCTCCCTCATGGATTTCGCGACATCGACCTGCTGATCAACAACGCCGGCCTCGCGCTCGGCGCCAAGCCCGCCCAGCAGACCGATCTTGCCCAATGGAAGACGATGATCGACACGAATGTGACAGCGCTCGCTTCGCTCACCCATAAACTGCTGCCCGGGCTGATTGCCCGGCGCGGCGCGATCATCAACCTCTCATCGGTCGCGGCGACTTATCCCTATACCGGCGGCAATGTCTATGGCGGCACGAAGGCGTTCGTGAAGCAGTTCTCGCTCGGGCTGCGTAGCGATCTGCACGGCACCGGCGTGCGCGTCACGTCGATCGAGCCTGGCATGGTCGAGACCGAGTTCATGTTGGTCCGCACAGGAGGCGACAAGGCGGCGTCGGACGCGCTCTATCGTGGCGTGATGCCGATGACAGGCGATGACATCGCGGCCACAATGCTGTGGGTGGCCGAACTGCCGCCGCACCTCAACATCAACCGGCTGGAGATGATGCCCGTCAGCCAGTCCTTCGCCGGCTTCCAGGTGGCCCACGCAAACTAGGTCGCAGACCCCAAATCAACATATCCTGATCACCAAGTTTCTTGAGAGGCAGCGAGTTCCCGAACGTGATGAACGCGCTGCCCGCCAGACGAGGACGAGAAATGGGCGAATTCCTCCGTGGGACATGGCGCGCGGATGCGGACTTCCCTCACGACAAGACGGGTCATTTCGTGCGGCCCGACGCGCAGTTCCGCAACTGGGTGACGGCGGACGGCTCGCCGGGCCCCACCGGCGCCGGCGGCTTCAAGGCGGAGCCCGGCCGCTATCACCTCATTGTGTCGCTCGCCTGCCCCTGGGCGCACCGCACCCTCATCTTCCGCAAGTTGAAGCGCCTCGAGGGCATGATCTCGCTCTCGGTCGTCCATTGGCTCCTGCGTGAGCGCGGCTGGGCGTTCGACGAGGGGCCCGGCGTCATCCCCGACCCGATCTTCGGCGCGGAGCGGCTCAGCGAATTCTACGTCAAGGCGCGGCCCGACTATAGCGGACGCTTAAGCGTGCCGGTGCTGTGGGACAAACAGGCAAACACGATCGTCAACAACGAGTCGTCGGAAATCATCCGCATGTTCAACGGCGCTTTTGACGGCGTCGGCGCGGCGGAGGGCGACTTCTATCCGGTCGAGCTGAGGGACGAGATCGACGCGCTCAACGCGCGCATCTACGCTACCGTCAACAACGGCGTCTATCGCGCCGGGTTCGCGACCACGCAGGAGGCTTACGAGGAGGCGTTCCGCGCCCTGTTCGAGACGCTCGACTGGACTCGAGGCGCGGCTCGCCCGCCAGCAATTCCTGTGCGGCAAACGGCTGACCGAGGCGGACTGGCGGCTCTTCACCACGCTTGTCCGCTTCGACCCGGTCTATTTCGGCCACTTCAAGTGCAACCTGCGCCAGATCAGGGACTATCCTGCGCTGCAGCGCTATCTCCGCGAGCTCTATCACTGGCCGGGAGTCGCCGAGACGGTCGACTTCTTCCACATCAAGCATCACTATTACGCGAGCCATCGCAGGATCAATCCGACCGGCATCGTGCCGCTCGGGCCGGAGATGGATTTGTAGGTTCCGCGACGGGAAACGGCGCGACGCCTCCCCCTCCACCATGCTGCGCATGGTCCCCCTCCCCCGCTTCGCAGGGGAGGATGGCGGCGGCGGCGCTTTTCCTCCCCCATGAAAGCGAAGCGGAATGGGGGAGGGGGACCGCCCGAAGGGCGGTGGAGGGGGCAGACGCGGCACAGCCCATCTTGCCGGGGCCTTTATGCCGTGGCAATCGGACGCGATGACCGACGTTTCAAACCCCGAGCCACGCCCCGCGCCGCGAATCTCCTTCGTCTCGCTCGGCTGTCCCAAGGCGCTCGTCGACAGCGAGCGGATCCTGACGCAGCTGCGCGCGGAAGGCTACGAACTCTCGCGCAGCCACGCCGGCGCCGACGCCGTCATCGTCAACACCTGCGGCTTTCTCGACAGCGCCAAGGCGGAGTCGCTCGCCGCGATCGGGGCGGCGATGAACGAGAACGGCCGCGTCATCGTCACCGGCTGCATGGGCGCCGAGCCCGACGCGATCCGCGACACCTTCCCCGACGTTTTGGCGATCACGGGCCCGCAGGCGTTCGAGAGCGTGATGGCGGCGGTGCATGACGCCGCGCCCGCGCCGCACGACCCGTTCGTCGACCTCATCCCCGAGCAGGGGGTGAAGCTCACGCCGCGCCATTACGCCTATCTCAAGATTTCCGAGGGCTGCCACAACCGCTGCGCGTTCTGCATCATTCCGAAGCTGCGGGGCGACCTCGTCTCACGCCCGGCGGGCGAGGTGCTGCGCGAGGCGGAGAAGCTCGTGAACGCCGGCGTCAAGGAGCTTCTCGTCATCTCGCAGGACACCAGCGCCTACGGCCGCGACCTCAAATACGCCGCGAGCCAGTGGCGCGACCGCGAGGTCGCCGCGCGCTTCGTCGATCTCACGCGCGAACTCGGCTCGCTCGGCGCCTGGGTGCGGCTGCACTACGTCTACCCTTATCCGCATGTCGACGAGGTCGTCGCGCTGATGACCGGCGGCAATGTGCTGCCCTATCTCGACATTCCCTTCCAGCACGCCTCGCCCAGAGTGCTGAAGGCGATGCGGCGGCCGGGAAACCAGGAAAAGACGCTCGATCGCATTCACGCCTGGCGCGCGTCCTGCCCGGAGCTGACCCTTCGCTCGACGTTCATCGTCGGATTTCCCGGCGAGACGGAGGAGGATTTTCAGCTCCTGCTCGACTGGCTCGGCGAAGCAAAACTCGACCGCGTCGGCGCCTTCGAATACGAGCCGGTCACGGGGGCGGAGGCGAACGGCCTCGGCCTGGAGCCCGTGCCGACCGAGATCAAGTCGAGCCGCCACAAGCGCTTCATGCTGCGGAGCCAGGCGATCAGCGCCAAGAAACTCGCGGCGAAGGTCGGCAGGCGATACGAGGTCATCGTCGACGAGGGCGGCGCGCATTCCGCGAGGGGCCGCACCAAGGGCGACGCGCCGCAGATCGACGGCGCGGTCCATATCTCGACGCGCCGCCCGCTGCGCGCCGGCGACATCGCAACCGTCAAGATCGACCGCGCCGACGCCTACGATTTATGGGGGACGGCGGCCTGACACTTGGTGATGCGTGGAAGCCCAAGATTGTTAAGCTTCAAGTCATATCCAGTCGTTTAGCCGACGTCGAGTTCACAAATCATGGCGAGCAGGGTCCGCTTACCTTCAATCTCGTTCATTGTTGCCCGCAGCTATCCAGGCAACGTGATAGGCTATAGGAACAAATTACCCTGGCACATCAAATCCGACCTTAAGCGATTCAAACGCATAACTACGGGACACGCAATTATAATGGGACGTTCGACATTTGAGTCGATCGGTCGGGCCCTGCCCGACAGAGCAAATATCGTTATGACTCGAAGCAACAATTTATCGAACGCGAGCGCGTTAAGTTATGATAACGGAACCCAATTGTACTGGGCTGCGACACGAGAAGACGCTCTCTTTGCAGCAGATGTTATTTCAATTTGTCGTGAGAAAGAGGTTTTGTTTGTAATTGGAGGTGAAACAATGTATGCTTTATTCGACGACCTTGTTAATCGAGTATATCTTACGGAGGTTTTTGAGGATTTTGCTGGTGACGCGTTCTTTAAAAAGACGTTTCCGTTGAAAAAATGGAAAACTTTGACAGAGGAAGACTATAGTAAGAATTACGAAGGAGATGAATTCAGTCACAAATTTTCAATTCTTCAACGAAGGGAACGAAAGTATCGATCTGAATTTGTTTCAAAGTTTTTTACGGACACCCTAGAAAAATCCGAGTGGCTTAAAAATCAAGTCAAATCGCATAAGCGCAATGTAGATGAATACCTTCAGCGCAATCTTGAAATCTAGAAATAAATCCGGGGGAGAATTTCACTCGTGCGCCCCTCACACCGCGACCTTCGCCTTGATCGCAGGCCAGGGATCGTAGCCCTCGAAGGAAATCGCCTCCGCGTCGAGGTCGAAGAGCGAGCCGACGTCGCCGAGCCTGAGCGTCGGCAGCGGGCGCGGCTCGCGCGAAAGCTGCTCGCGCGCCTGGGTCTCGTGAATGCGGTAGAGGTGCGCGTCGCCGAAGGTGTGCACGAACTCCCCGGCCTCGAGGCCGCACGCGCGGGCGACGAGATGCGTCAGCAGCGCGTAGCTTGCGATGTTGAACGGCACGCCGAGAAAAATGTCGGCCGAGCGCTGATAGAGCTGGCACGACAGTTTTCCCCGCGTGACGTTGAACTGGAACAGGCAATGGCAGGGCGGCAGCTTCATCTTCCCGATGTCCGGCACGTTCCAGGCCGAGACGACGAGGCGGCGCGAATCCGGGTTGCGGCGAATTTCCTCGAGGAGCCAAGCAATCTGGTCGTAGGTTCGCCCGTCCGGACCAGCCCAGGCGCGCCACTGCTTGCCGTAGACGGGGCCGAGATCGCCGTCGGCGTCGGCCCATTCGTCCCAGATTGAAACGCCGTGCGCCTTGAGGTAGGCGATGTTGGTGTCGCCCTTCAAAAACCAGATGAGCTCCCGCACGATCGACTTGAGATGGAGCCGCTTGGTGGTGACGAGGGGAAACCCTTGCGTGAGATCGAATCGGATCTGGCGGCCAAACAGGGACCGCACGCCCGTGCCGGTGCGGTCGGACTTGACCGCGCCGTTATCGAGCGCGTCGCGCATGAGATCGAGGTAAGCGCGCATTCGGGGCGATCCTTCAAACTCTCGGACCGCCCTCTCTATCCGATTCTTCCGCGCCGGGCATCGCCGGCGCGGGGCTTCTCCACATCGGGGTCAGTGCAGGCTGACGGTCTCGAGCTCGTGCTCCCAGGCGTTGGCGATGGCCGCGTCCTTGGAATCGGTCAGCATGATCGGCGAGCCGTCGGCGCCGAGCAGCGCGAACAGCTTCACGCCCGGGCGGAGCGGGGCGCCTGGGGGAAGAGACGCGCAACGTCTTCCGAATTGATGGTCTTCACGTAGGCGACCGCGCCGTCCCCCAGATGGGCGAACTCCTGCGGCGTCAACGCCAACGCCTTTTCCGCTGCGGTTCCCATCGCTAGCCTCCTTATCCGGCGGTCCCAATGACCCGCCGTCTGCGCCCACCTTCACTCGCGCGCCGAAACCTGAATCTTCTTCACGATCCGCTCCGGCTGCGGCCGGATGAGATCGATCGACAACAACCCCTGCGCCAGGTCGGCGCCCAGAACCTGCATGCCCTCGGCCAGGAGGAAGCTGCGCTGGAACTGCCGCGCGGCGATGCCGCGATGCAAGAATTCGCGCGTCTTGTCCTCCTGCTGCCGGCCGCGGATCGTCAGCTGGTTCTCCTCGACCGTGACCTCGATCTGCTCTTGGGTGAAACCGGCCACCGCGAGGGTGATGCGCAACTTCTCCGGTTCGGCGCCCGATGCGGCGATTCGCTCGATGTTGTAGGGGGGATAGCCGTCCGCCGCTGTCTTCGACACCTTGTCGAGCGCGCGCTCGATGTCGTCGAAGCCGAGCAGGAACGGTGAGCTCAACGCCGTCACACGCACCATTGGAAGCCCCTTTGAGGCGCTTCACGCGCCAGGACCTTCGCCATGGAACCGTCCCGGCCGCGTTGCAGATTTCGTCGGGCTGCCGAAAACAACGCCCGGCCGCCCTGGAAGTTCCATATAGGTTCGCGGCCGAGGCGTTCAAGGCCGGGGCGCACCAGCCCCGGCGGCGGCCATGATCTCGGAGCGGGGCGAGGCCAAGCCGCCCCTATGCGCTTCTTTCGTCAGTTCTGATAAAAAGGCTGCGCTCAAAACCTGAATCAATCGTTGCGCGGCGCGCGGGGCTCGACCGGGGCGGAATCCATTTGGCCAAGACGAAATTCGCGGTCGGCAGGCTCGGAACCAAGCGCCGGTGCCCGACCTGCGGCGCCAAATACTACGATCTGGGCCGCAAGCCGCCGACCTGTTCGCGCTGCGGCGCAAAGGCCGAGCCGAAGAACCCGAAGGCGGAGGCCAGGCCGCCGCCCGCGGCCGAAGCGCCGGCGCCGCCGGGGCGGGAGAAGCCGCCGTCGCCCGCGGCGCCCAGCGCGGCCAAGCCCATCGGGCGCGAATGGTCGCGCGAGCAGGCGGAGGCGATCGACAAGGTCGGGCGCTGGCTCAAAGGCGGCGAGCCGCAGGTGTTCCGGCTTTTCGGCTACGCCGGAGTCGGCAAGACGACGCTCGCGCGCCATGTCGCCGAAGGCGCGCAAGGCGACGCCTTCTTCGCCGCCTTCACCGGCAAAGCGGCGTTGGTGATGCGCGCCAACGGCTGCGCCGGCGCGACGACCATCCATTCGCTCATCTACCGGGCGAGCGAGGACCCCGAGGGCGCGCCGCCGACCTTCATCCTGAACAAGGATGGCCCGGCCTCCCGCGCAGGGCTCATCGTCATTGACGAATGCTCGATGGTCGACGCGGAGCTGGCGCGCGACCTCCTCTCCTTCGGCAAGCCGATCCTGGTGCTGGGCGACCCGTTCCAATTGCCCCCGGTCAAGGGCGGCGGCTATTTCACCGAAAGCACGCCCGACGTGATGCTGACCACGATCCATCGCCAGGCCGAGAACAATCCGATCATCCGCCTGTCGCAGATCGTGCGCTCCGGCGGCGAACTGAAGGAAGGCCAGTATGGCGAGACGCGCATCGTGCGCCGCGCCGCGATCGACGCCGCCCAGGTGCTCGCGGCCGACCAGGTGCTGGTCGGCGTCAACCGCACCCGGCGCGCCTACAACCAGCGCATGCGCGACCTCAACGGCTTCAAGGAGCCGCTCCCCGTCACCGGCGACCGGCTGGTCTGCCTGCGCAACGACCGCGCCAAGGGCCTCATCAACGGGGGCTTGTGGCGGGTCGAGGCGCTCGGCGGAATGCGGAAGGATTTCGTCAAGATGACCGTGCGCTCGGAGGACGGGGGCGCGGGAAAATCGGTCGAGGTCGCGGTGTTGAAGAATTTTTTCGAGGGGACCGAGGCCGAGCTCGCCTGGCTGGTGAGGCGCGAATCGGACGAGTTCGACTACGGCTACGCGCTGACCGTGCACAAGGCTCAAGGCTCGCAATGGGACGACGTGATGCTGTTCGACGAAAGTTTTGCCTTCCGCGAGCACCGGGCGCGGTGGCTCTACACCGGGCTCACGCGGGCGGCGAAGCGGCTGACCCTGGTGCGGTGAGGGGCGCTAACTTTTTGGTAACGACCCCGTCGACTCCCGCCCGGTGGCTGCGCTAAGGTTGACGTTGCGGCGCTGGAGACCTGTCCATGGCTATTCCCCTTTTCTCGGGGGCGGTTCGCGCGTTGGCTGCGGGAACGCTCTGTCTTTCGCTCGGCCTCGCGCCTGCGCTCGCCCACATGGCTCCGCCGCTCGCGGCCCCGCGAGCCCATGCGGCGATAGGGCCCGGTCACTTCGCGCCGTTCGCGTTTCGAGGCTTCCACCGCTTCGGCGCTGAGCGCTTCGGCTTTGACCGGTTCGGCGTTAACGTTCTTTTTGACCGCTTCGGCTTTGACCGCTTCGGCGTTAACCGTTTCGGCTTCGATCGCTTCGGCGTCAACCGTTTCGGCTTTCACCGCTTCGGCCGGAACGCGGGCGTCTGGAATTGGAATCAGCTGGGCCTCGGCGGCTGGGGCTATTGGGACGGCCCGGTCTCGGCGCCGGCTGCGCCGTCGGCGCCGATCATCGTCGGCGGCGGCGGGCCGCCGGTGGCGATCAACGTCTATCCCGGCGCGGTCGCCGGCCCCGGCGACGCCGTCGGAGGCTGCGTGATCCACCAGCTCCAGTACGACCGCGCCGGGAATTATGTCGGCGAGCGGCAAATTCCGAACTGCTGACGCCGGGCCCCGGCCCGGCGGGCGGGGTCCAGCGGGCAGGCGCGCTTGGCCCGCGCCGCCGCCCGCCGACGCGCCCCGACAGTTTTTGACTCCGCAGAGTCGACAATTGTTTCTCAAACAGCGGAACGCGTGTTAGCTTGGGTTGGTGGCCCGAACGTCGAGCGGTTCGCGCGGCCCGCTGTGAAGCTGTCATGGCCGGGCTCGTCCCGGCCATCCACGTGGTCATGCTGCAAAAGTTGCCGCGAGATTTGGGCATTTGCGAAGGTAAGGCGTTGCAACGATGGGACTTCGATAGATTGCGCCGAAAGCTTGCGATCGTTCGGCGCGCCGAACCGCGTGGATGGCCGGGAAGAGCCCGGCCATAACGCGACCTTTTTTAGCCGGAAATCTCCCCCCCCAGCGGCCGCGCAACCCGTTGAAAAGTCCCGATTCGCGGAAGAAAGTCGATTTTGATTTCGTTCCGGAAAATTTTGATTTCGTTCCATCCGGCTTGGATTTGGCGGCATTGAGGCATGTTCGGGGCGTGGGATTGTGCTTGAGGCCGGCGAGGTGGAACCACCTGAGGTAGCTGTCGAGGTATTTTGTGGCGATGCCGCGATGGGGGCGTAGGAAGGTTTTGAGGCTCTCGTGGCGACTGTTGACGGTCTGGATGTGTAATTCGCCGCGGACACGTTCGCCGTTCGACTGGTTGAGCGCTTCATGGCTGACGCCGAGGGCGGCGGCGCAAGGCGGGTAGACGTTATTGCCGTCGGTGACGAGCAAGGCGTCCTTACCCAGAACGGGCGCCAGCACCGGCTTGATGGTCTGGACGGTCACGGCCGAGAGGACGGCGCTGATGTGGCGCCGCTCCGGTCGGCGGCCACCAGGATCGGCGTCTGTTCGTCCGAAAGGCCGCGCTTGGCTGCCTTTCCGCCCCGCCTGCGAGCCTTGCGCCCGAGGCGACGCTCGCCCTTACGGCTTGATAATATATAGGTTTCATCGACTTCGATGATGCCGCTCAACAGGCGCGTGAGGTTCTTGGCGGCGCGCAGGAAGCGATGTCGCCAGCGGAACGCCGTGCTCACAGCCACCCCGCACCGCTCGGCCGAGGCGGCCACCGTCTCACCCTCGCTCAACGACTGACCAAAATCAAGCCAGCATTCCTTCTTGCGCAATCGGGCCAGCGGCGTTCTGGTCAGCGCGTTGAAGCTTCTGCGGCAATCCTTGCAGCGGAAACGGCGCAGGCCGTCGGCTTGGCCCCCGCCCACCGACGCCCCGCTGCAGTGCGGACAGCGACGCGCCTCGCCCAAGCGCTCCTCGATCGCCGCCGCCACCGCCGCTCTGGGCTGCCGGCCGGCCAGCACCGCCTCGAGCTCTTGGCGCTGCTTCGCCGTCAGACCGTCGATCTCCGCCAGCCACGCTCGCAACATCCCCTGATCCATCGCAATCCCCTGTCAATCCATGATAAATCGTAGCACAAACAGGCGTGTCAATCTAACGCTAATTGAGCCATTTTGTTCCATCCGGCTTGGGTTTCGTTCCGGAAAATTTGGAAATCGTTCCGCGGGACATTCGCGGTTCTTCCTTCTCCGCGGGACCATTACTCCTAATGACAATGTTATACAAAATTAGTTATAGATATTTGCCGTATAATCTGCTATAGGTTTCCGATGCGGCGCCCTTGCGCCGCCCGAGAGGCTCTTATGCCCGATGTCATCGCCGCCAGCCGCCTCGCGGATGGCGTTTTCGTTTTCCAGACCGCCGATGAGAGCTGGAGCGAGGACTTCAACCGCGCCGCGGTGCGGGCGGACGCGGGCGCGGCCGCGGCGGCGCTGGCCCTCGCGAAGGAAGACGAAGCGCAAAACCTCGTCGTGGAGCCCTATGCGGTCGCGGTCGAGATCCGCAACGGCCATGTCGTCCCGAAAGCGCTGCGCGAGGCGATCCGCGCCGCCGGGCCGACGGTCCGGCGCGATCTCGGCAAGCAGGCCGAGGGCCACGCCCCGCTGTCCGGCCCGACGGCCGTCATGGAGGCCGACCATGTATCACTATGACGATTTCGACTCGGCTTTCGTCGCGGCGCGCGTCGAGCAGTTCCGCGACCAGGTCGCCCGCCGCCTCGCAGGCGAACTGACCGAAGAGCAGTTCCGCCCGCACCGGCTGATGAACGGGCTCTATCTGCAGCTCCATTCCTACATGCTGCGCGTCGCCGTGCCCTACGGCACGCTGAACTCCCGCCAGGTGCGCAAGCTCGCCGAGATCGCCCGCCGCTGGGATCGCGGCTACGGCCATTTCACCACGCGCCAGAACATCCAGTTCAACTGGCCGGCGCTCAAAGACACGCCCGACATCCTCGCCGAGCTCGCGAGCGTCGAGATGCACGCGATCCAGACCTCCGGCAACTGCATCCGCAACGTCACCGCCGACCATTTCGCCGGCGTCGCCCATGACGAGATCGCCGATCCGCGCCCCTACGCCGAGATCTTAAGGCAATGGTCGTCGCTCCATCCGGAGTTCTCGTTCCTGCCGCGCAAGTTCAAGATCGCGGTCAACGGCGCGGCGCACGACCGCGCGGTGATCCAGGTCCACGACATCGGCCTTCAGGTCGTGCGCAACGCGGCGGGCGAGCTCGGCTTTACGGTCTATGTCGGCGGAGGTCTCGGCCGCACGCCCCTCATCGGCCGCAAGGTGCGTGAGTTCCTGCCCGAGCGCGACCTGCTCGGGTACATCGAGGCGATCCTGCGCGTCTACAATCTCGAGGGCCGGCGCGACAACAAGTTCAAGGCGCGCATAAAGATCCTTCTGCACGAAAAGAGCCTCGAGGCTTTGCGCGAGGAGATCGAGGCGGAGTTCGCCGCGCGCGACCGCAAGCTGCTCGACCTGCCGCCGCAGGAAGTCGCCCGGATCGCCGCCTTCTTCGCTCCGCCCGAACTCGAGCCGAAGAAGCCGGTCAGCGACCGCGTCGAGCGCCGCAAGGGCAAGGACGCGCGTTTCGCCAGCTTTTTCGCCGCCAACGTGACCGCCCACAAGACGCCCGGCTATGTCGTGGTCACGGTTTCGCTGAAAGCCATCGGCGCGCCGCCCGGCGACGCCAGCGCCGACCAGATGGACGCGGTCGCCGACCTCGCCGAGGACTATTCGCACGACGAGATTAGGGTCTCGCACGAGCAGAACCTCATCCTGCCCCATGTCGCGCTCGACGATCTGCCGGCGGTCTACGACCGCCTCGCCTCGGTCGGCCTGGCAACCCCGAACGCCGGCTCGATCAGCGACATCATCGCCTGCCCCGGCCTCGATTATTGCGCGCTGGCGACCGCGCGCTCGATCCCCGTCGCCCAGCGCATCGCCCAGAAATTCGGCGACGGCGCGCGGGCGAAGAGCGTCGGTCCGCTGAAGATCAAGATCTCCGGCTGCATCAACGCCTGTGGCCACCACCATGTCGGCCATATCGGCATTCTCGGCCTCGAGCGCGCGGGCGAGGAGACCTATCAGATCACCCTCGGCGGCTCGGGCGACGAACACGCGGCGATCGGCCAGATCGTCGGCCCCGGCTTCAGCTCGGAGAACGTCGTCGAAGCGGTGGAGACGATCGTCGAGACCTACATGGGCCTGAGGCGCGACGACGCCGAGACCTTCCTCGACGCGTTCAGGCGCGTAGGTCTCGCCCCGTTCAAGGAGGCGCTCTACGAGCGAAGCGCCGGATCGGACATCTGATGAGCGCGCATGACGTGAAGCTGTTCGGCGACCAGATCGCCGCGTCGCGCCTCGAGACCCGGTTCGCCCGCCTCAAGGCCTCCTCGCTCGTGCGGCTGGTGGTCGAGGACCTCTATCCCGGCCGCGTGGCGCTGGTGTCGAGCTTCGGCGCCGACGCCGCCGTCCTCCTGCACATGGTCTCGCGCATCGACAAGGCGACCCCGGTCATCTTCGTCGACACCGGCCAGCATTTCCCCGAAACGCTCGCCTATCGCGACCTTCTCTGCGAGACGCTCGGCCTGACCAATATGATCAGCGCCGAGCCTCGCGCCGACACCATCGCCCAGGAGGACCCGGAGACGTTCCTATTCGCAAGCGACCCGGACCGCTGCTGCGAGATCCGCAAAGTGCGGCCCTTGGCCGAGGCGATGGAGGGCTATGACGCCTGGATCACCGGCCGCAAGGGGTTTCAGAGCGCGACGCGCGCGACTCTGCCGCTGTTCGAGGCCGAGGGCGAACGGGTCAAGGTCAATCCGCTCATCGGCTGGAGCGCGAAGGACGTGCTCGGCTATATCGCCGAAGCCGGATTGCCGCGCCACACGCTCGTCGCCAAGGGCTTCCCCTCGATCGGCTGCCTGCCCTGCACGTCCGCGGTGAAGCCCGGCGAAGAGGAACGGGCGGGGCGCTGGCGGGGGCGGGGGAAGACCGAATGCGGCATCCATTCGGGCGCCCTCGACGTGGGAGCGGACATCTGATGGCCCTGTGGCGCCGCGGCGGCTTCGCCGAAGACCCGTGGACGGCTCTCGCCGACGAGGCGCCGGCGCCGCCCGACGGCGCGATCGTCGTTTCGCTGAAGCGCTGGCTCGCCGAGCACGAGGCGCTGGCGGCGCGAACGGCGCCGGTCGGCGTCGCGCTCGAGGCGGGCGCCGACGCCCAGGCCCATCTCGCCGACCTCGCCGACCGCCCGCTCGTCGCCATCGCCTTCGCCAAATTCGCCGACGGCCGGGCCTTCTCCTACGCGCGGCTCCTACGCGACCGGCACGGTCTTACGGGCGAATTGCGCGCGACCGGCGACGTGCTGATCGACGAGATCCCGCTGATGATGCGCTGCGGCTTCGATTTGTTCGAGACGGCCAACGCGCCGACCTTGAGCGCGCTCGAGGCCGGCCGGCTGCCCGGCCCGCCGATCCATTACCAGCCGGGCAGCGGCGGCGGCGAGGCGCCCGCCGGGTCGCGGCCGTGGCTCAGGGCCTAGGCGAACCGAGCGGCGTAAATACCTTCTCCCTCTGGGAGAAGGTGGCCGGCGAAGCCGGCCGAATGAGGGTCGACCGAGCCCAGCCTATGAATACTCAGGGCAGAAAATCCTCGTCGAGGATCTGCTCGATTGTCCACGGACAGTCCTCGGGAAGGCGGTAAAGGCCGGTCTCGGCGAGCGCTTTTCGGCGCGCCCGCGCGTAGGCCTTCGGCAGATATTCAGCAGGAAGCGGGCGCAGCGACGGACTCTCTTCAAGCAGATCCTCGAGGCGGTGACGCGCCTCGAGGATCGAGCCGCGCCAGCCGCCGCACTGCCATTCCGGCTGATATTTCCATTTCAGGAGATGAAGGATCAGGATTTCCAGGCGAGACTTGATCTGGTGGCGGTTGCCAATGCCCAAAAACTCGATTTCCTCCGCCAGATTGTCCCAGTCGAGCTCGTTGGCCGCCCGCCGCCGCAAGGCGTCGGCCTGCTCTTTCGTCCACTCGTAGACGTCGGTATCGTAATTCGACATGACCGTTAATATAGCGCGATCTGCTGGATCAACAAAGCCTCGGGCGAGGCTGATCGTCGCCGCGCAGGCTTTCGGTTATTGAAGACCTGATCGGCCGAGCCGGTCGAACTACGAGAGCTGCGCCGTGGATGATATCAGCAGCAACACGGAGTTCTTTGCACTGCTGAGACGCCTCGTCGATGCGTGGTGCGACCGTCGCGCTCTCAGGCCGCTTTCCCTAATCTTGAATCCCTATCTGGCGTTCGACGGCTTGACCGGCGGCTGGGGGGAAATCCTCGACGCCCTGAAGAGCATTCGTGCGGAGTGTCGAGCTGACCTCTTGGGGACCGAAATGGACGCTGTGGAGAACCTTGTTCGAGCCGCGGAGACGACCATCTATCGGCGCCAATCTCCGTGAAAACACAGGACTGGGAGCAGGATCGATCCGAGTTGCAGTGACGGGTGCTTTTTCAAGACAGCCAAGGGAATTGCGCTCTCGCCTCCCGCTCCGCGATTTCAATGGTGTCATAGATCGAGACGCTCGCCTGGATCGACGCCTATCCTTTGGCGACGAGCCGTCCTTCGGCAACATTCCGATACCGGCGCTCGACAACTAGGCTGAAAGCGCGGTCGTGGCGCTCCACGATCAAGACTCGACGCTGCCGATCGTCGCTTTCCAAAATCTTCAATATGCGGCTGTCTCCGTCGAGCAGAGGGATGCCAAGCCATTCTCTTGTAACGTCGCTCCATGTGAGCGTGCCGATGCGCTTGGCTAAATCGCGTTGCTCGCTGCCCGAGAGGTGGGGCCACCCTGCCGACCAGGTCCCGCCATGGTAGCCGTCAATAAGTGCAACCTCATGGTGCTTGAGTGGAATTTCGTGGCAAATGAGTACACGAAAATCCTTGTCGCCGGCTAACCCGCATTATGCAGCGCCGTGACGTTTTCGGCGGCGCGTTCTGGTGATTTTTCGGAACCGCGCTTGCTCGCGGACGCGCGGCATCGTCTCCGGCTTTGGGCCTGAAACGGGTGGAGGGGTTTGCGGGTTGAAGGGATGGGTTTGACGTTCGGGGACGTTCACGCCCCGTGTTTCAAGTGACGAGGCGCGGGATGCGCTGGAGGGCGAAACGCAGGATTTCCTGGCCGGGGCATGACGTCGGCAGATGGACGCGGATCATGGTTTTCATCTCGACGACGCGGGCGGCGATCTTGACGAGGCGCAGGCGCAACGTGTCGAATTGGGCAACGCGCCACATCGAACGCCTGGGCATCGATGCGCGCAGCCCCCACATCAGCCAGTAGGCGCCGGCGTGCAGGAAAAGCCGAAACTGATTGGCGGTCGCCTTGGTGCATGAGGTGCGATCCGACCCCAGATGCGTCTTCCAGGATTTGATGTGGTTTTCGGCCTGGCCGCGCCGGCAATAGACGTCTTCGTAGAGCACGCGAGCGTTGCGCTTGTTCAGATTGGTGACGACGAAGCGCGTGTCTGATCCTTCCGCGCCCGCTTCGACCCGGGCGATGATCCGCTCGACCCGGCTCCAGCTTTGCGCGCCGTCGAAGAACTCTTTGAAACGACGAAGCTTGCCGTCTCTGGGCGCGGCTTCGAACCGTGCCTTTACACTGGCTTCGAGACTTTCGACATGCCGGCGCAACGTCGTAGTCGGCGCGACGCCGAGGATGTAATCGAGGCCGCTCGCCCGACACCAGTCGAGAACCTCGGGGCCGCAGTAGTGGCTGTCGGCGCGCAGCAGGATCTCAGTGTTGGGCCAATGGGCTCGGATCGCGCGCAACAGCCGGCGGAGGAAGGGTTTGATCTCCTTGCCGCTCGGCCGCTTGGCGGGACGAAGCACGGCAGTGACGAAGCGGCCCTCGCCGTCGAACACGACGATGGGCTGAAAGCCGTATTCGTCGTAATGCGCGTTGAACAACCGCAACTGCTGCCCGCCATGGACCGCGTCGAACGTGTCGTCGATGTCGAGGGTGATCCGTTTGGGAACCTTGTGAAAGGACTCGCAATAGAGATCGACCATCGCGCGACCCATCCGCGACAGGGCGCGAACCTCCGGCAGATTTTCCAACCGCGAGATCGTCGACTGCGAGCACAGTTCGCGATCCGACGGCGTCAGATCGAGCGCCATCTTGAACATCGGATCGCTCCGCAGGCAATTGGCGTCGTTGCCGTCCTCATAGCCCGCCGCGATCATCAGCAGCCGAAAGCGGATGATGTCGGCAAGGCTGTGGGTGATCTGATCGGGCGCGCGCCGGTCCACCATGCAGGCGGCGAGCCGATCGGCGACGCGAAGGCGCTGGTCGACCTCGCGCAACGCCAGAATGCCGCCATCCGACGACAGCAAGCCGCCGTCAAACTTGACCTCGACGCGCTTGCCCGAAACAGGTGACAACCCAGGCAACGGCAACATAGGATCGTTCATGGCAGGTGCGGCCTCGCTGAAATCGCGCGAATCGGCTTAGACAACCAAATTATACACGAAATCAGCTATTTACGCCACACCCGCCAACCCGCAATGCATAATCCGGGCTAACAACCACGCGGCTTCGACGTTTCTGGCAAGCTGGTCGCGACTGTCATCCCAGGTTGTCGAGGGGGAGAGCCAATCAAAACGCTTCCTGATTACGCGCTTGCGTCAGCCAGTTTTAGCAAGCGGTAAGGCATCGGGGCGGTCCTCAGCGCAACGAATGCGAGGCGGGGGATCATGGTTTCGAGATCGTATCGGCGATTGAATTATTCGAACTCCGCGAGATATGGAGGGACGTGTTTTTCTCGCACGGCTCGATAGGTCCCCACGAGGGCGGCTTTGATATTCGCTCTTATTGCGAAGTCTGTTGAGAGATGAGAGAGTTGGGTCGGGCTTCGAGGGCTGCGTGAGATGGACACAGCGGCGTTTGCGACTTGGCTTGGCGGGATTGGGCTTTTGGACCCGGCGCAACGCGCAGAGGCGTTCCGGGAATTGGCGCTGGCCGAAGCGGACGATCCGATCGACCCTTCGGCTCACCCTGTCGATGCCGCCGTGCTGGCTTATGAGGCTGCTGTTGCGCCCTCGCTCCCGGTCGCGGAGAGGGACGATGCCGCGCCTGAGGAAGACCTGTTGTCGAAGGTCGGGCGGGGCCGGATTGCGCGCTTTGGCTGTCCGCACTGCGGTCGGGATGACGTTCGTCCCTGGGGCAAGGCTGGCGGCAAGCCTCGGTACCGCTGCACGAGCTGCCGGAAGACATTCAACCCGCTGACCGGGACGCCGTTGGCCGGCTTGCATCACCAGGATCGCTGGCCTGACCAGGCGCAGGCGCTGATCGCCGGCGAGACGGTCGCGAAGGCCGCGGAACGCTGCAAGGTGGCCTACACCACCGCGTTCCGGTGGAGACATCGGTTCCTGTCCGCGCTCAATCTCGACAAGCCGCCGTGCCTGTCCGGGATCGTCGCCACCATGTTCTCGTAACCATCCAAAAACTGGCAGTACACGAGTTCGCCTGCTGTTAAATGTTTTGACCATTACAATGCTTGAGTTATGTTGGTCGTCGAAGTCGATCGCGGTACATTATTTCGCTTTGCGTTATGTCGAGCAAATCTCACCACGCGAATTGTTATCCCGCCCACCCCCCAAGCTCCCGCCGCGCGACCGCCTCGATCACGGCCATGCCCTCGGCGCTGTCGTTGAGGCAGGGGATCGCGGCGAAACGCTCGCCGCCGGCCTCGCGGAAATAGCCGGCGTTCTCGGCGCCGATCTCCTCCAGCGTCTCGAGACAGTCGGCGACGAAGCCCGGCGTGATGACGGCGAGCCGCCGGACCCCGCTTTTGGCCAGCTCGCGCACCGTCACGGCGGTGTAGGGCTTCAGCCATTCGGCGCGGCCGAAGCGCGACTGGAAGGTCATCCGCAAGCGCTTCTCGTCCCAGCCGAGCGCCTCGCTGAGGAGCCGGGTCGTTTTGGCGCAGTGGCAGTAATAGGGGTCGCCCTTGTCGAAATAAGCCTGCGGGATGCCGTGATAGGAGGCGAGGACGATCTCCGGCTCGAAATCGAGTTTTTCGAGGCCGGCCCGGGTCGAGCGGGCGAGCGCATCGATATAGACGGGATCGTCATACCAGGGCGCGGCGATCCTGATCGCCGGCTGCCATCGCATGCGCTTCAGCGCATCGAAGACCTTGTCGACGACGGTCGCGGTGCTCGCGGCACAATATTGCGGATAGAGGGGAACGACCAGAATGCGGTCGCAGCCCAGGGCCTTGAGCGCGTTCAGGCGCTCGGCGATCGGCGGTTGGCCGTAGCGCATCGCCCAATCGACCTCGATCTGCGGTCCGAGAACGGCGAGCGCCGCTGCGAGCTTTTCACATTGAGAACGGGTGATCGTCTTCAGCGACCCCTCGTTGAGCTCCTTGTTCCAGATCGAGGCGTAGTCGCGGCCCCGCTTCGAGGGCCGCCTAAGCAGGATGAGCTCGAGGATCGGCAGCCAGACCGCGCGCGGCGCCTCGATCACTCTCGGATCGGACAGGAACTCCTTCAGGTACCGCCGCATCGACCAGTAGTCCGTGCCCTCGGGCGTGCCGAGATTGACAATCAGGACGCCGATCCGGCCGCTGCGAACCGCGGCGGGGTCCGCCGGGCGATGGGACGAGGTCATGAGACAGCGCCTGGCCCGGCGGAATCTTGGCGCGCGAGGGCCCGGCGCGCTTGCGTCGACACTTCCTTGTTATCGGCGATTCGCGGCCAATTATTCCTCTGTTTTGCTGAAAAAATTCCCTGTTCGCTTGCGTAGGGAATTTTTGCGCAATGACTTGTAATCAGGCTGTGTTTTGGGGCGTCCTTGGCCCCGGACCGCCGCAAAGCAAGGGATTCCCTGTATTTTTCCCTGTTAGCAGGGAATGGGGCCCCTCGCCGCCCGCCGGGCGCAGGGCCTGCCTGCGCCGGCGCCGATCGGACGGCGCGCGTCATCCTTCAGCCGGCGTGAAGTTCGTCGCCACGCCGTTGATGCAGTAGCGCAGGCCCGTCGGCGGCGGGCCGTCCGGGAAAACGTGGCCGAGATGCGAGCCGCAGCGGGCGCAATGCACCTCGGTGCGGGCCATGCCCCAGCTGCGGTCGACCGAGGTCTCGACCGCGCCTTCGACCGGCGTGTTGAAGCTCGGCCAGCCGGTGCCGCTGTCGAACTTGGTCTTGCTCTCGAACAGCGGCTGGCCGCAGGCCGCGCAGGAGAAGACGCCTGGGCGCTTCTCCCAATTGAGCGCGCAACTGCCCGCCCGCTCGGTGTCGTGCTCGCGCATGACGGCGTATTGCTCGGGCGTCAGCAGGGCGCGCCACTCGGCTTCCGTATGGGTGACGGGGAAATGGCCTTGGCTCATCGTTTTCTCCTCGCGGGCGATCCTATCACAGCCGCCGACAGAGGCGGCAGCGCCTTGTTCGCGCGCGCCGCCGCCTGTGTTACGCGTGAGCCTGCTCGGCCCCGGCCATGAACTGCGCCTTGGCGAGCGTCGCGAAGACTCCGCCTCGGGCGACGAGCTCGTCGAACGACCCGCTCTCGATGATGCGCCCCTGATCGAACACCAGAATGCGGTCGGCGTTGCGGATGGTCGCCAGCCGATGGGCGATGACGAAGGTCGTCCGCCCGCGCATCGCCGCGTCGATCGCTTCCTTGACCTGGCGCTCGGTCTTGGCGTCGAGAGCGCTCGTCGCCTCGTCGAGGATCATGATCGGCGGATCTTTCAAAAGCGCACGGGCGATCGAAAGCCGCTGGCGCTCGCCGCCCGAAAGATTCCGTCCCCGTTCGCCGATGACGGTCTGTAATCCGTGCGGCGAACGCCGGACGAAATCGATCGCCTGCGCCTGCTCGAGCGCGAGTTCCATCTCCGCCTTGGTCGCGTCGGGCTTGCCGATGCGCAGGTTCTCCTCGATCGAGCGGGCGAAGATGAACGGCTCCTGGAACACGACTCCGATATTGTCGTCGTAGCGATTCGAGGGTGATCGCGCGGATGTCGCGCCCGTCGATGAGCACCCGGCCTTCGGTCGGGTCGAAGACGCGGTGCAAGAGGTTCAGCGTCGTCGACTTGCCTGATCCGGTCGCCCCGACGAGCGCGATCGTCTGCGCCGCCGGCGCATCGAAACTGACGTCGTGCAGCGCCTCGCGCGACTTGTCGTAACGGAACGAGACCTCCTCGAACCGCACGTGGCCGGTGAGGCGGCCGACCGCGACGGCGTCAGGCGCGTCGGTCACGTCGGGCGCGGTGTCCATCACGTCGAAGAACATGCGCAGTTTCGGCGCCTGGCTCAGCATGTAATTGGCGAAGCCGACCGTCTGCTCGAGCCGGCCGACCAGCATCTGCGCGAGGCTCATGAAGGCGACGATCTGGCCGATGGTCGTCAGTCCCTGCATGAGGAGCCACACGCCGGTGACGAGAATGGCGACGAGGGCCAGGGTCGAACTCGACCGCGTCGCGACCGAGGCCAGCGCCCACCAGGTCAAGACTGGCATCTGGGCGTTGAGCATGCGGCCGATCATCTTCGAAAGTGCGCTCGTCTCCTCGTCGGCGCGTGAAAAGCTCTGGATCGCCGGCATGTTGCCGAGCACGTCCGACACCCGCTCGGCCAAATCGCTGCTGTAGACCTCGGCCGCGCTCTGCATCGTCTCGGTCTTGTGCAGGACGATGTTCATCAGAAAGCCGAGGATCAGCACGAGCGCGAGGAGGATCGCGCCGAGGCGCCAGTTGACGATCAGCGTCGCCGGCAGGAGGACGACGAGGGCGACGAGGGCGGCGAAATGCTCGCGAAAAAACGATAGCCACACGCCGAACATGCCCGCGGCGCCCTCGATCATCACTTTCAAGAGCCGCCCGGTGTGCGCGCTCGCGTGAAAGCTCATCGGCAGGTGCAGCACGTGATCGAAAAAGACCGCCATGACGACGACGCGGCGGCGATGGGCGAGGCGGTCGGCGTGCAGCGCGACAGTCACGCCGGCAATGATGCTGAAGACGCCGAACGCCGCCCACGCCGCGAGCCATGGGCCAATTCCGGACCATTGCAGCAAAGCCCCGGCGCTCAGAGAATGCGACAGCTGGTCGATCACCTTGCCGAACAGCATCGGTTCGGCGAACTGCGAGACCGCGAGGGCCACGTTGGCCAGCGCCAGCGCGGCCGCCAGCCATTTCTCCGGCCCAAGCAGCCCCAGGACTCGAGCGTAGAGATTCACGAACGACATCAAGAAAACCGTCTTGGGAATGCGCCCGGCCCAAGCCATTCGGCCGCGTTGCTTTTAGGCGAACCGACGGTCAAAATCACGCCGATGACGGCAAAAAAGTTCGATCGGCGTCTCGCTGCGGCCGCCGTCGCGGCTGTGGCGGCCTATGTTGCGCTCGCCTATCTGATCGCCCCGTTCGCCTGGCGCCATTACGAGCATCAAGGCGGGCTGGCGGACCTCGACGCGCGGACCGTCACTGCCCAGGGCATTCCCGGCGACGTGATCAATGTCGGTCTCGACGGCTCGGAGGACGATCTCCTCTGCGCCATGGCCGCGGCGGGATGGTCGCCGTCGGACCCCGTCACTGTGGCCTCGTCGCTGCGCATCGCCGGCAGCGTCGTCTTCCGCCGGCCCTATCATCGCGCGCCGGTCAGTCCGCTCTTTTTCGACGGCCGCAAGCAGGATCTCGCTTTCGAGGAACCGTCCGGCAGGAGCGCCTCGACGCGTCATCATGTGCGCTTCTGGAAGGCGCTCGAGGCCGCAGACGACGGACGACCGGTCTGGCTCGGCGCCGCGGTTTTCGACGACGGCGTCGGCGTCAGCCATTACACTGGCGGGATCACCCATCATACCGCGCCGGACATCGACGCGGAGCGCGATTTCCTGCTGTCTCAACTCCAGGACGCGAAGAGGGTCGCGGCGACCTATTGGGTCAGCGGCGTCGGCCCGACGCTGTTCGGGCGGAACGGCGAGGGCGACCCTTTCTTCACCGACGGCGAGATCGGGTTCGCGAGGCTCGCCTCCGGCTGCGAATTGCGCGAGAACGCGCCGATCGCGCTTCCCCTGCCGGCCAGGATCACCGCCAAGAACTTCGTGTTTTCGTGGCTCGCCAAGTTCAGGCGGGCGTTGCCGTGAAGTTCATCCGGCGAACACCACCGTCTTGCCGTGGTTGAGCAGAACCCGGTCCTCGAGCACGTTGGCGAGCGCCCGCGCCAGCACCCGCCGCTCGATGTCGCGTCCCTTGCGCACCAGGACTTCGGGGGTGTCGCGATGGCTGATGCGCTCGACGTCCTGCTCGATGATCGGGCCCTCGTCGAGATCCGAGGTGACGAAATGCGCCGTCGCCCCGATCAGCTTGACTCCCCGCGCATGCGCCTGGTGGTAGGGCTTCGCCCCCTTGAAGCCGGGCAAAAAGGAATGATGGATGTTGATGCAACGTCCCCTGAGCTTGGCGGCGAAGCCGTCGGACAGGATCTGCATGTAGCGCGCCAGCACGACGAGATCGGTTTTTGACGCTTTGACGATCTCCCACGCCTCGGCCTCCTGGTCCATCTTGGTCTCCTTGGTGATGGGCAGATAGTGGAACGGGATGTCGTCGAAATCGATGTGGGCGTAGGTGTCGCGCGGATAGTTGGCGAGGATCGCCACCGGCTCCATCGGCAGTTCGCCGCTGCGCCAGCGATAGAGGAGGTCGGCGAGGCAATGGTCGAAGCGCGATACCATCAGCGCGACGCGCTTGCGCTGGTCGGAGGGACGAATCGACCACGTCATGCCCAGGCCGCTGGCGATTTGCCTGAAGGCCTCGCGCAGTGCCCCGACATCCGAGCCCGCTCTGGCGGCGTTGAACTCCACGCGCATGAAAAAATCGCCGGTCTCCGTGTCGTCGAACTGCTGGGCGTCGAGAATATTGAACCCGCCGTCGAACAGCGCGGCGGAAACCTTGGCGACGATCCCGGGCCGGTTGACGCAAGACAAAGTGAGAATGTGCCGCTTGCTCGACATAATGGCCCTCTCGCCGCGCCGCTCCTTGGAAGGCGCCGAAGGCGCCTAGCTACGGCGGGGAAGGCGCAGAACGCAAGGTCGTCGATGCGTTCGCCGCATCTGGAGCGCAGATGGGCCCATTGCATTTTTGGCGGCGCGGAGGGCGGCCGCCGTTCAGCGTTTCGCCTCGCGGAGAAGCTCCTCGACCGAAGGCAGCATCCGGCTCACGACGACGGCCGCGCCGGCGGCGCTCGGGTGCAATCCGTCCGGCTGGTTGAGTTTCGCGTCGCCCGCCACGCCGTCGAGAAAGAACGGGTAGAGGAGCGCGCCGTCGGCCTGAGCCAGCGCCGGGTAGATCGCGTCGAACGCGCGGTCGTAATCGAGCCCCAGATTGGGCGCGGCGCGCATGCCGGCGATCAGCGTCGGCAGATGCGCGGCCTTGGCCCTGTCGAGAATGCCCATCAGCGCCTTCTTGGTCCCCTCGGGCGGCAGGCCGCGCAGCATGTCGTTGGCGCCGAGTTCGACGATGAGCGCATCCGCGTCGGCGGGAACCGCCCACTCGTAGCGGGCAAGGCCGTCCTCCGCCGTGTCGCCGGAGACGCCGGCGTTGACGACGTCGACGTCCCATCCTCTTGCCCTCAGCGCCGCCTGGAGCTGGTCGGGAAACGCCTTGCCGGGCGGCAGGCCGAGGCCTGCGGTCAGGCTGTCTCCCAAGACGACGATCCGCAGCGCCCGCGCCGAGGCCGGCGCGGCGAAAGCCGCGAGGAGGCCGGCGGCGCAGGCCAGCGCCTGGACGAGCGCCCGCCAATGACCATATGAGGGCGACCCCGCCTTCAGGAATCCCGACACGATGACCCTTCCCGCAGTCGCGATGCGCGGCGTCGATCTCAGCCTCGGCCGAGGCGCCGCCCGCGTGCATATCCTGCACGACGTCAGCCTGACAATCGGTAAGGGCGAGGCGGTCGGCGTCGTCGGAGCGTCGGGTTCGGGCAAATCGACTCTGCTCATGATCATGGCCGGGCTCGAGCGGCCCGACCGGGGCGAGGTCGAGATCGACGGTGTCCGGCTCGGAGCCTTGAGCGAAGACACCCTCGCCCGCTTCCGCGGCGCGCGCGTCGGCATCGTCTTCCAGTCCTTCCATCTGATCCCGACCATGACCGCGCTGGAGAATGTGGCGGCGCCGTTGGAGCTTGCCGGCGCGCCCGACGCGCTCGCGCGCGCCCGTGCGGAACTCGACCAGGTCGGCCTCGGCGGCCGGATGAGCCATTATCCGGCGCAGCTCTCGGGCGGCGAGCAGCAGCGCGTCGCGCTCGCCCGCGCCCTCTGCCCGCGTCCCTCCTTGCTGATCGCCGACGAGCCGACCGGCAATCTCGACGAGGCGACGGGGCGCGCGATCATGGAACTCATTTTCGACCTGCCGGCTCGCCGCGGGGCCACGCTGGCGCTCGTCACCCATGATCCGGCGCTGGCCGCGCGCTGCGACCGGATCATCCGGATGCGCTCCGGCGCGGTCGAGGACGCGCCTCTCGTGTCGGCATGAACGCGCGCGTGGCGGACCCGAGAACGCAAGGCCGTCCGCCGATGGCGCGCTTCGCCCTGCGCGACCTGCGCGGCGGGCTCGCGGGCCTGCGCGTCTTTCTCTTGTGCATCATGCTCGGCGTCGCGGCGATCGTTGGGGTCGAGAGCCTGGCCAAAGCCCTCGACGACGGCTTGGGGCGCCAGGGGCGCGTTATCCTCGGCGGCGACGCTTCATTCTCGCTGATCCATCGCCGCCTGTCGCCGGACGAGCAAGCTTTCCTCGGGCGCTACGGGGCGCTCTCGACCATCGCGACCATGCGCGCTATGGCCCGGACCGAGCCCGGCGATGCGACGCTGGTCGAAGTCAAGGCGGTCGAGCCGTCATGGCCCGTGATCGGCGCGGCCGCCTTCGACCCGCCGATGTCGCCTTCGCAAGCGCTCGCCGAAAAGGAGGGCGTTTTCGGCGCGGCGGCGGAGGAGACGCTGCTCGCCCGCCTCAACCTCGAGATCGGCGCCGTCTTTCATCTTGGAGAAGCGAAATTCGTCCTCCGCGCCGTCGTGAGCAGCGAGCCGGACCGCCTGGCGGTCGGCATCGGCCTGGGCCCGCGCGTCCTCATCTCGCAGGCCGCGCTGAACGCGACCGGACTTGTCCAGCCGGGGTCGCTCGTCAGGTGGACGACGCGGGTCGTCATGGGCGGACCGGGCGGCGCGCCTGACAAAGCAGCCGTCAGAGCGCTCATCGACAAGGCCAACGAGACGTTCCCCGAGGCCGGCTGGGAGACGCGCTCGCGCCTCAACGTCTCGCCGGACTTCACCCGCGACCTCGACCGTTTCGCCGAGTTCCTGACGCTCGCAGGAACTCTTGTCATTGGTCGTCGGCGGCGTCGGCGTCGCCAACGCGGCGCAGGGCTTTGTCGAGCGCAAGCGCGTGTCGCTGGCGATCCTGAAGGCGATCGGCGCGACGGGGACGGGCGTCGTCGTACTGGCCCTCGTCGAGTTCCTCGCAGTCGCGCTCGCCGGAGCGCTCGCCGGCTCCGCGCTCGGCGCGGCGATTCCTTTCGCCGTGAATTGGCTCTTCGCGGACGTCATCCCGATCCCGCTCGCCCCGTCGATCGACCCAGACGTCCTGCTGCTCGGCCTCGCCTACGGGCTTCTGACCGCGCTCGCCTTCTCGATCCCGCCGCTGGGCCGCGCGCACGACCTGCCGGTCACGACGCTCATCCGAGATCTCGCCGAGGAGCGGCAGGGCCGGCCGCGCTCCCGGTATCTCGTCGGCGCGGCGCTCGCCGGCGGAGCGCTCATTGCGCTCGCGATCGCCGCCAGCCCCCAGCGGACGGTGGCGATCGTGGTCGCGGGCGCGACGCTCGCCGCCTTCGTTGTTTTGAGGCTCACCGCGCTCGGCGTCGCCTTCGCCGCGCGGCATGCGCGGGCCTCGCGTTGGGTCGAACTGCGCATGGCGTTGGCGGCGATTCATCGGCCGGGCGCGCTGACGGCCTCGGTCGTGCTGTCGCTCGGCCTTGGCCTCACCGCCCTCGTCGCTCTGACCCTGATCGACTTCAACATGCGCAACGAGCTGCGCGAAACCCAGCCCGGTCTGACGCCGAGCTTCTTCTTCCTCGACCTGCGCGGCTCCCAGGCTGCAGCCTTTCTCGACTTTCTCAAGCGCGAGGCGCCGGGGGCCAAGACCAGCGAGGTCCCGATGATGCGCGGCCGCTTCGTCACGATCGCCGGTACGCCGGTCGCGCAGGTCAAGGCGAACGACAAGGTCGCATGGGCTCTGGAAGGGGACCGCGGCGTGACCTTCGCCTCGAGGCCGCCGGAGGGCTCGGAGGTCGTGGCGGGCGCTTGGTGGCCGAGCGACTATGCCGGCCCGCCGCTCGTGTCGATGGAAAAAGATGTCGCCGAGGGCCTCGGCCTCAAGGTCGGCGACACCATCGTCGTCAACGTCCTCGGGCGCGATGTCAAGGCGACGGTCGCCAATCTACGCAAGGTCGACTGGCGCAGCTACGCGATCAATTTCGTGCTCGTCTATTCGCCGGACACGTTCAAGGGCGCGCCCTTCAGCGAGCTCGTCTCCGCTGCATTGCCGGCGAGCGACGGGCCCGACAAGGAGATCGAGCTTCTGCGCGCCGCGGCCCACGACTTCCCGACTGTCGCCTCGGTGCGCGTGCGCGACGCGCTCGAGACGGTCGAAGCGCTGATCGGAAAGCTTGCCCTGGCGATTCGGGCCGCGACGGGCGTGGCGCTGCTGACCTCGATTCTGGTGCTCGCCGGCGCCCTCGCGGCCAACCGGCGAGTCCGCCTTGCCGACGCGACGATCCTGAAAATCCTCGGGGCGACGCGAACCCGGCTCACCGCCATGTTCCTCATCGAATACGCGATCCTCGGCACGGCGACCGCCGCGTTCGCTCTCGGCGCGGGGACGTTGACCGCCTATCTCGTCGTCAAACGCATCATGCTCTCCGACTTTGCCTTCGACTGGACCGCCGCGCTCGCCGCCGCGGTCGGCGGCCTCGCGTTCACTATCGGCCTCGGCATGATCGGCGCCTGGCGAGTTCTCGGCCAGAAGCCTGCGGCATTCCTGCGCGAATTGTGATAGAAGACGGTCCCGCTGGGGCGGCGCGCAAGACGCCGGCGCCAATGGGCCCGGCCAGACATTGGGAGCGAACGCCATGGCCCCGCTCACGCAATCTTACGTCCACGGCGCAAGTTCGATGCCGCTCATCGGAGAGACGGTCGGGGCGCTGTTGCGCCGCACGGCCGAAGAGTGCCCTCACCGCCTCGCGCTGGTCGCGCGCCATCGGGGAGTCCGCTGGACCTACTACGCCGACCTCCTGCGCCGCTCCGAGGACCTCGCCGCCGGCCTGCGGGCGCTGGGCCTGCAGAAAGGCGACCGCATCGGCATCTGGTCGGCCAACAACAGCCAGTGGGTGCTGACGCAATTCGGCACGGCGCTCGCGGGACTGATCCTCGTCAACATCAACCCCGCCTACCGTGCGCACGAATTCGACTACGCGATCAAGAAGTCCGGCTGCCGTGCGCTGATCCTGAGCCCCGGCCACAAGAGCAACGACTATTTCGCCTCGCTGCGCTCCGTCGCGCCCGAGATCGATTCCGCCATTCCCGGCAGGCTCTCGTCCAAGGGGCTGCCGAAACTCGAGATCGTGATCCGACTGGGGGCAGAGAAAACGTCGGGCATGCTCAATTTCGAAGACGTCGCCCGTCCCGCGATGGAGGAGGAGCGTCGGGCGCTCGCCGCCTTCGGCGCGACGCTCCAGTTCGACGATCCGATCAACATCCAGTTCACCTCCGGCACCACCGGCGCGCCGAAAGGCGCGACGCTGACCCATCACAACATCGTCAACAACGGCTATTTCATCGGCGAAGCGATGCGGCTGACGCCGGACGACCGGCTCTGCATCCCGGTGCCCTACTATCACTGCTTCGGCATGGTGCTGGGGAACCTCGCCTGCGTCACCCACGGCGCCTGCATGGTGAGTCCCGTCGGAGAGCTTCGATCCAGTTGCGACCCTGGAAGCGGTTCAGGCGGAAGGCTGCACCGGGCTGCATGGCGTTCCGACGATGTTCATCGCCTTGCTGGATCACCCCGAATTCAGCCATTTCGATTTGCGGACGCTCCGCACCGGGATCATGGCGGGCTCCCCGTGTCCGGTCGAAGTGATGCTGCGGGTCGTCGAGCGCATGCATATGCGCGAAGTGACGATCGCCTACGGCATGACGGAGACGAGCCCGGTCAGCTTCCAGAGCTCCCATGACGACCCTCTCGAGCGGCGGGTTTCGACGGTCGGGCGCATCCAACCTCACATCGAGGTGAAGATCGTCGACCGGGAAGGCCGCATCGTTCCGCCCGGCGTGCCGGGAGAGCTCTTGACCCGCGGCTACAGCGTCATGCGCGGTTATTGGGACGACCCGGCCGCCACCGCCGCCGCCATCGACGAGGCGCGCTTCATGCGCACCGGGGATTTGACGACCATCGACGCGCAGGGTTACTGCAACATCGTCGGCCGCCTCAAGGACATGATCATCCGCGGGGGCGAGAACATCTATCCGCGCGAGATCGAGGAATTCCTCTACACCCACCCGGCGATCGCCGACGTCCAGGCTTTCGGCGTCCCCGATCCTCGCTACGGAGAGGAGCTTTGTGTGTGGATCCGGCGGCGCGAAGGCGCGGCGCTGAATGAAAATGAAGTCATTGCGTTCTGCCGCGCCTCGATTGCCCACTATAAGGCGCCGCGCTACGTTCGCTTTTTCGACGCTTTCCCGATGACTGTGACCGGAAAGGCGCAAAAATACCTGATGCGGCGCGCGATGATGGAAGAATTGGCGCTCGTCGAGGAAAAGACGGCTTGATTCTTCGGCGGCGGATGAACGCGAATTGGCGCCGCCGCCAAAAAACTTCAATTGTCAGCTTTGCTTAGGACTGAGGGAATTCGGGTTCCCTTGGCAAGTCGGTCGGGCGCGCTTAAATGTGCGGATACGACAGGACCGGGAAACGCCGGGGAATTCTCCGCCGCTCTTCTGTCACGGGAAGACGATGAACGCGAATTATCGAAATTTCGCCCTGTGGGTGATCATTTTCCTGCTCGTCCTGGCGCTGGTCACCCTGTTCCAGAGCCCCGGCCAGAAGGCCCCTTCGAGCGAAATCACGTTCAGCCAGCTGCTGACCGACGTCGACGCGGGCAACATTCGCGACGTCACCATCGCGGGTCCCGAGATCTCAGGCCACATGAAGGACGGGCGCTCGTTCCAGACCTACGCGCCGAGCGACCCGAGCCTCGTCCAGACGCTCTATAAGAAGGACGTGACGATCACCGCCAAGCCGCCGTCGGACGGCAACAACTGGCTCTTGACGATTGTCTCCAGCATTCTGCCGGTCCTGCTGTTCCTCGGCCTATGGGTCTACATGACCCGCCAGATGCAGGGCGGCGCCGGCAAGGCGATGGGCTTCGGCAAGTCGAAAGCGAAGCTCCTCACCGAGGCGCAGGGACGCGTCACCTTCGAGGACGTCGCCGGCGTCGACGAGGCCAAGGAAGACCTGCAGGAGATCGTCGAATTTCTGCGCGATCCGCAGAAGTTCCAAAAGCTCGGCGGGCGCATCCCTCGCGGCTGCCTTCTGGTTGGCCCGCCCGGCACCGGCAAGACCCTGACCGCGCGTGCTGTGGCCGGGGAAGCCAATGTGCCCTTCTTCACCATTTCGGGCTCCGACTTCGTCGAGATGTTCGTCGGCGTCGGCGCAAGCCGCGTGCGCGACATGTTCGAGCAGGCCAAGAAGAACGCGCCCTGCATCATCTTCATCGACGAAATCGACGCGGTCGGACGCCATCGCGGCGCGGGCCTCGGCGGCGGCAACGACGAGCGCGAGCAAACGCTGAACCAGCTGCTCGTCGAGATGGACGGGTTCGAACAGAACGAAGGCATCATCATCATCGCCGCGACCAACCGGCCCGACGTGCTCGACCCGGCGCTGCTCCGCCCCGGCCGTTTCGACCGCCAGATCGTCATCTCCAATCCCGATTTCATCGGCCGCGAGAAGATCCTCAAAGTCCACGTGCGCAAGGTTCCGCTCGCGCCCGATGTCGATCTCAAGGTTGTCGCTCGGGGCACGCCGGGCTTCTCCGGCGCCGACCTGATGAATCTGGTCAACGAGGCGGCGCTGCTCGCCGCCCGCCGCGGCAAGCGGGTCGTCACCCGTCAGGAATTCGAGGACTCGCGCGACAAGATCATGATGGGCGCTGAACGGCGGACTCTCATCATGACCGAGGAGGAAAAGCGACTGACCGCCTATCACGAGGCAGGCCACGCGCTCGTCTCGGTCTCGATGCCGGCCTCGACGCCGATCCACAAGGCGACGATCATCCCCCGCGGCCGCGCGCTCGGTATGGTGCAGTCGCTGCCCGAGCGCGACCAGATTTCGCAGAGCTACGAGCAACTGATAGCCATGCTCGCCATGTCGATGGGCGGCCGCGTCGCCGAGGAGTTGATTTTCGGCAAGGAGAAGGTGACCTCGGGGGCCGCCGGCGACATCCAGCAGGTGACCAAGATCGCCCGCGCCATGGTGACGCGTCTCGGCTTTTCCGAGAAGCTCGGCACGGTCATGTACGGCGAGAACCAGGACGAGGTGTTCCTCGGCTATTCGCTCGGCCGCCAGCAGAACATTTCGGAGGCGACCGCGGAAACGATCGACCAGGAGGTGCGGCGCCTGGTGCAGGAAGCCCATGACACCGCGACCCGCATCCTGACCGAACGGCGCGCCGATCTCGAGACGCTCTCCAAAGGCCTGATGGAGTTCGAGACCCTGACCGGCGACGAGATCGTCGGTCTTCTCCAGGGCGTTAAGCCCATGCGCGAGTCGGCCTCGGACCGAGAGCCGCCGGCTGCGCCTCGCGCTGCCGTGCCTTCGACCGGCAAACCCCGCCCGATCGGCCCCGAAGCCGGCGGCCTCGAGCCGCAACCCCAGACCTGATTGTCGGGAGATCGGCGTTCTCAGCGGCTAAAATGACACGGGCTTTCGACACTAACCGACGGCCGGCATGATGTTCGCGCGCCGGATGAGTTCGGACGTCGATTGCCCTCGACCAGCTTGATGGGCTCGACGCACCGGTCGGCGGAGCGAACGACGTCTGCGGTGACGATCTGATCTTGAGTATGATCGGCGCCCTTGATCAGAAGGTCCGGCCTGAGCGCGCCGATCAGATCGAAAAGCGTGTCGTCGCCGAAGACGACCACGAGATCGACGCGGTCGATCGCGCCGTGAATCGCGGCGCGCGCCGCCGCTCGTTGCACCGGCCGCGTCGGCCCTTTGAGCCGGGATACCGACTTTTCTCCGTTGAGCCCGACAATGAGACGGTCGCACAAGGCGCGCCGCTCCCTGCAGGATCGCCACCTGGCCGGGATGCGGCAGATCGAAGCAGCGCCCGCTTCGTCGGCAGACGCGGGGCCCCCTTTGCGAAAGGCCGCAAACTCCTCACGCAGCGCCGGCTCCACGCGCAGTTCGTCCAGCGTGATAGTCGCCGCGCCCGGGATGGAGACCACGATTCCCGCCGCGGGATTGGCGAGGCGCATTGCGCGTTCGGTCGGCAGCGCGCCGAACAGGCCGTAAGCGAACGTCGCCATGACGGCGTCGCCCGCGCCTGAGACGTCGAAGACGAGTTTCGCGTGAGTGGCAATGTGGATCGGCGCCGCGCCGGACGAGAAATAGGACATGCCCTTTTTTGTGCGCGCGTGACGAGGAGCGCAGCGCCGGTCTGGCGCATCACCGCCTCCGCGGCAAGGGCGACTTCCTCGTCAGTGTCACACTGGAGGCCGCTCGCGGCCGCAAGCTCAGCGCGGTTGTGGTTGATCGCGTCCGCGCCGGCGTACAAGGAGAAATCGCGCCATTTGAGCATGAGCCGGCCCGCTAATCCCTGCGACACCGCCAAAGCCGAGAGCTTCGTCCGGCGGAGTGCATTCGCGCACATCGCCTTGTCCGTGCGGGACGCGCGTCCGCGACAATCTGGCGGCGCGCGCACCAACGGGAAACCCTGCGAGGCGGCTTCGCGTCCAACGGCCGGTAAGGGTTGCGTGATTCGGATTCGGCGCATTTGCGGCTGGCGCACGGCATTGACATGCACCCGCGCCCGCCCCTATGAAGCGCGCCGTGCCCAGGTGGCGGAATTGGTAGACGCACTGGTTTCAGGTACCAGCGGTGCAAGCCGTGAAGGTTCGAGTCCTTTCCTGGGCACCACGCTGACGTCCGCAGACGTCCAGATTAGTCCAAAAAGTCCAGCAAATCAATGATTTAGAGCCTTATGGGCGTCCAACAGCGTCCGGGGGTGCTCGTTTGCATCCAACGAAATTGTTGGTAGATTCGTTGGTATGCGGCGAGTCCGCCCTCTGTTGGTACCAACATGGCCCTTACCGACCTCGCTATAAAGCGCGCGCTCTCCGGCCCGAAGATCATCAAGCTTTCGGACGGCGGCGGGCTCCAGTTGTGGATTACGCCTGATGGCGCGAAACGGTGGCGACTCGCTTATCGCTTTGGAGGCGCTCAAAAGACGTTCGCCATAGGCGTGTACCCCGAAGTCAGTTTGAAAGACGCTCGGGACGCCCGCGAAGGTGCTAGGCAGACTTTGGCCCACGGCCGAGACCCTTCTCAGGTGAGGAAGGCCGCAAAGGCAGCGCAAGCCGAAGAAGGCGCGAACACTTTCGCGACCATCGCGCGCGAATTGGCGGACAAGAAGCGTCGCGACCGCGCTCGAGCACTTGTTCAAGACCCTCGAGGACACGGGCGTCCCAAGGACGGAGCCTCCTCAGCGCCGGATTTGCTCCAGCAAGATAGCGTGCCCGTCGGGGTCGCGGATCAACGCCGCGTGCATGCCGCCGCCCAAGTCCACTACGTCGGGCGAGACAAAGGGTGTGCGCGCCTCCCTGAGCTTCGCGACGAGGCCGTCAAGGTCGTCAGCAATGAACGCCAGTTCGACATGGGCGAGGTCGTTGGATTCCGTTTCGACTGGCGCAGGCCGCCCGGTCGCCGGGGTGCGATATTCGAGGAACTCCACGCCCGGCCCGGTTTCCGCCGGCGGACGCAGGCCCGTGATCTGGACGACGGCGCCGAACGTCCCGTCGAGGCTCTCCTGGGTTGGACCGTGATTGAGGCCCTCGTAGGCGACACTCATCCCGAGCAGCTTCTCGTAGAAGGCTTCGCTACGTTCCGTATTGGCGACGCCGATCGCCGAATGGTCGATGCCGAGAAACAGCCTGTCGCCGTGCCCGGCCCAAACCGGTCGGCCCTGGCCTGGCGGGAAATAGAGAAGTTCCAGCGGGTGGCCGTCGGGATCGCGGAACTTGAAGGCTTTCACGAAGCCGTTCGCCGGCGGCAGCGTCACCGGCCCCGCATTGGAGATCGGTGTGAAGCCGACCCGCTGGAGCTTGGCATAGGCCTTGTCCATGTCCGAGACGACGATCGCGAAATGCTGGAACCAACGATCCGGGCTCCTGCTGTCCGCCGGATAGGGCTTTCCGGCCGTATTGTATTGAACGAAGGTCACCTCTTCCTGCCCCAGCCGCATGGTCAGGGTTTTTGCCCGGCCGTCGCGCAATCCGACAAGATGGGCGAATCCGTCACCGGCCATCTCGCCCCGTCCGACCGTCTCGAAACCCAACGCGTCGCGATAGAAGCCTTCGGCGCGGTCCAGGTCCGAAACAGTGACCAGTATGCGGTCGATTCCGACGATACCGGCCGCCAAGGCCGCAGACACGACAGTCCATAGAATGACCAGCGACGCCAACATCCGAACCGAACGATACCTGACAGGAGAGCCGGAAGTATTCATATTTCACCTATGCAGATGGAATGTCTTCCGTAGTAGATAGGAACAAGTGCGATTGGGCTCCAGATAAGATTGCTTTGTGAGCGAAATTTTATAAGTTCGACACATATTCGTGAACTTGATATTCGGTCAACCGGAAGAGGCTCCGAATAGGAGCGGAGCATCCGCAATCGCGCCAGGCGGCGTTTTGTGACCAACTTGTGAAGATCAGGGAACGACCGTGTGATTTCTCCGGGCGATAGTGTCAAGGCATTCGGACGAACCGGCTGCGCAACTATCGGCTGTAAAGACTGTTGAAACAAAACGAGAAGCTCATCCGGGCCATTGTGGCCGGGTTTTTTTCGGTGGCGACAATCAGCGTCGCTAGCCATGCTTTCGCTGCGGCCGACGACCACGCGAACGAGGAAAAGTGCGCGGGGACCGTCAAGGCCAGCAAGAGCGACTGCGCCACCAACGACTGCGCTGCCGCGACGAACGCCTGCCATGGCCATGTCACCGAAGACAGGAAGGGAATGGCCTGGATCTACGTGCCAAAAGGCGCCTACGAAAAGATCGTCGCGGCGTGCGCGGCGATCGATCCGCGCCTTCGTGGCCAGAAGGAGGGAGAACCCGCATGTCGACCCCAATCTCGGACCTGATCGCGTTCCTAACCGCCAACACCGGCGACTTCAGTGCCCTCGGCCTGTGGAAGTATTTGATCCTTTTCTTGTTCTATGGGCTGATGGCCGGGAGCCTGTGGTTCGCCGTCGCGAACTGGCGCGAAGATCCAGCGCAACGCACCGGCGCCAGTCTATGGCTGTGGGCGACGCGCGTCGCGATCGGCTGCATGTGGTTCCAGGGGACGCTATGGAAACTGCCGTTCGGCCATGAGAACGGACTTTATTACTGGACGCAACAGATGGCCGGCCGGGCCGCCTTCGCGGTTCACCGCGATTTCGTCGCCAACGTGATCCTGCCCAACTTCGACCTCATCAACCCTCTCGTCTATCTCGCCGAACTCGGCTTTGCGACGGCGCTGATCCTCGGCCTTCTCGTACGGCTCGCCGGCACGGCGGCGGCATTGTTCACCCTCAACCTCTGGCTCGGCATCTACAACAAGCGCCCGGGCGACCCGGACGAATGGCCATGGAGCTATATGTTCCTGATCTTTCTTTGTGGAACCTACGCGGTGTTGGCGACCGGCCGCGCTCTTGGCGCGGACGCCTGGCTCCGGCGCAACGTCGCGGCCGTGCGCGACGGCCGCGGCTGGGGAGCGCTGGCGCGGTTCGTCAGCTAACCGTGAGCTTTCCCTAGGTTGTCCATTCGGCCGGGCATTCGCCGCCAAGGAGGACCGTCATGACTCTGAAGTCCCTCGCATTTTCCGCCATTGACCTGGTCGAGCGGATTCCCGGTTCCGCCATCGGCCTCGTGTCGCGTTTCGCCATCGCCGACGTGTTCTGGCGTTCCGGCGAAACCAAGGTGGATGGGCTGGCAGGTTACGCAGAGCACCATCGATCTTTTCCGCGAGGAATATCAAGTGCCGCTGCTTCCGCCCGAGGTTGCGGCTTACATGGCGGCGATCCAGGAGCACCTATTTTCCGTGCTGCTCGTGATCGGCCTCGCCTCGCGCCTGTCCGCTCTCGGCCTTCTTGGAATGACCATGGTGATCCAGATTTTCGTCTATCCGGGAAACTGGCCGGATCACTTGCTCTGGTCGTCGGTTCTGCTTTACATCATCGCCCGCGGTCCGGGTGCGATATCGATCGATTGCTTGATCAAGTCAGCATTCGAGCGGAATTCCACGGCCCCCGCAGGCCCGGCGCGGGTTCGTGACTGATCGACCGTAGGCGCCTAATCTCCGTCGCCAATCCGAGACCTCACAGGCCCACCAAACTGCCCCGGCAAGGACAGTCCTTTGTCGGGGCGGTTCGTTACGTCAGCCCTTCCGGCCCAAAACGGGAGATTCTCGGTCATCACAAGCAGCGACATGGACAGGCGCGCCCGGAGCGCCGGTTAAATCAAGGTTATCGCCAAACAGCGGGATCCGATGAAATGCTCTGATTCGCGACCGCCCTGCGATATTTTCGTGATTAATCGACGCTAGATTTGTTGTTCTG
>CAWDTW010000083.1:0-28112 GCA_963805295.1 uncultured Alphaproteobacteria bacterium | reverse complement strand
TCGCGGACGAGCGGCCAGCGCCGTGAGGACGTCAAGCCGCGCTCGACGTAACCACGGCATCTGCACGGGAATGACCTGCCCATCAGTTTGGACTGATGTTTCCTTCTCTTCCGTCTTGTGGTGATACTTCCATTTGGAGTTACCACCGATCAGGCGTAATCTTCAACAGACGAAAAACAAACCCGATGAATTTGACATTATTTGGTAGCAAGAAACACAAGCGCTGGGTACCCCGGCGGCGCTTGACGGGTCGATATGTCCAGAATGGACTCACGCCGATGCTGGGCACCATTTTGGAGCAACGGAACCAGAACTCTGGAGCAAGTGGTCCGCAACTGAAGCGCAGCGCTTACTGATGGAACAGCGTAGAGCATGGCGGGCAGCGTTATGCCGCCGGCGCGTGGGATCGCGTTTTGCGGTCAGATCCACGACTGGGGACACGTGGCACCGGATATCCGGTCCTCTGGCGAGATGTACCAGATAGCGTTCGAAAGGAGCTTGTGGCCGCCGGGCAGATGACACCGCTATGAGCTAAGCCGTGGCATGCGGGCGCAGCGAGGCGTCGTTCCAAGGCGCGACGTCGCTCTGGGGCCTTGATCCCGATGGCGATGATTTTATTCGCTTCGGAAGTCCGGAGCGATTTCAGGTCGGCATAACTTGGCTTCCGGGCGACGAACCCACGAGTTGTCTGCCGAGATACCATGGATGGTCGATGGGTTCTCTGGCGTTTACTATTGCCGGCGAGAACTTAATGGCGCATCGCGTAAGGTCGCGCACAGGACCGGATAATTTGGTATCTTGGACCATTGCTACATTGGTTCGCCGACAACTGGGTGGCTTTATTTCACGAGGAGCATTTCTCGTGGCCGGAACGATCAGAGGATGCAGCGGCGGCGGTTTGTAATAGAGCGATCGCTCGTTTTGCGGCCATTGGCGCAGCTGTAGCCAATCTCGGGTTCCGCTGAAGCGTGGTACCGCCGTCATGGGCTGTTCAGCGCCGCGTCTGGCGGACCATTTCCGGGACATTTTTCTCCGCCGCTTTGCCGATGACGCCGAACTATCTTGGACGGCCGCGCCCCCGCGCTTTCGCACCAGAAGACTTCACCTTTGAAACCGAGCCCGGTTTTGCGCGGTTCGCGGTGGCGGACGTGGCCGAACCACTGTGGGAGATGCTCTCCTGGGCCGGGACAATCCCCCAGTGTTGAACACGGAGGCTTTTCGTGACGACTGGACAAATCTAGCTGGAAAGGTCGATGCGCTTGATCATATTGCACCAGAACGTTTCAACGCCGCGGATGTAGCGGAGGCACTGACTTGCCCAGTTCGTGTGCCTCTTTCGATGCGAAAGGTCGTAACCATCTAGTCACCCTGATATCGCTCGCGGTGCTCGCTATGTGATCGCGGAGGCTCCAGCCGTGGCAATGTTCGGCGGCCTTTCCGTTGACTTGTCAGATGACGACATTACCACTTTGCGCGACGCACTAATTGCTTCCGCGAACGGCGAGACCAGCGAGCATCTGCGCCATTTGATTGAAAATGCACCCCTTCGCGGGAACCCGTGGCAGGGTGGGTACGATTTAGCCGAAGATTTCCTGAGCCAGCTTGAAAAAGATCGTATCGACATTTCTTCGGAAGGCTTTGTCGATGTGCGAGAAATATGCAAGTGTCTAAATATATCGGTCAGCCAGACGGAATTTGATACAGAGGCTATACGAGGTGTAGCATTAGCAGGTACGGGGTTTGCGCCATCCATCATGGTAAACACCCGAAGCGCCTATAACCGGAACGAGGATGGCCGCCGATTTACTATCGCCCATGAACTTTGTCATATCGTCCATGATCAAAGCCGCGCGCGCAGGCTCGCCCATACGAGTGGTCCCTGGGCCGCGCCGGGGATCGAAAAGCGCGCAAATGCCTTTGCCGCGTGGTTACTAATGCCACCTCGGTTGCTACAGCAGCACATAGATACTGAGACTCCGATCCACGTGGACCGGTTGCAAGAAATAGCGAGTTCAATTCGGGTCGCTGACACCGCCCTTGTCTTGCATTTATTCAACCTTGCGTTTATCGACGAGGTCGAACGCGAAGGATTGCGTTCTGCACTAAATCAAGCGAATCTCCTCATGGGGTAGTCTCACGACGGAAGGGATCTCGGATAGGCCCACCGTTTTTCGAGGTCGGCACTCGCGAGCTAGCGACGAAAGGGCGCTGGGTCAGCAATAGCGGATGGGCTGCGTTGATGCAGGCATGCTGCGCGCAATTTTACCGACCTGTGATCTGGGCAATATCCGTGCGCGTACATGCCGTCACTCGAACGACGAAAGCGGTATAGTTAATTCGAGTCATACGCGTATGCGGATTGCAGCGCGCCGAGCCCGCGAGAAGGTCGAGGAAACATGGCTCCTCACCCGAACTCCCCGACATGCTCGTCGCGCAATTGGCGCTTCAAAATTTTGCCGCTCGGGTTCTTCGGCAATGCCTCGGCGAAAACGACGCGCTTGGGGACCTTGAACGCGGCGAGGACGTTACGGGCGTGCTCCAGCACTTGGCTCTGGTCCAGCGCCGCGCCCGCCTTCGGCACGACGACCGCGACCACAGCCTCGATCCAGTGGGGGTGCGGCACGCCGATCACCGCCACTTCCGAGACGCCCGCCAGCCGGTAGATCGCCTGCCGAGCCGATCCGGAACCCGGGCGGCGCTCGGGCGCAACGCGTCGGCAAGCGTCTGGCGCCGCAGATCGGCGTCCATCGGCCTCCTGTCGGCCGCGCGCCGCTTTCCGTTGTCTGCGCGCGTTGCGAAACGGTAGGGCGACAGACAGGAGTTGTAAATCGGGCGCTCAGGCCGCCGCCAGCGCGCGCCGCAATCCCTCGGGATCGGCCTTGATGGCGCGCAGGAGCGTTCGGGCCGGGCCGCTCGGACGCTTGGCGCCCCGCTCCCATTCCTGCAGCGTCCGGACGCTGAACCGATAGGCGGCGGCGAATTCGGCCTGGGTCATCCCCGCTCCGCGGCGAATGGCGCGTACGTCGAGTTCCAGCGCCATGTCGGGCGCGGCGTCGCGGTTCGCCGCGATCTGGCGAGCGATGTCCGAGTCCGTCATCGCATCAATCGCCTTCCAATCGGTCGCGGCCAGCGCCTCAGCCGCGGCCTTGCTCAATTCTTTCGCCATAGCGTTTCACCTCGCGCGAATTGGCGTCGCGCAACGCTATGATGCGCCGCGTCGGACCACGATCGACGAATGCGCATTCAAACGGTCGCCCGCCAATGCGCCCGAAGGCGACTTGGCGAATCTCTCCGTGGTCGAAACGATCGTCGGTCACAGACAGATGATGTCGGGCAAACAGAACGTCGGCCAACGCGAGCGACACGCCATGCTTGGCGCGGTTGGCCTCGTCCTTCGCCGGATCGAATACGCAATCCACAGTTGATAATCTACGCCTAGGGCGTACTTACGGCAAGAATGGGGCGGCCCTCACCCCGTGTCCTCGATGAACGCCATGAGCAGCGCGTCGAAGGCCTGCGGCGTCTCCCATTGCGGAGCGTGGCCCGCGCGCGCGATCGTCTGCACCGCGCCGCGCCACAGCGTCGGCATGACGAGGGTCGCGAAATAGCCGCCGTTGACGAGCTGGTCCTCGGCGCCGTGCAGCACGGCGAGCGGCGCCTCGAGTTCGCGCACGACGACGGCCTCGTCGTGATAGCCGCCGGGCGCGATGCTGGCCCCGGCCCCGCTGCGCGCCCGTCCGTCGGCGCGCACGGCGTCTTCGAGGAAGAACCGCGGAATGTCGGCGAACCCCGGCCGGAAGAACGAGGCGACATAGGCCGCCGCCTGGTCGCTGTCGATCGCCTCCGTGAAACCGACGCCCATCGCCGGATTGGGCAGGAAGGCGAGCTCCATCGCCGGCGGAAACGGGAGCGGCGGCGCGCCGAAGATGACGAACCCGCGCGCTCGCGGAAGATCCGGCGCCATTTCCAGCGCGACATGTCCGCCGAGGCTCCAGCCGACGAAGCGCGCGTCCGCGAGAGCAAGCACGTCGACCGCCGCGCGGACGGCGCGGCCGTGGCCTTTCAGTGAATAGGCGCCGTCCCTTGCGTCGTCCGAGGCGCCGTGGCCGGGCAGGTCGATCGCGACGAGCCGGAAGCGCTCGCCGAGCGGCCCGTCGAGCTGCCTGGAAAAAGCGCGCGAGGAGCACGAGTTGCCGTGGATGAGGACGGCCGCAGGCCCCCGCCCCGTCGACTCGTGGACCGCGATCGCGCCGTTCGGCGTCTCGATCGTGCACGTCTTCATGGACGTCCGCCTCATTTGCCAAGTCCGCAGGCTAGCCCGCCATGGGCCGCCGCAAAAGGGCCGCGGCCGGCCGCGGGACCGAAGGCGCGCGTCGGGCGGGCGGGAAGCGCCAGGGGCAGAGTTCGAGTTCCGGTTGTCGCCATGAGTCCCGGCCCCGGCTTTCGCCCGCTCAGGACGCAATCCCCTATCCTGCGGCATGCCGAAAGGTTTCGCACGACTTCAACTTCACATGCATTATCATAGACTTATCTTGCAGCCTGCTCTTTCCCGCGAAACAAATTATTTCTGAAAACAAAAATCTCGCCTATAATTGGTTTTCGGTGGATCCCGCATAGACCGGAGAACGTCCATGGCCGAGAACGCGAAACCACTTATGTCCGCGCCCGGGAGCGAGCCGCAGCTAGCGTCTCCCGCATCCGATGCGCCGGGCGCGGCGGAACCCTTGCCAGACGATTGGCGCGAAGCCACGCTCCTGCGGCTCGAGGCCTGGGTCGAGGAGCGGGAAAGGCTCATCGACGACCTCGAGAGGCGGATCGAGGAGCGCGCGGCGACCGTCGCACTGCCCCCTTCGGCCTTCTCCTCCGCTGAGCTCGCGGATTGGCCGGGCCATTGCGAGGCGGCTGGAAATGTCGTTGCAAAGCCTTGAATCCGATTGAATCCGCGGCTGGAAATGCTGCGCCGCAGAGGTCGAGGCGCGAGGCGCGGCCTGGCGGCCGGCGGACGATCCTTGATCGCAACCTCCCGCCGCCGCGTCGAACGCCGGTCCGCTGGTCGCGAAAGGGACAGTGGAATCGGGAATAACCCCTTGAAAAGGCGCGATTCGCGGAAGACAATTTATTTGGATTTCGTTCCGGAAAATTTGGATTTTGTTCCATCCGGCTTGGATTTTGTTCCGGCTAGTTTGGGTTTCGTTCCGACTGGCTTGGAAATCGTTCCATGCGGCCAGGAGGTCCGGCCGCGCCCCGGCCTTTCGGCGCCGGCGGGATGGAGCGTCGAGCGGGAAGGGACAGTTTTTGGTTTTTGGCGCCTAAGCCTTTGAAGTCGCCCGCGCGCCATCATTTCGCGCGCGCGATTGCGAGGGAACCGGATCGGCGCTTTGCGTCGCCCCGCTCTCCTCCGGCGCCAGATGCCCCGCCGCCCGCTCTTTGGCGATCGCCGCGGCGTGGTCGCGCGCGAGGAAGGTGTAGACCATCGGCGTCACGAACAGGGTGAACATCGTGCCGATCGCCATGCCGGCGAAGATGGTGATGCCGATGGTGAAGCGCGAGCGGGCACCCGCGCCGGAGGCGAGGATAAGCGGCGCCATGCCGACGACCATCGCGGCGGTGGTCATCAGGATGGGCCGCAGCCGCACCGCCGCCGCCTCCTCGATCGCGGCGCGGCGCGAGAGCCCCTCGTGCTCCTGCAGCCTGTTGCCGAAATCGACCATCAGAATCCCGTGCTTGGAGATGAGGCCGATAAGGGTGACGAGGCCGATCTGCGAATAGATGTTGATGCTGGCGAAGCCGAAAAAGCCGCCGACGTTGAGCGGCAGCATCGCGCCGAACAGGGCGGTGGGCAGCGCGATCAGGATGATGAACGGATCGCGAAAGCTCTCGTACTGGGCGGCGAGCACGAGATAGATGACGATGAGCGCGAAGACGAACACGTAGACGAGGGCGTTGCCTTCCTGCTCGAACTGGCGCGAGTCGCCCTGGAAGTCGTAAGAGTAGCCTTCGGGAAAAATCTCCTTCGACTTGGCTTTCAGGAAGTCGAGCGCCTCGCCGAGGGTCCGCCCGGGGAACGGCACGCCCGAGAGCGTCGCGGAATTGAGCTGCTGGAAGCTCGTCAGCGCGTTCGGCTGCACCTCTTGCGTCACGCTCGCGACCGCCGACAGCGGGACGAGCTCGCCGTTGCGCGCGCGCAGCCGGTAGCGGGTCAGCCACTCGGGCGTCAGGCGGAACTCGCGCGGCGCCTGCGGAATGACCTGATAGGAGCGGCCGTAGAGGCTGAAGAGGTTGACGTAATTGCCCCCCAGCATGGTGGCGAGCGCCGTGCCGATGTCGGCCATGTTGACGCCGATGCGGTTCGCCTTGTCGGCGTCGACCTTGAACTCGTATTGCGGCGTGTCGAACTTGAGGTCGACGTCGGTGAAGAGGAAGAGGCCGCTTTCCCTGGCCGCCTGCTGCATCTTCAGCGCGACGTCGGCGAGGATCGCATAGTCGCCGGTCGTGCGGATGACGAACTGCATCGGCGCCCCGCCGGTCGACCCAGGCAGCGCCGGCGGCGAGAACGCCTGCACCTGCGCCGTCGGCACGGCGAGGAACTTCGGCCCGAGTTCGGTCAGCACCTGTTTCTGGTTGCGCACGCGCTCGTCCCACGGCTTCAAGAGGAAACCGGCGAAGGCCGCGCGAACGCTGGGAAAGCCGTTGATGAGGAAGACATGGGAGACCTCGGGGATCTCATGCGCCTCCCGGTAGAGCTGCTGCGTCGCCTTTTCGGTGTAGTCGAGATTGCCGACCTGCGGGATCTTGACCTGCGACAGCAGGATGCCCTGGTCCTCCTCGGGCGCGAGCTCGCGCGGCGTCGAGGCATACATGATCCCCGCCAGCGCCAGCACGCCGACGAGGATGAGAAGCGTCAGCGCGCGGAAGTTCAGCGTGCTGTGCAGCCGGCGTTTGTATGCTTTTCGCAGGCGCATGAATGTGCGGTCGACGAGGTGGCCGAACCAGTGCTCCCCCATGTCGTGGCGCAGCAGTCTCGAGCACATCATCGGCGACAGCGTCAGCGCAATGAAGCCGGAGACGATGACGGCCCCGGCGAGGGTGAAGGCGAATTCCCGAAAGAGCGCGCCGGTCACGCCGGAGACGAAGCCGATCGGCGCATAGACGGCGGCGAGCGTGATCGTCATCGCCACGATCGGCAGCGCGATCTCGTGCGCGCCGCGAAGCGCGGCGTCGAACGGCGGCATGCCCTCTTCGATATGGCGATGGATGTTCTCGACCACGACGATCGCGTCGTCGACCACGAGGCCGATGCCGAGCACCAGCGCCAAAAGGGTCAGGAGGTTGATGGAATATCCGAGCGCCAAGAGCGCGATCATCACCCCGATCAGCGACAGGGGGATGGTGACGATCGGAATGAAGGTCGAGCGCAGGTTGCCCAGAAACAGGAAAATCACCACGATGACGATCGCCGCCGCCTCGACCAGCGTCTTGGCGACCTCGTAGATCGAGGCGCGGATAAACGCGGTCGAATTGTAGGCGATCGTCGCCTTGAGGCCGGCCGGCAGCTGGCTCTCGAGGCTCGGCATGATCGCCCGCACCCCGTCGATCACCGTCAGCGGGTTGGCTTCCGGCGTGCCGTAGATGCCAATGAACACGGCCTTCAGCCCGTCGAACACCGACGAGGTGTCGGAGCTCTGCGGCCCGAGGTCGATCTTGGAGACGTCTCCGAGCCGCACCAGCGCGTCGCCATGGGCGGCGACGACGAGCTTGCCGAACGCCTTGGCGCTGTCGAGCGAAGTCAACGCGTTGACGCTGATCTGGGTGTAGTCGCTTTTCACTTCGCCCGCGGCGGTGGTGAAGTTGTTGGCGGCGAGGGCCGCGTTTACGTCGTTCGCGGTCACGCCGAGCGAGGCCATGCGGGTCGGATCGAGCCATATGCGCATGGCGAACACCTGGCCGCCGAGGATCTGCGCGTTGGCGACGCCGTCGACCGTCTGCAGCCGCGGCTGCACCACGCGGGTCAGATAGTCGGTGATCTGCGAAGCGGTCATCACGTTCGAATTGAACGACAGGTACATCAGCGCGAAGCCCTGCCCCGTCTGCTTGACGACGACGGGATCGTTGGCCTCGCGCGGGAGCTGCCGCCGCGCTTGATTGACCTTGGAGAGCGTGTCGGCCATCGCCCGGTCGGGATTGGCGTCGAGCCTCAGGTTGAGGGTGATGGTCGAAACGTTCTGCTGCGAGGTCGAGACCAGCGTGTCGATGCCGTCGGTGCTGGCGACCGCCTGTTCGATCGGCGTCGTGATGAAGCCCTTGATCACGTCGGCCGCGGCGCCGGGATAGGTTGTTGTGATGGTGATGGTGGTGTTCGAGGTCTCAGGAAACTGGCGGATCTGCAGCTTGAACGCGGCCATTCCGCCAATGAGCAGGATGAGCAAGCTGACGACGCTCGCCAACACGGGCCGTCGGATGAAGAGATCGGTGAAAGCGTTCATCGGCGCCTCGTCACGGGCGGGATGTCACGGCGGGCGGCGGCAGCGCCGGGTTCTCGTCGATGGCGACCAGCGCGTTGGGCTGCAGCTTGATCTGCCCGGCGGTCACCACCCGTTCACCCGCCTTGACCCCCTCTTCGATTGCGATCCGCTCGCCGCGGACGGCGCCAACGCGAACGAAGCGGCGCTCGACGACGAGGCCGTTCGATGCGGTCTGGCCAGCCGGAGGCGGCGCCGGCTCCACCACGAAGACGTTGTCGCCGTAGAGGCTATAGACGATCGCGGTGCGCGGCAGGGTCAGAACATCGGCAGGCGCGCCGGTGGTGACCGTCAGATTGGCGAACATGCCGGGCAAGAGCTTGAGATCGGGATTGGCGAATTCGGCGCGCGCCGTCACGTTGCGCGATTCGGCGCTGACGCGGGCGTCGATCGCCTTGATCTTTCCCTCGAACGTCTGGCCGGGGATGGCGTCGACCGTCATCGTCACGTCCTGCCCCGCCGCGAGCGTCGCCAGCGCCTCTTCGGGAACGGGAAAGTCGGCGTAGATCGGATCGAGCTGCTGCAAGGTCGCGAGCGCCATCCCGACCGAAGCATATTGCCCGAGGTCGGCGTTGCGCAGCCCAAGCCGCCCCGAGAACGGCGCGCGGATCGCCTTCTGCGCGATCACCGCCCGAGTGCGCTCGACCGTGGCCGCCGCCGAGTCGCGCGCCGCCAACGCCTGGTCGACAGTCGACTGCGGCGTGTTGCCGCCGGCCACTAGCATCTTTTGCCGCGCGAGCGTGGCGTCGGCGTTCTTGAGCTGGGCGAGGCCGTTGGCGAGGTCCGCCTGCTCGACCGAATCGTCGATATTGATCAGGAGGTCGCCGGCCTGGATGTCGCCGCCAGATTCGAAGCGGATGGCGGTGATGACCCCCGCCGCCTGCGGCGCGATGGAGATGCCCTGATAGGCGCGCAGCGTCCCGATCGCGCTCAGTTGCGGCGGCCACTGCTCGATCTTGGCGGCTTCGACCGACACCGCCGTCGGCTTCGGCGTGAAGGCTGCGCTCATGAACCCCTTGACCATGCTCGGCTTGATGACGAACTGGAAATAGGCGAGCCCGCCCGTCAGGGCGATAAGGAGCGCGAGCGTCACGAGGAAGACGACGGGCCGACGAACCTCGAGCGGCAGGGAGCGTATGGCGAGCAGCGCCGCAAGTACGCCTGCCGCGACGCCAAAAGCAATGGGGGGCGCAGGCAATTGCAGGAAGCCCAGTCGCTCCGCGACGCCGAGCGCGAGCGACGCCGCGGCCAATAGGAACAACAACCAGTTCGTCACGCGTCTCATCGCCGCTCGCGGGTCAGTCGGACCGCGTCGCAGCGTTCCGCAAGACATTGATTGTAATCAGGCGGGCTCACGCGCGCCAGTCAGGACAGGCGCGGGGAGCGCGCTAAAAAGCGCCCGCCGTCATCGGGATAGCCGCATGTCCATAGAAAGCGTTCTTGGCCGCTTGTTGCGCCCTGTTCGCGCGGGCGACCACCGCCTCGTCTGGAACGACCCGCGCCTCGCGGCGCCAGCTACGCTGCGTCTCTCCAGTCCCGCATTCGACGACGGCGGGCCGATGCCTCCGCGAACCGCTGGCGCAGGCGTGGGCGAAAACGTTTCGCCCGCACTCGAATGGACGGGAGCTCCTGCTGAAGCGGCCGAGCTTGCGCTCGTCCTGCAGGACCCGGACGCGCCGCTGCCCAGGCCCGTCACCCATCTCATCGCCTATGGCGTCGATCCGAACTCCCGCGGCGCGCCTGAAGGCGCGTTCGAGGCGGGACGAGTGGGCGCAATTCGCCTCGGCCGGGGGTCGTTCGGGCGCGTCGGCTATCAGGGGCCGAGGCCGGTCGCCGGGCATGGCCCCCATCGCTATGTCTTTCAGATCTTCGCGGTGGCCCGGCCGCTGAATTTTGGCTCGCCGCCCGACCTGACCGCGATCACGGCCGCGATGGCGGGGATGGTGCTCGCCCGCGGCCTGCTCACCGGCCGCTACGAACGGCCTTGAGGGCCGCCTCTCGTCATGAAGTTCTTGCATGCTATGGTCCACGGGGCCCCTACAGACGGCCTGAATTCGGGAGATCAAGTCCATGACCAAGACGCTCGCTCTCGCTGCGCTCGCCCTCTGCCTCGTCGGAGCGCCGACGCTCGCCTTCGCCGAAGACGCCTGCGCGACCCAGGCGACGGACAAGAAGCTCGCCGGCGCGGCCAAGACCAGCTTCATGACCAAATGCGAGAAGACCGCGTGTCAGGCGCAGGCCGCCGACAAAAAGCTCCACGGCGCCGCGGAAACCTCCTTCGTCAAGAAATGCGTCAAGGACGCGATGGCGATGTGAGTCTCAGAGGCTCTCATCCGACGACCGCATCGGCCGGCGCCCCGCCGCCGCTCACGGCGAACGGCGGGCGCCGGTCAAGCGCAGCCTCGAACCTCGAGGCCCGAGGAGCCCATTGCCTACCCAAGGCGCTTCGGCGAGGCTGTCTCAAACAATCAGAAGGGGAAGAGCGTTCATGATCGGGCGCGCTGTCGCTGTTTGCCTGTTCGTCGCGCTCGCCTTCTTCGCGCTCTCCGCGACGACGTCCACCCGGGCGGACCAGGCTTTCGTCATTGGGGTCATGAACGACCAGTCCGGTCCCTACGCCGATCTTGCGGGCCCCGGCTCCGTCCAAATCGCCCGCATGGCGATCGAGGATTTCGGCGGCTCGGTGCTCGGCAAGCCGATCGAACTCCTCGTCGCCGACCATCAGAACAAGGTCGACATCGGCCTCGCGATTGCACGGCAGTGGTACGACGAACGGGGGGCGCGGGCGATCTTCGACATCACCAATTCCGGTGTGGCGCTCGCGATCCAGGACTTGGCGAAGGCGAGAAACCGCCTCATGATCTTCAATTCCGCCTCGTCGTCCGACCTCACCGCCAAGGCCTGCTCGCCGAACGGCATCCAATGGAACGCCGACAACTGGTCGAACGGCGTCGCGCTGATGCGCCTCCTCATGCGCGAGAGGCTCGACAGCTTCTTCTTCATCACCGCCGATTACGCCTTCGGCGCCTCGCTCGAGGCCGACGCGCGCGACGCGATCGCCAAGGCGGGTGGAACCTTCGTCGGCGGCGTGCGCTCGCCGCTCAACACGGCCGATTTCAGCTCCTATCTGATCGCCGCCCAAGCCTCGAAGGCCAAGGTGATCGTGTTCGCCGTCACCGGCGCGGATCTCTCGAACGCGCTCAAACAAGCCAACGAGTTCAAGCTCGCCCCGGCGCAATACCTCGCGACGCCGATCACTTATCTCAGCGACGTCAACGCGCTCGGGCTCGACGTCGCCCACGATCTGACCTTCATGCAATCCTGGTACTGGGACCTGAACGATCAGACGCGCGCTTTCGCCAAGCGCTTCTACGCGCGCCGCCAGCGCATGCCGAACGACAACCAGGTCGCGCTCTATTCCTCCGTGCGTCACTATCTCGAGGCGGTCGCGAAGACGGGAACCGACGAAGCCGGCGCGGTGACGAAGGCGATGCGCGACGCGCCGATCCACGACGTCTTCACCGCGAACGGCGTAATCCGCGCCGACGGGCGGGTGCTTTACGACCGCTATCTGACGCGGGTGAAATCGCCCGCGGCGTCGAAGTATCCGTGGGACTATCTGGCGGTCGTCGCCAAGATCCCGGCCGCGGAGGCTTTTCGGCCGCCGGGCGCGGGCGGATGCACGCTCGGAATGCCTTGAGGGCGCCGCCCGGCCAGGGCGGGGAATGGAGGGCTGCCGCGCCCGCCGGAACCCCATATCTTGTGGATTGAAGGCTTCCGGGCCATACCATTTCCGGGCGCGAATTGAGACTTTTCAAGTTCTTGCGGCAACATTTCCAGCCGACTTGCAAATGACCGCGGATGCGATTCGCGCCGCCCGCCGAATATCCGGCAAGAGGCGAATTCCGCGGGGACCGCGGCGCCTGCGCGACCCCATATCTTGTGGGTCAAAGCCTCCGGGGCCATACCATTTCCGGGCGCGAAATCAGTCTTTCCAAGGCTTTGCGGCGCCATTTCCGGCGAACGCGCTTTTGCTGTCAGTCCGTTTGCGCGCCGACGATCCTGGCGTCTTGCGCCGCCCGCGCGAAAGAGCAACGCTCGTTTTTCCCCGACCAGGCCTTATCGCCTGCGGCGGCCCAACCGAGCGTGGCGAAGGGCGGCTTCGAGCGAAGCGAACAATTCGGCGGTCTCCTTTCGGGGCGGCGGCGTTGAGAACAGATATAGAACAAAATCGTCCGCCCCGTCAAGAAATTGATCGTCTTTCTCGAGGACGGGGAGGCGCCGGTTTGCGCCGTCGCTCGCCCCGGTCCTGGAAGGGCCGGGTATTCCATCGCCGGCGCCGCGCCGCTCAGCCGGCTCGCCATACTTGCGATGCGCGAAAGCCGCCAAAGCGCGCTTGTCTTGGCAGGGACGATTTGTTAGACGACGCGCCTTCCTTCGCGCCCTTGAGCGCGAAGCCCCATGTGCGGTCATGGCGGAATTGGTAGACGCGCTAGCTTGAGGTGCTAGTTCTTTAACCGGAGTGGAGGTTCGAGTCCTCTTGACCGCACCATCCTATTTATACGTCCTCGGTTTCATTGGTTTTTCTGGCCTACGGCCCGCACCTTGAGACCAGGTGCGGGAATAGATTTTCCGGTTTCGTTCTTCTGCAGCTTGGTAATTGCGTCGCAGGCGAGCCTAATCCGGTCGGCTGACTTCGTGTACAGGCTGGCCATGTCGCCGCCGTGCCAGCCGAAGATCGCCTCGAGCTGAGCGACCGTTGCGCCATTGTTCGCCGCGCGCGTCGCGCCAGCTTTTCGCAATCCATGGGCCGAACCTGGAACGCCGGCTGCGTTGCACGCATCCCGAAACCAGTTGCCGAAGCTCTCCTTGGTAATCGGGGTTCCCGACGTCGTGGCGACGAAAGCCAGGTCACCCGTCTTCGTCGCAGAGATCGCTTCAGCCAATGGAGGCAGGATCGGGATCGTCAGTTGCGTGCCTGTCTTCTCCGCCTTGAGCATGATCACGCCGTCCGTGACGTGCTGCCTCCCTATTCGGGCTGCATCCCCTCGCCGCAGGCCAGTGTAGAGCAGGATGGCGAAGGCCAGTCGCTCACGTGTGCCCAGCGGCCACCTCTCTTCGAAGCGGTCAATCTCCTCTTCGGTCCACGCGTGGAAGCCGCCGCTATCGGGACGCTTCAGGCCCTTGACGCCCTCGACCGGATTGACGTCCACGAATTCGTTCTCGACCGCCCAATCGAACAGGGCGCGCATTGTGTTCAGGAAGTTGTTCGCCTGCGAAGGCGTGCTCTTGCGGCGCTCCCGCCCCTCAATAATCTTGGCCTTCGTGATTACGGTATAAGGGGCGTCAGCGGCCGTTTTCAGGACGTTGTGGAGAATGTTGGCTCTCTGGCGCTGCGTGGCTTTGGCGAGGCTTGCCCAGGTGGAGGACGACCTGTAGCGGTCGACGAGCCATGCGAGCGAATCGGACTTGGCCTTGCCTCGCTGGGCCGGGCGCTCGCCGTTAAGAGCCGCCTGATACGCTGCCCCGAAAGCTCCGGTCCCGAATTCCTCATTGATCCGAATTCGAGGTCCCTTCCCGACCCGCACGTACCAGACCAGTGCGCCGTGGCGCGTGCGCTCACGATGCAGATGCGGCGGTCGAGGTCGGGGCATGTCCGAAATCAAAGCACGAATTCCTTCTTGGGCGACGCCCAAAAATAGCCGATTCGGAATTTGCGATTTTACTGGCATCGGCTGTTTAGCGGATTCCCCAGTGCGAGGCGAGCGTCTATATCGTGATGATGATAGACAAATCATCCCTGCGCGTCCGGTTTGACGCGCTTCGGCCTTCGCTGGACGAGCGACGCCTGCGGTTGAGCGCGGCGGCGGAGGCGAAGGCGGCGGGCTACGGCGGGATTGCGGCGGTCGCGCGCGCGACGAAGGTCGCCCGGAGCACGATTGGGCGCGGTCTGAAGGACTTGCGGAACCCCGGCTCCTTGACGGGAGAGGTGCGGCGCAAGGGCGGGGGCACTCCTCGGTTGACGGTCAAGGACCCGACGCTGTTGGAGGACTTGCAACGATTGCTCGAGCCGGCGACGATGGGCGACCCGATGCGGCCGTTGCGATGGGTCTCCAAGAGCCACGACAAGCTGGCGACGGCGCTTCGCGCCATGGGTCACAAAGTGAGTTCCTCGACCATTCCCAAGCTGCTGGAGGAACTGAAATATTGTCGCCATTCCAACCGCAAGACCAAGGAAGCCGGCAAACATCCTGATCGCGACGCCCAGTTCGAATATATCAACGCGAAGGTCGAGGCGTTTCAGGCGGCCGGCGAACCCGTGATATCGATCGACGCGAAGAAGAAGGAATTGCTGGGCGAATTCAAGAACGGCGGTAGCGACTATGGGCCGCAGGGCGAACCGATCGAGGTCAACGCTCACGATTTCGAGGACAAGGAGTTGGGCAAGGTCGTCCCTTACGGGGTCTACGACATCGGCGCCAACCTCGGCTATGTCAGCCTCGGAATCGACCACGACACCGGGGAGTTCGCCGTCAACGCCGTCCGATGCTGGCTCGATCAGATGGGTTGGAAGCTCTATCCCGGGATGAGGCGGCCTGATGATCACGGCCGACGGCGGCGGCTCCAATGGTTCACGGCTGCGGCTCTGGAAGTTGGCCCTCCAACAACTCGCGGACGAAACCGGTCTGATCATTCAGGTTTGCCACTATCCGCCAGGGACTTCGAAGTGGAACAAGATCGAGCATCGCATGTTCTGCCACATCACGCAGAACTGGCGCGCGACGCCACTCCTCAGCCTCCTCATCGTCATCGAACTGATCGCCAACACCACGACGAAAACCGGTCTCAAAATCCGCTGCGAACTCGATAGCAACACCTATCCAAAGGGCATCAAGGTCTCGGACGCGGAAATGGCGACCCTCAACATGACCCGAGACTCATTCCATCCAGAATGGAACTACAGCATCTCGCCGAGGTTTCACGAAATGAAGCAATAGTTTTTGGGCATCGCCTTGGGGGCAAACAGAGGCGTTTCACCGGCAGCCGGCGTGCCGTCGTGCGGCAGGATGCGGATCACCCCATCGGCCGTTATCTCGACGACCATCTTCCCCGGCGCGACCTGTTCGGCGGCGCGGATGGCTCGGGCAACATCAGCCTGTGTCAGTTTGGCTGCACGCCGGCTCATTCGCCCTTCTCACCTTCCCCCTGACGTAGTCCTGCGCGGACTTCAACCGGGAGCACGCAGTGGGCCACCCCCGATCGACGCGCAGATTGATTTGCAGGTAGCTTCAAAAACTTCATCCCCAAGCCCCCATCGGCTTTGGTCGATGCGGCATTTGCCGTGACGGTGACTTCGTCATCGAGACGCGCGCGAGGAGCACGAAGTCCGCGCGAGACGGCGTTTGGACAAGAATGTCTTCACGCTGGCGGTAGCTCGACTTCGTGAGGATTGCCGCGCGCTTGGCAGCTGCGCCATGTCGATCGCTGCCTCGATGGCGGCGGCGTGCTTCTTGTTCTGCGTCTCGCCGAACGTCAAGTTAATTTTGGTATTCAGCGCCTCGACGACGACCGCGTTCATCGAACAGCGGCGATCGAGGGCCTCTTGCACGATCCACTGTTTGACATCCACCAGGAGGCGCACAAGGAGACGGGGCAGGCTGTCGCTGGCGAACATGGATTTTCTCCTTGGACTGACCAGGCCAAAGCGGCTACAATCGAGTCGGTATATAGGTCGACTCGGCATAGATGTCAAGTCGTCATAGAGCCTGGGCGGCACAAATTTTTATCGAGGAGGACGCGCACAATGGCGGAACGCAAGCTGTACCCGAGTGAGAAGCAGGATCGGCTCATCGTCCGCTTCCCCGACGGCATGCGCGACCGAATTGCCGCGCTCGCCAAAGCCAATAAGCGTTCCATGAACGCGGAGGTTATCAGTATGATTGAGGCGTCACAGGCCCCGTCCCGGAAGCCTGTCCCGGTCGTCAACGAGAACACCACCGAAGTCGGGGAACTCAAGAACTCGATGAAAGAACTCAAAGTGGAAATCGCCGAATTTAGAGCCACCCTTACCAAGTTCGCGGATGCCCTGGTCCCTGACTTTGCGACACAGGCGGCGATCGGCCAAATAAACGAAAACCTCAGCCAAGTGCTAGAACGCGTAAACGCCCTGGCACGCATCCCCGGTAAGGCGACTGCCAAGTAAGAACTAAGAACATGTAGAGAGGCTGCAGAGAACGGTCGTAACAACGCGTCGGGTCCGAGGTATGCCTGGCTATTTTAGGCCGCCATGCCACCACCTTGGTCGGTGTCCGACCGGCGGCGCTTCACGGAGCGGGGAAGCGCCCATCGCCAGCCGTCGCGGCTTCCCCCCACCGAGATCGCATCCCGACCGGCGCGCGTGATCATGAGGCTGATGGGACGACCGTCTTCACCCTCCCGCCAGACGGGCATACCAGGCTTTGAACGCGCCTCCCGCATCAGCTTGCGCGTAACGAGGCTCGCTCCAACTTTCGAAGCCGTGGCCCTGTTCATCTTCGCTGCAACGACCGCGACCCCGTCGTCGCGCGCTGCCGCCGACAAGACGATCAGCTGGGTATCTGTAAGCTTTGCCATGGTGTTCTCCTCATGCTTCGACAGCATCCGCTGTCACCAACACGACCCCGCAATGCCCCGCAATGGCCTGGGGCCGGCGGGGCAGGAGCGCCTCATGGCAGGCGCGCACCGCACTACCGCTCTGTTCGCAGCACAAGTCCAGTCGGATCTGAAAGGTTGTTCCTGGCCCCCTTTGCGCCGAAATCCGGTCGCGCCGGGAACTCCAATTTCATGCGTTTTCTATGCGGGTTCCTCGGACGCCTGCACGGCGAAGGTATCGCGAACTCCGGCTTCCTAAACCGGGGGTCAGGGGTTCGATTCCCTTCCGGGACGCCAACCGTTTCAGTGCCCATTGATATCGCTGGCTTTTCACGCGCCCTTTGGCCCACTTTTGCCCACCTCTTCAGAAGGTGGGCCAATTTCGTTCCTCCCCTGTACTCCAGCGAGCTTCGCGATCCCGCTGGCGGCGAGCAAATCTCGGTCGCGCTTGCGGGTATAGCGAGTGGTCTCAGTGGCAAACTCGTGACCGGCTATCGCCATCAACTCACGATCCGTCAGACCGGCGTCGGCACCCATTGCCTGGAGCCCTTTGCGAAGGCCATGCGCCGAATAGCCCTGAAGGTTAGCTTCGTCACATCGGTCGCGGAACCAGTTGCCGAAGCCCGCCGCTGTGAACGGCTTGCCGTACTCGGTCTGCAGGAAGGTCATTTGGGTTTTCGGCACCAACTCCAGCGCCGCAGCGAGCATGGGCAAGATATCGATCCGCATCTGCTTGTGCATTCGCTTCTCATTCTTCTGCTGGACGAAAACAACGGCTCCATCCTTGAGGTGCTGGCGTCCGAGTTGAACGATGTCTGCCCGTCGCTGCCCCAGACATAACAGGAGCGCAAGCGCGAGATACGCCTTCGTGCCCAGCGGGTGCCCATTGACGAAACGCGCGATCTCCGGCTGCCCCCACGTGCGATGCCCTTCGGAGTTCATTCGTATGCCTTCAGCAAGCATAGCTGGGTTTGGCCCTTTAGCGTGACCTCGCGGGATCGCCCACTTGAATAGGGCGCTTATCGCCTTGCGCCGGACATTTGCAGCCTCGGGCGTCTTCACCCTGCGGTCGATGATTGCCTGAACGTGGGTCGCGTCGAAACGCGATACGGCCATATCGCCCAACACCAAGGGCGACCCCGGGCTTGGCGGCTCTCGGCAGACTTCCTCTAGAAACTTACGACGATTCGACTTGGTCGTCGGCTCCAATCTGGGATCATTATCCAGGAAGACGAAATATTGCGTGCATAGCGCACGAAGAGAGCCGGGCAGCGGCTTCTTCAGTGCGCTCACCGGCTGGGATTGGCGAGCTTTGCCTTGCCCGGTCCACGCCTCTCCCTTGAGCGCGGGCCACGTAGGCGAGCAAGAAGTTGGGGTCGTCAACGCTGTCAAACGGCAAACGCACCTTGGGCCTTCCCGCGATGCGAACATAGTACCGCGTCTGGCCATGCCGCGACTTGTCTACCTTCAAGTAGCGCAGCCTCATCGCGCCCTCCTGCCTATGCGACAGCATCCCACCCGTCCGGGGCCCCGCAGCTATGGGGTGGTTCTCCGGCTTCCGGCAACTCGTCGATAGCCTTGTCCAGCTCCCGAAATCCCAAAGGCGGCGGGTACCGATCGCCTTCGGGCGGCATCAAGCCCTGACGAACAAGGTCGTCGAACATGGTCGTTCCCACGCCGACATAGTGAGCTGCGTCGGCGCGCGCCACCAACCGAGGTGACAGAGCATAGGCCCTCACGGCAGATTTCTGGAGTTTATCAGGCTCGACCGTCACGCGCATCACCTGAAACCATTTGCGCTTTGGACATGCCAGCGCACAAAATTGTGCGCCTGCCCATCCCACGGTCGTATCCAGGCACTGTCAGCGGAATCAGCGGGTCCAAAGTTCGAGCCCTCGTGCGCCGACCGTCGAAGCAACGGCTTAGCCGAGAAAAGAAGGGAATGCCGCTCCACCCCGCCCCGGGGCGCGCCTGAGGCCGGTCGCGGCAGAACGCTACAGCGACTCACGGAAATGGCTCTCGACCCTGCATCGCCTTCGCCAAGGCGGCCAACGCCTTCGCCTTGAACAACCAAAATCTCGGCTTCTGGACCAGCGTGCCCTTGATGAGCAGGGGCCGGCCGATTTGTTGCCGCGGCGCGACGCCGAACGCGCACAGCACTATGAGACCGTGCGCGATCATCTCGCCAAGGCCGAGCCAGCGGCAGCTCTCCGATTTCATCAAGGAACAACGTGCCGCCATGTGCCGCTTCGAATTGGCCGACACGGTTCGGGCTCCTCTATGCCGTGGGCAAGCTCGCGATCGCAGCGCTGCATCTCATTGCCTATGAACCCTTCGCCGGTCGGTCGCCCGCCTTCGGGCCCGAACCCTGACGCGCCGACTCCATGCCTTGGCCTCTGGACTGACCGCCCGCAGCGCGCTGTCCGCCATCAGGCGGCTCGCCAACCCCCCAATCTCCCCTCCGCGGCAGATCGATTGGAACGCGAGTGAGTTCAAGCGTCACGTCCCGGTGCGAGCAGATGAGAGACCGTTGGACGATGCTACGGTTTCCAGATCGGCCATGGCGCTCCTGCCGAACCACTCGCGATGCAGCCGCCACTCGCTGCCGGGTTCGATCAGCCGGTAGGCGACCAGGACGTGCAGGATTTGGTCCCAGCGCGTCCGCTTCCGGCTCGCGGGCAGGCGTTCGGCCCAGAACCGGTCGAGTTGCAGGTCTCGCCACAAGAGGCCGGCCAGCCAACAGGCGCCCCATTGACGGGGACGATGCAGGCGAAGTTCGGACAGGCGCAGCCGCACCACGCAGGTGTCGTCCGCCGCGGCCTCGCAGCGATCCTCGGGGAACAAGGCGAGCGTCCGGGAGCCGCCCGCCTCCGCGTCGAACACCTCGACCGCCTTGCGCCAAGCCTGCGCCTGCGAGGAATTGATCTCGCCCAAATACAGAACGTGCCGCTGCACCACCCGGCCATCATCGAGACGCTTGTTCTCGACGACGCTCCAATACAAATGCGTCTTGCCGTTCTTTCGTCGTTCGATTCGTCGCAGGAACATGGCTCGTCGCTATTTCAAGTGGGTGAATTGGCCAGAACGTCTCCGGCGATGAGGTAGACGACGGCTTTGAGATTTCGCTTGGTTCGGTAGCCTTTGGCCTTGCGCTTGGCGGCCTGCACGTTGCCGTTGATGGCTTCGAGGACGCCGTTGGAAAGGCCGGTGGCGATCGATCTGAGAATGCCCTCGGCCTTGGCCATGATCGTTTTGGCCAGTCGCTTCATCGGGCCGAGATCGCAGACCTGAACCCAGGCGTTCCAGCGATCGAGGAAGCGTCGGGCGGTCTTGGCGTCCATCGTGAACAGCTGTTGCAGGTTCATGCGGATTTGCATCGCCTGGATCGTGTCCAAGTTCTGCGCTTCCAATCTTGACAACGCTTCCTTCTCCTCCTGCGTCAGATGATTGACGTTCTTGAGGAAGATGTAGCGCCGGCCCTTGATCTGGAAGTTGTTCCGCGCTTCCTCGCGTCGCACCTGGTCGACGGCCTCGTTGGCGAGTTTGATGACGTGGAATTTGTCGAACGTGATCTCGGCGTTCTCGAAGTTCGCCTTGATCCCCGCTTCGAACGCCGCCCCCATGTCGATGCTGGCGTCGGTGACCGCCTCGCGCTTGCCGCGCGCCTGATCCTCGGCCGCGCGGCGCTTTCCGAGGTCATCGCAGAATCTTCCCGAAAGAGCACGCTAAGGAGCGTCGACGGTCGCGCAGACTTTTCCGCTACCGAAGCGTTACGTTTTTTCGTTTGGCGGCCTCGGCGGTCGCCTGGCTGAACAGGCCTAGACCCAACAGTCGTGTCACCAGCCGCCAAATTGGTTTTGCGCCGATTTCTGGGTCGAGTTCAGGCGGGGAGAGAGCCAGACTTTTGACAAAACACTCATTTTGTCAAAAGTGACGGCCCCCGCGTCACGGCATTCCGAGCGCTCGCCCCCAAACTCGCGCCGGTTTCGACCGGCGAAATGTCAGAATGGCCTGGACCCAACATTCGTGTCACCGGACGCAAAGTAGCGGTCACGCGATCTGTGCGGTTTTGGCGCGATGTCGTTTGACGATATCGGCTACGGTATTCTTGCTCAGGCCCACCTCGCGCCCGATCAAGCGGTAGCTGCGTCCGATCGCGACGAGCGCCATCACCTTGGACGCGAGACGGTCGGATTTCGGCCGTTGCCCGGGCTGACGGCCGAGGCGCTTGCCGCGTGCCTTTGCGGCGGCGATGCCGGAGCGGATGCGCTCCTGGATGAGCTCGCGTTCGAAGTCCGCAATGCCGGCAATGATGGTCGCCATCATGCGTCCGTGCGGGGTGGTGAGGTCGAAGGCCAGGCCGGTCATCGCGATGACCGAGACGCGCTGCGCTTCCAGCGCCTTCAGCGTATGCAGCAGGTCGAGCGTGCTGCGGCCCCAGCGCGACAACTCGGTTACCAGCACAACGTCGATTCGCCGCGTCTGTCATCTAGCGCGACGCATGACTAGCGACGGTCTGGGCCTTCCCCGCGTTTCGACGGTTTCCTTGCCCTGATAAGAAAGGATCGACGATCGCATGGTGTGATCAGTACGATACACGATGATGCCGGCCAAGCTGCGGCTGGCCTAAGCGGAGCTTCCCACTTTCCGATTACGTAGGCGATTGATATTTCGGCGAGATTTCGAGATATTGGTCTTGATGTGTACCCATGTAATTGGCTGATTTTATGTTGTGTTGTGGTGCGGTCAGGCTTATTGTTGCCCCATGTACATCGAATTGGTCCCCAACCGCGATTCACCCCCCCCGCCATCCTCCTGCGCGAGAGCTATCGCGAAGGCGGGAAGGTCAGGAAGCGCACGTTGCTCAACCTGTCGGACTGGCCCAGCGAGCGGATCGCCGGCTTCAAGGCGCTGCTCAAGGGCGGCACGGTCATCCCGAGCGAGAAGGAGGCGATCAGCATCATTCGCTCCCTGCCGCACGGGCACGTGGCCGCGGCGCTGGGCACGGCGCGCAGGATCGGTCTCGACCGGCTGATCGGGCCGGACGGCAACCGCCGCCGCGACCTCGTCCTGGCGCTCGCCGTCACCGGCCTCGAAACCCGCTGCAATCGTCAGTTCGGCAAGCGCTTCGGCGACCAGGCCTATGCGATCGAGGAGCTTGTCGCTTAGCAGGGTGATCGTGGAATCTGTCCCAAATCGTGCGCTGAGCGGCGTCGAGGAAGGTGGACGTTTTTAGCGCGCTCTTTCCGAAAAATTCTGAGATGATCCCATGATGTCTCATTGCGGTTCATCTTCTTGGGGTCCGAGGCCAGCGGCCGCCGTGATCAAAATTGCGGCGGACGGGCGATCGGGGGCTGTCTCAAGGATTCTGTACCAACGGAGGTACATGGGCAGGTTTTCAGTGCTGACTCCGTGGAAGCGACGCAGCCACTCTTTGCGGCGAGCCTGATAGGCTCTGACATTGTCGATGTGGAATTGCGGCTCGTCGGGCTTGCCGGCGGCGCGCGCCGGCGCAACGTGAACCTTGAGGTTAGCTCGTTTTGCGAATTCTTTGATCTCTTTGCCGCCGTCGCAGCAGAAGTCAGTGGCAGGCGGGATGAGATCGCGGAGGGCCTCGCTGAGGCTTGCCGCGTCGAGACTGGGGAGAACGGCGTCGAACGTCGCGCCGCGGCGATCGCGCGCGACAACGACGGGGATCTGCTCTGTAAGGACGTCATGCTCATTCGCTTTGTTGCCGCGCTTGCGCGCTGGCCTCGGCAAGCCTCGCTTCCGGCCCTTGAATGATTCCGGAATCAAAGACACGTCGGCTTCGACGATGCCCGAAAATGACTTCGGCTCTCCGGAGTTGCGGGCTGCAAGGAAGCGGCGTCGCCAACGGTAGGCCGTGCTTTGGTCGACTTGGCAACGCTCGGCCGCTTGCGCCAGGGTCTCGCCTTCGATGAGAGATCGGGCGTGATCCAACCACCGATCTTTGTGGTGCAATCTTGCCATAGGAGTGGCCGTGAAGGCGTTAAACGTCTTGCGGCAAACCTTGCAACGATAGCGAGGTAGGCCGCCGGCCTTCCCCCAGGGGCGAACCTCGTTTGTCCCGCAATGCGGGCACCCTGACCGCAGTATCCGCTCTCGTCCGATCTCGCCGACGAAGTCGAGCCCCTCGTCGCCCGAGGCGAGAGAACCAGCGCCAATCGAAGTATCGGCGCTCTTTTCGCCTACGATTTCGTTCGCCGCTGGCTGAGACGCGACGACGAATTTCTCGACGCTGCCTGCGTGCGGATCGTGAAGTTCGTCAACACCAAGCTCGCGCAGCAGAAGTCCACGTTGCTCTTCGCTCAACAGCTTCAGCGCGGACAACCATTCTTCAAAGCGCGATCGTCTCATATCTGTTTCTCACTCGTCAGCTCCATCTCCCACGTCGCCACAAGCTTTGCAATAAGGGTTACTGCAAAATCTGTTTCAGTCCTACGTTAATAGCTCAGGCTTTGAAGCGGCCTTGGATTTCGCGATAGACGGTTGAACGACCGAGACCGGTTTGCCTCGCAGCCTGAGTGGGTGTGAGGCCGTTGTTCACGAGTAGCAGGGCCGCGCCGAGTTTGTCCTGATCGAGCGCCGGCCGGCCTGGTTTTCGTCCTTTGGCGCGAGCGGCGTTCATGCCGTCGCGCGTACGCTCGGCGATGAGCCGGCGTTCGAATTGCGCGATCGCTCCGAAAACATGGAACACCAGCTCGCCGGCGGCAGACGAGGTGTCGATTTTCTCTTCGAGAGATAACAGCGCGACGCCGCGCTTTTTCAGCGTCTCGACGACGTCGAGCAATTCGCGAAGTCACGGCCAAGCCGGTCGAGCCGCACGACGGCGAGCGTGTCGCCGGGCCGGATGTAATCGAGCAGTTCGGCGAGGCCGGGACGCTCGAAGGTCTTGCCCGAAATGACATCCTCGAAGATGCGCAACGCGCCGATCGCCTGAAGACGTTGCCGCTGGCCGGCGAGGTCTTGATCGTCGGTTGAGACGCGGGCATAGCCGAGAATATGGGACACGGGCGGTCTACCTTGATGGGTTTGACTGGCCCGGTCGGCGACATTGTCCTTGTACGCACGGTCGGCGCGACGGACCACGGAGCCGAGCATCTTGTCGAACATGACGAGCGCGGCGCTCGGCTATCCGACGCACCTCCTCGCAAAGGACTGAAATTTCAAATATTTTTTGGCTAGCCTTTGTCCTGTTGATCGTGTTCGGGCATTAACCGGCCCATGCTTGCGGCTCTGGCCTGCAGACGCTGAGCAAGCCTCTGGTCGAACAAAGCGGCGGCTGCTTCCGTTTCGGCTTCGTGGGACTCTGAACTTGTTTTCAAGGCGCGCACGGTCGCGTAGGCAGCGATCATGTCACTTAGCGACTTCGCTTCCGTCGGCGTCAGTTCGCCGCTCGCGGTCGCCTTGATGATCGCCGCAAGGGCGGGAGCAACATCGGCGCCGGCGATATCCGGCAGATCAAGGGTCACAACCCTTTCGCGGCGCGGGGGAAGAATTCGGTCGAGGCAAAGGCGCAGGCAGACGGTGTCGCCAGCATGCGCCATGTCGATTGCTTTGCGTGTCAGCTTTTCGCCTTCGCCGTCGAGCAGTGCCTGGGCGGCCAGTGTTGTGCGGTTCCGTGAGCCGCGCGGTCGCCCGGACGGGTTGCCGGATTGACCCGGCTGGAAGCCGTGCGGCTGCTTTTGAGTTGTTTTTTCAGCCATCGCGGAAGCCCACCGTCGTCACCCGTTCGCTTCCAACCGATCGAGCATCTGGCCGCGCAATTAAGGCCATCGCTCAGCCTAACATGAACTTTGCCGATGGCTAAGGGGGTCTGTCAGATCAAAAGCGTTTTGGTAGAACCGGTCTGGCCCGGGCGACCCCATCCGCGCCTGCTATGGGGGATTTCGGCTGCGCGAAGACGACGCAGTGGACGACCGCTGTGCGCAAGGAGCTGCCATTCCGCAACGACTTGGCGAACGCGCCAATTCGACCCGAAGCGGACGTTCCCATTAGCGCAGCGTTCGATGGTGACGAGGAGGTCCGCGACGAAGGGCCGCGTCCTGCAGCGCCGTGCGCAGGACCTTGGGCCGGATCGCCGACGACCGTGGAGGCCGCGGCCGTGGCGCGCCTCAGACGCGCGCACGCAAATCGGCGAAGCGGCGGCGGCCGGTGACGACGGCGTCGAGTTCGGCGAGCTCCTCGTCGCAGCGGTGATAGCCGCATTCGGCGATGAGCACGCGCGCCGCGTCGAGCTGTTTGCGCGCTTCCTCTATGAGCCGATCACCTCGGCCGCGTCGGGCAGAGTGGGCGTCGGAGGGGGCGCCCCTCAGCGACGAGGCCGTTCAGCGGCGCGAAGGCTTCGCGCCGAGCCAGCGCGAGCCGCGCGCGGTCTAGGGCGCAATCGCAAAGATAAAGCCGCATCGGCCCCAGCTCGGCGATTTCCTGGACCTCGTCGAGGTCGCGCGATGCGCTATCCCAGTCGCCGATGGCGCAGCGGAGGGCGGCGCGGGCCAGCACGCCGCGCCGCAACCCAAACGCGTTCGCCGGAGGCGCGCAGGTCTTCGACCGCGCCGTGAACCATTGGAGCCGCCGCCGTCGGCCGTGATCATCAGGCGCCTCATCCCGGGATAGAGCTTCCAACCCATCTGATCGAGCCAGCATCGGACGGCGTTGACGGCGAACTCCCCGGTGTCGTGGTCGATTCCGAGGCTGACATAGCCGAGGTTGGCGCCGATGTCGTAGACCCCGTAAGGGACGACCTTGCCCAACTCCTTGTCCTCGAAATCGTGAGCGTTGACCTCGATCGGTTCGCCCTGCGGCCCATAGTCGCTACCGCCGTTCTTGAATTCGCCCAGCAATTCCTTCTTCTTCGCGTCGATCGATATCACGGGTTCGCCGGCCGCCTGAAACGCCTCGACCTTCGCGTTGATATATTCGAACTGGGCGTCGCGATCAGGATGTTTGCCGGCTTCCTTGGTCTTGCGGTTGGAATGGCGACAATATTTCAGTTCCTCCAGCAGCTTGGGAATGGTCGAGGAACTCACTTTGTGACCCATGGCGCGAAGCGCCGTCGCCAGCTTGTCGTGGCTCTTGGAGACCCATCGCAACGGCCGCATCGGGTCGCCCATCGTCGCCGGCTCGAGCAATCGTTGCAAGTCCTCCAACAGCGTCGGGTCCTTGACCGTCAACCGAGGAGTGCCCCCGCCCTTGCGCCGCACCTCTCCCGTCAAGGAGCCGGGGTTCCGCAAGTCCTTCAGACCGCGCCCAATCGTGCTCCGGGCGACCTTCGTCGCGCGCGCGACCGCCGCAATCCCGCCGTAGCCCGCCGCCTTCGCCTCCGCCGCCGCGCTCAACCGCCGGCGTCGCTCGTCCAGCGAAGGCCGAAGCGCGTCAAACCGGACGCGCAGGGATGATTCGTCTATCATCATCACGATATAGACGCTCGCCTCGCACTCGGGAATCCGCTAAACAGCCGATGCCAGTAAAATCGCAAATTCCGAATCGGCTATTTTTGGGCGTCGCCTTAGCTTGGTTGCATGGTTGAGTCGCGCGCCAATCCGCCGCGTCGCATGGGTCAGCGCAGCGAGCCGGCGATCTTGCAATTCAAATCGCTTTTCGAGACCAGGCACAGTAGGTTCCCGCCACGTTCCCATATAGAACAGTCAACCTCGTTTGACGCACGTCTTCCCAGATTGCGGTTAAGATTTCAGCATAAATCCGGTTCTGCGGCACCTCAACAATCCCCTCATTTCGATTTTCGTCAATGAAATCAACAAGTTATGGAAATGCCGGAGATAACCATTAACATATTGATTTGGCTCTATTGGCGTTTAGTATTGATTTCGGGCTATTCTTGGCGCGTCTGATTTCGAGGAGGCGTTGGTGGAGAGCCCGGAATTTGAGGATTGGCTGGGCGGGATCGGTAGGTTGACCCCAGCGCAGCGGCGACAGGCGGTGAAGGCGCTTTGCAAGGCCGATGAGGACGTTGCGTCGGGCTTTGGCGAACCGGTCGAGGCGGCGGCTCGAGGATCGGAGGACGCGCCGGCGGCGCTTGCCGAGGGGGACGCGCGCAAGCAGCGCCGGGTTCGCGAGGACGCGCTGGGGGACATCGGCCAGGCGAAGGTGGAACGCCGGGGTTGCCCCCATTGCGCGGGGCGCGACATCGTCGCCTGGGGACGGGCGAACGGTCTGGCGCGCTCCCGCTGCAAGAGCTGCGGGCGCACGTTCAACGCCCTGACGAAGACGCCGATGGCGGGGCTGCGCAAGAAGGAGCAATGGCTCGACCACGCCCAGGCGATGATCGAGGGAACCAGCGTGGCGAAGGCCGCCGAACGTTGCCACGTCCACCCCACCACGGCCTTCCGCTGGCGACACCGGTTTCTCGGCTCGCCCGCGCTGGACAAGCCCAAGACGCTGAGAGGCATTGTCGAGGCGGACGAGACGTTCATCCTCGAATTGTTCAAGGGCCGCAGGTCCGGTCTTCCCCGCCCGCCGCGCAAGCGGGGCGGCAAGGCCAAGCACCCGGGCCTCTTCTTCGAAAACATCCCGATCCTGGTGGCGCGCGACCGCGAGGGCGCAACCACCGACGCGGTGTTGCCCAATGTCGACCGCGCCTCGATCGCGGCGGCGCTGGACGGCGTGGTCACGCCCGCCAATCGGTTCGTCTGCGACGGCGGAAAGGCGATCGTGGCCTTCGCCCACAGGGCGAAAATCCCGGTCCATGTCGTTCCCGCGCCGGGCAAGCCCAGCCCCGAGGCCCCCGACCTCCATATCAACAACGTCAACGCCTATCACGGCCGGCTCAAGGAATGGATGCGCCGCTTCCACGGCGTCGCCACCAAGAACCTGCCCAACTATCTCGGATGGAGACGAGCGCTCGAGGCATGGGGAGACCAGGCCACTCCGCAAAACTGGATCCTCGGCGCCATCGGGATGGGGCCTTATCAACAGATAACG
>CAWDTW010000082.1:0-46509 GCA_963805295.1 uncultured Alphaproteobacteria bacterium | reverse complement strand
TCAGCATATCGAGCCGCCATCTTCCTCCGCTCGCTTGCCGAGTGCCCCGCGCGTTCAGGACAAGGGTCATCTGTGCCGCCGCGCAGCGCCGGATGAGCATTTCCGGGCTGATAAAAGAGGCGCTTGTCGCGTATCTTGGCGGCGTGGACACCGGGGTAAACACGTCACCGGTTTCTCTCGCCGACCAGCGAAGCGAAGTGATCCTCGCGAAGGCTCGAGATCGGGCCGCTCTTGTTTGAGTTGCGTCAATGCGGGCTTGGCCGCCGACCGTTAGATTTTGGCGCGTAACAGGGAGGATAACCGTGGACAAGCCGGTCAATCGTGTGCGCGCCAAATCGCCGGCGGCCAATGTCGCGGTCCCGGTTCTGGCTCCGGCGCGCCCGTCGTCGTTGATTGCGGTCGAGAACGAGGATCCGTTTGATCGGTTCACACACGCCAAGATCGCGCAGCTTTCCGGGGGGTTTTCGCCGATGGGCGTCGCCGAGGCGGCGTTCGATTGGGCGCTGCACCTCGCCGCGTCTCCGGGACGTCAGGCGGCGCTCGCGCTCAGCGCGCTGTCCAAACAGGCGGCCCTGCTGCAAACGAGTGCGTCATTGTCATGCGAGGGCTCGGGCGGCAACGCTCCCAAACGCGCCGCGGCGGACGACCGCCGGTTCGCCGCCGAGGAATGGAGGTAGTGGCCGTTTTCGCTTTACGCCGAAGGCTTTCTTGCGACGCAGCGATGGTGGGACGAAGCCACGTCGCAGATTCACGGCGCGACGCGCCACCATCTCGCGCTCCTCAATTTCATCGCCCGGCAGGCGCTCGACACTGTCGCCCCGTCCAATTTCCTCCTCACGAATCCGGTCGCGCTCAAACAGACCCTGCGCGAGGGCGGGGCCAACCTCATGAGAGGCGCAATGCATTGTTCGGCCGATCTTCGGCGCCTGTTGCGCAACGAGCGCAGCGAGGCGGCCAAAGCGTTCGAGCCAGGGAAGACCGTCGCCTTGACCAAGGGCGTCGTCGTCAAGCGCACGGAGCTCGCCGAGATCATCCAATACAGCCCGACGACCGAGTTGGTGCGCGCCGAGCCGGTCGTCATCGCGCCCGCGTGGATCATGAAATACTATATCCTCGATCTGCAGCCGGAGAACTCGCTGATCAAGCATCTCGTCGACAGCGGATTCACGGTCTTCTGCATCTCGTGGCGCAATCCGACCTCGCGCGATCGCGACGTCGGCTTCGACGACTATCGGCGCGAGGGCCTCATGCCGGCGATCAGCGCGGCGCTCGCGATCACCGGGGCCGATCGGGCGCATCTCGTCGGCTATTGCATCGGCGGCACGCTGGCGGCGATCGCGGCGGCCGGCATGGCGCGCGACAACGACGACCGCCTCAAGTCCCTGACGCTGTTCGCCGCGCAGACGGATTTCACGGAGCCTGGCGAACTCGGACTGTTCATCGACGACAGCCAACTGGCGTTGCTTGAAGACGTCATGTTCGAGCAGGGCGTCCTGGAATCGAGCCAGATGGCCGGCACCTTCCATCTGATGCGCTCGAACGATCTCGTCTGGTCGCGCGTCATCCACCACTATCTGATGGGCGAGCCGGACAAGGCCGACGACATTTCCGCTTGGTCGTCGGACACCACCCGCATGCCCTACAGGATGCACAGCGAGTATTTGCGCACGCTCTTTCTGAACAACGACCTCGCCGAAGGCCGCTTCAAGCTCAACGGCCGCCGGATCGCCTTGCAGGACATTCGATTGCCCGTTTTCGTCGTCGGCGCCGAGCGAGACCACGTCTCGCCGTGGCGCTCTGTGTTCAAGATTTACTACCTGACCGGAGCCGAAATCACTTTCGCGCTCGCCAATGGCGGGCACAATCGCGGCATTGTTGCGCCGCCGGGGGAGAGCGGCCGCTATTTCCGGACCTCGACGACTGCATCAAAGGATCGCCGACCCGATCCGCACGCCTGGGCTGGTTCGGCGCAGCGGCACGAACATTCCTGGTGGCTGGCGTGGTTCGACTGGCTAGCCGCCCATTCGAGCCGTCTTTCCGCGCCGCCGCCGCTGGGGTCTGAGAGTGCCGGCTTTGCGCCGCTGGATCCCGCGCCGGGAGACTATGTGCGCGGGTAAGGGCGCGCGAGCGCAACCCTCTCCGTCGCCGTTCACGGTGCCGGCTCCGGGGCGCGCCGTCCACCTCGGGATCTTCGAGTCATCGAACTCGCGACCGTTCGCACAAAAAACGTGTCCGAGATTCGTAATTGCTCACCCCATTTCCGCGTGATGGGTGCGGCGAATTGACTTAGGGGAGGTCGAGGGACTGGCGTGGCTGCGACGAATTTAAATTGTTGGGTCCATGTCTGCGGGCCCCGACCTTTCGAGCCTCTCGCACGCGCAGAAGGACGCGTTGATCGCCGCATTGATGGCGCAGGTCGCGTCTCTGACGGCTCGGGTCGCCGAGCTCGAGGCGAAGCTGGGCCTGCCGCCCAAGACGCCTGATAATTCCAGCGTTCCGCCGTCGAAGGGTCAGAAGCCGTCGGAATCTTCGGCGCCCAAGGCCAAGGCCAAGCCGCACGCCGGGGCGCATCGTCCGCTTCATCCCAACCCGACCTCGACGCGCGAAGTCTTGGCCCGCCGCTGCCAAGGCTGCGGGACGGATGTGTCCGACGCCGCGCAAAGCCTATGCGAGAGTTATGATCGGGTCGAAATCCCCGAGATCCAGCCCGACGTGACGCGGGTTTCTTTATATGGCGGCGTTTGCCCCTGCTGCGCCAGGCGCTTCAAGGCCGAGCCCCCGCAGGGATTGGAGCCGGGGTCGCCGTTCGGGCCGAACCTGCGCGCCTTCGTGGTTTATCTGCGCTCCGTTCAGGGGATTCCGCTGGCGCGATTGAGCCATGTGCTGCGCGACTTGTTCGGCCTGGAGATCAGCGAGGGCGCGCTGGTCAACATTCTTTCCGCCAGCCGGAAGCCCTTCGCGGCGCAGACCAGCCTGATCAAGGCGCGGCTGATGGCCGGCACGGCGCTGGCCTCGGATGAAACCGGCATGAGGGTCGGCAAGGCGAATTGGTGGCTGTGGGTGTTCCATCATCGCGACAGCGCCGTCTTCGTCGCCGACAACCATCGCTCCAAGGCGGTGGTGGAGGCCTTCCTGGGCGATTGGCGCCCGGATTATTGGATTTCGGACCGCTATGGCGGCCAGATGGGCTGGGCCAAGCGCGAGCATCAGGTCTGTCTTGCCCATCTCATCCGCGACGTCCAATACGCCGTCGACGAAGGCGACGCGGTGTTCGCGCCGGGCATGAAGGGCCTGCTCAAGCGCGCCTGCGCCATCGGGCGGCGACGCGACGCTCTGGCCGATAGCACGCTCAAAATCTACGAGGCCGATCTGAACCGCCGGCTCGACCGCCTGATGAGCCTGATCCCGACCCACAAAGCCGGCGGCAAGCTTCAGAAAATCATCAAGAAGGTCCGCCGCCATCTGTTCGTCTTCGTGACCAACCGCGACCTCACCGCGACCAACAACGGCTCGGAGAGGGCGCTGCGCCCCTGCGCGGTCTACCGCAAGATCACCAACGGCTTTCGCAGCCAATGGGGCGCCGCGCTCTACGCCGATATCCGATCCGTCGTCGAAACCGCACGGCGAAGATCGATCCGAGCCATCGACGCCATCCGCCTAACCCTCGAAGGCCGCCCCCTCCCTTGCGCAACTTGAAAACGCAAACGGGGACGTGAGCAATTACCGAGATCTTATCAGCGCCTTGTTGTCTAGCGGGTTCCGACCGTGAGCGCTCGGCCAACATTCGGGTCAGGCGCGCAACATGCGCGATGGTCGCAGTGGAGAACGGGCGACCGTCAGGCCCGGTCATTTTAAAATCCCTGCCGTACAACTTGAACCGATACCGCAATCAGTCGGCGGGCGACTAATAGCCGCTCGTTTCGCCGTATTCGGGCTTCAGCTTGGCTTGATGGCGGACACCAGACGGGACCTTGGATCGCGCCACAGCAGAAGCCTTGAGAGGCGCCGCAAGGCGTGGCCGGCCCGCCCAATTCGTTGGGGACAGTCGGGAGACATGCGATGAGCGGCATCATGGTCTGCGGTGGAGGCATGATCGGTTTGTGCGCGGCGATCATGCTCGCACGCGACGGACATCGGGTAACGGTCCTCGAGGCGGACCCGGAGCCGCCGCCGACATCGCCCCTCGACGCATGGGCGTCGTGGGAACGCCGCGGGGTCGCGCAGTTCCAGCAGCCGCACAACCTCTTCACAAGGTTTCGCGCCGTCGGCGACGAGGAGCTGCCCGGCTTTACCAGTCGTCTGCTCGATGCCGGCTGCGTGTGGGTCGACTACCTCGACGACGCCTCGCTGCCGCCGACCGTCACCGACAGGACGCCACGCTCGGGGGACGCCGCGCTCCGCTTCGTGACGGGACGGCGGCCGGTGCTCGAATGGACGGCGGCGGCGATGGCGGCGGAGGAGCCGCGCGTGACGATCCGGCGGGAAGTCCGAGCTTGGGAATTGCTGACCGGCGCGTCGGCGATCCAGGGCTCGCCGCACGTCATCGGCGTCCAGACGACTTCGGGCGAGATCATGCATGCCGATCTTGTCGTGGACGCGATGGGCAGGCGGAGCCACGCTGGCGAGTGGATCAAGGCTGTCGGAGGCCGCAGCCCGCACGAGGAGCATGAGGACAACACGTTTCTCTATTCACCTGATTACACCTGCTACTTCACCGGGCCGCGCAGGCCCCGCCGCCTCGGCCGCGCGCTTACGCCGATGGGCATCTTTTCGATCCTGACCCTCGACGGCGACAACGACACGTGGTCGGTGACGCTCTTCTCGATCGCGAAGAACAAGGCGATAAAGGGGCTGCGCGATCCCGCGGCGTTCCATCGCGTCGTGTCCGCCTGCGCGATGCAGGCGCATTGGCTCGACGGAGAGCCGATCACCGACGTCCTCAGCATGGGCGGAGTTCTGGACCGCTATCGGCGGTTCGTGGTGGATCGGAAGCCCGTTGTCACCGGCTTCGCCGCGGTTGGCGACGCATGGGCCTGCACCAATCCTTCGGCGGGACGGGGCCTTAGCGTCGGCATCGTGCAGGCGCAGGCGTTACGGCGCGCGTTTCGCGAACACGGCCACGATCCCGCCGCCTTCGCGCTCGCCTATGATGAGGCGACTGAGCGCGAGGCGGCGCCTTTCTATTGGAACCAGATCAGCGCCGATCGCATTCGCGTCGCGGAAATCGCGGCGCTCGTCGAAGACAGGCCGCCACCTCCGCCGGATCCGGACATGTCGGCCTTCGCCGCTGCCGCGATGCACGACCCGGACGTTTTGCGCGCGCTCATCGCGCTGCTGCGCCCCCTGAGGAACGCAGCGACGCTTAGCGGCCCTAACCTGTCTTGCGCCGATGGCGGCTTCGCGGACGCTATTCCAGCTTGCTTTCAGCCGAGAAGTCCAGCCGTCCAGACATGGACTTTGTCATCCATGTCTCCGACTTGCCCGCAAGCGGCGCCCAACTGCCGGTCGCCAACACGTAATCGTATCGTCCCGTCCCTGTCGTTCCGGTCACTTTCCCATCGGTCATTGTCAGCGTCACGCTTCCGCTCGTTCCTCGAAGCACTGCGGTCGCGCCGGGTTTGCGGACGACGAGCCTAAAAGTGAGCTCATTGGCCTTTGGGCCGTCCCACTCCCAGAGTTGCGTCCCCGGTTGCGACGCCGTCGGCCAAAGGCCCGGATTCAACGCGGCAAGTCCACTGGTTTTGCAAGAGCGCGTGAGATTCGCTGTCCCCGAGCGGTGCGGGCACGAAGGCGGAGAAGTTCCAGCAGGTCCACACATTCGTATTCTCTTGCGCGTTAGCCCGCACGACAGCGACCTGTGTGATCGTCGCCGCCGCCACCACGGCGCAGGTAAGGATTCTTAGAACGTTCATGATGGCTCTTATGACGTTATCTGTTGATAAGGCCCCATCCCGATGGCGCCGAGGATCCAGTTTTGCGGAGTGGCCTGGTCTCCCCATGCCTCGAGCGCTCGTCTCCATCCGAGATAGTTGGGCAGGTTCTTGGTGGCGACGCCGTGGAAGCGGCGCATCCATTCCTTGAGCCGGCCGTGATAGGCGTTGACGTTGTTGATATGGAGGTCGGGGGCCTCGGGGCTGGGCTTGCCCGGCGCGGGAACGACATGGACCGGGATTTTCGCCCTGTGGGCGAAGGCCACGATCGCCTTTCCGCCGTCGCAGACGAACCGATTGGCGGGCGTGACCACGCCGTCCAGCGCCGCCGCGATCGAGGCGCGGTCGACATTGGGCAACACCGCGTCGGTGGTTGCGCCCTCGCGGTCGCGCGCCACCAGGATCGGGATGTTTTCGAAGAAGAGGCCCGGGTGCTTGGCCTTGCCGCCCCGCTTGCGCGGCGGGCGGGGAAGACCGGACCTGCGGCCCTTGAACGATTCGAGGATGAACGTCTCGTCCGCCTCGACAATGCCTCTCAGCGTCTTGGGCTTGTCCAGCGCGGGCGAGCCGAGAAACCGGTGTCGCCAGCGGAAGGCCGTGGTGGGGTGGACGTGGCAACGTTCGGCGGCCTTCGCCACCCTGGTTCCCTCGATCATCGCCTGGGCGTGGTCGAGCCATTGCTCCTTCTTGCGCAGCCCCGCCATCGGCGTCTTCGTCAGGGCGTTGAACGTGCGCCCGCAGCTCTTGCAGCGGGAGCGCGCCAGACCGTTCGCCCGTCCCCAGGCGACGATGTCGCGCCCCGCGCAATGGGGGCAACCCCGGCGTTCCACCTTCGCCTGGCCGATGTCCCCCAGCGCGTCCTCGCGAACCCGGCGCTGCTTGCGCGCGTCCCCCTCGGCAAGCGCCGCCGGCGCGTCCTCCGATCCTCGAGCCGCCGCCTCGACCGGTTCGCCAAAGCCCGACGCAACGTCCTCATCGGCCTCCTCGGCCTTGCAAAGCGCCTTCACCGCCTGTCGCCGCTGCGCTGGGGTCAACCTACCGATCCCGCCCAGCCAATCCTCAAATTCCGGGCTCTCCACCAACGCCTCCTCGAATTAGACGCGCCAAGACTAGCCCGAATCAATACTAAACGCCAAAAGAGCCTTCATGATTCTCTCTCCTTCACTGCACAAGACGCCGATCTCGCTGTGCTACAAATTGCGAAATGCCCGCGGCCTCTGTCTTTTGCTGACCGGCACAGAGGAGCCGCGCGTTATTGCATCGCCGGCCCCGACATCGGCCCCGCGGCGATTGCGCCATCATGCGCCGGCGAATAAACGCCGCGCCGCCGTCCAGGTCTCTATGGAACCAAGTTCCACTTCCCAGTCGGCGAGAAGCACATCTGCATCGTGCCGTCCGGGGCCATCTTGCCCGCCGCAGTGGTCGAGTAGGAGCCTCCACCGCTGATACCCTTGTACTTGCCCGTGCCAGAGAGGAACGTCCACACACCGGGCTTGTCGGGCGCGTCCACGCTCTCGCCGATCAAGGTATCGCCCGCAGCATCCGTCCAAAAGCAAGAGGCCATGCCCGTCGTCTTGCCCTGCATGACGCGGCCGTAACCCACGCAATGAGCCGTGGCGTTTTGTAGCGGCTTGAAGGTGCTCTCCGGCGGCACGATGCCCCAGAACTCCCACGAATAAACCGTAAGTTCGGGAGTGGCCATGAGTGTGGTGCTCTTGTTCTGGCCGCAGACCGTCAGCCCGGTGTAATCAGCCTCGGTCGCCTGAGCGGGGAAGGCGATCGCGGAAACGCTCAGAAGAGAGACAGCGGCTAAAGACGACAGCTTCTTCATATGATCCTCCTCATGAGGCGCGACTGCCGTCAACGCTACGGTTCATTTTCGCCTGACGTTCCGCCGCGTCGCTTCTCTTTTCTCGACAACAGATAAAGGGCTACGCGCGAGCCTTGTTGATCTCCCTCAAAATATACATAGTTAAGAAGCGGACATTATTTATCCTCCGCGCCCGCCGAGAGGCGTGCGGAGGCCGCGCGAATTTACTGCCGTCGCGTCTCTCCTATGGCTGTATACGCGAGCGACGGCGGCCCCGCGGTTCTGCGTCTCGCGCCGTCCACTAGTGCGATTGAAGAGCGCTTACGATTTATCAGAAAGCGCTGAGCAGGCGGCGGGAACGATTTTGCGTCCTATACACCTCTCTTCCCCCCCCGTTCGTTTTGCCAGCCGCATTTGACTCGGGCCGAGCGAGCCCTCCGCTGTGGGCCCTTTTGACCCAAACGCCACGCCGTCGGGGAAAGACCGCTTTTTGCGCCAAGCCGCCATTCGTAATGGCCCGGCAGACGAGTCTCCATCATCGCTCAAATCAAACTCGCAATCGCCACGGTTGGCGATGCCTAGCCGAACGGAAGCTCCGACTGCGTGTTAGGCAGTACGGCGAGAGATATCCCTGGTTCGAATCCATCTCGCTCCGCCACGTAAGAGGGGCAAAAGCCGCGGCGATTAGGGTGGCAATCGACAGAAATGGGGAGGCGAGCCGAGCTTCCGATTCCGCCGGATCTTCGGGTCCTCGTCAGTTGCCACGGGTTCCGTCGCACGCCCATCACGCGCCGGCGTGCGAGCTGCAACCTATGTAAGCGCATGTATACGTAGAATCCCCAATTGCGAACCGGCGGCGACGTCCGCGAGGATTAGGGCAAGTCGACCGGACGAACGGCTGCAAGTTTCCGAACTCTCGCGGCGACCCCGCGACAGGCGTCGTCCGAAAGATCGAACACTAGATCATCGGGAGGCGGAATGTCTGAGATTTCGCTGCGCACGGAAGCGGGCAAGGCGGCCGAGTTGCTGATCGGCCGGTACGGGACGGAACTGGCGCTCCGTAAGACGGTCAGCGAAAAATCCAATGCGCGTCGCGCTCGCAGTCGCAGACGGTTCGACTTTTGGTCGACGGTGGCGGCGCAGATCGAGGCGCTCGGCAGCCACGACGCCGACGAACTCGTAAACGTCGTTTCCGGCTGCTCAAGCTCGTGTTCCCACCGGCGATAGCGAAGTCTAGTGTACCGACTTTAACGCTTGTCGCCCACGGGCGACTTTCTCAAGGATGTCGGCGGCTGGCGCGGTCCAGACGAAGGGCTTGGGTGCGGCATTGTGTTGCTCAAGGTAGGCTTCGATGGCGGCGTTGAGTTCGGCGACGCTGTGGAAGACGCCGCGTCGAATGGCGTCGTCGGTGATCAGGCCGAAGAACCGTTCGACGAGATTGATCCAGGAGGCCGATGTCGGGGTGAAGTGAAGGTGAAAGCGGGGGTGGCGCTTGAGCCAGGCCCTGACCTTGGGGTGCTTGTGGGTCGCGTAGTTGTCGACGACCAGATGCAAATCGAGCAATTTCGCGGTGTTGCGGTCGATGGTGCGCAAAAAGCGCAGAAACTCCTGATGGCGATGGCGGCGCATGCATTCGCCGATCACCTTGCCGGTGGCGACGTCGAGCGCGGCGAACAGGGTCGTCGTCCCATGGCGCTTGTAGTCGTGGGTCATCGTGCCGGCGCGGCCCTTCTTCAGCGGCAGTCCCGGCTGGGTGCGGTCGAGCGCTTGGATCTGGCTCTTCTCGTCGACCGAAAGCACCAGCGCCTTGTCCGGCGGGTCGAGGTAAAGCGGGACTGCCTGGAGATTGGGGGTGCGGGCGCCGAAGCGGTAGTTTCGCGTCTGATCTCTGATCGGGGGTAGGCGCGTGGCTTGGATTGTGAGGTTGGTGAAAACCGGGGCTGACGGTGAGAGACAGTGCGCCGACGTCTTGAAGATCAACCGGCCTGATGATCTCGGTGATATCGCCAACTTAGGGTTGACCCTGGCCGAAGGGAAGCTGTTGCTGGCCGGCCTCCAACAGGAGATCGTCGCGGCGCAGGCCAAGGGCCACGCCGTCCGGCGGCCGGACTGCCGAAGCTGTGGCGAGGTGTGCCGAGTGAAGGATTACCGGGACCATGCGGTCGCGACGCTTTTCGGCCAGGTCACGGTGCGGCTTCCCCGCTTTCGCTGTGCTGGGTGCGGCGGCAACGAAGCCGGCCATGGTTGGCCATCGTATTGCCGCTCGACGGCGGAGTTGGATCAGCTTCAGGCGCATCTCTCTGCCCTGATGACTTACCGGGTGGCTGCTGACGTGCTGCGGCAAATGTTCCCGGTCGACGCCGGAAACGACCCGGAAACTTTGCGTTTGCACACTCTGAAAATTGGTGCGGAGCTTCGGGATCAGGCCGCGGTGCGGCCTGATCCGGCGGCTCCGTCGATCACCGTGACCTTGGATTCGACCTTCATCCGCAGCTGCGAGGACGGCGAGCGGCATCTGGAGGTGCGGGTCGGCAATGTTGAAACGGAGACTGGCGGGCGGCAGGTTTTCGGCGCCGTCGCCAAAGCCGATACGGACATCAAAGTGCTGATCCGCCGCAGCCTCGACGCCGTCGGGCGAACCGAGGACACGGTGCTGACCGCGTTCACCGACGGGTGCTCCGGCTTGCGGCGCATTTTGGCTGATGCCGGTGTCACCGAGGCGCCGGTGCTCGACTGGTTCCACATCGCCATGCGGCTGCAGCACCTGGAGCAAACAGCCGGCGGTCTGTCGGCGGATGACCCAGCACGGGTGGCGGCGAAGGCGGTGATTGTCGCGGAGGTCGAGCGCCTGCACTGGAGGCTGTGGAATGGCAAAGCCAAGGATGCTCAAATCAGCATCGGTCGTATCCGCGCAGTGATGCATCATTTTCAGGGGGAACAAGGCCAGCGGAGGTCCATTGCGCCTTCGAGAAAGCTGTGGACCGCCTTGCACGCACTGGATGGTTATCTCACCGGACAGAGCGACTGGTTGGTCAACTACGCCGAGCGGTACCGTGCCGGATTGCGGGTCGGCACCGCGATCACCGAAGGGACGGCCAATTTTCGTGAACCGCCGGATGAACAAATCGCAGCAGATGCGCTGGTCGCGGCGAGGGGCGGATCTTCTGCTTCAGGTTCGCAGCGCCGTCTATAATGGCACGCTCGGCTCCGGCTTCGGACAGAGAATTCCAGCCCGCCAACGATCCGCTCCCGCAAGCAGCCTTTGCGGCCTGACACCCCCAATCTCCAGGCAGTCCCTTGCAGCCTTCGATAAGAGCCGTGCCATTTGCGCGGAACTGCCGCTCACGACGTTGAGCGGTCACTGCGGATCGCGACGGTGGACGCCGCAGTTGGGGGGAAGCGGCCGACCGCCTGCGCGGCACCGATAGTCTGTCGGCAGCGTCGCCAGCGGCGTTCTCCATAGCTGAATTATTCCGGCACGCCCAGCAGGCGGGCGCCTTCTATCCAATTATCCGCGACCGGTTGGGTCACTCGGTAAGCGTAGATCGCGCCGCTCCGGACCAGTTCGAGTTCTGCGCCGGCTCGCAGTCCAAGCGCCCCTGCTGTATTTGGGTCGCCACTGCAGTCCAGAAGTCGAACCGTTTGCGAGAACGCGCACGGCGGGCTTTCAGCTGCTCGAGCCGCGCCATCTTGCACGCCGTCGCTTCACCATGCCGATCGCGCAGCAATGAGATGACGGCTGACACGCTCATGCGGCGTGACATCGATTCCACGTCTATCAATGTTCGCTCCCTTCGGATCTTGAGCCGCGGCAAGTCCGCCGCGAAACAACTGCGCCGCCGCGACAATGAGGGATGCGTCAAAGCTCGAACGCCTGCCTTGGCCGTACGGTCCTCCGCTATCCTCTAAACCGACCCGGCGATCTCAGCCGCCTTTGCTCGCACACAGCGCGAGCGGCGGCGCACATCCGCGGACCGTCTCGCAACCCGCAATACAAACCCGGGAGTATCGGCTGCTCCGATCTGTGCATGACGTGCTCGGCGGCGGCCCAATTTCAACGGGAATTTCGAGCAGCAATCCCCGCAAACAGCGCCAGCGGGGGCGGCGAAATCGAAGTCGCGTTGCGGATAGGCGTCCCCCATCCGTATCACGCAACGAAATGATTGGTTTCGCCGCCGACGCTACGTAAGCAGACCCACGGATGAATTGCAACCACATAGTTGTATTAGGGCAAACTGTTCAGGCTTACCTGTGCTGTAAACGGTTGTTCGACGAACCACTAAAACGGACCGGCCATCACCTCCTCGCCCTTCTCCAACGTCCGCCTGGAGCGTGGCGAAACCGGCCGCGCCTCGGTCTACCGCGCCGTCGCGACTTCACGCGGCCAGCGCGTGATCCCAATGCGACCGAGCCCGAAGAGCTTGACGCGGCGGCCGATCAATTCGGCCGTCGAGCCGCATGGACGGACCGCCGCCGGCAGCCAATGCTCCACCAGTCCACGACTGTTTCTCCGTCCGAAAAGCTCAACGTACATCGTGGCGCGGCGACGAGAATCGTGCCGACCGCGACGGCGACCAGCATCGTCGAAGCTCGACCCTTCTGAGCATGCGTTCGAGACAACTGGATCGCACTAAGCGGTAGCGCAGTCTCGACGGTCGCACTGTACGAAAAGTTCTGCGGTCTCGCCCGAAATGTGGGTGTCTCGGACTTCGCGGCCGTCGACGTCACAGATTGATAGGCTGTCGGGTTGTGGGCATGGGGCAAACAGGGACTTCCGCTTTGCGTCGACTGCGGTCCTCAGCCTGAACACGCAGGGTGGCGCGCAAGCCCGCCTCTGCACGTTCCTGACGACGTCGATTTGGCAAGTTTCGCACGCAGCCTTGTGAGGCGCGGCAGAGGACCGACCGCACACCGCGCAATCAATTAGTGGTAGCGTACCGGGTGCGCGCCTCGCCCAAGCGACGACGCTCCGCTCGGCGCCACTCGTGGCCGGATCGCAGGGCGCGGAGCTATGCGTGGCGGTCTGCGAAGCAGGCGGTCTCGGCTCATTGCCGACTGCGATGCTGGCGCCCGCAGAGCTCCGCGACGAGATCGCCGAGGGCCGGACTTGAACGCGTGCGCCATTCAACGTCTACTGCACTCCAGCGCGTCAATGCCTTGTCGCATTGCTCCTTTTGCTCATCCCATCGCGATCAGGCTGCGCCGTTCGCGCCTTGAGGCCGCCTCGATTTGATAGGTAACAAGCGCGAACACCACCCAGCTCGAATGAAATAGGACTCCAGCCGCAACCACCAGCTCGCCGGGGATTGGGCCTATCGCGGCCCGTTGCCAGACCTCGGCAAGCGTAATCAGCGGCGTAGGGTGGATAGCTAGCCCGCATTATGCATGGCGGGCTGGCGGATGTAGCTTAAATATCTGATTTCGTGTAGAATCTGGTTATCGAGGCCGATTCGCGCGATTTCAGGAAGGGCACACCCGCCATGAACGATCCTATGTTGCCGTTGCCTGGGTTGTCACCTGTTTCGGGCAAGCGCGTCGAGGTCAAGTTTGACGGCGGCTTGTTGTCGTCGGATGGCGGCGTTCTGGCGTTGCGCGAGGTCGACCAGCGCCTTGGCGTCGCCGATCGGCTCGCCGCCTGCATGGTCGATCCCCGCGCGCCCGATCAGATCACCCACAGCCTGGCGGAGATCATCCGCTTTCGGCTGCTGATGATCGCGGCGGGCTATGAGGACGGCAACGACGCCAATTGTCTGCGAAGCGATCCGATGTTCAAGATGGCGCTCGATCTGACGCCGTCGGATCGCGAACTGTGCTCGCAGTCGACGATCTCGCGGTTGGAAAATCTGCCCGACGTTCGCGCCCTGTTGCGGATGGGCCGCGCCATGGTCGATCTCTATTGCGAGTCCTTTCCCGCGGTTCCCAAACGCATCACGCTCGACATCGACGACACGTTCGACGCGGTCCATGGCGGCCAACAGTTGCGGCTGTTCAACGCCCATTACGACGAATACGGATTTCAGCCGATCGTCGTCTTCGACGGCGAGGGCCGCTTCGTCACTGCCGTGCTTCGTCCCGCCAAGCGGCCGAGCGGCAAGGAGATCAAACCCTTCCTCCGCCGGCTGTTGCGCGCGATCCGAGCCCATTGGCCCAACACCGAGATCCTTCTGCGCGCCGACAGCCATTATTGCGGCCCCGAGGTTCTCGACTGGTGTCGGGCGAGCGGCCTCGATTACATCCTCGGCGTCGCGCCGACTACCACGTTGCGCCGGCATGTCGAAAGTCTCGAAGCCAGCGTAAAGGCACGGTTCGAAGCCGCGCCCAGAGACGGCAAGCTTCGTCGTTTCAAAGAGTGGCTCTATTGGCGTTTAGTATTGATTTCGGGCTATTCTTGGCGCGTTTGATTCGAGGAGGCGTTGGTGGAGAGCCCGGAATTTGAGGATTGGCTGGGCGGGATCGGTAGGTTGACCCCAGCGCAGCGGCGACAGGCGGTGAAGGCGCTTTGCAAGGCCGAGGAGGCCGATGAGGACGTTGCGTCGGGCTTTGGCGAACCGGTCGAGGCGGCGGCTCGAGGATCGGAGGACGCGCCGGCGGCGCTTGCCGAGGGGGACGCGCGCAAGCAGCGCCGGGTTCGCGAGGACGCGCTGGGGGACATCGGCCAGGCGAAGGTGGAACGCCGGGGTTGCCCCCATTGCGCGGGGCGCGACATCGTCGCCTGGGGACGGGCGAACGGTCTGGCGCGCTCCCGCTGCAAGAGCTGCGGGCGCACGTTCAACGCCCTGACGAAGACGCCGATGGCGGGGCTGCGCAAGAAGGAGCAATGGCTCGACCACGCCCAGGCGATGATCGAGGGAACCAGCGTGGCGAAGGCCGCCGAACGTTGCCACGTCCACCCCACCACGGCCTTCCGCTGGCGACACCGGTTTCTCGGCTCGCCCGCGCTGGACAAGCCCAAGACGCTGAGAGGCATTGTCGAGGCGGACGAGACGTTCATCCTCGAATCGTTCAAGGGCCGCAGGTCCGGTCTTCCCCGCCCGCCGCGCAAGCGGGGCGGCAAGGCCAAGCACCCGGGCCTCTTCTTCGAAAACATCCCGATCCTGGTGGCGCGCGACCGCGAGGGCGCAACCACCGACGCGGTGTTGCCCAATGTCGACCGCGCCTCGATCGCGGCGGCGCTGGACGGCGTGGTCACGCCCGCCAATCGGTTCGTCTGCGACGGCGGAAAGGCGATCGTGGCCTTCGCCCACAGGGCGAAAATCCCGGTCCATGTCGTTCCCGCGCCGGGCAAGCCCAGCCCCGAGGCCCCCGACCTCCATATCAACAACGTCAACGCCTATCACGGCCGGCTCAAGGAATGGATGCGCCGCTTCCACGGCGTCGCCACCAAGAACCTGCCCAACTATCTCGGATGGAGACGAGCGCTCGAGGCATGGGGAGACCAGGCCACTCCGCAAAACTGGATCCTCGGCGCCATCGGGATGGGGCCTTATCAACAGATAACGTCATAAGAGCCCAAAGATTCTTCGACGGCGCGCAAAGCTGGAGCCGGGTCGAGCGGATCATCGCCCGCGTCGAAGCCGGCGCGGAAGGATCAGACACGCGCTTCGTCGTCACCAATCTGAACAAGCGCAACGCTCGCGTGCTCTACGAAGACGTCTATTGCCGGCGCGGCCAGGCCGAAAACCACATCAAATCCTGGAAGACGCATCTGGCGGCGGATCGCACCTCATGCACCAAGGCGACCGCCAATCAGTTTCGGCTTTTCCTGCACGCCGGCGCCTACTGGCTGATGTGGGGCCTGCGCGCATCGATGCCCAGGCGTTCGATGTGGCGCGTCGCGCAGTTCGACACGTTGCGCCTGCGCCTCGTCAAGATCGCCGCCCGCGTCGTCGAGATGAAAACCATGATCCGCGTCCATCTGCCGACCTCGTGCCCCGGCCAGGAAATCCTGCGTTTCGCCCTCCAGCGCATCCCGCGCCTCGTCACCTAATGAAGAGCGTTTTAGCTTGGCGTCGCGCCGCACATGCGCGCCAATTGAGCCGCCGGCGGTGGAGGGCGCGACGGTAAGCTAAAACGCCGTTGGACTAAGCCGCCCGCACGGTGCTGGGGCTATGGGGATCGAATTGATGCGACCCGTCGAAATGCGGTGAACCGAGCGTCATGGCGGGGGAAGATTCTGGAGAACCGCCCGCGAGGGTGGGGCCAGGAATGATCTTCCATGGCGACAACGGACGGAATCGCCTTGAAGCATCGGGGCTCTTTCGCCGGTCCGGCAGTGCCAGCCAGACCAAGGGCAATAGCAGTTCCAATTCTTGCCCGAGGCAAGCGGGGTAGATCGGTGCGGCGAGGGTCGGCGTGTGCTGCATTCATGACGTATCGACAGAGGGTGGTGCACTGGTGATCGGCGGAAGCGTGCGAAACGGCATCATGCGTCCGAGATTGCAGACTGGGCATTGGCAGAGCGAAACGCCGGTCAGCTCTTCGTATCGGTCCCGATAGTCCTTCTCCTCGCTGGCGGCGACGGGCTGGGGTTCCGCCATGGCAAGGAGCCGACGACACTGCGCCAGCTTCTCCGCACGGTAGCGATTGCCGAGGAAACCGTAATAGCGGATCCGCTGAAAATTGCTGGGTGGGACATGAATGAGAAATCGCCGGATGAACTCCTCGGCGCTGACTGTCATCGTCTTCTGCTGGCCACGGCGACGATAGTCCTTCCAGCGGAAGCGGACTTTGCCACCGTGGATGTCGAGGATGCGGTTGTTGGAAATGGCGACGCGATGCGTATAGCGGCCGACATAGTCGAGGACCTGTTCCGGTCCCGCAAAGGGAGGCTTGGCGTAGACGACCCAATCCGTCTGGCGGAGCGGCGCCAAGTACCGCTGGAAGGCGCTCTTTTCCTTTAGTTGGGCCAAGGCGGAGAAAAACTGCAACTGCCCGGCGGCATTGGCCTTCTGCAGAGCCTCGATGAATAGCCGCCGGAACAGGCAGGAGAGAACTTCGACCGGTAGGAAATATCCGCGCCGACAAGAGATCCACCTGGTCCCGTCAGGTGACAACCCGCCGCCGGGCACGAGGAAATGTATGTGAGGGTGATGCAGGAGATTCGATCCCCAAGTGTGGAGGATGCCGAAAAAGCCGATCTCGGCACCCAGATGTTTGGGATCGGCGGCGATGGTTCGTAATGTCTCGGCGGCGGTCCGAAATAGAAGGTCATAGACGACCGCCTTGTTCTGCAGGGCGATGGCGGCCGTTCTCTCCGGCAGGGTGAAAACAACATGAAAGTATTGGGTGTCGAGAATCTCGGCACGCCTATCGTCCAGCCATTGGGCGCGGCGCATCGATTGGCATTTCGGGCAACTGCCATTACGACAACTGTTATAAGAGATGCGCTGGTGACCGCAGCTGTCGCACTGTTCGACGTGGCCACCGAGCGCCGCCGTCCGGCAGATCTCGATCGCCGTCATTGCCCGGCGCTGGGCCGTCGACAGAGATCCGCCGTGCTGCTCCCGAAAAGCGTCACCGTAGTGGCGGAACACATCCGCCACTTCCGGCCCCGACCGAGCCATTGACCGTACGGCTCAGGCGGGCGTCGGTGCCTTGGATAGGGCGGCGACGGGAATCTGCGGCAGCAGATCCAGCGGACTGGTTGTCGCACACACTTTGCTGGTCGCGATCCGCAGGTAACGGGCCGTCGTATTCAAGCTGCTGTGGCCAAGAAGCAGCTGAATGGTCCGTAGGTCGGCGCCGGACTCCAGCAGATGCACTGCGAACGCGTGCCGAAGCGAATGGGGCGTCACCGGTTTAGAAAGTCCGGAACGCTGGTGCGCCGCTTGGCAGACCTTCTCGACGGAATGGCGCGTGATCGGCTGACCCGGGATGTCTCCCGGAAAGAGCCATACCTTCGGGCGCACCGCCCGCCAGTAGTCGCTCAGCACGTCCAGCAATTTCGGCGACAGCATGACATAGCGGTCCTTCCGCCCCTTGCCCTGCTCGATGCGGATGACCATCCGCTGTCTGTCGATGGCTGCCGGCTTTAGGTGAACCGCCTCGGTGATGCGCAACCCGGCGGCGTAACAGGCGGTCAGAATCGTCCGATGCTTGATGTTGGGTATGCAGCCAAGAAACTGCACCACCTCGTCGGGGCTGAGAATGATCGGCAAGGTCCGGGGCGCCTTGGGGCTGGGAACGATCTCGCCGAAATCCCACGGCCGCTTCAGAGTAACTCGATACAGAAATCGAAGTGCCGCAACGGCGACCTTGATCGAGCTCGCCTCCAACTTCTTTTGGTTCGTCAGGTAGACCTGGTAGCTGCGGATCTCCTCGGGCCCCAAAACAGCCGGCGACTTGTTGAAATACCGGGCGAACTGGGAAACCTGCAAGACGTAAGAGGCCTGCGTCTGACGCGACAGGTTCCGCACCTGCATGTCCTCGGTCATGCGTTGTCGAAGGATCGTGGTCTTCATGGGAGGGCTCCGTTGTCAGATGGAACGTGCTGCAAGCAGCCGCTCCATGCTGATCCTCGGACGCCATGACAGCTTCAAAATCGCGCCGCCCAATGACCCCGCTCAGAGGTTGTCAAAATGCCGGCGCGACACCCCTACCGCGCCAGCGGTTTAGTCCAACCCGCATTATGCAGCGGCGTGAGGTTTCCGCGTCGGTCGGCGGCGCGTTGTGGTGATTTTTCGGAACCGCGCTTGCTCGCGGACGCGCGGCATCGTCTCCGGCTTTGGGCCTGAGGGGGGAGTGGAGGGGGTTTGCGGGTTGAAGGGATGGGTTTGACGTTCGGGGCCGCTCACGCCCCGCGTTTTAGGTGACGAGGCGCGGGATGCGCTGGAGGGCGAAACGCAGGATTTCCTGGCCGGGGCACGAGGTCGGCAGATGGACGCGGATCATGGTTTTCATCTCGACGACGCGGGCGGCGATCTTGACGAGGCGCAGGCGCAACGTGTCGAACTGCGCGACGCGCCACATCGAACGCCTGGGCATCGATGCGCGCAGGCCCCACATCAGCCAGTAGGCGCCGGCGTGCAGGAAAAGCCGAAACTGATTGGCGGTCGCCTTGGTGCATGAGGTGCGATCCGCCGCCAGATGCGTCTTCCAGGATTTGATGTGGTTTTCGGCCTGGCCGCGCCGGCAATAGACGTCTTCGTAGAGCACGCGAGCGTTGCGCTTGTTCAGATTGGTGACGACGAAGCGCGTGTCTGATCCTTCCGCGCCGGCTTCGACGCGGGCGATGATCCGCTCGACCCGGCTCCAGCTTTGCGCGCCGTCGAAGAACTCTTTGAAACGACGAAGCTTGCCGTCTCTGGGCGCGGCTTCGAACCGTGCCTTTACGCTGGCTTCGAGACTTTCGACATGCCGGCGCAACGTGGTAGTCGGCGCGACGCCGAGGATGTAATCGAGGCCGCTCGCCCGACACCAGTCGAGAACCTCGGGGCCGCAATAATGGCTGTCGGCGCGCAGAAGGATCTCGGTGTTGGGCCAATGGGCTCGGATCGCGCGCAACAGCCGGCGGAGGAAGGGTTTGATCTCCTTGCCGCTCGGCCGCTTGGCGGGACGAAGCACGGCAGTGACGAAGCGGCCCTCGCCGTCGAAGACGACGATCGGCTGAAATCCGTATTCGTCGTAATGGGCGTTGAACAGCCGCAACTGTTGGCCGCCATGGACCGCGTCGAACGTGTCGTCGATGTCGAGCGTGATGCGTTTGGGAACCGCGGGAAAGGACTTGCAATAGAGATCGACCATGGCGCGGCCCATCCGCAACAGGGCGCGAACGTCGGGCAGATTTTCCAACCGCGAGATCGTCGACTGCGAGCACAGTTCGCGATCCGACGGCGTCAGATCGAGCGCCATCTTGAACATCGGATCGCTTCGCAGACAATTGGCGTCGTTGCCGTCCTCATAGCCCGCCGCGATCATCAGCAGCCGAAAGCGGATGATCTCCGCCAGGCTGTGGGTGATCTGATCGGGCGCGCGGGGATCGACCATGCAGGCGGCGAGCCGATCGGCGACGCCAAGGCGCTGGTCGACCTCGCGCAACGCCAGAACGCCGCCATCCGACGACAACAAGCCGCCGTCAAACTTGACCTCGACGCGCTTGCCCGAAACAGGTGACAACCCAGGCAACGGCAACATAGGATCGTTCATGGCGGGTGTGCCCTTCCTGAAATCGCGCAAATCGGCCTCGATAACCAGATTCTACACGAAATCAGATATTTAAGCTACATCCGCCAGCCCGCCATGCATAATGCGGGCTAAAACGCGGGGCGTGAGCGGCCCCGAACGTCAAACCCATCCCTTCAACCCGCAAACCCCCTCCACTCCCCCCTCAGGCCCAAAGCCGGAGACGATGCCGCGCGTCCGCGAGCAAGCGCGGTTCCGAAAAATCACCACAACGCGCCGCCGACCGACGCGGAAACCTCACGCCGCTGCATAATGCGGGCTAGCTTGCCGTAGTACGCGATGGCCTGGATGGCGAATATCCAGCCGTATGTTCGCCGCAGGCGGCGTCCGATCGCGCGGGTGTAACTGATGTGATATCTCGGATTGCGATAATCCCTGGCGAGCAACGCGGCCCAATCCAAACCGCGTCGCGCGCCTTCGTCGCTGAGCATGGGCGCGTAGAAGTCAGTCTCCAGCAGGCGTGCGCGTGCGCGCCAGACATCGAAGTACCGGTATCGACGAGCCTCGAACAGAAGGAAGACGTTGACGATAAGCCCAACAAGTACCATAGGCAAGGGCGAGGCCTCCGCATTGCTGTAGGTTGCGGACAGCGCTATGCCGGTTGTAACAACAGCCCAATTGGTTGAGCTGTCAAGGCGCGTACGCCAAACTGTGCTGCGGTAGACTTCGCCGCGGTAGAGATGGGCGAGTGCGCCGATCTCTGCGGCGGTGAACTCCAGTTTCCCGCCGGTGGGGGACGTCGGCTCGCGCGACTCGGCTAATGTCATGGACGTTCTCCCTCGAAATAGTCGTTACGCCAGTATAGCGCGCGTCTTCGTGACCACGCCAAGCGGTCGCGACAGCGGGTATCGCACGTATATCATCACGACCAGACGGATGACTCCAGGGCATCCTGCAGCCGCCAGCGGGTCTCCTGGTCGAGCGCGAGCGGCTCCGACCAGTCCTTCAGCGCGGCCATGAAGCTCGCCGGACCGCCGCAATCCTCGGGTGGACAAGCGCCGCCGCCCCCGGTGCAGAGGGGATAGGTTTTTCGAACCTCCAGCGGCAATCGGTCTTCGATGCGGACCTCGTGGCGCCAGGGGATGTTCAGGTCGTACTCATAGATAAATCGCGCACCCTTGCGGAACCGCAGCGCAGCCAGCGTCACGTCCGGTGACGCCGCCGCCACCTCCCAAGAGCCGTAATGCGCGGCGCGCAATTGGAAATCGTAGAGGTGGATACCTTCCCAGCCGATGGCGACCTGGATCACGCCATGAAGCTCGCGGAGCGTAAAACTCGACGGCGCCAGAACGCGCCGCCACACCATCGGGCTGATCCCGGTCAGCCAGAATTTGACCTGGAGGATCGCGTCGGCGTCCGCCGCGAGGTTCTCTGTCGGAACGAGAGGCTTCGGCCGTTGTTTCATGCCGCCAGTTTACTGCCTCTCAGCCTCTCCGTCGCCGGACACCCCCAGAGATCCTGATGCTCTCCTATAGGGGTCATCGCAGAATATTCCCGAAAGAGCACCCTAAGACTTGTCGCGTCGGCCTAGCCAATTTGGCAACCGGGTTTCGCAACAAAAAAGGCCGATTTTGTCGCTCCGAAGCCGAACAGCCGCCCAATCGGGTATTTGCGCAACTTGATGATATAATGATTAAATTCGCTTAGAGTGCGTTTTCGGGAAAAGTCCACGCTGACCCCAGAACTGCGGCTGGAATCGTCTTGCCTGACGCCCTTCGCCTTCAGCATGTCGTGGCCGGCGAGCTGCACCATGAGGTCGCGGGCGAAGCGGTCGGGGCTCTCGACGATGATAGTCCGGGCGCGCATCGTCGCGATCCTTCATAAGATCGACGACGCGATACGCCTCGGCAAGAAAGAACTGGCCGCTGTCAATTAACGTTTTGATAGCAGCAGAATTCACTGCACGGCTCACTGAACGCCAGCAGCACTCGCGCGGCAGCCAAGAGAAAGCGGTCGTCAACCGCGTCGTCGAGGCGCTGTTTGAAACTGTCAGGGTTAAAGCGTTGTAGCATGGTTGTTACTCCGGGGGGTCTTGACGAACATGAACTGAAACTCGGACGGCATCCTGCCCATGAGAACCCCTAGTGCGATGCTGTCTTGTGGACGCGCGCGACTTGGCTCGCGTTACGCGCGAGAACTCGCGGTGAGCGAGTATGAATCGGAGCCCACTCAATACAGGCTGCTCCGAATCAACTCCGGGGGACTTGATCCCGGCCAAGCGGTAATTTCAGGGCTGAAGCCAAGCGTTTCTGTGCCGAGACGCTACCGGCCTCTTCATCTCCCTGAAGAGATCCGTGATCGCCAGTTGCATGAACACGTCCCGCATCGGCGCGGGATAGAGCACGTTGACGTCAAGGAGAGCGGCGAAGTGGCTCATCAATGCCCGTAGCCCATGTCCTGTTCTTGGGCTTCACGGGTGAGCTGATCGAGGATTTCTTCGCGTTTTCGATCGATGGCGGCCTTGTACGCCATCACGTCTTCCATGCGATGCGGCGAGGCCTTCCGACCTTGCGGTGCGGAATCGCCTCCTCCTCCTCAAGGTGCTTGATGAGGAATGGCCGCGAGACGTTCAGGACTTCTGCGGCCTCAACGGTTGTCAACTCTGCATTCTCGGGAATGAGCGTCATGCCACGTCCAGCCGCCATCGCCTCGAGAATGTCCATCAGCAACGTCACGGAAGGCGGGCGAGTTGCTTGCGCAGTCCCTTGCGGAGGCTAAGCGAGAACTGAATCACCTCCTCCGCCGGCGTGACCACCCGCAGCGCCGGAGGCTCAGAGACGGCCGGACGCTGCGTCGGCATCATCTGCGCCAGCGCGGAAAGATCGGCGGTGACGGAGGCAAGGTCTTTTTTCGACATGGCCTAGGTTCCTATGAGGCGAGCTTCGTAGCTTCTGGCAGGCCGCCGAGCGCCTCAAGGTCGGCGAGGAAATTCGAGCATTGAACGCCGGCGTGTCCGGAGGTCGGCGGAATCGACGCCTTCGACGGCGACCCGGATCGTTCGATACGGCGGCACCCCCTACCACGCCCCCGGTGTTCGCGGTGCCCAAATTTGGGTAATTGCGCATCCGGTCTGGCAAAACCTCAGGCCGGCGACGCGTTCGCCGCCTCGACGGGAACTTCCGTTTTTGGCGCACTCCCCCCGTCGAGCCTATGACGGCTTCCCTACGCATTCCTTCCGTACCAGGACCGAGCCCGCGCCGGCTGCGAGAGCCGCCGATTCTCGCGCGGGCCGGCGGGCGGCTTCGCCTGTCAGCGGAAGGGGCGTTATGGAACCAAAAGCGCCGCAAGGCCGCCTGCCGTGGGGCGATTTTCGTGTCGCGCCTTGCCCGCAAGCGTCGCGATTCGGATTGGGCTTCGCGGCAGCCCCATCGTGCCCATCGTGGCGCTTGCGGGCAAGTCAATTGGCGAGAGTGGCGGGGTTGTAAATTGGCGTGGGAGCCCGACGCCGATCGGCGCGAACTCTTGAATGACTTCCTTCAGCGGGGCCGAACATAAACGCGGATTAACAGCGGGCCCCTCTGCACGTGTGAGCAGGCGGCTGGGGAGGAAGGTCCTTGAGGTTCTTTTGAATAGGGTCGCCCCTATTGCAATGTCGGTGGATAATCTATCAACTGCACAGCCTCGATATTGAACGACGGTGCACCATGGGAGGACGCCGGCGCGCTTAAAGTCAGTCCGTGGCCGGGACGCCAGGGGCACATCCACCTATAGATTTCGGTGGCGGTGCGTTGGCACCGCCACGGTTTTCAGTACACTCACACTGCCGCGCGAGGGGGATAGTCGTTAATGCCGACGTATTTTAAGGGAGTTGCTCCTGGAACTCATTTACACACCATGGACCTGAGGCTTATTGGACTTGCGCCTCGATCGCCTGGCTCAAACTCCAGATACCAGGACCCTTGTCGGTCATATCGCACATGGCACAACGCTCAGCAGTTTCATTTCCCTTACGACTTCGTATGGGGTCGCTGAGCAATACGCCCTAGCGGGCCGAACGGCTCCAACGGCGTCAAATCCCGGACACGTCTACGAGATTGAACTTTTTGATCCTTTGCCTCGGGGCTTGACAGTCGTCGATCCAACATGTGAGGTTTCTACCAGTACAGGCAACCACTGGTTGAGTGTCGCCTACCATCACGATGGGGATCAGGAATTTTTGCTCGGGCTTGTGGATCCCAGCAGTATGGCAAGTATGCTAGTGAAGCCCGCGAGAAATCCGCCCGGGAGTGGCCGAACTCCACGCGCTCCGGGTGTTCCAATCGAGCTTGAGGCTTTGGTCCGGGCCTTGAGAGATTCGGAGGTCCTGGTGACCGGGAACATACCTCGCTCATGCTTCGTTAATCGCTACGATGTCTACTGACGTAGGAGATCGAAGCATGGTTCATGTCCTAAGCGCGAGCCTGGAAGGTAAGATTGAAGGGTTCGGCCCAATCCGTTTTACGAAGGTCGAATGGTGGACGGAATCCCCGAAGTTCGCACTGCTGAAGTATACTATACGCGGCAATGATGTTGAACTGGGTGTGCGGCTCGACTTGGATAAGAAGGCATTTCTGGACGACGTAGACGAAAAAGATCAAGTCGCTGCGGTAAGAAAGGCTGCGCCTGCTATATGGGAGGCGGTCGTAAAAGAACGCTTGGCCTATAGGGGTGAGTTACAAGCGACGTGAGTTAGCAGACATTTCTTCTGGCCGGAGCCGCTTTCCGCCCTTCACCTATGAACTCCACTTATCGGGGCTCTTGTCGAACCGCTCCTTTTAGGTGTTCCACCAAGCGCCACGCGTCGGCATTGCTTGCCCAAAACTACTTTGCCGGGTGAGGTGGATCTTGATCTGATCCGCTGATGGCGGCGAGCAGGGCGTGTGCGGCGTCGCCATAGCATCCTTTAAGGAAGTTGCGACCCCATTCGGTTCTCAGCCTTGCCGCCGGGGTCGATCGCGGAGCGTTGCCGTCCGAGCTGGTTCTGGCGCTGCTCGCGCACCTGGAAGGCCAGCGACAGCGGCGTGGCGAAGATCTGGCGCAGGCCGCCATCATCCTTGGTCTTGCGGACGATTACCGCGGAACACACAGCCGATATTAGGTCAGCACGCTGCGCGACGCCCTGTTGGCGTGCGCATAGCATCAGCGCCCTCTGTCCCAACCGAGCGTGCGACTGCGCAGCGAAACGCCGCTTCTTGGCGAGCCGCACCGGCGGCTCCCGCGCCCGATGCGTGAGCTTGGCGTCGGTGGGAAACGCCTCCGCCTTCGGATGGACTGTGGTCTTTACGAGCACCTTCGACAAGTCCGAGGGTGAGGCTCAGCATGCCATCTGATGGGGACATGCCTCAATCCTGTGCACAGAACTTGAGGGTCGCCCTCAGCGATCGTGAGGCCTCACTTGAGAAAGCGGCGGCCAGCCGGGATCTTGTCGCGCTCTTATGCAGTCGGAAACCGAGGCGGGCTCGATTTGCGGATCGAGGGTCGTTTTCAGCACGACCCATCTGGCGGCAGCAAAGTTAGCCGCATTCTGATTGGACACGTGCTCATTTGAGGGTTCTCGCGAAATTGCGGTTTCTGATGGGGTCTGCGCCAGAAGCCGCACGCGACTTCCTACTTCCGCTTCCCGGCATCCCTACAGCGTGCGGGAACGGGAAGTGGGAAGTCTCTCAAGACCTCTCCGAGCTGCGTTCCGGGCGCAAGATGAGGACCACCGGCCGACCGGCTCTCGCGTTCCATCCTTTTGTTCGATCGGCGCCATCCTTCCGTCCCGACCTGCGCGCAGCCCGTGCCGGCGCGCGCAGCGGCGGTCAAGGATGGCCCGTCTTCGGGCCACCGCGTCAGCGGCGCGCATCGTCCTTGACGGCCGCGAGCACGACGGCATGCTCGATCGCGTCGGGGCTGCGATCTCTCTATGCAACAAACAAACCATCAAAAGGCGTCCGCGAAAGACCATCAAAAAAAAGAACTCATGCTCAAGGGCTTGGTTGCGCCGGTGCGCGTCACCGCGCTCAACCTTCCCTGGATCACCGGCTGCCAAGATCAAATTCCCGAGACAAAGCGTCTGATATAGCTATGCTGTCTCTAGGCTGACGCCTTTGCCGAACTCGCGTATTTCCATGGCCCGCGGTGCGCGCTGCTGGAGCGGCAATTCCTACGCTGGAGGACCGCGTGATTGACCGGCAGGACGCCCCGGAGCGCGAAAACAAAATCCAGGAAGCGATGGCGAAGACTCGGATCGCACCGGATCTGCTAGAGGCCATGACGGAGAAAGTGAAAGCGCTGGAAGGAGCGATGAAGCCGGAGGCTCAGCTCTTCCCCGTCGTCATCGAGATGAATGCGGCCTTCCCGCACGGTCCCAATGTCGCGCGCGCCATGCTGCTTCGGCAGTTTCTGAAAGAGGGCCACGCGGTCGATGTGCTAGGTTCCTGCATGGCGTTGCTTCCTTCTGTGGAATCAGCACCCCGAGCCTAAAGGCTCAAGGCGAGCAACGCCGCTCCTCCATTTTCAACAATGATCGGGACATCCCCAGCGACGTTCACAACACCGTCGTGGCTTGTCGTGGTTGGGGGGCGCTACGGAAGTTTAAGCTCGACCACCCGGATACGAAAAGAAAGGCGCTCAACTTTAGACATCTTACTTATGCAGCCCACATGGGCTATTTCGAGTATTTTGGACTGAAGTTCGGTCGAGCGCCTGGTGCGGCACCTGGTAGCGACACCTACGTCCCTCTCTCCGTCCGACGTACCGACGATGTTCGCAGTCAAGCTGCGCTTTCAGTGGTTCCGACGGAAGCCGAGCGTTTGGTAACCGTTCACCTCCCCCCGCCGTTCAAGCGGTGGCGTTTGCGGGGATTATAGGCAGGGTGAGGTTGGCTCGGGCTGCGGCGATGAGAGAGCAAGCGTACGCCCAGGGTTCGACGCCACGCCTGCGGCAAGTATCGATGACGCTGAGACCGGCGGCGTAGAACCGGCTGCCTTCATCGGTCCTGGTTCCAAAGCTGATACGGCGTGCGATCACGGCGTGGCGGAGCGCGCGTTCGGCGTCGTTGTTGGTCGGCGGCAGGTTCGGGTCCGAGACGAAGGCGATGACGGCGTCCCAGTCGTTGAGGATTTCACCGGCGAGATCGCGAACCTTCTTCTCGATCTCATGCCGGTTGCACTGGCAGTTCCATTTGATGCGGGTCGTCAGCCGCTCGAGGGCGTCCGCGTCGGCTCCGTCGTGGACGCGCACGATGAGGCGGCGGAGGTCGCGGACCAGATCGCGACCGAAGCCTGAGCCCGCGCCGTAGTGGCCTTCGGCGAGGGCCAGGGCCTTGCGGATGAGATGCGCCAGACAGCGCTGGCGGCGGGGATGATCTCGGTAGGCGCCGTAGCCGTCGGTGACCAACCAGCCCAGGAAGGCGTCGCCGATCAGCGCGGCGAGTTCCTCCTTGCGGCGGCTACCGATGCGGTAGACGATCGTGGCGGCCGTCACCGCCACCCACATCCACAACAGGACGCCCCGCTGATACCAGGGGGTTTCGTCGAGATGGACGATCTCGGCGGCTCGCACATCCTCAATGAGGCGCTCGACCACGGGTTCGCTGGCCAGGCCGAATTCGTGGATGCAGCGCTCGATGGTCGCCACTCCCAGTTCGAGGTTGAGCCAGTCGCGCAGAAATTCCTGGATCTTGCGCCGCGAAAGACGGCAGCGCAGCGACAACGCGGCGATGAAAGTGGCGAGCATGGGGCCCACCAAGCAACGCTCGCTCATCCGCAAGTTTCGTTTGCGCCCCTCGATCAGAGAACTCAGTCCGACGCGAGGGCGTTCGACGTTGTCGTGACCGCAGGGGCAGCGCACAGCAAAGTAGCTGTGTCGGGTCGCGGTGACTTGAAGAGCCATGTCGCCTCGGACGAGTTCGAGACTGTCGTGGGCGCTGATGCAGCGGCGCTTCAGGTCGGGGCCGAGGGCGGCGCCGCAAGCCGCGCACGCCATCGGCGCGTGCGCGACTTCTCCGCTCACCACAATCGGCTGACAGCGCCAATGCCCTTTCGCGCCGGGCTGTTTGCCGGAGCCCTTGGCGGTCTTGTTCTTGTCCGGCTTGCCGGCTTTCTCGGGCGCAGTGTCGGAAGAATCGGCGGCGGAGCCGTCCGGGTCGGCCGCAACCGGTTTGCCTCGCTCTTCACGCCGATAGGGGCTTTGTCAGAGTAACTGCAGCTCGTCTGGGTATGGCGTAGCACCCCCAGACTCAAGCAGCCATCAGGCCGCGAGGGCGCACTCGGCCAAAGCGCCGGCTCGTCTTTGTTTGTAAACTTCGCGGGTGACGAGATGGCGCTCCTGATTGAAATGGTTGTGGACCTCAGCATGAACTGAGCTGAATTTTTGCAGCGTCTTCATGCTTCGAAAGCGCTCCATGGCCCGTTCTCGTCGTCGAAACGGCTGATGCGAATTCTCAGCGCGATTGTTGAGCCGACGACCGACCTCCTGGCGATCGGCGTTGCCGATCTCTTTCATCGCCGCGGGATAAGAGCAAAGCCCGTCGGTGACGATCTTCCGCGGTCGGCCGTATTTCTTCATGATGCGCTTGAGAAACTTCAGTGCCGCCGCCTTGTCCCGCTTCGCGGTGACGACCGACTCCAAAACCTCGCCTTCATGGTCGACAGCGCGCCAGAGATAGCAGAGCTTGCCGTTGACCTTCACGAACGCCTCGTCCAAATGCCAACGCCACTGAGGATAGCCGCGCATGTGCGCGACCCGCTTCTTTCGGATCTGTAGCTTCAGGCCATGAGCAACCCGTTCCGCTATTTCAACAGCTCGCCCGAGATAATCCGTCTGGCGGTGCTGATGTACGTGAAGTACCCGCTGTCAAGCGACCCACTCGCTGCGTCGTAATTATAGATAGGGATCGACTTGTAGATCGCACACTCGTCTTGTGCGATAGCACCCGTAAGCGCCACCGAAGTGACCAAGCCAGTTCACTTACAACTTTGACATGTCAGCTAATCGAGCAAGGCTCAACTGAGTCTACCAATTTCAACGTGAGCGCCCCAATACCACTGGACTCGGTAATTATGAGCCTCGGTTTTGGCGCGAATAGTGCGGGACGGCAAGATTTCAAGAGACATTACTGCTCAACAGTAGCGACGACCTCGTCGATGAAGATGGCCCTTGCTCATACAATAATGACGGTTGATCAGACTTTGGCGAAGGGAAATAATGAGTGTGTTATTGCTGAAATAAATCGGGTGGGAATGTTTGAATTGTTGGAGGTTGGGGCGACTCCGAAGGACGTTACTATTAAGGTTACATTTAAGCCGAATAGAGCTCCGTCTGCCAAGATTGGCGGTGTGACCATAATGCCGCATGACGCAGTTACATGCGACCCCGCGGTTAACCAGCCATATACCCTTGACGCTCTGGAAAAACCGTTCCTCTGTCATCGGATCAAGAATGACGGACTAATGGTGGCCGCCATACCGGTAAATTATCGAATAGATAACTTGTCTGCGATGACCCTTCCCCCAATTCCAGAGCCTCAAGCAGACGCGATTTATCAAGACGACACTCTTGTATGGGAAAACACTAGGGACTCGTTAGAGCGGACGTGGGAGCGGTCAAAGGACTACTGCGCGCAATTGCATTCCTCAGGTGTCAGTGGATGGGTCGTTCCAACAATTGATGACCTCTCTCAAATAGCGTCGTACTTTCGAAAGACTGTTGGTTCTGCGGGAAAAGGGGTTAATGCTGGCGGCGTCGGAAATTCGTTTTGGAGCCGGACCGAGATCGACGCCAACGATGCTTGGTACTACGACTTTGACGCTGACACGAAAGCGAAGGGTGCAAAAAGCGCAGGGCCAGGGGCAAATCTACGCCAGCGGCGGGCCAAGACTTCGCGCGTCGTGGTCGGGTTGGGATGAAGCGGACGATGCGCCCCGGCGTGCGGCTTGGCCTTGGCCTTGGGCGCCGAAATTCCGACGGCTTCTGACCCTTCGACGGCGGAACGCTGGAATTATCAGGCGTCTTGGGCGGCAGGCCCAGCTTCGCCTCGAGCTCGGCGACCCGAGCCGTCAGAGACGCGACCTGCGCCATCAATGCGGCGATCAACGCGTCCTTCTGCGCGTGCGAGAGGCTCGAAAGGTCGGGGCCCGCAGACATGGACCCAACGATTCAAATTCGTCGCAGCCACGCCAGTCCCTCGACCTCCCCTGAGTTAATTCGCCGCACCCATCACGCGGAAATGGGGTGAGCAATTACGCCCGAGAAGCCGCAAATAGGCGGATGTCCGATGTTACCCGATATTTGGCTGCGGCGGCCCACTCCGACGCAAAGTTCCGTTACGCATCAAAGATTTTTATTACGCGCCTTTCCGTTGTAAGGCCCCAGAATTTGGCGTTGACGCTCAGTTTGTGACGGATCAATGCCTTCTCGCTGAAAGAAGGCGAATGGTTCGCGACGCTATCCTGCTTGCCGTGATGGTCGTATTCGCTCTTACTACTGGCGTTGTGTCGGAGTTAGGCTATGTATTGGATGATCCGAGCACGTTTTCTGATTACTTGCAACTTCACGTAACTACTTTCATACGTCTAATTCTCGTGGGTGCCTCGATTCTGTTCGGCGAGAAACTTATCATTGAACACTTTACGCTCAGAAGGCAGTTCGCCAAGCGGAATCAGACGCCAAGTGAGGCCGTTGAAATTGCGCCGCGTCAAAACCTTATCGTTTATGGCGGTTACGCCCCATTTGTTGGCTCAGGGCTGCCGCTGCGCGACTGGTCGTTCGCTGTAGACCTGATGGGCGGTATATACGCGAGGATCAAATTTTGATGCCGTCGTCATACACGTTGCCGCCAAGAACCATTTCGGAAGATAAGTTAATTTCCGTTGACAGCACGCAGGAAAATCGGCGCCGAACTTACTTTTGCATCGCCATCACCGACTGGAGTGGCGAATTGGTGATGACGAGTTATCTTCGTGCTAAAAAAGGAAAATCGCATCTTTTCATGGAGGTAAGCCATTTTATTTTGCCACCGCTCAAGACAAAATATTACGATTTGGATTCGACTGACCCTAATCTCAAATACAAATGGATGCTTGGGCATTTTATCGGCGCTATTATAGCGTCTCCATTCCTATTGACTCTATCTCCGATTACAGTTTTTGCGTTCATTATGAGACAACTACAACATTGGCCTGCGTTACGTCAGGTCAGAAAGGCGATCCGAGACAATCCTGTATTCAACTACGGTGCTCTTACCAGCATTCGTCAGTTGGGATCGGAAAATAAATTTCAGAATTTATTTTCAACAGCTTGATCGTGACGTGCACTTAAAAACGGTTGAGATATGCGTAATAGATGCGATTGTTGCCTATCTTGACGCGCTTGGCATAGATACCTCTGATATCAAGGAGCGTCGAACCGCTATTCTAAATACGGGTGTCATGATTACCGGCGGGACCGTAAACGCCGAAAGCGTCGTCGCCGGCACGGATGCAAAATCGATCATCTCGCGAATAACAGGCGGCGGTCGGGAGAACCAGACGCCGCCAAATGCGGCAACTGGTCGGGGTGGGCCAACATGAGCGGCAATCAGGGCGTCATATTCAAGGGTGGCAAGCAGACGATAGGCCAGGTGGTTGCGGGAACCGGCGCGCATGCAGAGATGCATATCGGATCAGGTTCGCGCGCTGCGCGCGACGATCTTTCGCGTCAAGTCGAGACCATTATCCGACTACTTGAAGAGAAGCAGAACGAAGTTAAGGACGGCCCCTTTCTCGTCGGCAGCGCACGTCGAGTTGCATCAGAGGTTGCAAAGCCTGAGCCGGACAAGGGCAGACTTTCAAGCCTGCTCGATATGCTTGCGGAAGGTACGAAGGACCTCACCTCGATCGCGTCCACGGTTGCGTCGGTAAAGGCCCTCGCGACGACTGTGTTCGCCCTGGTCTAACCGGAGCTTCCCTCTTTCGACCTGCGCAACCCATTGTTTCAGCTTGATAAGATCAAGCTGGATGGGTGTGTTACTGGGTACAGGTTATGCCCAGGAGGTCGAAGGCTTTTTTCTGGATGTGTGTCGGCCGTGTGGTGATTGTGAAGGGGAAGTCGGGCGCGAGGGCGGTCGCGACGGTGTTTTTGGTGACGGTGGCGAGGTCGTGAAGCAGGGTGTGGAAGCTGTGGACGGGGAGACCATCGTCGGTTCGGCCTGTGGTCTGCTTGGCGAGGGCGGCGGGCGATCGCTCAGCCTTTGCGACCGGGCTCTTGCGGAGCGCCTCGGCGGCCTCCTTGTCGGTGTCGTCGTAGAGCATGGGGGCCAGGCGCTGGCGCATGTGCCATTCGAGATAATAGGCGAGCATGCAGAGGAAGACGTGGGCGCGCACGCGGTCTTCGAGCCAGTGGTAGACCGGCCGGACATGGAGGTCGAGGGTCTTGATCGACCGGATGGCGTGCTCGACCAGGCTCAGGGATTTGTAGCTTTTGACGGTTTTGCTGTCGTCGAGCGCGGTTTCGGGCAGGCTGGTGCGCACGGCGTAGAGGCCGTCGAGGGCGGCCTCCTCAGCGATCGCGGCGGTCTTGCGGGCGAAGGCGAAGGACGTGTCGGTGATGTCGAGCGCGAAGTGCTTGGCCATTTTATGCTTGCCGATGACGGCGCCGACGGCGAGGCCGATCTCGGCTTTTCCCCTGAGCGGCTCGCGCTTGCGCCGCACCGCGGCGGCAATGGGGGCGAGATCGCGTTCCGTGGCGCGCAGCAGGTCCTCGCGCTTGCGGGCGCGCTCGGCGGCGAGCGCGGCGTTGCGGCACAGGATGAGGCGCTCGCCCGGGAAGTCGGGCGAGGTGATGGTCGCCATATCGCGGTCATCGAACAACGACATCTGGAAGGCGCCGCCGTCGAGCAGCCCGCGGATCGCCGGCGCCCTGAGCGCGGTGATCCAGTCGAGCCCGGCCGGCTGGATGTCCTCGGCGATCCGGGCGTCGGTGATCATGCCTCTGTCACCCACCAGGACCACGTGGTCGAGGCCGAAGCGCTGCTTCAGCTTGGCGACCTGTGAGCCGAGCGTCGCCGGGTCGCCGGTCGAGCCCTCGAAGACCTCGACGGCGACGGGGCAGCCGTCGGGGGCGCAGAGCAAGCCGTAGACGATCTGGAGCTTGCCCTTCTTGCCGTCGCGGTTGTAGCCGAACCGGGCGAGCGGGCAGCAGCGGCCCTCCATGTAGCTCGAGGTCACGTCGTAGAGCACCAGCGTCCCGCCAGAGAGGTGGCGCTTGGCGAGCATGGCCTCGATCGCCGGCTGGCGGACCGCGAGCCAGTCGAGCGCCGCGTAGAGCTCCTCTTCGTCGACGATCCCGAGGCCGAGCTCGTCCCCCAGGCTGGAGGCGGCGGTCTCGGGCGACAGCGCGCGGGCCGCGGCAAGCTTGGAGGACGGATCGAGGATGCGGCTGACGGCGAGCGCCAGGACGAGGTCGCGGCGGCGGTTGCCGTCCGGCCCGATCAGCCGGTCGAGACCGATCCTGCGCGCCGTGCCCAGCGCCGCGGCCACGTGCCCGTGCGGCAGGGAGCGAATGATGCTGATCGCCTCCTTCTCGCTCGGGATGACCGTGCCGCCCTTGAGCAGCGCCTTGAAGCCGGCGATCCGCTCGCTGGGCCAGTCCGACAGGTTGAGCAACGTGCGCTTCCTGACCTTCCCGCCTTCGCGATAGCTCTCGCGCAGGAGGATGGCGGGGGGTGAATTGCGGTTGGGGACCGATTCGATGTACATGGGGCAACAATAAGCCTGACCGCACCACAACACAACATAAAATCAGCCAATTACATGGGTACACATCAAGACCAATATCTCGAAATCTCGCCGAAATATCAATCGCCTACGTAATCGGAAAGAGGGAAGCTCCGTCTAACCTCGCGATCCCGACCGCCTTTCGGGGTGAGCCCGACCGAAGGGCGGAGCGATGCTTCGCCATCGCTGTTGGCGATGGGACGGACGGGAGTCAGCGCGCGGGAAGCGAGCGAGTTCCTCAAAGGGCTGGCGCATGAGTTGCGGCTCCTCATTCTCTGCAATGTAATGGATCGTCTTGCCGTCCCTTCTCGCCGAGACGAGGCCTTCGAGACGAAGCCGCGCTAATTGCTGTGACCAGAAACGCCGCGCCGGACTTCGCTTCCGCGTCCGGCGAGAAACGCATAAAGTCGTCGTTGCTCTTGTCTGTGCCGTCCTTCGGCTGTTGGTGAAGACAATGACACGGCGACCGCCGTCCTTCGCCAACTCGACGGCGCAGGCCAGAGCCCTGATGGACAACCGTGCGGGACAGCGCCATTGCATTGTCCCTGCCCGCTGCAAACCCTGGCCTCCGTCAAGGCGAAGGAACCTTGACGCGGGTGAAAGACGACAGGAGATTCCGGGGATGAGGCAAGAATCCATCGCCACCAAAAAAGATCGCCGCCCCTAATCGATCCTCGGGCAAAAGGGCCGCCCGAGCCGGGACTGTCGCGAAGGGGATAACGGCGTTTGGCCCAAGGGCAGGAATGGGTCGACTCGCGACGTTCAGTCGTTTCCGACGAATGTCCGCAGCGGGTCGATAGCGGTCGCCGACGATCTGGCCTGAAGTAACGAAACGGCCTCCTGGTACGCATAAGCGGACAAAGCTGGAACGGACCGGGCGTATCATCGAGCTTGATCAACGACCGCGCCTCAGGGGACATCCGTGCCCCCGCGCCGCGCCTGCCAGAAAACCGCGACGGTCCGCCGCCGATCCGACCGGAGATCACGTCGACAATCCAGTCGCCGAGCAGATCCCGCCTGGCCTCGATGCGCCAAGCCCGCCAAGGGTTGGCGGCCGGATCGCGCGCCTTGAGATGGGGCGAACATCATGGCTTCAGCCTCGCGCCCTGCGTCTGGCGCGCCGACAGGCGCTCGGCCTCGGCGGCGCGGATGACCAGGCGTTCGCCGGCGCGGGCCGCGGCGTAGAGCTTCGCGGTGGCGTCCAGCGCGGATTGCTGCGCCTTCGGGACGGAAGCGTGGGTGAACGCCTTGCCGGCGGCCGCGGCCCGCGCCAGGGCGCGGGCGCCCTCCTCGCCGAAGCGCGCCTCGACGGATTTGCGGAACGTGTCGACCTCGCGCTTCGTGTCCGCATCCGCCGTGAGCGTCCTGTAGGCCTGCGCCCGGGCCTCGTCCGTCTTGGCGGCCGCCACAATTCTTAAGCCCGCCACGGCCCGGTCGGACAGCTTCGGGATCGCGGTGCGGTCGGCTTTGAGCTGCGCCGCGACGCTGGCGCGGTAGCCCTGCGCCGCCTGGGCTTCTGCCTCGGAAAGCCGCGTCACGTTCGGTCCGATCGCGGCCGCCGCGCGCATGGCGGCCTGCCGCTCGGCGCGCGCCTTGCCGCCGGCGAACAGCCCTTCCCTGCCCCGCAATTCGCCGAGGCACCCGGCTCGGTCGAGATCCGTCGCGCGGCGCTCGTGGCGCCGTCGCGCGCCACAAGCTCGTTGAGGCGCGTCGTGGCGGCCCTGGGATCGCGATAAGCGGTCTGAAGATAGATCGACCGCGCCTCCAGCTCGCGCCGCACCTGCGCGTCCGACGCCACGACCGCAGCGACGCTCTTGCCGTCGACGCCGCGCCCGAGACTGTCGCGCTCGACGCCGTCACGCCCCCTGCCCTCGAAGGCCGGGATGAGCACGCCGGCCGGAGCGGTCCGTGCCGGGGCCGGCGCCGGCGGCCTGGCGGTCGTCTCAGCGCCAATCGGCTTGGCCGCGGCCTCCGGCGCCCGTCCGTCGGGATATTGGGAACGCGGCGCGGCGGGTCGCGCGATCGCGCTCCGCGCCGGCTGTTGCGGCCTGGCTGGGGCGCCAGGGCGCGCCTTGGCGCCCTGCTGGGCCGTCGCTCTGGCGGCTTCCCTCGCCTGCTCGGCCGCCCGCGCCTTCTGCGGCGGCGTCAGCTCGTCCCGCGTCGCATAGGCGACCGAGGCCGACTTGATCTCGGCGCGCCCGATCTGCCGCGCCAGCTGGCGGATGCACCGACACGGTGAAGGGCGCCGGCATCTACAACGGCAATGCCGGCGTCATCACCGGCATAGACCGCGAGACCGGGCGGATCCAGGCGAGGCTCGACGCGGCGGCCGGCCGCGAGGGGCGGCTTGTGTCGTGGTCGTGCGCCCCCCTGGCGCACGCCGCCCTCGCCCCATGGGCGACTTCACGCCGTCCGCCGCCAGATCGCCGCCCTGAACGCGCGCGGCGTCCCATCGGCCCCCGGGGACAGGCCCTTGGCAACCCTCGCCTCGCCGAGGCCCGCGCCACCGTCAACGCCACCCGCACAGCCGGGGCCGACACGTTCGCCGCCGCCGTCGCGCCCGTCATCGCTGAAGCCAGGGCCGCTGGCGCGAAGTCGCTCAGGCAGATCGCCGCCGCTTTGAACGGGCGGGGCGTTGCCACAGCGCGGGGGGGCCGATGGGAAGCAGCGACGGGCGCGTTCGGCGGCAGGCACAGGATGCCGGGCCACGTGTTCGCGCCCTCGGTCGCGGCGCCGAACAACATCAGCGTGGCGATCGGGAATTCTTCATTGAGTCCTCGACGCCATAGTTGAAGGTGAACGCCGGGAGAATGAACTTCTCGCCGATGCAGGCCGTGTTCAGAAGGTAGGCTCGGATCGCCTTCGTGTGCCCCTGTTCCTCCGGCCGATTGGAATGCTCCATCACCTGCATCACTGGGGCTTTCTTCTTGCGCCGTCTCCACGGCCGCGAACACCTTGGCGCTCTCGCGCTGGCGCGTCAGCGCCACATAGCTCGAGGCCGTCCGCCATTGCGGCGTGTGCATCAGATAGGTATGGTCGAGGGTCTTGCCCTGACCTTTGTAGATCGTCCCGGCGTAGCCGTGCCGAAAGCCGGTGAACTCCGACGCCGGTCCCGGCGCGGCCCTCGATGATCTTCAACCCGCCCGGGGCCGTGGCGTGCTCGAACGCCGCCCGCACCACGCCTTCACGACCAGGCACGGCCAGGCCTGGGCGGTATTTTGGCCGGCCCTTGTCTCCAAGGATGTCGATCTTAGTCACCTCGATCATCTGCTTGACCGGCATAGCAGAAAGCAAAATCTCGCCTAAACGAGAAGAACCGCCCCGGATTGCGCCCGGAGCGGTTCCCCCTTTCTCCGCCAATAGGACGCCTGATTACCCGCTCACAACGGCGACTGGGTCCGACTGCGCATGAACCTCGCTCGAGCGAAGCGCCTCCGCAATCTGCCGTACGAGAGGAACCAGCAGCCCAGCGACGACAAGGATGACCGGGAATACGAGCGTCTCCTCTGGCGTCGGTACGACCGGCTTGTCAGCGCCATTGAGCAGCGAGATATGCGCGAATACGGCTTGCCGATCACCAGCCGGCCCAGAGTCGCTGCGGATGCGCCGATGCATCTTCTTGATTTCGGTACGGCTGAACTTCGATATGCGGGCCACGATTCGGTTCAGCTCAGTGATTGACCGCGGCTCGCTCAGAGAGAGGGAAAGCCACCGGCGCACGGCCGGTTCGCAATCGTGGCCATCTTGGCCGCCCATTGCTCGGGCAAGGGCACGCACTCCGCCGTGACGTTCGGCCAGCATCCCGACTGCGATCACGATGAAGCATTGCACGGCGGCCGCGCGGTGCGGCAGTTCACAGCAGATTTCCTCGGCTCGAAGGTGCTCGTCGGTCGGCAGGCCGAGCCCAGCCTCATTTGCGACGGCAACGATCGCCCGCGCGACTTCGCCCGGATTTGCGGGCTGGCGCTCTCCCGCCGCCCAGGCTCGCCCGGTTCGTGCGGCAAGTCCCATCCTCCGGGCAACCGTAGCCGGTCCGACAATGACGAGGGAAGGCCGAATGACCTCATCCCAAATCGGGGACGCGTCGCCGCCTTGATCTGCCTGAGTCGCCCGGCGGAACGCTTCGGCCGGCGTAAGCGAGAACGCGTAGCGTGGATCATCGCCATAAACCGCGGCTTCCTTGAGGACCAGCCAGCGCTCGCCGTCGCGGATCGGGCGGCGCCGCACCACGCCGCGTGTGTAGGGGCCGCAGCGGGCGCCGTCCGGCGCCAGCATCTCGGGAATGGCGTGCGTGGCATAGCTGTGCAGCAAGTCGCGGACCGTTCGAAGCTTCCACTGAACGCCTTCGTCGTCCGGCCGATTGAGCGGCAGAGGCTTGCCGCTGCCGACAAATCGCCAAGACAAGGTCGCCCAACGCTGGGGATCCTGTTCAAACGGAGTGACAACAACAACTTCGCTTCGGGAATCGCGTTCGGCTGGTTTCCGCCCGATCGCGGTTGCCGCGAGAAAGCGGTTCCACGGTCGCAGTTCCGGAAGGCCGCTGATCTCGCGAGCATAGGCGGGGCTTGATGCCGTCAGCGCACGCGCGGCCGGCAGCGCAAACCACGGCTGCGGTGACAGTCGCCGGGCGTCCCAGATTTCGCCTATTGATCGCCATGCCTCCTCGACCCAGTTGTTCGCGGGTGGTAGGTACATGCCAAGGATCGATGCTTTGAAATCGGCGAAGCTGCCATCGGGCCGCGTGATGCTGTAGCGCTTTGCCGATATGAACAGCCCATTGAGCTGGATCTGCGCGCCAGCAGCATCGAAATTGATCCTGTGCACTCGCAGCGGGGAGCCTGGCAGAAGTGAGCGGTCAAACGGGTTGAGCGCCTCAAACCGTGTGCGGATCTCGTCGACTTCAGCCCATGAAAGGGCGCGGACGGCTTCTGCGGGACCACCTTCATAAAAATCGGCGCCGCGGGTTTCGATGTGGACTGTCCCGCCCTTCTGGGTCGCAACGATATGCGCGCCGTCAGTGTCGCACGCCACGATAGTGCCGCCGCGGTCACAGACGAGACGGTGCAGCATCGCGAGCAGCAATCGGCCACCGGCAGTGACGAGCCCGGCGATTGCCGGGCAGGCAAAAGGCCCAGGATCTTCGGGGTGCAAGACCGCTCGACGAAGAGGCTCCGCATCTGAAAGAAGGGTCACCTCCTCCCGGCGGTTCGGTAAAAGATCCCCTTCTCGCGTTTCGATCAAGGCGCCGAAACACCCAATATTACCGATCCCTTTCACCCCAGGGAGGATTACTTGCCGCACCGGTGCGGCAATCTTCGCAAAGCGGCCACTGCCTTGGTTGAAACGCTCGCCCTCTTCGACAAGCAGCTTGAACAGAAGGTCGTTCCTGCCCGGGTCAAAGATGGCGCCGCCGAAGAGGCGAGCCCTGCGCAGACGTTGGCGGCCAATACGAACAATACGCTCGGCTCGAATGATCTCGGGTGTGCATTTGGACAGGAGCTTCGATGCAATAACATCCCCGAGATAGGCGGCGACAGGCTCGTCGCTGTACCGGTGTGTCATCGCCAAGCGGAAACTGTCCGGGCTTGTCGCGGAGCCTCTCTCATCGAGTGCCCAGCGACCCACCATGATCCCACCGGCAGGCCGGATCCGGCAAAGTGCGTTCAGCTTCGGCCAAGTGGCAGGCCGCAACAGCTCGTCGATGGTGACGTGCTCGACGAACGCTCGGATTGCTTCCGTATCTTCGATGAACTCAAGCCGCTCGGCCGCCAAGAGATCCTGAAGCTCTTGTAACAGGAACACCATCTGGTACTGACGGCGGAAGTCGACGTGCGCCACCGGCGCTCGGCCGCGCAGTTGGGTTTCCGCCCAGCCGCCAAAGAATGCGGCAACGCACGGGCCTAAACGATCTTCCTGGATCGCCGGAGGCGAGATTCCTGCTGCTGAAAAATAGGCGCGTGCGAGCCCTCCGGCCGAGTAGACGCGGGTTTCTGATAGCCGCCCGCCAGCACCGCGACTTACCGGGTGCAAGCGGTCGAAAAGGCAGAGCAGGGTCCCGGTCAGCGAGAGAGTTCGCATGCAGCCTGGTGCGGCAGTAATCGAGCGAACTGGGCGTGATCGTCCCGTGCTCGGTTGGGCTCTCGATCACCTCCCCGGTAAAGGCGGTGACCGCCTCGGGCAGCGTCCAATGTCGACCCGTCAGGCCACGGGCCAGATTTGCAGGGTCGAAAAACTCTCCGCGGTAGCGCGTGCCTTTTTCACCCTTGCCATCCCCACGCCGCCCGGTGAACTCGATAAACACAACATCCGGTGTAACCCGCTTCAGGATGATGCCCGGCCGCCATCCGGCGCTCGGTCGTTCCTCTCCTGAGACCGGCTCTCGGAACGTCCAGAGGTCAAGATGCCAGCCGCCGACATTTCGCCCTTTCTTCACCTCTCGCCAAAACGCAGCGAGCCGGCTGATATGACAGGCCAGGTCGAACCCGACGACGAGGCCTCGGTCCTCGTAGGCGATCCAGTAGAAGCGTTTCAGGAAGCGCGAGAGCGGGACAAGCTCGACGACTGTACGGGGCCGATCGCGCCAAATCAGATCTGGCTCTGCGTCGCCGTCCTTCCGCGGCGGAGCCCCACGTCGATAGGTCCGATCCCCGACATACCGGCGAAGGACAGCCAGCGCGCTATCTGGCAGATCGTCAGGATAAAAGATCACCTCGCGCTCGATACGCCAATCGTAGGTCCGCCCGATTGCCGCGCAGCCAAAGAGCGGTGCCTGTCCCTCCGATGCCCAACGCTCGCCCTCGAAGCCGGGCATTAGGGCTGTCGCCGACGCGACGCTTTCAGTTTGAAGCGCGAGAAAGCGCTTTGGACGCCCTGGCGGTTTCCAGTGCCCGGCCGGCTTCAACTCAGCCCGATCATCCTCAGGGGCCCGCGGATCGCGAACGCACCATGTGCGAGTTGCGACCGGCAGCGTAGCGGGCTCGGGCCTTATGGGGCTCTCATGATGTCCAGCTGACTTCTGCGGGCGCCGTTTTACGGGCGCCATTTCGGCATCTCCTCAATCCAAGTCGGGCCGCGCCACTCGTCGAGCTTGCCAGCAAGAACCAGCAACCATTCAGCGGCCGAGCCGGCTGCGTTGGCGAAGATTTCGGCGAGTCCGGCAATCCAGTCCGGCCATGCTTCGCTGCGGGCAACATCTGCAACGACATCGGCTGCTTCCCCGAGCGTCGCGACGGCGGCCGCGATCTGGTGAAGAGGGTTGTCCCCGGGTCGCTTCAGGATGTCGGGACGCCGGGCGCGGCGGGCGTCGAACGCGCGGTGCCAGTTGCCGGGAATTTCCAGTGAGATGCCGGCTACGATCGAGTTATCACGGCCGAAGGGGTGATGATCCTCGGTGCATTTACGACCGTCTTGGATTAGCGTGCATTCATAGCAACGGCCGCGCCGCGTCATCGCCTCCGGCCGATTTTCGCCACACCGGCATTTCTCATCAGTGTCACGCGGCGTTCGCAAGCGGCTCATAGTGAAAGACCTCATCAAGTTGGAGAAGACCGGCATCGTCGAGCTCGTGCAGCGCAGTCGCATCGGTTTCGAAGCGAAATTCACCTTCGCTCGTTCTTAGGACCGTGCGCTTGAATCGGCGGCGTAATCCGCGGAAATCGCCGGAACGCCTCGCGTCCTGAACTGCGCGCATATAACGACCGATTTTCTGTCGATCGCGCCTGCCCAGTGGATCGACAGCGCGAATTTGCCCATCGATAATCGCAAGTGCCGGACGCTCTCTGGATAGATGTTCCGTTGCCGCGGCTGCGCGCGCCGCCGACACGCCGCGTTTGCCGGTCGAGATGTCGTGGACGTGCGACTTCGAGATCCCTGTGCGTCGGGCGATCTCGCGGACCGAGTGGCCGCGTTGGAGCAACCGGTGGATTTGCTCGACGAGGGCCCGGCTTTCGGGCGAGCGTGGGGCTTTGCTACGGGCCATGTTGGGCCGGCACAACGCAGAACCACGACGGGCCGATCACGGGACGAAAAATTTCAGCGCTGTCGGCCGGAACAAGTGCCGCGTAGGATTGTGAGCAAATCCGATTGAATGGCTCAATGGCAAACCGAGAAAGCCAGTACGAGGCGGGGAACACGACCGCGTGCCAGGCGACCGGACGCCCACGGCGCGCGAAATGCTCGATCTCGAAGCCAAGGCGGAGACTGATCACGTGCTGTCCGGCGATGCCAGCGAACGGATCGATGCCCTCGGGGAGGTCGTCGGCCCGCGTCACGATTATCGCGGCGCCAAAGCCCTCGCGCTCGGATGTCCAGCGGCGGCGCCGGTCGTTGGAGTTCCGATACAGTGCCAACGTGTCGACAAATTCCGCGGCCGGAAAGTCCCGACGGAGCGAACCGACGATCACGTTCATCAGAGCGCGGCGAACAGCAAGCGACGGTGTGCAGTAAATCGGTCGCCCTTGAGCCCGGGTGACGAGATCACCGAGTGAGCCGGTCAGTGGCGTAGGATTGCGCGTGGGCTCGGGATCGGCTAAAGATTCGTTGGTTAATGTAGTTACTCCGTGGCGTTGGCGCGCCACATTCGAGTTTTCCGGGCCCGCTGTTTTCCAGGCAGCGGGCTCGGTCATTTCAGATCACGCGTGAGCCTCTCCATTCGCCGGTGTGGTGCGGAGCGCCGGATCGCGGCCTTCCAAGCGATCGACTGCGGCCGCAACTTCCGCCGGGAGGGCTGGAGCCTGCAGCTTCAGTAGTGGACCGGTCAGGTGCCGCGACAGCGCATCGCGGCACAGCGACGCAATACGATCCAGAAGCTTGTCTTCGGGCGCCGAGGTCGCGAAATCTTCCGCAAGTGCTGCCGTCGCAAGCAAAGCCGCACCGGTGCGGCACAAGCGGCCGGGCGCGGGGCTCAGCCGACAGCCACAGACGAGCTCGTGGGCAGTAGTGCTCGGAGTCCGATTGCCGCGACCCTGCGCTGTCCGGATTGGCGCGAATGCCGCCAGCGCAGTACCGTCACGCTCGACCCGCCAGCGATAGAAAAGCAGCTGACCGCCCTCGGTCCGCGCGGCGGCGAGAAGCTTTCCATCCCGCGCCCACAATGCGACCGCTTACGGCGCGCGGCAGCAAGTGGGAGGCGACGACGGTCCGGAATATCCTTGCGCGACGCATTCACGAGTGAGGGATGATCGCGGCCCCGACGATCACCTTGGCCATCAGGGCATGCGCCGCCCTGGCTTCGGCTTCAGTCTCGTATGTTAGCGAAACCACCGGACCGCCTGCTGCGTTCGGGAGGACGGCAAACCCCCAGTTGCCCCATCCGTCCACACTTTGGCGCTGCACGTCCCCGAGCCTGCAGTCATGATGCACCATACCCGCCTCCATTCACGCCTCAAGCTTGGAGGGGTCCCGCCAAGGCGCGGGTACTTCCATCTCGTGCTCGATGCACCACGGTCGGGGCGGGTCACCGGCCAGTTCAACTTGATCCAGCGCTCCCTGGTGAGGGGGATGCCCTTGTTGATCATGTAGGCCAGCGTCGGGTCGTGCTTGGCGGCCTCGACGAGGCGCGGATCCGGTTGAGTGGTCACTCTTCGCCTACCTCGATTTCGGGCGCGCCAGTGTACCACGAAGGCGGCTGGCATCGTCGCGGCTCTGCCATTTGACGACGGCGAGCTCGTCCAGCATGAGGCCGAGCAACAGGCGATCCGCGAAATGGTCGCGTTGCGGGCAGAGGGAAAGTCGGAGGGCCATTGCGGACGCGGTGCGCGCGAAGGGCCACAAGATCAGCCACGAGGGCGTGGCGGGCGTTTTGAGGGCACCAGGGGCGGCTACGCCGCACGCGGCGGGTGTTGGTCCCTGCGAGATAAGCCCCGGCGATCAAGGCGTCGGCGGCCCGGGTGCGGCGCTGGTAGGCGCGCAGCGAACCGCCCCGCCATTCGCGCGTCTTGCCGTCCTCGCCGGTCAACCGAGCGCGCGGCACGGCGATCCGCGTCTTGCCAAACGTGGCGCACGCCGACGTTGAAGGCGGTGTTTGCCGGGGCGGTCGGCAAGGACGTGGTCAGCCGCACCTGGCGCAAGACGAAGGCGGACTGGGACGCATGGAATCGCGCTCGCTCGCCGAAGAGCCATCGTCCGGCTGATCCTCGACGGCACGGTGGTGCGGGTGCGGCTGGACCGCAAGGCGACCAGCATCTCGCTGCTGGTCGTGCTCGGCGTCCGCAGCGACGGCCAGAAGGTCCTGCTGTCGGTGGGGAACATGGGCGGCGAGAGCGAGGCGGCCTGGCGCGGCGTGCTCGACGACCTGGTCGCGGCGCGGACTGCGCACGCCGCAGCTGATCATCGTGGACGGCGCGCCGGGCTCGAAGCGCGCGCTGGCGGCGCTGTGGCCCGACAGGCCGACCAGCGCTGCACCGTGCACAAGCATCGCAACCTGCTGGCGCACGCCCCTGAGAAGCTGCACGACGAGATCACAGCCGACTACACCGACATGATCTATGCCGAGACGCGCAGCGAGATCGAGAAGCGGCGCCGTGCGTTCCTGCGCAAGTGGCGGCTGAAATGCCGCGCCGTCGCCGACAGCTTGGAGGAAGCCGGCGACCGGCTGTTCACCTTCACCCGCTTGCCGCCGAGCCAATGGAAGTCGGCGCGCACCACCAACGCGATCGAGCGGCTGCACGAAGAGTTCAAGCGCCGCATCAAGACGCAGACCGTGCTGCCCTCCGCCGAGACCGCGGCGATGCTGTTCTGGGCCTTGCTTGCCTCGGGACAGATCACCATGCGCAAGGTCGATGGATGGCAGAGCCTCGCCGAGAAGCCAGACGATCAAACAACGATTGACCTCGCCGCCTGATCCGATAACATCATCTCGCCGGAGACGCATCCAGGAATTTCAACACAGTTCGCGACGGGACCCAGGATCGGGAGGAGATCACAATTGTCAAGGAGCAGTCGGTCTCACACCGTATGGGCGTACTGACCGTTGTCGAGCGTTTGCGCGATCAGCATGGTCAAGTCAGAGCGCATAGGCTGGCCGTGTTGGAGCAGCAGAAAGCGCGTCGCGCGCGCTGCCGGAAGCGGTTCCAATTTTGGGGAACGGTCGCAGATCAAATCGGGATTGAACTCACTCGCGACGCGCTTTAGGCAGTGCTTGAAGATAGAGTGACCGAGCCAACCGGCGATCTTAGTGCTTCCTTGGGCGAGCTGCTCTTGCCGCGACCCGCAATTCGACCAAGCGTCTCACTGCGCGGTTGACCTCGTCCTTCGCCCAGGAAGGATGGCGGGGCAAAGCTTCCTCGTAAAGCCAAGCAATATACTTGAGTAGACACCGCTCGGCGTAACGCAACCGTTCTGCGCTTGCGCTCCTTGGTATCCGATGATCCATAGCTGCGTCGACATCTCGCTCTAGGTCTGCGAGGTCATCCTCGCTCAACGCTGGACCCATCAGCTCTACAATATCGCGCGGCGGCAGTAATGCGATCAATTTGGCGGGGGAGAGCACGCGCATCGAGTTGGCCCTTCGTTGCCACACCTGGTTGCGCCGCGAAGCCCTTGTAAACGCTGTAACCTTGGGTGGCAATTCCAAAGCCTGTGGATATCGGGGAAAACAAAGCCAAATTCCGCGTGACTCGGCTTCTCGCGACCTAACTCATCCCCTCATTTTTCGCCATATGCTGAAAATCGCAATGAAATCAATGGCTCTATTCGTCAGTTCACTGTCTGATTTCGGGCTATTCTTGACACATTTGAATCAAGGAGGCGTTGGTGGAGAGCCCCGGAATTTAGAGGATTGGCTGGGCGGGATCGGTAGGTAACCCCGGCGCGGCGGCGACAGGCGGTGAAGGCGCTTTGCAAGGCCGAGGAGGCCGATGAGGACGTTGCGTCGGCTTTGGCGAACCGGTCGAGGCGGCGGCTCGAGGATCAGGAGGACGCGCGGCGGCGCTTGCCGGGGGACGCGCGCAAGCAGCGCCGGGTTCGCGAGGACGCGCTGGGGGACATCGGCCAGGCGAAGGTGGAACGCCGGGTTGCCCCCATTGCGCGGGGCGCGACATCATCGCCTGGGGACGGGCGAACAGTCTGCAGGCGCGCTCCCGCTGCAAGAGCTGCGGGCGCACGTTGCGGCGACGCCCTAAGGGAGACGCCGATGGCGGGGCTGCACAAGAAAGAGCAATGGCTCGACCACCGCCCAGGCGATGATCGAGGGAACCAGCGTGGCGAAGGCCGCCGAACGTTGCCACGTCCACCACAACAAATCCACCCTTTCACGGCCTTCCGCTGGCGACACCGGTTTCTTCGGCTCGCCCGCGCTGGACAAGCCCAAGACGCTGAGAGGCATTGTCGAGGCCGACGATCCATTCATCCTCGAGATCGTTCCCCAGCCCCCTGTCCGGTCTTCCCCCGCCCGCCGCGCAAGCAGGGCGGCAAGGCCAAGCACCCGGGCCTCTTCTTCGGAGAAACATCCCGATCCTGGTGGCGCGCGACCGCGAGGGCGCAACCACCAACGCGGTGTTGCCCAATGTCGACCGCGCCTCAATCGCGGCGGCGCTGGACGGCGTGGTCACGCCCGCCAATCGGTTCGTCTGCGACAGCAGAAAGGCGATCGTGGCCCTCGCCCTTTGGGCGAAATTTCCGGTCCATGTCGTTCCCGCGCCGGGCGCGCCGAAAACCGAGGCCCCCGACCTGGTGCTCGACAACGTCAACGCCTATCACGGCCCGCTCAAGGAATGGGATGCGCCGCTTCCACGGCGTCGCCACCGAGAACCTACCCAACTATCTCAGATGACTGGAGACGAAGCGGCTCGAGGCATCGGGAGGCCGAGCCACTCCGCGAAACTGGGATCCTTCAGGCGCCATCGGGATGGGGCCTTATCAACAGATAACGTCA